>DUNO01000076.1 GCA_012839295.1 Clostridiales bacterium
TTCTAATATTAGAAGTTACAATTAAAAATAGTTTCACCATATACCCCCAAAAGCGCACATGCATTTGTATAAATTTAACCTCGATTTTACAATAAAATAAGTATCCACTTTACAATAATCTTTTAATATGTAATCAAATAAATGAAAAAGGAGATTATTTAGATGAGGTATATAAAATTATTAGCAGCCATTCTAACCTGCATGACAGTTTTCACTTCCTTTGCGGGTTGTGCCACAAAAAGCGGATTTGATATGAGCAGTGAAATAACCGTCATATCTCGTGAAGACGGTTCGGGAACACGAGGTGCGTTTGTTGAATTGTTCGGCATTGAACAAAAGAATGCAAATGGTGAAAAAGTGGATTATACCGTTTCGACCGCAGACATCACACAAAGCACCGGAGTTATGATTACAAGTGTCTCGCAAAACGCTCATGCAATCGGATATATTTCGCTCGGTTCGTTAAATGATAGTGTTAAGGCGCTAAAAATCGATGGCGCCAAGGCAACTGTCGAAAACATCAAAAATGGCAGTTATAAAATTTCTCGCCCCTTCAACATTGCCACAAAAGAGAACTTATCCGAAGTAGCAAAGGATTTTGTTGACTTTATATTATCCGAAGATGGACAAAAAATTGTGGAACAAAACGGATATATCGCCGCATCGGATGCAGCAGCTTTTAGCGGAAAGAAACCGTCGGGTAAAATAACAATTGCAGGCTCGTCATCGGTTACCCCCGTGATGGAAAAGCTGAAGGAAGCGTATCTGGCTATCAACACAAACGCTAACATTGAAATCAATCAAAGTGACTCCACCACCGGCGTAAACAGTGTTATTAACAATATTTGTGATATCGGAATGTCAAGCCGTGAACTGAAAGAAAGCGAAATCGCAAACGGTATTACCTCCACCACAATTGCAATTGATGGGATTGCGGTAATCGTGAATAAAAAGAATACTGTAGATAGTCTCTCAGCCGAGCAAGTAAAGAAGATATATACCGGTGAAGCCGTAAGGTGGTCTGATGTTGCCCAGTAAAGCAAGCAGTGAACCGACCCGGCATAACGGAGGTCTACAAATGAAAAAGGCAAAGTTAAAAGAGCAAATGATGCAAATTGTATTCTTAATTTCAGCCTGCATTTCCATACTTGCTGTTGCTCTTATCTGTATATTCATATTTATTAACGGAATTCCGGCAATGGCTGAAGTGGGTGTATTTCGGTTTTTATCAGGCTCCCAGTGGGAACCGTCAAACGATATTTACGGCATATTTCCCATGATACTCGGCAGCCTGTACGTTACAGCCGGTGCTATTATAATCGGAGTGCCTATAGGAATACTTACAGCGGTATTTATGGCCCGCTTCTGCCCCCAAAAATTATATAGGATCATTAAGCCATCAGTTGATTTACTCGCAGGGATTCCATCTGTTGTATACGGTTTTTTCGGGTTGATGGTGATTGTTCCTTTTATCCGTGACTTTCTTGGAGGCAGCGGATCAAGTATGTTGGCCGCTTCTGTCATTCTCGGGATCATGATACTGCCTACAATAGTGAACGTTTCCGAAGCAGCAATACGAGCCGTTCCCGAAAGCTATTATGAAGGTTCTCTTGCTTTAGGTGCCACACATGAAAGAAGCGTGTTTTTTACAGTGGTACCTGCGGCAAAATCCGGAATCATGGCGGGAGTTATTTTAGGGGTTGGCCGCGCCATTGGAGAAACGATGGCGGTGGTGATGGTTGCCGGCAATCAAGCTGTCATTCCGTCAGGGGTATTAAAAGGACTTAGAACGCTGACTGCAAACATCGTACTTGAAATGGGATATGCCGCCGATCTGCACAGAGGGGCTCTGATTGCAACCGCAGCTGTATTATTTGTATTCATTTTGATTATCAACCTTACCTTCTCCTTCATCAAAAGGAGGTCGAAATCTTGAGAACTTTTAGTAAATCAAAAATTCAGTCAATTGCGCTAAGAATTGCCGTATACGCTTCGGGGTTATTAACTGTAGGAGTACTTCTCTGTCTTGTCGTTTACATATTGATAAAAGGCGTTCCGCACCTGTCTCTTGATTTGTTCAGCCTCAAGTATACTTCTGAAAATGTATCCCTGTTTCCGGCACTTATCAATACAGTAACTATGACGCTTTTATCCCTGCTGATTGCGGTTCCGCTCGGGATATTTTCGGCTATCTATCTTGTGGAATATGCAAAGCGCGGAAATAAGCTGGTCTCGGTAGTGAGAATAACGGCTGAAACATTATCAGGAATACCGTCCATTGTGTATGGATTATTTGGATTTCTGCTCTTTGTTACGACGCTCGGCTTTGGCTATTCACTGCTTGCGGGCGCATTGACTCTGTCAATTATGATTTTGCCGGTAATTATGCGAACGACGGAGGAAGCACTCATCAGCGTTCCCGATTCATACCGGGAGGGCAGCTTAGGTTTGGGGGCCGGAAAACTGCGTACAATATTTAAAATTATTTTGCCGTCAGCTATTCCCGGCATTCTTGCAGGCGTGATATTGTCGGTAGGAAGAATTGTCGGCGAAACGGCTGCACTGATATATACAGCCGGATCGGTCGCTCAAATACCTGATAATCTGATGGACTCAGGCAGAACGCTGTCTGTGCATTTATATGCGCTGTGGACAGAAGGGTTAAATACCGAGCAGTCCTATGCTACGGCGGTTGTGTTGCTTATCATGGTAATTGGGCTAAATACGCTTTCGGCTTTTGTTGCGAAACGATTAGGGAGAGGAAAAGCTTAATGAATAAATTTGAGATACAGGATCTGAACTTGTTTTATGGCAACTTCCACGCACTGAAAA
>DUNO01000005.1 GCA_012839295.1 Clostridiales bacterium
CAATGAAAATCTATTTCTGGATCCCATGTGGGAGACCCATATTTTTAGAATTTTCAGGGTTGTTTTACTGTTCAATTATCAAGGTTCATATTGCTGCCACGCCTTCAACACGCCTTCAAACTGTCAACTCATATTTCGAAGTTGTTTGTCGTTTACCGCGTCAGCAAAAAGAAGTATATCACAGTAAAAAACCTTTGTCAACAACTTTTTGATTTAAATTTTTCAATTTTTTAAAAAAATATATTTAAATCACACAATCTCCCCATAAAACCGCATTTTGCGTCATTGTTAAAATAGCTAAAAAACCCTGAAAACAAGGCTTTCCAGCTATCTTCCCTTTTAAGCTATGAAACTATATAAAACTCCAAATTGTTTTCTAAGAAATTTATTTTTATAGCTTTTTCCTCAAAATATCCCGTAATAACATTTTTCATTTCTTCATAGCCCCCATCACCAGCACTGCCCCTTAAAGGTTCTATGGTAAAGCTTTGACTGCTACAGGTATCATGTAAATGCAATTTAAACCCTAAAGCCTTCTTATCCAATCTCTGGTTTATCTCATATACATCGTTATAAGTTAAAATTATTTTTCCCATCTAATCCTACTCCTTTACCAGTATTCTCTTGCTTCTTATTTTTTTGAAAATGCAAAAAAGCCAACCGCAACAGCAATTGACTTTTTTTGATAAAAAATATAACGGAGAAAGAGGGATTTGAACCCTCGCGCCGGTTGCCCGACCTACACCCTTAGCAGGGGCGCCTCTTCGGCCTCTTGAGTATTTCTCCAAAAGCAGAACTGAATGTTCTTTATTTAATTTACCCTTAGATGGATCCTTTCATGCTAAATTTCATTGAATCCTCTATTTTGGCAGGTTTGACCCCTTGTTTCTCACGAGGCAAAATCTAGTATAACAAATGACTTTTATTTTGTCAACTGCTTTGCAAAACTATTTCGTACAAATTATTTCCTTTTGAATCAATAACGACAATAACAGGAAAGTCCTCCACATATAGCTCACGGATGGCTTCCGTACCGAGATCATCATATGCAATAACCTTGGATGCTTTTATTTTCTTGGAAAGAAGGGCTCCTGCACCGCCCACTGCCGCAAAATAAACCGCTTTATTCTTGACCATTGATTCCACTACTTCTTTGCTTCTTTTCCCTTTACCGATCATGCCCTTTAAGCCATTATCTAACAATAGGGGGGTATACTTATCCATCCTGCTGCTGGTGGTCGGCCCGGCAGATCCGATAACCTGTCCCTCCCTTGCCGGTGTTGGTCCAAGATAATACAAAATACTGTCCTTTAGGTCAAAGGGTATCTCTTTTCCTTCCTCCATGGCCTGATACATTCTCTGATGGGCCGCATCCCTGGCCGTATAAATGGTCCCTGTAATATAAACATAGTCCCCTGCCTGCAGACCTTTGACCTTATCCATTGTCAGCGGAGTATTTATATATTGATCCATCGAAAATCCTCCCTTATTTTTGCTATAGGTAATTGTGAATCATAAAACCCTGCTCACATGCCTGTTTACATGGCAGCAAATATTAATGGCGACCGGTAAGCCTGCAATGTGGGTCGGGTATGTCTCGATATTTACTCCAAGGGCTGTAACCTTTCCGCCAAAACCGCCGGGTCCAATGCCAAGCTGATTAATCTCAAGCAGCAATTCATCCTCCAATTCCCTGATATGCTCTATCGGGGAGGAAGTATCCATGCTTCTGGTTAAGGCTTTTTTTGATAGAACTGCGCATTTCTCAAAGCTGCCCCCAATACCTACACCCACCACAATAGGAGGACAGGCGTTTGGGCCTGCTAATTTAACCGTCTCAAGAACCGCCCTTTTAACACCTTCCACACCATCCGAAGGCTTCAGCATATAGACACGGCTCATATTTTCACTTCCAAAGCCCTTTGGGGCAACGGTAATTTCAACCCTATCCCCGGCTACGATCTCATAATGGATAATTCCCGGTGTATTATCCTTTGTATTGATCCTAATTAAAGGATCTCCCACTACTGATTTCCGGAGATAGCCTTCCTCATAGCCCTGGCGGATCCCTTCATTAACCGCATCCTCCAGGTCCATCCCTTCAATATGGACGTCCTGTCCTAATTTTATAAATATAATTGCCATACCTGTATCCTGGCAGATCGGTATGGAATCCTCCGAGGCAATATCTAAATTCTCGGCCAACTGGCCTAAAATCTGCTTTCCCAGCGCGGTGGCCTCCTGGTCATAGGCTCCCCGAACCCTCTCTTCTACATCAGAAGCCAACTTATAGTTGGCTTCGATGCACATTTCTTTTATATTTTTGATGATTTCATCGGTATGCAGGTTTCTCATCGTAACTCCTTATATGAGTGCTGTTTACTGAAATATATCGAAACGCTGATATTCTTTCTGTCACGGATTATTTATACTTACTCTTCAGAAGGCCTTTCTGCCTGGTCTTCTTCCCCGTCCTCCCCAGGATCTGTGTCTTCCTCTTCCTGGTCAACGGCAGGCTCTTCATCACCGGGTATATCATCAAAATCATCGGCCTCGGAATAATCTACCGGTTCAACCGGCAGGTTCTCCTCATCCAGCTCTTTTTCCAGATTCTTAATTAACTCCTCATCAGAGGTGGAGGTATTGCTCTCCCTTACCTTTGCAAAGCTGGCAACCTTAATATCGGTCTCCGCATTAATTGACATTAATTTTACACCGGAGGTGATACGTCCAAGAACTGAAATATCACTCACTATCAGACGGATTATGATTCCCTCCGTTGTAATCAGCATTACTTCATTCTCATCATTTACCGCCTTAACACCTATGACATCACCGGTCTTTTCTGTGATCTTATAGCATTTCACACCTTTTCCGCCCCGGCGTTGTACGGTGAATTCTTCAATATCCGTACGCTTACCCATGCCATTTTCAGAAACAATTAATAAATACTTACCCTGGGTATGCATCTGCATTCCCACAATCTGGTCCTCACCTGTCAGCGTCATACCGATTACGCCCATAGAGGTCCTGCCGGTGGGGCGCACATCCCGCTCATTAAAGCGGATACACATACCGTTCTTTGTCACCAGGAAGATATCCTTCTGGTTGTTAGTTGATTTTACCTCAATCAGCTCATCATCTTCCCTTAAGTTGATGGCCTGCAGGCCTGATTTCCTGATATTCTCATATTCACGGATCGGTGTTTTCTTTACAATACCATTCTTCGTCGCCATGAAAAGGAATCTGTTATCCTGATATTCCTTCAGCGGAATAATGGCAGTGATCCGTTCCTCCGGCAGTAGCTGCAGCAGATTTACAATTGCCGTACCCCTGGCAGTCCTTCCTGCCTCCGGAATCTCATATGCCTTGAGACGGTATACCCGGCCCTTATTTGTAAAGAACATGATATAGTGATGGTTGGTTGTCATCAATAAATCTTCGATAAAGTCCTCTTCAATGGTCTGCATTCCCTTAATGCCCTTACCACCCCGGTGCTGGCTCTTAAAATTATCAACGGTCATCCTCTTGATATAGCCCAGCCTGGTCTTGGCAATTACCGTATTTTCATTAGGGATCAGGTCCTCCATGGAAATGTCAAACTCATCAAAGCCGATGGAGGTTCTTCTGTCATCACCGTATTTATCACGGATTACTGTGATTTCATCCCTGATGACACCAAGTAACAGCTTCTCATCTGCAAGGATTGCTTTATATTCCGCAATCTTCGCCTGCAGCTCTGCATATTCGTTCTCCAGCCTCTCCCTTTCCAACCCGGTAAGAGCACGGAGCCTCATATCAATGATGGCCTGGGCCTGTACATCGGTTAAGCCAAAACGTTCGATTAAGCGTTCCTTCGCTATATTACCGTTTTGTGAGGACCGTATGATTGAGATTACCTCGTCAATATTATCAAGGGCAATCAGCAAGCCCTGTAAAATGTGGGCCCTTTCCTCAGCTTTATTTAAATCGTATTTTGTACGTCTGGTTACAACTTCTTTTTGATGCTGTAAGTAATAATTCAGCATCTGGTGCAGGTTCAGGATGCGGGGCTCATTATTTACCAGTGCAAGCATAATTACGCCGAAGGTATCCTGCAGCTGCGTATGCTTATAGAGCTGGTTCAACATGACATTCGCATTTACATCCCTGCGGAGCTCAATTACGATTCTCATGCCGGTACGGTCCGATTCGTCACGGAGCTCTGTGATCCCGTCAATCTTCTTTTCCTTTACAAGGTCTGCTATTTTCTCAATTAAGCGGGCCTTATTCACCATGTAGGGCAGCTCCGTTACTATGATACGGTTCTTGCCATTTGCCATAGGCTCAATATCGGTGACGGCCCGGACACGGACCTTTCCTCTTCCTGTACGGTATGCCTCTTCAATACCGGCGGTTCCCAGTATCTCTGCACCTGTAGGGAAATCCGGTCCTTTGATGATCTGAAGCAGCTCTTCAATTTCCGTATCCCGGTCCTCCTCGATATGGTTATTGATGATTTTTAAGACACCATTAATAACCTCACGTAAATTGTGGGGAGGAATATTGGTAGCCATACCTACCGCGATACCGGAGGTACCGTTCACCAGCAGATTCGGATATCTGGAGGGCAGTACGCTGGGTTCCTTTTCTGTTTCGTCAAAGTTTGGATTAAAATCAACGGTATCTTTATTGATGTCCGACAGCATTTCCATGGAAATCTTGCTCAGACGGGCCTCAGTATAACGCATCGCTGCCGCACTATCACCGTCAACGGAGCCGAAGTTTCCATGTCCATCAATTAACGGGTATCTGGTAGAGAAATCCTGCGCCAGCTTTACCAATGCCTCATATATGGAGCTGTCTCCATGAGGATGGTACTTACCCATGGTATCACCTACAATACGCGCACATTTACGGTGCGGCTTGTCGGGACCATTGTTCAACTCAATCATTGCATATAAAATTCTTCTCTGTACCGGTTTTAAACCGTCCCTTACATCGGGCAGGGCGCGTGCCGCAATAACAGACATGGCATAATCGATATAGGATGTTTCCATCGTCTTTCTTAAATCGACGTCATGCACCTTGTCGAAGATATTCTCTTCCATTACTCTTCCTCCGTTCAAACTTCCATAAATGCAGCCGCTCTAGGGCATATGGAATAGTCTATATATCCAGATTCTTTACATACTTCGCATTTGCTTCAATGAATTCCCTTCTGGGCTCTACCTTGTCACCCATTAAGGTTGTAAATGTGAGATCTATTTCTGAGGTTTGCTCTTCATCCATGGTCACACGCAGAAGTATTCTCTTTTCCGGATCCATTGTAGTATCCCAAAGCTGCTCCGCATCCATTTCACCAAGACCTTTATAACGCTGGATCTTGTTATTTCCATCCCTGCCTACCTCCATCAGTATCTGGTTTAATTCATCATCGCTATAAGCGTAACGGACTAATTTATTTTTCTCAACCTTATAAAGGGGAGGCTGTGCCATATATACATAGCCCTGCTTTATCAGATCCGGCATAAAGCGGTAGAAGAAGGTCAGCAGCAAGGTGCTGATATGGGCGCCGTCAACATCCGCATCTGTCATGATAATAATCTTATGGTAGCGCAATCTTGAAATATCAAAATCATCGGAGATGCCCGTGCCGAAGGCTGTAATCATTGCCTTGATTTCATTATTGACCAATATTTTATCCAATCTGGATTTTTCAACATTTAAAATCTTACCCCTAAGAGGCAGGATTGCCTGGGTTGCCCTGGACCTCGCCGTTTTTGCGGAGCCTCCCGCCGAATCACCCTCAACAATATAGATCTCGCACTTGGAGGGATCCTTCTCGGAACAATCCGCTAATTTTCCAGGCAGGCTCATTCCCTCTAAGGCTGTCTTCCTTCTTGTCAAATCCCTGGCTTTACGGGCAGCATCCCTAGCACGCTGTGCGAGGACCGCTTTCTCAACCATCATCTTTGCCACATTTGGATTTAATTCAAGATAATAGGTCAGCTGTTCACTTACTACACTGTCAACTGCACCCCTTGCCTCGCTGTTACCCAGCTTCTGCTTTGTCTGTCCCTCAAACTGGGGCTCGGGAATTTTTATGCTGATAATTGCTGTCAGGCCTTCCCTGATATCCTCGCCTGTCAGGTTCGGGTCGCTATCCTTTAAAAATTTTTGCGCCCTCGCATAATCGTTAAAGGTTTTTGTGATTGCATTTTTGAAGCCGGCGAGATGGGTACCACCTTCCGGAGTTGTTATATTGTTTACAAAGCTGTAAATGCCTTCCGTGTAGGTACTGTTATGCTGCATGGCCACTTCAACATAAATATCATCTCTCTGCCCCTCACAATAAATAATATCGTTATAAAGGGCATCCTTGTGCTTATTTAAATATTCAACATATTCCTTAATACCGCCGGCATAATGGAATTCCCTTACCTTCCGCTCCTCCTCCCTCTGGTCACGGAGTATGATTTTAACATCCTTGGTCAGGAATGCCATCTCACGGAGCCTTTGCTTTAAAATATCATAGTCATAGACCGTTTCTTCAAAAATCTCCCTGTCCGGTAAAAAGGTTACCCTTGTTCCCCTGCATTCACTTTCTCCCTCTTCCCTCAACGGACACACTACTTTACCGCGTTCATAACGCTGCTTGTACAGCTTACCATCCACACATATCTCAACCTCCAGCCATTCGGAAAGAGCATTAACTACAGATGCACCTACCCCATGGAGGCCGCCGGATACCTTATATCCTCCACCGCCAAACTTACCACCGGCATGCAGGATCGTAAATACTACCTCAACCGCCGGGATGCCTGCCTTCTGGTTTATACCAACCGGAATACCACGGCCATTATCTAATACCGTAATTGAATTATCAGGATTAATGGATACGTCAATCGTATCACAGTATCCTGCCAAGGCTTCGTCTACTGCGTTATCTACGATTTCATAAACCAGATGGTGTAGCCCCTTGGAAGAAGTGGAACCGATATACATTCCAGGGCGTTTCCTTACTGCTTCTAATCCTTCCAATATCTGTATTTGATCTGCACCATATTCGTTACCCATTTTTTTAAACCTCCAATTCTTTCTATTGGAGGTATGGCCTCCAATTCTTTTGTGGAGGAATGAACCTCCCAATTCTTTTTAGGGAGCCATTGCCTCCTGGCTCTTTACAATAAATTATATTGTTCTTTCCAAACTGTTTACAGTTCCTTCCACTACCTGAAACACCTTATCATAAGCAAATCTATGATTCACAAATTCCTCCAGCCCGGTACAGGTAATCATTGTCTGGATATCCCCGATGCTGTTTAGAAGATAATTCTGGCGCTGCCTGTCTAATTCTGATAAAACGTCATCCAGCAAAAGGATTGGATTTTCCTTAATGATGGACTTCACCAAATCAATTTCCGCCAGCTTACAGGATAATGCGGCGGTCCTTTGCTGTCCTTGGGAACCATATTTACGGATATCAATGTCACCAAGCAAAAACCCCAGGTCATCCCTGTGGGGGCCCGTATTTGTCATTTTTAATGAAAGGTCTTTCTCCCTGGTTCTTTTTAAGCTTCCTCCAAAATCTGCGGCCCTCACATTTGGCTCATATTGAAGTATTAACTGCTCCTTACCGCCTGTCAGCCTCTTATGTATCTCTCCCACTAAAGCATTCAGCCTTATTACAAACTCTTCCCTCGTTTTTATAATCTTACAACCATATTCCAGAAGCTTTTCATCCCAGACCGTGAGGGTATCAATCAGACTCCGGTTCAGGGCGATCTGCTTTAAAAGGTTATTGCGCTGTGCCAAAACCTTATTGTAATTGCCAAGCTGGCTTAAATATATCTTGTCTAACTGGCAAAGCTCCAGGTCCAAAAACCTTCTTCTTTCTGCCGGCCCATTTTTTATAATATATAAATCCTCCGGAGAAAAAAACACAAGGTTAAGCATTCCAAATAATTCACCTTGTCTTTTGATGGGAATACCATCTATGGCAACTCCCTTAGCTTTATTCTTCTTCAGATGTAAATCAATTCTGTGGGGAATCTGATTTTTTTCAAGAATAACTCTGACGTGGGCCTCTTCTTCAGTAAAACTGACCATTTCTTTATCCTTGCTTCCCCGGTGGGACTTGGTCGTTCCGCAGAGATAAATAGCCTCAAGTATATTTGTCTTTCCCTGGGCATTCTCGCCGTACAAAATATTGGTACCGCTCGAAAATTGCATATTCAGATGGTTATAGTTGCGGTAATCCTTTAGTTCTAATGACTTTACAATCATAGCTGCACCAACGGTTCCTTCTGCGTAATAATACCTGCGATCTCTTATTTTATAATTTTAATCTGCTCACCATTATATTCCACCATATCTCCATCGTGGAGCTTCTTGCCCCTTTGGACCTCTACAACTCCATTGACCTTTACCAATCCGTCAAGGATCTCATTTTTGGCATCCACGCCGGAACCAACGAAACCGGCAGCCTTTAATGCCTGCCCCAGCTTGATATATTCTTCCCTAAGCTTAATCTGATGCATCTAATACATCCTTTCCAGTATACTGCCTCCGGCAGTGCACTTACTGCGGGCCTCGGTATCCGGCCCCACCGCAGTCACACAAGCAGGTACCGGATATCATATCGTTACGCAGCAACATTAATATTAACAGGTAAAATCAAATAAATATAGGACTGGTCCTTATCGCGGATAAAGCAGGGTGCTTTTGCATTTATCAGATAAATGTCAACATTCTCATCGTCAATTACGCGCAGGGCATCCAGCAGGAATTTTGGATTAAAACCGATAACGATATCCTTGCCTTCCAAAGTAATATCGATCTCTTCATTCATGGAACCGATGGCTGTATTAATCTTTAATTCAAAATTATTATTCTTTATATCGATGATAATCGGCTTCTTGTCCGTCTCCCTGATCAGCAGGGATGCTCTTTCAATACAATTTTGGAGCTCTTTTTTATTGATTGTAACCTTTGTCTCATAATCACTGGAGAGCATCTGGTCAATGCGGTAGTACTCTCCTTCGATCAGCCTGGTCAAAACCACGGTATCATCAAATTCAAATAATGCATGCTTATCCGTAAAAAAGATGTTCACTAAGGAGCTAACCTCGCCGGATAATATCTTGCTTATTTCATTTAAGGTCTTTCCTGGTACGATAACCTTCCTGTCCTCATAGGAGTCCTTCATAAATACCTTCCGGATCGAAATCCTGTGTCCATCCAAGGAGATAACCCTTAATTCATTATTCTTTATTTCAAACAGCTCTCCCGTCATGATCTTGTTGCTTTCATTATCGGAGATGGAAAATACAGTCTGTCTAATGATTTCCTTTAAGGTGAACTGGGACAGGACTATCGGGTTTTCCTTTTCAACCTTAGGAAGGCTTGGGAATTCCTCACCGGATCTTCCTGAAATGGAGAACTTCGCTTTTTCACAGTTAATCTCCGTCATATAGGAGTCGTCCGTCAGTATGCTGACTTCATTTTCCGGAAGCCTTCTTACGATTTCAGAAAATATCTTTGCATTGAGGGCAACTGTGCCCTTTTCTATAATTGTTCCCTTAACAAAGGTTTCAATTCCAAGTTCCATATCATTTGCCGTTAATTTTATTCCTAAATCGGATGCTTCTATAATGAGACATTCTAAAATAGGCATGGTAGATTTAACAGGTACTGCTTTTAATACAATATTAACACCATTCAAAAGATCCGCTTTCTGGCATTGGATTTTCATCTGTGTATAATCTCCCTTCGCGTATAATATATAAATATATTAAAGATTTTTAGTACTCGTCTTAATAAGGATTGTGAATTTGTTGATATAGCCCCTCAGCACTACAAAATCAAGGGCTTAAGGGCTAGGATAACTTGTATGATAACAGCAGGTTTTCCTGTGGACAAGATCATGATAAATAACATACAGAAATTGTAATATTTTTTATGAACAGTGTATCAACCATTTATCAACCCTGTATCAACAGAAAATCAACTAAAGTATGCCCAGCGGTATCAGCTGTCAAAAGTATTTTAATAAAATACTCAGGAAAAGAATGATCAGATTCAGTTTCTTCTATATTAATAGTACATCATTAATTTATTCCGGATTAATCTTCTTTATTAACACGTCAATCGTATTATGTACCGCAGGATCCTGCGCAATATCACCTAATACCTTTTCATAACCATGAAGAACCGTTGAATGATCCCGGTTGCCAAGGGTTTTACCAATCTCAGTAACAGACATCTCAGTTAGCCGGCGGCATAGATACATAACAATCTGCCTTGGATAGGATACATTCCTGCTTTTGTCTTTAGAATAAATGTCAGCCGGAGTTATGTTATGGTGCTCAGCGACAACCTCTATAATTAACTCAGCTGTAATAACCTTCTTTTCATTTGGTGAAATAATGTCTTTTAGAGCTTCCTCTGCAAGTAACAGGTTCAGCTCCCTTTTCTTAAGGCGGGAGAAGGCAACAATCTTGGTTAAGGCCCCTTCCAGCTCACGGATATTGGATTTAATGTTGGTCGCTATATAACGGAGAACCTCTTCGTCTACCTTTAAGCCGTCCAGCTCCTCTTTTTTACGGAGGATTGCCATCCTGGTTTCATAATCAGGAGACTGGATGTCCGCCAGCAGGCCATGCTCAAAACGGGAGCGGAGCCTGTCCTCTAAGGTAAGCATTTCCTTCGGAGGGCGGTCACTGGAGATAATAATTTGCCTCTTGGATTCATGCAGGGTATTAAAGGTATGGAAAAACTCCTCCTGGGTTCGTTCCTTACCTATAATAAATTGGATATCATCAATTAACAGGATATCGATTGACCTGTATTTTTCCCTGAATTGGGTTGTCGTATTCTTTTGGATTGCGTCAATCAATTCATTGGTAAATTTCTCACTGGTAACATAGAGCACCTTTGTGTCCGGGTTCTGACCCAATACAAAATGGGCGATAGAATGCATCAAGTGTGTTTTACCAAGACCTACGCCCCCGTAAATGAAAAGCGGATTGTAGATTTCACCCGGGTTTTCAGCAACAGCGAGAGCCGCTGCCCTTGCAAATTCATTATTTCCTCCGACAACGAAGGTGTCAAAAGTATATCTGGCATTTAAAAATGTCGGTCCATTATTTTTCTTCTTGGAAATCGCGGGCTCCGGAGCTTTTTTCTCCTGATCTATCTGGCTTTTGAGAACAAACCTGATCTCATAAGGCTCGTTCATGATCTCTTCTATCGATACCTTTAATAATAATTCGTATTTATTGCGAATAATATTAATGCTTGGAGGTCCAATGCGTTCATCATTAATAAGAATCGTAATAACATGGTCAACTACATCATATACCTTAAGTGGCTTTAGCCAGGTATTGTAGGACACGTCTGTTATTCCGTATTCTGCGATCAAATATTTTAAAATGTCATCCCATTTTGATTGAATTAAGCTCTTCATTGTTTCCTCCACGAATACTCACTAAGATATATATTATAACAAAAGTATTAAATTTTCAATGGTTAATATGCCTAACTTTACGAAGCCAATGATTTATTGGCTTTATTGCCGCATTTGTGGAAGGGTGGATAAGAATTTAAACATTACCCACAATCTCAAAATGTTAATAAAATGCCATAAAATATGAACCTTCAGGGCTTTTTGGGAACATTTTATCCACAAAATGCGAAAAGTTATCAACAATTGTGTATATATATAAGGAAAGAATATATTTTTGTGGATTGTGGATAAGAGGCAAAAATCAAAAGATTTACTTGACGTGGACATGTATTGCGAATATAATAGACGTGATATTCCAAAATACCAAAAATAAAATAGATAAAGTTCGCTTATCAGTTTGCACGGTGCAATTAAAGGAGGTGCAGAGCAATGAAAATGACATTCCAACCGAAAAAGAGATCACATGCAAGAGTGCATGGTTTCAGAGCAAGAATGGCAACAGCAAATGGCAGAAAAGTATTAGCTGCCAGAAGAGCAAAGGGAAGAAAAAGATTATCCGCATAGGTCGCAATTATGTGACCTTTTCTTCTATTTTTGCATGGCCGGCGAAAGGCCGTGGGGGAACACAGGTAGTGTGTTCGTAATTTTAGTAATGTTTTAGGTAGGAAATTGCATCATTCATTTGTATGGTGGAAATAGTACTGTGGTAATAGTACTGAAGTACTAGTGAATTTTGAACAAGTGAAATGATTGCGGAGCGATAATGTAATGTCTGATTCACGATTTCATTTAATGAATAAAACATTGCACCGGGTTTACCCGGTCGTTTCGTTTTCATTCACTTGTAGATTAATTCATGCAGTTCATAGGAAAAGGCTAATTTTAACATGAAATATTCCGAAGCGTTGAAAAAGAACGAGGATTTTAAAGAAATTTACCGTACCGGGAAATCATATGCGAATAAATATTTGATTATGTATGTGAAAAAGAATAATACTAATAGTAACCGGATTGGAATATCGGTCAGTAAAAAGGTAGGTAATAGCGTTATCCGGCATCGGATAACCAGGCTGATAAGGGAGAGCTATCGATTATCTGAGGATAGCTTTATAAACGGTTTGGATATAATCGTTGTGGCAAGAGTCGGTGCCAAGGGGAAAGACTACAGTGAGATTCAAAGTGCATTGTTACACCTGATGAAACTCCATAAAATAGGGAAAGAAACGGGTAAAACCTGATACTAATCTGATTACAAATAAGGAGAATCAGTGTAGGAGTATAGAATAGATGGTTAAGAAAATAATCATATTAATGGTAAAATTTTATCGTAAATATATTTCGCCTCTTAAGAGGCCAAGCTGTATCTATACGCCTACTTGCTCTTTATATGCTTTGGAAGCGTTGGAAAAGTATGGAGCAATTAAGGGAACATATTTAGCTGTGAGAAGAATTCTAAGGTGTCATCCATTTCATCGGGGTGGATATGATCCAGTACCGTAAAATATCTGGGAATACCGGATGCTAATTATAATGTCGCTTAGACAGCAGCTCTAAGGAGGAAAAATAATTGTTTATTACTTTATTGACTAAAACAGGAGGGTGGTTAGGACCCTTCGCTTACATTTTTGGTTTGATCATGAATGGAATATACGAATTTTTTTCTATATTCGGTATCCAAAATATAGCCCTATCCATTATTATATTTACGTTCATTACCAGGGCATTAATGATTCCCTTAACAATTAAGCAGCAAAAATTTACGAAGCTCTCATCCATTATGAACCCTGAGATCCAAAAGGTACAGGCGAAATATAAGGGTAAAAAAGATGAAGCCTCCATGAGGAAACAGCAGGAAGAAACCCAGGCTATTTACGAGAAATACGGTGCTAACCCGACTGCAGGTTGTTTGCCAATGTTAGTAACCCTTCCGATCATGTTCGCATTATATGCCGTAATTAATAATATTCCTGCTTATGTAGATCCGGTTTATAAGTTATACGAATATATTGCAGTACAGGTTATGCAGGTACCAGATTATGCAGGAACCTTGGGAACCCTGGCAGAGGGGCTTAAAAATGTAAGAATGTCCGCTGATATGACGACGGTACCGGCTGTTATTGATGTATTAAAGCATTTTAATGCAAATACCTGGGCCGAATTTGCGACGAGCTTTCCTGGTATCCAGAGCAGTATTGTAGATGGAAATGCCTTGACGGTTGCAGATACCATAAAGAATATCGGTAATGTAAACGGCTTTTTAGGTCTTAATATTTCAAATCCTCCGGGCTGGAGATTCCCTGCAATCCTGATTCCGATTCTGGCAGGCGGATTGCAATTTGTACAGACAAAACAAATACAGGTAAAGACTGATAACAAGGATAATCCGATGGCAGCTTCCATGAATTCAATGAATGTTGTAATGCCGATTATGTCCGCGCTCTTTGCTGTGACCTTCCCTATCGGTATTGGCCTTTACTGGATTACCGGTAGTGTATTTGCAATTATCCAGCAGTATTTTGTAAATAAGTATATGCAGAGGGTGGATGTAAATGAGCTGATTCAGAAAAATCTTACAAAGCAAAGTAAGAAGCAGGGTAAGAGGAAGGCTTATCTGGAGTCAAAGGGTCTCTCTATGGCTGACCTGGCAAGAACCCAGACTAAGAATATTGAAAGTTCCGCAAAGGAGAAGGCGGAAACAACTGATTCTAATGAAGATGAGAAAGGCAATGTGGGAAGTGTAAGCCAAAAGAGTAAATCCTCAAATGGTTCCAAAAGTATCTCTGATATCGCGAACATTTTGAACAGCAGAAATGAAAAGGGGGATAAATAGGATGGATTGGAAAGAAATATCCGGTAAAACAGTGGATGAAGCAATCACGGCTGCCATGCTTGAATTGGGAACTGCAATCGAAAATATGGAATACGAAGTGATTGAAAAAGAGACAAGCGGTTTTCTTGGTATATTCGGGAAACCTGCGAGAATACGTGCAAGGATTAAAGCCACTAAGCAGGGTACCACAAAGAAATTTCTTGAGGATGTTTTCCATGCAATGGGTATTGAAGCAACTGCCAATGTTAATTTCGATGAGGAGAATTCAACTATTGAGGTTAATATTGATGGTGATGAGATGGGTGTCCTCATTGGTAAGAGAGGACAAACCCTGGATTCCCTCCAGTATTTGATCAGCCTTGTTGTTAATAAAAACAGTGATAACTATATTAAAGTTAAATTAGATACAGAAAATTATAGGGCAAGAAGAAAGGAAACCCTTGAGAACCTGGCAAAGAATATTGCCTATAAGGTTAAGAGAACAAGGAAGCCCGTATCTTTGGAGCCTATGAACCCTTATGAAAGAAGAATTATACATTCCGCTTTACAGAATGATAAATATGTAGAGACCTATTCTGAGGGTGAGGAGCCTTACCGCAAGGTTGTTATTAATGTGAAAAAAGGCTTGAATGATAAGAAATATTCAAATAATAATAACCGGAATTATAGCGGAGGCGGGTACCGTAAGGATAGTGCGGTTACGAACAAGAATTATAAGAAGCCTTATAATACAAGCAAGAGCGGATACAACAAAAACTATAGCGCTGATTATAAGAAGGACTATGAGAAGTATAAGGAAAGCAAGGAAAAGAAGGAAGAGACAATTGAGTCAGTGTAAAATAGAAGGTTCTCTTTAAGAGACAGAAAAAGTTTGTCTTATGGATAAACTTTGTAAATTGTATGTTTTTGTATGTTTAAGAAGGGGTGTTTTAAAGTAGGGCATACTTTAAAACACCTTTTCGTGATATAGGTATTGTAATGGAGGGATGATGGTGAATACGGATACGATAGCGGCAGTTGCTACTGGTATGAGCAATGCAGGAATAAGCATAGTCAGGATTAGCGGTGATCATGCATTTAAGATCATAGATCAGATCTATCAGTCGAAGTCCGGTAAGAAAAGACTGTCCCAGGAAAAAAGCCACACCCTGCATTATGGATATCTTGTGGATGAGGGCCAGATGCTTGATGAAGTGATGGTTGCCATTATGAGGGCTCCCTCCACCTATACCAGGGAGGATACGGTGGAAATAAACTGCCATGGTGGGGTCGTGGTAACCAGAAGGGTATTGGAGGCGGTCCTTAAGCATGGTGCAAGAATTGCTGAGCCCGGTGAATTTACAAAACGAGCATTCTTAAATGGAAGGATCGACTTGTCCCAGGCGGAAGCAGTATGTGATATCATCCATGCGAAAAATGATTTGGCGTTAAAGAACTCTTTAAACCAGCTGAGAGGAAATGTGCTTGAGCTGATTAAATCCCTAAGGGAGAAAATACTCCGGGATATTGCATTTATAGAAGCGGCTTTGGACGATCCTGAGCATATCAGCTTAGAGGGCTTTGATTCGGAGTTAATGCAGCACCTGGAGGAGGAATACAAAGAAATAGACCGTCTGGTCCGGGAATCCAGGAATGGTAAAATCATTAAGGAAGGAATAAAAACCGTAATTGTAGGTAAGCCGAATGCGGGCAAATCAAGCCTGTTAAACAGCCTTGTGGGTGAGGACCGGGCAATTGTCACGGATATTGCGGGAACAACCAGGGATACCCTGGAGGAGACAATTAACCTGAATGGAATTATTCTAAATGTGATTGATACAGCTGGAATCCGGGATACGGAGGATGTGATAGAGAAAATGGGCGTGGATAAGGCCCTGCGTATCGTATCAGAGGCTGATTTAATCATTTTTGTATTAGATTCCTCTACGGATATGGATGAGAATGATATCACAATCCTTGAAATGCTGCATGATAAAAAAGCTATCCTGCTTTTAAATAAATCTGACCTGGAAGCGAAAATTACAGCAGAGGATATTCTTAAGAAAACCAAGCATCCTGTCATTAGTGTTTCCATTAAGGAAAATACGGGCTTGGATGAATTTCAAAGGGTAATTAAGGAGATGTTCTTCGGAGGAGAGCTATCCTTTAATGATGATATTTATATTACCAATGAGAGGCATAGGGAGGCATTACTCGATACCTTGGAAAGCATTAAGCTTGTAAAAAGCAGTATTGAGGCAGGAATGCCGGAGGACTTTTATTCGATTGACCTGATGAATGCCTACGAGGCCCTTGGGAGGATTATTGGTGAGAATGTGGAAGAGGATCTGGTTAATATGATTTTCAAAGAATTCTGTATGGGTAAATAGTTTGAAGGAAAGTCACTTTCAAACTATTTATTAAGGCCTATTCACTTTTTGAATAGGTCATCAAAAAGTAAAAGGCACGGGTATAGATATGAATTTAGTGATAGATGGAAGAGATTTAAGGGGTGAGGTGAATCTGAGTGCATCGATATCCACCTAGGATTGACTTTAACAACCCATGATCGCCAAGTGCAGGCAATCACGGGAGGCCCGGTCTGCGCCCAGATGGATACCGATGCACCCAGGTTCACCACGTTGGTCTTTGGTATGATGAGGCTTTTTGTTAGGTAAAGTATAGGAGTGTTTAGGTGGCATATGCTGTGATTGAGTATGACTTGGTTATGAAGATGGGCCAGGAAGGGTATGGAAAAGAAATGGAGGAAGTATGTCTTATATATATGAAGATTATGATGTTATAGTTGTGGGGGCCGGACATGCTGGATGTGAGGCAGCCCTTGCTGCTGCGCGTTTATCCTTAAATACCTTGATGTTTACGGTGAGTGTTGACAGTATTGCGTTAATGCCCTGTAATCCTAATATCGGAGGAACCTCAAAGGGTCATTTAGTGCGTGAAATAGATGCCCTTGGCGGTGAAATGGGAAAGAATATCGACAGAACCTATATTCAGTCAAAGATGCTCAATGTATCGAAAGGACCGGCGGTCCATTCCCTGCGTGCCCAGGCGGATAAGCGGGAATATTCAAGTTATATGAGAAAGGTATTGGAAAATACGCCGAAGCTGACCATAAAGCAGGCAGAGGTTACGGAGATTCTTGCCCAGGATAACCGGATTACCGGTGTAAAAACCTTCTCAGGTGCGACCTATCCCTGTAAGGCAGTTGTCCTATGTACAGGTACCTATTTAAATGCAAGATGTATTTATGGGGATGTGGTGAGCCATACAGGTCCTAATGGGCTGCAGGCGGCCACTCATTTAACGGAATCCCTAAAAGCCCTTGGGATTGAAATGTACCGGTTTAAGACCGGAACGCCTGCGAGGATTGACCGGCGCTCCATCGATTTTTCCAAGATGGAGGAGCAATTCGGTGATGAAAAGGTCGTGCCATTTTCCTTTACTACGGATCCGGAGGCCTTGAAGAAGGAACAGGTTTCCTGCTGGCTGACCTATACGAATGAGAAGACCCACGAGATTATCCGTGCGAATATAGACAGGTCACCCCTATATTCGGGAGATATTAAAGGTACCGGCGCAAGGTATTGCCCCTCCATTGAGGATAAGGTCGTAAGGTTTGCTGATAAGGAGAGGCATCAGGTATTCATTGAACCGGAGGGTATGTATACAAATGAGATGTATATAGCCGGTATGTCAAGCTCTTTGCCGGAGGATGTCCAGCACCAGATGTACCGCTCCGTTCCGGGGCTTGAGAATGCAAATATTGTCCGGAATGCTTACGCCATTGAATATGATTGTATTAATCCCATGCAATTAAAGCCTTCCCTGGAATTTAAAGAGATAGAAGGTTTATTTGCGGGAGGGCAGTTCAATGGCAGCTCAGGATATGAGGAAGCTGCGGCCCAGGGTCTGGTTGCCGGTATTAATGCAGCAATGAAAATATTAGGGAGGGAGCCTTTGATCATTGACCGGTCTGAAGCATATATTGGTGTGCTGATTGATGACCTTGTGACTAAGGAAACCAATGAACCCTACCGGATGATGACATCCAGGGCGGAATACAGGTTATTGCTGCGCCAGGATAATGCGGATATCAGGTTGACCAGGAAGGGATATGAAATAGGCCTTATCAGCGAGGAGCGTTACCAAAGGCTTAAGCTGAAGGAGGATGAAATAGAAAAAGAGATTGCACGGCTGGAAAGAACGGTGGTCGGAGCCGGTAAGGAGGTTCAGAAGCTGTTGGAAAGCCATGGAAGTTCCCCTCTTAATACAGCATCAACACTGGCTGACCTGATACGCAGGCCTGAATTATCCTATGAAATATTGGAAGCCATTGATAAGGACCGGATAAAGCTGGATGATGATGTGATTGAACAGGTTAATATTAATATAAAATATGATGGGTACATTAAGCGCCAGCTCAGGCAGGTAGAGCAGTTTAAAAAGCTGGAAAACAGAAAAATTCCGGAGGACATCGATTATATAGCGGTGCCGAGCCTCAGGATAGAGGCAAGGCAGAAATTAATCAAGTTTAAGCCAATATCCATTGGACAGGCTTCCAGGATATCAGGTGTCTCCCCCGCTGATATATCTATATTGCTGGTTTATTTAACCCAGTATAAGGTAAAGGAGAAAATGCCGGCTGCGGGAGGGGTTCAGAGTTAAAATTAGGGTCATAGTAAAGAGTAAGGTTAAAGCAAAATTAAAGTAAAAAATAGGTTATTTGATAGGCTGTTGCATTATAACATAAAGTGCTTTGATGCTATATTTATGTAATTTTTGCGGCAGTCTTTTTTAAAAGGAGGATTGCCGAAACAGTGCTTTCTAAAATTGTGCTTAATAAGATATACTTGATAAATTATATTTAATAAAATATACTTAAAAAATATATTTAATGAAATATTACATTAAATATTAAAAAAACACTTAATTTAAATGAAAAAGTATGATATAACAATATATAGCAATATATTACAAAAACAAGAAGTGGAGAGCATATGGAGTATAATCAATATCCTGAAATTCATGAGTTTTATGCTGGATTGGAGGAGCTTGGAATTAGCTTGACAGAGAAGCAGATACAGCAGTTTATCGACTATTATGAGCTGTTAGTGGAAAGAAACAAGGTAATGAACCTGACTGCAATCACGGAATTTAGGGAAGTAATTATAAAGCATTTTATTGACAGCCTTTCCATTGTTAAATTCAGGCCGTTAACAAATGAAAGGATACTGGATGTAGGTACAGGGGCCGGATTTCCCGGGATACCCTTAAAAATTGTATATCCAGATATTGAATTGGTATTATTGGACTCCTTAAATAAAAGATTAGTTTTCTTAAAGGATGTAATTGAAAAGCTTGGGTTGGATAAGGTGCAGACACTTCATGGAAGGGCGGAGGACTACGGGAAAGACACGAAGCATAGGGAAAAATACGATTTATGCCTGTCGAGGGCAGTAGCTAAACTGTCATCTTTAGTAGAATATTGTCTTCCATATGTGAAAAAAGGCGGATTTTTTATCTCTTATAAATCTGGTATAATAGCAGAGGAGCTGTCTTTTTCAAAAAATGCGTTAAACATACTTGGTGGAACCTTAGACCAGGTTAAGGAGTTTATTCTACCTGGAACAGACATAGAGCGTTCCTTAGTTGTTATACGCAAGACAAGTCCCACACCAAAAAATTATCCAAGAAGTGCCGGTAAGCCATCAAAGGAACCATTATAAGAGGATATGAGGTGTAATCATGCTAATACAAGGAAAATTATTATGCTATGGGGATGACTTGTCAGAGGTTATGGACATACGTAGAAAGGTTTTTGTGGAAGAATTCGGGATGTCCGAGGAATTGGAATTTGACGGATTGGATCTTGAAGCAATGCATGTAATTGTTTATGAAGAAGGTCAAAGCGTGAAGGAAGAGTCTGGGGAAGCTTTGAAAATACCTGTGGCAACCGGACGGATCATATATGACGGAACATTATGTATGATAGAGAAGGTGGCTGTTCTAAAGGAATACCGTGGGAAGCAGTACGGAGATTTTACAGTTAGAATGCTTTTAACGAAGGCCTTTACATCAGGTATTGATGAAGTGACCGTGAAAACATTTCCTGAATCGGAGGATTTTTTCAGGACAATCGGTTTTGTGAAGCATAAAGAATATACTGAGCAGGGAATCAGATTTTCAGATATGTTTATGAAGCAGAGCGACTTAATAAAATTATGTGCGAAATGTAAGTGATAATACGATTGAATTAGGTGGGATTGGAGTCAGGGTAAATTATAAGGATGTATCTAGCCTTATAGTTGTTCCAGCATGCATATGCTGAAGATAGTATCAGATAATATGTGCGACATTTAAAGTTTGATTGCCAGACTATAAAGTAATATGACAGAATATATAAAATAGCAGAGTTTAGATAGATTTCGTTATATTTCTTTGGCCCGGGAATGTTATAGTATGAAATGAGCGTGGGAAGGAAGCTTATATGATGTATGATGAGAATAAAAATACTGAAGATAAGAAAAAGAAACTAATTGAAGAACGAAAGGCCTCTGCGATTTTATTACGGGACATGGCTGTAGATTTTGAAGAGCAGCTTTATTCAGTGAAAGTGGACTTAAAATCAAAGCTAAGCTTATTAGAGGACAAAGAGCTTGAATTAAGTGAAAAGGAGAGGACAAAGAACCATAACCGGGATGTATTTACCCCCTTATACAGTAAGGCGTTGGATACAAGTGAATTGGTACAGGAAATTGACCAATTAAGGAAAGAAATTGATTTGATCATTGAAAACAAGGATAAGCTAAACCAAAAGATTCAAGGGTTAAAATCAGCAGCCCAAAGTATTGATACATTGGTTTCGGAAGAGGAGAGCATGCTTGCTGAATCCGATAACCGCCAAAAGATCATTGACAAGGGCTTAAGCCTATTGGAGGCCCAGGAGCTGGAGAGGCAAAGAATAGCAAGGGATCTGCATGACACAACGGTTCAGAATTTGACCAGCTTGGTGCATAAATCAGAATTGTGTGCAAAACTGATTGATATCGACACAATACGTGCAAAGCTAGAGCTAAATACGATGTCCAATACGATAAAATCTGTAATAAATGATATGCGTGGAATTATTTATAATTTAAAGCCCATGACTCTTGATGATCTGGGGTTAACGATTACTGTGCAGCGCTATGCCAATAAGCTTATGGATTTGAATAATATTCAGGTCAAGGTCCAGGCAAACGAGGAAAAAAAGGATGTTTTACCGGTTATCCGGCTCACTCTATTCCGTATTATTCAAGAAGCATGCAATAATATTTTAAAGCACGCAAATGCTTCTTTGATAAATATAGATATTACTTATGATGAAAATAGGATTAACCTTAAAATTAAAGATAATGGGTCTGGATTTATTATTGATAATGTCCGTACAAATTCTCCAGAACATCCATCAAGCTTTGGGTTATCCTTTATGAGAGAAAGAACCTCATTGTTGTCGGGAACATTTGAAATACAATCTGATAAGGGAAAGGGAACAACAATTATGGTTTCAGTACCTTTTACAAAATGCGAGGAGGAAGAGGAAAATGAACAAACCGATTAGTGTTATGATCGCGGATGATCATTCAATGGTCAGGGAAGGAATTAAGCAATTGTTGGAGTTGGATGGTGATATTGTTGTAACTGCTGAGGCAAGTAACGGAAAACAGTGTATTGAGATCCTGGATGAAAAGCAAACGGATGTTCTTCTTCTTGATATTAATATGCCTAACATGAATGGCCTTCAGGTATTACAGCATATCAGGGAGACAAAGAAAAAGGTTAAGGTATTAATTTTAACGATTCATAATGAAGTAGAATATTTAATTAGGGCTGTTGAAATAGGGGTGGATGGATATGTACTGAAGGATTCGGATTCATCTTTGTTAAAGAAGGCAATCTTTAATATTTATCGCGGTGAGACTTTTATTCAACCGGAGCTTGCACCTTTGTTGAGGGCAAAGCTGGATGAAAAGAAAAATATGCCAGGTACGGACGATGCGCTGACGAAGAGGGAAATAGAGGTTTTGAAGCTTTTAGCTGAGGGATTGTTTAATAAAGAGATTGCGTATATGTTGGCTATTAGTGAAAAGACTGTTAAGAACCATGTTTCTAATATATTTAAGAAGATAAATGTGTCTGATCGTACTCAGGCGGCGGTTTATGCTATTAAGAATAATTTTGTTGATCTGTTGTAAATTATATAAAGGGTTTCTTACTCAAAGATGTTTCACGTGAAACATCTTTTTGTTTTGTGTAGAGGGGGTTAAAGGTTGTGAGGTAAATCTGAGGGAAGAGATATCCACCTGGGCTTGTCTTTAACATCCCGTGATTGCCAAGTGCAGGCAATCAAGTGCGCGCAATCATGCGAGACCTGGTCGGTGTCATCATATAGATGAGCTCGCATTCACTGCGATGGTTATAGAAAGATTTTTGTCGCTGGAAGAATATTATAAGTAATAATGTAAAGTAAAATATGCAATGATTTAAGTTATAGTATAGGTAATAGCATAGGTAATAATCTTAAGTGATAATATAGGAACTACTAAAATAAAAAGTACATCACTTTCAAAAATCGTTGAATTACTATAGCTAAAACATTTAGTTTAAAAATTCATGAAGGAAATGTAATATCTAGAATATAAATAAAAGTCAAAGTAGAAGTAAAATTCATGCGGATCTAATTAAAATTTTAAATGAAGATCCTATGTAAAATTAGAGCGGGAGCAGTAAAACATAAAAATGTTTCACGTGAAACATTTTATTTTAGAAAACGGCAATTTTGTTATCTAGAAAAACTAAAATACTATAGCTATAAAATATAAATAGTGATATAATAAGTTTTGTGTAAATTCAGTTGGATATGGATTTTTTATTTTATTGAATTTCTTGTAACCTATTATAATAACACTGGAAGGATGGAGGAATTGTGGCTAGGATTATTGCAATTGCAAACCAAAAAGGTGGAGTAGGTAAGACGACTACGGCAATTAATTTATCGGCTTGTCTTGCTGAAAAGAGAAAAAAGGTTCTTACAATTGATATTGATCCTCAGGGAAATACCTCAAGCGGTCTTGGGATAGAGAAGAATAAGCTGACAAATACAATATATCAGATGATTATTGGGGAATGCTCCTTAGAGGAATGCAGAATACATACGGCAATTGAGAACTTGGATATTTTACCTTCCAATGTTAATTTGGCAGGAGCTGAAATTGAGCTGATTGGTATTGAGGGTCGTGAATTTATTTTAAAAAAGCATATTGAAAGAATAAGGGATGAATATGATTTTATTATCATTGATTGTCCTCCTTCTTTGAATACTTTAACGGTAAATGCGATGACTACTGCGGATACTGTATTGGTACCTATACAATGCGAATTTTATGCGCTGGAGGGATTAACACAATTACTGCATACAATTAATCTTGTGAAACAAAGGTTAAATCCTAAGCTTGAAATGGAAGGTGTTGTGTTTACAATGTATGATGCGAGAACAAATCTTTCCTTGCAGGTTGTGGAGAATGTAAAGAGTAATTTGAGACAAAATATATACAAAACCATAATACCCAGAAATGTCAGGCTGGCGGAAGCGCCGAGCCATGGGCTGCCGATTAATATTTATGATTCAAAATCGGCTGGGGCAGACGGATATCGTCAGTTGGCGATTGAGGTTATTGAAAAAGAAGAAGCTGATGAATATGAGAAAAATGAAGTTCATGAATTAAGATATAGATAAGAACGAAAAGAGAATTGAATTTAAAGTGTTAATAATGGATAAAAGATAGTAGAAAAACTATAGTAGATAAAAAGTATTGTTTTAGATGTTTAAAAACGGGAGGACTATATGTCTGTTAAAAAAGGTTTGGGCAGGGGTCTGGATATTATGATCCCGGAGAAGATTGTTGAGATAGATAATAAGAAAGAAGATAATGTTTCACGTGAAACATTTATACAGGTAAATAAGATTGAACCTAATAGGTCTCAGCCCAGAAAACGGTTTGATGAGGATGCCTTACAGGAATTAGCGGATTCAATAAAGCAATATGGAGTCATTCAGCCGCTGATTTTACAGAAAAAGAATAAATTTTATGAAATAATTGCCGGCGAAAGAAGATGGAGAGCCGCCAGGCTGGCCGGATTAAAAGAGGTTCCGGCAATTATTAAGGATTATACGCCTCAGGAAGTAGTAGAGATTGCACTAATTGAGAATATACAGCGGGAAGATCTGAATGCTATTGAGGAGGCTCAGACATATCAGCGCTTAATTCAGGATTTTGATTTAAAGCAGGATGAAGTTGCTGAGAGAGTATCAAAAAGCAGGGCTGCAGTTACTAATTCCATGAGACTTCTGAAATTGGATCAACGTGTGCAGCAGATGATTATTGATGAAATGATAACAAGCGGACATGCCCGTGCCCTGCTCGCCATTGACGATAATGAAAAGCAATATAATACGGCCTGTAGGATTTTTGATGAAAAACTGAGTGTAAGAGAAACAGAAAAGTTAGTAAAACAAATTTTATCCGATAAACCCCAAAAGGAAAATGAAGGGAAAAAAGAGGATGATTTTATCTACCGAAATTTAGAGGATAGAATTAGAAAGATTATCGGGACTAAGGTGGCGATACGTAGAAAGCAGAATAATAAGGGATCTATTGAGATTGAATATTATTCAAATGAAGAGCTGGAAAGACTAATTGAGATGTTCGACTCGATACCTCAAGAATAAGTAAATATATGTAAAGAACAAGATTGGAAATAAGATAAAGGACAAGAAAAAGAACAAAATAAGGGCAAAAAAAAGAACAAGATAAGGGCAAAAAAAAGAACAGGATAAGGGTAAGATAAAGAACAAAATAAAAGGGCAAGATAAAGAAGAAAATAAAAGAACAAGAAAAAAGGACAAGACAAAGAAGAAGATAAAAGTAAGGTAAAGAATATAATAAAAGGATAAGATAAAAAGATAAAGAATTGATATACGGCAGGATGGAGGATTTTAGAATGGACTTTATTGAATTAATCAGCAGTAACGCAGTCTACTTTATTTTGGGAATTGGGGCTTTTGTTGTACTGATTCTGGTTTATAACATTATTTTAACCGTAAAGCTAAGTAAACTGAACAAAAAATATAAAAAATTTATGACCGGAGCTACTGGGGAAAATTTAGAAAGTCAAGTCCTGTCGAGATTTGCTGATATAGATAATCTGAAGACAGAAGCAGCAAGCATGAATAAGGAATTAGGAAAGGTTAAAGAGAATTTGCTGACTACCTATCAAAAGATAGGGGTGGTGAAATACGATGCCTTCAAGGAAATGGGCGGAAAGCTGAGCTTTGTATTGGCTCTGTTGGATAAAAATAATAATGGGATTTTACTGAACTCAGTACATAGCAGTAGGGAAGGCTGTTATACTTATTTAAAGGAAATCATTAAGGGAGAGTCCTTCTTGGAATTGTCCGAGGATGAGAGAAACGCTTTGGATATGGCAAGGAATAGCAATAATTATATGGAATAAGAGAAGTAAAGACAACTTCTGATAACTTATATTACCATCATAACAGAACGGATACCATTCTAAAATGAACTAGAATGGTATCCGTTCTTATTTATACACTAATTCCTGAGGAAAGTTAAAAAGCTATTTTCCATTCTTGGGCAAATTCCCCTTGCCATAGTAAGCAAGCAGGTAAAGCTCTTCTAATTCAGATACTAATGGCATTCTTGGATTGGCAGTCGTACACTGGTCTCCAAAGGCTAGGTCAGCAAGGGCAGGTACCTTATATGAGAAGTCTTTTTCATCAATTCCATATTCCATTAAGG
This sequence comes from Clostridiales bacterium, assembly GCA_012839295.1. Lineage (GTDB taxonomy): Bacteria > Bacillota > Clostridia > Lachnospirales > Lachnospiraceae > Mobilitalea. The sequence goes on from DUNO01000005.1 coordinate 26,138, forward strand.
TTGCAGGAATTCCAAGGTGACGGTTCAGGTTTTCAATTTCCTGTGCCAGCAGCTCTACTGCATCTGCCTTTGTCTTAGGATTTCTACCAAGCTTCTTCATTAATTCAAAAATTTTATCAGATACAATATAGCTTTCATATTTCGGGAAGGAAGTAAACTTAGTAGGGCACTCAACACCGTTGTAGCGTACAACATGGGGCAACAGGATGGCATTTGCACAGCCGTGGGGGATATGGTATTCACCACCAAGCTTATGCGCTAAGGAATGGTTGATGCCAAGGAAGGCATTTGTAAAGGCCATACCTGCGATAGTAGAGGCATTATGCATCTTTTCGCGGGCAATAGGGCTGTCACCGCCTTTGTCATAGGATTCCTTCAAGTATTTGAACACCAGGTCAATTGCATGGATGGCTAAGGCATCCGTATAGTCGGAGGCAAGTACGGAGATGTATGCTTCAATAGCATGTGTTAATACGTCCATACCGGTCCATGCAGTAGACTTCTTAGGTACGCTCATTACAAAGTCAGGGTCAATAATTGCAACATCCGGGGTCAGCTCATAGTCAGCCAGAGGATATTTTTTATTTTCTACCTTGTCTGAAATAACCGCGAAGGAGGTTACCTCGGAGCCGGTACCGGAGGTCGTAGGAATCGCTACAAATTGAGCCTTTTTACCTAAGATAGGGAATTTATAGGTTCTCTTGCGGATATCCAGGAACTTGAGTGACATGTTCTTGAAATCAGCAGTAGGGTCTTCATAGAAGAGCCACATACCCTTTGCGGCATCAATGGCAGAACCGCCACCGAGTGCTATGATTACGTCAGGGTTGAACTTATTCATGGCATCCACACCCTTTAAAATTGTTTCAAGGCTTGGATCAGGCTCAACCTGGTCAAAAATCTCACAGTGTACATAATCAACACGCTTTCTCAATTGATACAATACTTTATTTACATATCCAAGCTGGGTAATGGACGGGTCGGTTACGATGAACGCCTTTGAAATATTCGGCATTTTTGATAAATATGCGGTTGAACCAGACTCAAAATAAATTTTACCAGGAATTTTAAACCACTGCATATTTACCCTCCTCTTTGCTACACGCTTATAATTTACTAAGTCTACAGCGGATACATTGTGGGTTGTGGAGTTTCCGCCATAAGAACCACAGCCTAAGGTAAGGGAAGGCATATTCGTATTATATAAATCACCGATTGCACCATGGGTAGAAGGTGAGTTAACAAGGATACGTCCGGTTTTCATCCTTGCGGAGAAGGCCTTAATAACCTCATCATCCATGGAATGAAGAACGGAGGAGTGTCCCAGGCCGCCAAGCTCTACCATTTTCTCACAAAGCTTTAAGCCCTTCTCAAGATTAGCCGCCTTTATTACAGCGAGGACGGGAGACAGTTTCTCCTTTGATAAGGGGTATTCCGGTCCAACACCTTCCAGCTCAGTACATAAAATCTTAGTGTCAGCAGGGATCTTGATACCGGCCAAGGCAGCGATATCAACAGGGGATTTACCAACAATACCAGGATTAACGGCACCGGTATTTACATTGATGACCACAGGCTCCAGTAATTTGATCTCTTCCTTGGTAGCGAAGTAGCAGCCGGACTTTTTCATTAAATCAACAACTTCATTATATATAGGAGCTTCGATGATGGCAGCCTGCTCTGAAGCACAGATCATACCGTTGTCAAAGGATTTGGACATAACCAGGTCGGTTACAGCACGCCTTAAATTAGCTGTTTTTTCAATAAAGCAAGGAACATTACCTGGGCCAACACCGAGTGCAGGCTTTCCGCAGGAATATGCCTGCCTTACCATTCCGGAGCCTCCTGTTGCGAGAATCATGGATACATCCGGGTGGTTCATCAATTCCCTTGTTGCATCAATGGAAGGATACTCAATCCATTGGATACAGTTCTTTGGGGCACCGGCCTTTACTGCAGCATCCAGCAAGGTCTTGGCGGCCTCCCTGGAGCAGTTTTGTGCACTTGGGTGGAAGCCGAAGATGATGGGATTTCTTGTCTTAATACAGGTAAGGCTTTTAAACATGGTGGTGGAGGTAGGATTTGTTACCGGTGTAACACCGGCTACGATACCTACGGGCTCGGCAACGGTCATGTAATCCTCTTCTTCATTATCTTCAATAATGCCTACGGTTTTTTGGTTTTTAACCGAATGCCAGATATATTCAGTAGCAAAAATATTCTTTGTAATTTTGTCCTCGTAAATGCCACGGCCAGTTTCTTCAACTGCCATTTTAGCAAGCAACTGCTGCTTGGCAAGACCTGCTAAAGCCATTTCATGAACAATATTATCGATGGTTTCTTGATCTAGGGATAAAAACTCGTCTAACGCAACCATTGCGTTTTTAACTAGCTGGTCAACATGCTCTTTAGGGGTCGGTTGTTGTAATTCTTTTGACATATTGGTTCCTCCTCTTATTGTTAAAAAATTAACACAATCACTATGCTAAAAATATAACAGAAAAAATTTAGTTTGTAAATAGGTTTTGTTAAAAAAATAACAATCAAAAAATACACTTTAACTTAAATCAAATTATATAAATTACACAATAAAAATAATTATGTGTGAAAAGGTTTGTAATTATGTATAGGATCATAGGGATAAAGAATCAAAATATTGTATTTTTATATAAGATACTTTTGTGGTATAGTTATAAGTAGTAGGATAGTATTTTGGAAAGGACATTTGTATGAGAATTATCTCATTAGATACAGTGAAAGGAAATGAATTGCTCGCTAAGGATATTATCAGCAGTAGTGATTCGGTACTAATGACGGCAGGAACTGTCGTTAAAAAAGAGTATGTTAAGAGGTTAAAGGCCTTAAATATAGAATATATCTATGTGGAGGATGAGATTGGGCAGGGCGTGAACTTAACTGGAAGCCTGGAGCTGCAGCTTCAGGATCAATGCCAGGAGGCAGTACGTAATATTTTGTTAAAGTATTCCTACCAGCACGAATCCGAATTAGAAGAGATTAAATTAGTCGCTGAGGAGATAATCCGGGATATTATGGAGGAGCCGGGAGTCATCTATAATTTATCCAGCATACGTAACAGAAGCGGCAGCACCTACTCCCATTCCATTAATGTATGTGCTATGTCCGTAATCCTGGCTTTTAAACTAAAGCTGTCCAAGTCAAAAATTAAGGATATTGCCGTTGGCTGCCTTCTCCATGACATTGGATTTACTTCGATTGCCCTGGATTACTATGGCCTGACGCTTGAAACCTGCTCCGCAAAGGAGCTGAAGGAGATCAAAAAACATATAATATATGGATATACTGCAGTGGAGAAGATGGAATGGCTTTCCCCTGTATCAAAGGATATTATTTTAAGCCATCATGAAAGAATGGATGGCTCAGGGTATCCATTCCATATTAAAGAAGACCGTATTAAGATTGGAAGCCGTATTGCGGCCGTATGTGATGAATTTGATAGTAGGGTTTATGGGAACCTTACAAAAAGGATGAAGGTCCATGATGCAATTGATTATATTGTAAGCCAGGCAGGCGTATTATTTGATTTTACAGTGGTTAAAGCATTTGTGGACTCAGTAGCTGCATATCCTACAGGGACGCTGGTGATTACCAACCAGGATGAGACGGGAATTGTATTGCGGCAGAATGCACAGTGTCCGACCCGGCCGGTGATCCGCATTATAAAGGATCAGGATGGCAGTAAGCCCAAGGAGTGGATTGAAAAGGATCTGACCAAGGAATTGACCTTGTTTATTGTGGATACGATTATGGAATAATAATATAGATATAACAGAAAGAATATGATACCATATCATGTGGCTTGTACATGATAGTATAAGGAAGACTGGGAAGAGGACCTTGACGAGCGGGGAATAATGGATAGCTTGGCAGGGTTTTCTTAAGTTCCAGGAATAGATATCCTTGTTTTAAACTGGAACAGCCTTGTTTTGCCCTGGCTACTTGCTATTGAAAGTAAAATATGTTATAAATAATTATTACATGAATTGTAACTGATCGGCGTAAAATATAAAGAGTTTACCGGTTATGAATGGAAGTGAAGAATATGCATAGTTATTTAAGAGCAATAGGGTTTAGTAACATTAACAATAGAATGGAATTAAATCAATTATTGGAGGTAATCACGGAGCACTCCACAAAAAAGCGCACCGTGGAGTTAGGCAGCCGAGGCAGCTTAACAGAGATCACGATGGAATTTGGTGAGGGAATAGGTGTCACGCTCCGCGGCGAGGTTGATGAAGCCGGTAAATTCCATATGGAGCATTATTTCCCCTGCTTGTATGGCCAATATATAAGCACGAGGGAAGAGGTAGGAATAAATAAGAGGGTGGATTCCGAAGCTTATACAGGAATGTGTGATGATTTCCGCCTGGGGGTTTCCCTGATATTTTACCTACAGAATGTCATCGAGTTTTTAGAGAAGAAGAATCAGAATATGCCAATGGGCACGCCCTTTCCTATTACGCTGGCAGCATTATCCCTGGAGGGAAGAATTCTGCTCCCGATTGAGATGGATGAGGTTCAGGTCCGTAATATTTCAGCGGAGACGAAATACCGCAACCAGTTGATTGCGGAAGCGAAGAAGGGGAACCAGGAGGCCATTGACAGCCTGACCATTGATGATATTGATACCTACGCGATGATTTCAAGGAGGGCAAAAAAGGAGGATATTTATTCTATTGTAGACACCTCATTCATCCCCTTTGGGTCAGAGTCAGATAATTATAGTGTTATTGCTACAATTACGGAATGCAGTATTATTGAAAATACCATGACGAAGGAAGAGCTGTACGATATGCAGCTGGTCTGTAATGATATTACCTTCCGCCTGTGCATTAATAAGGCGGATCTGGTGGGAGAGCCTTCGGTCGGAAGGAGATTTAAAGGAAATATCTGGATGCAGGGAAGTATAGCCTTTGCGGATCAGGTCAAGGAATAATTTGGGGTGGAGCAGGTTATTATTATGCGGATCCTTAAATATGCTTAGGGGTAAAAATTAGAAATAAGAAACAGAGATAAAAGGCAGAAATAAGAGACAGGGATAAAATAGCGCTGGTACTTTGGTACAGCGTTATTTTTTTGCCCCGGGCATAGGAATACCCGGTTGTATTTTAATAATTTAAATAGATTTTACATAATGTTTACATGATTATGTAGGAAGTTACATTTTAATTTGATTAAGATAAAGATAGATGCAGATAGCAGGGTTTTTGTGCTGTGCAGCTTAGTTACAAAAGATAGTTTATTTCCTGCAATGAAAAGGGGATTGTTATGAGGGATGAAAGGAAAGAGGCGCTGGATGCTGTTATTGATAATAAGCAGATTAAAACAGTATTCCAACCTATTATTTCGCTAAAGGATGGCAGTCTTTTAGGGCATGAGGCATTGAGCAGGATTACCGGTACCAGCCTGATAAAGGATCCGGAAATGCTGTTTTCCATAGCCGGTGAGTATAGCAGGCTATGGGATCTGGAGCTGCTATGCAGGACAAGGGCCTTTGAAACGGCCTATCATTTAATGGTACCGCCCTATGATAAAATGCTGTTTATTAATGTGAATCCTAATATTATGCACGATGAAAAATTTATCCGCGGTTTTACAAAGGATTTTTTAATGGAATTTAATATTGAGCCTAAGAACGTAATCTTCGAAATTACGGAACGCAATGTAATTGTGGACATGGGAGGCTTTTTATCGACCATTAGCCATTACCGCAGCCAGAATTATAAGATTGCCATTGATGATGCAGGGGCAGGCTATTCCGGCTTAAATTTAATTAGCGATATTAACCCGAATTACATTAAGCTGGATATGAAGCTAATCCGGAATGTGGATACGGATAACCTAAAGTATGCCTTAATTAAGGGGATGGTGGAGCTGTCCAGGGAGTCACAGATCAGCTTGATCGCAGAAGGGATCGAAACCCGGGAGGAGCTGTCCACCCTGGTACAGCTTGGGGTCCAATACGGACAGGGCTACTATATACAAAGACCCTCGGAGGAAATCCGTGATATAAGACATAGGCTGATCCACGAAATTTATGAAATAAATTATCAGAAGGATTCCAGGAGGAAGGGAAAGGTGCCGAAGGAGGCAGTCATCAATGTATGTAAGTATACCGGAATTGTAGCGCCGGGGGTGACAGCCGACTATGTTTATAACGTCTTTATGCAAAACCCGGATTTTTTCGGGCTATCGGTGGTGGAAAATGAAATGCCTCTGGGAATTATTACACGCGAAAAGCTGGCATTAAAAATGAGCGGCCATTATGGCTATTCACTATATCAGAATAAACCGATTGCAGACCTGATGGACCGTGATTTCCTGGCCGTGGACTATCAGACACCCATTAATGTGGTTTCGTACCTGGCAATGTCCAGACCCAATGATAAATTATACGATTTTATTGTGGTAACTGAAAATGACAGGTATACCGGCACGGTGACAATTAAAGATTTACTTCAAAAAGCAACTGAAATTGAGGTTGATAATGCAAAGGACCAAAACCCGCTGTCCGGTCTTCCAGGTAATCTCATGGTGGAGCAGCAATTAACCCAATGTGTACATGATAATGAGAAATATAGTGTGGTTTATATTGATATTGATAATTTTAAAGCCTTCAACGATGTGTATGGGTTTGAAAATGGAGATTTAATTATTAAACTGCTGGCAGCAATTTTAAAAAAGAACATCCCTTATAATAATTTCATCGGGCATATCGGTGGGGACGATTTTGTAGTTATCATCTATGATCATATAACGGAGCAATATTTTGATGATATTATAGCACAGTTTGAGGAAAAGGCCTTAAAGTATTACAGCCGGGAGGATAGGGCTAAGGGGTATATAATAACGGCAAACAGAAAGGGTGAGCTGGAGCATTACCCATTGCTGTCAATTACAATAGCGGCGGTTAGTAACCAAAAGGAAGAATTTACAGATGTATACCGGATGACGGAGCAATTGGCAAAAAAGAAAAAGGAAGCAAAGCAGAAAAAAATGAAAACTATTTTAAATAAGCTGGCATTTATCTAGGGATATATAGAGGGACTATAATATAAAGGAGGGGTGGACGCTACCTCTACAAAGGGGTGTGTTCAAAAAAACAAATGAAAAGTATTAAAACTAAGTTAATTATATCCTGTGCGTTACTGGTATTATCCGTGGCCATAATTATTGGCTGTGTAGCTATTGGGATAGGCTACCAGTCCATAAAGGAGAAATCGGAGCATTCACTGGAGTTATTATCCGCTGAGAGTGCAAAATTAGTTGAAAGCAGGATGGAAGCTGTGGTTTCCACCCTGACAATGATTTCAATGAAAAAAGAGATCATAGAAATGGGCTGGGAGGTTGATGTAAGTGTTCTAAAAGAGGAGCTGGGAAAAACGGAGTTTTTGGATATCGGCTATGTGCTGCCAAACGGTTATACCCATTATGCGGATGGTACGGTAAGATTAATGAGTGACCGGAATTATGTGGAGGCTGCCTTAAAGGGTACCTCTAAGATATCGGACGTGATCCTAAGCAGGGTTACAAGGAGGCCGGAGATAGAGGTGGCAGTGCCGGTCCTTAAGGATAAGAAAGTGGTAGGAGCCCTGGTTGCGAGAATGGAGGCTGACTCCTTAAGCAATATCACAAAGGATATCGGTTATGGTGAGAGAGGCTACTCCTTTATGATAAACAGCAAAGGAGCAGTCATTGCCCATCCGGATACAGAGAAAGTGGTACAGGGCTTTAACCCGGTGGTAAAGGCGCAGGAGCAGCCGGAGTTAAAAGAGCTGGCGGCTGCTTACCAGACAATATTGGATAATAAATCCGGGCTGGTCCAGTATGAATATGAAGGGAATAAGCTGTTTTCTGCATATGCACCCATTGAAGGGACGGACTGGAGCTTTGTCATAACGGCATATGAGGATGAGATCCTGGAGGCCATACCCAGAATGGTGCGTATTATTCTGACCATAATAGTATTAACGCTGCTGGGAAGCACCGGTGTGGTAGTAATTCTTGATTCATCCTTAACCACACCACTGATCTCTATTACAAGACAATCGGAAAGAATAGGGGAGCTGGATATCAGGGCGGATATCCCGGAGGTATACCGAAAACAGAAGGATGAGATTGGAATATTAGCCAGAACCTTTCAGATATTAACGGAGAACCTGCGTGATATAATCACGGAGCTGGGTGAATCTGCCGTCCAAGTCACAGGGACGGCTCAGGAATTGACAGAGACCTCAGGGCAATCGGCCCAGGTTTCAGAGGAAATTTCACTCACGCTGGAGGAAATAGCAAGGAGCGCCTATGAGCAGGCTAAGAAAACGGAAGCAGGCTTATCCCAGGCCGCAATCCTGGATGAAAAGATGGAGGTAAACCACCGGCAGATGCTAAGGCTGAATGAAACTACCGGGATGGTGATCCAGTTGGTTCAGGCAGGGCTTAAGGAAATAGAGAGGTTGAAGCTTATCACCCAGGAAAATAATTTGGCTGCCCGGAATATCTGTCAAGTGGTTATGGAAATGAAGAAAAGCTCTGAGCAGATTGGGGAGGCCAGCCGGTTTATCTCTGAAATTGCAAGGGAAACCAACCTATTGGCCTTAAATGCTACAATTGAGGCAGCAAGGGCCGGTGAATGGGGCCGGGGCTTTGCCGTAGTTGCCGCTGAGATCCAGAGGCTGGCAGACCAATCCTCGCAGTCTACCAGCCATATTGATGGGATTATTTCCGTGCTGCAGTTCAATATTGAGCACTCGGTAGAAAGCATGAAGCACATTACCAGGACCTCTGAGGATCAGCATAAAAGCGTATCGGAAACCATACAGAAATACCAGGATATTTCTGAGGCGATGGAAGATTCGGAGAGTGTGGTAGATAAATTAAATGAATCGGAAGAGGAAATGCAGAAAGCAAATAATGAGATAAGAACCATGTTAAAGGCCTTGGCTAATATAGCGGAGCAGAATGCGGCGGGAACCCAGCAGTCTGTTGCCACGATGGAGGAGCAGGCTGCCTCCATGCAAATTATAGCGAATGTTACTGACCGCCTGAAGGTATTGGCGGAGAGCTTAAGGGCAACAGTGGGCAGATTCCAGGTAAGTGTGATGGATGAAACCAATGTCTAAGAACAAAAGGGTAGATTTTAGCTAATTTAGCTTCCAGACAAACTGCTTCTAAAGATTAAGTTTTGAAGCAAGTTTGTCTCTTTTTTTGTTTAAAAATATATTTGTTTGAAAATATATTCGTTTGAAAATATATTCGTTTGAAAATTATAAATGATGCCATCCTTTTTATATTCAGGCATTTATATAGTTATAGATTGTAAAACGGGAAATACCAAGATGATCTGCGACGGTCTCAGCAGATTTTTTGATTAGGAAGGCTCCCTTTTCATCCAGGTATTTGACAATATTGATACGGTCTTCTTTGGAAAGGCTGTTAATATCTTTTCCTGTTTTTGCAATGGCTTCCTGGAGCAGGAGATCAATCAATTCATCAACATTTTTTGCGAAAATCTCATGCTCTGGTTTCTGGTTTTCTTTATTTCCGGCTGTTTCAAAGCCCGTAATCTGGTAAAGGGCATTTTGCATGGAAACAAGCTCGGTAATATCATAATTGATGCACAGACTCCCTACAATTTGTCCGGTTTTATCCCGGTAATATTTGCTGGACGACCGAAGCATCCGGCCGGAATCGGAATAATTAATGTAACAATATTCGTCCTCCTCCTTTGAGGTACCGCGCAAAATGGCAAGTCCCCTGTCGGTGCCGCTGTCGCCTACCTTCCTGCCTGTCACATGTCCGTTGTAAATAGCGACGATGGTATTATTATAGGGTCTCGTCAAATCATGGAGGACGACCTCACAATTGGGACCAAATTGTTCCGCAATACATTTTGCTGTTTCGGATAGGATTTCAAAATGCTCCATTATAAAACTGCTCATATATACCTCTCTCTATTTATAAATAAATGTTGAAATTAATATCTGAGGTTATCATAAGACAATATCAACAAAATGTCAATATTGAAAACAGCTGAGGCCTACTAAAAATGAAAAATAATATACAAAATAGATAAAAATGATAAAAATTAAAAAAAATGTTTAAAAACTTGTTGATAATTTCAACAAAACGTGATTTAATATGACTATGATACATTAGAATTTCAACAGAATGTTATACAAAATAACGAAAATGCTTCAACAAAATGTTATATAACCCAGCTGGGATATTTTAAAATACGATTTGTTATAGCGGGGCCTTCATTGAAATTCCAGATGTAAAATAAAAAAATAGGAGAATAAAGTTATGTCAGATGTTTATCAGAACATGAAGGAGAAGGGGATTGTACTTCCGGCACCCCCAGCGAAAGGAGGGGTGTACAGCCCGGTTATAAGCTTTTCAGGAAATTTAGTATACTGCTCCGGATGCGGATGTGATCTTGGAGATGGGAATTCTGTCATGGGTAAGCTTGGAGAGGGAGTTTCCATTGAGGAAGGGCAGAAAGCAGCTTATAATTGTGTGCTGAATTTACTGGCAAACCTGGATAAGCAGCTTGGAGATTTGAACCGGATTAAAAGGTTTGTTAAAATGCTTGCGTTTGTCAACAGTACGGATAGTTTTGACAAACAGCCCTTGGTAGTTGACGGGGGCTCACAGCTGCTGTTAGATATCTTTGGAAGTGAGGCGGGGCTGCCCGCAAGGTCGGCAATCGGCTGCAATACACTTCCCGGAGGCATTGCCTGTGAAATAGAGGTTCTGCTTGAAATAGTAAGGTAAAGCAAAAAACAAAATATAAGGAGGAAAAGAGTGATGTTAAAGAGGTTTTTAGCAATTGTTTTGTCGGGGATGATGATGGTATCTATGCTTACCGGATGTGCAGGCACGGCGCAGAAAGAGGATACAACGAAGGACACAGCAACAGATGCAATAACAGATGCGGCAAGCGACACCACAGAGAGTGTAAAGACAACAGAAGTACCGGAGGGGCCGGTAACGGTGACCGTTTTTTGTGCATATGCCAGTGAGGATCCTCATGGACAGTATGTGTACAAGTATGCAGAAAATTATATGGCACAGCATCCAAATGTGAAAATTGAGATTACGGCAATCAGCAGCAATGATATATACACGAAGCTGGCAGCCATGGCGACATCACCGGATGACCTGCCGACGCTTTTTTTCACAAGTGCTGACCAGGCTCCGACCCTGTATGATTTAGGGATGACAGAGGATTTGAACAATTGGCTGGACAATGCGGATAAAGCTGATTTTGCCAATGGAGTTGTGGAAGCTTGTACCTTGGATAATACAATGGCATTTTATCCAATTGATGTGCAGCCGTCTGCCATTATTTACAGACAGGACTGGTTTGATGGAAAAAATCTAAAGGCGCCTACGACCTGGGAAGAGTTCTTAAACTGTGCCAAGGCACTTACAGAGGATACGAACAAGGACGGTGAGGTGGACCGTTGGGGCTTTTCTATGGTAGGCTCTAATAATTCATCAGGACAAAGCCGCTTTATGAGTTACTTATGGAGCAATGGATATGATTTAATAAGTGAGCAGGCGGATGGCACCTGGAAAAACGGGTTGGACGAGGATGGTTTCCTTAAGGCATTTTCTTTCTGGAGAGATTTGAATAATGTCCACCATGTGGTTCCAAACGGCATCACAGAGGTTGACTATGCAACAGCAGCCAATTACTTTGCAATGGAATATACAGGAATGATGCTTTCCGGTTCAAATGCAATCGGGGTTGCTTATGCCAATAATCCGAATTTAAAAGGAAAGATCGGTTCCTTCAGAATCCCGGGAGATGCGCCCGGAACAATGTTAAATACAGAGGGGTATGCAATTTGCAATAAAGCAAGTGATGAGGAAAAAGCAGTTGCAATTGACTATTTGAAATTCTTTATCTCAAATGACAAGGATCAAATGTTCTGGCAGTCAAGCGGCAAAATACCGTCTACCCTTGAGGGACAGAAGGCAGCTTATATTTCCGGACCGGACTATGCAGGATATCTTGACACAATCGCAAAGGGCTGCAGGCCGACCGTAAACTTTGCTGGCATGGCAGGCTTAAAGACTATTTTAGGTGATGGATATTCTTCTGTATTCAGTGGAGAGAAGACGAATGAGGAAGCGGTAAAGAAGATGGAAGCAGATCTGGATACCCTGCTGGAGGATTATAATTAAGGATTAGGGGATACACAGGGAGAGGCGCTGTCCTTCCCCTGTGTATAAAAAAAGCTGTTGGTAGCAGTTGGAATACAAAGAAATTGAGAGGGTTATTTATATGCGGACTGAAATAGGCACAAAAGTGTCTCGGGGCAAGGTTAAAAATAAAGAGAGGGCAGGTTATTGGTTTATTTTTCCGGCTGCGCTTGCCATGTTTGGCTTGATTATATATCCTATGTTTTATGGCTTGTATCTGAGCTTTTATAATACAAACCTGGTGAATAAATGGAAGTTCGTGGGGATGAAATATTACATCCAGGCCATCGTAAAGCCGGAGTTTTATTCCTCCGTTTTACTTACATTTGGATTCATGCTTCTGGTTGTAGCAGGGCATTTCCTGTTTGGCATTTTATTGGCCAGTTTCCTGAACAAAGAATTTGCAGGGAGAACTGTTTTCCGTGTGATTTTTATGCTTCCGTGGCTGTTCCCGGAATCGGTTATTGCATTGCTCTTTACCTGGATTATGAACCCTATGTATGGGGTTTTAAATTCCATATTGAAGGATATCGGAATTATTTCAGAGAATATTTCGTGGCTTGGATCGGCAAAGTTTGCATTCCCGGCCGTGGTATTTGCCTGTATATGGAAGGGGTACCCGCTGGTTATGACTATGGTCTTGTCCGGCATGCAGAGTATTTCCCAGGATCATTATGAAGCGGCTGAGATTGATGGGGCAAATAAATGGAAACAGTTTTTGAACATTACCTTGCCGGGCCTTCGGCCGGTCCTCGTTACAACGTTAATTCTTGACAGCGTTTGGTGGTTTAAGCAGTATACGCTGGTGTACACCATGACAAACGGAGGGCCTGGAAACGCGACGAATTTAATTAGCTTGAATATTTATGGAACTGCTTTTAATGATTTGCAATTTGGAAAGGCTGCGGCATGGGGAATTATTGTATTTGTGATTTGTTATGTCATCAGCAGGATATATAGGATGGTGCTAAAAGATGAAGAATAAAATGGGTATTGGCAAAAAGCAAAAACAGAGGGTGAATGGGGCACTCCGGTATATCGTCCTGGTTGTACTTTCTTTGTTTATCGTGGTTCCGGTCTTATGGATGATTTCTACCGCATTTAAGCCGGAGGCACAGACCTATTCACCGACACCAATTTGGATACCGGATCCTGTTTCTTTTGAATCCTTTAAAAAGTTTTGGGGTCTGTATAATTTCGGGAAGATGACGATGAATAGCCTGGCTACCTGTCTTGGGGCGGTTGTGCTCTGTGTTGCATTTTCCTGCCTGGCAGGTTATGGCATCACAAGATTTAAGTTTAAAGGAAACAAGCAATTTATGGGCTTTCTGCTGATCACGCAGATGTTTCCAAGCGTTATGCTTGTCGTGCCTTTTTATGCCGTGCTTACGACCTACCGGCTGACAAATTCTTTACTTGGCTTAGTAATCGTGTATGCGGCAACAAATATTGCGTTCAGCACTTGGATGATGGTATCCTACTTTAAGACAATACCTGTTGAGCTGGATGAGGCGGCCCGTGTAGACGGGGCGTCTAATTTCAGGATATTCTGGAAGATTATTTTGCCGCTGACGGTTCCGGGGATTGCTGCTGTTGCTATTTTTGTCCTGATTAACGGATGGAATGAGTATATGTTTTCTTCCGTACTCATATCAAAGGATTCATTAAAGACATTGACCGTAGGAATCGTGGCCCTGAATACGCAAAATCAGGTTCACTGGAATGATATGATGGCAGCTTCTTCGGTATCCTGCCTGCCGCTTATTGTATTATTCCTTTGCTTCCAAAAATATTTTATTGCCGGTATGACTGGCGGTGCGGTGAAGAATTAAGGAGGAAAGGATATGGAGACAATTACAATTCGCGATATAAAGGTATTTGTGACGGCTCCTCATAATATTAACCTGGTTGTTGTAAAGGTTCTGACGAGTGAGCCGGAGCTTTATGGGCTTGGCTGCGCCACTTTTACCTGGAGGCATAAGGCAGTGGTAACGGCAATCGAAGAATATCTTCGGCCCTTTTTGATTGGGAAAAATGTTGCAAATATTGAAGATATCTGGCAGTCCGCAATGGGCAGCTCCTATTGGAGAAACGGCCCTGTTTTAAACAATGCGCTTTCCGGGGTGGACGAGGCACTTTGGGATATCAAGGGGAAGCTGGCAAAAATGCCCTTGTATGATTTATTTGGCGGAAAATGCAGGGAAGGGATTGCGGTTTACCGCCATGCGGATGGAAACAGCATAGAGGAAGTGAAAGAAAAGATCCGCGGCTTTATGGAGGAGGGCTATCGTTATATCCGCTGCCATATGGGAACCTATGGAGGAAATTTTGACGGGACAATCCAGCAAATGGTTCATCCGGCGGGTGCTCCGGCGGGTGCTTATTATTCTCCGAAAGCTTATATGAGAAGTGTGGTCGGCCTGATGGAGGAAATCAGGAGCGATATCGGCTGGGACTTGGAAATTATGCATGATGTACATGAACGGTTGTCCCTGGTGGATACGCTGGATTTTGCAAAGGAGATGGAAGCCTTTAAGCTCTTCTTTTTGGAGGACTGCCTGCCGCCTGAGCAGTATTCCTACTTTGAATATTTAAGAAAGCAGACAAGTACTCCTTTTGCAATGGGAGAACTGCTGACCAATCCTGTGGAGTGGAGAACAATGGTACAAAACCAGTGGATTGACTTTATAAGGTGCCATTTAAGTGATATCGGAGGTTTAACTCCTGCCAGAAAGCTGGCGGCCTTTTGTGAAGCTTACCAGGTCCGGACTGCATGGCACGGGCCAAATGATCTATCTCCAATCGGAATGGCGGCACAAATGCATTTGGACTACTCCAGCCCTAATTTTGGGATACAGGAATTTGCCGGATTTAATGAGGGGGAAGAAGAAGTATTTCCGGGATGTCCGGCGGTGGACAGGGGCTATGCTTATTTAAATGGGAAGCCGGGAATCGGAGTGGATTTTGACGAGGAAAAAGCAAAAAAATATCCCTGCGTGGAAATGGATTTTAGCTGGCTTTACAGCAGGCTGCCGGATGGAACGGCGGTAAGGCCATAGCCTTGCAAAAGGAGGAGAAGACGGAAATGGATATCTTAATTAAAAATGGATTAATTGTAGATGGAAGCGGAAAAGCCCCTTACATAGCGGATATCGCAGTTAGCCGGGACCGGATTTGTAAAATTGGACAGCTGGAGGAAGAAGGGGCGGACTATGTGATTGATGCAGGAGGAAAGATGGTTACGCCCGGGTTTATTGACGGGCATACCCATGCGGAGCTGAGCCTGCTAAAGAACAGACAAGGCCCTAATTTCATTTATCAGGGAGTTTCCACGGTGGTAACAGGACAGTGCGGGTTGGGCTTTGCCCCCCTCCCGGAGGACCAGTTTGAGGATTCGCTCCGGGTGAATTCGGGGATTTTTGGGGAATACAGGCACTATGCAAAGCCTTGGGGCTCCTTTGGGGAGCTTTTGGCACAGCTTGACGGCTGTGCGGTCAATGTGGCGGCCAATGTCTCCCATAATGCGATAAGGCAGTCGGCATTGGGTTTTGATGACAAGCCGCTGACCGGAAAGGCATTAGAGACAGCAAAAGCGAGGCTGCGGGAGGCCATGGAGGAAGGAGCCCTTGGCTTGTCTCTTGGATTGTCTTATTATCCAGGGGGATACAGCGATACAGAAGAGCTGATTGAGCTTTGTAAGGTGGTTAAGGAGTATGACGGGCTGCTTTGCACCCATCTGCGGCTGAATGACGGACAGATTCCGTTAACGCCGGCACAGGAGATGGCGGAGGTCGTGAAGGGAAGCGGGGTCCGTCTGAATATGCTCCATTACCGGACAGGGGGATTTGAGGATACGAAGACCCTGTTTGAACCGTTTGAAACGCTGGAGAAGGAGGGAGCCGATATTCATTATGAATATTATCCTTATCTGGTGGGAGCGGGATTACTGCTGGCGCTTGTACCGGGATGGGTGCAGGAAGGCGGCTATAAGAAGATTATGGAGCGGCTTCAGTCGGTGGGGCTTCGCAAAGAGCTGCTGGAAGCGATGGAGGCAAGGCATTCCTATTTCTTCGGGAAAGGCCAGACGGCAGTGATTAATATTACAAAGGATATGTATGCGAAGGAAATCGGAAAATCTGTCGATGAAATTGCAGAAGAGAATAAGGAAAGCTTTTCGGAAACCGTCATCCGGCTATTGGTTGAGAATGAATTGCAGGTTGGCTTTATCGGGGTGGAAAACCAGACGGAGGAATTGAAGCAAAAGCTGTATGAGGATCAGTATAAGCTGTTTATGGACAGACGGTATACCATGGGCAGCGACACAATTTCGGAAGGGGTGGTGTGCCACCCGAGAGCCTTTGGCAGTTTTTCAAAGACCATACGGCAAATGAGGGAAAGGGGCGTGAAGCCGGAATTTATTATCCGGAAATTGACCTCTATGCCAGCACAGCTTTACCACCTAAAGGACAGGGGGCTGCTTGAGGTTGGCAAAAAAGCGGACATTTGCATTATGGATTACGACAGGGTGGAGGACATGGCCTCCTTTTCTGATCCCAGAAGGCAGTCGAAAGGAATTGACACGCTTCTGGTAAATGGGCTTCCGGTTATGACAAAGGGTGTCCTAACCGGCATATTAAGCGGCCAGGCCTTAAAAAAAGAATAAAGAGGGAGGAGAGCCTATGAACTTTTATGAGAAGATGGGAATAAAGCCTATTATAAACGCGAGCGAGACCTACACGGTCTTGGGCGGCTCCCTTATGGAAGAGCAGACAGTGCAGGCAATGGCGGAGGCGGCTTCACATTTTATTAATTTGTAGGAGCTTTTGGACGCAGTCTGCCAAAGGGCAGCGTGCCTGACAAAGAATGATGCGGCCTTTGTTACCTCCGGGGCGGCGGGAGGCCTTATCCTGTCCGTGGCTGCTTGTATTTGCGGGGATGATACGGAGAAGATGGAGATGCTTCCTAATGTGGAAGGGCTCCCCAAAAATGAAGTTTTAATATATGACGGGGCATTCCATGAGCTGGCGCCATACTGGAAGCTGATCCGTCTGACCGGGGCGAGGCTTGTATTTGTCCCGCCCTCTGTTGATGCAATTAAAGGGGCTGTTAATGAGCATACGGCTGCATTCGTCCTCTTTCCCGCCTCGCTGTATGAAAAGGGGATTCCAACCTGTGAGGAGAGCATCCCTGAGCTGAAAAGATTGGGTGTGCCGGTTATTGTCGATGCGGCGGCACAGCTGCCGCCGATATCCAACCTGTGGTATTATACGAAAGAGCTTGGCTGTAATGCGGCGGTTTTCAGCGGTGGAAAGCATATAAGGGGACCCCAAAGCACAGGGCTTATTGTAGGGGAACCCAAGCTGCTCCAAAATTGCAGGAAGCTGGCAAGTCCAAATTGCAGAATCGGACGGGCCTTTAAAACAGGAAAAGAGGAGCTGGCAGCCTTCATTACAGCGTTAGAGCTGTTTATAGCGGAGCCGGAGGAGCTTAAATTTGGTAGACAGCTTGCAATTCTTACAAAAATGCAAAAGAGGTTTTCAAGTAAGACAGAATTAAAACAGCAGATGAACTCCGAAGGAAGGCTTGGCACATATCAGCCTTTGCTGCTGGTGACTTTGCCGGAAGGAAAAACAGCGAAGGAATGCAATGCATTTACAAGAAGCTATGGGACACCGGTTGATATCGGTGTGTATCCTCCGGAATTTGACATGCCTGACAATGTAATATTTCTGAATGCCTATAATTTGAAAGAAGAGGAGGCGGATATTGTTGTGGATGCGGTTTTGGCATATCTGGCGGATTAATCTTTTGGATACCCATGACCATAAGCAAGCAGTTTTGTCTTTGGCTATTCAAAAAATGCGGGGAATATAACAAAATGTGCAGCCTTTAGCAAGGCTAACTTTGCTGCTTGCTGCCAGGCAGCAAGGGTGCCTTGAAAGACAAGCCCAAAATCTTCATAGCCGGCACCGCTATCCGCAATGCAGTGCTGATGATTGATGATGTCCTGGCTGATGAAAGGGAACCTGGTGCGATGGTGGAGACCACTATATATCTACTTAAGTATACGGGTGAACCAATGATAGGAGTCAATATATTTATTGTGAGTTCTTTTTGTGTGTATGTAATAGCAGAAGCTTAGGAATAGAAAATATACAAGAAGAATAATAATACATGTTAACAGCATAGATATCACTCCTTTAAAAAATCTGTGATACTATTATAAAGTAATCGTTGTCTGACAAATACCATGATTAGGTTAATAATATGTAAAATTTATATTCGGCAGTAAAGACAAGCTTAAGTGTACCTAGTACCTGATAAGAGAAAAAAGATTTAAAAAGTATAAAGGAAAGAATAAGAATAATAAGATTAAAAAAAAGAAACATAGATCTTGACTTAAGAGGGAGGAAATAGTAGAATATATACGTTGCGTATAACGGATTAACACAAGGTGATATTTGTTTTGTTCCATTATACAATTGAATTACATTTATTTATTCCTATGTGCCCTCATAGTTAAATGGATATAACAAGCCCCTCCTAAGGGCTAGTTGCAGGTTCGATTCCTGCTGAGGGTGTTAAAAAAAGCCTTTTTCAAGGCTTTTTTTATTTTGGGGATAATTTGAACCTGTAGTAATTATAGGGATGATAAGGTCTAACAAAATCCAAGATTTCTTTTTGGATGATCTATGAATTCAGTTGATATTTTCCAACCTCCTCATGTAATATAGCAGCTTGTGCGGACATCTCTTCGCTTGCGGCGGGATTTTCTTCTGCGGTGGCGGCATTCGTCTGGACAACAGCGGAAACATGGGTGAGACCTAGCCTGATTTGTTCAATGGCGCCAGCCTGTTCGGCAGAAACCTGTTTAATTTTCGTAAAATCTTCTATTATTCCCTGGGAACTTGCTTCTATAGCCTTCAGGTTTTGCACAGTTTGGGTTGTAATTTGCATGCCCTCTGATCAAGGGATTCCCTTAATTATAAACCACTTGCCTTTCTCTTAACAAGAGGTCATCAGTTTCTTTGAACCGGTGCCGCTTTACATAAACTTTACAAAAACTGAACATTACTATGGTATTAAGGAACATGAATTAATGTTATTTTTGTAGTGTAAGAAATGAAGAGAATGTAACGAGATGAAAAGGAGAGTTAAAATGAGGAGAACAATTAAAGGAATAGCAGCGCTTTTATTAATGATGATTTTCGTAATAGGTACCTTTACTGCATGTGCAGGAAAGGGTTCAGAGGAGAATAAGGACCAAAATACTGCTACTGAAACACCTGATACCACAACGGATGGAGCAACAGATGCCGGCACAGATGCATCAGAGGATACATCAAATAACACGGCAGACTTAAGCGGGGCAATTACCCTGGCAGGCTCCACTTCCATGGAGAAGATCGCCAATGCAGCCGCAGAAGCATTTATGGAAAAATATCCAGATGTTATCGTAACACCACAGTTCACAGGTTCCAGCGCAGGTATCGAGGCATTATTGGCAGGGACAGTTGATATCGGCAATTCCTCCAGAAATTTAAAGGATACAGAGATTAGTTCAGGTGCCGTAGAAAATATTGTAGCAATTGACGGTATTGCGGTAATCACGGACAAGTCAAATGCAGTAGCAGACTTAACAAAGGACCAGCTGGTCCAGATCTTTACCGGTGCAATCACTAACTGGAGTGAGCTGGGCGGAAATAGCCAGCCAATCGTTGTAATCGGCAGGGAAGCAGGATCCGGTACAAGAGGAGCCTTTGAAGAGCTTCTGGAGATCGAGGATGCATGCAAGTATTCCAATGAAATTAACAGCACCGGCGGTGTTATGGCAAAGGTAGCATCTACCCCTGGGGCAATCGGATATGTATCCCTGGATGTTGTAGATGATTCCGTTGGAGCAATGAAGCTGGATGGTGTAGAGCCTACGGAAGAGAATATTAAGGCAGGTTCCTATTTACTCAGCAGGCCTTTCGTAATGGCCACAAAAGGAGCTATCGCAGACCAGAAGGAATTGGTCCAGGCCTTCCTCAACTACATGTTATCAGCAGAAGGCCAGGAATTAGTAAAAAGCGTTGGATTAATCACAGTGGAATAATTTACAGTTAAGATGAAACAGGGTACAGGAAGAGCTAGATCTGTGGTGTATGTTTTCAGGCACACACGGGGAAGCTCTTCCTAAAGCTGTTATTATATATACTGATTTTTATCTATAAAAGGAGTCTATATGAGTGATAAGAGCATCTCTATCATAGGTAGTTATAAAACAAAAAAGACAGTGGAAAAAGTAGCGGGCTATATTTTTACCGCCTGTGCTTTCTTTACTGTTTTAGCTGTCTTCTCAATTACCTTATATATGTTTATCAGCGGAACCCCCGCAATTTTTGAGGTGGGGCTGAAGGATATTTTATTTAGCACCCTGTGGAAGCCCACTGCTTCAGAGCCGAGCTACGGTATTTTATATGTAATCCTGACCTCCCTTATTGGTACCGCCATGGCAATCCTAATCGGTGTTCCCATTGGCGTATTGACTGCGGTTTTCCTGGCGGAAACAGCGCCAAAGAGGCTGGCGGGTATTGTACGCCCGGCGGTGGAATTGCTGGCCGGTATTCCCTCCGTAATTTACGGATTACTAGGTATTCTCATTTTATGTCCCTTCATTTATAAAATAGAAATGAATATATTCAAAGATTCGGCCACCCACCAGTTTACCGGTGGATCCAATATGATATCAGCCGTTCTTGTACTGGCGATCATGATACTGCCAACCGTCATTAATATAAGCGAAGCGGCCCTAAAGGCGGTCCCGGGCCACTATAAGCACGCATCCCTGGCCCTGGGAGCCACAAAAATACAAACTATTTTTAAGGTAATACTGCCGGCAGCCAAATCCGGTATTGTTACAGCAATCGTCCTGGGTGTGGGCAGGGCAATTGGCGAAGCAATGGCCATCAGCCTGGTTGCGGGAAATAGCACTAATTTACCGATACCCTTTAATTCTGTCCGGTTTTTGACTACGGCAGTTGTCAGTGAGATGTCCTATGCGGCAGATACCCATAAAAGAGTATTATTTACCATTGGTTTGATATTATTCTTATTTATTATGATTATAAACCTGATTTTAAACAGGGTAATGAAGGGAGGAGAAAAGGATGGCAACAGCTAGTATTTATCATAAGAAATTCAGGCCCTTAGACATGCTTATCCATGCTATCATATATATATGTGCGTCGATCTCGATTGTTATCCTGGCGGTTATCGTCGGGTATGTAACCTTCCGGGGTATCTCGGCTGTAAGCTGGTCCTTCCTGACCCATGTACCCAGCATGCTGAAAGGAACCTTTGGTATTGCGGGTAATATTGTGAATACCCTGTATCTTATTATTCTTACCTTAATTATAGTAATCCCTTTGGGTGTGGGAGCGGCAATCTATTTAAATGAATATGCGAGACCCGGTAAGGTGGTCCGGTTAATCGAATTTACAACAGAGACGCTGGCCGGTATCCCTTCCATTATCTTTGGTTTGTTTGGATATGTATTTTTCGGAATAACCTTAAAGCTGGGCTATTCCGTTTTAACCGGCTCCTTGACGCTCACCTTAATGGTACTTCCATTAATTACGAGAAATACCCAGGAAGCCTTGAAGACGGTGCCCGTCAGCTACCGCAGCGGCGCCCTGGGTATCGGCGCCACCAAATGGTATATGATACGGACAATCCTGTTGCCTTCTGCCATGCCGGGCATTATTACGGGTATTATCCTTGCCATAGGCCGTATTGTTGGGGAATCTGCGGCACTGCTCTTTACCGCCGGAAGTGGTTATCTGTTACCGAAGCTTGGGGAGTATGGTGAAGGATTGCTGGAAAAGATCCTTCAGCCGGGGGGGACCCTGACGATACAGATGTACCTTAAGATGGAGGAAGGAAAATATGATATTTCCTTTGGAATCGCATTCGTATTGCTTGTAATTGTGCTTGGTATCAATATATTGACAAAGTATTTATCCAGGAAGCTGGATGTAAATAAGTAATTCATCATAAGGCCGATTACTATGGGCAAAACCGGCGCCAGCCGGCAGAGAGAAAAAGGCTCCGTCAAAGGGACGGATTGGAGGAAGCTATGATTAAAGATAAAATCATTACAAAGGACTTGAATTTATACTACGGTACGAACCATGCGCTGAAAAACGTAGCTATGAATATTAAGGAAAAATCGATTACGGCATTTATCGGGCCGTCTGGCTGTGGAAAATCAACCTTTTTAAAGACTTTAAATAGAATGAATGATTTAATTCCCAGTGTTAAAATTGAGGGAGTGGTAACCCTTGACGGAGAAAATATCTATGACCCAAGGGTGGATACGACCTTACTCCGCAAAAAAATAGGTATGGTATTCCAGCAGCCAAATCCATTCCCTATGTCCATCTATGATAATGTTGCTTACGGGCCAAGAATCCATGGAATTAAATCGAAGGCTAAGCTTGATGAGCTTGTGGAGGAGAGCTTAAGGGGAGCGGCTTTATTTGATGAAGTAAAGGACCGTTTGAAAAAATCTGCCCTGGGGCTGTCCGGAGGACAGCAGCAAAGACTCTGTATTGCAAGGGCGCTGGCCGTGGAGCCGGAGGTGTTATTAATGGATGAGCCCACCTCTGCGCTGGATCCTATTTCAACCCTAAAGATCGAGGACCTGATGTCCGAGCTGAAGGAAAAATACACGGTGGCCATCGTAACCCATAACATGCAACAAGCGGCGCGTATTTCCGATTACACCGCATTTTTCCTGGTAGGGGAAGTGGTGGAATTTGCATCAACGGATGCTTTATTTACCCGGCCATCGGATAAGAGGACAGAGGATTATATTACCGGTAGGTTCGGCTGATACCGTATTTTATGGATGGCGGCAGAAACAGCATAAGCTGTGGGCTGCTTCATCCCGTTTGACACGGATTAACCGGAAGACTATAATTATATTTAATATTATGAAAAATCTTTGATCGATTTCTTTGTGGTCAATAAAAGGAGGTTTTTATGACAGCCAGATTAACGTTTGAACATGAATTGTCACTGCTTAGGGATAACTTGACTGAGATGGGACATTTGATCGAAAATGCGATAGATAAGACCTTGAAAGCCTTTGAAAGCGAGGATGAAGAGCTTGCGAAGGAGATTATCCAGGGAGACCGTAACATTAATGATATTGAAAAAACAATTGAATCCAGGTGCCTTTCCCTGATCCTAAAGCAGCAGCCTGTGGCGAGGGACCTGCGGGTTGTTACAACTGCCCTGAAGGTGGTGACGGACATGGAGCGCATCGGTGACCATGCTGCTGATATTGCAGAATTAATTGTCCGCGAGAAGCGGGAGCCAATCTACAATCTTGTAAAGCATATTCCTGAGATGGGCAAGGTAGCGAAGGAAATGGTGCATGATGCCGTTGTTGCATTTACTACCTTGGACATTGACATGGCAAGAAGGATTATTAGGCAGGACGACGTGGTAGATGACCTGTTTGACAAGGTAAAGGAAGAGGTTGCGTCCATGCTCAGAACCTCGAATGAGCATGTGGACCAGTGCGTGGATATTTTGATGATAGCAAAATACTTTGAACGGATTGGGGACCACGCAGTTAACCTATGTGAGTGGACCGAGTTTAATGAGACAGGATCCGTAAATAATATCAGAATATTATAAGCAAGAGGAAGACAGGTTAAAAGAAATAAAGTAAATGAGCGAAGGGAGGAACCGGATCCATGCCAGCACTTTCATGGCAGTTTGTGCAAGGAGGGGCATGGACATATACATGGAGAAAATATATGTTATTGAGGATGATGAGAGTATACGCGAGCTGCTGAGGGTTGCCCTGGAGGGCTTCGGATATATGATAAGGGTCTATGAAGCAGCTGAGCCTGCCCTTCTGGATATGAAAGAGGATAAGCCGGATCTTGCATTATTTGACGTGATGCTGCCGGGAATGGACGGACTGGCTGCAATTAGGTTACTCCGCCAGGATGCCCAATTAAAGAATGTTCCGGTGATTTGCCTTACTGCGAAGGATAAGGAGCTGGATAAGGTCATGGGGCTTGACGTTGGAGCCGATGACTATATTACAAAGCCTTTTGGCGTGCTGGAGCTGGCGGCAAGGATCAGGTCCCTGCTGCGCAGGTCAAACAGGGAGGATAGTCCGGATATCATCCGGTTCCTGACGCTGGTCATTAATCCGGCGACCCGTGAAGTGCGCAACAACGGAGTTTTGGTGGAGCTGACCTATAAGGAATATGAGCTTTTACTTTATCTGATCGAGCATAATAACCGTGTCGTGACAAGGGATGAGCTGCTGAACCATATCTGGGGCTATGAATATGACGGTGAGACCAGGACCCTGGACATCCATATCCGTACATTGAGACAAAAGCTGGGCAATATAGGGGCTGACTGCATCAAGACAGTGAGAAGCGTGGGCTACCGTTTTGCCAAGCCGGAATATTAAATAAATATGTAACGGGAAGGTGGGGTTTTCTTGAAAAAAGCAATTTTTCGAAGATTTGTGCTCATTATAGCCCTGGCAATCATTTTAAGCTGCGGCATTTTTGGTGTGGCAATCGGCAATATTATCCTGGCAAGATCGGAGGAGAGTATGCTTTATACGGTCCGGATAGCAGACCATGGGCTGGATTATAACGGTGATTTGAAAGCGCAGGTGGATTTGCTGAGGAATGTAAAAGGAAATGAATCGACCCGTTTTACTATTATAGATATGGATGGGGATGTAATTGCGGACAGCAATGTGGAAAATAGCGCCGTAATGGAGAACCATCTGGACAGGGAAGAGGTACAGGAGGCTTTGAGATCCGGATTGGGCTATGCCATCCGCAAGTCGGAGACCTTAAACTATTCCATGCTTTATGTGGCATCCATGTCGGAAAGCGGGGACTATATCCTAAGGATTGCCGTTCCCTTCTCGGGCATGGAGCAATATATCGGGATACTGGTTCCTGCCATATTGGCCAGCATCAGCATTACCCTGATAGTATCCCTTATTCTGGCAAACCGGTTCTCCCGCTCCGTGACCAGCCCCTTGCTTGAGATAGCGGATGAGATGCGGAAGTTAAAGGATAAAAATCCGGAGTTCCATTTTAACCGTTACCAATATGATGAGATGAATGTGATTGCCGACACGACCTTACAGATGTCTAAGGCGGTAGAGGAATCCATGGACCGAATCGAGTTTGAAAAATTAATACGCCAGGAGTTCTTCTCCAATGCTTCCCATGAGCTTAAGACACCGCTGACCTCCATCCGCGGGTATATTGAGCTGCTGCAGAATGGTATGGCTGCGGATGAGGGCATGAAGAAGGAGTTTCTTTCAAGAATTAAGCTGGAAGCGGATAATATGACGAACCTGATTAATGATATCCTGATGATTTCCCGGTTGGAAACGAAGGAGGCTGAGGTGGTTAGATCGGAGGTCCGGATCAGCCCGCTGCTGCAGGAGGTATGCAGGACCTTGAGGCCCCTTGCCCAGGAATACCAGGTGGAGCTTAAGACCAGCTGCAGGCCCCTGTCCATGACGGCTAATATGCAGCAGTTAAGGGAGCTGCTTAGTAATTTAATTAATAACGCTATTAAATATAATAAGCCTGGCGGTAAGGTAGAAATTACGGTGACCTCGGAGGCCCAGGAAATGGTGGTTACCGTTGCGGATACGGGTGTAGGGATAGCACAGGAGGATCTTCAGCGGATCTTTGAACGCTTTTACCGGGTTGATAAGGGAAGGAGCAAGAAGGTGGGAGGAACCGGATTGGGTCTTTCTATTGTAAAGCATATTGTGAATTATTATGACGGGTCAATTCAGGTGGAGAGTAAATTAGGAGAAGGGACGAAGTTTACGGTTCGTTTGCCGTTAAAGAGGGAAGCCTTGGAGTGAGATTTAAAGAGGTGAGATTTAGGTGGTGAGGTGAATCTGGGCGCCCCTATATCCACCTGGGCTTGCCTTTAACCTCCCATGATTGCCAGGTGCAGGCAATCATGGGAGGCCCGGTCTGCGCCCAGATGGATATAGAGGCGCCCAGATTCACCGCGTTAGTATTAAAGAAACGCTTTTTGTTGGGCAGATTATTATTTAAGGTGTTTGTTGTGATGCGTTTGTTGTGTTAATGTGGTTATTATATTGGGTGTTTATTATGTTTATAGGGGCGGATATCGGCTTTGGATATTTTTCTGGGGCAGATATCTTTTTTTATGCATTTTTGTTCCAAAAAGTGATAATTTAGTCTTCTTATTGTTAATTACAGATTGATTTGTATAGGTCTTTTATATTATTATGTATATATATTGATATATCCTGTATACGAGAGAAAAAGCTGATGGATTAGATGGGAGAGCACTGGTTATGAAGACGAAGAAAAATATAATTGCAGTGGGCAGTTGTTTTATTATTACTTTATTGCTTCAGATTTACAGTATAGGATTGGTGGACGTAGGCCCGGCGGTTCCAATAGGACTGGGGATGGTTACGGTACTCCTTGGTTATTTTTTTATGGATGAAGTCCGCAAACAGATTGAGCAGGCCAGGAAGGATGACAGGTTTTATTTTGACCAAATGATCGGACATGAAGCAGAGAAGTCACTTGAGCGCTATACGGAGCTGTTAAATATACAAAAAGCCTCCTATACCGCAACGAAGAAGAATGGGGAGTATCAGGCAAATCAGTTTAATGAATTATTATTAAGGCTGGAGGCTCTGGAAAAAAAGCAGGCGGCCTCTTTATATAAGGTAGTTGAGCTGCAGAAAAGGGCTCTTGAGGGACAGAAGAAGGCGCTTAATCTTGAGATAAACTATGGTAAGGAAAATGCGAAGAGGATAATGGAGCTTCTCCGGGAGACGAAGCAGGATTCACCAGAGGTTCCCTTTGATAAGCTTTTGTCCCTGCAGGAAGGCAGCCAGGAGCTTATCAGGGAGCAATTAAAGCTGCTGGAGGAGATAAAGAGCCAGCTGGAGGTATCTAAGGAGCTGGCAGGGGATTTCTATGGTAAGCTTGAAGCGGTGGATCCCATTAGCCTGCCGGATGGGGAAGAGGCAAAGGAAAATGCCCCAGAGGCTGATTGGCTCTTAGAAGAGCCGGAGCTTAGGGCAGTTGATGCTGAGGAGGATGCTGTCTCCGGGTCACCGGAGGTGGTCCCGCTTTACAGTGATCCCAATAAGGCATTGACAACGGATGAGATTGCCAGGCTATTTGCTTCCTTCGGTCAATAGTTTATAAATCCAGGAAATTATCATCATGATATTTCCGGTGGGCACGCTTACGGTAATAGGCTCTCCTTCTCTTTAAACGGGGGCGTTCAATGATAAAATAGTATAACGCTACGGCTAAGACTAATAAGCCTGCAGCTACGCAAATAATAATAACGAGGGGGCTCTTTGATTTTTCAGGGGGGCTTGTCTCGGAAGGCGTATCTGCGGGTTTTTCTTCGCTGTCCTGGGTCAACACTAAAGGGTTGGTATTCTTGTACAATATATTTGCGCCGCCCACATATTTTCCATCATAGGTATAAGAGATCTTTCCGATGACCTTGTCCCCGGTCTGGGTATTTGTGGAGGGTTTTGCATCGGTGCCGTCCTGGGGGGAGTAGAAGGTCACTTCCTTTTCAGCGTCCTTAAAGGAAGCAGAATTTGGAAGAATCAGATAGCCATTTTTATCGATGTTAATGGGTGACTGGGTATCGCTGAGCAGGGCATTATATTTGGTGAACATGGGTGATTCAGTAACCGCGTCGGGGGCTTCTAAATCGTTGATCGGGTAAATGGAGAAATTATCAAAGCCATAGTCAAATAATTTCTGGGTATCCGTATATTGGTGGGCATTACTGTCATCGCGCATTACAACGCAGATCAGCTCGAGGTCACCGCGCTTGGCAACGGATACCAAAGTGTATTTGGCAATGGAGGTATATCCGGTCTTGCCGCCGATACAATCATTGTACAGGTAATCCTGCTTCAGTACGAAGCGGTGGTGGTTCCTTAAATACCTGGTTTCGGACTGAATGTTCGTAGGCGGGATCTGGTAGGTCCTTGTATTAAAAATCTTGCGGAAGGTGGCATTTTTCATCGCTTCCCTGGTGATTAAGGCCATATCGTAGGCACTGGTGTAATGCTTCTCATCGTGAAGGCCGTGGGGATTCACAAAATTGGTATTGACACAGCCGAGGCTTTTTGCGCGTTCATTCATCATCTCAGCAAAAGCGGGAATGGAGCCGGCCACATGCTCTGCGACAGCATAGGTAACTTCATTTGCAGATTCAAGAAGAATGGCGTATAGGCACTGCTGCATGGTAAGCTGTTCACCGACATCAATGCCGATCCGGCTGCTGTC
Source organism: Clostridiales bacterium (assembly GCA_012839295.1). Lineage (GTDB taxonomy): Bacteria > Bacillota > Clostridia > Lachnospirales > Lachnospiraceae > Mobilitalea. Next base: position 54,757 of record DUNO01000005.1, read on the forward strand.
TAAATCCACGTCATAAACTGCGTTCTTCGAAAAGGTAACAATATCCCCCATGGAAGAGTTTTCGATAGCCAGAAGGGCAGTCATGATCTTCGTGATACTTGCCGGATAGTGGGTCTTCTGTGCATTTTTTTCATATAAGATTAAACCGGTGGAGGCCTCCATGACAATTGCGGCTTCTGCATAAACCGTAGGCCCGGCGGGCCAGGTCACGGAGGAGTCTTCGGTGCTGGAAGCTTCTGTGGCTGAATTGGCAGTAGCCTCTGCTGCGGCTGCCGTTGTTTGGGGTGAGATGGTACCTAATAGAACACTGGCTATAATAAAAAAAGCAAAAATACGCTGCTTCATAGAATCCTCCTAAGATAGAACAATAAAATCTAAAGACAAGTAATAAAATCTTATGCCATAGCGAAAGGCTCCAGTACTGCCGGGGCAGTGCATTGGCACTTCTTACATCATAATGGAAAACCTGGTGGAAATCAATCCATATTTCCAAGGAATAGCTTGCTTGCACGTTCCATTTTACTATAGCTGATTTCTGATGTAAATAAGAAAATGGAAACAAATGTGAAACAATTGTGAAAGTTTAAAGCTGGCATTTGTGGAACGCTGGAGCTGCTGCTAAGATTTTTGGCTGGTATGGGAAAGACAGGCAGGTGCAAACAGAAGAATTGACGAATTCGGGGTGAGACTTTATAATAAGACAGAGCCACCCCGGATATGGGGATATGGACATGCAAACAAAATTAATCAATGAAGGGGGGACCGGGTCCATGCTGGCACTTTGGCGATTTGCGCAGTACAGGGGCAATGCCCATAGTGATGGGCATGGACATAAATATGAGATTAAGAAATATAAGGGGCTCCAGGGAAGTGGTAGCGGCCCATGATTATGTAGTCCATGAGCCGGAGCAGCTAAAGGGGAAATGGCATACCTTATTCGGCAATGACCGGGAGATCCATGTAGAGATTGGAATGGGCAAGGGAAGGTTTATCATGGAGCTGGCAAAAATGAATCCCCACATTAATTATATAGGTATTGAGAAGTATTCCAGCGTGCTTTTGCGGGCATTGGAAAAGAGGGATGAGACTGAGCTGTCCAATCTGTATTTTATACGGTTTGATGCCGAGTACCTGAATGATATCTTTGGCCCGGAGGAGCTTTCCAGGGTATATCTTAACTTTTCGGATCCCTGGCCAAAGGACCGCCATGCAAAAAGGCGACTTACCTCCAAGGAATTCTTAGGCCGTTATGACAAATGCCTTAAGAAGGAAGGGGAGGTTATCTTCAAGACGGACAACCGCCCGTTATTTGAATTTTCATTGGAGGAAGTAAAGCTTGCGGGATGGGAGCTCAGGGAGGTAACCTTTGACCTGCACCACAGTGAATATGCAGAAGGGAACGTGATGACGGAGTACGAGGAGCGTTTCTCGGCTCTCGGGAATCCGATCCACAGGCTGGTAGCATACCGTAAATAGTTAAAAGCGGGGAATATTGGGACGAAAAGCCTTCTTTAATCATATGATAGTAAAAAGGGTCTGGAAGGTGTATCCATGAATAAGGGCTGGAAGAGCAAGATTGCAAAGGCGACTGGTGGGAACCGTGAGCTGGATCGCAAGATTATGAGGCTGAAGGCTTCCTGGGATGAGGTGGAGGGCTTAATTAACAAGCCTGCCAAAAAGAAGCGAAAATAGGAAAATGGTAAAACCACTTGTAAAAAATGGCTGTCTGTTGTAATATTTCCTTGTAAGGCACATAAAAGCAGTATGATGTGAGATACTATAAACGACCGGATAAAATTGGGACATCGTTAGGTATGTTAACCCGGCTCAACTTAGAATGGAGGAAAACAGATGGCTCTTCAATTTACAGATGCAAATTTTCAAAAAGAAGTATTGGAATCAAACATTCCTGTATTAGTAGATTTTTACGCTGACTGGTGCGGTCCCTGCAAAATGATTGCTCCCATCGTGGCAGAATTGGCAGAGGAATATAAGGATACATTTAAAATCGGTAAGCTAAATGTGGATGACAGTCCGGAAACAGCCCAGAAATACCGCGTAATGTCAATACCTACATTAATTATCTTTAAGAACGGGGCTGCAGTAGAAACTGTTGTAGGCGCCGTTCCAAAGAAAGCATTGCAGGAGAAATTAGACGCACATAAATAATTTTGCAGGAATAAAATGTAACTATTTATACTGATATAGGTGAAAAAGCCCTGTTTATAGGGCTTTTTCATAGCTTAAATGTAAAAAGTGTATATTTTTCAAAAAAAACAAAAAAAATGCTTGCAATTTGTTTTCATATTATATATAATAATTTTTGCGTTCAGAAATAATAAAAACGTAAGACAAAATAGGACACGCGCCTCTAGCTCAGTTGGTAGAGCACCTGACTCTTAATCAGGGTGTCCAGGGTTCGAGCCCCTGGAGGCGCACTCACAAAGGTATCGGTTTTGCAGACATAAGAGCTGCGGGGTCGGTGCTTTTTTCTTGCAGTTCTATGACGGCAATGCTGTCTTGATATAAAGCAGGCCAGCTATCTATGGTATGTAATTTGCCGCACCACTTGTCTATAAGAAGGGTGCGGCAAATGATATAAGAAATTTTTAGTATGTCTTAGCAACAGATGCCACATCTGCGTCTACGACGACAGCGGCTTCTACGATAACGCCCACAACGGCCACATAAACAACACATATCAGATTCTCCTTTACAATATTATTCAATTCTCATAATTATTATATGACATCCATGTTATATCGTGTCAAATTATCATACAAGTCAACAAAAAACCTCCAATTCATTTATTATACGACAAAGAAAAAGGCAAATTTAGGGGAAATGAATATATTAATAGTGTCTGTGATCAATGCTCCGGGAGCTTTCCTAATTGCTCCAGGACATGAAATCAGGACATATTAACGGATTAGGAGGAATCAGAATGAGGACGGATACGAAAGGGATTAAATTAATAGAAAAGTTTGAGGGCTGTAAATTGAAAGCATACAAATGTCCCGCCGGAGTATGGACAATCGGAATCGGCCATACAGGAACGGTTCTGGGAAAAAAGGTTGGACCAGGGATGAAAATAACTTATCCCCACGCAATCAGGATACTGAATACGGACATTAAGAAATTTGAGACCTATGTAAATCAGTATGTGCAGGTACCGGTCACACAGAACCAGTTTGATGCATTAGTATCCTTCTGCTTTAATGTAGGGCCGGGAAACTTGAAAAAATCTACCCTGCTTAAAAAACTGAATAAAAAGGATTATGCCGGGGCAGCTGCTGAGTTTCCAAAATGGAACAAGGGGGATATTGACGGAAGCGGTACTCTTGTGGCAATTGCAGGGCTGACACGGCGCAGGAAGGCAGAGCAGGAATTATTTAACCTGAAATAAAATAATGGATCCCGGAGGAAATAACGCACCGGGTGGTTACCTTATCCATTTTTTTGGCCGATATCTGTATTAACAAAGAAATCTTAAGGTGATCATATGATTATAGATATTGATATAAAAATAGCGGACAGCAATGGGAAGATGCTTCAGCACTTTGTAAAACGGCTTGATAATATTGATGCCGCCGATGACCGGCTAAAATTTAGTCTGGATATCGGTAAAAGCTTCGAGCAGTTCTTAGCTGAGTATATGTCCTATAGCGGACGCAGAATCCAGGAGAGACTTTTTGCTGACAGCAGGTATCCTTTATCCGGCCAATACGATTTATCCGGTGGGAGCTACCCGTCTGAAAAATCAGGGAGCCGGGAAATCCAGTACCTTATCCGTGTCGGGAACGGCAGTATTTTCTCCGGTAAATTTCCTGTTAAGCAGCTTATCGAGGTCAGGGATATGAGGGAACCCCAGGGAGCGGAGCCTGTGAACAGCCATGAGACAGGCTGCGAGGATTTAAATTACTTGATGCAAAAGGCTATAGAAAAATATGAAACCACATTTTATCACATTGTCCAGGAACAGAACGTCGGGGCAGTGGAGCGGCAGGTAGGAAGCTGAAAAAACCATCAGGCTCTTAATTAGATGATGGGACGGTTAGAGTAAATGGATCCGAATAGTGGGTGAAAAAAGATGCCCCGGTCAGAATTTGAGCTGGCCGGGGATTTCTTATAGCCCTCTATAAAGCCATTGATTTTCCGCTACAAACAGATCTTCGGCCTGGGTGTCATAAATGTTTTTCTCATTCAACAGGGGCTTATCACATTTATGGCAGATGGGTTTATTAGAGTTGTAGATGATGGTATCACAATAAATGCATTGGGTTTCTTTAAAAATAAATTGCTTCCTGTCCGGGTTATAGAAGTATTGGTACATCTTCCGGTCTATGTCGGTCATGCCGTAGGTCTTTACGCTATAGAGCCATCTTTCATAAAATTCCTTGGCGTATTTGGCACACTCAAGGGATATGTTGAATAGATTTGCAATCTCCCGTATATTGGTAAGCCTGGAGAAATGCAGGGCGATGGAAGGGCATAAAATATTACTGGAAAATAAATTTGCCTCGGTTTCATTATCCGTATTTAATTCAATATGGCCCAGCTCGTGCATCAGCGAGAAACGGATCCTGCGGGGAGACCTCTTGTCATTATAGTAAATAGTGTCACCAATGGTGCAGGAATCCTGGCTAAGCTCCATGCAGGCCTGGTATTTACTCTCGGAAAGCTGGGAGTATTTTTTACAGGTAAAGCCTTTCTGCGCAAGGAGCTGGAAGCAGTCAAAGGGAAGCTCTGTTATATTGCATTGCTCATAGATTAAAACGGCGGTATATTTTATTCTGTCATAATCCATATCCTATTCCTCGTCATCTGATAATATAATTTTAGCCAGTTTCATTTTTTCCTGGGGCGTTAAGGTGCTTTTACCACGGGTATAAATTTTTATCATTTCATCATATGTAGGCAGCGCTTCCGGTTTTTTGTTTTCTAGCAAATCTGAATTTTTGACCCCTAACCAATTAGCGATTAACTGGACCTTATCCATACGGGGCAGCTTTTGGCCCGTGCACCAGTTTGATACGGTGGATGAGCTGACGTTGATAAAATCAACCAGATCCTTCTGTGTTTTGTTTCTTTCCTCTAATAACCGGGTTAAATTTTTTGAAAAAATACTTCTTATTTCATCTTCTGACATAGGGATACCTACCTTTCATTAAGATTATAACATGATATTTGGAAGTTTTGCAAGCTTAAAGTGAGTAAAAAGCATTAGAAAGATAAAAAAGTTTAAGTTTTAGCTTGACAGCTTTCTTAAAGCGAGTATAATGAAAGATACAAATTAAAAATAGAACATATGTTCTAAAAGCTGGAGCGAATTGGACAGTAATAATTGTATCGGAGCCAAACAAAATAAGATTACAGGATAAGGAGGAGTTTTAATATGACAGAATATGAATTAAGCCAATATAGAGCGATCCAAAGGGAGATTGAAGATCTCAGCCTAAGAATAAAAAAATTTGAAAATATGGGAACGCCTATGGTGTCCGATCGGGTGAAAGGTTCGTCAAGACATTTTCCATATATAGAAAAGTATTATTATGTGTCCGGTGTTGATACGGAGGCATGTAATAAACGGAAAAAGCTTATTTTGGAGTTGCAGAGGAAGCGTAATGATAAGGTGGAGGAGCTTCTAAGGATGGAAAATGAAATCCATGATTATATTTACACTATTCCAGATAGCGAGGTTAGGCAGATATTTGTCTTCCGCTATATTGACGGGATGTCCCAGGAGGAGATAGGGGAAAAGCTACATATGGACCGAAGCGGCGTGTCAAAGAGAATTACAAAGTATCTGGGGGTGACGAAAGCCAGGAGCAGATAGGTTGAGAGGTTATATCAATAGGGGTACAGAGGAGGACAAGAATAATTGGGTAAGTCCGAAGTGGAACACAAATCACAATAATATCAGTTATAATCGTAGTATGGAAAATTATCAGAATTAATTGAATACGAATAAAGCGGTAGTCCAGGGGACTGCTACAAAAACGGAATGCTAAGGTCAGGAAGCTTTAAATCCTATGAGAAACGTTTTTGTGGCAGTTCTTATTTCTTTCAATTATTAAGAAAGGATAATCAGGGATATTAAATGGAGCAGGGAATAAACTGATAGCTGAATCCACCTCGCACACAAATCACAAGGGAGGCTGTTATAATAGTATTATGGAAGATTATCAAAATTAATTGGATATGGATAATGAGTTGGTTTAGAGGACTGATGCAAAATGGAATTTTGAGGATAAGAAATTATATCCCAATGAGAATTGTTTTGCGGAGGCCTCTTTCTTTTAATGCCAGCGGAGCCGGAGCAGATATCAAAATAGAAAAAGAAGATAAATGATACCCGCATCCATCCTGCACACAAATCACAAAAGAAGCTGCTATAATAGTATTATGGAAAGCTATCAAAAATAATTGATAGGCACAAAGAGTTGACTCAGAAAGCTGTTGCAAAGCAAATGTAAGGATTAAAAAACGAATCCTTATGTTAGATGCTTTGTGGTGGCTTCTTCTTTTATATGGTTTGGATAAAATATGGTTGTGTTATAAACACGGGGGAACGTAATCAGGAAATAATTTGGGGTGGGCATGTGATTACGGTAAAGTAACAGGAAATATGAGAAAAAGCATTCAATTAGGGAATTCTCAGGTTCATTTACATAATGGCCTAAGATTTATATAAATAATTATTCCAGGTCTTTTTGCCGGCTTGCAGACGTAAAAGAACAAGGCAGACGCTATATCAGGAGAAGGAACACTCGTAAACACCGTAGATATGGAAGGGAGAGATTAGTTTGGAGTATACGAAGCTTTTGGAAGGACAAGGGTTGTCAGAGGAGCAGATAAAATCAATTGTAAAGGCAATGTGGAAAAACAGGATATTCATTACCCATGAGGAACACTTGGAAGAGAGATACCAGAAAATGAGGCTCCAAAGGAATCTTCTAAAGAAGAAATTGGAGCTCGCAGAAAAAGCAGTGAAAAATGCCCAGAGGATTATGGAGACACAGGAGGACATTGGGCAAATACGCAGCTACTATGAAGGAAAAATGAATTCCTTGAAGCAGGAATATGAAGAAAAAATTATCAGAACCAGAATTGATGAAGCCATCAGGACGTCATTAGGGAACACCAGGTATCCGGAGCTATTGGCCGCAAAGGTCGACAAATCAAAGGTTACATTTGATATGGATGGTAATTTAACCGGTATAGAAGAGCAACTAATTGCTTTACAGAGGGAGTATAAGGAATTTTTTTCAGGGCCGGATAGCTCCGGCAGGGAGAAGGAAAATCCGGGTACCTGCTTTAACCTCATTCTGCAGACTGACCTGCCAATAAAGACTGCCAGGGGGACAAGTATCTGAAACAAAAGGATGAAAAATGAAATATGAGACAAACAATGTAATACAAAAAAGGAAAGGAAGTGAATATGAAGCATGATCAGTGATGTTAAATCGGCAATTACCAGTAAGCTTATGGGGTTATACCCGACAGGCTATGCCATATATGATGAAGAGGCTCCTGAAACAGCTGCAAAGCCATATTTTCTTATCTCCGTAACAAACCAGACCTACAGCAAGCGGTTTAATAATAAGTATAGCAGCGTGTTATACCTGGATATTGCCTACCATAGTGACCAGGCGGAGGTCAGGGCTGATGGTATCAGCAAGCAGGAGGCTCTGCTCAGGGATTTTGATTACATAAGCACTTATAAGGTAAGGAATAAAGCCGCGAAGATAACAGACAATGTGTTGCATTTCACCTTCGATCTCCAATATTACGAGCTGACTAAGGAAGAGTTCACTCTTATGCAACAGCAAACCATTAATACAAGAGTAAAAATATAAAGGAGGCTTATCATGTCAGGAACATGGACCAGTCAAAACAAAATATTACCGGGAGCGTATATTAATTTTCTAACAAATGCTCCATTATCCATTACCCCGGGAGACAGAGGCGTAGTGGTATTACTTCAGGAAATGAGTGTTGGAGCTGCAGGAGAAATGTATACTATCACAGCTACTGAAGATAATTATCCGGAAGGAATTACCGCCGCGGATAAACTATTGGTAAATGAAGCACTAAAGAATGCGAAGAAAATTGTTTTATACAATCTAGGATCAACCTCCCCGCATCTCATTTCAACAATCGAAACAGCATTGGCAGCTCTTAAAACAGTGCAATTCAACGTACTTTGCTATCCTTATTCAGCAGAAGAGCATAACAACGAACAGGAAACCATTATGACCTGGATTAAGGCTATGCGCGACGATGAAGGGGTTAAGATACAGTACGTTACATCGAATTTCGGAGGTGACCACGAAGCTTGCATTAACGTAATGAACGGTGTTGTATTATCGAATGGTACTATATTAACAGCAGCACAGGCAACCGCATGGGTAGCCGGTGCTACTGCTGGAGCAAAGGTCAACCAATCTAATACAGGCAAGGCCTATGAAGGTGCGGTAGATGTAGCACCAAGGCTTACGAAATCGGAGATGGAGGCGGCAATTACAGCCGGTAAGTTTATCTTTAAAGTAAACAGTGCACAGAATGTTAGTGCGGTGTATGATATTAACTCCCTAGTAACCACAACGGTGGATAAAGGCGAAGTATTTAGGAAAAATAGGGTTGTTCGTACGGTTGATGGCATTAATAATGATATTATTGAAATTTTCGAAGCAAATTACGTTGGTAAAGTAAATAACAATGCGGACGGCAGATCGATGCTTCGTGCCACGCTGATTGAATATTTCGGTGAATTACAGCAATTGTCCGCCATTCAGAATTTCACGGAAAAGGATATAACAGTAACTGCTGGAACTGACAGCGATGCGGTATTGGTGGAATGTAATATTCAACCAGTTGATAGTGTTGAAAAGATTTATATTACTGTCAAGCTGTCTTAATTAAGGGAGGGAAGAGTAAATGGCAAATAATTATACTAGATTATCAGATACAATTACAGCGCAGGAAGGGACTGCCATCATTACAATTGATGGTCAGAACAGAGAGCTGTTTGAAATATCCAGCTTGAGAGCACAGCTTGATATGGTTGTCCAGGAAAGAAGAATGCTTGGACACAGGATGACACAGCATAAGGTGACAGGTGTCACAGGTACCGGTTCTGCAACCTTATATTTCATGAATAGTGAACAATTAAACCTGGCAATTGATTTTATCAAAAATGGAACACGCAGTAATATCAAACTTAAGGTTAAAAACAATGATCCTCAGTCAACTGTCGGTGTGCAGGAAGTGGTTTTAAGCAATGTCATCTTTAATACGATACCGGTAACAGCATTAGAAGAGTCGGAGGATCCGATTACCTTTGATAGTGATTTCACCTTTGATGATATCACGAATCTAAAATCCTTCGATTTACCGGATAATTACAAATAAATTTGAAAATACAATAATAATTCATTAAATAATTAAAGGGAGCGCTATGCTCCCTTTTCAAAAGGAGGATAAAATATGAGCTCATTAAATGCATTTTTACACCCAATTCAGGTGGAGAATCAAGAAGTTATTGTATCAAATAGGTTTTTGGAAGGGGGTAAGCCGGTTCCATTTATTATCCGTCCCATTTCAGAAAAAGAGAATGGCCAGCTTATTAAAAAATATACCAGAAAAGATAGATCGGGAAGAGACATCCTTGACCGGACAGAATATGCTCACGCACTTGTAGCGAGCGCGGTGGTATTTCCTGAGCTTTCAAATGCAGAGTTGCAGAAGAAATATAATGTTCTTGGAGAGACGGCTCTGCTTACAGAAATGCTGAATGTAGGGGAATATGCGTTGTTATCCCAAAAAGTAAGTGAGTTAAGCGGGCTTAACCAAGATATTAATAAGGATATTGATGAAGTAAAAAACTAATAAAGCAAGGTAATGCAGAATTTTGTCTGGCGCATTATGCGCTGCACAGACTGCATATCTTGCCGTCGACAATCAATAATATGAGCCAAAAAGAAAAAGCTTTCATATTCGCCAGTATTCAGATGCATAGTGAAGAGGAAAAGAATCAGTTGAGAAAGCGTAAAATGAAAGGTAGGAGCCGATAGCATTCACCCGCTGGTGAGAGGATTCGGCCGATGAAATCTCCCTTGTTATCGTGTAAAGCAAGGAGATTGAGCTTTAAGATGATAACCATAGAAAAGTAAATGCCAAAGCAGCGAGCAATGATAAAAGTAATAGACCTCCTTCCTTATACAATAGCCAAAACGCAAGCAACACCACGGCAACTAAGTAAATTTTTGACGGTTTAGTAAAGATATAGTATAATAAGAAAAAACACTATAACCATGAATTGTTAAGAAATTGAGGAGGGGGAAGTTGCAAGTGGAAGCAGCAAAGTATTGTCAGTATTGTGGGAGTCAAAGGGAAGAGTGGGCTAAATTTTGCCCGTCGTGCGGAGCATCCTTGGAGCCTGAAAAAGCCTTTAATGTAGAACAAAACAGACAAGCCGACGAAAAGGATACAGATAATGTTACGGTTAAAAATAATGGACAACGTAACTATGGAAATGTTTTTATGACAGTTGGCTGTATTTTTGTGATCATATCTGTATGGTTGATACCTGCCTTATGTATACCCTTGTTTTTATTATTGGTTATTTGTATTGTAGTAAGATACATGGTACGATTATTTCGCAATATGTGAAGATGATAAGAAAAACATTATAAGCATGAACTAATAAGAAATTGAGGAAGGGGAAGTTGCAAATGGAAGCAGCAAAGTATTGTCAGTATTGTGGGAGTCAAAGGGAAGAGTGGTCTAAATTTTGTCCGGCATGCGGAGCATCCTTGGAAACTGGAAAAGCCTCTATTGTGGAACCAAAGACGCAAGGTAGTAAAACGAATACCGATAATGTTACGGTTACAAAAGATGAGCAGAGAGGACTTGGAATTATCTTTATGATAGGTGGCTGGATTTCTGTCGCTCTATCTTTGTGGGTTATACCCATACTATTCGTTGGTTTTGCTCTTATTCTGGGCAACTTGTACCGTAAGTATAACAAAACACATGGTATGATTATAATGATTGCCGCTATAGGAGGATTAGTTATTAGATTTCTTATTGTACTTGTGGGACTTCAAATCTTTTCCCAGATCAAGGCGTGACAATTTATTTGATTCAAAGTGGAACACAAAGTAATGGATACAGTAAATTGATATAGTTATTATAACTACTTTGATTTATCTAAGATAGTTGTTAGAAATATAAAAGAAATAAAGGTATAAAGGAGTAAATCTGCAGCCCAAAAAGGGAGGTTTCAAATCTGTATTGGAAGCAAGAAGATCTTGAGGATACAATCAATATGGCGGCAGCGAATCGATGGCGTGTATCTCAAATAATTCCACCCGGGTATGGCACAGTGTTTTCTGGATATTACATAGTATTTGAAAAAGAAATAGAATCAGATGCTTTAGAATTACTACCAACGATCAATATTCGGTTGGTAGTTTTTTTATAAAATTTTGAAAGGAGGAAGATAATCTTGGATGTATTTAATAACGTATATAATGCATTTGAATTAAAGCGGAATACAACCCGTAATCATAACGTCATTGATATTCTTTCAAATAATAATGTAGGAATATATATTATTAATAAGGATAATTCCGGTATAGAAAGAACAATTTTGGATTTAGCCGATGGATTAGAAAAGACAATGGGGTCTTTAAAAACAGAGTTTTTAGATAAATTAGAGACGCTTAATACAGATATAAATACAGGTTTTGATAAACAAATAAATATTTTAACCCAAGCTGATGGCAGCAACAAATTGGATTCAATTATCAGTGTGTTATCTCAAGGGTTCATCACATTAAATGAGGGATTCTCGAATTTGACTACTTCATCTCCTCTTGTAGCAGATCCACAACAGAACCTGGATAGTAACACTGAAATTCTCCCAGAAACAAAAACTACAGATAATAAAATAGAAGTGGATGTCGGAATGGATAATTTACTTCCAGAGGTTACAACAAGTATTGGGATAGATATACTTGCGGGACAAGTAGCCACAGCTTTATCAGCCACAGCTGCGGAAGGGGGAATGATAGCAGCACTTGATCCAAGGATACTACTAATGGCCTTTTCTCTAGTAGCTTTAGGGAACTCATCCGATGAAATTACAGCTTATGTAGATAGCAAAGCAAACAATAATTCTTCGTATAATTTGCCATATAGGGATCCTGACATTGGCATATGGGATAAAGTTGTAGGGGCATTCTCAAAGGATGCATATAAGTTGGGTTATCCGTATAGTGATGGAACTATTTTGGCGGGTATATCTAATTTGGATTTTTTATCTTCGGCTGCCGTCTATGACATAACTGGAATTGCTGGATGGTGGTATAACAAGGAAGTACAGGGTAAACGTGAAACGAGACCTGATATTTCACCTGATATTTCTTTTCAAGAGTATAAGGATGCAATGGATCAATATACGCGAATGGTGGGTGGAGAGCTATTAATAGAAGCTTTTAATGAAATCGACTGGGAAAAGATATTAGCCGATGTAGATTCCAGTGAAATTAAAATGGCCTCAGAGGTTACCAAATATGAATATGAACAACCTATTGCTGGTTTTTATAAAGATTTAAGCTCATTCGGAGCTTATTTAGGTGGTCAAAATAATATTCAAATGGATCCTGATGACTTAAAGACCCTCAATAGCCCCTTTTTAGAAAAATATAAAATTGTAAATAACACTCTGACACCTAACATAACCATTAATTTTGGTGACATCTATGAAGCAATCAATAAAGACAAATTGGCTCAAGAAATAAACGACACCTTAAAGGAGGAGATTAAATTAGCGCCTGAAGGAGGATATAATGAATGAGTAAGTATGCCATAATATTCCAGAAAAATAATAGTATAATTCGGCTTCCTGTAAATCCAGAGGAATTAGAAGTGAGTTCATCCCAAGCAATTGCTAGATATGAAATTCTTAAATTGGGGCAGATAGCTATTCCTACTCATATGGAGTTAACGGAGTATAGTTTTCACGCCGAATTTCCTCATGATAAAAATCATTATATTGAATCGAGTAAAGATTTTAAGGATGCAAGTTCATGTTTAAAGCAGTTTAATAAATGGAGATTAGATCTTGAGCCGATTCGCTTCATGGCCGGAAAAGTTTTTACTGGCAGCAAGCTGGTAGATAGTGCCATTAATACTCTTGTTCTAATAGAAGGCTTAACGGTTACAGAAAAGGCAGGGGAAGAAGAGGACAAATATGTAACATTTAAAGTATTGGAATACAACCCATATACTATAAAAGTAATTAACCGCTCAAATACTTCAAGTAACCCCAAAAGCACCGGATACCATGTTGTAAAATCTGGTGATACATTATGGGGAATTGCAAAAAAATACTATGGTGATGGAGCAAAATATACGAAGATTTATAATGCAAATAAAAGTATCATTAAGAATCCTTCGTTAATTTATCCTGGACAGAAGTTGGTGATCCCGGAATGACAAAGCTGTTAACAAAAGTAAATGGTAAAGTCTACAATATTAGTGAATTGATTAGTGATATATCTTTTGAAGATTCTTTAAACAATGGCTGCAGCAAGTTGAGATTTTCATACATTGACAAGAATTTGGAAATAACAAATGGTAGTGTTGTAAGTTTTACATTTAATGATACTCCTTTATTTTATGGTTATGTATTTAGCGTTAACAGAAATAAGAATCTAGATATCTCCGTCACAGCGTATGATCAGCTTAGATATTGCAAGGTGAGGGATTCAGTTGTAATTAAAAATGACACGGTAACTACCCTGACAAACAAAATGTGTAACTATTTTAATCTAAAAAAGGGTTCTTTGGAGGATACAGGGTACAAGCTATCAACGGATGTTAAGGAAGATACTACCTGGCTTGATATCATATATTCAAGCATTGAAGAGACAGAAAGAAATAATGGAAAAAAATATTTATTAAGGGATGAAAATGGCCTAATCTGTATTCGAAAGCTTGAGAGCCTTCAACTGAATCTTGCTATTGGTGACCAGAGCTTATTGCGTGATTATACATATTCTAAGTCAATTGACAATGAATTTTATAACCAGATCAAACTAAATCTTAAAGGAAGGTCAGATGGAGATAATCAATATATCATAAAAAAGGATGCTGATTCTATTTCGAAATATGGACTTCTGCAATACTATGGGGATATTTATAATACAAATTCTTCAAAAGCCAAAGAAGAAGCCAAGACCCTATTAGAACAGTACAATAAGGAGAAAGAGACATTATCACTTAGTTGCATAGGGGATATTAGGATCAGAGCCGGAGTTAGCTTCTATGGCAAAGTTAGTGATATAGACTTTTATCAGAGACTAGTGGTTAAATCGGTAACTCATAGATTTGTTCCAACGCATACAATGGAGGTGGAGGCGAAGCTTTGATTAATGAGATAAAAATTATTGTAAGAAATTATATCAATAATGCAAAACTATGTTCATATATGTCAGGTTCTGTTAACAGTGAAGGGATCGCAATCAATGATAAGGTGACGATACCCCATGAGCTAATAAGAGGAAATTTAAAAGATCAAGTCAATGTTGGAGATAAGGTCAGAGTATTAAGAAATCACGGAGGAAAAGAGTATTATATTCTTGAGATTATTGATAGACCAGTCCTTAAAAAAGGAACCATTTTAACACTTTCAATAAATGAAACAACATACGAATATAGAGTAGAGGATGTGAATTATGATACCTAATACAAGTATGGACGTAACCGTTTCAACAACCGACACGATAGAAACATCAAAGACATATAAAATAATAAGTAACACCATACAAGGATACATAGATGATAACGATGCGCTATTGCAAGCGATATATAAAGTGCTGAATACTGAAAAATATGAATATCCAATCTATAGTTTTTCCTATGGAATAGAATTGGAAAACTTAATCGGGCAAGACAAGCTTTATGTCCAAATGGAATTGAGCCGTAGGATAAAGGAGTGCTTACTAGAGGATGAGAGGATAACTAGCGTAGAAAACTTTGTTTTCAGTTTTTTAAAAGATTCAATCTTATGTATCTTTGATGTTGTAAGTATTTATGGGAAAAACACAATCAGTAAGGCGGTGAGTACATAATGTTTGAAACAATGACTTACGAAAATATTTTGAATGACATGCTAAATCGTGTAGAAACTGATGTAGATAAACGAGAGGGATCTATTATTTATGATGCCTTGGCACCTTGTGCATATCATCTTGCACAGACATATTTTTATCTTGATTCATTAGTTGATTTAGTAAGTGGAGATACTGCTGTTGGAGAGTATCTTGATAAAGTTGTTGCAGACTATGGGTTAGCCAGAAAAGTACCAACCCATGCAAAACGGAAGATAGAAACCAATGGAGCTGTTGAAATAGGTACCAGATGGGGGAAAAATGAAATTACATATAAAATAACAGAACAATTGGCTGAAAATATTTATTCTGCAACCTGTGAGCAGCCTGGAGAAATCGGAAATCTTTATTCAGGTGCATTGGACAGCATTGATAATGTATCGGGAGTTACAGCCACATTAACAGGAGTCATTTCTTCAGGAGAAAATGAGGAATCAGATGATGAGCTTAGGGCGAGATTCTACTCGATGGTACAATCAACCTCAACCAGCGGAAACGTGGCAGATTATAAAAATTGGGCATTAGAAGTTAGTGGGGTTGGCAGTGCAAAGGTATTTCCTCTTTGGAATGGGGCGGGCACTGTAAAGGTGTTGGTTCTAGACAGCAATATGGAAATTGATGAAACGCTTGAAGGGAAGGTATTTGATTATATTGAAACGGTAAGGCCGATTGGAGCAACCGTGACGGTTGACAGTCCCTCCGCGAAAACGATATCTATTAAGGCCAATATTAAATTAGATGGTACGAGGAAATATGATGAGATTTTAGCTGAGTTCATTTCGTCGTATACATCTTATTTGGAGAGCATTGTTTTTAAAACATATGTGGTTAGCTATGCAAAAATAGGAAGCTTGCTATTAACCACCTCTGGGGTTGCGGATTATTCTGATTTATTAATTAATGAGGATACTTCCAATATAATAATTGGGGATTATGAGATACCAGTTACTGGATCGGTAACTCTGATGGAGGTGGAGTGATGCATTTAATGGAACTACTGCCTGAATATTACGCTGGCAATTCATCTATGGAAAGGTTGCAGGGGATATTGACTACGGAAATTAATAGTCTTGCGGCTGGATATGATGAAACCATCAACGAATGCTTTGTAAATACGGCTTCAAAATTGCTGTCGCGATATGAGAAAATCTATGGGTTAGAAGTCGATGTTTCAAAATCGGACATATTTAGAAGGGAACGTATTAAGGCTAAGATCCGAGGAGTAGGAACTGTCACAAAACAGATGCTGATTGATACGGCTAAATCATATAGTAATGGTGAAGTTGAGGTAATTGAAGAGCCTGAAAATTACAAATTTAAGATTAAATTTGTTGGATCTCTTGGAATACCTGGAAATATGGAAGGTCTCACATTGACGATTGAAGAAATCAAACCGGCACATTTAAGTTATACGTTTGAGTATGTTTTTAATACAAATTCTGTTTTGGGCAGGTTCACAAATGCGCATCTTTCAAATTATACACATTACCAATTAAGAAATGAGGTGCTTACATAATGGCAACACAGACGCCAAAATATAAGTTAATAAAGCAAGGGCAAGAGGAGTATTATAACGTTGATATACTGAATGAAAATATGGATATTATTGATGTGGCATTACAGGAGCATGATTTGCAGTTGGCCCAGAAAGCAGACAAAACCGCAGCTACCGCATCCAAAGGCGGCCTGATGAGTGCCGACGATAAGTCCAAACTTGATACGGTTGAACAAAATGCCAATAACTATGTGCATCCCAGTGATACCAATACCCGCCATGTTACTGACGCTGAAAAAGTAGCATGGAACGGGAAGGCTTCCACAGCCACGGCTACTACCTCAGCTAATGGTCTGATGAGCGGTGCGGATAAAGCTAAACTGGATGGAATAGCCGCGAATGCCAATAACTACACCCATCCGGCAACGCACCCTGCATCCATGATTACCGGATTGCCTGCCTCCTTACCTGCAAACGGGGGAAATGCAGACACGGTTGACGGTTATCATTTTACAGTTAGCACCACTGATTTGGCTGCCGGTTCATCCCCGCTGACTAATAACATGTTTTACTGTGTTTACCAATAAGGAGGATATATGGCAAGAGGAATCTATGTAGGTGTGGGAGGTACTGCGAGGAAGGCTAAAAAGATCTATGTTGGGGTCGATGGTGTCGCAAGGAAGGTAAGGAAGATCTATGTAGGTGTGGGCGGTGTCGCAAGGCTGACCTGGAGCGGATATGAATTCAGCCGGCATACCGGGAATGTAACAGGCACAACGGAGCCAAATGCAAGGAACATGGGGTCGGCATCCAATGGCGCGTATGCAGTGTTTGCAGGCGGTCTGGGACAATATGGCACATTCTTCAGTGTTGATGCTTATAATGCATCCCTGGTAAAGACAACTGCACCCTCCCTGCATGTGGCTAGGGCGTTAGCGCATGGTACCAGTATTGGGAACTACGCGTTTTTCCCGGCAAACGGGATGGGAACCGCCTACGGTGATGCATATAACCAATCCCTGACAAGAACACTCGTTCCACAAGACGGTAATTATACCGGCCAGTGTGCGCAGCAGAACAGCTTAACCAATCCTGCATTTGCAGTCGTAGGGTTTGGCACATACAGGATGTATCCATATACTAAACAGGGTTCAACGGACATAATAGATACTTCACTTGTAAAAACCACAGTATATGCATCCGATAATGCAGGTGTTGGCACGGCATGCATTGGCGGCAATGTATTATTGGCAGGAGGCAGTATAAAAGGTAACCCAGCAGAACCATATTCGGATACCGTATATTCGGTAAACCCGTCATACGTCAGGACGCAGATTGCGTCATTGTCATCTCCGGCGAAAATGACTGCAGGAATATGCAATGACAGTTTTGCCCTGTTTGTAGGGAACAATAAGCTGGATAATCCCTGTATAATAGAGGGTTATAATGCTTCGCTCGTTAAGCTTACCCCATTTACGTTTGGTAATGCCACTATCAATACGTTCACGGCCATAGACGGTTATATACAGCATCCGGAATTTGCGGCATTTCAGACAATCGGATTAATTAATTTGCCTTATTATGCCTACGATACATCCCTGATAAGACATGAATCACCCAGCATTGGGTCATTCGGCAACAGCCCCGGGCATAGGGGGGCGTTTATAGGCGATTATATGATCCTGGCTGGAGGAAACAATGCTTCGGCCAATGTGGTTGCATTCAATACGGCGGGTTAAAATAATTAAAATTTAGGAGGAATCAATTATGTTAAAATTAGAAATTTTTGATGGTACAAAGACTTATATGTTCCCCAATGGGGCAATAGCAACACCTGATATAATTAGGAGTGATTTTCCGGCAGTTGATCTGTTCCCACATGTGATCGAGGTAAACGGTAACACTTGTCAGGCAATACAGGAGTTACAGGCACTCAGAAACATACATCGGATTGATGAAAGTTTATCTGATGAAGAGGCTTTATTGGCGATACAGGATAAAATAAATACACCGCCAGAAATAAATACGGAACCTTCCGTTGAGGAGCGGATTGCTGCCGCACTCGAATTTCAGAACGTTTTATCAATGTAGGAGGGCTAAAGATATGAGTTTCAATATGATTAAAAAGAATTATGACAGAGGTTTATGGACAAAACAGATGGTAGCTATATGTGTTATAAAAGGAGTAATTACCGCAGAACAATATATGGAGATTACCGGGGAGGTTTATGCGAATTAAGGAGGATAAACCGAATTAGTAACATTGATCAATGAGAACAAGAGTACGCAGTTGGGCACGATTGCGAAACATTTCAATCCAATTAATAAATACAATAAATATAGCGAGTAATTATTTCATGTTCTACAAATTAATTGGCAGGCACAGTAAAAAATGATATAATATTTCTAAACAAACCATTATTTTCATTAAATTTATCGAATTTCCCAGAATATATATATAATCATTCTAAAACCAAAGTTAATGGGGGTACATATGCTAATAAGAGAATTTTTTTCTAATGCTATCCATATCATTCTGGGAGCATTTAAAAAGCTAAAGATTGATGAGGGTGGGTCTCTTTTAAGAGTGTATAGAGGAGTATCTATTAATCGCAAGAATTGCAATATTATCATCGGTAAAAAAGTGATTATATACAGCAGGTGCAAGATAAGTGTTTGGGGAACTGATAAATGTGCCACCCTTACAATCGGTGATAATACTCGAATTGGTGACAATACGCAAATCCATTGTGGGGACAGCATTACAATTGGAAGTAACTGTAATATATCATGGAATTGTACTATTTTGGACAGAGATTATCACAAACTTAATGGCGAAACCGAAATTTATCGGCCAACTAAAATAGGGGATAATGTTTGGATAGGATGCAATTCCATTATTCTTAAAGGTGTAACTATCGGAGATGGAGCAGTTGTTGGAGCAGGGAGCGTTGTAACAAAGGATGTTCCTCCAAAAGCTGTTGTAGCAGGTAATCCAGCTAAGATTGTAAAAGAAAATGTTTTTTGGAAGCCATAATTATTATAGTAATAATATAAGTTATGAGAAGTTGCTTTTTAACTTCTCATAAAAGGCGCTGCATTTGCGCCGTGCATCCCGATTATAGAAAGATGTACTTACTTTCTATAATATATTGGGGCTAGGCTATTGAAAGTAAAAAATTGATTGCACTAGTGCAGAAAAATTCAAGGCATCCGTGAGGGTGCCTTTTATAATTCACAATTGACCACAATTGCGGACTAAATAATTCTTGCATGAGTAAGCCCCTAAGATTCTTTTATATACAAAAGCAATGATTTAAAACACAACAACCCAAGAGGCTGTGCCTAGCTCCCACCCCCTGCCCCAACTAAAGCAGGAATACCGGAACTACCCACAGCCTCTTCAATATCACAACACCACATCCTTGGCGAGGGATATAAATAACTACGACTATAAAATATGAGAGTGATTGCATGGAAAAATTAAATACATTAAAAATTTTATCCGTCAGCATATTCGGACTAATAGGAAGCTTTCTCGCTCAATTACTTGGAGGATGGGATATGGCATTACAGACGCTGGTACTTTTCATGGCCGTTGACTATATTACCGGACTCATCGTAGCCGGGGTGTTCAAAAAGTCAACAAAGACAGCCAATGGAGCCATGGAGAGTAAGGCCGGATTCAAAGGATTATGTAAAAAAGGGATGATACTTCTATATGTCCTCGTAGCCGCCCAGGTGGACAAATTCACGGGGACGGAAATCGTAAGAAATGCAGTAGTCATTGGATTTGCTGCAAATGAAGCCTTATCCATCCTTGAAAATGGCGGCCTTATGGGGATCAGGTACCCTGAGATTTTAAAGAATGCCATTGATTTACTTATCAATAAACCAAAAGAGGGATCCTTATGAAAACAAATGCTGCCGGTATCAGGCTGGTTAAATCCTTTGAAGGATGTCGGCTGACCGCCTATCAGTGTCCCGCAAAGGTATGGACAATCGGCTATGGGCACACAGGAACAGTGGAAGGAAAGCCAATTAAAGCGGGAATGCGCATCACGGAAGAAAAAGCGGCTGCCCTGCTGCAGGAAGACCTAACAGGCTTTGAGAAGTCAGTTACAAATTTGGTAAGGGTTAAGCTTACCGAGAACCAATTTGCAGCACTGGTTAGCTTTACATATAACGTAGGGGCCGGCAACTTAAAGCGGTCTACCCTGCTAAAAAAGTTAAACGCAGGAGACTACAAGGGAGCAGCTGCTGAATTTATCAAATGGAACAAAGCAGGGGACATTGTGCTGGCAGGCCTGGTAAGGCGAAGAAAAGAAGAGCAGTCATTATTTTTGGCAAATCACAAGTAAGCCTGGCAAATTTCCTGCGGGCCTCGGGCCTCCGCGAAGCCTATGCCATTAGCCTATGAGCCTATGGATTAAAATTGTATACAGTACAATCTGGGCAGGGTATGAACTAAAGCATCAAGGAATCATACCCTGCTTTTTTGGGCAAAAAGCCCATTTCTTACTATCCCTATCAAAATTTTAACAAATTCCCCGCGTAAATGAATTGTTGGCCTAATCTGTCATATAATGAATTAAAAATAGTTAAGGATTACTTATGGAAATCTACATTGTCCTACCAGGAGATACCATTGATTCTATAGCACGCAATCATGGAATCACACCTTATAAATTGATACTGGATAATGGAATTGATTATTCACGCAACCTGGTGCCAGGCCAGGCTTTAATTATAATATATCCTACAGAAACCTATATAGTCCAAGAAGGCGACACCCTGGGTAGCGTTGCGGCGCGCTACAACATAACCTTTCTGCAGCTGCTGAGAAATAATCCTTTTTTGTATTATAGGGAATATATTTATCCGGGAGAAACATTGGTTATCCGTTATAACCAGCAGGGCAGTATTGTTACAAATGGATATTCCTATGCTTTTAGTAGAAAAGATATGCTGATCCAGTCATTGCCCTACCTGACCTATTTATCCGTGTTTAATTACAGCGCCTCAAGTGAAGGTGAAATTATTTCCTATGATGACGATACGGAAATGATCCAGCTGGCCAAATCCTATGGGGTTGCCCCATTAATGATGCTTACCGCCCTGACGCAGAGGGGTGAAGTGAACTATGACCTGTTATATGAATTGTTATTAAGCGACGAATATAACAGCCGGTTAATGGATAACATCATAAAAATCCTTCGGGACAAAGGCTTCTATGGGCTGAATATGTTAATCAGCAATATGAACGCCAGCAATGAACAGCTCTATTTAAGCTTATTTGAAAAAGAATCAAAAATCTTAAAGGACGAAGGCTTCTATTTTAACATTACCTTGAACCCTCAATTAGCATTGGTTGATAACCAGGTAGTTTATGAACAGCTGGACTATAGTGCCATAAGCCGGTATGTGGACGGCATCACAATACTGCAGTATGCTTGGGGAACCAATCCCGGGCCTCCGGCACCGGTTAGCTCGGAATATCTGTTGAGAAGCTTTATAGGGGATATCTCGGCATTTGTTCCATCAGACAAGACCATCATTGGCAAGCCCCTAATCGGGTACGATTGGGAGCTTCCCTATGTTCCAGGCCGGTCCCAGGCTCTTTCTTTATCAATTGACAGGGCAGTTGCCCTGGCAAAGGAGGTAGGGGCGGAGATACAATTTGATGAAATGTCGAAGACGCCATTTTTTATGTACAACACCTCCTATAGCGGTCTGCCGATAGAACATATGGTATGGTTTATTGATATCAGGAGTATTGATGCCCTGACAAGAATAATTGACGATTTTAATCTAAGCGGTTCAGGTATTTGGAATATCATGATATTTTATCAGCAAATGTGGAGCCTGCTAAATTATAAATATGATATCGTAAAGCTTATGCCGGGCCATCTATAAGAAAGGAATAAAAGCTTATTCATTATGGCAATAAAGCCAGCAATAATGTTTAGGCTTTTTTTAATCGGCCTTGACACACCAACCTTTAAACTTCATTTAAAGTAACCATGCTATACTCCTCCTATAGGGAAACGGACCTACCGGATTAACCCAATCGATTTACAACAGGAGGAACAGGCTAATGCTACAAACAAAACATGATATCGTATGTGAATCCTGGTCAACAGAACAGCAATTTTACCAGGAAGCGTATGTCCTGTTGGAGGGTGCCATCACCGAGGTGCTGTCGAGGCTGGACATTATCCGTAAATACAGGGCAATGAAAAATGCCAAGGATCCCATTGAACACTGCAAGGCCAGGATTAAATCAGCAGAAAGCATGGGGGAAAAATTATCGCGGAGGGGGCTTCCCATCACCGTGGAAAATGCCCTGACAGAAATCTATGATGCAGCTGGGATCCGTGTGGTATGCACCTTTCTGGATGATATTTATTGGGTTGTGGACATGCTTAGGAACCAGAAGGATATCGCCGTCATGAAAGAAAAGGATTATATCCGTGACCCGAAGCCTAACGGCTACCGCAGCTACCACATGATCCTGCAGGTGCCAATCCATTTGGAGGACCAGGTCCACATGGTGTACTGTGAGCTGCAGATACGCACCATTGCAATGGACTGCTGGGCCAGCCTGGAGCATCAGCTAAAATATAAGAAGGATATTCCAAACCAGGACATGATTGTCGGTGAATTAAAGCGGTGCGCCGATGAGATTGCTTCAACTGATTTGAATTTTCAAGCCATATGGGATATGATAGAGGAAGTACAGCAGGATGATATTTACGGTTAATAGCTGGCAGCCTTAATCCGGAGGCCATGGGCTTTGGAGCTTTTTTGGGTTTTCTGGAGCTTATTTCATAGAAACAGGTATTTTGATGCAAATTAAAGGTGGGGCATATTACAAGGGAAATTGATTTGGGAGGTTACAATGAGAGTATTGTTGGCGGAAGATGAAAAGGAAATGTCAAACGCCCTGGTTGCGATTTTAAAACACAACAATTATTCCGTGGATGCCGTATATGATGGGGCGGACGCGCTGGACTATGGGCTGTCGGAAAACTATGACGTGATCGTATTAGATATTATGATGCCGAAGCTAAGCGGGATCGAGGTGCTGGAGAAATTAAGGGCAAGCGGGATACATACCCCGATTCTTATGCTTACGGCAAAATCACAGATTGAGGACCGTATTCTCGGACTGGATAAGGGAGCGGATGATTATTTGAGTAAACCCTTTGCGATGGGGGAGCTCCTGGCCAGGATCCGTGCCATGGGCAGGAGGAAGTCGGAATTCACCCCGAATTTGCTTCAGGTTGGGAATATCAGTTTAAATAAAGAAAACTATGAGCTTTCCAATGAGAAGTCATCCCTACGGCTGGGAAATAAAGAGTTCCAGATGATGGAGATGCTTATGACAAACCCGAAACGGCTTATTTCCACGGAGCAGTTCATGGAGCGCATCTGGGGCTATGATGCCGAGGCGGAGATCAATGTGGTTTGGGTCTACATTTCCTATCTGCGCCGTAAGCTGGAGTCCCTGAATGCAAATATCAGGATTAAAGCGGTCAGAGGAAGCGGCTATAGCCTGGAGGAAATATAGATGATTAAAAAGCTGCAGCGAAAGTTCATTATGATAACGATGGGATCCCTTTTCCTGGTCATGCTTTTCCTGATTGGACTGACCAATGGCATTTATTTTGTCCAGACGGAGATAAAGACCAACGAGTCAATCAGCATCATCGCAGAAAATGAGGGTAAATTTCCGGAATTCATTAAGGGTGACCACATGAACGGTCCCCCAAAAACAGACGAGCCCTTTACCCCTTTATTTGGCTTTAGGATGAATGCGGAAACCCCCTATGAAAAAAGGTATTTTATCGTGGAGCTAGGGTTCGACGGCTCCGTTAACCAGATTAATACCAGCCATATTGCGGCTGTCACCTCTAAGGATGCCCTGGAATACGCAACGGATATTATTGAAAGCGGAAAGACTGGCGGATATATGGGTATCTATAAGTACAAGGTAATAGAAAAGGATACCGGGAATATGATCGTGTTCATGGATTGTAGGAGCCAGATCCAGTCAGAGCTTTTGCTGCTTGTGATCTCCTGTGTTGTTGGTGTGTCGACATTGATCCTGATGTTTGTCCTTTTAACTGTCCTGTCCCGGAGGGCAATGCGACCCTTTGTAGAAAATGCAGAAAAACAGAAGCTGTTTATTACGGATGCCGGGCACGAAATAAAAACACCCCTTGCAATTATTTCCGCAAATGCAGATGTTCTGGAGCTGACAGGCGGAGAGAATGAGTGGATCGGGAGCATCCGCAACCAGGTGGCCCGCCTGGATAAGCTGGTTAAGAACCTCCTGACCTTATCTAAGATGGAGGAAGAAGGCCTTAAGCTGACCTTTGCACATTTTAATTTAAGTGAGGCGGTAGCTAAAATCGCCGGATCCTTTGAGGCGGTAGCAGAAGCTAAGAATAAGAGGCTTCGAATGGATATACAGCCTGGTATCATGTTAAATGGGGATGAGGACAGTATGGAGCAGCTTGTGTCCACCCTGATGGACAATGCCATGAAATATTCTAATGATGGAGGCAGCATTAAGATAAGTCTGGCAGGGACGAAAAAAGGCGTGAAGTTAGAGGTTTATAATACGGCGGAAAGCCTGGATGCGTCAAATCTGGACCGGCTATTTGACCGTTTCTACCGGGCGGATTCCTCAAGGGCAAGGGAAACCGGCGGTTATGGAATCGGGCTTTCTATTGCAAAATCCATTGTAGAAGCACACAAGGGGAGGATTTCAGTTAAAAGTGAGGATGGCAAATCCATCTGCTTTACGGTGCTGATTTAGCTTTCTTGTCAGGTGGTTCATAGTCAAGAATGGTGTATAGCCAAGGATGAGGTACAGTCGAGAATAAGGCATAGTCAAGAGTAAGATATAGTAAAAAGCTTCCGGAGTCTTAGCAGCTAAGGCTGGCGGAAGCTTTTTTTGTTTTGTCCCCAGATTTCTAATAGATTGATTTATTAATTCTGAAACGAAAGAAGCCATTTTATCCATTATAGTCATCTCTTTCTCCAGCCCAATGAAAAAGTTCTGCAAATTTAAGGTTAAATTAAGGTTAATTTTAAAGTTCATTTTAAGTTGGACGGTTAAAATAAATTCATAAGATAAAGAAACAGCAGGAAACAAGGGCGACAAAACAAGCCAGGAAGATGTGGCGGATTGGAGGACAATTATATGGGTGGTTTTCAAGATACCTTTAAAAGATATGAGATGAAGTATTTGTTAGAGGAGAAGAAGTATGATTTACTGCGAGAAAGGCTTCAAGAGAAAATGGAGGTTGACCACTTTGGAAAAGTGACCATATGCAATATTTATTTTGATACACCGGAGCATCTGCTTATCCGGACTTCCATGGATAAGCCGGTTTATAAAGAAAAGCTGAGATTACGAAGCTACGGAACACCGGATGAAGGAGATAAGGTATTTGTGGAAATTAAGAAGAAATACAAAGGTGTTGTATATAAAAGACGGGAAAAGCTGGAATTGACGGATGCGGAGCACTATTTATATGATAACTATCCCAGCAAAAAGCAGACACAGATAACAAAGGAAATTGATTGGTTTATAAAATCTTATCAGAATTTAATTCCTTCCATGTATATCTCCTACGAACGGGTAGCAATGTATGCAGTTGATAATCCGGAAGTTAGAGTGACCTTTGATAATAATATTTTATGGAGGGAGGAAGAGCTTTGGCTGGAAAGCGGAGCCTGGGGCAATCCGATTCTAAAGGAGGGCCAAAGGCTGATGGAAATAAAGATTCCCGGAACAATGCCACTATGGTTAGCACACATATTAAATGAGTTAGAGATATTTCCATCATCATTTTCAAAATACGGAAAAGGATATCTTCAATCAATAGAAATTCAGAAAGAAACAATTACAAAAGGAGAGAAATTATATGCTTAATTCTATTTTAACTAATACATGGTCCATTGAGATTTTCCTAATCTGTACAGTTGCCTCTTTGGCTTTAGGAGCCGTACTTGCCATTGTTCATGGAAGATTCAATAACAGCAGCAAAGGCTTTGTAATGACAATGGCGCTATTGCCGGCTGTTGTGCAGATTGTAATTTTACTGGTTAACGGTAACCTGGGAACGGGTGTTGCGGTTATGGGTGCTTTCAGCTTAATCAGGTTCCGGTCTGTTCCAGGCAGTGCAAAGGAAATCAGCAGCTTATTCATGGCTATGGCAGTCGGATTAGCCACAGGAACAGGTTATGTTGGAGTAGCAGTGCTATTTGTCCTAATCGTTGGAGGCGTCAGTGTTCTCTTTAACGTTACCAGCTTCGGGGAAACAAAAACCAGAGAAAAGGAGTTAAGGATCACGATACCCGAAGGTATGGATTATATGGAGATATTTAATGATGTTTTTGACGAGTATACAAAAAAGACCGAGCTAATCCGGGTAAGGACTTCAAACATGGGAAGCCTCTATAAATTACATTATCAAATCCTATTAAAAGATCCTGCGAAGGAAAAAGCACTTATTGATGAACTTCGTTGCAGGAACGGAAACCTGGAAATCTCCTGCGGCATAGTTTCAGGCCAGGCAGAGGGGCTATAACACAAGAAAGAAGGAATAAAATATGAAGAAAAAATTATTAGGAATACTATCAGCCCTTTTAATCACAGCGATGCTGTTAACGGGCTGTACAAATGCAGGCACCGGTTCTGAAGCTACTACGGAAGGGACATCCGCCTCATCCTCCTCAGATTCAACCGCTTCTAAGGATGGGAATTCTTCCTCAGCAGTGGCTACTACGACCTCATCAGAGATAGTGGTGGATACGGAGTTTTCAGCAAGAGATCTGGAAGTTGGGTATAATGAAAGTACAGCCACAACGATAACGTTAAATGGCAGCAGTATTGAAATAGCCGGCAATGGTGCAACGGCGGATGGAAGCATACTAACAATCAGTGAAGAAGGTACTTATGTCATCAGCGGAACGCTGAATGACGGTCAGATTATTGTAGACGCAAATGCAGACGAAGCAAAGGTTCAATTGGTCTTAAACGGTGTAACGATTCAATGTTCAGATAATGCACCCATCTATGTTAAGAATGCAGATAAAGTGTTCATTACTTTGGCTGAGAATTCAAAGAATAGCCTGACAGATGGCACAGAATATGTTCAGACCGATGATAATACGGTAGATGGAGTAATCTTTAGTAAGGCTGATCTTACCTTAAATGGTAACGGAAGCCTGGACATAACAGGAAATTATAAGCATGGAATTGTTTCGAAGGATGATCTGGTAATCACAAGCGGTACCTATAATATAACCGTAGCTAAGGATGCTCTTAACGGTAAGGATTGCGTAAAGATTAAAGATGGAACCCTAACCTTAAGTGCAACGGAAGGAAACGGCATTCAGTCCAAGAACGGAGATGATACAACAAAAGGATATGTATATATCGCAGGAGGAACAATTACAGTTACCAACAGCCAGGAAGGTATTGAAGGAACGGCAATTGTGATAGCCGGTGGTACCATTGACGTAACAGCGCAGGACGATGGCTTAAATGCAGCCGCTGGAAGTGCTTCTACGGCAGATACAACAACTACACAGCCAGATACAACAGCTCCTCAACCAGATGCAGCTGCACAGGATTCAGCAAAAACGCTTTCTGCTGATTCTACCGAAATCCCAGTGACTACTTTGTCAACTATGACAGTTACAACCTCCTCAGATACCTCAACGGATGGAGCATCCCCTGCAACAGCACAGGGTGAGACAGCAATGAGAAGAGGCCCCGGAAGGGATGGAGAAATGAACGGCGGAATGGGAGGCGGTGAAATGGCAAATAACCCAAACTGCTACATCTCCATTTCTGGCGGTACCATCACCATTAATGCAGAAGGTGATGGCATTGATTCCAACGGCTCTATTGAGATCTCTGGCGGTAATGTCTATGTAAACGGTCCGACAAATAGCGGCAATGGGGCAATGGATTATAATGGAACAGCTAATATAACAGGAGGAACCGTTGTAATAGCAGGAAGTGTTGGAATGGCTCAAGGGTTTTCTGGCACCTCAACACAGTATTCCATTTTATATAATTTTTCTGCCAGCAGTGCAGCTGGCACAGAGGTAACAATAAAAGATGCTGACGGCAATGTAGTAATTTCCTATACTCCTGAGAAGCAGTATCAGTCAGTAGTAATCAGCTCACCTGACCTTCAAAAGGATGCAACTTATACGATAACCAGCGGTGACCAAACAGCAGACCTTACATTAAGCTCTGTCTCCACCAGCGGAGGCGAAGCAGGCGCCAGCTTCCCAGGAGGTATGGGTGGTGGAAGAAATGGTGAAAGAAATGGCGGAGGAACAATGCCAAACTAAGCCCTGTAGATCCATATGGATTTATAAAACATATATTTATTGAAGGATATGATAAGATAATAGAAGAGGCATGTCACAGATAACTTGTTAAGTTAGTCTGCGGCATGCCTCTTCAAAGCGCCGGACAGCTGATGAACAAATATGAGGAAGCTATCAGCGCTTTAGAATACTGTGCTTTTGTAGGCAGAGGAAAAATTGTCTATTATGAAGGTATAAAGAGCAAAAGTCAGGTAAATATGATTGAGCAGTACAGGGAGGTATAGAATTCGGGGTTTGGGAAATGCTACAGCAGGAGAGTTATTTTAAATAAACAAAATAAATGAATTGAGGAATTCATATGGAAGCTGCAACCTATCAATGTCCAATATGCCTGGGAAAAAAGCTCACACTACGGTATGAAGCGGGTTATGTTTATTCTTATGTGATTGACTCAGATGCACCGGGCTTAAAGAATCATGAGGAATTTCTATCTTTTCTATACGACAAACGAGAACAAAAGGATACAAGGACGTATATTGAATGTAACCAATGCGGTACTCAGTATCCGTATACCTTTCTAAATGGTGTATTAGAAAGCGGCAACCGCACAGAAGAATAAAGTAAGAGAAAAAAGATGAGAGAATAAAGGAAAAGAATAAAATTAAGAAAGTAAAGTAAATAAAGTAAAGAGAATAAAGTTAACGCTGGAAGCCCTAATTAGCCGGATTGGAAAACCGTCCACTAGTTAGGGCTGTTGTATCTTGTGGGACATTTAATGTTTACAGCTTCGCATAAAAACACTTGCTATTATTCTGGTAAATGAATACAATGGGTAGTAAGAATAGGAGGATAAAACCTCCGAGGGACAAAGGAGGATTTGTCATGGAGTATTTAACGACGGTTGAAATGTCAGAAAGATGGGGGATCAGCTCCAGAAGGATTGCACTGTTATGTGAGCAGCAGAGAATCGACGGCGTCATAAAAAAAGGAAAGACATGGTTGATTCCTGACAATGTAAATAAACCGGAGGATAAGAGGAGGAAGCAAAGCAAGGAGAATTTATAAAAATTTTTATACCGAGCGATCGAACATATTTATTAAAAAGAAGTAGGAGGTGATTTCTATCATACCATTAAAGTTAGAAACCCTGCTGGAAGGACGGGTCGTAGAGCAGGACCGCGTAGAATACAAAAAGGGGTGGAACCCGGCGGATATCATTCATACGATATGTGCTTATGCAAATGATTATCCTAATATTAATGGTGGTTATATCGTCATAGGCATTGAAGAAAAAAATGGGAAGCCGGTGCTGCCGCCGGGGAAAACGGGCCATATAAGGCGCCAAAGGACGTGTATTCCGGTAAGAGTGAGGCTGGACTGAAAGCGGATAAGCATAAAGACTACTGGATTAAGCCTGTTTCAGTAAAGACGATAGCAAAGGATGAGGAGCTATCAGAGTTGTTTGATAAATTTAATTCTATTCCATTTGATGACAGGGTAAATAGGGAAGCAACAATATCAGATATCCGGAGAGGGTATTTGGAAGATTTTCTGAGGGAAAGCAATAGTTCGTTAGTTCGGGATATTAATTCAAAATCCATGGAAGAACTGCTGATCGCAGAAGAGGCAGCAAATAAAACGGATACGGATGTTGCAATACGCAACATTGGTATTTTGATGTTTTCGGAGTATCCTGAAAAATTTATACCAGGAGCCCAAATTGAACTGATTAAATTCAATTCAGCGGAAGCAGAGGCATCGGATGATTTTACGGAAAAGACATTTACGGGACCAATCTTTAAGCAAATAAGGGATACCTTGGACTATATTAAGACAAACGTAATTGAGGAAAAGGTAGTCAAAATCCCCAATCAGGCAGAAGCTGAGCGATATTTCAATTATCCGTATAATGCTTTAGAAGAAGCATTAGTGAACGCCCTGTTCCATAAATCATACAGAGAACCCGAGCCGGTAGAAGTAAGGATTTATGTTGACTGTATCAAGATCATTAATTATCCTGGACCAGCAAAGTGGATTGATATGGAGAAATTTATTCAAGGAAAGGCTTTAGCCCGTAAATACAGAAATCGGCGTATTGGTGAATTCTTAAAGGAAATTGATTTATCTGAAAAGAAATCAACAGGGATATCTAAAATTTTACGAGAATTAAAGGGGAATGGATCACCGCTACCGGAATTTGAGACGGATAACGACAGAACCTACCTGATAGCAACAATTAGAATGCACGAAGGGTTTAAAATTAGTAATGGGCTAAGCGATAAAATGAGCGATAAAATGAGCGATAAAGAAAAACAGTTTTATACCCTAACCTTTGCATTGTTTGAAAACTCAGAATTTATCACCAATATAGATGTTTCCAGACGAACAGGCATGCCGGCTTCGACGGTCCGGAGATACTTGAAAAAATTATGTGAATTAAATATTCTAGACACACAGGGAACGAATAAAGGCACCAAATATTATTTAAAAAATGATGATAAAACAAAGAGAACATAATATACGGGAATCAGGGCAGCCTCCAAGCAGCTAATTTCAAAAGGGTGATGTAAGGTAGCGCATAGCAATTTCGTAGAACCAATTTTTTTTGCTGAAACTTGTTTTTTCATGGAACTTAGTATATAGTAACTCTGTATGGAAATGTATAAAATTATCAAAATAAATTTAAAAAGGCGGGCATGATTAACATTGGCAGGATTATATGAGCAGTTAATTTCATATACAAATGAGGACTATTATCCGATGCACATGCCCGGGCATAAGAGAAATATGGAGCTAATGCGGATGGGCAACCCCATAGGGATTGATATTACAGAGATTGAAGGCTTTGATAACCTTCATCAGCCTGAGGATATTCTAAGGAGCCTGTCAGAACGGTTAGCGGAATTATACGGTGCAAAAAAATCCTATCCTCTAGTGAATGGAAGCACCGCGGGAATCCTGGCCGGTATATCTGCGGCGACAAGTCCGGGGGATATGGTATTAATCGCGAGAAACTCCCACAAATCCGTGTACCACGGGGCAATGGTCAGGAATCTTAGGCCGGTCTATTGTTATCCACAGAAGCTGGGGCAGATACCGGTTAACGGTGGAATTCTTCCTGAAAATATCGAGGGCCTGTTGATAAAGCACCCTGAAACAAGGTTGGTGGTAATCACTTCTCCTACCTATGAAGGTATTGCATCCGATGTCAGGGCCATTGCGGAGATCGTTCATCGCCAAAATGCCCTGCTTTTAGTGGATGAGGCTCATGGAGCCCATTTTGGATTCCATAGCGCATTCCCGGAAAGCGCCGTCATGCAAGGGGCGGATATTATAATTCAGAGCCTGCATAAAACACTGCCGGCAATGACCCAGTCCGCAGTACTGCATTGTAACCGGGAGGAGTTAAATGGCAGGCTGCAGAAGTATTTAGCTGTTTACCAGAGCAGCAGTCCCTCCTATGTATTGATGGCAGGCATTGACCAGTGTATTAAGCTGCTGGAGGAACAGGGAAAAGAGCTTTTTGAGAAATATACCGTACTTTTGCAAGAGTTTTATGCTTCGCTGCAGGATTTGCGCTTTCTTAAAATAGTAGATTTTAGAATGGAAGATCAGGAACTGGCAGGCCATAAGATAGTAGATTATAAGATGGAAGATCAGGAATTGGCAGGCCATAAAATAATAAATCACAAACCAGCAAACAATATTCCTGGTGAAAAACATGGGATATATGATGTTGACCGGTCCAAAATAACGGTATCCGTCCGTGGCACAGGGCTTACGGGACATGAGCTGCAGGTTTTGCTCCGGGAAAAGTACCATATCGAATTGGAGATGGCGGCTTCTGAATATGCATTGGCAATGACCAGTATTGCGGATACTGAGGAAGGTCTGACACGTTTTGCTAAAGCCCTGGGTTCCATTGACCGTATGCTTGGGGATAGGGGAAGGATATCATCCGTTAAGGAGCGGACAGACTGCCGGGAATATGGGGATTTCCCGAAAGCAGGAGCAGAGCTAATCCTTCTTCCGGGAGAAGCCATGGAAAGCCAATCAGAAACGGTCAAGCTGCCTGAGAGCGCAGGGAGGATTTCGGCAGCGTTCATTAGCCAGTTTCCGCCGGGCGTCCCGCTCCTGGTACCGGGAGAACGAATTGATGCGGAGCTGGTCCGTTATATTGAAAAAGTAAAAAACGAGGGAATTACAATCACAGGCCTTACCGGTATAGGGATGGATGAGCTTGAGGTTGTAATAGGGAAAGGAACAAGCTTTCATGGGTAAGATATTTATTGTCATGGGTAAGAGCTCAACAGGAAAAGACACTATTTACAAAAAGCTAATGGATTGCGGGGAGCTGGGACTAAAGACAGCAGTTATGTATACGACACGGCCGATCAGGAAATCAGAAGAGAACGGGGTGGAATATTATTTTGTTAATGAGGATACCTTAAGGGAGCTTCAAATGCAGAATAAGATAATTGAACACCGTTCCTATCAGACAATCCATGGCATATGGCATTATTTTACTGTCAATGACGGGCAGATTAACCTGGATGAGGCGGATTACTTAATGATAGGCACCCTGGAAACCTTTGAACAGATCCGTGAATATTTTGGTAAGGATAAGGTGGTTCCGGTCTATCTTGAGGTGGAGGATGGAATTCGCCTGATGAGGGCCTTAAAAAGGGAGCAAAAGCAGGAGCATCCGAAATATGCGGAGATGTGCAGGCGTTATTTGGCGGATGAGGAGGACTTCTCGGAGGAAAACCTGCGAAAGGCCGGAATAATAAAGAGATATAATAATTATGATATCAGCCGGTGTCTGGCCGAGGTAATCAGTGACATCAAAAGTTATACTGTAAAGTAGCAGGGGCATATCATTGATCTTCGTTAGTTTCTATTAATGTGAAGAACCATATTCTATACCTTGGCATTGACAATGAGTGAATGACTATTATAAGAAACAGATGGATGAAAACATAAGAAAGCATAAGATAGTATAAGAAAGTCCCTTCCCCTAATAAGCGGGAAAGGGACTTTCTTTGGGATAGGATACCCCTGAAAATAAGAAGGTATCTATTTGGGGTTATTTATTTAAAGTAGAAATTTTCAAAGGTGTATTTATAGGTCCGGTAAGACTGCTTGCTGCTTCCGGTTTCAAAGGAGCGTATAAGGTTATTATCCTTATCATATTCCTGGAATACCTTTGGATTGCTGGGACTGATAACGGTATTGGAGCCAATTTCCTGGGCGCTGCTCTGATACCCGGAGTAGGGAACCTCAAAGCTTTCTACCAAACTGTAGTTTTTCTTATTCTCATCGACTAAATATTTGTAGAACAGGGAGGTTTCATCGCCTTCGGCGCTTCCTGCCGAGCCGATATTATCAAAATGCTCCTGCCAATTATAATCCGGTCTGGTAGAGCTGATTCCAATATTATTGCTAAACAAATAAAGATAATACTGTCCTTCCTCCAGGGAACTATCCTTGACATAGGTTATGGTGTGCTGACCAAGCTGGCTTTTGAAATCACCTGCTTTCCCGTAAAGGTAGGAGCTATAAGGTGTGTCCTGCCAAAAGGATTCGGTTCCCAGCATGTACTCCAATGAAGGAGTGGTAAAGATATTATTTATTTTCAAGATGGAAGAGGTCTCTCTTGAGCTTAATAACAAAGTGTCATTACCCAGCCATTGGATGGTATTAATATGCATCCAGTCCAGTTTACCATCCTTATTCGGTGTACAGTTTATATAATAATCCGGGAAAATATCGGTCAAGTCAAGTATCTGGTTTATTTCCCCGGTATCAGGCTTCAGATACAGGATTCTATCCTCTTCCTGTGGTGACTGGGTATCAGTAGCCAATAAAAGAATATTTCCGCTGTCGTCAAAGGTATAGTCGTGATGGACATTATACGTTCCCAAATCATAAATGTTAGTCAGTCTGCCCAGGGAATTCATCTCTACAAAAGCAGAAACGCCTGCACTGTAATACATTTTATCATCCTTGAAAATCAGACGCAAAGCCCTGTAATCTAAGATCGGAAATTCGCTGCGGAGAATGCCGTCATTATCATAATAATAAAAGAAGGAGTCGCCCGCAAAAACGGTATAAAGTCCATCCGCCAAAGCCTCACTTGTCTCTCCGTCCGTATAGGTCAGGATGAGATTGCCGCCCCCGGTCAGAGCCGGCGCATTATAAGTGAAGCTTCTGGCCTCTGTTCTACCTGAGGAATAGGTAAGTGTCAGAGTGATTTCATTGTCGGTTTCCGGAACCGCACCGAGTATCTGGTACTCGTGCTCCGTTGTCATATTGTCCTCCCCAGAATTAAAACAGGTTCTGGTGAAATCCGGTATGTCGGTATTTTCCACATGAATTGTATATTCCATACTGGCAGGCTCTTGTGTTTTGAAATAAATGTACATGCTCTGGGAATTCGTCTGAAATGGATTCTCAATAATAAGGGCGTCCCCAAAGGTGTAATCCTTGCTGTCCTTATATGCCTCAATATCTGCCCATATTTCATTCTGGGTGTCTATATTGTATATGTCTTCGGCCGCTGTTAAGGACAAGGGAGAGGTTTTGATATCATAGGAGGTACTGATAACGGCACCCGTTTCTTTTGTATTCCTTAGTTGTACAAGAACAACAGTGGTAATGATGGCAATAACAGCCAGGACAGCAGTTGTTATAAATGCAGTTTTTAAATATTTTGGTTTCATATCATCATCCTTTCATAATAAGTATTCACCTAAAAGTCCATAGATAAAATAAGGGTTTAAAGATTTTTAAGGATTTTACGGGTCTATTGTAGCTGGTAAAGCTTGAATTAGCCTTTAAAAATGAAAAATATATACTAACGAACATTTGAGGCCACTCAATTTGGGATGTAAAATGTTCTTTCTTTCACACTATTTTTTGATTTTTGTAACAAAATAGGATAAAATAAAGATAGCTTGTACCTAATGGATTGGAAAATGTGAGGCAGGAAATGAAGATACTGGTTATAGAAGATGAGCTTATGCTTGCGGATACGCTTGTGGAAATATTAAAACAAAATAATTATTCTGTTGATCTCTGCCATAACGGGAAAAAGGGATGGGAATGCATACAGACAGAAGTTTATGACGGCATAGTATTAGACATTATGATACCGAAAATGAGCGGTTACGAGATTTTGAAGGCAATGCGGGCGGCAAATATTAATACACCGGTTCTCATACTTACCGCCAGATCGGAAATGGAGGATATTGTAACGGGCCTTGACTGTGGAGCGGATGATTATATGACCAAGCCTTTTGCAATTACAGAGTTTTTGGCACGGATCAGGGCCGTTACAAGAAGAAAGGAATATATCCTTCCTGATAATCCGTCAATGGGAAATGTGGTATTATTACAGCAGCAATGCACACTGTCCTGTAAAGGCAATTCGATCAGCCTGGGAAAAAAGGAATATCAGATCATGGAGCTGCTGTTGAATAATTGCAGCCAGAAGGTATCAAAGGAGCAGCTGATTGAAAAGGTCTGGGGCTTTGACAGCGACTGTGAATATAACAATATTGAAGTCTACATTTCCTTTCTGCGTAAAAAGCTAAAGGCAATCGAAGCGGATATTACGATCAGCAATACCAGAGGCCTGGGCTATTATCTGGAGGTTCTGAATGATTAAGGAAATGAGGTATAAATTTATACTGGTCACCTTTAGTGCGCTGCTTCTGATTGTCATCCTGATCTTGGGAACCATCTATATCTCAGTCGCCTATAGCAATGAGAGCAATATGAATAAAAAGATGGAGAAGGTTCTGGGAAATGACGGAAGGACTTTAAGAAACTGGACGAAGAATATAAACAGCCATGCCTTTTCTAACTCCCGGGAGGAATTTCTAAATAGTACCTTTGCCGTCAGATTGGATGAATCAAAGAGAATTTTAGAGATTATCGGGTATCAGGAAGAGGACTACCCCGATGTAAGTATTCAGGAGCTGGCAGATAAGGCCCTGCAAATAAAAAAGGAAAAGGGAAGCATCGGAGACCTTAAATTTCTCTCAGGCAAAAAGGCTTATGGCTATATGCTGGTATTTTCTGATTACAGTGAGCAAAACAGCATGCTGGATAATCTTTTTCATACCTGCCTTTTCATGGGGATCGCGGGAAGCCTTCTTATCGGCTTGTTTATTATTAGGCTGTCCTATTGGGTAGTAGGTCCTGTGGACAGAGCTTTCAAAATGCAGAAAAATTTTATTTCCAATGCCAGCCATGAGCTGAAGACGCCTCTCACGGTTATTTCTGCCAATGCGGAGCTGTTGGAGAATAGTAATGCGAATAGGAAATGGGTCAGGACGATTAAGGAAAATACGGAGCGGATGAATGCCCTGGTCAATGACCTGCTAAGCTTAAGCCGCATGGAGGATAAGGCAAAGATAAAGGAGTTCCAAACCTTTAATTTAAGCAAAGTCGTAGTCAATGCGGTGCTTACGATGGACAGTGTGGCCTATGAACAGCAAAAAGAGCTGTCTACTGGGATTACAGAAAATATTTTTTACTATGGTGAGCAGGATAAAATTAAGGAACTGGTTATCATTCTCCTGGATAATGCCATTAAATATTCGGATGAAAAAGGAAGGGTTAAGGTAAGCCTTTATGAAAAAAATAAAAGGGCGGTCCTGGAGGTATTTAATACCGGACCTATAATACCAAAGGAAGAAGGGGATAAAATCTTTGAACGATTTTACCGGGGTAATACGAACGCCGAAAACATCACCGACGGTTTTGGCTTAGGGTTGCCTATAGCAAAGGCAATAACGGTCATGCATAAAGGGAAAATTGGCTTTGAGAACATAAAAGGGGCAGGGGTTAAATTTGTAGTCAAGCTTTGACAGGATATCAGGGACTGGCTGAAATAACCAGTAATCAGTGACATCAAAAATTATGCTGTAAAGTAGTTTGGTTATATGATATAATATGGATGGTAGCTTGCGAAGAAGGTATAATATCAAGTGCAGGCAATGCTTTACGCCCGAGTGGAGGTTTGTTATGGAAATTAAAGTGAACCAGTTGCAGCAACTGAATCAGGTTGAAAAGAAAGCACCTATGCCGGAAGCAGATGGTTCGTTTAAATTTACCCTGGTTTCCCATATTGAGGAGCAGGAGCTCCAGGCCAGAATAAATTTCATGCTGGAGGAGATATCAGCCCAGGGCAAAAAGATCGCTAAACACATGGATATCACGGATATGAAGCGCTACCGTGAGCTGATCCGGGAATTTATGAATGAGATCGTTAACCGTTCCCATAAGTTTTTCCGGGAGAACTTCCTTGATAAAAGAGGCAGGCATAGAGTCTATACCATGATTAAGCTGATTGATAAGAACCTGGATGATTTGGCAGCGGAGCTGATCAAGGATGAGAAGGATCATCTTGTGATTCTTGGGAAAATTGATGAGATCAGGGGGCTGCTCCTGGATATCTTTTCGTAATGCAATTGCATGTAAATAAAGGCTTTAGGTTAATTTTTGGATTGATTTTGGATTGATTAATTGATTTTGGATTGATTGTGAATTGACTGTTTTAGATTAATTATTGATTATTATATAGAAATTTATATAGAAATTATCATAGCAATTTGGAGGTCAGGATGCAGGATTTCGAGCAGATTATAGGTCACGAGAGTATCATACAGCATTTACAGAACGGGATTGCCTCCCATAAGATTTCCCATGCCTATATCCTGCATGGGGAAGAGGGCATGGGCAAGAAGCTGCTGGCGGACACCTTTGCAAAAACCCTGCAATGTGAAGAGGGTGGCATACTATCCTGTAACCGCTGCAAATCCTGTATACAGGCGGAATCCGGTAACCACCCGGATATTATCCATGTTACCCATGAAAAGGCCAGTATCGGCGTAGAGGATATCAGGCTTCAAGTGAATGCGGACATTCAGGTAAAGCCCTATAGCAGCCAGTTTAAGATATATATCATAGATGATGCGGATAAAATGACGGAGCAGGCTCAGAATGCCTTATTAAAGACCATTGAAGAGCCGCCGGAATATGCAGTTATCCTATTGTTGGTCAGCAATATCAATGTCATATTGCCGACCATTCTTTCCCGGTGCGTGGTGCTTAATTTAAAGCCGGTGGATAAGCAGTCCATCAAGGAGTTTTTGATGGCCCGGCACCAGATACCGGATTATATGGCGGAGATGGCAGCGGCATTTTCCGGCGGTAATGTGGGAAAAGCTATAAAGTATGCTTCCTCTGAGGATTTTGAACGGATGAAGGGTGAGGTGCTCCACATATTAAAATATATTGACGATATGGAGCTTCATGAGATTATATCCGGTTTAAAAACTCTGACTGCGAGCAAGAATAATATAGAAGACTATATTGACTTAATGATGCTGTGGTACAGGGATGTTCTGATGTATAAGGCGACAATGGATCCGGATCTGTTGCTATACAGGGATGAGCTGACCTTTATCAAAGCCCAGGCAAATACCAGAAGCTATGAAGGCCTGGAGAAAATTATAGGTGCAATGGAAAAGGCAAAAATCAGGTTGAAGGCAAATGTTAACTTTGACATTGCAATTGAGCTGATGCTGCTCAGTATAAAGGAGAACAGTAATGGTTAATGTAATCGGAGTTAGGTTTCGGCGTGCCGGCAAGGTATATTTCTTTGACCCGGCAGGTTACGATATTAAGCAAGGGGACAACGTTATCGTTGAAACTGCTAGAGGAATTGAATATGGCCATGTAGTACTAGGGCCAAGGGATGTTGAGGATGATAAGATTATCCAGCCCTTAAAGCCGGTGATCCGCCAGGCGACGGAGGAAGACAACCAGATTGAAAAAAGGAACAAGGAAAAGGAGAAGGAAGCCTTCCAGATCTGCCTCGAAAAAATCCACAAGCACGGCCTTGAGATGAAGCTGATCGATTCCGAATATACCTTTGATAATAATAAGGTGTTATTCTATTTTACTGCGGACGGAAGGATCGACTTCAGGGAGCTGGTAAAGGATTTGGCAAGTGTTTTCAAGACACGTATTGAACTGCGCCAGATCGGCGTCAGGGATGAGACTAAGATTGTCGGCGGTATCGGTATCTGCGGAAGGCCTTTGTGCTGCCATACCCATCTGTCCGAGTTTGCGCCGGTATCCATCAAGATGGCGAAGGAACAGAATCTTTCCCTGAATCCTACTAAGATCTCAGGCGTCTGCGGCAGGCTCATGTGCTGCTTAAAGAATGAGGAGGAGGCCTATGAGGAGCTTAACAGTAAGCTTCCGAATGTAGGCGATTATGTAACGACAAAGGACAGCTTAAAGGGCGAGGTACAAAGCGTCAGCGTGCTAAAGCAATTGGTAAAGGTAATCGTTACCCTCGAAAATGATGAGAAGGAAGTCCGTGAATATAAGGTAGAGGACCTGCGCTTTAATAAGAAGAGAAGGAAAGAGCGGATTACCCTTGATGATGAAGAGTTAAGGGTATTGGAATTATTAGAGAGGAAGGAAGGGAATTCCTCACTCGATGACTGATTATAATTTTACAAAGGAGGAGCATCTAAGACCCGGGGAACGGATCGATGACCTCCACCGGAACAATTATCAAATTATTCAAAATACAAAGAAATTCTGTTTTGGAATGGATGCGGTGCTGCTTTCCGGGTTCACAAAGGTGTTGCCAGGGGAAAGGGTGCTGGATCTGGGGACCGGAACAGGAATCATACCGATTTTATTAGAGGCAAAGACAAAAGGAGAGCATTTTACCGGACTGGAAATCCAGGAGGAAAGTGCGGATATGGCAAGGCGGAGCGTCGCCTTAAATAAGCTGGAAGATAAAGTTGATATTGTCGTGGGTGATATCAAGGAAGCCTCTGCCTTATTTGGCCCGGCTTCCTTTGATGTTGTTACCAGCAATCCGCCCTATATGAACCATAACCATGGGCTTGTTAACCCGGGGGAGGCGAAGGCAATCGCGCGCCATGAGATTTTGTGCTCCCTGGAGGATGTAATCCGTGAGGCCTCCAGATGCCTGAAGCCAAACGGAAGGTTTTACCTGGTCCACCGGCCCTTCCGTCTGGTGGAGATTATAACGGTATTAACGGCCTATAAGCTGGAGCCAAAGAGGATGAAGCTGGTCTATCCCTATGTTGATAAGGAGCCGAACATGGTGCTGCTGGAATGCATCAAGGGAGCGAGGTCCCGGGTGACAGTGGAGGCGCCGTTGATTGTATATAAGGAACCAAAGGTATATACGGATGAAATATATGATATCTATGGGTATTAGGTCTTGATATTATATAGAAAGGGCTTGGATTATGTCCGGAATTTTATATTTATGCGCCACGCCGATTGGCAACCTGGAGGATATGACCTTCCGGGTACTGCGTACCTTAAAGGAAGTTGACCTGATTGCAGCGGAGGATACGAGACACAGTATTAAGCTGCTGAACCATTTTGAGATAAAGACACCGATGACCAGCTACCACGAATACAACAAGGTAGAGAAGGCGAGATACCTGGTGGAGCAGCTGCTGGAGGGGCAAAATATTGCCCTGATTACTGATGCCGGGACACCGGGGATCTCAGACCCGGGGGAGGAGCTGGTGAGGCAGGCATATGCCGCCGGGATTGAAGTTACATCCCTGCCGGGAGCCTGTGCGGCCATTACGGCATTGACCTTATCGGGATTATCTACGAGAAGATTTTGCTTTGAAGCATTTCTTCCATCAGATAAAAAGGAAAGACAGAGGATTCTTGAGGAATTAAAGTCCGAAACCAGGACAGTGGTGGTCTATGAGGCGCCCCACAGGCTGGCCAGAACGCTCCAGGAGCTGCTGGCTGCACTTGGAGACCGGACTGCAGTAATTATAAAGGAATTGACAAAAAAGCATGAAACCGTATGGCAGACCACGCTTTCCCAGGCACTTGATACCTTTGGCAGGCAGGAGCCCAAGGGGGAATATGTAGTTGTACTTGAGGGAAAGTCCTTTGAAGAGCTGGAGGCCAGGAAGCAGGAGCAATGGGGTGCTCTTGCCCTGGAGGACCACATGAAGCTTTATTTGGAACGTGGGATGGACAGGAAGGAGGCAATGAAGGCTGTTGCGAAGGACAGGGGGATGAGCAAGCGGGATGTTTACCAGCAGCTGATTCCGGGGGAAGAATAGGGAAGGTAATAGTAATGTTAATGTGGGATTCTATCTTTTGGAGGTGAAATTATGTTTTATAGGGGATTTCGCGCAAAAGAGGGGAAAATACTTGTTTGGGGATTAACGGTTATTTTAATTGCTGTAATATTTTTTATACAGGAAAATTATTATAATAGTAAGCATTTTAGGGAACAGACCGTAAATGCGGAGAATCTGTTGTCTGCAGGGGATTATAAGCAAGCCGTGCAGGCCTATAAAAGTGCGCTTTCAGATAAGAACCATGATGAGGAGCTCACCATAGGCCTGGCTAACGCATATGCGGGCCTGGAGGAATACGATAAGGCGCTTGAGGTACTGCGCGCCAGCTATAAGGTAAAGCCTTCAAAACGGCTGTGCGGGGAAATTGAAGCCATCAGCCAGAAGAAGACGGAATATGAATACAGCCAGTATATCAGCAGGGCAGAGGTCTACCATGCCAATAAGGAATACAAGAAGGCCATAACCGCTTACGAAAAGGCAAAAGGGATCAAAAGCAAGGAGGTAACCCCCTATCAGAGGATAACCGCAGCCTATATCGCTATGCAGGAATATGAGCTGGCCAGGGAAGAGGCGGCCAAGGGTCAGGCAATAACGAAGGATGAAAGCTTTTCTCTCCTATTGGAGTTGATTGATGCCGATATCCTTCAGGAAGAATACGATAAGCTGATCGACCAGGGCCGGGAATATACCTACCACGAAAATTATAACAAAGCCATTAACCAATATAAGCAGGCGATGGAGCTGAAGCCTGAGGACATCACGGCCTATAAGGAGATAGCACAGGTTTACATGACCATGGAGGTTTATGGCGAAGCTGCAAGGATTCTTGGCAAGGCCTTGGCGCTGGAGCAGGATAAAGAGCTGGATAACCTTTTGGCCCAGGCAGAGGAGCAGCTTGCCCAGCAGGAGGAGGTAACGGTGACCGCCTTCCAGCAGGCAGCCCCATAGCAGGTGTGCCTGCGGAATATATAGTAAAAAAGCCCGCCGCAATTTACGGCAGGCTTTTTTGCTATAATACTGGTCGTTACTTAAAAACTTCCTGTTGGACTGTATGTAGGATAACCGGCAGCTGAATTATTCGATAATTCCAGCAAGCTTAGCCAGTTCAACAATTGTATCCTTAGAGATTCTTTTTCCGTGATATTCTAACAGATTGTCCTTGTTGCCGTTAAAAATATCAGTGGGTTCATACTTCTGAAGGATGATTCTTCCTTCGTCAACAAAAATCTCCAATGGATCTCTCTCACTTACATCCAATGTCCTTCTTAACTCGATGGGAAGAGTAATTCTTCCAAGCTCATCAAGTCTCCTTACGATACCTGTACTTTTCATAGTAGGCCTCCTTTTCTCACTAGCGTATTGGGGAATAAAATAGAATGCATATTATACAAAAAAGTAACACCATTTTTGAAATTACATAATTTGTATATGGCATTTTATAAGATATCATAGGATTTTTTCAATGTCAACTAAAATAATTGTCAAAACATAGCACAAATTC
The DNA here is from genome assembly GCA_012839295.1 of Clostridiales bacterium. GTDB lineage: Bacteria > Bacillota > Clostridia > Lachnospirales > Lachnospiraceae > Mobilitalea. Next base: position 98,482 of record DUNO01000005.1, read on the forward strand.
AGAAATAAATGTAAAACGGATACAATTAATACCATTAATACCTCGGAAATCGGCAGTTTTTTGATAAAAAAGGAAGAGATATAAAATGTCTCACAATTTTCGTCATAAAAGTTTGTGAAAAACGTATACTGTTATAAATGTATATTTTGAATAAAAATAAAGGAAGACGAGGAGTTTTATGCTTAATTATTTGTGGGGTATCATGATCGTCCTTGGGGTTACGGTCGGGGTATTGCGGGGAGAAATTGGGGCGGTGAGTAATGCGACCATTAATTCCTCGAAGGAAGCGGTATCGTTATGTATCACAATGCTGGGAATCATGGCTATGTGGACAGGTGTCATGCAGGTAGCCAAGAAATGCGGGCTGGTGGCCGCCTTTACACGGGCGCTGCATCCGATCATCCGTTTTCTGTATCCCAGCATTCCAAAAGGGCATATCGTAAATGAGTACATAGCCTCCAACATGATCGCCAATATCCTGGGGCTGGGCTGGGCGGCCACTCCCATGGGGCTTATGGCGATGAAGGAATTGAAGGCACTGAACCGTTCCTCGGAGGTAGCAAGCTGTGATATGTGTACACTGCTGATTGTTAATATTTCCTCCCTGCAGCTGATTCCGGTGAACATCATAGCCTACCGGAGCCAGTACGGCTCCGTGAACCCGGCGGAGATCCTTGCAGCGGGCCTTATAGCAACGGTCTGCTCCAGTCTTATCGGGGTAACCTTTGCAGTTATTGCAAGAAAATTAAGCAGGACAAAATAAACAGGGAACAAATAGGCAGAGGTTAAATAAGCTGGTGGCCCGAGGCCTTATATTGCTTCGGGGTAACGCCCTTTGCCTTGCGGAAGGATTTAATAAAATAGCTGATGTCATTAAAGCCGCAGCCTAAGGCCACTTCGGTTATGCTATATTTCATTTCCGCCAGCTGCTCGCAGGCCGCCTCAATACGGTAGTAGTTAAGGTATTCTGTGGGGGTGTACTGGGTCATTTTGCGGAAGAAGCGGCAGAAGTACCTGGGGCTTAAGCAGGCTGCCTGTGCCATATCCTCCAGCGAGATGGTGTCGGTATAGTGTTCTTCAATATAATTAAGGACATCCTTAAACCGCTTTATCTGCTGGGAGGAAGCGGAAGGAACCGTATCCACCGTATAGGCCTGTGCTTTCAATATGGCGCCAATAAGCTTAAACAGGGTGCCTTGGATGATGAATTCATAACCAGGCCTGCGTTCATTCATGGTGCAGAATAAATCCCGGACCGTTTCATGGAATAGGTCTGACCCTTCATGGTGCTGTAAATGGACTGTGATCTCCTGGTTAATTATTTTCTGGATTTGCTTGTTACATAATTTATTATTCCCCAGTAGAAGGCGCATATCAAAAACAAAGCATTCATAAATGCAGTCTTCCGGGACACCTCCGTGGGGCATCCCGCCTTGGATGAAGAGGATATCCCCCTGGTCCGCATGGATTGGGACGCCGTCAACGGTAAGATGGAAGCTGCCCTCCAAAATACGAATAATCTCATATTCCGGGTGCCAGTGATAGGGCATCTGATAGCGTGGGTGGCTTGATTCTATATGATAAAAGGCAACGGGAAAATCAAAGGTTCCCTGCTGTTTATCCTCTCTGTAATCCAAATATTTCATCCGAAAATCCCCCTTGCTCCAAAAAGTGAATATCGTCATATTTTATTGTCATTTTAGCACAAGTAATACAGGGAATGCAATGGTATAATAAAATCGATACCAGGTGTGATGTGCGGAGCATGGACATAATTATGAAGGAACCATAATTTTATAGCCGCAGGGGATTGCGGCAGAAGGAGGATAAGATGGCAAAAAGCAGATTAATCGGGGACTATCCTGTAATAGGAATTCGTCCTACCATTGACGGAAGAAGAGGCGCAGTAAAGGTACGTGAGTCCTTGGAAGTGCAGACCATGGAGATGGCGAAGGCAGCAGCCAGGCTATTTGAGGAAAACCTTAGGTATTCTAACGGGGAACCGGTAAAGGTTGTTATTGCTGACACCACCATTGGCGGAGTAGCAGAGAGTGCTGCCTGTGCGTCAAAATTTAAAAAAGCAGGGGCCGATATTACCTTGACTGTAACGCCCTGCTGGTGTTATGGGGCGGAGACCATGGACATGGATCCCATGACCATTAAGGGTGTCTGGGGCTTTAACGGAACGGAACGCCCGGGAGCTGTGTACCTGGCATCCGTACTTGCTACCCATGCCCAGAAGGGGCTTCCTGCCTTTGGTATTTATGGACATGATGTGCAGAATGCAGACGATACTTCAATTCCTGAGGATGTAAAGGAGAAACTGCTCCGCTTCGGACGTGCCGCAGTGGCAGCAGCGACCATGAGAGGGAAATCCTATCTCCAGATCGGCTCTATCTGTATGGGAATCGGCGGCTCCATCATTGACCCGGCCTTTATTGAAGAATATCTTGGCATGAGGGTTGAATCCGTGGATGAGGTAGAGATCATCCGTAGAATGACGGAAGGAATTTATAATGAAGAGGAATTCCAGAGGGCACTGGCCTGGACAAAGAAATATTGCAAGGAAGGCTTTGACAAGAATCCTCCCGAGGTTCAAAAGAGTGCAGAGGAGAAGGAAAAGGATTGGGAATTTGTTGTAAAGATGATGGTTATTATAAAGGACTTAATGAATGGCAATCCAAACCTTCCGGAAGGCTGCGAAGAAGAAGCAGCAGGCCACAATGCAATCTGCGCAGGCTTCCAGGGACAGAGACAGTGGACAGACTTCTATCCAAATGCTGATTTTGCGGAGGCATTAATGAATACCTCCTTTGACTGGGAAGGAGTAAGGGAGCCTTATATTGTTGCGACTGAAAATGATGTTTTGAATGGCATCAGCATGCTGTTCATGAAGCTGTTAACTAACCGGGCACAGATTTTTGCGGATGTCCGTACCTATTGGAGCCCTGAGGCAGTAAAAAAAGCTACCGGGTATGAGCTTGAAGGTGCAGCAAAGGAAGCAGGCGGCTTTATTCACCTGATTAACTCAGGAGCAGCATGCCTTGATGGCAATGGTGAGGCCAGGGATGAGAATGGCAATGCCGTAATTAAGCCTTGGTATGAGGTGACCCAGAAGGATCAGGAAGCCATCCTTGCGGCAACGACCTGGAATGCAGCAGACACAGGCTATTTCAGAGGCGGCGGCTACTCCTCCAGATTCCTTACAAAGGTAGAGATGCCGGTTACAATGATCCGTTTGAACCTTGTGAAAGGACTTGGGCCGGTGCTCCAGATTGCAGAGGGCTGGACAGTAGAGCTTCCCGACCAGGTATCCGACGCATTATGGAAGCGTACGGACTACACCTGGCCTTGTACCTGGTTCGCTCCAAGAACTACAGGAGATGGAGCATTTAAGACCGCTTATGAGGTTATGAATAACTGGGGTGCCAACCATGGTGCCATTTCTTACGGACATATCGGGGCAGACCTGATCTCCCTTTGCTCTATGCTGCGTATTCCTGTAGCAATGCATAATGTGCCGGAGGAGAAGATCTTCAGGCCCGCAGCCTGGAATGCCTTTGGCATGGATAAAGAGGGTCAGGACTACAGGGCTTGCCAGACCTACGGACCTTTATTTAAGTAAGTAACAGGTAATTGGAGGTATAGCTTCTGCGTTAGAATAGTATCTGCTATGCATGGTTTACTTTCTGGCTTTGATTGTTTAAAATGGGAAGAAAAGAGAGTGTTTAAGGAGGGTTGATATGCAAAAATACTATTTGGCGATTGATATTGGGGCTTCCGGCGGGCGGCATATCCTTGGGAGTGTTGTTGATGGCAGGATATGCCTTGAGGAGGTATACCGCTTCGAAAATGGAATGGAAAAGGTAGGCGGCTCCCTCTGCTGGAATACCCATAAGATTTTTCATGAGATCCTGGAAGGAATGAAGCGTTGCAAGGAGATAGGCAAGATTCCCGTAAGCGTTGGTGTGGACACCTGGGGAGTGGATTTCGTATTGATCAATAAGGACGGGAATATTGTAGGAAATACGGTGGGCTACCGTGACAGCAGAACCTTAAATATGCCGGCAGAGCTGGAGAAGGTCATTCCGGCACAGGAGCTGTACGAGCGGACGGGTATCCAGAGTCAGGTATATAATACGGTGTACCAGCTGATGGCACTTCAAAGGGAGCATCCTGAGCAGCTGGAAGAGGCTGAATTCCTGCTGTTTACACCGGATTATTATCATTTCCTCCTGTCAGGTGAGAAAAGGCAGGAGTATACCATTGCTTCAACGAGCATGATGCTGGATGTCAACAAAAAAACCTGGGACTATGAGCTGATAGAAAAGCTGGGGCTGCCTAAGAAATTATTTCAGGAGCTTCAAATGCCGGGTACGGTAGTGGGTAACCTAAGGCCTGGGATACGGGCAGCAGTGGGATATGACTGCAGGGTAGTCGCACCGGCTTCCCATGATACGGCATCAGCCGTGGCAGCAGTTCCAAGCATTGAAAAGGATACCCTTTACATCAGCTCGGGAACCTGGTCCCTGATGGGAATTGAGTCGGAGACACCGAACTGCTCCGAGGCCTGCAGACAGTGGGGCTTTACAAATGAGGGGGGCTATGCCTATAGATACCGTATTTTAAAAAATATTATGGGTCTGTGGATGATCCAGTCAGTCCGCAGGGAAATCGGGGAAGGCAGGTCCTTTGCCGAGATCTGTGAGAGTGCATCAAAGGAAAGCATTCCCTCCATTGTGGACTGCAACGATTCCTGCTTCCTGGCTCCGGACAGCATGACCCAGGCGGTGAAGGATTACTGTGAAAGAACAAAGCAGCAGATCCCCCAAACCCTGGCTGAAATTGCGGCTGTGATTTATAACAGCCTGGCAAAATGCTATGCAGAAACCCTGACGGAGATTGAAAAAATGACCGGAAAGCATTATCCCTGTATCAACATTATTGGCGGAGGCTCCAATGCAGCCTACTTAAATGAACTGACAGCAAAGTATACGGGCCGTAAGGTAGCGGCAGGCCCTTCCGAAGCAACGGCAATCGGCAACCTGATCTGCCAGATGATAGAAGATGGGGAATTTGCAACCTTGGAAGAAGCCAGAATGAGTATTTAGTAACTGGAATTTTTAATATGGGCCTGAAAACTATAATGAGTTTTCAGGCCCATATTAAGTTGGAACGGCTTTTCTTAGGTAAAATTCATATGTTCTGGGATAACCTCATAAAATACAATAAGTACATATTAAGGTTGTTGGTGCATGAAATTCCTGATCTATATCTCAGATTATATTATTCCGTTTATTTTGTTCTATATCATAGGCATGGGTTTGTTATCAAAGCAGAATGTCTTTGATGATTTTATTGATGGTGCTAAGGATGGCTTTAAGGTGGTTCTTGATATTTTACCGACCTTAATCGGGCTTATGGTGGCTATCGGTATCCTACGCGCTTCAGGAGCCCTCCAGATCATAGCAGGCATGTTGCAGCCGGTTACGGATTTTTTACATTTCCCGTCTCAGGCGGTTCCTTTGGTTATCATTAAAATGTTTTCTTCCTCGGCCGCTACCAGCCTGCTTTTAGATATTTTCAAGGAATACGGACCTGATTCCTATCTGGGAAGGTTGTGCAGCATTATTATGAGCTGCACGGAGACTATTTTCTATACCTTGGCCGTATATTTTATGGCAGCAGGGGTGAAGAAGACCCGGTATACACTGCTGGGATGCCTCCTGGCCACGTTTTCCGGGGTGGTGGCGAGTACGATTATCACAAACCTGGTATTTAAATAAGGTCTGCTGATTGGTTAAAGCTTTTGGAACCAGGTGTTAGCCGGTTCGGGTGCTGTAGGGTTTATTGCATCCGGGCCGGTTTTTTTAAAATGATTTCCTAAACTGTAAAAAGAGTATATAATTAGGGATAGATAGGGATGCTTAGTTTATAAGGAGGTGGCTTTATGGCACTTGTTGGTGCATTTATTGTTCCTCATCCGCCGCTGGTGGTTCCTGAGGTCGGCAGGGGGCAGGAAAGGGAGGTCAGTAAGACGGTAGGCAGCTACCACGAAATAGCAAGGCGTATCGCGGAATTAAAACCGGAGACAATCATTCTTACTTCACCCCATTCGATTATGTATTCGGATTATTTCCATATCTCTCCGGGGCGGGCGGCGGCGGGTAATTTTGGACAGTTTGGTGCCGGTAAGGTATCATTTCGCTCCGAGTATGATGAAGAGTTTGTGGAGGCTCTGGAGAGCTGTGCAGAGGGAGCCGGCGTTGAGGCGGGGACGCTGGGTGAAAAGAACCCCCACCTGGATCATGGAACGATGGTTCCATTATATTTTATCAACCAGTATTATAAGGATTATAAATTAGTCCGGATAGGCTTGTCGGGACTGTCCGGCACAGACCATTACAGGCTGGGAAGCTGCGTGGCTAAGACGGCGGACAAGCTGGGCAGGAGAATCGTCTTTGTGGCAAGCGGCGATCTTTCCCATAAGCTGAAGGAGGATGGACCTTACGGGTTTGCGAAGGAGGGGCCGGAATTTGATGAAGAGGTTACCCGGGCAATGAAGGAAGGGGATTTCCTGAAATTTATGGAGATTGGTCCGGATTTTTGTGAAGCAGCCGCGGAATGTGGGCTTAAATCCTTTATCATTATGGCAGGAGCCCTAAGCGGTAAGGCGGTGGAACCGGATTTTTTATCCTATGAAGGAACCTTTGGAGTGGGATATGCATTATGTGAGTTCAAGATCAAAGGTGAAGGTGAGAACAGGGATTTTGGCCGGATCTTTACGGAGAAACAGAGGGAACTCGTGAGGAAACAGCAGGAGAAGGAGGATCCTTATGTGCATCTGGCAAGGCAGGCCCTCGAACATTATGTAACTACAGGAAAGTATATGGCTCTTCCTGGAGGGCTTCCTGCCGAAATGACGGGCCGGAAGGCAGGGGTCTTCGTATCCTTGAAAAAGCATGGAAGCCTGCGGGGCTGCATTGGGACAATCAGCCCTGTGACAGGCAGCATCGCAAAGGAAATTATGCGCAACAGTGTCAGCTCTGGTATGGAGGATCCAAGATTCCCGCCGGTAACAGAGGAAGAGCTGCCGGAGCTGATTTATAGTGTGGACGTGCTGGGGGAACCGGAGCCCATCAGTTCTATGGCAGAGCTGGATGTTGTACGCTATGGCGTTATTGTGACCTCAGGCAGAAAACGGGGGTTGCTGCTTCCCAACCTGGACAATGTGAATACAGTGGAAGAGCAGGTTTCCATTGCAAAGAAGAAAGCGGGCATTTACGATAATGAGGCCTTCTCAATGGAGCGCTTTGAGGTGGTGAGGCATAAATGAAAGTCCAGTGTGAAATCTGTCCCCATCATTGTAAGCTGGAAGAGGGGCATATTGGCCTGTGCAGGGCCAGACTAAACCGGAATGGCAGGATCATCAGCGAAAATTACGGGAAGCTGACGGCAGTAGCCCTGGATCCCATAGAGAAGAAGCCCTTGTACCACTTTTATCCCGGCAGCAGGATTCTGTCCGTTGGAAGCTATGGCTGTAACTTAAAATGCTCCTTTTGCCAGAACAGTGATATCTCCATGACCGGAGGCAATGATATCCCGGTACAGGAGACCGCCTGTGAGGAGCTGGTAAAGAAGGCTCTTCTGCTGCAGGAACGGGGAAACATTGGTATTGCCTATACCTACAACGAGCCCCTGATAGGATATGAATTTGTCCGTGATTGCGCAAAGCTGGCCCATCAGCACAGATTAAAAAATGTAGTAGTATCAAACGGATATATCTGCGAGGAGCCGTTAAAACAGCTGCTGCCGTGGATTGATGCCCTTAATATTGACCTGAAGTGCTTTACTGAAGCGTATTACCATGAGCTGGGAGGTGACCTGGCTACGGTAAAGCGCTCGATTGAAATAGCCTCTGAAAAAAGCCATGTGGAGGTCACTACCTTAATTATACCAGGAGAAAATGACAGCGACGAAGAGATGGAGGAGCTGTCGGGCTGGCTGGCAGGGATCAGCCCGGAAATCCCCCTCCATATTTCCCGTTTCTTCCCGAGATGGCAGATGCAGGACCGGGAGGCTACTCCGGTAAAAAGGGTATACCATCTGGCACAGGTTGCCAGGAAGCATTTGAAGTTTGTTTATGAAGGGAATTGCTGATGGGATAATGGGAAGGCTTTTGTCTGAGACGGTCCTGGAAGCTTTAAGAAGGCTTATGAAGAGAAAATAGTTTATTTATGATTACCGCATGGGATTACAGATATATTTATAGCTGTATGGCCTTATGCGGTAATTTTATTGTCATATTATTACCATATAAGGTAATAATAAGTTGATTTATTGGATTGGATATGGTAAAATAAAGACGAATGGAATATGTAACCTATTTAAGATATGGAAGCTTATGCCCAAATAATTAGGATAAAAGGATAATGTTAACAATATCAGGTTGAGGAGGTGTGAAAAGTGGAAATTGAATTATTAAAGAGCTTGAAGAAGATGCAGAAATTGACGAATGAAGAATTGGCACAGAAGTCTGGAGTACCGCTTGGAACCTTGAATAAGATACTAAGCGGAGCAACCAAATCACCCCAGCACAATACAGTGAAGGCTATTGCAGAGGCCTTAAAGGTGAATTCCTATGACATGGAAGGGGTAGAGACGGAAATCCTAAGGGAAGCCGTTGCATATGATGTGACACGTAAATATACTCTGGATGACTATTATGCATTGCCGGAGGATATGCGGGTAGAGCTGATTGATGGGAATTTTTATTTCATGGAGGCACCGACATCAGTGCATCAGACTATTATTAGTGAACTGCATTACATGATAAAGAGTCATATAAAGCTTAACAAGGGCCAATGCAAAATATACCTATCGCCCTTTGATGTCCGCCTCGATAAGGACAACAAAACCATGGTACAGCCTGATCTTATGATAATATGCGATAAGAATAAGATAGACAGTAAGAGGTGTAATGGTGCGCCGGATTTTATCGCTGAGGTCGTATCAAAGAGCAGTGAGAGGCTGGATTATATTAAAAAACTGAATAAATATCTGGATGCAGGAGTAAGGGAGTATTGGATTATATCGCCTGATAAAAGGTTGGTTACCACGTATGACTTTACAGAGGGAAGTATGCCAAGGCAGTATAGCTTCTCTGATAGAATACCGCTTGGCATCTTCGAAGGTTTCATGATTGATTTTTCTGAAATAGAGAAAGAGATCAACGATATCGGAATGGATCAGGCTTAACCGCAGGATTCCAAGCTTCCAATATTTTGAGGACCACATTCCTATTATGGTTCAGAATCTATTCTTCCGAGATGCTTTTCGAATAAAGGACAGACGCTATTACACATAGGATAATAAAATTAGCCCCTAATACAATCAATCCAAAGCCGGTGAACTCCTTGCCCGCCAACAGGTAGCTGACCTGCTGGCTAAAGGTGAATTTAGAAACAGTCTCAATGCCGGAACTGAAGTTTGCCAGCATGGGAAGGAAGGCAAATACCATTCCAAAGGGAACCGACAGCCCGTTGGCAGCAGAAGCATTTTTGGAGAATAGTGCAAGACAGGCGCCTAAAATGATTGAGACCAGGCTGCCGATACCTATGGCCAGCAGGAAAAGCAAGGCTTGCTTCAGTGTAAATTCCCTAAGGAGCAAGAAGAAGCAGCTTGTTACCAGGTTAGAAACCAGTACAAACCCACCGATGCTTAACAGGTACTCCTTCAAGGTCACGTTGGACATGAACAGCACCCTAAGGGTATTGTTTTCTTTTTCCTCTGAGATAATGCTGCTTGTAGTGACAATGGGGGTAAATACACAGTGCATTGTTGCAAAGATGGACACGAAGAAGGTTCCCATCCCCACCTGGTTCTTCATAGCCTGGGTCATAACCAGGGCTATGATAGGATATACAAAGAATAAGACCAGGACCGGCATATTCCTCAGGGAATCCTTAAGCTGTTTCTGAAATAAAGCAGTTATATTCTGGACATGCATTAGAGATCCAACTCCTTTCCTGTTAATGACATGAATACGGATTCCAGATTAGGCTCGGAGGAATGGATTGCTTCTACCTTATCCTCAGCAAAATAGGCAGCAATCTGCTTTGCATTGTCTGGATTGTTAATAATGGTTATGGTCCGGCCATCGCGGCTTAAGATGGAGATAATATTATCCTTATTGTATTTTCTGCAGATCTCATCGGGTTTTCCAAATTCGACAATATTGCCCTCGTTTAATAAAGCAATGTGGTCACACAGCTTATGGGCTTCCACCATGTTGTGGGTTGTCAGGAATATGGTGGTACCCTCTGCCTGCAGCTTTAGCAATAGCTTGTGGATTTCACTTGCGGTTACAGGATCCAGTCCGCTGGTTGGCTCATCTAAAAATAATATTTTAGGATGGTGGAGCAGGGCCCTTGCCAAAACCAGCCTTTGCCTCATACCCTTTGACAGCCTTCCCGCCGGAGTTTTGATATCAGTCAGCCCCACCTGTTTTAAGCTGTCAATCACCTGTTCCTTTTTTATATGGTTAAATTTTGCGAAAAGGATCATGTTATCATAACAGGTCAGGCGTTCATATATTCCACTGTTATCCATTACCATGCCAATCTCGGAATAGATATTGCGGTCCAGGCTGTTGCAGCTTTTTCCCATGATTTCGGCAGTACCGGTATAGGAGAGCTGGCCGGTTAATATTTTGATTAAGGTTGTTTTCCCGGCTCCGGAGGGGCCGAGTAAACCAAATATTTCTCCTGGTAAGACCGTTAGGGAAAGCTTTGTCAATACTTCCTTTTGGCCGAAGCTTTTGGAGAGCCTGTTCATGTAGATACTATTTGTGTAAATACTATTCATTATTGTCTTCCTCCCTTTGCTCTTTATAAAAATAGAGCAGCTCATCATAGCGCCTGCTATCAAGCTTTGTCTTTAGGATCATGGCAGAGGAGCCTATCAGGAAGCCTCCCCCAAAGCAGATAAAAAAACCTGCCCATGCAAGATGGTTATCATATCGGAACCAGCCAAATAGCAGAATAAATACCATATGGACCAGAAGAATACTTAGCAGCATGAGAATGGTCCGCCATAGAGCCATCATTTTCTTAGAGATAAGGTCACTGTAGAAGAGATTTTTTAATAAGACAGTAACAGCGGCACTTAATAGAAACTGCAGCATGGTTGTTGAGGCCAATCCCTTTGAACCAAACTGGAACATGGTGGACATCCCCTTCGTCATTTCTCCGAACAGGGCTGCGATGAGCATCATCATCAGGATATCTGCCGCGAATAAAATGAGTGTCCAGGCTATAAATTGAAAGAAAGAGTTATGCTTGTGTTCCATTATTTCACCCCCAGCTTTTTCTTGATTGCAGGTGCATATTGCCTTGATACAAATAACTTTTCCTGGTTGCTCATAGTAACGAGAAGCTTACCGTCAATATCTGCTTTAATGGAGATAATCTGGTTGAAGTTAAGGATACAGGATTTATTTACACGGATAAAATCCAGGGCGGCAAGTTGTTCCTCCAGCTCATATAATTTTAAATCTGTTTCATAAATATCTTTTTTAGTATAAAAGAAGGTCTTTTTATCCACCGTATCAATGTAGAGTACCTTGGATGCATCCAGTATGTAAGTCTGGTCATCTTTTCTGCCGGTAAGCTTTAAGTCCAAAACCCGCAGCATTGAGATGAGCTTTTCCACCTCGGTGCTGATTTTATTGCAGCTGATGGTGATTTCAGTCTCCCTCAGCCCGGGATCTTCGTTAATGTGTATCCTCAAACGGTGCACCTCCATTTCAATTTTAATATACTAATTCTACCATTTATTTTCAATCTTTCCAGCCTATGTTGCGGAAAATGGAACCTATGTTGCGGATATTTAAGTTCAGCTTCGATGCAGGCTCAGGATCCTTGTCATGTTGCTGCTGGTGTGTCCGGCTTTAGCATAAGAAGCATACATAAATCGGGGAAAGCTTCCAATACTATTTATGCAGCCGATGAATTTGTATTGAAATGATTGGAGGTAATCATGGGCAAGGAAAAGGATGAGAAAATGCACCAGAAAAAACAGCAGGAGAAATTCAATACCGTCACGAACTCCGTTAAGCCTGAGAATCAGAACCAGCACCATAATGTAAAGCAGGAGGGTGTGGGAAGACAGAATTTTAAATACCGGGATAAGTGACAGATACAGGAAGACGGGGGTATTAAGCATTCCGGATTTTCCGGCAGGTTTGGCAAACCCTTTGGTGCCCCTGTCTTTCCTGTGTTGAAATAGCTGCCAGGCTGGTGTATAATGAGAGCCAGACAAAAACAAAAGAGATAAGAGGACAGATTATGATATTTGAAACACACGCCCATTATGATGATGAGGCATTTGACATAGACAGGGATGAACTGCTGGAGGGCTTTCCTGGAAAGGGAATCGGATATGTGGTCAATATAGGCTCCGAGGTCGGCTCGGTAGATAAGGTACTGGCCCTGGCTGACAAATATCCCTTTGTTTATGCTACAGTCGGCGTTCACCCTAGCAGTACGGCAGAATTAAATGAGGAGGTATTCGCCTGGATTAAGGAAAAGGCGAAGCACCCAAAGAATCTGGCAATCGGGGAAATTGGCCTGGATTATTATTGGGATACCCCGGACAGGCCTGTTCAAAAGAAGTGGTTTGAGCGTCAGATGGAGCTGGCGGGGGAATTAAGTCTTCCGTTGGTCATCCACAGCAGGGATGCGGCAAATGATACCTATCATATGTTAAAGGAAGCAAGGGCAGATGAATTGGGCGCAATCATCCATTGCTTTGGATATGGGGTGGAGCAGGCAAGACAATACCTGAATATGGATTTCTACCTCGGGATTGGAGGGGTAGTAACCTTTACCAATGGAAAGAAGCTGAAGGAGGTTGTGGAATATGCACCCTTGGAGAAGCTGGTGTTAGAGACGGACAGCCCTTACTTGTCCCCGGTGCCCCACAGGGGCAAGAGGAATACTTCCCTGAACCTGACCTATGTAGCCCAGGAAATTGCCAGGATTAAGCAGGTTGATTATGAGACGGTATTGCGGGTCACCGGGGAGAACGCTAAAAGGTTCTACCGTTTATAGCGTAAAAGCGTAGCAAAGAAGAGGAAGAATGCAAAGCTAAGTAAGCTGCAGCCCTGGCAGCGGTTTATTGGAATAGAAAACAAAAGACTATCAAAATAGATATGTGAGGATAAGAATGGCGACACTGGGAAATCCCAAAAATACGATAGAAATTTTAAATAAATACAAGTTTGTATTCCAAAAAAAATTCGGACAAAACTTTTTAATTGATACCCATGTGCTGGATAAGATTATCCATGCGGCGGATATTATGAAGGAGGATTTTGTACTGGAAATCGGCCCTGGAATCGGTACACTGACCCAATATCTCTGTGAAAATGCCAGGGAGGTTGTGGCAGTAGAAATTGACCGGATGTTAATTCCGATCTTAGAGGATACCCTGTCGGAATATAATAATGTAACTGTAATCAATAATGATATTCTTAAATTGGATCTGAATGCCCTGGTTGATGAAAGAAATCACGGGAAGCCGATTAAGGTAGTGGCGAATCTCCCCTATTACATCACCACACCGATTGTCATGGATTTGTTCGAAAGGCATTTGCCGTTAAAAAATATCACGGTGATGGTCCAGAAAGAGGTGGCCGACCGTATGCAGGCAGCCCCGGGAGGGAAGGACTATGGAGCCCTGTCCCTTGCAGTGCAATACTATGCGAAGCCCTATATAGCGGCTAATGTCCCTCCGAACTGCTTTATGCCAAGACCAAATGTAGGGTCAGCCGTTATTAACCTTACCTTACATGAGAATCCCCCGGTAAAGGTTAAAGATGAAAAGCTGTTATTCCGGATGATCCGTGCATCCTTTAACCAAAGGAGAAAGACCCTGGTCAATGGCCTGAACAATTCAACGGAGCTGTCCTTTTCAAAGGAGGATATCATAAAAGCTCTGGGGCAGCTGGGCATATCTGAAAATATCAGGGGTGAGGCCCTGACCCTGGAACAGTTTGCCGCATTGGCGGATGTGCTGTCGGTGCATAGCCAGGGATAAATCCACAAAGACCGGCCTGATTGTGGAATTCTTACCGGAAAAACAGGCGTGGCGTGGATAAGAAGAGCAGTCCAGGGAGCAATTACGAAATGTGGACTAGGATCAATACAGTTAAGGAAACTGATAAAAAGGAAGATCTCTCTGAAAAGCAGCTTTGCTGCGGACCGGGAAGATCTTTTTTTACGGGATGAATGGATTATTACATAGGAATATTGACGCTTCCACTAGAATATATTGAATAGAAGGTTGAGAGCAATAAGATTAATCCACAAGGGAAGGATCGGGTCCATGCTAGAATTTCATGGCAATTTGTGAAGTAAAAAGCATGGACATAATTATGAAACAATCCGGTTTGGAATAGGAAAGCGAGGGAGTGGTTATGGCTGATTATAAAAGAATGATTTCTTATATGTACCAATATGAAAATGGCGTGAAGAGGAGAAATGTAGGATATGCCCGGATCGAATCAAAGAATGGGCAGTTGAAGATTACCTTACATATGCAATTGCTCGGTCAGTTGGACAGCATCTTCCCCACCTACTTGATCCAAAGGGACAAACATAACATGGAGCTGATCTATCTTGGGGACTCGGTCTTAAAGGGGCAAATGCTGGACAGCAAGCTTACCGCGGATGCGGAAAATATTATGAATTCAGGTTACCGTCTTTCAGATACGGGAGGACTTCTTCTGTTTTTAAATGAGAATGTTTTCTTCGGGACGGAATGGGATGATACTCCGATTGTTGCCAAGGAAGTGATGGCAGCCTTAAAGCCTAAAAGCCAGCAAGGGAGCCTGGGAGAAAAGCGGCAGGAAAAAGGGAAAACAGAGGAAACGGTCCTAGCTAAAGCCCCGGAAATAAAAGAGGTTTTAAAGGAAGGGCCTGAAATTATCCAGACCTCCAAGCTTCAGGAGGATTTTCCCGGGATAGAGGATTCCATCAGCGGATTAACGATAGAAGAGCAGTTGGCAATCCCAAAGTATCAGCTGCCCCGGGGATGGAAGACCATTGAGCGGCTGTATAAGCCTCCACAGGAGAAGAATGGAAAGGGTATTCATCCTTCCGAGTTTTTTGATCTGCCGGAGATGTCTTCAAACCAGGATATTTCTGATTTGTTTTTCCGGCCTGAGGCTGGGGAAAACAGCAGTAGGAAGGAGAAGCAGGGAGATAGGACTGCGGATGGGGCACCAGCGGATGAAGGACAAATGAGTGAAGACGCAGGGCAAACCGGTGAGGATGCATGGCAAACAGGCGAAGACGCAGGGCAAACCGGTGAGGATGCATGGCAAACAGGCGAAGACGCAGGGCAAACCGGTGAGGATGCATGGCAAATAGATGAAGACACAGGGCAAACAGGCGAAGGCGCAGGGCAAACCGGTGAAGATGCGGGGCAAACAGGCGAAGGAACAGAACAAAGAGGCGGGAACCTGGACAGAAGCGGGGCAGGAGAGGCAAGGGAGCCGGGACAGGAGCAGCAGCCGCAGCCGGAGCATCCCACGGCAAAGTACTTCTTTGAGAATTTTACACGGATTTATCCTTTTGAGGATAATGAAATTATTTTCTGCGTGAAGATAGAACCAAAGGATATCGGCATGCTTCCAAAGGAAACCTGGAGCCTTAGCAATAATAGCTTCTTGATGCATGGCTTTTACTGCTACCATCATTTGATTTTCGCAAAGAAAAAGGATCGGTATGGCAGCCAATATATTATAGGTATCCCAGGGATTTTCCATAACAGGGAGTGCTTTATGGCAAAAATGTTTGGCTTTGAAAGCTTTAAATCCATCCGAAAGAGGGAGCTGCAACAGGGCGATTTTGGATACTGGTATCTCCCGGTTAATTTTAACAGTGAAACGGATTGATGAGGGCATACCGTCTGTGGTCCCTCCAGGCCCCCTGGACGCGTGCATAGGATCTGGCTAAGCCCTCCTGATGGAAGTGCAGCTTCTCAATTACATGCAGGGAAGATTTGTTTTCCGGCATAATATAGGCTTCAATCCTGTGGAAATGAAGCTCCTGGAATATAATATCAATCCCCTTTTGGATGCTTTCAAGGGCATAGCCCTGATGCTGGTATTTATAGCTGACCTTATAGCCCATGGTACAGCTTTGGTAGGGCTCACGGAGAAAATTCTGGAAGCATACAGAGCCAATGATTTCCTCAGGATTATTTTTTAAAAATGCCCAGAGCCTGAGGAGCTTTCCTTCTGCCATTTGATTGTATTCAGCAGTGAGGGAAGCTTTCTGATAGGGGAGGGTATAAAAATTCATGTTGCGTGCCGGTTCCCAGGGCTCGAAGTTTTCTTTGTTTTCCTCATAGAAGGACAAGACCGGGTAGGCAAAATCCTTATTCAGGGTTCTTAAAGTAAGACGTTCGGTTTCATAGGCTTTTAGGATAAGGTCCACCCCGCTTCCAAGAAGTTATTTAAAACTCATTTTCGAAAAAATTAATCAACCCCACGCAGGGATATCCGGTTTACATAGGGCTTTAATATTGCGGTAAAAGCCTCTAATTCCTCTTTCGGATAGGGATTGAATCCAGGCTCAATGATGTCACCGGAGGCTTGGTAGGACTGGAGATAATAAGCCTTAGCGCCTGCTATCCATTCACCGATGGAGCGCATGTCCTCCCGTGTATGAAGCTCCTTAACTATGGTAGTGCGCAGCTCATAATCGAGGAGGCCGGATAATAAAAAGTCCACGCTTTCCTCTATTTTATCCAGCTCGAGGCCGGCAATACCGGAAGTGGGAGCATATTTTGCCTTGGAATTTTTTATATCCATAGCAATATAGTCGATCAGGCCGTCCTGCACCAGGACTTTTAGCAGGGCGGGATTTGTACCATTGGTATCCAGCTTAACCTTAAAGTCATAGGACTTAAGCTGACGGATAAAATCTGTAAGGCCCGGGTTAAGGGTGGGTTCACCGCCTGTAATACAGATGCCTTCCAGAAGGTGCCTGCGCCGGAAGAGGGTATTTAAGACCTCCTCAGCGGGAAGCGTCGGCTGGGAAGCGGCCCTGGTGACCAGTGAAGCATTGTGGCAGAAGGGGCACCGCATATTGCAGCCGCCAAGAAAGACAGTAGCAGCCATATGGCCGGGATAGTCCAGCAGGGTTAATTTATTAAAGCCATGGATCTTCATATTGTCACCTTCTTTTCCTTATGCTAAAATAACTATACCAAAATACTTTAGAATCGTCCAGATGTAAAGGAATACTTAAAGGTTGAAAGATATAAAAATAATGAACGAAGGAGGGATCGGATCCATGCCAGCACTTTCATGGCG
The DNA here is from genome assembly GCA_012839295.1 of Clostridiales bacterium. Taxonomy (GTDB): domain Bacteria; phylum Bacillota; class Clostridia; order Lachnospirales; family Lachnospiraceae; genus Mobilitalea. The sequence continues at coordinate 115,868 of DUNO01000005.1, forward strand.
GTTTATGCAGTATAAGGGCAATGCCCGTAAGGACGGGCATGGACATAATTATGATAAATGAGAAATACATGCGGGAGGCACTGAAGGAAGCGGGGAAGGCGATCCGTCTTGGAGAGGTTCCCATTGGCTGTGTCATCGTATATCAGGATAAAATAATAGGCAGAGGATATAATAAGAGGAACACGAAAAAAACAACCCTGGCCCATGCAGAGCTGATTGCTATCCAAAAGGCAAGCAAGGCAGTGGGAGACTGGAGGCTGGAGGACTGTACCATGTATGTAACCCTGGAGCCCTGCCAGATGTGCTCCGGTGCAATTGTACAAGCCCGGATTAAAAAGGTGGTGGTAGGAACCATGAACCCCAAGGCCGGCTGTGCAGGGTCAATCTTGAATATCCTGCAGATGAAGGAGTTCAACCATCAGGTGGAGCTGGAGACAGGTGTCCTTGAGGCGGAGTGCACCCAGGTGCTCCAAACCTTCTTCAAGGAATTGCGGATCCGTAATAAGCAGGAAAAAGCCGATGCCCAATAGCAAGCAGGAAAAGATGCGGCAGTAGCGGCAGTAATTAAAAGGATAGCAAAACGACAGTAAAATGGTAAAGTCTGAGGCTTGACATTCCCTCTTAAAAATTATATACTGTGCATACAGCTTTTTTGAAAGCAGAAAAATAAGAACCTGGGATGCCTGGCATCCTACGTCAAAGAAGCCATGAATAAGTCATAAGATTTCCGTGCAGCCGGGGAGATAGCGGTGCCCTGTACCTGCAATCCGCTACAGCAGGGGTGATGTTCTGCCTAGGATGACTTACTGTAGGGCTGCCCTTTATAAGTGATGTTGACGTTTGGGTCTTACGCAACAGGAATTTGTGAACCGTGTCAGGTCAGGAATGAAGCAGCACTAAGCAAAAGCTCTTGTGTGCCGTAAGGTCGCCTGGACCGAGTTAACTGTAAAGGTAACGCTTATGGTAAGCATTCGAAGCAGAGCGCACGGAATTAAAAATATCCGCGATACGAACTGAGACCATTAAAAAAGAATTAGAAAGCAACTTGCAAGCTCGCTTGGAAGTTGCTTTTTATTTCTTTTTTTATTAGCGAAGCTGCATATCATTTTGTAAGAATTTTGTCCTAGTTAGTAAAAATAAGACATATTTTGCTTTTTGAAATGTCGGATATAGTATATAATAGAGGAAACATGAAAGCAGGGGGGATTCCTGCGCCTGTCGGAGGCCTGAGGGGCTTCCGGTATCTTGACTTATGTTAATAAATTGATTGGGCGGTGTATTAATGGACATAAAATTAAACCCAAATGCAGTAAACCAATTTTTAAAAGGAACCGTAATTTTTAAGGAAGAAGAGCCTGTATACCATATTGCTATGGTAATTAAAGGCAGGGTTTTGATTTCGAATGAAGGCTCCCGTATTATTGTGGGTTCAGGTACATTCCTAGGTATCAACGATCTTTATGCAGGTAGGTTCCAAAGCACTTATACGGCGGTGGATGACCTGATGCTCTATGTTTTCCCGATGGAACACAGGGATGAGATGGAAACAGTATTATCGGTGAATAAGGACTACCATGGATTTATGGTTGCTTCTTTTTATAAAATGATCAGTGAATTGGAACAGATTTATCAGGGAATATTACGACACGGTGCGGAGCTTTACCGGTTTCTGGAAGGCACTTACCAGAAATATCAAGACCAGTCCAACAGGCTGGGGATCAGGGCGAAGGTCTCTGAGCGGCTTGATGCGCTCACACCACTGGAGAGCGGCCTGGAGCTGATCAGTGACAGGATCAATTATTATGTGGAATGCAATAAGTTACCATTAGATGTAGTGAAGCAATTTTATTCCTATGGCAATGCGGTGACGCTGTACCAGGTGGAGGACCAGGCAGGGATAGTAAACCAGCAGCTCGAAGGCTTAAAGGAGCTGTCCCGTGAGTATTTGGCCATGGCCCAGTGCCTGGCTGATGACAGGGATAACAGCCTGTTCCAGCTGATTGCGGAGCTGTCGGCTCCGGGAAGCAGCTATGCCGGACGGAGTGATGACCTCCTTGACATCATGGACAGTATTATTGAAGAAATAAATAAGGCGGAGATTTTTACGGAACGGATGCTTGGCAGAACCCTGAAGGTAAACAGACAGAAGCTGGAAGAGGTTTACCATATGCTGTTAACCGGGGATAGAAGCCAGGACATCAGCATGGAAACCCTTTTGAAATACTCAAAGGATGATACCAACAATGCGCTGAGGGAGATGGAGGATTCCTTCCAGACAATTCTTAGCTACGCTGAAATCCCTGAAGAGCAGGCGGAGGGAATGAAGGGGACAATGCTTGATTTTGTCCACTTAAAGGATAAGACCTCCAGTGAGGATTCGGCGCGGATCCTCAGGAGAAAGCTGGCAGAAAACCACTATGAAATATATAAGAGGGCTTTTATCCGGGCCTATAAGGAAAAGAAACCGCCCCGGATTGTTGACCTGTTCTTAAAATATGGGTATGCGGATGAACGGCTGTTAACAAAGGAGCAGCTGATATCCCTTTATTTCCTTGAAGAAGAGGAACAGCAGCAGGGAATCTGCAAGGTATATGATATTAAGGTCTGGCTTACCTTGATCTACGAAGGGAAGAAGGAGCCCTCCAAGAATGAATTTGACCTGGAATACACGGAGATGTTAAATGGGCTGAAAAAGCAGGGAAAGCTGACAGATAAGAATGTGCGGGAGTGGGCGGAGGATCCCCAGAGAAGGATAGAGTATGAGATCCAGAACATGTTCCGTTACAATAACAGGACCACCAGCGGCCAGATCACGACCTTTGTTCCGGTCCTGCATAAGGACAGCTGGATGAACAGCATTGAGAAATCCTTAATTACAGCAACCACAGTCAATAAGGCATTGGAAGGAATCATGCAGATAGACTACTCCGTCTTTGACCGGGAGATACTTTATACTAACAAGGAAAAGAATATCCAGAAGGAATATATTATAAAGAGGGTGTTTCCTGACATTATCCTACTGCCGAATGTGGGCAGCAATGGGATTATGTGGCAGGAGATCTCCGGGAAGCGGCGGGACAGCGCCGGGCGTTTCCTGCTTCCCATATTCACGGAGGCAAAGCTTGAAAACCTGCTGATCCGCATTCTGGGAAGGTTCCGCTGGGAGCTTTGCCGTACGGTTGAGGGTACCATGTGGAATGACATAATCCACAAGTCCCTTACCTCAGAATATTCCGATTACCTGCAGTTCTACCGGAAGAATAAGGAGCTTTCAGAGGAACGGAAGGAAAGGCTCAAGGCACAGATCCAGAAGGGCCGTGGCAGCAGCCGTGAGGTCTTTGTTATGGATTATGAGCAATGGGTCAGCTTTGAATCAACGGGCGCCATGAAATTAAATAAGCCGGTAAGGGAAGTCATGGCAACCTATTGCCCCTTTTCGAAGGACATTAGGGAAAGATTAATGCGGCAGCCGGTATTTGAGGAGGCAATGCAGCGGTATTACCGGGAAAAGCAAAAGAAAATCCGGGAGGTGGAGGGACGTTACCGTGCACTCCAGAGGGATAATATAGAGCTGACAGAGGAGCTTGTGGATACATTGAACTACTATAAGGATATGTAGCTTGTTCTGGATTCCGGCATTATTTTATCAGCATATAAGCAGAGCTTGGGGGTACTGTTTCACCGTATTGTCCAAGCTCTGCTTTTTGTTGGTTGGTCCAGCTGCACGGGTTACAGGTGCCAGGCAGCAGGATTTAGATAAGTGGTATTATGTGGTATCCATGCTTTATGCGCGTTTTATGCATGTTTTATGCTTGTCTAAATAGGTCACTAATGGTAGTATTTATAGTAGAATAGCTTGGTATTTAGGAGGTTATGTCATGGGAAGCTACGAAAAGATAATGAAATTAGAAGAAATGAGACGCAAAGTAGACGAAGGCGACCTGTTATCCGCCTTAAGGATACTTGATACGATAGAGCTTAAGAAAATTAAGCATTTAAGTGACCTGCACCTGATCGCTGATGTATTAACTGAGAATGGAAAATACGAGGAGGCGGCGCAAATTTATTTAAAGGTATATGAAAAATCAAAGTCAAGGAAGGCTCTGTTCCAGCTTACGGAGATTTCAATTAAATTGAATAATGAGGAGGATGCGGATTATTTCCTGCAGCAATACCGGAAGCTGGCTCCAAAGGATTTTTATAACTATGTATTCCGTTATAAGCTGGATAAGCTTAAGGGTGAATCCTACGAGCATTTGATTGGGATACTGGAAGAGCTGAAACGGGTGGAATATACGGAGAAATGGGCCTACGAGCTGGCAAAGCTTTATTATAAAGCAGGAATGGAGCAGAAGTGCATTGATGAATGCAATGATATCATATTGTGGTTTGGGGACGGGATCTTTGTAGAAAAGGCTAAAATTCTCAGGTCATACTATTTGAGCGAAACAGATACAAACGGCATCATGAAGGAAATAAAGCGGCAGGCGGGAATCCTCAATGAGGATGGGCTGACGGCAACCCCAGCCATGGATGGTGGCGGACAGACCGGTGTGGGAGACGACTCCGGTGCGGATTCTATGGCAGGCCAGGAAGAGCTTGTAGATGGCCTGGGTGTGGAAGTCCAGGGTATGCTCCAGGATGAAATGGAAGATACAGTACAGGAAGATATGCTACGGGAAGATACAGTGAGGGGGGCTATGGTGCAGGAGGCAGTACAGCCTGGCCTTAATCCCCGTGAAATTGCGGAGCAGGAGGTAGAAAAAGCGCTTTACGATATGCTGGAGGAAGAAAATCTGGAGAAGGAGAATAAGAAGCTGCGGCAGATGGAGGAGGAGCTGCCCTTTCATGTTGGAGAGATCTTTGGGGATTTTATGCAGGTATTGCCCGTGAAAAAACAGCTGGTAAACAGCCTGGATACCATATTACAGGAACAGTCTAAAACAAGTATGCTGATCATTACCGGACAGCATTCTTCTGAAAAAACAAGGCTGGCCAAGGACCTGGCCTTATTCTTATATAAAACCGGTAAGCTAAAGTCCTCTAAAATGGCTAAAATCACTGCAGAAAAATTGAATACGTTAGAGGTGGTAACAAAAAAAGAGAGATTAAAGGATTGCTGCCTGCTTATTGAAAATGCCGGCGGGCTGAAAGCCAAGACGATAGAGGGCTTATTAGAGCTGGCCTCCATATTGCAGGGGGATATTGCCGTGATCTTTGAGGAAGAGGAAGGGAATTTAAACCAGATGTTCCAGGAGTATCCCAAGCTGATTGATTTATTGCAAAACCGTATCCACTTATCATGACATAACTTATGGAAGCGATTTTTTGCACCTTATATCACGATTATCAGAGTGTGGTGCTTCCTGGTAATACATAAAATAAAAAGAAAGGGGGAGCCAAGGTATGTTAGTTGATACATGGCAAAACCGCTTTCTTTTTATATAGTCTATAGCCGGGAGGACATCCTGCTAAGGCATTATGCCGGGTGCCCGGTTTTCATTAAACCTTAAATTGGATTGTAATTTCATTCGGTAAGGACTGGCCTTTTTTTGATTTGACATTTGTGGTTACATGCAGGAGATAGGATTCATTTCTTTTATAGGGGTCAAGCGGTTCTATCTCAATGCAGTTATTAACGGTGTCGTATCTGATATTAGTTGCAAGAGGAATATTGTTCATGGAAGTAACATATAGATTACGGTTGTTGACCGTAGAAGGGTTCAAAGGAGCGGTAAACTTGATTTTCCAGACAAAGCTTCCGGTTTTGAACTTCAGATCCTGCTTTACTCTGTTCTTTCCACTGCCCAGGATGGATTCTATTGTAATATAGTTTGACATGACATCATCTCCTCATAAATTTAATATCCCACCTCTGGGGCTAAATATTAAAATCAAAAAAATGGTATTTTCATACAGGCAAGGAAGCTGCCTGTAGTTTCATCTTGTTTTTATATGGTATTTTTGTAATCAGATACCTTTACGGCTTAACATAGGCTTTTCAAACTTCCCGATATGGTGCCGTAGGCAGCACAAACATAATCGGGAAGAACGCTGCCCTTGCGTTCTTCCAGTGTGAAGCATAGAAGTTGTTAGGTACCGTCTTTTGGTGCCTTAGAGCTTACCATTACACTTTTATCATGAGCTTATTATAGCATAAAATGGTGAAGATTCAACAGGATTACGGATAATGTCTGCTTTTTCTGAAGATAAATAGAAAATTTTGGAATAAAGCTGCTGAAAGGATGCAGAAAATGGATGCTTTAAAGCTCTGACTTTTCCTTTCTTGCCGTTGTTCTGCATGTATAGAATATCAATTTCGATTTACAATAAATAATAGATCCATGGATATAACTTAATATGATTGGAACAAAAATATGTTCTGGTCATGAAGCTGCACGGTGCAAAAGTAGTGCCTATTATTGGAATAGGAGGAAATTTCTGATAATATTTACTGCCAAAATAATCTATAATTTATAAAAACTGTTATGAAAATTATGGTAAAAAGTATTTAATGAAGTAGTCCGGTAAAGAGCTGCAAAGGTGAAGAAATGGCTACTTTGGGCGCATGTAAGGAGGAAGGGGTGAGGAAGTATGTCAGATCTGGTTGGATTAATAAATATTAAAAAAACTTAATTAATAAAAAACAATTTACAAAACACCACATTGTGGTATAATCAAAATTGGCAATGATGCTGACAAAAAATAACTTGTTTTATATATGAATATATAAATAAGGTTTGATAATAAATGAGGTGTGCAATGGAACAATATATCATAAAAGGCGGAAAGCCACTCATTGGTGAAGTAACAATAAGTGGATATAAGAACGCGGCACTCGGGATTATAGCAGCAGCGGTGATGACAGACGAGACCGTTACAATAGAGAATGTACCAGATGTAAGGGATATCAGGGTTTTATTACAGGCAATTGAGGATATTGGGGCAAAGGTTGATTATATAAAAGGGGATACGGTCAGGATTAACGGTGGCTTGATCCAGACGGTGGATGTTGATTTTGATTATGTGAGAAAAATTCGTGCTTCTTACTATTTAGTCGGAGCATTGCTTGGAAAATATAAAAGTGCAAAGGTGGCGCTTCCGGGAGGCTGTAATATCGGAAGCAGGCCAATTGACCAGCATATAAAAGGCTTTGATGCCTTAGGCGCAGCAGTAAAGATTGAGCATGGTTTAATCTGTGCGGATGCAAAAAAGCTGGCCGGAGCCCATGTCTATTTTGACTGCTCCAGTGTGGGAGCAACGATTAATACAATGCTGGCTGCCTGTCTGGCGGACGGGCAGACCATTCTGGAAAATGCGGCAAAGGAGCCGCACATTGTTGATATTGCCAATTTCTTGAACAGTATGGGTGCCAATATTAAAGGTGCAGGTACGGATGTAATCCGTATCAAGGGTGTCTCCAAGCTCCATGGTACGGAATATTCAATTATTCCGGATCAGATTGAGGCCGGAACCTTTATGTTTGCTGCGGCAGCATCAAAGGGCGATATTTTGATTAGGAATGTAATTCCCAAGCATTTGGAGGCATTTACTGCAAAGCTGATTGAGATTGGCGCGCAGGTTGATGAATTTGATGATGCAATCCGTGTCAGGGCAGAAGGCAAGCTGGGAAATACCCATGTTAAGACATTGATCTATCCTGGCTTCTTAACGGATATGCAGCCGCAGATGACGACGCTTTTGGCGGTATCCAAGGGCACCAGTGTCGTTACGGAGAGTATATTTGAGAACCGTTTTAAATACGTGGATGAATTGTCCCGCATGGGAGCTTCGATCAAGGTGGAAAGCAATACGGCCATCATTGACGGGGTTGAAAAGCTTACGGGGGCAGTGGTATCCGCACCGGATCTGCGCGGCGGGGCCGCATTAGTCATTGCGGGCCTTATGGCGGAGGGCTTTACCATCGTTGAAAATGTAGAGTATATTGAACGGGGCTATGAAAAGTTTGAATATAAGATGCAGCAGCTGGGAGCCAACATGGTTAAGGTGGATTCCGAGGATATTAAAGCAATTAAAAAATTCAAATTAAAGGTTGGCTGATAAGAAGTGTGCTGTCTGGAGTATAGTGGGACAGTGTGTTTGGTGTATATAAAAAAGCGGGGCAGGTTCACTTGGAACAGCCCCTTTTATATATTAGCCCGAAGGGCGCATTAGCTGAATGATTGACCGGAAGGGCGAATTGACCCGAAAGGCATATTTGCGGAGAAAAGGATATTCTTCCAAAGGAGTATTGTTTGGCGTCCTTAGGCGAGGGACACAATCTGCAGATCCCGGTGCTTCATCAGGTTGATATAGTCGTCCCCGATTTTTATGGTGGGTCTTGATAATTCCAATTTATTTATCAGGATAATTTCACCGACCATACCATTGTTTAACTGGACGGTGTTGTGGATGTAGGTCTGCACAATGCCCTCCAGGAAGGTTATGATATATTTGGGGTCATATTTTGTATAGCCCTCGGTCTCAAATAGGTGAATGACCTCAAAGGGACAAAGGGGACCACGGTAAACCCTGGCGCAGGTCATGGCATCATACACATCTGCGATGGATACCAGCTTCGCGAAGGGGTCAATCTGATCGCTGTAGAAGCCATAGGGGTAACCGGTTCCGTCACAACGTTCGTGATGCATTAGCGCAGCATGCTTGATCCTCGGATCCAGGGAACAGCTTTTCAATATCTGATAGCCCCGTGTGGTATGTGTTTTGACCGTTGAAAATTCTTCGGAGGTGAGCTTTGAAGGCTTGGTGATGATTTGGGATGGAATCGTTAGTTTGCCGATATCGTGGAGCAAGCCGCATAAGGTAATGACCTCCAGGTCTTTTTTGCTAAAATGGAGCCACCTGCCTATAATGTTGCAGATAATAGCAACATTTAAGCTATGTATATAGGTGGCATCATCATAATTCCGCATACAATGAAGCATGTCAAATAATTCAATGGTAGAACCGGAATTGGCGATAATATCAGTCGCTTCCTTCAGTAAATGATCCGTGTTGACCTCCTGGGGTGAGGTGGGAATTTCATCCAGGGAGCTTTTTAACTGAAGCACGGTGTTTTGGTATGCCATATGGAACCGCTTAAAGGATTCCCGCTGCTTTATCTTCTCATAATAGGTAGCCTGTTCGGGAAAGCTGTCTGTACCCTTCTTCCCGGACATAGAGTAAATTGAGAGCTCCAATACGGAGTAGAATTTAAGGCGGGTAATGATTTTGTCGGTTAATACGGTTTCCTTTGCGATTACGAGATGGTCATCCTTAGTGTAGATATCAGCTGCAGCAACCATGCCAGGAATCGCCTGGCTGATTAGAATTTTCACTTTATTCATCATCGTTACTAACCCGTGTAAATGAAGGGTTCTCCTTTCGTAGATACCTGATGTAGATTAAAAATCCGAGCCGTATTCCTATCTAAAAGTATAGGTAACATTTAGAAAAAAGTCAATCAATTTGCAAATAATAGGTATTTTGTAGGTATTTTGACGAAAAAACGCTGCTTCCTAAAAAATCTACTTGACGAACGCAGGGTTTCGTTATATCCTTATAGTACTTAATTTAGATGACAAATAATTGAATTTTTTAGCATTTCTCTTATTCAGAGTGACGGAGAGTAAGGCTCTATGAAGTCACGGCAACCCCGATAACGGAAGGTGCCAACCTGAGCGAGCAATCGAACAATAAGAGGATTTGATTATCTTTATGTACTCAAGTCCGCAGATTGCGGACTTTTTTAAGTTTAAAAAGAATTGATTCAACCTGTATATAAAATAATAGAATTGGAGGATTATTATGCAGAAACGTTTATTTACCTCAGAGTCAGTTACAGAGGGGCATCCAGATAAAATATGTGACCAGATTTCAGATGCCGTCCTTGATGCATTAATGGCCCAGGATCCCATGAGCCGGGTAGCATGTGAGACTGCAATTACGACAGGACTGGTGCTCGTCATGGGTGAGATCACCACCGAAGGATATGTAGATATCCAGAAGCTGGCCAGGGATACCATCCGTGAGATCGGATACGACCATTCTGAATATGGGTTTGACGCAAATACCTGCGGGGTCATAGTTGCACTGGATGAACAGTCAAAGGATATTGCGATGGGCGTTGATACGGCCTTCGAGGTACAGGAGCATCTTACGGAGGAAGAGGAATTATCAAAGACCGGGGCAGGCGACCAGGGTATGATGTTCGGCTACGCTTCCAATGAGACGGAGGAGTACATGCCTTACCCGATTTCCCTTGCCCATAAGCTGACAAAGCAGCTGACCAAGGTCAGGAAGGAAGGAACATTAAAATACCTGCGCCCGGATGGAAAGTCACAGGTTACGGTGGAGTATGATGACAATGGTAAGCCGATCCACCTGAACGCGGTTGTATTGTCAACCCAGCATGATGAGGAAGTGACAACCCAGCAGCTCCGCAAGGATATCAGGAAATATGTCCTGGATCCTGTGCTGCCCCAGGAATTAATCGATGAGAATACAAAGTTCTTTATCAATCCGACAGGCCGTTTCGTTATCGGCGGTCCCAACGGGGACAGCGGCTTAACTGGCAGAAAGATTATTGTAGATACCTATGGCGGCTATGCCAGACATGGCGGCGGAGCCTTCTCAGGCAAGGACTGCACCAAGGTTGACCGTTCCGCGGCTTATGCTGCACGTTATGTTGCAAAAAATATTGTTGCTGCAGGACTGGCTGACCGCTGCGAAATCCAGCTGTCCTATGCCATCGGTGTGGCGGAGCCTACCTCCATCATGCTGGATACCTTTGGAACCGGGAAGCTTTCTGATGAAGAATTTGTAGCGATGATCCGCAAGCATTTTGACCTCCGTCCGGCGGGAATTATTAAAATGCTGGATTTAAGGAGACCGATCTACAAGCAGACAGCGGCTTACGGACATTTTGGCAGGACGGATTTGGATCTTCCCTGGGAAAGAACGGATAAGGCGGAAGAGCTAAGGCAATACTTAAAATAAGAAGGTTTTATTTGCATAAAAACCTACCCAACCGGATTAAGGACATTTTATTGCTGGGAAAGCAGACCTTACTCGGGATTTGGGTAGGTTTTTTATTAGGAATATCCTTTGTGTTAATGAAATCTTTAGAAAGGTCATAGTATTTTTCTGTGCATTTTTGGGACAATCATGGTATAATATCGGCAGATATTATAGATTTATCTTGTATTTCCAGGGAAGCGAGGATGTGGGCATTGAAGCTTAAGGACAGGATATTATATGGGTTTTTAATTATGATTACAATGCCGGTCTTGATGTTTTCGGTGGCAGCAAGCACGATTGTCGGCTTTCAGATGAACTCCATTCAGGAATCCTATCATGTGGAGGGGGATACGGTTCAGATTCTTACGAACCCGATCCAGATATTAAACCGGTTAACCAGGGGAACCTATAACGAGATTAAGCTGGCGGCACTGAAAACGCCGGAAAGGCTGGAGGATAGCAGATATATTGCGAAATTAGATGAGGAGCTTAAGAAAAAGTATTCCTTCATAGCGGTGCGTAAGAATGGGACATTCATCTTTACGGGAAATGAAGAGCAGCTGGCATTAATAGAGGATGACCTGCAAAACTTTGGCGTCTACAGCACGGAGGTGGACGGAGGAACCTATATTGAGGGGAAAAATCCATTCCTGGTAAAAGCGCAGGACTTTTATTTCTCTGATGGCGGGGAAGGAACCATTTTTGTTATTACGGATTTGAATACCCTGGTTCCCCAGCTCAAAGCAGTTGTGATGCAATTTGCCATCTCCTTTTTCTTTATTTTGTTATTTACTGCGCTGATCCTGTCCTTTATTATTTACCGGAGCATCCTAAGGCCGCTGAATGTCCTTCGGTTTGCCATGAACCAGATCAAGGAGGGTGACCTGGAGTATTCGGTACGTGCCGAGACCCAGGATGAGATCGGGCAGCTTTGCGAGGATTTTGAGGAGATGAGGATCCGGCTGAAGGAGCTGATTGACAGCAGGCTCGCCTATGAGGAGGACATCAAAGGGTTAATCAGTAACATATCCCACGATCTGAAGACGCCTTTAACGGCGATTAAAGGATATGCAGAGGGGCTTATTGACGGCGTGGCGGTGACACCGGATAAGCAGGAGAAATATTTGAGGACCATCATGACGAAAGCGAACGATATGTCGATCCTGGTGGACGAGCTGGCCTTCTATGCCAAGATTGATAGCAATACCATACCGTACAGCTTCAAGGAGATCAACCTCCATGATTATTTTGAGGACTGTATTGAGGATTTGGCCCTGGATCTGGAAATCGTGAATGTGGAGATACTTTATAAAAATGATACGGATCCGGCGGTGGAGGTCGTGGCTGATGCAGAGCAGCTCAAGCGGGTGATTAGCAATATTGTCGGCAATGCGGTGAAATATAAGAAGGACGGGGAGACCCGGATCCAGATCCGCCTGCAGGATATTGGCGCCTTTATCCAGGTTGGGATTAAGGATAATGGCATGGGCATTCCAAAGGCAGACCTGCCCTATATCTTTGAACGGTTTTACCGGGCGGATGCCTCACGGAATTCACGTAAGGGCGGAAGCGGCCTGGGGCTGGCTATCTCCAAGAAGATCATTGAAGATCACGCAGGCAGGATATGGGCGGAAAGTGAGCTTGGCGAAGGGACCACGATTTTCTTTACCCTGAAGAAGAGCGATAAGAATATTGCTGGTTAAGGGATTTAGGCTGTGAGGTGGATCTGGGTGTCTATCCATCCACCTGGGCTTGCCTTTAACATCCCATGATTGCCAAGTGCAGGCAATCATGGGAGGCCCGGTCTGCGCCCATATGGATGGATAGACACCCAGATCCACCGCGTTAGTTAGTATATAGAAGCTCTATGTTAAGTGAAATATGAAATGTATTAAATTGGGTTTGAAGTGATGGACGAAGGCAGGAGGAGATTTTGCCGGATATAAGGAGGTTGCGTAGTGAGCAGGATATTAATAGTAGAGGATGAGATCGCGATTGCTGAGCTGGAAAAGGATTACCTGGAGCTGAGTGGATTCGAAGTGGAGGTTGAGACAACGGGGGACCTGGGGCTGCAGAGGGCATTATCAGAGGAATATGACCTGGTTATTCTGGATCTTATGCTTCCGGGTGTGGACGGCTTTGAGATCTGCAAGCGTATCCGTGAGGTAAAGAATATTCCGGTAATCATGGTATCGGCAAAGAGGGATGATATTGATAAGATCCGCGGCCTAGGGCTTGGGGCGGATGATTATATGACGAAGCCCTTCAGCCCCAGCGAGCTGGTGGCAAGGGTAAAGGCGCATTTGGCAAGGTATGAGAGGTTGATTGGCTCTGGCATGAAGGAGAATGAGGTACTGGAGATCCGCGGCCTTAAGATAGATAAGACAGCCAGGCGTGTGTTCTTGAATGGGGAGGAGAAGATATTTACCACGAAGGAATTCGATCTTCTTACCTTCCTTGCGGAAAATCCGAACAGGGTATATACGAAGGAGGAGCTGTTCCGCGAAATTTGGGATATGGAATCTGTAGGTGATATTGCGACGGTGACGGTCCATATTAAGAAAATCAGGGAAAAGGTAGAGTATAATACCTCGAAGCCACAGTATATTGAGACTATCTGGGGCGTTGGATACCGGTTTAAGGTGTGAGGTATCGTATATCTGGTAGTGTAATAAGAAAGGTGTTGCAATAAGAAATTCCTATACTAGGTATTGCAGGATTTTTATCTGATAGCTGCAAATCCGGTAGGCTCTTTCTGCTTTGCAGCACCTTTCCTGGTTTAGGGTATGAATTGGGTATCCGCTTTCATTAGAGGAACATCTTCCTGCATAAGGCGATCCCGCTGTTTGTTTTAAAAATTTTATTTAGCGCTGCTTCACAGGCGGCTTGGGGGAGATTATCCTCATAGAGGTTGACCAGGAAATCTGCCTCCACAAGGATCTGATAATCAATCCCGTCGATTTGGGAATAGGTGTGATGGCGTCCGACCAGGTAGCATACCCGCTCTATTACCTCCTGGTCAAACCCAAGGCGTTCCAGCAGCTCTTTCGCAAGGGCTGGCCCTTCCTTTTCCTGAAGCTTCCCATTACAATCACCGTATTTTTCTTCGCACAGCTTAATGCCGATATCATGGACAAGGGCGGCAGCTTCAAGCAGGAATAAGGTGTGCTCGTCCAATTGCCCGCAGGTGCCAATTAGCTTTGCAAAGCTATGTACCTTCATAAAGTGCTGGATCCGCTTTGGGTCGCCGCAGTAATAATTGATCATTTCGAGTTGTAGGGTTGTGATGAGATCCATGTGTTGCCTGCCTTTCTTGATGCGTGGGAGGGATGGATGGTAATTAACGGTGGTATAATATATATATATCGTATAGCGGATTGTTGGTTTTGGCAAGAGGTTTGTTCATGTGATTTTCAACGCAATTGCTGGTATGGGCCGGAGATATTAAGATATTTGCTTTAACAAAAAGTGAAGCCGCCGGATAAGGAATTTGATAAAGTACGCTTCGGATATTTTCAGAAACGGGTTAAAAATGGCGGGAAGTCATTGAAAGGGATAGATATGGCTGGTATAATGCACATGAAACCAAGTATAAGGCAGAGTTTAAATACAGCAAAGCTATGCCGGTGAGAGCAAATATATATAACTCTTACAGCTGTATTGGGGCCGGAATAGATAATTAAAGAAACATATGTGGTTAAAATAGAAATGAGGGATTGTAGAAAGATGGACACAACTGTAAGAAGTAATATAAAAATAGGCACTAAGGTGATGGTAGTACAAAAACAGGATCAGAGAAGCGGCAAATTAACGGAAGGTATTGTAATGAGAATTCTTACAAATTCGATGAACCATCCCAGAGGAATTAAGGTAATGCTGGAAGGCGGCATAGTAGGAAGGGTACAGAGCATATGTGAAAATGTTACTCCTGACAAAAAAGGTAATTAGGGAAAGGACCAAAAGAAAATGAATATACAGATATTTGGGACAAATAAGTGCTTTGAAACGAAGAAGGCACAGAGATATTTTAAGGAACGCGGTATTAAGTTCCAGTTCATTGATTTAAAGGAAAAGGGACTTAGTAAAGGGGAGTATAACAGTGTAAAACAGTCAGTAGGAGGACTTGAAAATATGCTGGATCCTGACTGCAAGGATAAAGATATATTGGCATTGATCCGCTACATTGCGGATGAAGATAGGGACCAAAAAGTATTAGAAAACCAGCAGGTACTGTTGAGTCCAATTGTGCGTAATGGAAAGAAGGCAACCGTTGGATATCAGCCTGATGTGTGGAATGGGTGGGATTAAAGAAGGAAACTACAAAAGGAACTCATTGACAATGAATTAACAAAGTGCTAAGCTTATGGTAGCCGATTTAGAAGGAGATCCTGACAGAAAGGCATAGGCGGTTAATATGGCAAGAAATCATCCTGACCCGCAGCAAAGCTGGGGCGGTAAGGTGATGGATAGAAATGAGAAGCATATTCCCTATGTCGGTGCGGCATAGGGTTTTTTATATGTTGCAAGGCTATCGGACCAATAATAAAAAATAGAACATTAGAAAGGAATACGGAATGGAAACCAGGGTTGCATTGATTGGAATTATTGTGGAAGACCTGTCAGCGGCTGAGCGGATTAATTCCCTGCTGCACGAATATAACCAGTATGTAATTGGAAGGATGGGACTGCCTTACCGCGAAAAGGGGATTAGCATCATAAGCATTGTGGTAAATGCGGAAGCTGATGTCATCAGTACCTTGGCAGGCAAGCTTGGCATGGTCAAGGGGGTTAACGTAAAAACAATATATTCAAAGAAATAAGGCAGGATGAACTTAAAAATCCAGGAGGAGAATCATATGAGAAAAATAAGTACACTATTAATAATGTTATTATGCATGGCTGCATTTACCGCATGCTCCAAGGAAACGGGCGATCCATCCAATACGGCGGAAGCAACTGTAACGGTGGCTCCGACCACAGCCCCAAGCGAGGCTGCAACCATAGAGGATGCCTCAGGGGCTTCCGATGAGAGTGAGAAGCCGGCAGAGAAAATTGGCATGAAGGTTGCGGCATTGAAAGGGCCGACAGCCATTGGTATGGTAAAGCTGATGGATGATGCGGCAGCGGGGGTTACGGAGAATAACTATCAATTTACCATCGCAGGGACTGCTGATGAGATCAGCACAGGCCTGGTAAAGGGTGACGTTGATATCGCGGCAATCCCGTGTAATCTGGCTTCTGTGCTGTATAATAAGACACAGGGTGGGATTAAGCTGGCAGGAATTAATACCCTGGGTGTTCTTTATATTGTTGAAACGGGAAATAGCATCAAGTCTGTCCAGGATCTGAAGGGTAAGACAATCTATGCGACAGGCCTGGGAACAGTTCCCCAGTATACGCTAAATTACATCCTGCAGGCAAACGGAATTGATCCGGAGAAGGATCTCACGATAGAATATAAGACGGAGCCGACAGAGGTGGCAGCAATGCTCAGTAAATCGGAGGATGCAATAGCGATGCTGCCCCAGCCCTATGTTACGACAGTTATGCTTGGAAATGACAAGGTGCATATTGTCCTGGATATGGCAGAGGAATGGAACAGGGTGGCAACTGACGGAAGTACGGTAGTCACAGGCGTAGTAGTTGTGCGGAGTGAATTTTTGGAGGATAACAGGGAAGCCTTTGACGCGTTTATGAAGGAATATGCTGCCTCAACAGAATTTGTAAACGAAAAAGTGGATGCTGCAGCAACTCTGGTTGAGAAATTCGATATCTTTAAGGCAGCGCCGATGAAGAAGGCAATTCCGTATTGCAATATTACCTTGATTCAAGGCAGTGAGATGAAGGATAAGGTGAACGGATACCTGTCAGCGTTATTTGGGCAAAAGCCGGATTCTGTTGGAGGTGCATTACCGGCAGAGGATTTTTACATCCAGTAATAGAGCCTTATCAGATGGACAGCGTAAAGGATAGGGAGCACGCAAGGAGAGGAATCGAAGAGAGACTTGCAGAGAGGCTGTGAAAGGGCGCAAGGGAGTTGTGGAGAGAAGCTACGAATAAACGCGATAAGAAGACGTGTGAGGGCATAAAGAGAGGCTACACATAGAGGGTGCGGGATGATGCAAAGAGAGGCTGAACAAAGAGGATGCAAGGGAGGAAGCCGGGAGATGGAAGGCAAGGAAGTCGTAAAGAAGCCGATAAAAAAATATGGATTTAAAGTTATTGTAATATGCTTCTGGCTTCTTCTTTGGGAGGTGGCCAGCTGGCAGGATCCCCGGGAGATATTCATTGCATCGCCGGTATCTGTATTTGTAACGCTAATTGGCCTTATTAAGGACGGAGGCTTCTGGGTGACAATTGCCTGGTCCTCCTTCCGCATTACAGCAGGCTTTGTAATGGCATTAGCGGCAGGAATTATATTGGCAGCAGCGGCTTATAACAGCAGTGTTTTTCGGGAGCTGATCTCGCCGGTGATGAAAATCATGAAGACGATTCCCGTGGCCTCCTTTATTATTCTGGCTCTTTTATGGATCAATAACAAGACGAACCTTTCCATCCTGATTTCTTTTATGATGGTGCTGCCACTGGTCTATACAAATGTATTGCAGGGGCTCCGGGCGACGGAGCGGGAGCTTCTGCAGATGGCGAAGGTATTCCGCATCAGCCGCTGGAAAAAGGTTGTGGCGATCTATGTTCCTGCGGCACTTCCGTATTTTATTTCTGCGGTTTCGGTTGGAATGGGCTTTTGCTGGAAGGCCGGGATTGCCGCAGAAGTGATTGGGATTCCCTCCGGCTCTATTGGTGAGCGTTTATATGAAGCGAAGCTCTACATTATGACGAAGGAGCTATTTGCATGGACGTTGGTTATTATTGCAATCAGCATGCTGTTTGAAAAGCTGGTTTTGCGCCTGCTGGCATCGCTGCAAAAGAGCCCGAAAAATTAACCTCTGGAAGGAGACGGTGGCATGGATATCCAATTGCATAATGTTTCAAAAAGCTTTGAAGGGAAAAGCATACTTAAGGATCTTAATATCACCTTTCCAGAGGGCAGGCTGAGCTGCCTGATGGGGGCTTCCGGTATTGGGAAGACAACGGTGGTTAATATTATTATGGGGCTGATAAAGCCTGACTCAGGAGAAGTGGCGGGAACAAAGCAGAAAAAGGTTGCGGCTGTCTTCCAGGAGGACCGCCTGATTGAGCATTGGGATGCAGTGAGGAATATTGGATTGGTTTGTGGGAAGGCTGTTACAGAAGAGGCAATTGTGCAGGAATTAAATAAGGTTGGTATCACAGATTGCAGGAATAAAGCAGTCAAGGACTTTAGCGGCGGTATGCGAAGGCGGGTTGCCCTGGTTCGGGCGGTTCTGGCAAAGAGTGATATTATCATTATGGATGAGCCCTTTAAGGGGCTTGATGAAGGTTTAAAAGACCAGGTGATCGAATATGTGCGGGAGAATACGAAAGGGAAAACCGTCATTGTGATAACCCATGACCGGGAGGAAGTAGGCCGGCTAGGGGCTGGTTTGGTTCAGTTGGAAGGGCAGAGTTAAGCTTTAAGGCAGGCTTGACCCTGCCCTATTATAATAATGCCTGTCGCTTGTAAATCATATTATTTTTGTCTTTCTATCTATCATCTGTTTCTTCTTGGTACAATCCAAATATTTTGCTTGTGAGTGACCGTGAGAATAAAAATTAATTCAATTAAGATTTATTATTATATAAAATATTTGTAAACAAAATGCAAGTTATTACATTAAAGTTGCATTTTATTACATCTGAAAATTTCAGAGGAAAAAAATGTTATAATACTATGGGTCAAAAGTAGGGTTATTTTATAGGTACAATTTGTAGCATAAATATAACTTGGGAGGGATGAATCATTTGAAAATCGCTATATGTGATGATGAGGAGAAGTACAGAGAAATAGGGAGGTGGCTGTGCAGTCAGTATTTTTTGGATAAAAGGATATCTTTTGAGGTTATAGAGTTTTCTTCAGGAGAAGCTGTTATTGAATATACAGAAAAAATTGATTTAATCATATTGGATATTGAAATGCAGGGCATGAATGGAATAGAAGTGAAGGAGATTTTGACAAAACGGAATAGTAATGGTGCAATTATATATGTTACTAATCACGAAGAGTTGATGCAACCCGCCTTCGGAAAGAATGTATATGGATTTTTGTTAAAGCCTATATACGAGGAGGAATTGTATCAAATTTTGGATGTGGTTTATAAGAATAGAATGGAACCACGGTTGATCCAGGTTACTGATAGTGTGTGGGTGAGAAGTACAGAAATCCGATATATTTTTGCAGAGGATAAATATTGCAGGATATATACGATGGATACAAATTATTTGATAAGAAGCAGAATTAGTGATTGGGAGGGGAAGCTTCCGGGTAGTGATTTCATTAGGGTTCAGAAATCCTGTATTGTTAATTTCAAATTTATCAGGAGAATCGGACAGGATATTATCATGGAAGATAATACGGTGTTAACTTATTCAAGGAATAAGAGGGAAGTGATTAAGAATAATTATAATACATATTTAATAGAGCATGCTTGGTAGAGAGGTAAGTATCAATGGGAGCGTATCTTAATATAATCGTAAAGCAGATCATAGAAACAAGCGTGGTTTTTTATATCCTGTCATTATTGTTGAAAACCCGGATCATAGAGAGCCGATGGAGGGTAGTGGTGGCTGCTACAATTTTTTGTAGTGCATTTTTTCTGGCAGAAGTAATGGGAAACCACAGCGAAGGTGTTATTGGGCTGGTAGTCCAAGTCATTTGTGTTAACCTGTTATTTAAAGAGGGAGCACTAAAAAGAAATATTACCTATATTGCCGTATATTGTGGTACAGGTTTAATGGCAGCTATAGTCTATGGAAGTATAGGGAAGGTATCAGGGATACCTGCAGATCAAATCTTGGATAGTTCAATATGTGTGTTTATTGCATATTTTATGGCATTCTTTGCTGCGTTCATTAGTAGATGGCTTGTGGTTAGACACCGGAAGATATTTCAGCTGCTGAGACATATGTCAGCAATTGATATTCTACTTTTTGCATCTGCAACGGTACTGTGGGCTTTTGGAATTACATATTATGGGGAGCTAAGGGATGGGATGGCAGGCTCTTCATGGGATGTGGCCATAATAGATGGCACTAAGCTATTATATAGCTTTAGTTTTTTGATTATAATAGGATATATATGGAAGAGCATTATGAGCCAGCGTTATAAAAAGGAAAGCCTGATGAATGCGGAATTGCTTGATCTGAGAGAAAAATATTATAAGAAATTAATTGAAAACAACCGGGAGGTTAGGAGATTCAAGCATGATTTTCAGGCTCATATGACCTGTTTGAGGGAACTGTCCAATATGGAAAAGTTTGATGAAATAAAAGAATATTTAAATCGAATGGGAAATGACCTGGGTGAGGTGAGTAATAAGTTTAATGTAGGAAATGAAATTGCCAACATTGTCTTGAATGGGTTTTATGAAGAAATGGTGACAAATCATATTGAGCTGGTATGTACAGGAAAGTTCAGGGGAAATGTCAAGATTTCTTCCCATGAAATATGCGCGTTATTCTATAATATGATGAAAAACGCCATAGAAGCATGCATGCAAGTAAATTCAGATAAAAGAGCAATTCATCTGAACATTAAATCTTATTATGATAGCATGGTTATTGAGATCAGTAATTCAGTTTCTGAACCGGTGGACATTGTTATGATAGGGAAGGGAGGAACGAGGAAAGAGGATAAGAAAAACCATGGATATGGGATGGATAATATGAAAAGAATCATACAAAGGTATGGCGGGGCTATAAAGTATAAGAATGATAGGGATCGGTTCGTTATAGAAATGGTATTGCATGATGTGTATGATGACTGGGAACATGAGCTCAGTTAGGCACGCTCCTTCCTTTATCCATCTGCTGCATTTCACGACATTAATTTGTACTTCACGACATTAGAGTTGTAAAGCTTTCCAATAATTGTTATGCTCAAAGCAAAGAAAGCCAAGCTTATTGCGGCATACGTACAGATTAAGAGATGCAGAAGGAAACAGAACTATGCGAAACAAATACTATTGTGTCAGACAGCATGATATCACTGACTGCGGGGCGGCATGTCTGGCTACCATATCAAAGCAGTATGGTTTTCATACATCCATAACCAAGATACGGGAGGCAGCAGGGACAGATAAGCAGGGAACGAATGCTTATGGGATGATTAAAGCAGCAGAGCAGCTGGGGTTCTCCGCTAAGGGTGTAAAAGGGGATAAGAATGCTTTCTTTTCAGAATTTCCGCTTCCCTGCATTGCCCATGTAATTGTTGACGGGGCTTTACTGCACTATGTTATTGTACATAAAATTACAAAAAAGCAGATTACGATTGCAGATCCGGCAAAGGGGATTGTGAAGCTAACCCCGGAAGAATTCTTTGGAGAAAAGGCAGAGCAGGGGAAGGCGCCTAAGTACCGTTGGAGCGGTGTACTGATTATCATGGTACCTGACCGGGGATTTGAAAAAGGAGATGAGACCCAGGGGATTTTCCAGAGATTTTTTCATCTGCTATTGCCCCAGAAAAGGCTGCTGGTCAATGTTTTTTTTGCATCATTGCTGATTACAATATTAGGTATCTTAGGGTCATTTTATTTTAAGGTATTGATTGATGATATATTATCGGCCGGTTTATTAAAGACGTTGCATATTCTATCCATCGGGGTTATACTGCTGAATTTATTTAAGGTTTTATTATCTGCCATCCGTGCCCATTTTCTCTTGTATCTAAGTCAGAAGCTGGATATTGCATTGCTGCTGGGTTATTACCGCCATGTCTTGAAGCTCCCGATGAACTTTTTTGGAACCCGCAAGGTCGGTGAGATCATATCAAGGTTTAATGATGCCTCCAAGGTACGGGATGCAATATCGGGTGCCACGCTTACAATTATGATAGATACGTTGATGGTAATTGCCGGTGGAATTATATTGTTTCTGCAGAATGGGTATATGTTTGTTGTTACACTGATTGTGGCAGTCTTATATTTCGCAATTGTAGTGAGCTTTAACAAATGGTACAAAAAGCTAAACCAGGCCCAGATGGAGAATAATGCACAGTTGACCTCATATATGGTTGAGTCATTGAATGGTATTCAGACAGTAAAGGCATATAATGCGGAGAGAAAAGTAAATCTGGAGACAGAAATAAAATTCATCCGTCTGCTGAAAAGTATATTCAGATTAAGCTGGGTCAGTAACTTACAGGGAACCTTTGTGGGCTTTGTGGAGCTTACAGGAGGAATCGTAATCTTGTGGGTAGGTGCTTATAATGTAATTAAAGGAAATTTGAGCATTGGGCAGCTGATTACCTTCAACTCGTTACTGATGTATTTTCTTGATCCAGTCAAAAACTTGATTAATCTTCAGCCACAGATGCAGACGGCAATTGTAGCAGCAGACCGGCTTGGTGAAATCCTGGATCTGGAGCCGGAAAGAGTTGGTGGAGAGGATAAAAAATTAATACCCGAATCGCTGCGGGGGAATATCTGGTTTAAGGATGTGACCTTCCGTTATGGTACAAGAAGGACGGTACTGGAGCATATCACGATGCACATCAAGAAGGGTGAGCGCATTGCATTGGTAGGTGAAAGTGGGTCGGGCAAGACAACGCTGGTAAAGCTTTTACTTAATCTTTATAGCCCGGAGGAAGGAGATGTCTTGATTAATGGAAATAATGTGAAAGATATCAACCTTGAAAGGCTGCGGGACAAGATAGCATATATCCCTCAGGAAACATTTCTGTTCAGCGGAAGTATTATGGATAATTTAACACTTGGGTTGGATGATGTAACAGTAGAAGATGCTATTGAAGCATCAAAGAAGGCTCGGGCTCACGACTTTATTAATGATCTTCCACTCCGGTATGAGACAAGGCTGGAGGAAAATGGGACAAATTTTTCGGGGGGACAGAGGCAGAGGTTGGCGATAACGAGAGCAATTTTAAAAAAGCCGGATATCTTGATTCTGGATGAGGCTACCAGTAATCTGGACTCTATTACGGAGAGGGCAATTGAAAATACAATTGAGAATTATAGTAAAAATATAACAACAATAATCATTGCACATCGGCTCAGCACAATTAAGAGGTGTGACATGATATATGTGATGGAGAAAGGGAAAATAATTGAAGCGGGAAAACACGAGCAATTACTTGATATAAAAGGTGAGTATGCAAAGTTATGGAAGCAGCAGGTTTAATAGTTCTAAAGAACGAAAATCAAAAATGGTAGCTAAGATGTATATAGTTTCTTAAGTAATATGCGCGCAAAAGAAACTAATTACATAAATAATATATGAGAGGAGAAATATGAATGTCCGAATATGTTAATATGGGTAATTTGACAGAAATGAGTATGGATGAAGCTATTATGGTTGCCGGTGGTGGAATAGTTACATTGTTTTTAGGATGCGTTGGTTTGGCGGTATCCCCGACAGTAGCTTGCCTTTGCGCCCCGGCAGGTATTGCATTGGCATTGACATCAGGTGGAGCAATTATTAATAATTTGCCATAATATCAATCAAAAGAATGAAAGGAGTTGAGTAGAAATGAATTCAAATTGTTTTGTTGAGTTAACGAACAATGAAATGACTATCGTTGATGGTGGGAGTTGGCTTGGAAACACTTTGATGCTTGCTGGTGCATTAGTTGGTATTTGTGCTACAGGACCGGTAGGAGTCGGTGTGGGCATAGCTTGTGCAGTTATTGGCTTCTGCGATTCGCAAGGCTGGTAGCAAGTGATTACGTATTATGGGGAGATGCTACAAATGCATCCCCCATAATATTATTATACTGAAATGAAGCCATAAGTATTGTATATGAGAGGAAGAAAATCCATATGGAGAAATTATCTTATTTTCTTTTAATTATAATTGCATCTATAATTTTTGTTTCATTTATTAGCTTTCACTTTTATTCATACCTAAAATTTAAATTATTATTAAGGAGGAATAGTGCGGTATTGCTGATGGATCGCATATATGAAGTTGCTATTTGGATTGTTGGCATTTTATACTTGGGAATATACGTTTCTGATATTGTGGATACGGTTGTTTTGGGACAATATGGAGATTGGAAGTTCCCATTTGTGGTTTACGCAATGCCGCTTATGATAATTACATTTAATATCATGATAAGTGAGGGTTCCTACGCATATAATAGTGATAAATTATTTGTAGGAAGTAAGAAAACTTTTGATAAAGAAAAGGTAAAAATTATCCAAGTCCATAAACAAGACTTTACAAAGCGAGCGAAAATTATTGTAACAATTGATCATGATAATGACATGATTCGAACGAAAAGTACAAGACTGGTAATCAGAACATCCATAAAAGAGCTACAGTCCTTTATAGAGTTATATGGAGGATAAACGCCCTGAGAATAGGGCATAGAGTCAGACATAAAATGATGATTTGCACTAAATGTGATAGGTGATTTGGCTGATTATCTGGGGGAAGATAGAATAGTATTAATGAATTTAACGGGAGATAAATAAAATGGACAAAACATTTATTCAAGAAAAAGACAATAAAGGCAAAGCAATAGCTCCACTGATGCTTGGGCTAGTAAGTATAATCGTCTAGTTTATACCCTTATTTGGACTATCAGTTACTGTAGTGGGTTTGGTTATTAGGGGTGTATCTTATGCTTCAAAGAATGAGTTTAATATAATATGAGAACATTATCATAATTATATCCTTTATAGCATTTTTTAAAATGCTTGCAAATAAAAATAAAAAGGCAAGTTAAAAGTGATCTAAGAGATGTGCTTAAAATAGGGTTATATCCTATTCTGTTAAGAAAAATAAAATTTGGAGTTACATATGAAACCAATCCTCGTTAATATCAATGAAATATCAGACAGCAGAGAGGTTTATGAATCAAAACCAAATATCTTCTTTAGTATTTTTATATATACAGTTCTTACACTATTTATCGTAGCCCTTCTATGGATGTACATTGGGCGCATTGATGTAGTGGTAAAATCAGAGGGGATGCTCCGGCCGAATGACCAGGTGGCTACCATAATAAACAGCTCCAGCGGTACTCTGGAAGAGGTAAATGTAGAGGATGGTATACCTGTGGTTCAGGGGGATGTACTTTACATAATCGAGCATGGAGATTTGTTAACAGAACAGGAATATTATATGGAGCAGTTGGCAGATACTCAATATAAATTAACAATGCTCAAAAAATACAAAAAATCAATTGAAGATGGTATAAACCATTTCACCCAAGAGGAAGGTGAAGGGGAGTATTATCTGAAATATCAGGCTTATGAGCTAAATTATAACCTGATGAAAAATGACTATTCCTATAGTGAAAAGGAAAGGATACTGAATCTGGATTCAACGCTGGAACAACTGGCGATCTTAAACCAAAAGCTTTCCTACTCAAAGCAGTTAAAAAAGGCAGTTGCTTCAGGAAAGAATGTCTTTGCAAATACGGGGGAGCAGAAGGAGTATTATAACCTATTCCTAAAATACCGGAATGATTATGATTCTATCCTAACCCAGTATAGCAATGCAAAAAAGGACATAGACAATTCCACAACGGAACAGGGGCTGGTCGATTCCCTGGAATATTATCAGTCTGTTTTAGAAGGGATGCAGCAGCTAAAATTAAGCATTAATGAGGGAAGCAGTGTTTTCCGAGAGAAGAGTACATACAGCCTCCAGTATGATGAATACGTGAACAAGATAGCCGATTTAACAGCGGCATATGAGCAGGCAAAGGAAAACTATGAAATTAACAATGAACTGAAAGGACTGTCTGTAACAGAATGGGAGGTACAGCAGTCTGAGACAGCCATGGAGGAAGCAGGGAGGGCAGTCAGCACCTACCAGGTAAATTTTCTTTCGGCTCTTTCCTCCAATATTACCGACATGGAAAAGAAGATAGAGGAAACGGCTCTTGCAAAGGACAATACCGTGAGCAAGGATGTATTGTACCGTGAAAATGAGGATGAACGAAAGGCTGCATTAGACAATTACAAGTTAAAATACCTGGTTGAACTTGATAATACGATTACAACGCTGGAAGAAAATATCAGTACGCTTGAAACAAACAGGGACAGGTTGAAGTTACAAGGGGAAAAGAACTTAATGATGGATAACGGTGATGAGGAAGCTAAACTGGTGGAATACCGTAACAGTGAGTTACGCAGTACCATTGCCAGCATTGATTCGTATTCAGATAAGGCTGGTGAGTTAAGGACTACCTTGGACAAGCTCAATACCCAGATTGACCAGGCGGTTGTAAAAGCGACCAGGACGGGGATCGTAAACAGCAATGTTGAGCTTGTAAAAGGAGATATCCTATCAAGCGGCACGGAGGTTCTTACGATAATACCCCAGGACAACAATAAATTTAAGGTAAATATCTATGTCAGCAATGAAAACATTGGCAAGCTGAGGCCTGGAATGGAGGCAAAATTCAATATCTATGCCTTGCCGAACAGAGAATATGGATATATGACAGGGACAATTACAAGCATCTCAAAGGATCTTAAGGTAGACCCAAGCAGTGGTTCGGGGTATTATCTTGTAGAAGCGAGCCTGGGCAATAAGACGTTATATGACTCCAAGGGGAATAAAGGCGAGTTAAAAGCTGGTATGAGCTGCCAAGCGCAGATGATTACAGAGAGAAAACGAATTCTGACTTATGTATTAGAAAAAATAGACCTATGGAATGATTGAAAATATATACAAAAGAATGGAGAAAAATTATGGAAGTTATATTAAACCAGGAATATGAAATGAATCATTTAATCACCCGCTCAGGACGTTTTACAGTAGCTGAGTTTCAAAAAAATCTAATGGAGATGGCAAATTCCTATAAAGACTTTGCAGTAAACAACGGGGAATATATGATAACAACTACAAAAGCAGTTGAATTTATTGCCGGTGAACAGGTGATGGATGTTGAGATACTGATGCCTGTGGACTACCGCATGCCGGTAGAGGAGCCTTATCAGTTTAAGGAAAAGGTTAGGCTTGTCAATGCCCTATATGTAAAGGTTACTGATCCTGCACTGTTGCAGGAAACCTTGAACCAGGTAAATGGATATATCACAGAAAACAAGCTCCAGCCAATTACCCCCGCATATCTTGTACAGACAAAGCAGGACAGCAAATCATGCATAGAGGTTTATGTGGGCATGAATCCGAATGTTTTGTAATTTTGAAACAGTACAGAACAGGTCAGGGATTTTGTACATAGGAAATCATTTTTTGCAATGGAAAAACAAAAGACAGGGGCATTAGGATGTACAACAAAAAGCATAATTCATATTGGTTAAAGTGGATGTTGTTCCTTATATCGGTCATCCTGTATTGCGGTATCGTAGGAAAACAGGTATCCGCAGCGGAAGCTGCCTATGAAATAGGGACAGGCACCATAAGCAGCCAGTACAGTGACTTAGTAAATAAATATAAATCCAACAGCGCGGACTACGCCCAGAATATGCTTAGCTATCAGATAGAAGCGCTGAATCATAACCTTACCGTGGAAAGCCGTGCCGGTATTAACAGTCGGTTTGAGGAGGCCGTTAATAAATGCGCCCAGCTAAAGGAATTGAAGGAGAAATATATTGAGTACCGTGCAACAGTGACGGATGAGGCGGAGATTGAGGGGATTGATGCCCAGATCCAGTCACTTACAGAACAGATCGACCAATATAACAGTACAATCAGCAGCTACCAGACCAGCCTGGCTGAAACAAGCCTGCAGGCAGAAATCGAAAGCTTTTATGTGATTTACCAGGGCTTGCTTGTTCAGGAAGCTCAGGATAAATTATTAAATAACTTTATGAAAAAATGCTATGGGTTAATCCTGCTTCAGGAGCAGGAGGATTATTATGCCAGCTGCAATGATTATCTTTCGGTTGTGCAGAAAGTAGAGGAGATAAAGTTTAAGAATGGGGTCAGTACCCAATTATCCGTAGATTTGGCAGATGCCAACCTGTTTAAGAATAACCTCGCATTACAGAATAATACCAAGTCCTTCTACCTAACTTATACGGAAATAAAAACAGAGACCGGGGGATCGGATCAGACCCGGATTATGTTGCCGATAGCGGTCAGTAAGAAGCAATACAGCCTTGAAAATACGGCTTCCCAGTTTGAATATAGAAATGTCACTTTGGCACAATATAAGCATCTGGAGCGATGTTATCAAAGCTACCTGTCTTCGAACAACGGTACCGGAACCTTGCAGCATCAAATCGAACTGAAGATCCGGGACTACCAGCTCCGGTATAATGCACTGAAAAACAATATCAGGACATATGTTACAGATGCCATTTATACATATGATAATGAGTTCCAGAACCTCGCTCTGGCAGATAAGGAATTCCAGATTGCCCAGAAAAATTATAATACGATGGACACAAAAAAGAAATATAAGAAAGCAACTGAGTTGGACGTGGCTAAGGCAAAGAGTGAAATGGAGTCTGCGGAGATGGCTTATTATCAATGTATTTATAATATTATCATATGGCAGAATATTCTTGACAATGGAGTCTATGGGGCAACGCCATAGGCAAGCTCTTATCTGGATCCCTGATTATGATGATAAAAAATTCGGGATATGATAAAATTTTTTTAAGCAATTATAATTATTTATTTTAAAGAGTATTGATGAATACGGAGGGTAGTATATGGAAGGGATTATGAGAGGAATTATGTTGGTAGTATTTGTTGCATGCGCTATCTTTATAATCTATACTTCAAGGCATGTCCTGAAGTTTTATAAGGAAGCAAAGGATAGAGACACATCTTTCATGATAGATAAAGTGTTTTTGTTTGGTACTTCTGTAGTGGGAATCGTGTTTGTAGGGTATTTCTTTTGTGCAGTTACAGAGTATATTAATTTGATGGCAGCGAATCAGAGTGTGAAAGCGATCATGTATTATGGTTATATATTTGGAATTCTATTTTTTTCTATAGATAATTTACTGCAACAAAGTATGCTTGCTATTGGTAAGGAGCATTTTATTATCTACAGAAATATATTTCAGCTTAGTAGCGTATCACTCACTGGAAGTAAGAAATATTTATTTAGAGTAACAGCCGATGTTGCTTCTTGTGGTAAAAAGTACAGAATTAGATTAAGTAAGGATAATTACAATAAAATGGTAGATAAGTTAACCGGATTAGTTATGTAAGTATTAAGGGGTGAGGCAATCAAGCATGTTTTTGCGGGAGGAAACATAGTTATAAAAAATAAATTGAGCTTCTATAAAGCGTACATTTTTCTTTATTTAATATTATCAATAAATTTTGGTATAAATTTTTTACGTTGGTTAAGGCTTGTTTCTGGATTGGGATTTATAATAACGTCAATATTATGTATTACGTTTATCGTATTACACATAAAGGAAAAAAATCCGGGTAAGTAAAAAAATCGTTGTTAAATAATAAAACTAAGCGAGGTGTAAAGCATTGATTTGCCCTAATTGTAATGCGTCCATGAAAAAGATAAGGATGGTAGGTGATATAACCGGGATGGGTGTATATTTAGTAAATAAAGAAAAAGGACTTCTGGGAATGGAACGAAGGAGCAATATCAACACATTCGTATGCCCAAAATGCGGTAAGCTGGAGCTTGTTGCTGAAAACCCGGATGTATTTAGCTGACTATTTGTATTAATGTAAACAAATATGCTGTTGAGGCTATTGATTGATATAGTCATATAGTAAAAGGGGAAAAAATATGGATGATAAAAAACAACGAACCCTCATTATGATGATTATCTTGCTTGGTGTAGGTTTGATTTTCATGATTATTTGCTGGAAATCCGGGTTATCGGTAAGGAAGGAATTAGGGGAATTAATTTATAATCTTAAACATTAATTAAAACACACAAGGGATTACGTATATAAAACTTTTGACCTTAGTAAAAGCTTTAGCAAAAAAATTGAGGCGGTGTTAGTATAGATAAAAACAGGTTTGAACTGCAAATAAACTTGTTAGAAAACAAATATGAGAAGCTCATTTATGACTGGTATAGGCAGATATGTAGTATCTTTTTGATATCATTATTCGTTTTTTTATAAATTTATAATAAATGCCTTTTAACTTAGCACAACCAACCGATATAATCCGGATTTTTCGGATCCGTTTTACATTGGGGTGTTGTGCTATTTTTTATCTTATGCTATATTCAAAAGCAAATGAGGATTCGGGAGCTATGCCAAAAATATGCTTCACCACAGGCAAGCGGTTTGGGGAAGGGGTAAGTCTATGGTTAATATTGCATTGGTTGAGGATGACAAAGCCTACGCGGAAACACTGAAAAGTTACTTAAAGCAATTTGAGCAGGAACGGGGGGAAAGGCTCCGGGTAACGGTTTTTTCTGACGGGGAGGATATTATAGAAAACTATAAGGCAGATTATGATATTATCCTGATGGATATAGAGATGATGTTCATGGATGGAATGACGGCAGCAGAGGAGATCCGTAAGATGGATACGGAGGTAGTGATTATCTTCATCACAAACATGCCCCAGTATGCCATCAAGGGTTACACGGTTGATGCCCTGGATTATGTATTAAAGCCCATCTCTTATTTTGCACTGTCCCAGCGCCTGGACCGTGCCTTAACCAGAATGAAGAAGCGCTCTAAGAAATTCCTGACCATTGCCTTCAAAGGCGGGGCTAAAAAGCTGGATATCTCTGAGATCTGTTATGTCGAGGTTCAAAACCATGACCTGATTTTCCACACCATGGGTGGGGATTATACCACCAAGGGGTCCATGAGGAATATTGAGAACAGCCTGGATAAGAATAAGTTCTTCCGCTGCAACAAATGCTATCTGATTAACTTGGATTATGTGGAGAGCTTTCATAATTATGACGTGGTTGTAGGCAGGGATACGGTTCAGGTGAGCCGTGCCCGGAAAAAGGAATTTCTTGATATGCTCAATAATAATATGAACGAGGTGAGCAAGTGAATTTTGCTGATATAACCAACACACCCGGAGAATATTATGCGGTAGCCTATGGACTGGCCTGTATGCTGTTCATAGGCCAGTCGAAAAAGCGGGTTTCCTTGTGGAAATGCTATGGGGCACAGCTCCTGTTCTTTGTCGCCATCATTACCTTTATGGAGCTTACGGCGGATGTGTCCGGCCTCTTGTTTATTCCCTGCATTTTGCTGGATGTGCTGATGATCTTTGCCGTGATTTATTTCTGTTGTGATATGCCCGTCCTTAAGGCGGGGTATTATTGTGCAAGGGCTTTTATCCTGGGTGAGTTTGTAGCCTCCCTGACCTGGCAGATTTATTATTACTCCGTGCTGCGGCTCGGCCTGTCCACTCATCTTCTGGTGAACATTTTGTTTGTGGGGCTGGTTTATTTGATTATCTACAGCTTCATGTATTACTTGGAAAAGCAGCATTACGAGGAAAACCGGAACCTGCAGGTAGCCGGGCGTGAGTTTCTGTCCGTGGTGATTATAAGCCTCCTCGTATTCATGATGAGTAATTTAAGCTATGTTTATGAAAATACACCCTTTAGCAGCAAGCTGGCGTCCGATATCTTTAATATCCGTACCCTGGTAGACCTGGGAGGGGTGGCAATCCTTCATGCTTACAATGTACAGCTGGGTGAGCTGCAGATGAAATTTGAGGTGAAGACGCTCCAGAATATGCTGAACTGGCAATATGCCAATTACCAGATTGCACAGCAAAGCATTGATATGGTGAACCAGAAATACCATGATTTAAAGCATCAGATTGCCATCCTCCGGGCTGAGGTGGATTCCAAGGAAAGCATGGCCTACCTGGAGCAGATGGAAAATGAGATAAAAATTTATGAGGCCCAGAATAAAACGGGAAATAAAATTCTGGACACTGTGCTGACGGGAAAAAATATCTATTGCCAAAGTAGCGGGATTAACCTGACGGTGGTGGCAGATGGCCTGGCCCTGGATTTTATGGAGCCTATGGATATCAGCACCCTTTTTGGAAATGCCCTGGATAACGCCATTGAAAGTGTCAGAAAGCTTCCAGAGGAAGAAAAACGCCTGATCCATGTTGCTGTAACAAGGCAGAGGGACTTCTTAAGAATCCGGGTTGAGAATTATTATGAAGGCAATCTGGTATTTGAAAACGGCCTTCCGGCTACGACGAAGGAGGACAAGGAATATCACGGCTATGGGCTGAAAAGTATCCGGAATACAGTTAAAAAGTACAATGGCTCCGTGACAATCGATGCCAAGGAGAAGTGGTTTGAGCTGAGAATACTGATTCCGCTACCAAGAACGAAATAAAAGACAGATCCAGCTATCCTTAACACCTTGCCAATAGGAATAAACAACCGGCAGGGTGTTTTTATTACTTTATTGCTTAAATATCAGTGGACATCCCGGCAATAGTACTAAAAAAATTACCGAACACGATTCAAAATTGACTGTTTGCGCTAAAAGCATTTTTGCCCTCAAATTTATTGTATACTGACAATGACCATAAATGATAATCTTCCTCCCCAAAGTCCAAAAGAGGATTGGCTATGGGAAGGAGGGTTATATAGGGATCAAATAAATCAAGGGAGATAGGAGAAAAGAAAAATGAAAAAGAAATCACTTCAAGTATGGCGCGGTCTTTTGACAATATTTCTTTCTTTGTCATTGGCTTTGTCGGGACTCTCCGGTGTGGCGGACACCTGGAGAAGCGTTATCGACCAGGCTTTGGGGACAGCCAGCACTAGGACAACGAATGATGATAAGTTTACATCGGATTACGCCACTACGGATGAACTTATTGAGGCCCATGTTGATCTTGGCGAGCGGGTTGCAGAAGAGGGTGTTGTTTTGCTTAAAAACGATAATGGCGCGCTTCCTCTTGCCGGTGCAAACCCAAGGGTAACCCTGCTGGGGATGGGCAGTGTGTATCCGTTTATGGGAGGCACCATGGGAAGCACTATATCCGGCGCATCACAGAGAAATCTGGTGCAGGCACTGGAGGAAAAAGGATATGAAGTGAATCCCACAATGTTGAATATCTATGAATACCTTGGTAATATTGTAACAGGTGAAGTAGAGAGCTGGGGAGGCAAGAAACCGGTATACGGCTTCAGGCCGGCGAATTTTGCAACCCCTTATGAGCCCTCCGAGCCTGCCTTGGAGAGCTACACCGCTTCCACGGAAAATGGCGGCGCAGGCGCTGACCCTAACTATGCAGACAGCTTTAAGGAATATAGTGATGCTGCAATTATTGTATTCTCCCGTCCCGGTTCTGAAGGAAGTGATTACTATCCGGGAGAAAAGGGAATTGATCAGGGAACATATGGAACAAAGAATCCACTTGGTCTTACCAACAATGAAAAAGCTCTTCTTGAACTTGCGAAAGCAAATTTTAATAAAGTGATTGTACTGATTAACAGCGGCTCTACGATGGAAGTTGAAGACCTGAAAAGGGATGAGGGAGTTAGCGCCCTTCTGTATATTGGCTTCCCCGGTGCCTATGGCTTCCTTGGAATTGCCGATATCCTGTCTGGAAATGTGAATCCGTCAGGACACCTTTCGGATACCTATGCTGTTGATACGGCAAATTCTCCCGCTGCACAGAACTTTGGTAAGCTTGCCCTTGGGGATCTTAGTCCCATTGCTTATCCGGGATCCTTAATGGGAGATATTCCGGCTACCTCCCCTCTTGGCAGCTTTGGAGGTGAGGCATCCATGTCGGCGGACCACTACCTGGTTGAGGCAGAGGGAATTTATATAGGCTACAAATACTATGAGACAAGATATTATGACAGTGTTGTGGGGAACGGCAATGCGTCAAGCGCCGTAGGTGCTTCGGGTGGTGCGGCTTCCTGGGAGTATGGGAATGAGGTTTCCTATCCATTTGGCTACGGTCTGTCCTATACCACCTTCAGCCAGGCATTAAATGGTGTTGAAGTGGATATGGATGACAAGACCATCACTGCATCTGTTACTGTCAGGAATACAGGCAGCGTCAGCGGAAAATCAGTGGCACAGCTGTATGTGCAGGCACCATATACCGAGTATGACATAGCCCACCAGGTGGAAAAATCCGCAATTGAGTTCCTGGGTATGGAAAAGACAAAGCTTCTTGAGCCTGGTGCGGAAGAAACGGTTACCATTACTGTCGACATGAAGTACCTGGCCAGCTGGGATTCTACCGCAAAGGACGGCAAGGGCGGCTATATCCTGGACGGAGGCGATTATTATTTCACCCTCGGAAATGGAGCGCATGAGGCAGTAAATAACGTACTCGCAGCACAGGGAAACAGTTTGGCAGGAGGGGACGTGGCTCTCGTGGTGATAAAGAAAATAGGCAAGGCAGGTTCTGTTGATGAAGCCACCTTTGCTTATTCTGAAAATGGTACAGAGGTAGTAAACCAGCTTCAGGATGCTGATATTAATTATTATAAGCCCGGTTATGCGACCTATCTGAGCAGAAGTGACTGGGAGGGCACCTTCCCAAGAACCTACGATGACCTTACCATCGATGGTGATAAGGTGGATGAATGGGTTACCAAGCTTACCAATGAAATTTACCAGATAACGGGCAATGGGGAAGTAGAGGCTGGCGGCTCCGGTGGAACCTTAAAGCTTGCGGATCTTGCCGGCAATGACAACCTGGAGGATATGCGCTGGGAAGAGCTGGTGAGACAGATCCCGGTCAATACCCTCATGGCAAAGATTATTAAGGGCGGAAATGTCAGTGATGCCATTGAAGAAATTGGATCCCCGCTGGTATACCAGAACGACGGCCCCAACGGCTTTAGCGGCAACCTCAGTGGCAGAGGCCTGAATGCGGAGGATGAGAATGCAGATTTTACCATGGCTACCATGGCAAATGAAGTGCTGCTTGCATGTACCTTCAACAAGGAGCTGCTGCTTGAATGGGGCGGGCTTGTGGGAAATGACGGTCTCTGGAGCGGCAACTGGCTGATCTGGGGTGTTGCAGCCAACCTGCACCGCTCCCCTTATAACGGAAGAAACTTTGAATACTATTCAGAGGATGCAATGCTCTCAAACTATATGGCAGCGGCAACGGTTAAAGGTGCCCTTAAGTTTGGCATTATCATCGGGCCAAAGCATTTTGCATTCAATGACCAGGAAACCCAGAGAAGCGGTGTGGCTCCTTATATGACGGAGCAAAAGGCCCGAGAGGGAGAGCTCCGGGCATTCCAGGGCGCATTCGAGGATGCAGGGGCACTGGGTGCCATGACTTCCTTTAGCCGCATCGGTGCAACACCGGTTAACGGCTCCTGGGCACTGTTAAAGAACATCCTCCGCGGGGAATGGGGCTTTAAGGGGCTGCTTTCCACGGATATGGTAAACAACACAGGTTATTTCCGCCCGGAAATGTGTATCTATGCAGGTGTTACCATGATGGCGGATTTCAGTACCGATGAAACTATGGAACAGGTAACGGAGTCCTGGCCTTATATGACCATGGACCGCATCTCACAGGATGGGCAGCTTGTTACCTACGCAAGGGAGAACATGAAATATCAGCTCTACGCTTTTGCACACAGTGCGGCACAGAATGTCGCTACTATAAAAATTACTCCTTGGTGGGAAACAGCCCTGGATGGAGCAATTTATGTAAGCATGGCTCTCACTGTAATATGCTTGGGATTATATATCGTATGCTTCGTAAGAGGTAAAAAGGAGGAAGAATAATGGAGTTCATGAAAAAGCAGAAGAAAGGTTTTGTGGCATATGTGATTGTTGCCGTTATGGCGGTTATTTCGTTTATCGTCTATGTCTCCAATGTTTCTACAGCCTATTATCAGGATATGAATACCAGTGTGGTGATAATGATGGTTTGTGCATTGGCCCTAATCGCTGCAACACTTGTTCTTCCACAGCTGGCAAAAGGGAGGCTGGTTACTGTTGTAGTTGATGTGCTCCGTGTAGCGTCAGCGGTATTAATTATTCTGTCAGGCGTTACGTTTATTGGCATGCGCGTTGAATCCTTTGGATACATCTTTGGTTCGAACCTTGAGCTTGGAAATGAAGCCGCATTCCGTGCAGGCTCCCAGGCAATTACCGGGATTGTGCTCTTTGTAGTGACCTGGATTCTTTCCCTTGCTGCATCCTTTTTTGAGGTTGGAAAAAAGAATGCATAATTCGTTTCATCATTCAGGAAAAGCCACGGTATCTTGTTTGGATGATCCGGACAAATCAGTTTAAGCCCCTTGTGGCGGTAGGGAGATTGT
Source organism: Clostridiales bacterium (assembly GCA_012839295.1). Lineage (GTDB taxonomy): Bacteria > Bacillota > Clostridia > Lachnospirales > Lachnospiraceae > Mobilitalea. Next base: position 152,158 of record DUNO01000005.1, read on the forward strand.
TATGCTCAAGATTACGAGATTTACTTGTGAAAATCTAAGGAATGGCTGTGTGACGGATGAAAGGAAGCCCTGTTTTTCCTTCTCCCTGGAAAGCGACAGGGAAAATACGGCCCTGGAGGTTGCGGAGGTGTCGGTAAATGGCTGGAAGGCACGGACAAAAAGTCAGATTGCCATACCCTATGAGGGAGCTCCATTACAGCCGTTCACTGCTTATACCGCCAAGGTAACCGCTACGGATACGGCAGGGGATTCTGCAAGGGCAAGTGTCAGCTTTGAGACAGGGCGTCTTGGTACGCCCTGGCAGGGGCAATGGATTAGTGACGGAGCCTATTCCTTCACAGAAAAAAGGATTTCACCGAAACCAATGACCTTCCGGAAGATATTTTCACTGGAAAAAAGGATTGTAAGTGCCAAAATATATGCTACGGCAATGGGAATCTATGAGCTGGTGCTTAACGGGGAAAAGGTTGGCAATGAGTATTTTGCGCCCGGTTTTACCTCCTATAAAACCCACTTACAATATCAGACCTACGATGTTACAGATATGCTCCTGCAGGAAAATACCCTGGTCGCAGCCGTAGGGGGAGGCTGGGCTGTTGGTGCCTTTGTCTTTACCAGAAAAAACCGCATCAGTGCCAAGCGCCAGGCACTGCTCCTGGAGCTCCGTGTAACCTACGCCGATGGAACTGAGCAGGTGATCGGGACGGACGAAAGCTGGGAGGTTACGGAGGAAGGCAATTATCGTGAAGCGGACATCTATGATGGGGAGACCTATGATGCGACAGTGGACCTAAGCCGTATTGCCTGGCGTCCGGCGGCTTTGGAAAAGCTTCGTATTTCACCGGATATCGTGGCGGCGTACGGTGCGCCGGTCCGTGCCCAGGAGCAGCTGGATCCGGTATCCTGCAACGAGGTTTCCGGGGGATTGATTTACGATTTTGGCCAAAACTTTGCTGGTGTGGTAAATCTGAGGATTAGAGGAAGGGCGGGGCAGCTGATTACGGTAAAGCATGCTGAAATACTGAACCCGGACGGCACCCTTAACACGACCTTCCTTCGCACGGCAAAGGCCTGTGCTACTTATATCTGCCGTGACGGGGAGCAGGTGTATTCACCACGTCTTACCTATATGGGCTTTCGTTATGTCTGCATTACGGGGATTGGGAAGGAGGAGCTCCAGGTGTCTGCATGGGCACTTTATTCGGAGATTGAAAAAACCGGCGAATTCTTCTGTTCCAATGAGCTGGTTAACCGTCTGCAGGACAATATTCTTTGGAGCTCCAAATCAAATTTTATAGATATTCCCACGGATTGTCCCCAGAGGGATGAGCGCATGGGCTGGACAGGTGACATTGCAATATTTGCCCCCACGGCATGCTACAATTTCGACATGAGCCGATTCCTGGGAAAATGGCTCCTGGATGTTGCGGCAGAGCAAAGACCTACCGGCGGGATCCCGAATACGGTTCCGGCACAGGGCTATGGCTTTCCGGCGACCATGCCCACCATGGCAGTTGATTTCTGGGGCGATGCATGTGTCCTGGTACCCTGGGCGGAGTATTGTGCCAGGGGTGATAAAAGGCTCCTAAAGAAATGCTATCCGATGATGAAAAAGTACGTGGATGCCTGCAAATTCTGGGCAGGGCTACTTAGTATAGGGAAGCACCGGTACATCTGGATCACGCCCTATATGCTGCATTTTGGGGACTGGGTGGCTCCGGATGTGCCAAAGATGTCAGAATGGCAGAAACGCAGTAAGTGGACCGCAACGGCAAGCCTAAGGAATACCAGCGGCCTTGTCGCCAAAATTGCGGATATCCTTGGGGAGAAGGAGGATGCCAAAAGGTATGCCTCCCTCAGTGAAAAGGTAGCCGGGGCATACCGTGCCCTGCTTTCGGACGGCAATGGAAGGATGAAGAAAGAATTCCAGACAGCCTATGTGCTCCCCCTCCAGTTTGGCATTTTTAAGGGCAGGGAAAAAGAGGAGGCTGTAAAGAACCTGGTGAGGCTGGTGAAAAAGTCGGATTACTGTATCGGGACAGGATTTCCGGGAACACCTTATGTCCTCTTTGCGCTTGCGGATAACGGCTATGCGGAGGTTGCCTACAGGATGCTTCTGAATACAAAATGTCCCTCCTGGCTGTATGAGGTCAGGATGGGAGCCACAACCATCTGGGAGCGCTGGGATGGACTGGATGAGGACGGTGTCTGCCCCATTGGTGAGGACGGGACGGATCTTATGATATCCTACAACCATTATGCCAGCGGTGCGGTGGGAGATTTCCTATACCGCCGCATTGCAGGTATTGAGGCTATGGAGGCAGGCTATAAGAAGTTTCGCATCTCGCCGGTGCCCGGAGGGGATATCCGGTATGCAAGGGGAAGTGTGGAAACCCCCTATGGCAGGGTATCCTCGGATTGGAGGCTCGAAAAGGACAGCTTTTATATTACGGTGGAGGTTCCGGTTGGAACGGCCTGCGAACTGAAGCTGCCGGATGGTAATGTCCATATACTTCCAAGCGGGAAATATTCGTTTGAAGCAAAGCTATCATAGTAGCTTTCATGGATAAATTGTTATTAGGTAATTGCGAAAGTAGCACCAATGATATCAAAAATTTCACTGGCTATACAGCTTTGCAATTACCTGTTAATTGTTATAAGAAGGAGAAGCAACATGGAAAAAGGATTTTTTGACAATCCTATTATGCGTACAAAAGTCACCTCTGCAAATGTAAAGGCGAAGGAAGCGCTGCTTGGGTATTTCATTGGACCGTTTATTGCATTTATTTCCAATGCAATTTTTAGTTCTTATCTGAACCGTTACTATACGGACGTGATCGGCCTTACCAGCTGGGCACCCCGCTTTGCCATGCTTATGCCGATGGTCTCGGTTATTTTCGTTATTATTGGAAACCTGGCAATCGGCAGGCTGATTGATATGACGCGCACCCCCCAGGGGAAGGCGAGGCCTTACCTGCTCCTTTCCGCACCTTTGGTTGTGCTTGCAATTGTGTTGCTTTTTCTGGCTCCAAGGGATGGATCCCTGATGACCCTTGTATGGATCATGGTTTCATATAACCTTTATTATGCTGTGGCATATCCCTTCTTTTATACGAGCCACAGCTCCATGGTGGCGCTCTCTACGCGCAATTCAAAGCATAGGGGGCTTCTGGCGACATTTTCAAATGCCGCCGGTGTTGCTGCCGTGGGCATTGGTGCAAGCATTGTGTTCCCGCTCTTTCAGGGCCTGCTTTTTGTGACAAGGGACGGGGGCGTTGATGCGGCGGCCAGTTATAATGCCTGGCGTTCTTTTGTGATTGTGCTTTGTATTATTACATTTTTGGGTATTGTTTTGGAGTATTATTTTACCCGTGAGAGGATCACGGAGGAGAACAGGAAGCTGAATATCAGGGAAGAGAAGCTGTCCATGATGAAGCAATTAAAGGCAGTGGTTTCCAGCCGTTATTGGTGGCTTATCATGCTGTACTTTTTGCTGTTCCAGTTTGGGGGGCTGATTAAAAACGGTTCCATGACTTATTATTGCCGCTGGATGTTTGGTGCAGTGGATGAGGCGGCTGCCGGAGGCTACCAGGCAACCTTGGGACTGATCGGCGGCCTGCCTACTGCTGTTGGCATGATCCTTGCCTGGCCCATTGCCGATAAGCTTGGCAAGCAGCGCGCTGTTGTGGCAGGTATGTTTATCTCAGTCTTAGGCGGCCTTGTCAGCTTTATTGATGTGCACAGCTTTATATTGGTATGTGCAGGCGTTGTCCTGAAAGGGGTCGGTTCCATTCCGGCCATGTATGTGACATTGGCGCTTCTTTCTGATGTACTTGACCATCTGGAGGCGAAGAACGGTTTTCGTTCCGATGGGTTTACCATGTCGGTCTATGGTGCGGTCATGGTCGGTATGACCGGTCTTGGAAGCGGTATCATCAATGCATTCCTTGGCATAGGAGGCTACAATGCTTCCCTGGCGGTGCAGAGTGAGGCAACGCAGAATGCCCTGATTATCTGTTATCTTGTAATTGAGCTGGTCTGCTATGCAGTGATCGCAGTTATGCTTATCTTCCTGACGGTAGAAAAGCATGTTGCCAGGGATCAGGAGGCGATTTTGGAGCATCAAAGAAAAATGGTCCTTGCAGCCGGAGGGGAGTGGATTGAGCCCGCGAAAAGGCTTCTCTTAGAACAGGAGGAGGCTGACAGACAGGCGGAGGAGGCGAGAATCACGGAGCTTAAAGCGCGTTGCGCCAGAAAAGGGCTTTCCTTTGAGGAAGAGGAAGAAAAATATCAGGCAAAGCGTGCAGCAAGGAAGGAAAAAGCAGAGCGGAGGAAGAAATAAGAAGAGTCTGGAAAGAAATAGGAAGGGTATCGGAAGAAATAAAGAAGAGGATAAAAATAAAAAAATAAAAAGAATAAAAAGAAGTGGAAGATCCCCCACCTTGATAGCTGGAGCCGTAGAGGATAGCTTGCGGATAAATCAGCGGATTCCTATTCTTGACGGTTGTATTTTTGTGTGGAATCGTCTATAATACGAATTAATATTAAAACGCTATCAGTGGTTGCCTTTTATTTTCTGGTAAAAGGCGCTGTATTTACATCATGTGTCTTGATTATAGGAGCCTGATTTTGTTCTAGGTAAAAACAGGCTTTTTATAATCCCTGATAAGCGTTTACAAATTTTGGTCAGAGGGTAGAAGGAGAGAGGGAAGATCCATGCATATAACGATTACAGGTAATTTAGGAAGTGGGAAATCCACCGTCTGTAAAATATTAAGTGAAAGATATAATTTTGAAATTTACTCCACGGGTAAGGTTCAGCGGGAGCTTGCAAGCCAGATGAATATGACGACGCTGGAGCTGAACCAGTTAATGTGCAGTGATAAAAAATATGATACCATGATTGATGATGCGACCACGAGGATTTCCAGGGAAAAGAAGGATCAGGATATTATTTTTGATTCCCGTCTGGCCTGGCACTTCGTGGATTATTCCTTTAAGGTATTTGTTGCGGTAAAATTAAGCGTGGCAGCAGAGCGGGTTATGAACGACCAAAGAGGTGAGGTGGAGAAATACTCTTCCCTTGAGGAGGCAAAGCAGCTGCTTTCAGAACGGGCCTCGACGGAGCGTATGCGTTATAAGGATATTTATAATTTAAGCTATATGGATTTCTCCAACTACAATCTTATAATCGACAGCACTTATTGTACTCCGGATAAGATTGCGGAGATTATTGTAAGGGAAGCGAAGGCATTTTATGCTGAGGGTGATAGGGCGCATGCTACGAAAATGCTGGTATCCCCAAGGCGGCTGGTAAGGGAAGCGGATATTTCCCAGGAAGACAGGGACAGGCTCCAGGGCTTAGTGAAAGAATATGAGGGCGTGGAGGATGTTATAGCTGCTGTTATTAAAGTAAAAATGGCTGGAGAGGATTACGAGGTAATCGAAGGAACCGACCAGGCTAAGGCGGCTTTTCTGGCAGATGTACCTTATGCCAAAATTGAAGTGATAGAATAGGAAGGAACTGTCCGGAAGGACGGATAGTTGATCATATACGAGCTGTATCAGTGTGGAAGACAGCCTGCCATTTCATGTTTTCATTGGATGGGAGGCTGTTTTATGATATAATGCGGGTATACAGTCGATATAGTAACTGGAGGTTGTTATGGGAAAAATACTGATCTTTGAGCATACGAGCGTTTTGGGCTATAAGATGAAGCGGATATTGGAGCAGAACGGATTCCAGAATGTTGAGCTCATAAAAGATTATAACAGGACGAATTTAAATCAAAGCCAGCCGGGACAGCGCCCGGATTGTGTCATTGTTGACCTGGATAACAGGAAGCAGGACATGATCCAGTTGATTAGGAAAATCAAAAAAGAAACCTATGACGCACCGGTGATCTCGATTAGCGGAGCCTCAGACCTTTCCACCTTGAAGAAGGCGATTGGAGCAGGCTGCCGGGAGTTCGTGCTAAAGCCCTTTGAATCAGAAACGCTGGTCAGCAAAGTATATAAGGTATATTACGAGGGACAGAGGGTTACTGACAATAACGAAAGCTTTAAGATGGGGGAATTTTTTAAGGGGAATGCCATATCCCTAAAGTGGAGTGATGACTTTGCCATAGGTATTGAACAGATTGATTCGGAGCATAAGCAGATTTTTGAGCATTTTAACAGGCTCTATTCCATGATGAGGGAAGGGCATGGGCATGAATATTATCAGGAGCTGCTGGGATTTTTAGCCGATTATGTGAATACGCACTTTGAACATGAAGAGGAGTATCAATTAAGTGTATCCTTTCAGGAATATCAGAAACATAAGGAGCATCATGATAAATTCAGGGAGCGCATCAAGGAAATTATGGAAAGCCATACCGACCAGGATATCAGTGATAATGACCTGATCAGCATCAGTCTGTTTATCAAGGATTGGCTGATCCACCATATTCTGTTGGAGGATATGAAATTAAAGGAAATTGTTAAATTTGTTTGAAAGCGGGCTATAAAAGCGAGTTATAAGAGCGGGCAAAGGAATCTAATTAGAAAATGCGGTTAATGAGGAAGGAAGTAAGCTTACAAAATTTGCTTGATTCGGAAATTACCGCTGTTTTTTTGGACGTTATTGTAAGTAAAATTAACATAGAATAACGCATTTAGCATATTCCAGTTAAATTACATAATATTAGCTAAATAATTAGAAATTATCCCCGAGGATATAAATTTATGTTTGGCGAACAATAAAGATAAGAGGATTTATAGTGCATAGATCCTTTTTTTGATAACAAGTGGACCAGCCTGCTGGTTCACTTGTATTTTAAATCTGATAACTGTTAGCAGGTTATGTCCTGACAGTTTTTCTTTATAAACTTTATAAATCTAAACTTGGGGGTGATGGCATGAAGGTGAAAGGGACTAATTCATTTAATATGAGGGCGATTCTGCTGCTTATCGGAATCACAGTCGGAGTTTATCTCGGATTCAAATATTTGTTGCCCCTGATATTGCCCTTTGTCTTTGCTTATTTTTTAGCGTGGATTGTCAGGCCTGTTACTGAGTCTTTATATAATAAATTTAAAATACCCAGGATTATTGGGGGTTCCGCTTCCTTATTGCTATTAATTGCAGTGTTCGGAACCTGCATCTGCCTGTTAATCAATGTCCTAATAAAGCAGGCAATTTTATTTATCCGGAACATGCCTATTTATCTGGATCTTTTAGCGGGTAAGCTGGACAAGATCTGCAGCCATTGTGACAAAATGTTCGGACTGGATGGGGGAACCATGAGATCTACCATGGATGAAAACCTCCTTCAGACGGTAAACCGTGTAAAAACCCAGGTAATCCCGGAGCTAACACAGCACTCCATATCTATAACAATCCAGATGGTCGCCATCGTTGGTATTATGCTGATTATCCTTGTGGCCGCCATCCTGATTGTCAAGGATCTGCCGGACTACCGGAAGAAGCTTGAGAATAACAGCTTATACCAGGATATCCACAAAGTAACGGAGAAGCTGTCCGAGGCGGGAACCGCCTACCTGCGTTCCCAGCTAATTATCATGGTAACCATTGCCGGGATCTGCATCCTTGGCTTATCCTTGATTAAAAATGAATATGCAGCTCTTGCCGGAATAGGTATTGCACTTATGGATGCCCTGCCTGTCTTAGGGAGCGGCCTCATTTTGGTTCCCTGGGCCATTATTATGCTGATTACAGGCAGAATATATTCTGCCGCTATACTCATCACCACCTTTCTCGCCTGCCAGATCGTCCGGGAGGTGCTGGAGCCGAAGCTGATTGGCAACCGGATTGGTATAAAGCCCTTATTTACGCTTATAGCAATGTACGTGGGATTGAAGCTGTTTGGGGTAGTAGGATTTATCCTTGGGCCCGTTGGGCTTATCATCATCCAAACAGTTTATCAGGCAATCCTTGAGCGGGAAGAGAGGGTTGCGGTAAAGGATGAGGTGCATCTTAATGAATAGCAGGGCGGACTTGCGCACAAAAGGGAAGAATTAAGAGTTGGATATTATAACAAAGCTATATAACAGTTAAAAAAGCTCACAAGTCGGGTAAATTTGGCTTGCGGGCTTTTTTCATTGCCCGGAGCGGATGCATGCTGATATTAACATTTAAGATTAGTATCAAATGCAACTTTGGTGTTGTATAGCCATGCCTGTAAATAATTGGTAAAAATTAACAAAGATAAAGACAAATTTCAAGGCATAAGAAAGAAAAGTTGTTAAAAAGGATGAAATTAAATTTCTAAATAATATTGTATTGAAATTAACTTTCAAAAATGATAATATGGCAACATAATTGAACAATACCTAAAGGGAGGTAAATTATGAAAATGAAAGGATTATTTAAAAAGCTGGCTGCGCTATCTTTAGTGGGCGTGATGTCTATTGGAGTCACGGCTTGCGGCTCTGGTACAGACAGCAGCAGTACTTCGTCCAAAAATACGGCAGAAGGTACAGCAGAGAGTACGGCAGCTGCTGAAAAAGGTGGAAAGGACACAGGAGTTACTATTAAGTTCCAGCAGTGGTGGGGAGTTGAATGCCCGGAAGGCTATGTGCAGAACATTTGTGACCAGTTCTATAAAGATACCGGTATTACGGTAGAACTTCTGAATGCTCCGTTTGCTGATACAAAGACGGCAATTGAATCCGGTGCGGCGACAGGAACAGTGGCGGATCTGGTAAGCGTTGACAGCAGCTGGGTTTATGATTTTGCAGATTCCGGTTTATTGACAAACATGAGTGATCTGCTTGCTGCTGACGGATTTGACCAAAGCATCTTCGCAAGCACATGGGATGTGAATGGAAGCATCTATGCGGTGCCGGTTGTAAATTATGCCTATCCCCTGTTCTACAATAAGGATATCCTGGATAAAGCAGGTGTTACAGAGCTTCCCAAAACATGGTCAAAATTCAAGGAAGCATGTCAGAAAATCAAGGATGCGGGCTATTATTCCTTTGCCCTGAATCTGGATGCATCTTCCCCATCCGGTATCCAGAACGTTTACATGGGGTTTGCATGGGCGTCCGGTATTCATTTCAAAAAAGACGATGGCAGCATTAATGTAGCAGGAAACGGAGACCTGAAAACCTTTGCCGAATATTACAAAGAACTGTTTGATGCAGGTTATATTTATCCGGGGATGGCCTCTTTGACAGAGGCTGACATGACCTCCAAGTTTGCCAGCGGCGAAATTGCGTTCATAGTTAACTCTGCGGCAGCTATTACGGCGTGGAACAAAGATTATCCTGATTTGAACCTTGGTGCTGCGGCTATTCCCGTGAAAGATGACTATACAGGGAAAAGTGGAAATTGCGTAGCAAGCTGGGCGGTTGGTATAACAGAAAACAGCAGGCACAAAGAAGAAGCGCTGAAATTCTTTGAGTATTTGATGGCAGGATTGAATGGCGATGATGCATCCATTAATGCAGACCTTGCCGTAACCCAGTCGGCATTCCCGGGCAGTACCCTTGCAAAGCCGGATTACAGCGCCTCCAGCGAGGTATTCCAGGATATTTATGCGAATTATAATGCCGGTTATCCGATTAACGAGTTCACGGGCATGAAGGAAGCTAACACCATTATGGTTGATTGGATTAACGAGCTGATCCCTTATATGGATGGTGATACGGATGTTGATACATATTTGAATAATGTTCAGGCGGCTATTGAAGACATTTATGGTAACTAGTAGGTTTTTATTCAATTGATAGCTGTATCGGCAGAGCTTCATAAATGGAGGGTGTTGCAAAATAGAAGAAAGGTACCGGATATTGCAGATATCAGAGGATAATCCTGCAATATATAGTATAGGCTCTTATTTTTGCAACACCCTCTGCTTTATAAATCGACAAGTGGGGTTATTTGAGAATGGATAATGTATATAAAAAAATTAAAGCTGCCATTAAAAATAAAGCAACACCTTATTTATTTCTTTCACCTACAGTAATTTTAATGCTTGTTTTGCTCGTTCTGCCTATCATCATGGTTATTTATTATTCATTTTTAAATAATGCGGTTGTCGTCAAAGAACCACATTTAGTCGGCCTTTCTAATTATAAGAGCATTTTCTCAGACAAGGAGTTTTGGGGGGCGATTAAAAACACGGTTTTTTTTGTTACGGTCAGTGTGGCGGCCCACATTGCAATTGGGATGGGTTTTGCATTGTTGCTGAATTCTAACTATTTTAAAAGGGGAACAAAAACAATAGCACGTGTTATTTATGTACTCCCCTGGGTTTTTACAGCATCAGTAATCGCTATTTTATGGAAGCTGATGCTTCAGCCGTCAGGAATCATAGATTATTTGTTATCTTTTGTACAATTGGCAACAAAGGACACGGAATGGTTAAGTAACAGAAAGATATCCCTGGCGGTCATAACCTTCGTGAATATCTGGTGCGGATATCCATTTTACATGATTAGTATTCTGGCAGGGCTTCAAGGAATTTCACAGGATTTGTATGAGAGCTCGGCTCTTGACGGAGCGACTGCATTCAAACGGTTCTTATATATCACGGTTCCACAGCTGAAACCAATTTTGCTTAGTATCATGATGCTGGATTTTGTTTGGACGATTCAATCTTTTTCCGTCATCTGGATGCTGACCGGCGGCGGTCCGGTTAATTCTACACAGACGCTCAGTATCTATATCTATAAACTGGCATTCCACAGCAGTAAATATGCTAAAGCGTCCACAGCTGCAGTTTTCGCATTGGTTGTATGCATTATTATATCCATCTTTTATGTGAAGCAGCAGAAGAAAGTGAGGGAGTAAAATGGTTGGAGGATATAAAAGGTCAACAAAAGTTATTTTATCAATACTGCTTATCCTTGGCGGCATATTTGCGGGATTCCCGGTGCTGTGGATGTTTGTGAGCTCTTTAAAGCCTAATAACAGGATTTTTTCCTGGCCGCCCCGTTTTTTTGAGATGACGATGTCCCTTGATTCCTATTTTAAAGTACTGACGGATCCTGTTAAAATCAGATATTTTTTAAACAGCTATTTTGTTTCGGCATCTGTCGTTATTCTGACGCTGATTTTGGGCGTTATGGCAGCTTATGCTTTCAGCCGGTTTGATTTTCCGCTGAAAAATCTTATCAACACAATGATAGTCAGCGTACAGGCGATTCCTCCCATTGTGCTTCTGATCCCATACATGAGCCTGATTGTGTTTTTTAAGCTGTTTAATACATATTTTGCATTGCTGCTGACCTATCTGGTCATTACACTTCCTTATTGTATCCTGATGATGACGGGATACTTTAATACCTTGTCCATGGAACTGGATGAGGCGGTGATGATCGACGGAGGCTCCAGATGGACGGCACTTTGGAAAATACTTGTTCCGATTTCAATACCGGGCTTGGTGTCCGTCGGGATGTATACCTTCATGCAGGCATGGAATGAATATCTTTTTGCTCTGGTGCTGACACAGACCACAGAAATGAGAACGGTCCCGGTGGGGATTAACCTGCTGATGGGACAGCATGCCTATGATTGGGGTCAGATGATGGCTATGAGTGTAATCGGCTCCATTCCGGTACTTATTTTATTCATCCTGTTCCAGAAATATTTTATTGCCGGAATGTCATCCGGAGGCGTAAAGGGTTAGCAGGTATGTGGATTCCAAGTGAAAAATTCATTTGCAGTCTAAATAAAAATCAAATAACGGAAGGGAATGATATAAAATGCTAGTTAACATGAAAGAGCTGCTTGCAGTAGCAGACCAAAACGATTTCGCGGTTCCTGCGTTTAACATTAGCTCTTATGCAATGTTTAATGGAATTATGGATATCAGCGAACAAAAAAATGCCCCGGTAATTATTGAGATTCATCCGGATGAGCTAAAGCACATTGGAACAGCCGCTGTTTCAGGAATGATAAAAAGAGCTTATGAATCAGCAATTCCGGTAGTGGTTCATTTGGACCATGGCGCATCCCTGGAAGATGTAATGGTGGCGATCCGCGCAGGATTTACCTCTGTTATGATTGACGGCTCTTCCTTGCCGTACGAGGAAAATGCCGCACTTTGTAAGAAAGTGGCAGAGGCAGCACATGCAGCAAGCAGTAATACAAATTACGCTGCTTCAAAATATGCCCGGAATGTTTCTGTTGAAGGTGAGCTTGGAAATATAGGCACGACGGACGCGGATAAAGCGTTTACACAGGTGATCCATTATACACAGCCCGATGAGGCGGTTAAGTTCATTAAGGAAACAGGTGTAGATACTCTGGCCATTGCAATTGGCACATGCCACGGCCTGTATCCAAAGGGATATAAGCCGGAGCTTAAATTGGACCTTCTGGGGGAAATCAAAAAAGCAATAAAAGCTGCGGGCCTGGATACAAAGCTGGTTCTGCATGGCGGTTCAAATAACCCGGATGAGGAGATTGCAGCTGCGGCTAAGGCAGGGATTAGTAAAATCAATATTTCCAGCGATATCAAAGTAGCTTTTTATCAGAAGATGAGAGAAGTTCTTAAGGATGAGAGCCTGCGTGAGCCCAGTGAGATTGAGCCTGATTGTATCGCGTCAATGCAGGAGGTGGCAACGCAGAAGTTTGATTTGTTCGGGGCGGCAGAAAAAGCTTCCTTATATTAAAATAATAATAACGAAATTAAAATATCGGATGGGGAATTGCCATGGGAGAAAAAGTAACTATGGGATTCCACTCAGCAGTCGATTTCGAATTAAAGTGGGATGCCAGCATTATAGAAGGGCTGGCATCCAAATATGATATTCGCAGAAATGAGCTGAGGACGGATTTCCCTGTAAAAACAGAAAGAGATATTATCATAGCAATATTGGGACACCTGACGGAAGGCACGGGCGGAGAATATGTTCCTGAGACAAATAGATTATGCAAAGAGTTTGCGTCCCATTTTGAGTATAGGCAAACAATAGGCGGAACAGCCACCCGTGCGGCAATTGCAATCAGTAAACTTGGATTTAGGAGTACGCTTTCCATGTGCTGCTACAATGATGCCATAAGGACATTTCTTCCTGAAGAAATTCATCAGTTTCCAAATGTTAAAGAGATTGACAATGAGATATATCCACATGTAATTCTGTCATATCCCGGTAAAACCAGAATTCAGGTAAATGATATGGATATTATCACTCCCAGGGAGAACAGGGTGATGTTTTCCAATGATGCCACAGCGCTTAATATGGAGGTTTCCAGGGATTTTGCAGCTGAGCTGGCTGATGCCAGGGTATTCCTGCTGGGGTGTTTCAGTGAGGTGCTGGATTTTGATATTTTGAAGGACCGCATGGAAAAAACAGAATATCTGCTGGAGAATCTGGCGCCTGAGGCATGGGCAATCCTTGAGGATGGCTGTTATATTAACAAGGACTTCAGATATTATGTGCATAAAAAATTGAAAAAACGTCTGAATGTATTGAGTATGAATGAAGATGAAATACAGGAGTATATCGGAAGAAAAATTGATATCCTTGATCCTCAGTCGATGCAGGAGGCCCTGCAGTATGTTTATAAGAAAATTGATATTCCGATTCTGGTGGTGCATTCAGCAGCTTGGGCACTTGCGTATGGAGTAAGGCCTGAAAAACTGGAGCAGGCTCTCCATGGAGGTATTTGTCTTTCCGCCACCAGATTCCGCTATGGTGACAGCTTTGGAAAAGAGGAATATAAGGAAACGGAAGAACTGCCTGATAAAGAGGCAGGTGTTAGGTTTTGCCGTGAAATAAAGGATAAACTGGGCAAGCATATATTCTGTCTCCCGGCCAAAGAGCTAAGCTTTGTAGAAAATCCGACGGTCGTTGGTTTAGGAGACTTCTTTGCAGGGGGGCTTCTTCCGGGGATGCTGCATACATCACCTTAATGCTTATAGCTGCTCATCACATTAGAGATAAAAAGAAAACTATTGTATCAAAATTATGAAACACGTATAATAAATGGAGGATATAAAGGGATGTATACGCATGTTAGAGATATTTTGTTAATGGCAAAGGAAAGCAACACTTCCGCAATTGGTTTCGTCTGCATGGATTATATTATGGCAAGAGCAGTTGTTTATGCTGCTGAAGCTACTAATACGCCGGCTATTGTTATGCTTTATCCTGAACATGTAACGATACAGAAGGCTACAGGCAGAGCCGGCTATGCCGAAGGGCTGAAAGAATTGGCAAATGAAGTAAAGGTACCGGTGGGGCTTCACCAGGATCATGATTATACCCTGGAATCTATCAGAAAAGCAATGGACGCAGGCTTTGAGTCTGTAATGATGGATGGTTCCCTGAATGACTTAGATAAGAACATTCAGGAAACCAGGGTGGTGGTGGAAGCTGCGCATGCCAGAAACGTCCTGGTGGAAGGAGAAATTGGGCATGTGGGTCTGGCTGCCGATATAGATAATGACAATGATGACCTGTATACAAAACCGGATGCTGCGGAAAGATTCTGCAGGGAGTCCGGAGTTGATTCGCTGGCTGTTTCTATTGGAAATGCACATGGCGAATATAAGCAGACTCCGCATCTTGATATCGAACGGTTGGAGAATATCAAAGCGGCTGCAGACGTACCCCTGGTTCTCCATGGAGGAAGCGGTATTCCTGATGACCAGCTTTTGGTGGCGTTCTCCAAAGGAATCCGAAAATTCAATCTTGGAACAGATTATTTTAGAAGATATTACGCAGCAGTCAGGGCATTTATTGAGGAAAATAATAATAACCCTGATCCTGTAAAAATAATTAATATGCCGGAGTATGTACAGGCGAGGCTGCAGCCATATGTGGAAGAAAGGATGAAAACTCTTTGTAAATTTTAAAACCTACCATGTGGATCTGTCTACGTCCATAGTCACCGCGTTAGCATTGTGGAGCCTTTTGCTGGGCTAATCATACATATATATATTTAGTATTTAACTTAAAGGGGGAATATTGTGGCAAACATTGCGCCCATCGATAAAATTCAGAATAATTACAATTCATTGTCCTCTGCTGAAAAAACGGTTGCAAATTATATATTGAAAAATCCTGATGAAGTAGTGAAATGTACGATTAAGGAACTAGCTACTGCCAGTAATGTCAGTGAGGCTACTGTAGTCAGAATGTGCCAGCATTTAGGCTATAAGGGATATTGGTCATTTCGTATTTCACTGGCGGCGGAGAGAAATGACAGTGAAGCGAAGGTGAACCGGAACGAGGATGGCAGTTTTAACACGATTCTTCTGCGCTATGCAAAGATGATTGAAAATCTGGCAGGCAATATTGATGAGAATAGTATGCGGATATGCAGTGAATTATTGCTTAATTGTGGATATGTACACATTATAGCAGGAGGAAACACAGGAACCCTTGGAGCCCATCTGGCTTTTCGCCTGGGACGTCTCGGAATAAGCTGCACACAGAATAATGTACCCGAGTACTATGTTAATAATATTAATTCGGCTAAACCTGAGGATGTGGTGTTTGCAATCTCGAGGTCCGGTATAACAAAAGATGTGCTGAAAGGTATCGAGATGGCCAAGGAAAGAAATTTAAAAGTGGTGGCAATAACAGCATATAAGGATTCCAGCATTGCCGAGCAGGCAGATATCGTCCTGGAATCAAAAGGGGATTTTACGCGCTTTGATTTTTACAAGGATTACAGCCATGTGTGTGAGATGGCTGTGATTGATGCGCTTTGCGAGCTGATGCAGCAGTATGTGAATGAAAGGCCGGATAAGAAAGAACTTAATATGCTGGAATTTATACTGTCAGATTCAAAAATTTAAATAGGAGGCAGCAAAGTAAAGAGAATCCTTTGGTATTCTTTTTGCAATTCATTTAACGATTCTTTCTGCATAGGAATAACCGCTTGACAAAGCGGTTATTCTAGCATAAAATAAGGACATTATTCAAGTTAAAATAGTTCATTACAAATAGCGATGAAGAGAAATAGTAGGTAAACATCTTATCACAGAGAGAGAAGTCATGGTGGAAGCTTCTTATGTAGATTTTATCGAACCGGTCTTGGAGCCTTGTATGAAAGGATAGCAGGTTTTTAATGAGAGCCTTCCCCGAAATACAACGTAGAACCGGCGTTAACGGTAGTAAGAGAGCTGTCAGAGGACAGTTAATTAGGGTGGTACCGCCGAAGCGTTTCGGTCCCTTGTGGATCCGGAGGGCTTTTTTGTTGTCCAAAAACACACCGTATCGCCCTGCAAATAACTAGATGATACTAGTGTATAACCAAATTGATAGCTGATCATGCCAACTTGGAATACAGAGCCAATGCCGCCGTAATCCAAATATAGTTTTGAGCAGTTATCAATTTGGAACCACACTAGAACCGGTTTATTAATTAAAAATAAAGGAGAATGATGTTATGGCACAGGATAAGAAGTTAGTAGAGCAGATTACTTCCATGGACGTGGATTTTGCCCAGTGGTATACTGATGTTGTAAAAAAAGCAGAGCTGATTGATTACTCCAGCATCAGGGGATGTATGATCCTTAGACCGCTGGGCTATGCAATCTGGGAGAACATCCAGAGACAGATGGATGATAGATTTAAAGAGACAGGGGTAGAGAATGTATATCTGCCAATGTTCATTCCGGAGAGCTTACTGCAGAAGGAAAAGGATCATGTGGAAGGCTTTGCGCCGGAGGTTGCCTGGGTGACCCATGGCGGCGGGGAGAAGCTGCAGGAGAGAATGTGTGTCAGACCTACTTCCGAGACCCTGTTCTGTGACTTGTATTCAAAGATCATCCAGTCCCACAGGGATCTTCCAAAGCTGTATAACCAGTGGTGTTCCGTTGTCCGTTGGGAAAAGACCACAAGGCCTTTCCTGCGTTCTATGGAATTCTTATGGCAGGAGGGGCATACCGCCCATGCCACTGCTGAGGATGCAGAGGAAAGAACAATCCAGATGTTAAATGTGTATGCAGATTTCTGTGAACAGGTACTCGCGATCCCTATGATCAAAGGGCGTAAATCTGAGAAAGAAAAGTTTGCAGGTGCCCATGCAACCTATACCATTGAAGCCTTAATGCATGACGGTAAAGCGCTTCAGTCCGGTACCAGCCATAACTTTGGTGACGGCTTTGCGAAGGCTTTCGGAATCCAATATACGGATAAGAATAATACACTCCAGTATGTCCATCAGACTTCCTGGGGTATGTCCACAAGAATCATCGGTGCCATTATCATGGTACATGGTGATGACAGCGGTCTGGTACTGCCTCCAAGAATTGCACCTACCCAGATTATGATTATTCCTATTAACCAGAATAAAGATGGTGTGCTTGATAAAGCCTTTGAATTAAAGGAAAAATTAAGCGGCTTCAAGGTAAAAGTGGATAACTCCGACAAGAGTCCGGGCTGGAAGTTCAGCGAGCAGGAGATGCGCGGTGTTCCGGTCCGTATTGAAATCGGGCCGAAGGACATCGAAGCAAACCAGGCAGTTATCGTCCGCAGGGATACCCGCGAGAAGCTTGTCGTATCTCTTGACGATATCGTGGCAAAGGCCGGGGAAGTACTGGAAACCATGCAGTCCGATATGCTGGAAAGAGCAAGGAAGCATCGTGATTCCCATACCTATGTTGCTACCAGCATGGAGGAATTTGAGAAGATCATCGCTGAGAAGCCGGGCTTCGTTAAGGCTATGTGGTGCCAGGATGAGGCCTGCGAGAAGGAAATCAAGGAAAAGACCGGCGCAACCTCCCGCTGTATGCCGTTCGAGCAGGAACAGCTCGCAGAAACCTGCGTGTGCTGCGGAAAGCCTGCGAAGGTAATGACTTATTGGGGTAAGGCGTACTAATAGTAGGGAAATAGAAAGTGGCCAGGTAGTTTGCTGGTTATACTAATGCCGGAACTAATAGAAAATATAATATTACTATAACAATATAGAGGTACTGACAATACGTGGATCTGGTGAAGGGTATTGTCAGTGCCTCTATATATTTGCACATAGAATTACTAGGTGCCAAACCCGGTTTTTCCCATATAAGGTATATTTCGGGTTTGTATAAGTTGTCAGGTATATTGTAGTATGTTAAAATGACTTCATGGAACAATCGTGTTATAGGGTGTGTTGACCTTCATTCTTTAGGAATGGGGGTGGTGCCTATGAAAAATCATTTTGATTTTAAGGATTTATTGACCTTTGGTCTTTTCCTTTTGGCATTGCTTACATTCGTTTTTACGTTTTGTAAGTAGCTATACATAGCAAAACCACCCTGATACTTTGACCGGTAGCGGGTGGCTCTTTGCTTTTCGTTTAAATTGATATATGGTCAACTCACCTGTGTGGGCGGTTGTTCCTTTTCTAATCGTATTATAGCATGTCGTACATGTAAAATCAATATTTGTTTTAGTGTAAAACTTAAGCGTACAACTTAAAGATAATGATTAGTGGGGGGTAAGACATACTAATTTAACATAATATTATCGATATGGGCAATGCATTCATGATACTCAGGCAAAAAGCTTGTTATCGTGGGTGCTTTTTTATAATTGCAATGAAATTAATGAAGTGTTAGGATATATTGTGGAAGGAGGATGGCAATGGTTCGGATTGCAATTGTTGAAGATGATAAAAATTATCAGGAACAAATAGTAGAATATTTAAACAGATATCAAAAAGAATTTTCCGTCCAGATTGAAAGCTCCTCCTTTGAAGACGGGAAAATGCTTATTGAAAACTATAGACCCTACTACGACATCATACTGATGGACATCGAGATGCCAAATATGGACGGGATGACTGCTGCAAAAAAAATCCGTGGAATTGATTCGGAGGTAATTATCATATTCATAACCAATATGGCCAAATATGCAATCAAGGGCTATGAGGTAAATGCCCTGGATTTTGTATTAAAGCCCATTAATTATTTTCTCTTCTCTTTAAAAATGGACAACGCACTAAAGATGATTAAGCGTAAAGAGGGAAAAAGTATTCTGCTTACTGCGGAGAATGCCATTAAAAAGGTAAGCACATCGGATATTTACTATATTGAGGTTATGAGGCATGATCTGTATTACCACACGATTGACGGATTAATAAAACAGCAGGGTACCCTAAAGGACGTTGAAAAGATTTTAACCGGGGAACCATTTAAACGGTGCAACAACTGCTACCTGGTTAATTTAAAATACGTGTCAGGCATTATGCAAAATACAGTAATAGTAGCCGGTGAAGCCTTGCAGATGAGCCGCCCGAAGAAGAAGGAATTCATGCAGGCAGTCGCGGATTATATAGGAGGAATCAGATAATGTTTGGATATGAGTTTTTGGAAGGGGCTAATTACATGCTTGAGCTTTTTGCTGCCTGCAGCATGTTTATCTTTCTCCTGGAGAAAAGGCCTAAATTCTGGCTCCGTTATATTGGCGCGACAAGCTTTGGCCTGGTGTTGGCAGGACTCATATGGGAGAAATTCCAATTACCCACCTTAACAGCCTTTTCATTCCTTTTTTGGGCAGTCTTCTTTGTCTTTTGCATACCGTACCTATGGTTTTGCAGCTCCTTGACCTTATCGGAAGCCGTATACTGTGCGATCTGTGGATTTGCGGTACAGCACTTTGCCTCAGAGGGCTGCCTGCTTTTTAAGCTGGTGTTTGGTAACGTGAAATGGATCCTGGTTGCCTATGCCCTGATTTATGTAGCAGTTTACGTACTATTTTATCATGTAGCAGTTAAAAGGCTGGTGGAGAATGGAAAGGTTGACTTTAGGGTAAAGAAATCAGCCCTGTCCTTGATCTCAATTATACTGATTGTCCTGATCCTCAGCGTGATTAAGAAGCATTTTTATACCGAGGGAACAAAATATCTTGGCATGGTATGCCAAATTTATGATATGTTCAGCTGTGCCTTTATCCTCTGGGTGCAGGTAAGCCAGAAGGAAGCCCTACATTTGCAGCATGAGCTGGATTTTATGGATTATATGTGGCACCAGCAGCAGGACCAGTATCAGCTTACCCAGGAAAATATCGATATCATCAACAGGAAATGCCACGACTTAAAGCATCAGGTCAGGGCATTGGGCAAAATGCAGAACGGCGCCCAGAAGGAGGCTTTCATCAGCAATATTGAGGACGCAATCATGATATATGATTCCTCCGTGGATACAGGGAATAAGGCACTTGATACGGTAATCATGGAAAAGAGCCTGTTCTGTAAGGAGCATGGGATTACCCTATCCTGTATTGCGGACGGCTCAAAGCTGGATTTTATGGATATTATTGATCTGTACACTGTATTCGGCAATGCGCTGGACAACGCCATTGAAGGCGTGGATAAGCTTTTGGATGCTGAGAAGAAGGTAATTGTCGTAAAAGTATTTACGAAGGATGAGCTGCTGATGATCCAGGTTGAGAATTATTTTGACAGCGAGCTGGTTTTCCAAAATGACCTTCCCCTTACGACGAAGGAGGAGAAATATTTCCACGGATATGGTATGAAGAGTATCCAGTATACGGTCCATAAATATAATGGATGTATTACTATTAACTCAGAGCGGGGGCTGTTCCGGCTCCAGATTCTAATCCCCCTGCAGAAATGATAGCTGCCGGTACCGGGGGTGAGCTGCAGGTTATGTAGCCTAAAATGACAGCCTGTGCTCAGGCTATAGAAAAAAAATAATGGTTATTATATACTTTCACCAACAGCCGCTGATCCATAGCCGCTGACGGTGGAAGTTTTTTATTCATGACAGAATGGGCCAGTTTATTGATTCATCCTGTTTAAATAGGATTAGGAGAATGAGATGAAGTGCATTGATTTTAATGAGAAATGGAGATTTAGACGTTTAGATCAGGAAATAATAGAGCAGAAAGCAGCACAGGAACCGATAAAGCAGGAATTGATAAAACAAAAATTACAAAACCAGGAGTTAAAAGGGCAGGAGGTGAACCTCCCCCATGATGCCATGCTGTCAGAAAGCCGCTCTGAGGCAAATCCGGGGGGAGGTAACATCTGCTATTTTGATGGCGGGGATTACCTTTACTCAAAAGCTTTTTTTGTACCGGAGGACTATAGGGATAAGGCGGTGATCTTTGAATTTGAGGGCGTTTACCGCAATGCGGAGATTTTTATTAACCAGGAAAAAGCGGCCTACCGTCCTTATGGATATACGAATTTCTATGTCGGGGCTGACAGGTTCCTAAAGTATGGGGAGGAGAATATAATCCAGGTTATCGCCCATAATTTAGACCAGCCAAACAGCCGCTGGTATACCGGATCAGGAATTTACCGGCCGGTGCATATGTATGTTGCAGATAAGGAGCACCTTCTGCTGAATGGTGTCAAAATTAATACCCTTAGCATAGAGCCGGCAGTTATTTCAGTTGAGGTAGGAACATCAGCGGCCGGGGAAGTTAAAGCTGAGATCTTTGATGGGAGCAGGCTGGTTGCGGCCATGGCTGCCGGGACAAAGGGCAAGACCACTATGAAGCTTGAGGTTCCCCAGGCTAAGCTATGGAGCCCGGAACAGCCGAACCTATATCAATGCAGGATTACCTTTGGCACGGATACGGTAGAGGAGACCTTCGGGATCCGTACTTTGGGCTGGAATGATAAGGAGGGCTTTTCCATCAACGGCAAAAGGGTAATCCTGCGTGGAGCCTGTATCCACCATGATAATGGCCTCCTTGGAGCCTGCTGTTATCCGGAAGCGGAGGAAAGGAAAGTGAGGCTCCTGAAGGAAAATGGGTATAATGCAATCCGTTCAGCCCATAACCCATGCTCAAAGGCGCTGTTAAATGCCTGCGACAGGCTGGGAATGCTGGTCATGGACGAATATGTTGATGTTTGGTACATCCATAAGACGGAATATGATTACGCCGGCTACCTCGCCGACTGGTGGCGTGAGGATTTAAAGGACATGGTGGAGAAGGATTATAACCATCCCTGTGTCGTGATGTATTCCACCGGTAACGAGGTATCGGAGACAGCCCAGGAGCGCGGTATCAGGTTCACAGGCCAGATGACGGACTATCTGCATCAGATGGATCCTTCCCGTCCCGTAACCTGTGGGGTAAATATTTTCTTTAACTTCCTAAGCTCCATCGGTTTTGGGGTTTACAGTGATGAAAAGGCAAAGAAAAATGCCCAAAAAGTGGTAAAGAAGGGCGAAGAGCTCCGCAAGGGGAAAAAGAAGCATAAGCCGGTGGGCAGTGAGTTCTACAACACCTTGGCAGGCCTGCTCGGAGATAAGACGATGAAAATAGGAGCTACCTTTTATGGCTGTGATGTCAAGACCCGGGATGCCTATGCCAATATGGATATCGCAGGCTATAACTATGGAATTCTAAGATATAGGCACGACCTGAAAAAATATCCGGGTAGACTGATCCTTGGCAGTGAGACCTTTTGTAAGGATGCTTATACCTTCTGGGAGCTGGCAAAGAAAAACCCGAGGATCATCGGGGATTTTGTATGGGCAGGAATGGACTATCTGGGGGAGGTAGGTATTGGAGCCTGGGTCTATGAGGACTATGCGCCAAAGGCCGCGCCCCGGGAAGGATGGCTGACTGCAGGCAGCGGAAGGATAGATATCACAGGAAAACCCCTCGGGGAGGCTGCTTATACGAAGACGGCCTTTGGACTTACAGACCGGCCAACCATAGCGGTACGTCCGGTATATGGGAAGGGGAAGCACTCACCCTCTGCATGGAAGATGACTGACGCAATGGAAAGCTGGTCCTGGGAGGGCAGGGAAGGGGAGAAGGCTGTTATCGAAGTGTATGCGAGGGCCTATGGGGCCGCCCTGTTCCTTAACGGGAAATGCATAGGGAGGAAGAAATTCAGAAAGGACTGCGCAGTACATTTCCAAACAAAATATGAACCCGGTGAATTAACGGCAGTCGCATATGACGCGGAAGGAAATGAAATGTCACGCTCATCCCTGAGGACGGCGGGAAAGGAGACGCTTATAAGCATTATTCCGGAAACGGAAGCCGTAAAGAAAAAGGGGCTTTGCTATGTGAGGCTCCAATACACCGACCGGGAAGGAATATTAAAGCCAACGCAAAGAAACCGGCTTCATGTGGCTGTTAGCGGAGGAGCACTTTTGGGTCTGGGAAATGCATGCTCCTATAATCCGGAGGGATATTTAAAAGAAACTACGGATACGTATTACGGGGAAGCCCTTGCTGTTATTAAAGCAGGAAACGCTGGTTCCGTAGCTATCCAGGTTACGGATGGAAAATACAGCAACAGCATAAAAATCCCGATCGTGGAGAATTAACAGGCAGAATTGTTAGTATAAAGAAACAGCCTGGTTCCTAATATTAATTATGAGGAGGAAGAGATGGTAAAGATGAAAAGAAAAATTGTATCTAAAAGCGGTGCGGAAAAATGAACATAAATATCAAAATAAAAAAACTGTGGCAGCAATTCGAGAAAAAGCATCCATCTGTGGCTGAATTCATTGTTTTCTTTGTACTATCCAATGCCATAACAGTGGTACAGCTGGTGCTTATGCCGGTATTTAAAGGGATTTTTGTAAAGACAAGGCTTGTTGATATCAGTTTCCAGGTATTGCAGGCAGGACATAATTTTGGAGGAAGCCCCTATTATATCTTCGATTATCCGGCGGGAGCCCTGGGGGAGGGCGGCGGAGGCGGGCTGGCATATTTTCTGGCAGTACAGCTGACGCTGGCGATTGCCCAGGTAATTAATTTCTTTGCACAAAGAAATGTAACCTTCAAATCCAATGGAGATATAAAAAAGGCCGCCTTTTGGTATGTTATTGCATTTGTCCTCATTACCTTGGGTGCAGCAGCCCTGCAGGGAGTTTATAAAGCCCCTGTCTACCGTCTGCTGATCAATACCTGGGGTATGGGAAAGGCAGGGGAAACAATAGCGGATGTGGTATCGATGCTCATCAACTGTGCCCTTTCCTTCTGGGTGTACTTTCCGATCCTGAAGATTATTTTTAAGAAGCAGGAATAAGGACAAGGCAAGCAGCAGGTTATGTAGCCCAAAATGACAGGATATGCTTAAGCTATGGAAAACACAATCAGAAATATGTTAACATCCTTCTACGAACCAATTTCTTTGGTTAATATTTATAATTTATCATGAAAGGGGAAAGGAAAATTATGAAAAAGAACAAATTGTGGACCGGTTTGTCCTCTGTCTTTTCATTCCTGTTGTGCTTTGCAATTATCGGGACGAACTGCGCCCTGGGTTATGCCAGCACAATCAACGGTGCGCTTGGTATCACTACCAGTAAGCTCGTCAGTACAGGTGATGGGGATACGGAGGATACCGAATACTACAAGAGCGGGTACGGTGAATTAAATGGGGATAACCTAAAAAAATTGATTGCCGATACCCATGCACAGACGGTTACAGAAGAGGAAGAAGGAGCCGTGCTTCTTAAGAATGATAATAATGCGCTGCCATTGTCCCCAGATGAGCTCCATGTGACCTTGTTTGGCCATGCAGTAGTCCAGCCTTTATTCAGAAATAGCTCGGCTGGTTCCAATGCGTCCACAGGAGAAGAAGGTATTGACCTGTACCATGGACTAAAAAATGTAGGCTTTAGCATCAACGATACCTTATTCAATGCCTATGCAAACAGCCCCACCAAGCGTGGAGTAGCGGGATTTAATTTTGTTACCCAGGAAACAACTACCTGGGACTTTGGCGAGGAGGACATTTCCTTCTATACGGATGAGCTGAAGGCCTCCTGGGAAAATGATTATAATGATGTGGCAATTGTAATGCTGGCCCGGCAGGGCGGCGAAGGAAGTGAATTATTCATGGAGGATCCGGAGGAGGGCATCAGCCAGCTGGCCCTGCACAAAAAGGAAAAGGATCTGCTAAATATGATCAAGGCTTCCGGTAAGTTTAAGAAAACCATAGTGTTGGTTAACAGCGGCAATCCCATGGAGCTGGGATGGCTGGAGGAATATGGTGTGGATGCATGCCTTTGGATTGGCTGTCCCGGTGAAAAGGGCTTTGAGGGTGTAGCAAACATCCTGACGGGAGCGGCAAACCCGTCCGGCCGCCTGGCAGAAACCTATGCTGTGAATTCATTATCCGCGCCGGCTTGTGTGAACAATAGCTTTAACAACCAGACCTGGACGAATCTGGAGGAAGTACTGAAAAATACAGGGGATTCAGAGGAGGAAGCTTCCTATTATGCTGTCCAGGCGGAAGGTATTTATATAGGCTATAAATATTATGAAACCAGATATGAAGACCTGGTTCTTGGCCGCTACAATGCAAATGGGGCAGCAGGCTCTTCTACGGGAAATGCCTGGAATTATACGGAGGAGGTTACCTATCCCTTTGGGTACGGATTATCCTATACAACCTTTGAACAGAGGTTAGACAGTGTAGAGGTTGGCGAGGATACGGTCAAGGTCCAGATTACGGTTACCAATACCGGCTCCGTTGCAGGGAAGTCTGCTGTCCAGGTTTATGCGCAGACACCCTATGGTGAATATGAACAGAAGAACTTCGTTGAGAAATCCGCGATCCAGCTGCTGGACTTTGGAAAGACTGGCCTGCTTCAGCCCGGTGAATCGGAAACCCTGACAATCCAGTGTGATAAATATCTGCTTGCAAGTTATGATTATGTTGGCGCAAAGGGGTATATTTTAAGTGAGGGTGCTTATTATATCTCCATCGGTGACGATGCACATGATGCACTGAATAATATTCTTGCAGCAAAGGGTGCCCAGGGTATGGTTGACCTATCAGGAGCGGCTGCTTCAGGCAGCCCGGAGAAGACCTATACCTGGACAGGGAAATTCGATGATGAAAAATACAGTACTTCATCCACCGGCGTTAGGGTTACGAACCAGTTTGATGATGCTAATCTAAATCATTGGATCGAGGGTGCGGTTACATACCTGTCCAGAAGTGACTGGCAGGGCACCTACCCGGCAGCTGTCCAGGTGGCATTAACAGATGAAATGATGCAAATCTTTAACGGGGAGCTTTATGAAAAGCCTGCGGATGCACCGTCCGTCAGTGATTTCACCCAGGGTGATAACCAGGGGATTCCGCTGGTAACAATGCTCGGGGTGGATTACCATGATTCCTTATGGGAAACCTTTCTTAACCAGATGACCATCGGGGAAATGGCAACCCTCATAGCGGACAGCTTCGGTACCAAGGAGGTTACGTCCATTGACAAGCCGGCAGTAGCCGTTGGTGACGGTCCTGACGGTATCGGCGGTATGGTATCAGCCTTTGACGAAGCGAAATACGGCTTTACAGCACCGACAAATTGCTATACCAATGAGAGCATCCTGGCCTCCACCTTTAATAAGGAGCTTATGGAACGCCGCGGTGCCCTGATGGGAGAGGAAGGCCTTTTTCTTAGCATTATGGAAAACTGGGGGCCGGGGGCGGATCTCCACAGGACACCCTTTGGCGGACGTAACTTTGAATATTTTTCAGAGGATGCGAACATGAATTACCTGTGTGAGATACCATATGTGACAGCAATGCAGTCTAAGGGTGTCAATGCAGGACCAAAGCACATTACTGGAAATGACCAGGAGAATAACAGGGAAGGTGTTGCCTGCTTCTTCAATGAACAGGCCTTCCGTGAGGGCTCCTTAAGAGGCTTTGAAGGAGCGGTGGTAAAAGGGAATGCCCATGCCTTAATGCAGGGCTTTAACCGTCTGGGACTGATAGGCTGTTCCTCCAGTACGGCTCTTAATACCCAGGTGATCCGTAATGAATGGGGCTTCATAGGGCATATTGAGACAGATGCGACGGCAGGTGCGGCAGAGGGGTACAAAGCCCATTATACGACAAATATCACTGCCGGTACCGATTCCTATTGCCTGGATTTCTCAGGAACCAGTACGAAGGTCATTACAGAAGCGATTACCTCAAATGATGACGGATATCTTCTTGGCAGCTTAAGAAGGGCGGCACACAATATTCTCTATGTTACAGTAAACAGCAATATAATGAATGGCTACAGTACAAATTCGAAGGTTGTGGCAATCACACCCTGGTGGCAGCCGACCATGTACGGGCTAATTGCTTTCTTTGCAGCGTTGAGTTTATTAAGCCTTGTAATGCTGACATTATCAATGCTCAAGGAAAAGAAAGGAAACCGTGACAGGAAAGAAGGAGGGCAGGCAGCATGAAGGAAATTTTAAGTAAAAAAGCAGCAGGCTTTTATTTTGCAGCCCTTGCCGGCTTGGTGGCAATTGTAGCAATTATCCGCTATGTGGCATGGGCACCGGCGCATAATGCCATGAATTCGCTTATTCTGGTTGCGCTGGTTCTTGGTCTCGTAATTGATATTGTATTAATCTTTTACGACAACAATTATCTTATAGTTGCAGCTACGGCATGCTATAGTGTCGCGCTGTTCCAGCTCCTTGCGGATTCAGTCGGTTCCTTTGTAGATTTATTTCAGGGGATCGTTATGTTTGGCGATTCCACACAGGTGGGCACCATTATTTCAATCAGCTGCTTTATTGCGGTCAGTATCCTGGCGTCGGTCGTTGCCAGCTTTATGAAAAGAGTAAGGGCCTGATAGGTTCGGCATCAGGCTATGAGTTGACAGGAGGACCTGAGAGGGAAAGAACTGCTTAAGCGGTTCTTTCCCTTGCCATATCTAATAAAGTATCCCTATCATTCAATCCTGGATTCTCCAAGACCTGCTCCAGCAAATAAGCCAGTATTTCGCCAACCTGCCGTCCCGGCTTCATACCTATGGCAATCAGGTCATTTCCGTTGACATTTAGTTCCTTCAGGCTCACGCATTCCCTCCGGTTAAGGATACCCTGGTAAAGCCCTCTGGCCTTCTCCAGCTGCCCTAGCTTTTCCCCGGTATAATCCGGGTGCTTCGCCGAAGCATCAGCACGGCACACCTCGAATAACAGGGGCATGTATTCCTTGCCAACCTTGCACATGGTTTTTCGCATACCCGCCGGGGTCAGTTCAAAGGAATGGTCATGCCAGCGGATTAAGTGGACAACCGCATCAATGGTATCATTATCAAATTTCAAGCGCCTGAGAATGCGCTTTGCGGTGAGGGCGCCTTTTTCCTGGTGCCCGTAGAAATGGCGCTGTCCGTTCCTGCCGATGCTGATGCAGCTGGGCTTTTCAATATCATGCAGCAGCAGGGTCCATTTAAGGATTGTCCGTTCCCGCACATCAAAGCCGGAAGCCTCCTGCCTGCCTGCTTCTTCAACGGCCCGCAGGGTATGCTCCCCAACGGAGTAGATATGGTGGGCATTGTTATGCTCTGTTACCATCAGTTGGTCAAATTCCGGCAGTACCACCCTGGTAATCCCGGTCTCATACAGGTCGCGCAGGCGGTCAGGGTAGTCTGACAATAATAGCTTGGTCAGCTCCACACGGATGCGCTCCGCGCTGATATTGTTCAAATTAGCCGCCTTGGCCTTTACTGCAGCCAAGGTCTTTTCTTCTATGGAAAATCCCAGCTGGGCGGAAAAACGGACGGCCCTAAGGATTCGGAGCGCATCTTCATTGAACCGCTCCTCGGCACTGCCGACACACCGTACCAGCTTCCTCCTAAGATCCTCCATCCCACCGAAGAGGTCAATAAAGCCCTCCTTTTCATTGAAGGCCATAGCATTAATGGTAAAGTCCCTGCGCTTTAAGTCCTCCGCCAGGCTGGAGGTAAAGGAGACCTCCTTCGGATGTCGGTTGTCCTCATATTCCCCGTCAAGCCGGTAAGTGGTCACCTCAAAATGCTCCTTATCTATAAGAACCGTTACGGTTCCATGCTGGATCCCCGTATCAACGGTGCGCCGGAAAATCCTTTTCACCTCCTGGGGTGTGGCAGAGGTGGTGATATCCCAATCCTCCGGTTCCCGCCCAAGAACCATGTCGCGGACGCAGCCGCCTACGGCATAGGCCTCATAGCCCTGCTGCATCAGTTCTTCTATGATCATGTTTACTTTTTGGGGAATACGAAAAGTCATGGAAAACCTCCTTGGATAAGTTCACAACGATTATAGCAAAGCGTGGGAAAATAATCAAGGAAGCAGATGATAAGATAAGGGAAAAATGATTTTCC
Organism: Clostridiales bacterium; assembly: GCA_012839295.1. Lineage (GTDB taxonomy): Bacteria > Bacillota > Clostridia > Lachnospirales > Lachnospiraceae > Mobilitalea. The sequence continues at coordinate 181,157 of DUNO01000005.1, forward strand.
ACAAATTCCTCAATCCCTAATCATGAATTCTTATTTACCAACATAATATTAGTAGACGGGTTTTTTACCCGTATTTAAATGACTGTTTCTTGTAATCATAATGTATCGTTGGGAGGATTCGCAGTGGAGGATAGGAGCCAGGAAGCATTAAAAAAATACCGCCTTAAGATTTACAATATATATAGAGCAAGGGGAGCTTTTTTGCTGGAGACAGATCTTGGACTGAAGCTTTATAAATGCTTTGAAGGCTCTAAGAATCGGGCAGTGTTTGAGCATAAAGTAAAGGAGCATCTGTTGGACCAGGGCTATGCCAATACGGATTTGTTTGTCAAGACGATGGAGGATGAGCTTCTGGCAGAGGATGGGGCAGGCTGCCAGTATATTATGAAGAACTGGTTCTGGGGTGAAGAGTGCAATCTGAAGGAATTGTCACAGATTGAAACCGCATCTGCAAATCTGGCCAGGCTTCATAACCTTCTAAAGGATGTGGACTTTACAAAGGAGCAGCTGGAGCACAATATCTCTCCTAACCTGGTGGAGACCTTTGATAAACGCAACCGCGAGCTGAAGCGTGTTAAGGCATATATCCGTGAGAAAAAGCAGAAAAATGAATTTGAGCTGTCTTATTTGAATTACTATGATGAATTTTATGAGCAGGGGCAGACAGCAGCCCGCCGGCTGACAAGCTCGGCATACCACTCCCTGTTAGAGGAAGCGGTCCGTGAGCGCAGAGTCTGTCACGGCAATTATACATACCACAACCTGATTATGTTAAAAGAAAGGTCCCAGGCAATTACAAAGACCTATGTGCCGCCAGGGTGGATTAACACCCAACCGATTTATGCGGCTTCCCTCCCTTCCGGTGAGGACATGATCGCAACCACTAACTTCGAGAAATCCTATATCGGGCTGCAGATTAGTGACCTCTATCAGTTTGTGCGCAAGGTTATGGAGAAAAATGACTGGGATATCCTGTACGGCAGCAATATGATCGAGGCTTATGACCGCATTAGGCATATTTCCAAGGAAGAGCTGAACATCCTATACCTGCTGCTGCTTTACCCGGAGAAATTCTGGAAGATTACGAACTTCTATTATAATGGAAAAAAATCCTGGGTATCCGGCAGGAATATCCAGAAGCTTAATATCATTGGTGAGCAGAATACGAAGAAGGAAATGTTCCTGCGTAAGCTGGAGAGCATCCTGTAGAAATGCTGGAAAAGGAGCCTATGGAGGCCATAAGAAAAGAATGCCATTAGAATAGCCTGCAAAAGATTTTTATGGGATCATAAGCGATGGGATCCATAGGAAGGCGGGACAAAAGTCTTGCGCAGTCATGGGTAAAATATCCTATGTGTATGGCTGGAAAAGTGCTGGATAGGCATAATCTGTGATTGAATCCTCGGCAAAGGTGGGCTATAATGATCTAGAGTGGAGCAGGTATTCCACATGCTTAAGGAAATGTTTCTTTGATAATAACAATAACTATAAAGAGAAAGCATATCGAAACTAGATTGAAATGAAGATCATTTCAATCTGACATTGAGTGGCCTGATGGCCAAATGACCGTTAGTGTATTATTTTACTCAGTGGGACAGTACACGGAAATTATATATTAGAGGTACATTAAGATGGCGTATAGTAAAGCACCGAAGAAGCGGTTAGGTATTAACACAAGGCCCATACTCAGCCTTGTGATAGGGCTCAGTCTTTTTTCCATTGTGATAATAGCTACGATGATGTCTAACACCAGGGCTATGAATACAAAGATCACAAGGAATAATAGCCATAATTCACAGGAAGAAGTGGCAGCGGCAACGGGTGGGCAGGCAGATAAGGTGCTTGCGGTTGTTAAAGCCATTGACACGGAGTTAAAGACGGTTACCCTGTATGATATCAACAAAAAGGAGCTGCTGGAATTGAGCTATACCAGCGGTACTAATATTACAGATAAATATGATAAGGCAATTACAATTAACCGGATTGAAGTTGGGGAAATGGTGGATATAGACTACCAGAAATATAAGGCTAAGCTGACGGACATGAAGATATCAACCAGGGCGTGGAGATATGCCAAGGTGAGCAATTTAGGGATTGACCGGGGTGAAAATAGGATGAAGATCGTCTCCAGGCTGTATAAATATGATGACGATATTTTTATCCTTAATGGAGAGGAAGCCATTCCAGTTACCGACCTGGCGGAGCAGGATGAGCTCACCGTCAGGGGTTATGAGGATACCATTTATTCCATCGTGGTAACCAGGGGCCACGGCACCGTTATCCTTGAGAACTATGATAATTTCCTGGGGGACTATATCACAATCGGTTATGAAGCCATACAGCGGATAACGAAGGATATGGAGATTACGGTCAGGGAAGGCAATTTTAACCTGACGGTGGAAAATGGGGCTTATAGTGCAACCAAAAATATAACCGTAAAACGCAATGAGACATCCTATGTTTCCTTAAGCGACTTAGGGCCCGGAGGCGGGCGGATAGGCCGGATAACCTTCCAGATCTCACCCTTTGGGGCGGATTTATTCGTTGACGGAGAACGGCTTTCCTATTCGGATCCTCTGGAGCTGGATTATGGGGAGCATAAATTAAAGGTTTCGATGAAGGGCTATACCTCCTACCAAGGAGTTTTAACAGTGGACGCAGCCAGCAAGACCGTTAAGGTTGACCTGCCGGAGGCATCCAGTGACCAGGAGGCAACGGCAACGGAATCAAATACCTCCTCAGGAAATACAGGCTCATCATCAGGCTCCGGAACGGGAAGCGGGGGAAATACCTCCCAGGGAAATAGTAACCAGAACGGCGGCCAGAATGGAAATCAAAACGGTAACCAGATTAATAACCCGGGCAACTCCACGGAGGAGGATGTGGATGGAAACCATTTAATCTATATCCAGGCTCCCTCGGGCGCTTCGGTATATCTGGACGGAAATTATAAATGTACGGCACCGGGCAGCTTCCCGAAGGTAATCGGCACCCATGTCCTCACCTTTATCAAAGAGGGCTATGAGACGACAAGCTATACGGTTGAAGTGTCGGATGATGGGTTGGATTCTTATTATACCTTCCCGGAGCTGGCGAAAAAGGATTAATCGCATCCTGTCAGATGCTTTGGCTTCTCAGATAATTAAATAATTTTTTGTGGCATTGGATAGAATCCTGTCAATCGATTTTTTAACCTCTCTCTTTTCAGAATAGCTTTTGTAAGCTATAATAAATGTAAATTTATGGAAAAGAGAGGGGTTTTTTATGCTGCAAAACTTGTATGACAACAATATCGTAATTTATACCTTCGCGGGACTGGGAGGCTTCGGGTTATTACTGCGCCTTATCGTGAATCTGGTATATAAGCATCTGATGAAAGAGTCCGACCAATTGGGTGAGACGAAAAATAAGATGCTCAAACATATTAAACTGAAATTCTCCACCTGCTACAAACTGAAAATCGGTGTGAATAATGTGGATACATTTGTGGATAAGAATCTTTTGAAGTACCGTTTTTGTGGACTTCTATTATCCACATGGGAGAATCTGTGTGGACAAGTTCTGTACCTTATCCTCCTGATGGTGCCTATTATCACGGTTTTCGCGGTTTTGGAAGATTGTGGACAAGACCAAATTTTGATGACGGGAACAGTGGGTATCCTGTCAGCGGCAGTATTGATACTTGTGGATAAAAGTATTAACCTGCCGGGTAAAAAGAAAGTAATACGTTTAAATTTGCTGGATTATTTAGAGAATTTCTGTAAAGTAAGGCTGGAGCAGGAAACAGCAAATCCTGAGTTGATAGAACAATACCGCCGGGAGTATTTTCAAGTGGCAGAGCTACATAATAAGAAAGCAAAGTCTGGAGTTTTCCGGGATAAGAGGTCGGAGACCGCGGCAGCCTTAGAGACGGAGGCGGACAGCACGAGGGATGAATTAAGCCGCCGGAGAGAGGCAAAGCTGAGAAAGCAGGAGGAAAAGAGGCTTCAAGCGGCACGCCGGGAGGAGGAGCAGCGCAGGCTCCAGGAGCAAAGAAGGGCAGAGGAGCAGCGCAGGCTGGAAGAGAGAAGGGAACAGGCAGCAAGGCGCCGGGAGGAAGAGCGCCTGAAGCTGGAGGAAGAAAGGGAGGCTTTGGAGGCCAGAAGAGCCCAGCTGAAGAAGAAGGCGGAACAAAAGCATACAGTAAAGGAAGAAAAACAGAAACAGCAGGAAGAGAAGGAGCTGATCCTGCATAGCATGGAGGAGGATTTAAAGCCTGTACGCAACCATTCCAGTATGGAGGATATACTTCAGGGGGCAGAGGAGATTGCTGCCGCGCAGGAGCTGGGTACAAAGGCCCGGACCGAGCTGAAGGGAGAGCAGGAGAAGCTGGAAAGCAGCAGGCTGGCTAAGAGCCAGGCAGATAAGCCAAAGCTCCATACCATGGATCCGCAGGAGGAAAAATTAATAGAGGACGTACTCAGGGAATTCTTTGCATAAAGTCCTTTCAATAAAAACATGAAAAAAATTCCTTTGGACAAAGCCAGAAGGACTTAGCAGAAAAATATTGAATAATTACTTGGCCTTTGTTAAAATATAAAGAAAAAAGAAAGGGAGTAAGACAATGGCGAGTAAAGTATCTTTTGATTTTTCCGTTGCAAAGAAATTCATCTCTGAGACTGAGATTGGCATGATAAAAACCTCCGCAGAAGCAGCGAAAGGGCAGCTTGTCGGCAGGGCAGGAGCTGGAAATGACTTTTTAGGCTGGATTGACCTGCCGGTAGACTATGATAAGGAGGAATTTGCCCGTATCCAGAAGGCTGCGGCAAAGATCCAGGGCGATTCTGAGGTCCTCCTGGTAATTGGTATCGGCGGTTCCTACCTGGGAGCCAGGGCAGCAATTGAGTTCTTAAGGCACAGCTTCTATAATTCCGTGTCTAAGGAAATCAGAAAAACGCCTGAGATTTATTTCTGCGGGAATAATATCAGCAGTAATTATATGAACCATCTAAAAGAGGTTATTGGTGACAGGGATTTCTCCATCAATATCATCAGTAAGTCCGGTACAACAACAGAACCGGCAATTGCATTCCGTGTCTTTAAAAAGCTTCTGAATGAGAAATATGGCAAGAGGGAAGCGGCAAAGAGAATCTATGCAACGACGGATAAGGCAAGAGGCGCATTAAAGAGCCTTGCGACGGAGGAAGGCTATGAAAGCTTTGTGGTTCCGGACGATGTGGGCGGACGCTTCTCCGTACTGACTGCAGTGGGTCTGCTGCCTATCGCAGCCAGCGGTGCTGACATCACGAAGCTGATGGAAGGCGCGGCAAGCATGAGAAATTATTGCCTGAATAATAGCTATGAGGAGAATGATGCAGTTCTTTACGCGGCAGTCCGCAATATTTTGCTGAGAAAGGGCAAGAGCATTGAGATCCTGGCAAATTATGAGCCAAGCCTCCACTTTGTATCCGAATGGTGGAAACAGCTTTACGGTGAGAGCGAGGGCAAGGACCAGAAGGGCATCTATCCGGCAAGCGTTGACCTTACAACGGATCTGCATTCCATGGGTCAGTTCATCCAGGATGGACAAAGAACGCTGTTCGAGACCGTAATCAATGTGGAGACATCACCTTCCGAGATTATTCTTGAGGAAGAAGAAGTAGACCTGGATGGCCTGAATTATCTTGCGGGAAAGAGCGTTGATTTTGTAAACAAGAGTGCAATGAAGGGTACCCTGCTTGCACATACGGACGGTAATGTTCCTAATTTGGTAGTTAATGTTCCGGAGCAGAACGAATTTTATCTTGGTGAGCTGTTCTATTTCTTTGAGTTTGCCTGCGGCGTAAGCGGATACCTGCTTGGTGTTAATCCATTTGACCAGCCGGGCGTGGAAAGCTATAAGAAGAATATGTTCGCCCTGCTTGGAAAGCCAGGCTTTGAAGCCCAGAGGGAAGAATTATTAAAGAGGCTGTAATAGCTCCCTGGATTTTGTTTTACTCTTTTGTAACAAGAAATTATTTTATGAGTATAATATAGTAATGATGTAAGTAGCAGGACAGTTTAGCCGGGATAGGGTACATATCTTTGAGCACTCGCAACCGAATCCCTTTTACAATTAAGGAAGAGAGATCTATACTGCCTTGTTACCTTACCAGAACTATTCGGCTGCTTAACATAGATATGACTCACCGCCCCTGATCCTATAAGGAAGGGGCGGTGTTGTTTGTATCAGCTTTACAGCCGTCTATGGCATAATTGCAATGTATTGGTACATCAGCATGAAGTGGCAGAAGGTGCCACCCATTACGAAGAGGTGGAAGATTTCATGGGAACCGAAGTTCTTATGCTTATTATTAAAAATGGGAAGCTTAAGTGCGTAGATGATGCCGCCCAGGGTGTAGATGATTCCTCCGGCAAGCAGCCATCCAAAGGCCGCTGCTGGCAAAGCGTTGATGATCTGTGTAAAGGCCAGCACACAGGTCCAGCCCATTGCAATATAGACAATGGAGGAGAACCATTTCGGGCAATGAACCCAGATTCCAGTAACGACGATGCCAATGATGGCAAGGCTCCATACAAGGGCAAGCAGGGTATAGCCAGTCCGTCCGCCCAGCGCAATGGCACAGATGGGGGTGTAAGTGCCGGCAATTAATACATAGATGGCCATATGGTCAAATTTCTTCAAACGGACATGGACCTTTTCCGTCTTTCCGAAGGTATGGTAAACCGTACTTGCAGCATATAATAAAATCATGCTGAGGACAAAGATTCCCAGCGAGATCAGGTGGATGCGGCTAGGTCCGTTTGCAGCCTTAATTAATAAAGGCGTGGAGGCGAATACTGCCATCAGGGCTCCAATAAAATGTGTAATTGCACTTCCGGGGTCTTTTGCTTTCACTCTTTTAACAGTCATAAAATCAGCTCCTTTTCTTAATACTTGCGCACTGTCCGCCTTAGGTCAGTACACTATACTCAGCTCCGAACAAGGGATTTGCTTAGGAAATTCTCCTGCCCTATTATTTTTACCATTCATCTTTAGTTTATACATAGCGTCGATGTATTAACTGTATAATGTAGTATTGAATACTACGTGATATGTATTTATATACTACAACACGTTGAAATAAAATGCAAGTGGTAAATTTGGATTATTTTGAAATGGGAGCGTTTTTTTTGAGCATATTTTTCGGAGTATATTCTTTAAGGAGTATTTTGGGGCGTTCCAACCGTTCCCCTAAACGGCTTAGTATTTCATTGGCAATGGTTCCTGCCTGCTCTGCGAGATCGCAGGCAGTAATGGTTTCAGTGCCGGCCCGGCCAATGATTACGGCGATGTCCCCGGCCTTTACATCCGGAATGCCGGAAATGTCCACCAGCATCTGATCCATACAAATATGGCCTACAATAGGAAGCTTATAACCGTGGATTAAAACATTTCCGGTGCCGCAGGACAGCGAACGCGGAATACCGTCGCCATAACCGATGGTCACAACTGCAATTTTCGTATCCTGGGAGGCCACAAACTGCAAACCATAACCGGCGGCTTCCCCTTGGAGCAGGTCCTTGACCAGGGCAATTCTTGCTTTCACGGATAAGACCGGCTTCAGGGAAACGTTACAAAGCTCCGTTTCCCCACGGGTGCTGAGCATCCCATAGAGTGCAATGCCGACCCGCGCGTAGTTTTCCGCCAATTCCGGATAGTTCAGGAGGCCATAGCTGCTGACAATGTGCTTTCTCGGGCATGGGAATCCGCGCCGCCGCAGCTGTTCAATTACATCGTAAAATGCTTTTGCCTGGCTCCTGGTAAATTCTTTGCTTTCAGGGGAGGCTTGGTCAGAAGCACATAGATGGGTGAAAATGCCTTCCACCTTGAGGTTCTGATATCGGAAGATTCTGCTGATTTCCTCTATTCTTTCCTTGCGCTCCCCCAAGCGGTGCATCCCCGTGTCAATTTTGACATGGACCCGGAGCCTTTTCCCATATCTGTTGAGGGTTCCTGCATAGGAGGAATCAATGACAGTCTGTGTCAGGCCATGACGGTCCAGAAGAGGAAAATCCTTCGGATGGGTGTAGCCCAGGATTAAAATATCACCTAGTATGCCGTTTTTGCGAAGCCCGGCTCCTTCCTGGACAGTAGCAACGCAAAAGGCCTTCACGCCCAGCCTGTTTAGCTCCTGTGAGACATAAACCGCTCCATGCCCATAGGCGTTGGCCTTGACGGCGGGCATCAGCTCACAGTCCTTCGGAAGTAAGGCACGGAGTGTTTCGACATTGTGGCGCAGCGCAGTTTTGTCAAGCTCAATCCATGCCCGCCCTTTCCAAAAGCTATTTTCTCCGATCATAGTCATTCCCCCACTCGGTCAGGATGAACCCGTCCATGTTGTTGCCGGATACCGAGTATGGGACACTGGTATCCACTTCAAGTTTGGTATCCGTTCCTGTCGCAGCCTCCACGTAGGAAACCGAAATGCTCCGATGCCCGTTCGGGTAATAAAAGGGTTTCTTTCCATAAGGGTACTTTTTCAGGAAGGCATGGTATTCTTCCAGGGTAAATCCCATCTCCGTCATAATTGCGGCGTGGGGCGCCCCAACGTAGCGGAAATGCCAGGGCTCCTGGGCAATTCCTGTGACAGCTTCCTTTCCTTTTGGATAGCGCTCGATAAAGCCATATGGCACGGCTTTTTTCCGGAAGGTCTGGCAGATGCCGGAATAGGGAAAGTCCGGACGGATAAAATCAATATCCGGTTTCCTAAGCCCCAGGTCAATGGCAAGCCCGGTCTGGTGCTCACTGTGGTTCGGGCGTGCCACAAATTGCTCTGTAAAGGCAGCCCCATTTTCCAGCAGGGAATATTCATAAAGCGCCTGCTGCTCCAGCTTAGAACGCCAGCCGCTGACCGCACTGATCCATGTCCAGCCGCTGATGTCGTTCATGAGCTTTGAAAGCAGGGTCAAAGCCCTGCGCTCCAGCATCACATCCTTGCTGTCCGTATTGACCGGGGCAAGGGAGCATTCGTCAATATCTGAATGGTAGGGATGCTGTCCGTTAACCAGGATCAGGCTGCCGGAGTGGATGGCTTTTTTTGGAATAATGAGTGTTTTCATAGGCCCACCGCCAATTCAATCACGCGGGAGATCACCTGTCCAAAGGAAATACCGGCGGCCTTCATCATGTTGGGATACCGGCTGTGGGGCGTAAAACCGGGAATGGTGTTGACCTCATTAAAGACAATCCTTCCCTGGTTATCCAAAAACATGTCCACCCGGGCAAAGCCCCGGCAGCCCAGCGCCTGATAAATTGATCTTGCAGTTTGCTTGATTTCCTCTGCTTTTTCCTTGGGGATCCGTGCCGGGACATGGATGGCGGAGGTTTCCAGGGTATATTTTTCCGTAAAATTGAAGAAGCCGTCCGCAAGCTCAATTTCATCGATTTCCCCGACCGTCAGGGCGTCATTTCCCATCACCGCACAGCCGACTTCAAACCCTGTAATACCTTCCTCAATGATAACCTCGTCATCATATTCAAAGGCCAATTCAATGGCTGAGGGAAGCTCGCGCTGTTCAAATACCTTGGTAATACCATAGGAGGAACCGGCTCTGACCGGCTTGATAAACAGCGGATACCCCAGGCTTTTAACCTGTGTCAGGGCAATTCTGGTATCCATATTTTTTTTCAGTCTGACGGAGGCGGGAACTAAAACACCGGCGGACTGTGCCAGCTTGTGGGCCAGATCCTTGTCCATACAGAGTGCCGAGGACAATGTGCCGCAGCCGACCAGGGGAATACCGGACAGCTCAAGCAGTCCTTGTACCGTGCCATCCTCACCGTTCTTTCCATGCAGCACGGGAAATGCGGCGTCAATAGGAAGCTTCACTACATTATCCTGATGGAATACCAGCAGGGTATGGGCTCCCCGGTCAGGGGAAAATGCTGCAGGTGTACAGTCTGATGGATTACACCAGGTATCCGTCCCAATTTTTTCAATGTCGCCGTCAAACCGGTACCAATCCCCCTTTGATGAAATACCAATTAATATGGGCATATATTTATCTGTGTCGATATGCTTGATGATGGAATAGGCGGACTGCAGCGACACGCCGTATTCCGGAGAGCAGCCGCCGAACAGAACAGCAATGTTTAATCTTTTCATTTTGAACCTCATCCTTTCCGGGAAAAATCTTTGTTAATAAAAAGTCCCCGCTTTGTACGTCTATCGTAGCAAAGCAGGGACAAGAGTGTTTTTGATTTTTATTTAGAAAACCTGAAAATTATAATATGAAAATCATACGATTTTATGACAATCCACCGGAAGTGTCACGGTAAAGGCAATTTGCTCATTAGCGCTCTCGGCGGTGATGGTACCTCCATGGAGTTCAGCAATCTCCTTTGCAATGGCGAGGCCAAGCCCGGCACCGCCGGTAGAGCTGGAGCGGGAGGTATCCAGCCGGAAGAACTGCTCGAAGATCCGGTTCAGCTTCTCAGGCGGGATCGTCCTGCCCCGGTTTTCCACACGGACCGTCACATAGCCGCCAAGCTGTTTCATATCCATCAGGATAGCCGTATCGCGGTAGCTGTAGTTAACGGCGTTTCGGATGAGGTTGTCAAACACCCGCTCCAGCTTGTCCGGGTCGCAGAGAATCTGGACATCCGGCGCTATGTGTAAATCCCAGTGCAGGGCCTTTTCCGACAGGATCGGGGTGGACTCAAAGGTGATCTGCTCCAGCATCCGGGTAAGGTTCACGGATTCCGGTTCTAAGGTCAGCTGAGTGAGGTTAAAGCGGGTGATGTCAAAAAATTCATTAATGAGCATTTCCAACCGCTCCGCCTTCTCAAGCGCGATGCCGGTGTATTTGCCGCGCAATTCCTGTGAGAGCTGGGGCTCGTCCCGGAGCAGCGTCAGATAGCCGATGACGCTGGTCAAGGGTGTTTTCAAATCGTGGGCGAGATAGACGACCAGGTCATTCTTGCGCTGCTCGGCTTCCTTTGCAGCAATGGCGCTGCGAAGAGCCTGCTCCCGCACCAAATTAAGTTCATCCTGGGTGCTTTTTAAAGCATCAGACAGCTTCACCGGTTCGTTGGAGGACTGTGTAAGCTGCTCGGCGGCATCCACAACTTCGTCCAGATAATGCAGGGGCTTGGAAATAAAATAATAGGTAATTACAGCCCACCCCGCAAAGATAACAATACCGTTGAACAGGTAAATATATTCCCCATAAAACTGCGCCAGGATATAAACGAAATCTGTTGCCTGGAAGGAAAAATGGGAATATAGGTTATATGCAAAGAAAAAAAGAAAAATACAGCCCCCTGCAAAACCGGCCAGTGCCGTGGCATATTGAATTAAAATCCGCCTGGAAAGGCGGCTGAATCTCAGACGTTTCGTTGAATCATTGCTCAATTTTATACCCAACCCCCCATACTGTTTTAATAAATTTTGGCTCCCTTCTGGGCTCCCGCATTTTTTCCCGGAGCCGCGCAATGTGCGCCATAACCGTGTTATTGTTATCCAGATATTTTTCACCCCAGACCGCTTCAAACAGTTCCTCCGATGAAACGACCTTTCCGCGGCGCTCACAAAGATACCAGAGGATATTGAACTCAATCGGGGTAAGTGGGAGCTCCTCCCCATACAGCGTACATTTATGGTTGTCCTGGCAGATATACAGGCCGGAAAAATCAAAGCGGCACGCTTCCGCCGGAGCCGCATTTGACGTGTTGTAGCGTGTGTAGCGGCGAAGCTGGGTCTTTACGCGGGCAACTAATTCCAGTGGGTTAAAGGGCTTTGTGACATAGTCATCGGCTCCCAGGGTCAGCCCCGTAATCTTATCCATATCTTCCACCTTGGCGGTCAGCATGATAATGGGAAACAAATGGTTTTCACGGATTTTCTGGCAAAGTGCAAAGCCGTTCATGTCCGGCAGCATGACATCCAAAATGGCAAGGCTGAAATCCTCCTGCTCCATGCATTCCAAAGCATCTGTAGCATTGTAAAATTTATGGACATGGTAGCCATCATTTTTTAGATAAACCTCAACGAGATCGGCAATTTCCCGTTCATCATCTACAACAAGAACCTTATCACCCATGAATTCAAACTCCTTTTACCTGATTTCTGATTATATTACCACAAAATTTCTCAAACAGAAAGGGGTCATGGCTAAGAAAATCAAGCTCTGTAGGGATGAAGGATGGCCGGCATGGGACAATGCTGTTTTTCGGCAGGCAAATTGAAAATCTTTTCAATCATGTGGAAGTATGTTATACTTTAGATAATTTAGGGTCTGCAGCATAATCCGGCAGGCCGTGGAAGGAGGGTGGCAGATGGATTTAAAGGTAGGCGAGATTGTTAAATTAAAGAAGCAGCATCCCTGCGGAAGCTTTGAATGGGAGATCCTCCGCGTAGGTATGGACTTCCGGTTAAAATGTCTGGGCTGCGGGCATCAGGTCATGCTGCCAAGAAAACAGGTGGAAAAGAGTATCAGACAGGTCAGAAAACCGGCCGGTCAGGGTAATGAATAAAGCGGCAACGCAAATAGCGGGTGCTAAATAAAGCGGAACGTGCTTATATACTAAATGAAAAAGAACTGGAGGAAGGAACGAATGAAATTAGTATCCTGGAATGTCAATGGACTTCGGGCATGCCTGAATAAAGGGTTTGAGGAATTTTTCCGTGAGGTGGATGCAGATATATTCTGCCTGCAGGAGACAAAGCTCCAGCCTGAGCAGGTTGAGATAGCCTTTGAAGGCTATCACCAATATTTTAATTCAGCGGTAAAAAAGGGGTATTCCGGAACGGCTATCTTTTGTAAGCAGGAGCCCTTGAAGGTAGCCTTTGACCTTGGAATGGACAGGCATAATGAGGAAGGCCGGGTTATTACCCTGGAATATGAGGATTTTTATATGGTTACGGTGTATACGCCGAATTCACAGAGGGAGCTGACAAGGCTTGGCTACCGTATGGAATGGGAGGAGGATTTCCGGGCGTATCTGCTGGAGCTGGATAAGAAAAAGCCGGTGATCGTATGCGGGGACCTGAATGTGGCCCATAAGGAAATCGATTTAAAGAATCCGAAGTCCAATACCAGGAATGCGGGATTTACCATAGAGGAACGGGATAAGATGACAACGCTGTTAGACAGCGGCTTTGTTGATACCTTCCGTTATAAATATCCTGAGGTGACGGATGCATATACCTGGTGGTCCTATATGTTTAAGGCCCGTGAGAAGAATGTGGGGTGGCGGATTGACTATTTCCTGGTGTCTGAGAGGATGAAGGACAGGATAGAGGATGCGGTAATCCATAAGGAGGTTACGGGCAGTGACCATTGTCCCGTCGGGTTGATTTTAAAATAATCTATTAAGATCGAAAATAGGACTAAATTGTTAGTATTTGGCAAAATATTTGCTTGTAATTGCAAAAAGAGAAAGGTATACTTTAAGGTATGTACAAAGGAAAGTGGGGGATAGAGCTACATGGAGGTAGTAAGGATTAGGACAGATCAGGCCAAGGCCGGAATGAGAGTGGCAAACGACATTTACTCATCATCAGACCAGCTGATTATTACAAAGGGCGCAGTACTTGATGAGAGGATGATCACAAGGTTACGTTTTTATAATGTCTATGGTCTTTTAGTGTATCGGGAGGATAAGGCGGTTAAGGAGGAGTCCTATATTGAAATGCTGCGCAGCACGCAGGAATTCAAGAAGTTTAACCATACCTATGTTGGAACCGTGGATCAGGTGGAAGGCAGCTTTAGCAGCTTCCTGAAAGGTGAAACGGAATTTGATGTGGAGGAGCTGTTAAAAAATACGGATAATATCCTGCGGGAAGGCCGCAACGGCAGCCATATCCTGGAGATGCTCCATGGAATCCGCGACTATGACGATTTGACCTACATGCATTCCTTGAACGTCTCTTTGATCTGCAATGTTTTCGGCGGCTGGCTGAAATTTCCCGAGGAGGATATCAAGCAGCTCACCTTGGCAGGCCTTCTGCATGACATTGGCAAAATGCTTATTCCGAGGGAGATCCTGTCAAAGGACGGGAAGCTGGATGATGAGGAGTATGAGATCGTAAAAACCCACTCCCTAAAGGGCTACCAGGCCATTAAGGATGCTCCGATTGATGTCCGTGTAAAGCATGCCGTATTAATGCATCATGAGCGCTGTGACGGCTCCGGGTATCCCAACGGATTTGTCGGGGACCAGATCGATCCCTTTGCAAAAATCGTCGCGATCGCGGATGTCTATGACGCCATGACATCAAACCGCCGCTACCGCCATGCCATTTGTCCCTTTGGCGTGGTTGAGAATTTTGAACGGGACGGCTTCCTGAAATATGACCCGGGGTACCTGATGACCTTTATGGAACGGATCGTCATTTCCTACCTGCATAATATCGTCCGGTTAAATGACGGCAGGGAAGGGGAGGTTGTCATGGTCAACAGGCTTGCCCTATCCCGTCCCGTGATCCGGATCGGGACAGGCTTTGTGGATTTGTCAAAAGAGCATAAGCTGATGATTGAGAAGATTATATAAATGATTATTATGTAAAAATATATTGTACTAACAGCATATATAATAAGGCACCCCCTCCAATGCTGAGGAGGGTGTTTTTTTTCCAGAGGTGGAGCAGGGTAATAACCAGGATACTGACCGCCTCCGGCAGCGCGTGGGGGGGCTGGATAAAGGATACATCCTTTAGGCAGTAGACCACAAGCATGCCTATGATGGTGAAGGGAAGAATATCCGCAAGGTATTTTATGTACTTGGGGATTTCTTTGTTCTCGGGGAAGACCAGGAAGGGGAGCACCCGGGTCAGCTGGGTTCCAAGGACTACGACGCCAAAGAACAGGACTAACTGTAAAGTGGAATAATTCATGTTTACACCCGTGCCTTTCATTTTTTGATGACCTATTCAAAAAGTAAATAGGCCTTAATAAATAGTTTGAAAGAAAGTCACTTTCAAACTTCATTGCTCCTTTCCATTGGGGATCTTGCCACTGTCACCAAGGTTAATATCATAATCATGGAAGGAATGATAAAGTTTGAGGCTCCGAACAGGAACCGGCAGACAATGGCGCTAACAATGCCGATGATGGCGGGCAGATGATTTTTCGTGGACTGCCACTGGTTGATTAAAATAACCACGAACAATGCTGTCAGGACGAAATCAATTCCCTTTGTGTTGAAATCCAGCAGGCTGCCAAGGACACCGCCGATGAGGGAGCCGGTGATCCAATAGGAATGGTTAAGCAGGGAAATAAAGAAATAGAACCATTTTCGGTCTACCTGCTCCGGAATCCCGGCGGAGCACACGATGGAAAAGGTCTCGTCTGTCAGGGAAAATATCAGGTAGGGCTTCAGCTTGCCAAAGCCCCGGTATTGCTTCAGCAAGGAAATGCCATAAAACAGATGCCTGGCATTGACTGCCAGGGTCATGAGGAAGGCACCCATCAAATCGAAACCGGCAGCTAACAAAGATACTGTTACAAACTGCATGGAGCCGGCATAGATGAAGATGCTGGCAAGCAGGATCCAGAACAGGGAGAAGCCCTTGCTGTTCATAAGGATCCCATAGGCTGCGCCAAGGACAAGATAGCCCGTAAGAACAGGGATTGTATGCGGGAAAGCAGCCTTTAAGGCTGCCCGTTGTGCGTTCATATGAAATACTCCTTTGTATTGAAAATGTTTTAATGCTTTGGATCTATATCAAAAAGATCCTAATCCTTTTGGGCATGTATTGAAAAGGCCTTAATTCTTCGGATCGATGGCTGGCAGGAACCTGGGAAATTATCAGGGTCTTGCTGAGGAACCGGCATAAACGGGCTGAAAATCATCGCTGTCCCCACAGACGAAGCCGGAGTATTTTTCTACCAGCCGTTCAAAATAAGGGGTTACTGCCTTAATATCCTCTTCACAGACAGTGATGGCGAAGATAGTCTTAATATTACGGTTCTTAATAAAGGAAGCATCGGAAGGATCCTTAAAATCTGGTTCTATAGGTTCAAAGTCAACAGAATTCTTATTCGGCAATTCTATCTCAAGCACGTCCATTTCCTCCCAAAGCTGGGTGGAAAGCCCGTTTTCCTGCAGCAGTGCTGCAATTTCTTTTGCGTTAACCTCGGAGGGGGTCATAAATAGAAGGTCAATATATTTTTTTATTACCTTCTTACCGGAACCTGGAGTTTTCTTAGCCATTGTCTCATCCTTTCCTGGGCTTGATGGTGAAAGTGAAGGATCGGTGGTTTTCACCTTGGGTCAATTATAATATATTCTCTTTTTTTCTGCAACTGTCATTGCTTGCTTGTCTTATTGTCGCTAAAAGGGCGGTTTTCAGTTTTTGGGCATAAAAAAAGACGGCGGTATCAATAAAATTCTCACCGCTGTCAAAGCCTGGATTTTGATTGGGGTTTACTATGAATGGAACAGCATGGATATCAGGCCTCTTACAGTACACACCCGATAACGCAAAAAGACCTGATACCCTGCTTTGGTTCCAAGGCTATTTTGCGGCATCCCTACAGTTGGGCCAATTTACTGCCTAATTGGATGCACTGCTCTGTTGCGTCGGCATCCGGCGACCCTTCTGTTATCAGGCCTTCACCGTTAACAACATTGGCTCCTGCATCTTTCATCCGGTCAACCCAGTCACGCATCCATTGGCCGTCACCCCAGCCATAGGAGCCAAACAGGGCAATATTCTTTCCGGCACAGAATTTCTCAACCTCCGCTACAAAGGGCTCCATCTCACCCTCCTCCAGAACCTCATCACCCATGGAGGGGCAGCCAAGTGCAAAGGCAGGGGCGGCCTTCAAATCCTCCAATGATACGCGGGAGATTTCCGCTACCTCAGTTGTCTTCCCGGCCTGTTCAATTCCCTTCCCAATGGCCTTAGCCATCTCCTCGGTATTGCCTGTCTGTGACCAATATGCCACGATTACCTTATCCATAGATATCCTCCTTCTATCTTGCCCATGCGGGACATGAGCCTTCTATAAACATGCTGCTACTCAGGTTACGCTTACTTGGTTAGTTAATGCTAACTAAGTACCATAATACTATATCCTATCTGCGCCTGGTTTTCAACAGTCCAGCTGATTAATCT
The DNA here is from genome assembly GCA_012839295.1 of Clostridiales bacterium. Taxonomy (GTDB): domain Bacteria; phylum Bacillota; class Clostridia; order Lachnospirales; family Lachnospiraceae; genus Mobilitalea. Next base: position 198,241 of record DUNO01000005.1, read on the forward strand.
TTCTCAAGAAAAGGCCTATTCAAATTTTTCGGATGGGACATCAAAAAATTTGAAAGGCACGGGTGTTAAAATTAATCAGCCGTAAAAAGGCTTCATGTATCCTGACATCCTCTGTCAGCTCCGGATGGAAGGCCGTGCCCAGCTGGTTCTGGTAGCTGACCGCCGCAATATTACCCTCCACACGGGCCAGCACCTGGACTCCATGCCCCACCTCCTCGATATAAGGTGCCCGGATGAATTCCATGGGGAAGGTTCCAATGCCTTCCAGGTCTCCCGGGACAGAGAAGCTCCCCAGCTGCCTCCCGTAAGCATTGCGTTTCACCGTAACGGGAAGGGTCTGGAAATATGCTTTGTCATCATTGCTCAGCTTCTCTGCCAGCAAAATCAGGCCTGCGCAGGTGGCCAGCACGGGAAGCCCGTCCCGGATACGCTCCTGCAGCAGGTCAAACATGCCAAGCTCACGGAGCAGCTTTCCCTGTACCGTGCTTTCCCCGCCCGGCAGGATTAGGCCGTCAAAGGCCAGCTCCAGGTCGGCTCTCTGCCGCAGCTCGATGCATTCCACACCGAGCCGCTCCAGCATTTTGATATGTTCAATAAATGCGCCCTGTACCGCTAACACCGCTATTTTTATCAAGCTACTTGCCCCTTTCTGCCATCAGCAGATTTATTTCCTGCTCGTTAATTCCTACCATGGCTTCCCCTAAATCCTCGGAAAGGCCGGCAATCATTTTGGCATCGGTAAAATTGGTCACGGCCTTTACGATAGCATTGGCCCGCTTTGCCGGATCGCCGGATTTGAAGATGCCGGAGCCGACAAAGACGCCCTCTGCCCCCAGCTGCATCATCAGCGCCGCATCCGCAGGGGTAGCCACTCCGCCGGCGGCAAAATTAACGACCGGGAGCCTTCCGTTATCGTGTACATATTGTACCAGGTCAAAGGGAACCTGCAGCTCCTTTGCAGCCTGGTACAATTCGTCCTCCCTCATAGAGGTGATGCGGGCGATATCACGGTTCATCATCCTCATATGGCGGACGGCCTGTACGATATCCCCGGTACCAGGCTCTCCTTTGGTGCGGATCATGGAAGCGCCCTCATTGATCCTTCGCAGGGCTTCCCCCAGATCCTTGGCACCGCAGACAAAGGGCACCTTAAACCCGCGCTTGTTAATATGGTAAACATCATCCGCAGGGGACAGGACCTCGCTTTCATCAATATAATCAATTTCGATTGCTTCCAAAAGCTGTGCCTCTACAAAATGCCCGATGCGGCATTTTGCCATAACCGGGATGGACACCGCTTCCTGTATTCCTTTGATCATCTTAGGGTCGCTCATCCGTGATACCCCGCCTGCCGCGCGGATATCTGCCGGGATGCGCTCCAATGCCATGACAGCACATGCGCCTGCTTCCTCCGCAATCCTTGCCTGCTCCGGCGTGGTCACATCCATGATGACGCCGCCCTTTAGCATCTGGGCCAATTCCTTATTTAACTGATATCTTTTTTCTTCCATAAAGCTCCTCCCTTTTTTAAGCTATTGATGGCTTTGCAGCCCCCTTTTTGGCGTGATTCCTCTTTCCTGATGCCTTTTTTGGGCTTCCTTCAATAAATATTATTCTTTTTTTCATTGCTTTTCTTTACAAAGATGATAAACCCTATTATAATCAAAAGTGACCATATTTAAATATCCATTTTAAATATATTAGAAATGGTCAGATTGGAGGGATTTCATTTCTATGTTAACATATTCCTTTGCAGATATAGGGTCAGATAGTCTTTATGAGCATTTATACAAATGCATTAAAAACGATATATTACAAGGGGTTCTGGCTCCGGGAGGCAGGCTTCCATCAAAGCGGAGCTTTGCAAAGCATCTGAACATAAGCACCATTACGGTTGAGAATTCCTATGCCCAGCTGTTGGCGGAGGGCTATATTTATTCCATAGCGAAGAAGGGCTATTTTGTGGCGGATATTACAAACTCCCCGAAGGTCATGCCGGCACCCTCCCGGGCATACCCGGAATTAACCGATGATAAGCCCGCATATTATGCGGATTTCCTGAGCAACCAGACCAATCCGGCCAATTTTCCCTTTTCCATCTGGGCAAAGCTGATGAGGGAGATCATATCGGAGAAAAGCGAGGAGCTGATGACGAATTCCCCAAGCGGGGGAAGCCTGGAGCTTAGGAATGCAATTGCCGGGCATCTGCTTGCGTTCCGGGGGATGAGGGTATCACCACGGCAAATCATCGTCGGGGCAGGTACGGAGTATCTCTACGGCCTTTTGATCCAGCTGTTAGGACATGATAAGGTCTATGCGGTGGAAGACCCGGGCTATAAGAAGGTTGCCCAGATTTACCGGAGTAACCATGTAAGTTGCCTTCATATCCCGATGGACAGACAGGGGATACTGATACCGTCCCTGGAGGAAAGCGGGGCAAGGGTGGTACATATTTCGCCCTCCCACCATTATCCCACCGGAATCATTACGCCCATCAGCAGGAGGTATGAGCTCCTTGGCTGGGCTTCCAGGTCGAAGGACAGATATATCATTGAGGATGATTATGACAGTGAATTCAGGCTGCTGGGCAGGCCTATCCCGTCGCTCCAGAGCATTGATGTTATGGAAAAGGTGGTCTATATCAATACCTTCAGCAAGAGCCTGGCGCCCACAATCCGCATTGGCTATATGGTGCTCCCGGAGCATCTGGTGGAGAAGTTTTACCGGGAATTGAGCTTTTATTCCTGCACCGTCTCTACCTTTGAGCAGTATACCCTGGCAAAATTCATCCGGGACGGGCATTTTGAAAGGCATATCAATAAAATGAGGAGCTTTTACCGGATTCAGAGGGACTTGCTGCTGGAATGCATCAGGACAAGCCCACTGTCGGGCTCCGTGACGATCACGGAGGAGGATGCGGGCCTGCATTTTCTAATGGAAGTAAAGACGAAGCTTACAGATGAAGACATCCTGCGCAAGGCAGAGCAGGAGGGGATACGGATCGGGTGTATCTCCCAGTTTTACCACAACCCTGCACCTGATCTGGAGCATATCCTGGTAATGAACTATTCAGGGATTGAGACGGATAAGATGGGGGAAGCGGTTGGAAGGTTAAGCAGGTGCATTAGTTCTAAGCAGACATAATGACCGGCTTTTCTTCATTACCCTGAGAGCAGGCAGTTCAGAAAGAGATATTCGGAAAAAGATATTCAGAAAGTGATACCGAAAGTGATATTCAAAAAAGTAATATTTAATAGATAATCGGCTATAAAACGAATCCTCCCGGATCTAAGTTATCCGGGAGGATTCGTTTGTTTCTATGAAGATATCCATGTTCATCCATCTGCAAAAAAGAACCAGTGTATTTGCACAGCTGGTGGAGATTAAGAAGCTTCTTAAGAAAATCTTTAGTTTTTTCTGAAGTAATCCTTTAGATTATTCCGTTATTATAACTTAAGAACCTGGCAAAACCGGTAAATGGCTTTGCGTGGAGCTGCGCAAACAAAAACTAACTATGAAAAAAGCTGGAGAAAGAGGAAAAGGAGATATGGATGTTCAATTACTGACGGACTACTTTTACCGTTACGGAGGCATCGTGATTTTTATTATTGTATTTCTGGAGTATCTGAATCTGCCGGGCTTTCCGGCAGGTGTCGTAATGCCGTTAGCAGGAATATGGGCATCCAAAGGAGGAATCGGATTTGGATGGGCACTGCTTTTATCTGTATTGGCCGGACTTTGCGGGAGCTGGGTGCTCTACCTGCTGGGAAGGTATGGCGGAGATTTCGTTCTAAAAAAATATATAAAGAAGCATCCGAAGCATCAGGAGTTAATTGAAGGAATCATGGAACGGCTGCGAAAAAGAGGGTATCTGGGATTATTCTTCGGAAAGCTCATCCCGATGTTTCGTACCATCATTTCCATTCCGGCAGGTATTTTGAAGCTTAATTTTGTATGGTATTCGGTATTTTCCGGCCTGGGGATATTAATCTGGAATCTGGTGTTTGTAGGAGCAGGCTACTTTTTCGGCGACACGGTACTAAATATGTTTACCTAAGGATCAAATACAGTGAGGTAACTAGGTTGAAAAAAGATCATTTTCAACCTTTCTATTCAGGCCTATTCAATTTTTTTGGTGGGCCGTCAAAAAATTGAAAGGCACGGGTGTGGCATGAGAATTGCGATGATGACAAATAATTATAAACCCTTTATCGGGGGAGTTCCCATATCGATAGAACGGTTGGCGGAGAAGCTTAGAAAACTGGGCCATGAGGTATATGTTTTTGCCCCAAGCTATGATGCGGAGGTTGAGGAGGAGTATGTGATAAGGTACCATTCCTTAAAACGGAAGCTGCGCAAGGAATTTATTATTCCGAACATCCTTGATCCGATGATTGAAGAAAAGTTCAGGGAACTGTCCTTTGACCTGATCCATGTGCATCATCCCATGCTGATCGGTTATATTGCTGAATATCTGGGGAGGAAATACAATATTCCGGTAGTCTTAACATATCACACCAGATACGAGCAGTATCTTCATTACCTGAAGCCCTTCGAGAGAAAAAAGGGATGCCGGCAAAGCAGTCCAGGCAATGAAACAGCCGGAAATAGACTGTTAATCAGCAGTGGCGAACGATTGTTGGCTGTCCACAACCGGAGGATCATTAACCGCTGCAGCATGGTATTTGCCCCTTCTCCCAGTATGAAGCAATACCTGATGGAACAGGGTGTCTTAACGGATATCGAAGTCATACCGACAGGAATCCTTGAAGAAGAATTCGAATTTAACCAGGAACGGGCGGCCAGTATCCGTAAACAGTTTGGAGGTAATTCGGCCCATGTGTTCTGCACCGTATCAAGGCTGGAGAAGGAAAAGAATATTGAATTCCTTCTTGAGGGATTAAAAGCCTACCAAGACCGCAGGGGTGATGATTTTCGCTTCCTGGTTATCGGAGAGGGAGGCAGAAGGCAGCTCCTGGCCGAAAGAGCGCGAAGCCTTGGCCTGGAAGAGAATATTATATTCTGCGGTAATATTCCACATACAGAGCTTAGCGATTATTACCATGCCTGTGACGTATTTCTGTTTGCTTCAACCTCGGAAACTCAGGGCATTGTGCTGCTTGAGGCGATGGCAGCGGGTTTACCCGTAGTAGCAGTAAAGGCAAGCGGTGTCCAGGATGTAATTATAGATGGCCGAAACGGATTTATGACGAAACCGGAGATATCACCATGGGCGGATAGACTGATACAGGTTGTTGAAAATAAAGAACTCCGGGAACAGATGCAAAAGCGCGCCCTGGAGGAGGCAAAAGGATACCTGGCCTCCAATATCGCAAAAAAGGTACAGCAGCATTATCAAAACATCTTGTATAACAGGAGGTTGGAGCAGGAATATGAATACCAGAATATTTACCCGATTACAAGCAGGATTATTTCTTACTTATCTGAAAATAATCTCAAAAACCGGTAAAATTGAAATAAAAAACGGGGAAAAGCTCCGGGATAATACCATGGTGGGCTACTGGCATGGCGACAGCTACTGTATGCAGCTGGTGCTTCAAAATATTGCTGCCCGGCAGGCGGGGATAAAGGTTATCGTAACCGCCGATAAACGAGGTGATGTCATTGAACGGATGTTAAACCGTTTTGGCGCGGAAGCCGTACGTTTACCGGATGGACTGAAAATGCGGCCTTTCTTCCGTGAACTAAAGGAGACCGGCAGAACCTCAAGGGAGCTTCTGGCCGCATCCCTGGACGGTCCTTTGGGACCGCTGCATGAACCAAAAAAGCTGTTATTTTTATTGGCATCGGAAGCGGGAAAGGAGGTTTCATATATACATTTTAATTACTCTCGTGTCCTTCGGCTGAAGAACCGTTGGGACCGTTACGTAATTCCCCTGCCCTTTTCCAGGATTACCGCACAGGTAGAGTCCCTTGGGAATATGGATAGGAAAAGAATCCAGGATTTTGACGCAATAAAAAAGCAACTAATATATTAAGGGAATAATATACTTGGAAATTATAGTAGTAAATGTGTATAATGTAAGCTAAAATAATAAGCCGGCTTATTAAGAATGTGGTTTCATACCGAGCCAGGGCTGTCGGAGGTTGTTATGGACTCATTTCATATACTTATAGTAGAAGATGATAAAGAGATTTTGGAGGGGATCGGTATATTTCTAAAAAATCAGGGCTATACCGTATATAAGGCCTCCAATGGTGTTGAAGGCTTGGAGATCATCCAGAAAGAGGAGATACATCTTGCAATCGTGGATATCATGATGCCAAGGATGAACGGGATTACGATGACGATGAAGCTGCGGGAAAAATATGAATTTCCGGTCATTATGCTTACTGCAAAGTCGGAGGAAATCGACAAGGTAACAGGGCTTAACATCGGAGCGGATGATTACGTTACAAAGCCCTTTGCACTGATGGAGCTCTTAGCCAGGGTAAATTCCCAGCTGAGGCGCTATACCAGGTACCGGGGCGTTACGGATAGAAAAGAGGAGAATGTATATGTCTGCGGGGGACTGGAGCTGAACGAAAATACGGTGCAGGTCAGTGTAGATGGTAACCCCATTAAGATCACGCCCCTGGAATTTAAAATACTGGCACTCTTAATCAAGCATCCGGGGCAGGTATTTTCCTCCGATGAAATCTATGAAAGAGTATGGAATGAGCGGCCGGTCGGAACCGATACTATCATGGTCCATATCAGAAATATCCGCGAAAAAATAGAAATAGACCCGAGAAATCCAAAATATTTAAAGGTGGTGTGGGGAGTTGGATACAAAATTGAAAAGCAATAGCCCTAATAATGTAATTGGCTTTTTAGTAAGTATGCTGGCAATCATAAGTATTGCTATCGGCATCTTATTATCCTATCAGCCGGTACTTAAATACTCCGGACTTCTTTCACAGAAGCTGCGGGCACAAAGGGAAGAGGGAATAGAGGAACAAAAAGATTATTATAAGCAGGAACTCCTGGATGTATTGGAACGAAGTAATTTTGTCCTTTTTTGGGATTTGGCGTCCGGAAAGGATAATACAAACAGGCAGCCCACTGATATATTCTTGCCGGATAATATGAAGAATCTCCAGGAGGATGACAACTGGTATGAGCAGAAGAAAGCTTTTCTCAGAAATTTTAATGATATACTCTACCGTTGGCATAATTCGTTCTACTCCGATACACTAAGGAATTATCCTCTCTTTGAATACTATGTGCTTGATGATACTACCGGAAATTATCTGACAAATACCTATAATTCTATCGAGCGGCTGCTTACAGCATCGGAGGAAGTGGCCAGGCTGAAGCTGCAATACCCATTTTATCTGATATTTCAGTATGGAGAGGATGGATCTCTGCAGATACCGGATTATTCAGGTTTTAGTGAAGAGCAGATTAATAATCTTTTGCTGAAGGAACAGAATAAGGACATTATTAAGGAGGTAATGGATAGCAGCTATTGGCATCAATATTGCAGCCTGATCAATGTGCCGGTAAATACGACTTTTGTATATGCCTCACAGTCAGAGGATTTTTTCTATACCGAAGGATCACGTCAGAACTCGCTGCCGGATCCTGTAAAGGATTTTAGCGAAGGCGGATTTGAGTATGTATGTGTGCTTGCGGCTTCTCTTACGGCGCTTCTTGCGTTGTTGCTGCCGCTTGTAAAAAGTTGGGGAATAGGTCGGGGGCTTGGGAGCCGGATTCCATTTGAGTTTATTTTTCTCGGCATAGTACTGATTCCTCCTTCTTATGAAGGCTTACTGTCGATGGCTTATGAGACGGTAACAGACTTCTTTCTTATAAATCCAAGTCAGACCGTATTTTCCGCAAGGGTGATCCATATTTTTGATGATATCCTTAATTTTGCGATATGGACAGGGGTTTTATCGATTATTTTTATATCGGTATTATCTCTAAGGCAGCTGTATGTCCTTGGACTGGGACGATATATAAAGGAAAGAACCATAACAGGAAGGATATACCACTTCCTTGCCGGCAATATTAAAAAACTATTCATCAGCTTAGGCAATGTGGATTTGACGGATCCATCCAATAAAGCTATTTTGAAAATCTTAACTGTGAATTTTATTATCCTTGTGATTCTTTGCAGCATATGGGTGGCTGGAATCGCAGTGCTTGTACCATATAGTATAATGCTGTTCTTTATTTTAAAAAAATATATGGATGACATTAAGAAAAAATACTCCATACTTCTTGACGCTACAAGAAAAATGGCAGAGGGTAATCTTGAGACGGCGATAACAGAGAATCTCGGAGTATTCGAGCCCCTAAAGGAAGAGTTTTCGAAGGTGCAGTATGGCTTTAAGAAGGCAGTGGAAGAAGAAATGAAAAGTCAGCGTATGAAGACGGATCTGATTACGAATGTTTCCCACGACCTAAAAACTCCTCTGACGGCTATCATTACCTATGTCGACTTGCTTAAGAACGAGGATATAACACCGGAGGAACGGAAAGCTTATATTGACACCCTGGACATGAAATCACAACGGTTGAAACGGCTGATTGAAGATTTATTTGAAATCAGCAAGGTCTCGAGCAATAATATTACGTTTAATATGATGGAGATTGATCTGAAGGATTTAATTAAGCAGGTGCTGTTGGAGCTGGATGATAAGATTGGCAAATCCGAGATTGAGTTTCGCCTGCATCTGCCGGAGGAAAAAGTACTGCTCCTGCTGGATAGTGAAAAAACCTACCGGATTTTTGAAAATCTGATTACGAATATTACGAAATATGCGATGCCCCATTCCAGGGCTTATATTGACATGGAAGCCAAAGAGGATAAGGTTATGGTGATACTAAAGAATGTATCTGCCAGCGAGTTGGATTTTAATATGGAGGAAATTACGGAACGCTTTGTAAGGGGAGACCAGTCCCGCAATACGGAGGGCGCCGGATTAGGGCTTGCAATCGTAAAAAGCTTTGTCGAGCTGCAGGGCGGGGATTTTGAGATACAGGTAGACGGTGACCTGTTTAAGGCCATAATTATCTGGAGAAAATAATTGAAAAAGCATGAACGCCATTGGTATCACGGGATATGGCGTTGTCCCTTACACAAGGTGAAGCAGCTTCTGATTCACCTGTCATGAATAAAAAATCATAAAATAAGTAGATGCTAGCTATTAACTGCCATCTACTTATTTTTATGCTTTTGTTTAAGGATAAAGTGTAACGCACCTTCAGACTAACTCCGTTCCATATTGCCCGAGTTCTCGGCACAGTGGAGGGTTTCACCTGTGACGGTGCCATCACGCAAAAGATTCATATTCATGGGGGTATTGACCGGCCGGCTATCATAGGAAGTAACCTTTGTGATGTACTCTTTAATTACTTTACGTTGGCTTGGGTCTAATAGGAGGTATTCACCGATGATTTTAGTATCCAGCTCATCCAGATTATAATTTGACAAGAGCTGGCTGATCTCGGAGGGAAACATGGACTTGTACATTTCACCCTCACCATATCTTAACCATGTCTCATTTATATTGAATTCCCTGCATATCAGTAATATCATCTGCCCGGTTAGCTTGCGCTGGCCGCTTTCAATTTTTGAAATACTGGCTCCGGTAACTCCTAACCGTTTCGCAAAAGCTTCCTGGCTCATATTTAGTTCCGTACGGAGAAGTTTTATTCTGGTATTCAAGCCGACACGCCCCTTTCGAATTGATATTAACAAAATTATAAAATTTAGTCAAACATATTCCAAATAAAGTGTTGACAGTGCATGTAATATTATGTATAATATTGGCATAGTCAAGAATATATATGACAAAGTCAAGGAAACAACGCAAATATGGCAAAATTAATGTATTAATACTAGTGTAACCAAATCAATGCTGCAAGTCAATGTGTGCTTAAAGGATTCCAAGTGAGGTGGCTGAATGGATGATAAGCAACAAGCCCAGGAATTATTAGTAGAGATAGTAGAAATGATAAATGCATTACAGACCTTGGAAGAATCCCAGAAGAGGGAGATAATCTCAAAGATAGAGAAAGTGCGTGCAGTTTACTCTGCAGGCGGCAATGTCAATGATCAATAGGGCATAAGGCGGAGGTACCTTTAATTTTATCCCCATACCGATAGATTTTAGTTTTATGTTCCAATGCCTTTGTCTTATGCTTTATTGAGCGTTGATATTAAGAATGAAGAACACAAATAAGACCTTTACGGATTGTTTTCGTTAAAGGTCTTTTTCGTATGCTTTTTTTAGGAAGCGGGTTTATTTTTCATTCAAAAAATCTTCATATTGCCTGAGAATATCAGGGTTTTTGCTGAGAAATTCATTGAAGGCGTCCAGCTTATGTAAGGTGGATATGGAGATGCTGTGCTCAATTAACTCCGTTTCCACCAGGATGTTTTCTCTGACACCAAGGTTGGTTAAGAACAATTCAATAATATTGTGGCGCTGCAGCAGGTACTTGCCCAGCTCGGCTCCGGCATCCGTCAGAAAAATGATCCCATATTTTTGATAGTTAAGCAGGCCGTATTGGTTTAGCTTCTGGACCATTTTTGTGGCAGAGGGCGCTGCTACATGGAGAAGCTCGGATAATGTGTTAATGCGCATATAGCCGTAATTCAGGCTGTTGCGGTAGATCATCTCCAGATAATCCTCCATGGCGGGGGTTAACAGCTTCTTGTTTTTTTCTAGCAGCTGATAGCCGCGGACGGTGTGGAAACCGGACGCTTCATTCATCCTGCCACCTCCCAAAGAATGCTTATCTGTACCAATATATTCGTAAAGTCTCTAATTTATGTGGCGGCCGCTATCCGGGAAAAGGCCATAAAGGGCTTGAGGAAAGCAGAGGTTTACTAAAGGAAGGGGATACTGCTACCGTCTGTTTTGTAGTGTACCTGCTATCTCCAGCATCTGGGGCAGGCAGGCCTCAAAGAACATTTCATAAGCCTTACAAAAATACTGATGGTAGGGTTCGTCCGGCTGACGGTTTCTGGTGCAGCCTCCCCGGCAGAGGGGGTAGAACCGGCAGCTGTCACATTTTTTATCATGCTGCAGGGACTTCTCCAGAAACCCGAGCCCGTCCCTGGATTCGTCGATCTGGGCTACGGTATGCTCACAGAAGGATCCCAGGCGGTAGCCATCCATCACAAAGAAATCGCAGGGATAGACGGAGCCGTCAGCCTCTACTACATACTGCTTGCTGCAGATGCCGTTCATATCACAGGATTCCGGGGGATAGCCCAGCAACATGGAAATATAGTTTTCAAATTGCCGGATATAGGGCTGGGTACCCTGCAATAAATCCTGGTACCATAGACGGAAAAGCTTGATTAAGAATTCCCCGTATACCTCCGGCAAGAGGGAATAATCCCTTAATCCCGGCTCTTCACCGATGGGATCCAGGCAGGCAATGAATTGGAGGTATTTTAGGTCATGCTTTTTATAAAATTCATAATTTCGCTCAATCTGGGGAGCGGTTTTACTATTGACGACGGACAGGATGTTAAACGGAACATCGTATTTCTGGAATAAGGCAATGGTATCCATCACACGGTGGAAGCTTCCCTCACCCTTCGCATTTAACCTATAATGATCATGGATCTTTGGTCCGCCATCCAGGGATACGCCCACAAGAAAATTATTGTCGACATAGAATTTAGCCCACTCCTTGTCGGTATAATATCCATTTGTCTGGATGGCATTATATATTTTTACGTGGTTAATATTATATTTATTTTGAAGTTCAATGGATTTTTTAAAAAAGTCCAGGCCTATCAATGTAGGCTCTCCGCCCTGATAGGCTATGGTGCACTCCCCTTCTGCGTGGGCAAGTACCTTTTCCAGAACCTTCTCCAGCACTTCCACGTCCATAAATCCGTAGTTCGCGTGGGAACGTTTTGATATGGTATCATAGTAAAAGCAATAATTACATCTGAGATTGCAGTTGCCGGAGGCAGGCTTAATTAATACGTTGATTGGGGGCATTTTTCTCTCCGTTTCTTTCTTGTTAAAGTATCCGCTTGGTATCTACTTATTATATCCTCCTTTCTCCCGGGATTCAATCCATTAAAAGGCGAACTTAACAGACAAACCTAAAAATATTATAAATACTGATGCCTATGATTACTGCCATTAGGCCAATAAACAGCCTTTGTCCGTTTTGTGAGGATATTTTTTTGTGAAGCTTGCTTCCCAGCATTCCCCCGGTAATCCCGGCAAACACCATGATGATAATAATAAGGATATCAAATTCTGGAAGGCTCTTCGACAGGATGGTGCTAATGAGGCTGGTAAACTGGGAAATCATAATGATATACAGGGAATTAACGGCGGCCTCCTTATGCTTGATGGAAAAGCAATATTCCAATAATATCAGATTAATAGGTCCGCCTCCGATCCCCAGGAAGGATGAAAGCAGCCCGAGTGTCAGGCCAACCAGGGAAACGGCCAGCTTATTTTGAAGGTGGTGGGTTTTTATTTTATGGGACATTAAGGTATAGATTAAGGTTCCTAATGTAAGTAATACAAGGATAAAGGCTTGGATCGCGCCTATCTTGTTATTGTCGGGAAGCAGCAGATAGAAATACTGGAAAAGGTATTTTCCCAGGATGCCCCCAAAGGCTGCACCGATTGCAAGGGGGGTGCTTAAGCTTAAACGGATCACATGTCGATCTGTCTTTAAATGAAGCATTACGGATACCGTGGACATGGCCAGGACCGTGGAGCCGGATAAAAAGCTGATGGAGCTTACATCAAAATAGCCAAATGCGTCTAAAACGGGCTTGATGATAATACCTCCGCCGATACCGCAGATGGAGCCTACAATAGAAGCTAAAAAGCTGATGATAAAAAATATAAAATACATAATTCCCCCCCATAAAGGTTAAAATAATAAATTTACCTGCTGGGAATTCCCGCAGGTACTTTACTTTAAATTATAGTACTTAGGATAGACATAAATCAATTATTATATTATTATATAATACATAATAAAAAACATATGGATATCTGGACTTAATTCTGGCCAAAAATCGTAAAAGCATTTATTTTATACTTATACCAGGAAGTATCAGTGATAAATGATAGGAAAGGGGTAGCCGCAATGACATTAAAGCATATGAGGATTTTTAAAGAGGTGTGTGTCCAGGAAAGCATTACAAGGGCGGCGGAGCAGCTTGGCATGGCTCAGCCGGCGGTGAGTGTAATCATCCGGGAGATGGAGGAGCATTATAGGGTAAAACTATTTGAACGGCTGAACCGCCGCCTATATATTACGGATGTGGGAAAAGTATTGCTGCAGTATGCGGATACGATTATCCGGCAATTCGAGGAAGCGGAGAACCTAATCCACAGCTCTGCTTATGTCAGTACCCTGCGGATCGGGGCTAATATATCCCTGGGTTTAAGCGTGCTTCCTGCAATTCTTGAAGAGTACGGGAAACGGTACCCCAAGGTGATTATAACCTCTATGATTAACAATTCCGATTATATAGAAAAGAAGCTTGTCCAGAATGAGATTGATTTAGCCATTGTCGACCATATGGCCTCCAATACCAATTTTAAAGGAGAATATCTTATGGAGGATAAAATGGTAGCTGCCTGCAGCAAAAGCCACGGAGGGCAGCCCGGAGGGGAAATTACCTTAGAGCAGCTGGCGAAGGAAAAGCTTCTGCTGCGGGAAAAAGGAAGTGGTCTGCGCAGCACTGTGGATTCTGCCTTTGATTTATATGGCCTGGTGCCGAATATCGTAATGGAAAGCATAAGCACAAATGTGCTGTTGCAGGCGGCAGCACACAACCTTGGAATCCTGGTTATTCCAGAGAGAAGCCTGGAGCGTAGCGGGTATAAGGATGTGCTTGTTAAAATGGCAATTTTAGACGCAGATTTACGGAGGAAATACTATGCTATCTATAATCACAATAAATATGTAACGCCTGACATGACGAATTTTATGGAGCTAACACATGAAATCCTTCAGCAATTGTAATATTAACCAAGATTGTAATTTCACATGATAAGCAAATGCTAACCCAGTATTCTGCGACGCATTTTTACTGGAGACGGATTTTAATATATATTCATTCGATGTCATCACAAGCCCGAAAAGGCCCTGCTTTATCAATAAGCAGGGCCTTTTCAGTGATTGTTAAAGATTAGATTGTCGCATGCTTTATCGAAAGGATCGGAGGTGTTAGTTCAAATGGAGCATTTTTAATTACTCATAATCCTCAATTCTCCACTCATCCTTCCAATCGATATATACCATGTCGTCTTCAAAACGGATTGGCAGCCAGACGTAGTCCGCTATGGAGGTGTTCCTCATCTCTGAATCATCCAGATCATCATTCCGGTCCCCCATCTCCTCCGGCTTCACCTCTCCGCCAAAGATTTTCTCAAAAATAGCGGCATATTCTTCATACTCTCTGTCCATATGTTTTGGAAGCCAGCGGTCTGCACAGGCGATGTAAAGATCCTTCTTCCCGGGTACTTTAAAAATAGAAGAGATCTGGGAATGGAACGAGGTATTGCTTTCATCCCCTACATGGGGGTTTCCCAGCACGGTAAACGGGCCATGCCAGGTATCGGCCACGGCAGCCTCCGAGGGATTTGGAAGATATCCTGTTGTACCTGACGTGATAAGGTAATGCTTTCCCTTTCTCAGGCAGTGTGCCGTTGCTTCCCTGACAAAGGGAGGCTGTGTATGTGGGAAATGGGTACTGTAATAGCCTGTCACATCCGTATAATCCGGTGTCAGGTCCGCACAGATCGTCTCACTGTGAACACGTTCAAAATAATAATAAGCCTTCCCATCCGGAGCTACTACCAGGTCAAAGTCGCCTGCACTCATATTCAGGGGCTTCAGCCCTTCTCTTACCTTGGTATAGGGCCCAAGGATATGGTCGGCAGTCATGACGGTCTCCGTCTGTGTTCCATCTCTGTGCATGATTTTCAGCCAGGCTACATATTTCTTGGTATCCTTGTTGTAAATAATGTGGGGACGGTCCATTTGGGAAGAGGGGTGAAGGGATGAATCAGGATTATCCGGTTCAGGGGGAATAATCAGCCCCTGATCCTCCCAGTTGTATAGATCCTTTGAAGCATAGCATCTTACTCCCCAGTGCCAGATATCATTGTCTCCTGTGGTTTTCTCCTTATTTTCCCCGTACCAGTAATAGGTTCCGTCGATGTACATGACGGATCCCCCATGTGCGTGAATCCTGTTTCCGTTTGTATCCAGCCATACCTGGCCGGGACGAATACTATTATAAGCCATAAAAATTTACTCCTTTTCTTTTATATTTTTCCTAAGCCGCTCATTCCTTAACTCCGCCAAGTGTAATTCCCTTGACAAAATACTTCTGGAAAAACGGATAAATAATTAAGATGGGCAGAATACCTACTGTAGCAATTGCCATCCTGACCGTGGTGCTTGGCATCTTTATATTCATGCCTCCTAAGGAGGAAGAATTCTGTATCAGGACCTGAATATTTTCATTGATATTATTCAGGATAATCTGGATGGTATAAAGATGTCCGCCTCCCCGTTCTGTCAGGTAATACATGCCGTTCTGCCAATCGTTCCAGTACATCAGGCCGGTCATTAGGCCAATGGTCGCTACGATGGGGAGGCTGAGAGGCAGGACGATCTTGCAAAAAATCCCGAACTCGCTGGCTCCATCCAGCCTAGCTGCCTCAATCAGGCTGACCGGGATGCTGTTGGTAAAATAATTTCTAACCAGAATGACATTAAAGGCATTCATCAGCAATCCGGGGAAGATCAAAGCCCAGACCGTATTTCTGATATGAAAATAATTAACATAAGTATAATAAGTCGCGACCAGGCCGCCATTGAATAACATGGTGAAAATCAGCAGAAAGCTTAAAAGCTTCATGCCCGGTACCTCTGCCTGGCAGATCGCATAAGCGAAAAGCGTGGTAATCAATATGCTGACAGCAGTTCCGGCAGCCGTAACCACCAGGGTCATAAGATAGGCGCGCCCGATGGTATCCCATTGCACTGCAATATAATGATAAGCGTCCAGACTCCATTTCTTCGGAAAGAAGGAAAACCCATTTGCAGTCGCCCAGGTATTATCCGTCAGGGATGCAATAATGAGCAGAATAAAGGGCAGAAGAGCCATCAGGGCGAAAAGGCCGCATACAAAATTAGCAATTGCCTGTGTCATGATAGATTCCTTTGATTTCATAGGGCCACCTCCTAAAATAGTGAGCTGCTGGATTCATATTTCTTCACAAGCTTATTGGCGCCGATGATAAGTACAAATCCTACAATGGACTGGTATACGCTGGCAGCACTGGACATGCTGTAGTCATTGTTTTTCATTAATGCCTGATAAATATATACATCCAGGGTCCTGGTGACGGGATACAGGGCTCCGCTGTTTCTTGGCATCTGATAAAAAAGGCCGAAATCAGAGCGGAAGATCTGTCCCACGCTTAGGATGAACAGCGTTATTAATGTCGGCTTTAGCAGCGGAAGGGTGATGCGTCTGATCTGCTGCCATTTCGTGGCACCGTCAATCCTAGCTGCTTCAAAATAATCCATGCTGATGCCCACGATGCTGGACAGGTAGATGATCATGCTGTATCCCACACCCTTCCATACATTGATGAAGACAAGGATAAAGGGCCAGTATTTTCGCTCCTGGTACCAATTAATTCCCTCCCGTCCAATAGGCTCCAGTATGCTGTTATTGACCATGCCGGTCTCGGCGGAAAGAAACGTGAACGCTAAATAGCTTATAATGACCCAGCTCATCAGGAAGGGAAGGAGGATCAGGCTCTGGTAAAGCTTCTTAACAAATTTTTTGCGGATTTCATTAATTAGGATTGCGATGGCAATTGCCACTATATTCCCGGCCAGAAAAAAGATAATGTTATAAAGGATGGTATTTCTCGTAATTACCCAGGCATCTGAGGAAGCGAATAGAAATTTGAAGTTATCAAAACCACACCACGGGCTCCCCCAGATTCCCATTTTGAAATTTAGCTTCTTAAATGCTATTGCAATTCCGAACATAGGCAGATAATTATTGATGATGATATAAATCAGGCCGGGGAGTGCCATCAGATAAAATGGCAGGATCCTTTTCCAGCGGATTTTTTTCCGGGATGCTTGTTTGGCAGGTGCTGCCGCTGTACTTTTTGTACTCATTTTAATACTCCTTCCACGATTGCCAATTCCTTGGGAGATGCTGCAGGATAATAGAATGGCCTGAACCGTGGATTGCGGGTCGTAAGACGGCAATCCACGGTGCCGGTCGTTGTTACCTGTTTGCTGCCCATTCATCCAATTGCCGCTGGTTTTCTGCGATAACCTTATCGATACCAGCTGATTTTAGTGCATTTTTGAACTCGGCCAGGTTGGTCTCGGGATTCAGGGTTCCGCAGTTCATGCTGGGAATATACTGCTGGATCACTGCGGATACGGCGGAATATTCAGTAGATACGCTTTCCACGTTGAAGCAATACCCAAGTGCCGGAGATTTTCTGGAATCCGGGATATTGTCGCTGAATTCCCGGATGATGGCATTCTTGTTGATGGGTGAAGGACTCATCAGCGGCCATGCCAATCTGTCTCCATATACACCAAAGGGCTGGAAATAAGGAAGCGTGCTCGGGTCAGCGGAGAGATATTTAATTAAGGTACCTTCCTCATTCTGCTCCAGAACCTCATAGTCCTGTCCCTCAATACCATACTGCAGGAGCCAGGCGGCTTCCTTATGCTCATAGATATAATTCAGGGCTTCCACTGCCTTTTTGGGATTTACGGAAGTAATCGGCACGCTCCAGAGGATGCTCTGGAAACGGTCACCTGCCGTATATCCATCGATCACCTTAAGGATTGCCAGGTCATAGCCGGTCTGGGCCTCTGTATCCCAGATTGCACCCGGCGTACTCCAGCCGAAATACCCGAGATAGTTACCGCCTGATATCAGGACGTTCCGGTCCTCTGTGTTGGTTGCGGCATCCTTGGAGATGTATCCTTTTTGTGCCCATTCATACATGAGGTTAGCGTAGGCTTCATATTCCTCTGTTTCGTATACGTTGGATATGGTCATGTTTTTGAAATCCTTGTTCAGCATCAGGAAACCGGAAGCAGAGGTTGCGCCAAGCTTATCATATTCAAAGGCAACTCTGGAAAGCGGCTCTTCTGAGGTGGCTTCTGGTATTTGGCAGAAGAAGTTGTTTCCCTCTCCGGCCTTTACAGTCGCAAAGATTTTTTCTATTTCATCCAGTGTATAGAATTTGTTTTCGTCTACGGAGATGCCGTATTTGTCCAGGAGGTCCTGACGAACGATATAGCCATAGGACTCACCCTGGATATATGCATTGGGCATTCCGTACAACTTGCCGTCATAGTATCCGCCAGACATGGCAGAACCGCATTTTTCAAGAATGGATGCGCCATGCGCATCTATGATGTCATCCAGGGGTTCGATTAATCCGGTGCTGACCAGGCTGCCTACGCCGGTACCGACGGACAGGCAAAGGTCTAATTGTTCGCCGGAGGATACGGCCAGCACAGTCTCATTGGCCAGATTGCTAAAGGATACAGGCTCCAGTGTGACATGGACGCCGATATCCGGCTCCATCATGGCGTTCAGTGCGTCCTCAACTGCCTGAAAACCAGTATTAGTGCTTCCTGTGGACGGCCATTGCCAGATGATTTCTGTCAGTTCTCCGTTTTCACCGGATGTCTGTGAATTGCTTTCGTCCCCCACGCTGCTTGATGCATCAGACTGTCCCGCCGTCGGTTTGGCATCTGTAGGTGCCTGGCTGCCGGAGCATCCGGCCAGTCCGCCCAGGACAAGCGCAATGCTTAAGACTACTGCTAATGTTTTCTTTTTCATAACTTAACCTCCTTGTGTTTTTTGCATTTTTGCATGTTTTATTTTATTGTTTTTTGTGTATTTTTACCATAACTTCATCAAACCTCAAGATGGCTTTTTCAAACCTTTTTGAAATTGTGAAGAAGCCTTTTGTTGGAAGAGGTTTAGGCTGTGAAATGAATACGAGCACATATATATGCATCTGGCTTGCCTTTAACATCACATGATTACCAAGTGCAGGCAATCATGCGAGGCCCGGTCTGCGCCAGATGCATATATATGCGCTCGTATTCATTGCGCTAGTTATAGAAGTTCATTTATCAGGTACTAAATATTGACGTAAGCATGAAGAATATGCCACCCTGGGATAAATAATGAGGGGGCATGCGGTTTCGCAGAGAACGCTATTTTTACGGGATTTGCCCATGTGGACCGGCTTCCTGATATTGGGTTGGGGAGCATTCGTAATATTTTTCAAACATGTTGTAGAAATTTGTATAATGGGTATATCCTACCTTGGCGGCAACCTCATTGGCATTGTAATTACCCGTACGGAGCAGGGAGGCAGCCATCTTCATCCGTTCGTTAATGATGAACTGGCTGACGGAAACATTCTTTTCCTTTTTAAACAGACGGTTCAGATAGACCGGATGGAAGAAAAATCGTTCTGCCATTTCATTTACACTCAGTTCTTCGTTCCCAAGGTTTTTTATAATATAACCACTAATTTCTTCCACAACCTCCTGAGGGGTCCGTTTCTTTCCGTAATGTTCGTCTTCCTTCCGGATCTGTTCCTTCATCATATATTTTCCATATTCCTGATACCGGGCTGATTCCCGCTGCTGTGTAAGGCGGCGGACTACCCTCTGGATTATGGCGCCAATTTCGTCGTATTTGGCTGGGATCAGGATATAATCCTGGCAGCCCAGGCTGATCGCTTCCTTCGCATAGTCGAAGCTGGCATGGCAAGTGAGGAAGACACATTCAATGTCCTTCCCCTGCTCTCTTACCCAGCGCAGGAGGGCAAGCCCATTTTCCCCCGGCATCTCTATGTCACAGAGCATGATATCAATCCTGTTATTCAGGATCTGCTCCTTTCCGGCTTCCGTGTCGTAGGCCGTATAGACCTCATCAATTCCGTACTGCTTCCAGGGGATATCCTCCTTCATCGTCTCAGCGGTCAGTATCTCATCATTTACCAGCAAAAGTATCATTCTGCACCTCCAAATCATAGGGAAATTGTATCGTGATGCAGGTTCCCATACCGGGCTCCGAACCAATTGTAATGTCGGCCGTTTCACCATAGAAATATTTTAGGCGTTTCAGGGAATTGGAAAAGCCAATATGCTCTCCGTCCATATCCTTGCGGCGCATCCGTTCATCCAGGGCGGCAATTTCCTCCTTTTCCATGCCAGGACCATTGTCCATTACCATGAAGGTGACCGTCCTGTTCTCGTATTGGCCTACGAGGGAAATGTGTGTCAGATTATTTTGCTTTACCACATGCTTTATAATATTCTCCACAAAATTATGCAGCAGGAGAGGTGGTACCCGGACAAAGGAAATCTCGGGATCGTAGACATATTCTGCTTCGATGCTGGATGGATAGCGCAAGCTGGCCATACTGATATAGCCCTCGATCAGCCTTTGTTCCTTGGGAAACAGCTCCAGGTTTTTTCCGCTGCGGAATAGATAGCGGAAATAATCGGACAGGTAGATGGCCACGTTCTGTACGGCATTGGTTTCATTCCTCTGGGCAAGGGTATAGAGCAGGTTAAAGGTGTTCAGCAGGAAATGGGGATGTATCTGAAGCTGCATATTTTTCAGCTCCATTTCCTGCCTGCTCAGCTCCTTTTCATAATTCTCTATTTTTAGTGTTTGGATCCGCCTGGCCATTTGGTTAAAGGATTTGAAGGAGTACTGGTACTCAATGGAAGAGGCGTTTTCCTTAATCCGGTAATCCAGATCACCCTCCTGCAGTCTTTTTTGCGCATTGTTTACTGTCCGCAAGGGGATCAGCAAAAGATTGGAGATGCCCAGGTATAGCACAGGGATCAGAATAAGCGCAATAAAAGCTCCAGCGCGCATTGCAAGATAAATAAAGGAAATGCCACCTATGATTTCACTTTTGCTCAGGGTTGCATTTAACCAGGCATTTCCTTTCCTGGACTGGACAGCGATAGGTATCTTACCTTCGGTAGCCATGCCGTTTTTCACGGCTTTTGCAGGCTTGTCATCAAAGGAGAACACAGACTGTTTATACTGGATATCGTCCGACAGCTGTGTGGTTATGTTATCCAGATAGATCCATCCTCCGTAGATGACGTCCCTGATGTTTACAAACATGCATAATATTGGTCTTCCATCTACCGTATATACATTCCAGCCTGGAGTAATTCCCTTTTCGATTTCGCCTTTTGCAAATTTCTCCCCAGATATCTTGTTCGCCCCGGTACTGTCCCATACGATAATATCATCCAGATTAACCATATAGAAGAAGTAGCCGTCTGCACCATCTGCCATCCTCATATTGTTCAGAAGCTTATGATAGAAACGGACCTTGGCTGCCAAATATTGCTCATCGCCTGCCTGCCGGGCCAGGATGGTTCCGTCCGTATCTTCATTTTTCATATTCCATAGCAGGTAGCCTGCATCCTCCATCCTGTTCTGCAGTTCCGTAATATAATTCTCCATGACACTCGTTACAGATAGTTTTGCCTGCTCCGTCATGGCATCAATTGCCGTATGGCTTAACATGATTGCCAAAATATTAAGGGGAAGCACTAAAATCAGAATAATCAGGACCACCTTTGTGGATATAGACTTTCTGAAATGTGCAATCATATTCCTGGCCTTTCTTAGCTTTTCGTTCATAGTTTAATTCCTCCATGGTTTTTAGTTTAAGGGAACTTGGAGGTAAAAACAATATAGTATATGATACTTTTATTTTGAAGATTGGCTTAAAATAAGTTATCCCCTACTGTGCTGTAGGGGATAAACGATTCGGAACATTTTTTTCAAGAACAACCTTCACCGGGTTTCCGGCACGGATCCCGTCCTCATATACGAGGGCATCATAAGCCAGGATGGTGACACCCTTTTCCTGTGCAAGCCTTAAGGCCTTTGTAAACTCCGGATCCCTGACGGTATTAGGGGTAAAGTATTCCACGCCCTTCATTTGAACCAGGAAGAAAATAAACCCGGCGTAACCTTCCTCCACGGCCTTTATCATCTCATAGACATGCTTGCTGCCCCGCTCTGTCGGGGCATCAGGGAACATGGCAATTCCATCTGTCTCAAGAGTCACGCCTTTCACCTCAATAAAGCCCTTTTGCCCGCCGCTTTCAAAATACAGGTCGAACCTGGAATTGCCATAGGTAACCTCTCTTGACAGCCTGGTAATTTTCTGGAACTCCTTCAAGCTCCCATCCTTAATACCCTCATAAACGACCATATTAGGAACCTGTGAATCAAGATTAATCAGGATTTTGTCTTTATATGCTGCGATTAAGGAGTATTTTGTCTTACGGTTTGTGTTTGTGTTGTCTGCTTCTTCAAGGATCACTGCTGCGCCTTCCTGCAAGATCTCCCGGCACCGGCCTGTAGTTTTTACGTGAACGATTTCCTCCCTGCCATCGACAAGTACATGGGAAATGAACCGGTTGGGACGGCTGATGAAGATAGCCGGTTTTGTAGATGTATATTTCAAAGGTATATTCCTCCTGTTTTTCTGTTGGTAGTTCCTGTGGATCTGATATTTAAATCCGGTACAGGCCTCTTATATTTTAACTTGCCCCGGGAGGATATGCAATGTGCAAGAGGAATTATCCAGTCATTTGCTAAAAATTTGTCCTATATGGCAACTTAATTCATATTCATATAATGAAAACCTGTGGAGTGGAATTGATATGAAGAGGAATAACTTTATAGTAACAGTTATTTTTATAATATTATTAACCGGTCTTTTCTTATATAAGGAGGGGGATGGCGTAAAGTATCTGCTCTCCGATAAATCAAGGAAAATTACAGTAGTGCTTGATGCAGGGCATGGGAACTTTGATCCCGGAAAGATTGGCATTAATAAGGCGGTTGAAAAAGACATAAACCTAAGCATCACATATAAGCTGAAGGCTCTTTTAGAGGACAACGGCATTAACGTCGTCATGACCAGAACGGATGATAACTGCTTATGCAAGAAATCTGACACGGATAAAAAGCGTGCGGACATGAAAAGGCGAGTTTCAATCATTAACTCAAGCGGCGCATTAATAGCCGTCAGCATACATCAAAACAGCTTTACCCAGGAATCCTCAAGAGGCGCCCAGGTATTTTATTATCAAAATTCAGAGAAGGGACAAATCCTTGCAGAAATGATACAGGATAGCATAAAAGGGTACATCAAGGATGGCAATCATAGGCTGGCAAAGGCAAATAGTTCTTATTACCTGCTAAGATATTCAAACTGCCCGCTGGTAATAGTGGAATGCGGCTTTTTATCCAACAGGGCGGAAGCGGAGCTTCTGTGCACGGATGCTTACCAGGACAAGATGGCGTGGGCAATCCATTTGGGTATTATAGAATATATAAACAGCAACATTGCAGATAACGCAGTACCATTAGTGGAGAAGAATGAATAAGAAACTCCTATACAAGGTCATCTTTCCGACCCCAGGATAAAAGGGCAGGTAATTTATATTTTGCAGTAATCCACCGGATAAAGAAGATACTGGCAAGACCAAGCAGGCTGGCACAGGTTCCCCTTAGGGAGGACAGCGCATCAAATCCGCTGTTTGATTGGAGGTGCAATAGATTCTGTATGGTATTCGCCGCAAAATGGGCAGCGATTGCCGTCCAAAGGCTGTTGGTTTTCTCAAACATATAGCCCCAGATGAATCCAAAGGTCACGGTACCAAGCAGAAGCACCAGCCCATACATAAAAGCACCCATGAGGCTTTGCTCGCCGGACAGATAGTATTTCAGCGGCCATACTAAATGCCAGGCACCGAACAGCAGCGCCTGGAGAAGGTTTGCCATCCAAAAACGGAAACGGACCTTCAACGCCGGTAAGAAAACGCCCCTAAACAGGCCTTCCTCATATAACCGGAATTCTGTACGGTAAAGGGCCTTTTCGCAGTAGACAAAGGTTCTTTTGTCGATGCTCTCAATATAATAAATGTCCGGGGCACTGATCCAAATTTGGCCATTCTGGTCGTTGGTGCATTTTACCTTATGCTCTACAGAGTTAACGAGGGCTATCAGGCGATTGACGGTCTGGTTTCTTCTGGCATATTTGATCAATACCTCAATATCCTTTTGTGCCAGGTCTTCCACTAATTTTATTAACAATTTACTTCCCCTCCAGTATAAAAATTCAGGTTAAAAAAAGCAAGGTACCTGCAACCGACATACAAATACGGCTTACCAACCTGCAAATATGGTTCAAAAGCCCGGAGCTTACTTCCGGGTATGAGTAATTATAGTATATTTAAGTTTAATCATTAATGCAGGAATTGTAAATACTGTTATCCGGGTTAAAGCGGAGCAATCCTAGGCGCCGCACAAAAAGTTCTGGACAGCCTATGGTAGAAAATGTAGTATGTTTAATATATAATGCTAATACTTATGGGACAGAAAATGAATGGAAATAAAGGGGTAGTAAAACAATGAAGGATAAAGCGGTCAATTATCTAATGAAAAACCAGCTGCTGCATATTGATATGCTGGAGCCTATTAGAAAGAATACGGCAGATATATTATATGCTGATTCAGAGGGCGTATTAATAAAGGAGCTGAAAAGCGGTGCATATATGATATCCGCGGATACCCTGGAAAAAGGGCGGGAAGTGCTTAAAAATGTATCTGAATGCGACCTTATTGTAGCGCATCAACCCTTTATGGTGGATTATATACAAAATAAATTCGGCCTGAAGAATAAAACGGAATGCATCCAAGCAGTTTATACGGATAAGGATAAGCTTGAAGGAAAGAGTGAAATAGAAATAAGGCAGTTGGATATCGCGCATATAGATGTAGTGTTGAAACATTATAAATTATTGTCCGGTACAGAGATAGAGGAGCTTCTAAAGGCCGGCAGCATATTTGGAGGTTATAAGGATACAACGCTGATAGGTTTCGTTGGCCTTCATTTGGAAGGCAGCCTCGGCTTGTTGGAGATATTTCCAGAACATAGGCGTAAAGGCTACGCTATGGCGCTTGAAAGCTATATGATAAACAAGGTTCTTGCCGCCGGGGGCGTACCCTATGCACAGATAAAGGTAAATAACAAGGCTTCCATCAAATTGCAAAGGAAGCTTGGGCTCAGGTTTTCTGAGGATAGATTATGCTGGATGTTTTAACAGGCATACAGCTCATAATAACCATAACAACCATTATTGAAAGCGAGGTAAATGTACTATGTGGAAATGTCCTAAATGCGGACGGGAGTTCAAGAACACAGACCAAGACCATTACTGCGGGGAGGCGCCGAAAACAATTGGTGCCTATATCGCTGCACAACCGGAGGAGGTCTGGCCATTGTTAAATCAAGTGCGGGATACGCTCCGTGCCGCCCTTCCAGATGCCGGGGAGCGTATTTCCTGGAGTATGCCGACCTATTGGGAAAAACAAAATATCATTCATTTTGCGGCATTTAAAAAGCATATCGGGCTGTACCCCGGTCCTGCAGCTGTGGAGTATTTCGCGGAAAAGCTCACGGAATATAAGACAAGTAAAGGGGCGATACAGTTTCCCTACAGCAAGCCGTTACCACTTCCGCTCATCGCCGAAATAGCAAAATGGTGCTATGAGACAGGAAACCACCATTAGTGTGATCAGTGTGACCGGCTTTTCCAAGGAATTGTTAGCCATAGGCGAGAAATAAGATTCTTGAAAAAAGGAATTATAAATTATTGACATTTTGAGATTACTATTGTAAACTATAGAAGACTACAACAGTAATCTCGAATGGAGGGGGATCCTCCAAAGAAAATACAGGAGGTCTGGAATGAAAAAGCAAATACAGATTGCCGACGCGGAGCTGCCGATTATGAAGGTTCTGTGGGATAAAGGAGACCTTACCTCCCCGGAAATATTTGCAGACATGGACGGCAATAAGAGCACACTGAAAACCTTATTACAAAGGCTTGTAGCAAAGGGGGCGGTTAAAGCGACGGAGGTTAATTCACGTACCTACAGGTATTCTCCCATTATTACGCGGGAGGAATACACGAACGCAACCCGCAAAAGCTTTATCCAAAAGGTATTTGACGGCTCTTCTGAGAAAATGCTGCTGAACTTTGTGAAGGAAGAGAAAATCAGCCGGGAGGATTTACAGAGGCTGCTGGATATAATTGAGGAGGAATAGCCTATGGCCACAATTATAAATAAGCTGAATATACTGGCCTTTGCCATTGCACCGGTTTTTTATAAGCTGCTGTTCATGTCCATTGCCGCGCTGTGC
The DNA here is from genome assembly GCA_012839295.1 of Clostridiales bacterium. Taxonomy (GTDB): domain Bacteria; phylum Bacillota; class Clostridia; order Lachnospirales; family Lachnospiraceae; genus Mobilitalea. The sequence goes on from DUNO01000005.1 coordinate 224,548, forward strand.
ATTGGGGTGGTGATTTTGCTGCTCCGCAGGTTTGCTGACAGCAGGATCTCCCCGGCCTGGAAATATGCCCTGTGGCTTGTGATGCTGGTTGCCCTAGTCATTCCCTACCGGTTGCAGACGGAAGCAGCACCCCTTGACCCTGTGGCCAGGATACAGGAAATATCCTACCGTGAGGAATACGACCAGGTCAGAAAAAGTCAGCATGATGTTATTAATATAGAACAGCCTACGCCTGGGCAGCAGGCAGAATCCGACGGTCTGAAGACCCAGACCCGGAATGTATTCCTGAAATCCCTGATCTTTGATGTAGCAATTCCTTTACTATGGTTGTCAGGAGCAGTTGCCATTGCCCTGTTTATGCTGATAAGCCGTATGCGCCTGATCCATAAGCTAAAGAAGCATCAGCCGGAAGCCGGTGGCAGATATCATGCCCTGCTCCAGCATTGTAAGTCCGCCCTTGGAATCAGAAGGGATGTACAGCTATATATCCAGGATTATATCGGCTCCCCGGCGCTGCTTGGCTTTGTCCGGCCTAAAATCATACTGCCGTCCTATGCGGAAGAATTGAGCGATGAGAGCTTAAAGTACATTCTGCTCCATGAGCTTTCCCACCATAGGAGATTTGATATGCTGCTCCATGATTTCCTTTTGCTGCTGCAGACAGTATACTGGTTTAATCCCCTGGTGTGGCTTATGTTCCGGTACATCCGCCAGGATATGGAGCTTGCCAATGATGCATCCGTCATGAAGCGTATCGGCAATGAGAACGGCAGGGCCTATTCACGTTCCCTGGTGGAGGTGCTGGGCTGCTGCAGTAGGACCCGGCTTACCCCGAAGCTCCTTTGCGTGGTGAATGGCAAGGACAATATGGAGCGCAGGCTTAGGATGATTAAGCTGGGTGAGCATTTTAAGAAGCGGAGGCTCTTGGTTGCAGCCATAAGCATTGCCATCATTTGTACGGTCAGCATCCTGTTTCTTACCCAGTCGCCAAGCTCCCGTGATACTATGAAATGGGCGAGGAAGCTGTCTGTAAGCGATGTAAAACGCATTGAGCTGGTGGTTATGCCAAGCTCGGAAAACGAACGCTATCGTCTGTTTGAGGAGGATGAGCTTGGGGAGGTTATTGCCCTGATTAACCAAAGCAAGGGCAAATATCTGGATAATCCGGAAGCCATAGCCGGTGGGGCAGCTACCCTTTACGTGACAACACAGGATGGCACACGCCATAGGGTAATCAACATCGGCAATGTTCAGCTTTTTATTGACGGCGACTATTATGATGCCGGATACGGCCGGCTTTCCTCTTGGAAATACAAGAAGGGAAACGCTCCGCTGCCGGAAGACTTTTCCTTCGAAGACAATGCAGAGGGAGAAAAGCTTCAGGCCTTTAAGGGATTGGAGCTTTATGTGTGGAAAAGCCCGGAGCTTGCTGAAAATGAAGAGCCGTATTTTACCCTGCTTGAGGGTACTAACAGGAGCAAGGAGTGGGAGGAAATTTACGACTTGGATGCTGCTACTTCGGATATCCGTGCCATCGGGCAGAAGCTGTCCCGGTACGGGGATGGACTTTATCTTCAGATTTACCAAATGAATGAAGCGGATTTTACCAAGGAGCAGATGATGGGATTCTCGGATGAGCTTATGAAATATATGCCCCCGAATTCATCCATGTCAGTAGGCTTATTTGAACTGCTGCCGTCTCCTACTGCTGAGCCCGAGGAACCACCAGTTGAAGCGGCAGAGTATTTCAACAAGCTGGGTATCACAGTTCTTTTGCCTGAAAATGAAAATTGGATTGGAAATCCCACCTATAGCATCATAGATGAAAGCATTGCCCAGGTGGAATATTATGATAAAATTGTCGAGACGGACATGGTACTTCGTGCCGGAAAGGAAGATATCCAGACCTTGTCCGGGATTACTTATTCCTTTGATAAGAAACGGACGGAGAACTGGTCTGCCAGAACCTTTGAGGATGGGGATTATATAGAAATCAAGGTACAATATGCAGTTTCTGATGGGGAAATGAAAGGAGTACTTGCCAGCTGGACCTATAAAGACATTAACTATACGCTTTGGGGGGAGCTTTCCGATAAAGACGTAGAACTTTCTTCGGGTGATGTATCCCCGATTGCAAAAACAGCGGTATACGTTGCACAAAATATGAGGTAACAGATCTATGGAGGATGTATGAAAAATTTCAAAAGAGAGGATTTGTTATTTTCCCTTTGTGGCTTAAACTGTGGCTTATGCACGATGCAGCTGGACCACTACTGTCCGGGCTGTGGTGGCGGAGCGGGGAATCAGGCCTGTGCAATTGCGAGGTGCAGCCTGCAGCATGAGGGGGTGGAATATTGTTATCTGTGTGATGAGTACCCCTGTGAAAAATATGAGGGTATAGATGAATTCGATTCCTTCATCACCCACCGTAATCAGTTAAAGGAGTTTGACAAGGTTAAAAGCATGGGGCTGGAGAATTATCATGCCGAGTTGGCGGAGAAAGTTGAGATCTTAAAATATCTATTGGCAAACTGTAATGATGGGAGACGGAAGAGCTTTTTCTGTATTGCTGTTAACCTGTTGGAGTTGCAGGACATAAAGCCCATAATGGAGAAAATTGAAGAGAAAATAGTCCAGGGGGAGCTGAATCTAAAGGAAAAAGCAATCTTTGCCGCAAATTTGTTCGAGGCGTTGGCAGCGGAGCGGGGGATTGTTTTAAAGCTTAATAAAAAGGGTGCAGCAAAATAAATAGGATTTATTTTGAGTGTAAAAAACCGGAAAGGAAACAGTGTTTATGGATTGGATCAATCTGTTTGGCCTTATTATTCTTATATTTTTATTTCTGCCTAACATAATATACTTTAAAAAAAATAAATCAGTAGAAAACCGGTATAAAAACAAAGTGGTAGATATCATTGAGCAGACTGGCAGGTATGGATCAATGTTTTTTATGGTTTTTAATGTTGGGCTGTTGGAATTTGGTTTCAGGTCAAAGGTAGCATTTGTCGCCTGGCTGCTGAGCAGTATCATCTTGCTCTTGTTATATTGGGGAATTTGGGTTCTATATTTCAAAAGCTACAGGCCGTTATTTTCTATGCTGCTTGCAATTATCCCATGTGTAATATTTATTTCCAATGGATATTTCCACGGTCACTGGCTGCTTATTATATGCGGCATTATCTTTGGAATAAGCCATATCTATATCACGTACCAGAATACATATGTAAAATGAAAAGTTAAGTGCAGATGTTAAGCATGTAACCGGTGCTTAAACAGCTGCACTTATTTTTTCATACCCCGCAGTTCTATTCCTTACTACTCTGTCTCCCGCAGGCGCTCCACAATAGAGTGCTTGGAAACAGTGCGGTAGACTGCCAGGGGCAGCAGTGTGCCGAGTGCGGCAAAAACTGGCAGCAGAACAAGAATAGGCCATACGGTGAAACGGTAAGTAAAGAACCAGAACATGCTGCCCAGTGCGTTAGACAGTAACGGTGCGAAAGCCGTACTGAGGGCCAGTGACACCAGTATGGCACCGAGGGCATAATACAGGCCTTCAAAGATGAGCATGGTTTTTAACTGTTTGCCGGTCATGCCGATGGACTGGAGCATTGCAAACTCACGGCGGCGGATCAGGATACCGGTTAAGATGGCGTTGAGGAAATTAAGTACGCCCACCAGTCCGATGATAAAGCTCAGTACGCCGCCCAGCATCAGGAACATATTGCGGAAGGACTCGAATTCCTTGGCATAGGTCGCCTTGCTTTCATAGTCGAACTGGGGCAGCTGCTCCTTTGTCAAATCAGAAAAGAAGGCTTCCATTGTGGCAGTATCCTCATCATTAACGTCACAGGCGTAATACATGACAGAATCAGTACCCGTGTCGTGGATAAAGGTCTGGTCGTTCATGACGAACTCATCGGACCCGAAATACCGGTAGCTGAGGGAGAGGGGCACACAGACCAGGGCTGCCACTTCGTAATCAATGTCCTGATAGGTCTTTGCCCGGGCGCTATAGGGCTGGTCCTCGGAAATATTATCAGGATCCAGGATCTTGCCTGTGTTAGGGTCATAATATTCATACTCCTCCACATAGCGCAGGGTAATGGTATCCCCAAGGCGTGCCCAGTGGGAGCTCATGTCAGGGGTTCCATAGTCATCATCCATGAATACTGCGGCAACATAGCGCCCACCCGGTTCGTGGAGCTTGGATAAATCACCCTCCAGCAGCCGGAGCCTGTCGAGGGCGTAGCCTTCCATACCGTAGAGCTGTGCCCGGTCGGCAAGGAGGCCTGCTGCATTTTTCTCGGTGCGGGAAATGAGGTGATCCAAAGTGGCTTCGTCGTTCCATCTGCTCATCCTTGCCCGGTAATAATCCTCCGTAATAAATTCCTCAATGGAGCTGTCTTTACCATAGACCCGCCCGCCTGCTGTGATTCCGGGTCTGGCTTCTACCAGGGAGATGACATCCTCCGGCAGGGCATCCTCGCCGCTCCAGAGGTGGTTTACCTGGAAATAACCTGCATCCGACAGAATAAAATCTGAAGCCATGTTGGAAAGGTATTTATCCATATCAAAGCCATTTGCAAAGGTAACTGTCATGTTAAGCAGCAATACTGCCAGGGACAGGGAGATTACCGTAACTGCAGTTTTACTGCGGTTGCGTCCAAGGTTAGCCCAGGACATCTTGGGCAATGATGCACGGGACTGTGACTTCCGCAGGGTCTTCCTGGAGCCTGTTGCCTCCGTATAGCGCACCGCTTCCACCGGGGATACCCGCGCTGCCATGCGTCCCGGCCTTCGGCAGGAAATCATGACCGTGACCAGGGCAAAGACAGCTGAACCGATGAAAATCACAGGGCTTGCTGATATAGTTCCTGGCACTACTCCGTTAAGCTGGGACGATACGACAGGGGTCAGCTTAATGCCGACACCGTAGCCTGCCAGCAGACCCAGGGGGATGCCAAACAGCGACAGCAGCAGGGCCTGCTGTCTTATGATACGCCTCAGCTGCCGGCCTGTGGTGCCGATGGTCTTGAGCAGTCCGTAGAAGCGGATGTCGTTTGAGACGGAGATCTGGAATACGTTATAGATAATGAGGTATCCGGTAAAAATGATAATCAGCAGCAGCCCGGCAATGGCAATGGCAGTGAAGGGATCCAGGTTGTTTGCCAGCCGTGCGCCGGTATAGCCCCAATTGACGCCGGTCATGATATAATTGTTTTTTGAGGAGGGATCTACCCCCTGATAACCGTGCTTTGCCAGTATTTTATTTAGATCCTGCCCGATGTGCAATGAGCTGCCAAGCATTATGTCCATATTCCAGGAGCCGACCAGGCCGTTCTTGCTGATGCCGTCCCCAATGCCTACCTGGTCGTAGATTTCCTGGGCACGGCTATGGGGAATCAGCACATGGTTGGCAACAATGGCTTCATCATAGTTCCACCAGCCGCACAGGGTGAAGGTTTTTGTGACAGATGTCCCATCCACGTCAAAGGTCAGGGTAAACTTTTCCCCTAACACAGGCTTGACGCCCAGCAGCTCCAGGACGTGGGTGTCGGTGGCGGCTTCGTCCGTATCTTCCTTAGGAAGGCGGCCTTCCACAGGGTCACAGTACATCCAGTGGGCTTGGGTTTTATCGCTGTAGCCTATCTCCACATGGGATTTATTGAAGGGCTCTTCCTGGGGCATGCCCACAAAGCGCCGCAGGCCGTATTCCTTGATCAGGGAGTCATCTTTTAATTCGTCATATTGCTCCTTGGTCAGATATTTGAAGCCTCCGTGGCTCCAGCCCCCGGCCTGGCGGAAGTTGGCCTCCTGGATGGAGCGGTTGATGGAGAGCGCCACTGTGAACAGGGAGGTAAACAGCACAGCAGTCAAGGCAATGGCGAGGACGGCAATGAGGTTCCTTGTCCTTGCGGCCTTCATGGATTTTATACTCAGTTGGCGGATACATTTTTGGTTAGCTACATTCATTCTGCATTCCACCCCCTTACCTGGCAACGATGAGCCCATCCTCAATGCGGATGATGCGGTCGGCAAGCTGGGCGATTTCCTCGTTGTGGGTAATCATTACGATGGTTTGGACGAATTTCTGGCTGGTGACCTTTAGAAGCCCCAGCACATCCTGGCTGGTTTTGGAATCCAGGTTTCCCGTGGGCTCATCTGCCAGAATAATAGCGGGCTTTGTAGCCAGGGCCCTGGCGATGGCAACCCGTTGCTGCTGTCCGCCGGAAAGGTTGCCCGGGAGGTTTGACAGCTTGGACTGTAAGCCCAGTGTTTCAACAATGTTGCTTATATAGCCGGAATCAGGCGTGTTGCCATCCAATTGGATGGGCAGCACCAGGTTTTCATAGACATTAAGCACGGGAACCAGGTTATAACTCTGGAACACGAAGCCGATCTTGCGGCGGCGGAAGATGGTAAGCTCCTCATCCTTTAAGGAGAAGATGTTCTTGCCGTCTACTGTGACGGTGCCGCTGCTGGGGCGGTCCAGCCCGCCCAGCATGTGTAAAAGTGTACTTTTACCGCTGCCGGAGGTGCCGACGATAGCCACAAATTCGCCCTTTTCCACCTGCAGGTTGACCCCTGCCAGGGCGTGGACGGCGTTTTCTCCGGTGCCGTAAATCTTTTTTAAATCATGGGTCTGCAAAATTGTCATGATGAGTACCTCCAAAGATAAAGTCTGCATTGTACCAAATTAAAAATAACTTTTTAATCCTACAATACAGACTTTATCATACGTTTCTTTCCAGAATCTTTCCGGTGGCCAAATAATTCTTACAAAACTGTAAGAATTGCCTGTGCCATGGGGAGACAGATACAACCATGGATAAACCCAACTGCAGAATAATCATGGGATGGTAAGAAAATTCCTGAGAAGAAGCATAATTTTATAAAAATCCGGCAGTTTTAAAAGGTTAAGCTTCCCGGGGCAGAAACATAGAAAATACGGAGCCGCTGCCCAAAGCGGAGGCCACCTTGATGTATCCGCCCTGGCTGTTTAAAATTTGGCGGGTCAGGTACAGGCCGATTCCTACCCCTTCGTGTTCGCTGACGGACTGGGAGCGGTAAAAGCGTGTAAATATCTTTGCCTGCTCCCCTTCTAAGATCCCGATCCCCGTATCCTTTACATCAATGCGGCAAAACAGGTTGTATTCCGTGACGGAAATCTGTATCCTGCCGCCGGAGGGTGTATATTTAATGGCGTTATCCACCAGGTTGCAGAGGGCTTCCGTAGTCCATTTGGGATCAAATACCGCATGGGCGCCGGTGGAATCCACAGTCAACCGGATTTCTTTATGCGTCGCTTTTTGCATAAATTGTCTGGCTGTCTCCTCCAATATGGGTGCAATGGCACCGGGAACCGGATGCAGGGTGAAAACCCCCGTTTCCAGCCGGGACAATTTCACCAGGGAGGCAATCAGGAAATTAAGCTTTTCGGCCTGTCCCTGTAATGCAGCCACGCAGCTTCTGCTTTCCTTTGGCAGCTCCTGCTCCTCCAGCAGCTGTGCATAGAGCAAAATATTAGAAAGGGGGGTTTTGGTCTGATGGGAGATATCCGCCAGCAGCTCCTTGATTTTCTCCTTTTCGGCGGTTAAGTTGCGCGCTGATACTATGGAAGCGGTCAGATACCGGTTTAGGCTGCTTTCCACTGAGGAGAGCAGGCTTTCGTCATAGGAATGCTCCGTAAAGCTGCCGTCTATGGCGCTGTCCAGCATTTTTTTGAGGGTAAGCAGGGTTTTCTTAAGCCTGAGATGCTGGAATACCATGGCTGTACAGCATAGTATAAGGGCTGTTAGCCCAAGGATTATCAGGGTAAGGCTCCATTCATTCATCCCGCTTCACCACCCATACATAGCCCAGTCCATAGACTGTTTTGATATATTGTCCTGCATCCAGCTTGTCCCGCAGGCGCTTGACGGTTACGGAAAGGGCATTCTCATCCACAAAATCAGCACTATCCGTCCAGATGCGGTCCAGCAGAACGGCCCTGCTTAGGGTGACGCCCCGGTTTTCTACCAGCAGCCGGAGGAGCTTTTGCTCTGTTTTGCTCAGCTCTATGGCAGTATCCCCCTTAAAAAAGGCCATATGTTCAAAATCAAACCGGTAGCCGCCGATAGCCAATGGCTTTGACGTGGGGGCTGTGCCGTGGGTGCCATGGCGCAGCTGGGTTTTAACCCTTGCACGCAGGATTGCAAGGCTGAAGGGCTTTGTAATGTAATCATCCGCACCGTACTCCAGCCCCGTGACAACATCCATTTCAGTGTCGTTGGCGGTTAGCAGGATTACCGGCAGGTCACTTTTGGATTTTATTTCGTGAAGCAGGGCCAGGCCGCTGCCGTCGGGAAGATTGATGTCCAGCAAAACCAGATCCAGCTTACATGAGGCAAGCTGCGCGCGGGCTGATTTTAGATCAAAGCAGGGGATAATCTGAAGCTCCTGGTCCTTTAAAGCGAGGCATAGGCCCCGGCTAAGGTCGCGGTCATCTTCGACGATTAGTAACTGTTTCATGGCTTGGCCTCCTTTAGAGTTGATATGTCCTGGGTACTCCAGATTTTGTATGTAGGGTAATGATAACATAAAGAGGGAGGGATTTCAATTTTCATTTCTGTATAGGGAGAGGCTCTTCGTTGACCCCGGAATACAGAGGCTGAAGCTATCGATGTATATACAAGTTGTAATATTACATAATATGATTTGAGAGGCAAATGGGATAGGGTTAGGCTGTGAGGTGAATCCGAGTGCAGATATATCCGCCTGGGCTTGCCTTTAACATCCCATGATTGCCAAGTGCAGGCAAACATGGGATGCCCGGTCTGCGCCCAGGTGGATATATCTGCACTCAGATTCACCGCGTTAGTTTGGTATAAAGAAGATTTTGTTGAGTGGATTATAATAATAGTAGATTATAAATATTAGGAAAATAATATTTATTGAAATTTCCTATTGCCTTCTTGTAGAGTTGGTGTTATAGTTGGTATAGAACAGACAATAAAGTGGATAAAACCTGTAGGATTTTAGGAAGCGCTCGTGAAGGAGGAGTGGAATATGAACATTAATAAATTTACACAAAATTCGATGCAGGCGGTGCAGAACTGCGAGAGTCTGGCCTATGAATATGGGCATCAGGAGATTGATGTGGAGCATTTGCTTCATAGCCTGCTTACTTTGGAGGACAGCCTGATAAGGAAGCTGCTGGAGAAGATGGAGGTTAATACGGAGGTATTCCTTGCCCAGGTGGAGGGGCTGTTGAATAAGCGCCCCAAGGTATCAGGGGGGAAGGTTTATATCAGCAATGACCTGAATAAGATTTTGATTTATGCGGAGGATGAGGCGAAACGGATGGGGGATTCCTATGTATCTGTGGAGCATTTATTCTTGAGCATTTTAAAGCAGCCGGGTAAGGCGGTGAAGCAGCTGTTACAGGATTTTAGGATTAGCCGGGAGGCTTTCTTGAAGGCATTGCAAACGGTCAGGGGCAACCAGAAGGTAGTGAATGATAACCCGGAGGCTACCTATGATACCCTTGAGAAATATGGTTATGATTTGGTAGCCCGTGCGAAGGACCAGAAGCTTGACCCGGTTATTGGCCGTGACAGCGAGATCCGTAATGTGATCCGTATTCTGTCCAGAAAGACTAAGAATAACCCGGTCCTGATCGGTGAGCCTGGGGTTGGTAAGACTGCCGTTGTAGAGGGGCTGGCCCAGAGGATTGTCCGTGGTGATGTTCCACAGTCCCTGCAGGATAAGAGGCTTTTTGCCCTTGACATGGGTGCGCTGGTGGCCGGTGCCAAATACCGTGGTGAGTTTGAGGAGCGTCTCAAGGCCGTGCTGGAGGAGGTAAAGAAAAGTGAGGGGCAGATCATTCTTTTTATTGATGAGCTCCATACTATTGTGGGTGCAGGAAAGGCAGAAGGCTCCATGGATGCGGGCAATATGCTAAAGCCATTGCTGGCCAGGGGCGAGCTGCATTGTATTGGTGCAACGACCCTGAACGAATACCGCCAGTATGTGGAGAAGGATGCTGCCTTAGAGCGGCGTTTTCAGCCGGTTATGGTGGAGGAGCCGACGGTGGAGGATACGATTTCCATTCTTAGGGGCTTGAAGGAACGTTATGAGGTATTCCATGGCGTTAAGATTACGGACGGTGCTTTGGTTAGTGCAGCCACACTTTCCAACCGGTATATTTCCGACCGTTTCCTGCCGGATAAAGCCATTGACCTGGTGGATGAGGCCTGTGCCCTGATTAAGACGGAGCTGGATTCCATGCCGACGGAGCTGGATGATATGCAGCGGAGGATCATGCAGATGGAGATTGAAGAGGCAGCCCTGAAGAAGGAAAATGACCGGTTGAGCCAGGAGCGTCTTACGGATCTTCAGCTGGAGCTGTCGGAGCTTCGGGATAATTTTGCTTCGGGAAAAGCCAGATGGGATAATGAGAAAGCCTCTGTCGACAAGGTCCATAAGCTCAGGGAAGCCTTGGAGGAGTTGAATAATGAGATTGAGGTTGCGGAGCGCAACTACGATCTGAACAAGGCGGCAGAATTAAAATATGGCAGGCTGCCGGAGCTTACGAAGCTCCTGGCAGAGGAGGAGGAACGCCTTAAAAAGCAAGAGAACATGCTGGTTCATGAAAATGTCAGTGAGGAGGAGATTGCAAAGATTGTATCCCGTTGGACGGGCATCCCCATTACGAAGCTGACGGAAGGGGAACGCAGCAAGACCCTGCATCTAAGTGAAGAGCTCCATAAGAGGGTGGTCGGCCAGGATGAGGGTGTTGATAAGGTATCGGATGCTATCCTTAGATCCAAGGCCGGAATCAAGGATCCAAGTAAGCCTATCGGCTCCTTCCTGTTCTTAGGGCCAACGGGTGTTGGTAAGACGGAGCTGGCAAAGGCGCTGGCAGAAAGCCTGTTTGACAATGAGCATAACATGGTCCGCATCGACATGAGTGAGTACATGGAGAAGCATTCCGTAGCAAGGCTGATTGGGGCGCCTCCGGGATATGTAGGGTATGAGGAGGGTGGACAGCTGACAGAGGCGATCCGCCGCAAGCCCTATGCGGTAATCCTCTTTGATGAGGTAGAGAAGGCGCATCCGGATGTATTTAATGTCCTGCTCCAGGTATTGGATGACGGCCGTATCACGGATTCCCAGGGAAGGACGGTGGACTTTAAGAATACCATCATTATCCTGACCTCAAATATCGGCTCCAGATACCTGCTGGAAGGAATTGAGGACAACGGTGACATCAGTGAGCATTGCGAGGCTCAGGTAATGAGTGAGCTGAGAGGCTCCTTCCGCCCGGAATTCTTAAACCGTCTGGATGAGATCATCCTGTTTAAGCCGCTTACAAAGGAAAATATCAGCAACATTATGGATCTTATGGTTGAGGACTTGAATCGCCGCCTGTCTGACAGGGAGATTAAGGTGGCCCTGACGAATGCCGCCAAGGATTATGTTGTAGACAGGGCTTATGACCCTGTATATGGAGCCAGGCCATTAAAGAGGTTCCTGCAAAAGAATGTGGAGACCTTAAGTGCAAGGTTGATCCTAAGTGACCAGGTAGAGCCGGAGGATACCATTGTCATTGATGAGGTGGATGGTGAACTGGTTGCCGGTGTACAGAGATTTTTGCAAGAAGAAAGTTAAGGGACTAAAATAGTCCGGTCCACCAGATTGGAGGTTTTGTATAATGAATAAATTGTTTTTTCCGGCATTGTTCCATAAGGCGGAAGAAGGCGGTTTCTGGATTTCGTTTCCGGATATACCGGAATGGTTAAATGAAGATGCCACCTTACTTGGTGTTAATTTTTCACAGGTATTGCAGGAAGCCTTAATTCAAAAAATTTATTCCCGGTAAATAGGCATAGACAATACAAAAATGAGGGTACTGCAAAATAGAGCAGCATATCCATATATTGCAGAAGTAAAAGCGTATTTCTTCAATATATGGCATGGGAGATTCTCTTTGCAGCATCCTCATTTTAAGTTGTTTTATGGAAAAATTACAGCGACTATTTATCCGTAAGTACAAACTCCGCTTTCAATAAGTCCACATCCCTTGAGCTGGTGCCCACGAACACGTCGAATTTACCGGGATCAGCCACCTTCTCGCTCTCCTGATTATAATAGCTAAGCAGCTCTCTGGTAATTACAAAGGACACTTCCTCACTTGCCCCGGGAGCTAAAGTAACCCTCTGAAAGCCTTTTAATTCCTTCACAGGACGGGCAATCTGGGCGGCCACATCATGGATGTAAAGCTGCAGGGTTTCGGTTCCTTCCATAGTTCCGGCATTCTGAATGGTTGCACTTACCTTGATTTCCTCATCCGGCTTCATTTCACGGGAAGAAAGCTTCAAGTCCTTTACTTCAAAGCTCGTATAGCTCAAGCCGTAACCAAAGCTGTATAAAGGGTCATTGGGACCGTCCAGGTATTTGGACAGGAATTTATCAGGGTTACCCTCCGTATATGGACGTCCGGTTCTTAAGTGGTTATAATAAACCGGAATCTGGCCATGGGTTCTGGGGAAGCTGATGGAAAGCTTACCGGAGGGGTTATAGCTTCCTAACAATACATCCGCAATTGCCCTTCCAGCCTGGGAGCCCAGGAACCAGGTCTCAACAATAGCATCTGCATTTTCTTCAAACCAGTCTAATAATAAAGGACGGCCATTGGTTAATACCAGGATCATCGGCTTTCCGAGCTTTTTAAGCTCGGCGGCTAAATCAAGCTGAACCTGGGGGATCACAATGTTCTGGCGGGAGGCCGCTTCACCGGACATGCCCATAGTTTCCCCAAGTGCCAGCACAATGACGTCGCTTGCCTTTGCGGCCTCCACTGCCCGCAGGACACCGCCCTCTATGGCAGCGGCAACCTCGCAGCCCGGCTCATAGCTTACCTGGATTCCCTTGGCTTCCAGGCCCTGTTTTAAGGTAACGGTCTTGTCATTATATTTACTGAACTGCCAGGGACCAAGAAGATCTGTGCTGTCTGCCTTCGGGCCGATTAAGGCCAGCTTCTTATCCGCTGTAAGGGGCAGGACTGAGTTGTTCTTAAGAAGTACGATGGATTCCCTTGCCAGCTCATAGCTTACCTCAAGATGTTCCTCACAGAATAGGACATCATTCTTATCCGGCTGGAAGTAACGGAACGGATCATCCATTAAGCCGGATTTATATTTAAGGGTAAGGACACGGCGGACAGCCTCGTCAATTAATTCTTCCTCCACTTTGCCTTCCCTTACCGCTTCTGCCAGATGGGCAAGATAGTTCGTAGAAGCCATCTCCATATCCAGGGAAGCACGTACGCCTTTGATTGCCGCATCCTTGCCGTCCTCTGCCGCACCGTGGACGATGGCTTCGGAGAGTGCATTGTAATCTGAGACCAGCATTCCTTCGAAGCCCATTTCCCCACGCAGGATATCCCTGCATACCTTCTTATTGATTACAACAGGAATGCTATCCATTACATTAAAGGAATTCATAATGGAAGCAACGCCTGCATCAATCCCGGCCTGGAAGGGCGGCAGGTAGGTATTGTGGAGGCTGGTGCCGGTAATCTCTGCAGTATTATAATCCCGTCCGCCTTCTGCTGCGGAGTAGCCTACATAATGCTTCAGGCAGGCGAGCAGGGAATCCTCGGCATCCAGCTTATCCCCCTGAAAGCCTTTTACATGAGCCTCACACATTCTGGAGCACAGGTAGGGATCCTCCCCGTTGCCTTCGGATACACGTCCCCAGCGCGGATCCCTTGCGATATCCAGCATGGGGGAGAAGCCCAGCTTAATGCCCTGTGTGGTAGCTTCCTTTGCCGCAACCTGCATGGCCTTTTCTAAAAGCCCGGGGTTAAAGGAGCAGCTCCAGCCAAGTGGAATCGGGAAAATGGTCTGGTAGCCATGGATAACATCCTGGCAGAACAGGAGGGGGATACCAAGACGGGACTTTTCTACGGCAAGCTTCTGCTTTTCAAATGCGATTTCCTGGGGAGCCATCAAAATCATGGAGCCAAGATAGCCAGCCATGATACGCTCATCGTCGGTCATGACGGTTTTTACGGCACCGCCGATCTCCGCGGTGTTGGAACCGCCGGACTGGCTCATCTGCCCGATTTTCTCCTCCAGGGTCATTTCCTTAAGCAGTGATTCTACAGCTGCAGCGATTTCTTCATCGGTACGCTCTACTACCTTGCCGGTGAGGTAATTAGGAAGCTCCTCAAGCATCTGCTCAAACCTGGTTTTCCCAGTAAAGGCAACGGCCTTTCCGGTGATCTTGCCAAGGATGGGAAGCGCACCATCTACTTCGTAATATCCTTCCTTCCAGGTCAGGTTCATATGACCCTTCAGGTTTTCCATCATAGGAATTGATAGCTCCAGTTGGATTAGGCCGCCGTTGACGGTCACATTGGCAGGCCTCATTTTTATCCCGTTATTCGTGCTTTCCATCACGATGTCCAGGGTGTCGTCTGATTTTTGGATGTCATACATTAGTTCTCCAATGGAGGTTGGTAATACGTATTTTCCCAGCATATACAGAACTCCTTCTCTTCTATGAATTTGATAGTACCCCTATCTTATCTTATATGGTAGCATATCGGCGGACATGTTATCAATGACCATATTTAAGATATATTATGGGTTGAATTTAATATGGTTAATCTGATACAATGGTGGCAAGGATAATGGATGGCCAGAAAGTAAGACGGGACTGTTTTGAAACGGCAGGCTTTGCTATGGGACTACAAGGAAAGGGGAACAGGAGCTAAGGATCATGGATAACAATTCAGTATACGAATATTTATTAGAAGCAAATGAATGGGAAAGGAAAGCATTGGAGTACATCAGGCGGCATGGCAAAAAGCCTTCCGGTAAAGACCTGTTGATGATCTATAGCTCGAATGTAATCCCGGGATATGCACAGGATGGGGAATCTTATGAAGATTGGGATAGCGAAGCTTCTGAAAGTTGGGAGAGTAAAGTCCTTGGAAATAAGGAAGACAAATTCGTCAAGAACCGAGAAGATAAAGCATCCAGAAGCCAAGATGGCAAGTCTCTCCAAAATCGATGTGGAGAAAACACTCAGGATAAAAATGGAGGATCCTCCGGAAATCAGGAGGTTTGGGAAGGGTACCGGAGGTATAGTGAGAGCCTGCACTCCCTTGGGCGCATTGTATACCAGGAGGAAGAATGCTTCCTTCCGGGCTCCAATATTGAGCTGTGCAAGGTCGAGCGTTATGTGGATAATGTGCTGCATACCCATGAATTTTTCGAGGTGGAGTATGTCTTAAAGGGCAGCTGCATCCATATCGTAGAAAAGCAGGAGATACCGATCCGGGAGGGGGATATCGTGATTATCCCCCCGAATGTGGAGCACAAGGCATTGCCGGAGGATGACGGTGTTACGGTGAACATTAAAATAAGGAAGAGGGTCTTCCACAACGCCTTTATCAACCTCCTCTCCACGGATACGGAGCTTTCCACCTACCTGTCAAGAACCCTGTATTCCACAGCCTACCGCTCTTCCTTCACCTTCCATTGCGGAGGGGATCCTTCGGTCAAATCCATCATTTTATCCATGTATGGGCAGCAGCTGGAGCAGAAACCATTCTTTAACTATATGCTGGAGGGAATGACCCTGACCCTGTTCTCCTGCCTGATGCAAAACCACTCCCAGAATGTGGAGATCTCCAACTTCGTAATTACAAGTGATGACCGTATGTCAAAAATCATCGCCTACATTAACGAAAACTATAGAAATGTCACCCTCAGCTCGGTTGCAGGCAAATTCTATATCAGCGAGCCCTACTTAAGCAGCATCATAAAGAAGGAAACAGGCTCCACCTTCTCCTCCCTGCTCCGTGAGATAAAGATACAGAAGGCGACGATGCTTTTGCTGACGACTAATTTAAATATTGACGAGGTCTGTGAGCGGTCCGGATATCAGGACACGACACAATTTATTAAAACCTTCAAAAAATACCATGGCTTATCCCCGAAAAGGTACCGCCAAAGCATGCAGCAGATGAGTAAAGCGGAGTGAAATGGGAACCCTGTTTTAGAGATAACCGAGTATTAACCTGGCAGAATTATTAACTTGGCAGTGTTAAATTGGCGATGGCAAGTCATGAATTTAGAGGCAGCCTCATAGATTTTAATAACGGATAAACCTATGGAGGTTGCGATGAGGAGCACGCGTATTCTACTTATGCTTTTTATGATAGTGATGACAGCTGCTGCACTGATGGGATGTAAATCAGAAAACACGGAAGTTAAGAAAATCAAAGATCTGGAATTTACCGTAGTTGAGGATGCCAATTTACCAGGAGAGCTTAAAGAGATCATTGATGAGAAGAAGGAGGAGCCCTTCCGCCTGACCTACGCAAATAAAGACAATTTATACATTGTAGTAGGCTATGGGAAGCAGAACAGCGGCGGCTACAGTATCGCCGTGGAAGAGCTCTACTTAACCAGTAATGCGATTTACATAGATACAAATCTGATCGGGCCGTCAAAGGAGGATAATGTATCCCAGGGAATCACCTATCCCTATGTGGTCGTGAAGCTGGAATATATGGATGAGCGGGTTGTTTTCGAATAATTTCACTATAAATAACCATATTTAGCCTTACAAATATAGGAAGTGTCAACATCTTGTGGTTTTAAAAATTCTGGAAAAATGTAGAGTAAACTGAGGTTGTACATGAAAAAATTGTGCAAAAATACTATATTTGGATAGGTACATGGTACTAGGCCTGTGAAATTATTCCATAAAAATAAACAAAAATCTATAGGTTTCATGTGCATATTTTTCTCCCAAATTCCCTCAAAAGTCTGAATTGTCAGAAAATTCATTGACTTGAAATGCTATTTATGCTATAATGCAAGCGGTGCATAAGATTTGTAACAGATTTATTGAGTGATGTTGACAAAAGCCATAACGGAATCCGATTTTATTATGGCAGAAGGAGGCATTGACAAGGAGATAATATGATGCAAAATAATGTAAATAATGTACGGAATGCAGTGGCAAATCAAATGGGGAAAAAGGTAAAAATCCGGATTAACAGGGGAAGACATAAAGTAGATGTATCAGAAGGAATCATATCAGAAACATATCCCAATATTTTTATGATAAGGATTCAGGAATCAGAGGATATGCCGGTCAGGATGGTATCCTACAGTTACACCGACATTTTAACAAAAGACGTGGAATTAATTTTATGTAACTAGGGTGCGGATGAAAGCAGGAGCCTTCGGACGCACCCTGGCATATAGCAAGCAGTACGGGGAGCTAAAACCAATCGGGTTTAGCTCTTTTTTTGTTTATTTTTTTATCAGGTTGAATTCATAATTCCAGGGGGCAGGGAATAAGATATGACAGAGGCATCTATCGTATGTCCGAATACAAGGAGGGATCATAAGTGGAATTGGTGAAAAAGAATATTCATATGAATAAATTGAAATGTAAGAGCAACCTGCAGCTTACATTGGACGACGACTTTAATGTCCCTGATGTCAAACCTGATATTGGGAGGATAATAACAGAGCAGGGTGAGGTTAAGATCAGCGACATTCGGGCAATGAATGGAAAGCTGTTAGTAAAAGGGGCTTTAGTCTTTAATGTCCTTTATCTATGTGAAGGAGACCAGGTACCGGTCCAGAACATCAGCGGGGAAATTCCTTTTGATGAAGCCATCAATATGGATATTAACTGCTCTGATGACGAGCCAAATGTAAAATGGGAGCTGGAAGACCTAAATACCAGTATGATCCATTCCAGAAAAATCAGTGTCAGAGCCATCGTAGGATTATATGTGGCGGTAGAGGAGCTCTATGACGAAGAGACAGCCGTAGGCGTGGACTGCGAGGATGATGTCCAGTACATAAATAAAAGGATCGAGGTAACGGATGTAGCCATCAACAAGAAGGATACCTATAGGATCAAGGATGAGCTTACACTGCCTGCTAATAAGGGGAATATAGCAAGCCTCCTTTATCAGGACATCGGCCTTAGCAACGTGGAAATCCGGCTGCTTGACGACCGGTTTACCATTAAGGGTGAGATTCCGGTATTCATCCTTTATACCAGTGACGGGGAAGAGAACTCCATGGAGTATTATGAAACGGAGGTTCCCTTTAGCGGTACCATAGAGTGCAATGGCTGCAGTGAAGACATGGTAGAGGATATCATGGTTGGAATTGCGGGCAGGCATCTGGAAATTAAGCCGGATTCGGACGGCGAAGAGAGGGTACTTGACCTGGAGGTAATCTTAGAGCTTGGCATCCGGGTATATGAGACCCAGGAACCGGAGATCCTGTGCGATGTTTACTCCCCTTACAAGGAAGTTACGCCGATTATGAGAAATGCCAACTATGAGAACCTGGTAGTTAAGAATAACAGCAAATACAGGGTGGCGGACCGGATCCTGGTAGCCGAGAACCAGCCCAGGATTCTCCAGATCTGTCATGCAAACGGAATCATCCGTATTGATGAGATTACCTCCGAAGGCTCGGAGCTGATGGTGGAAGGGGTAATTGAGGTTGGAATCCTCTATATCTCCGAGGATGACGCGCGCCCGATGAACGCCATCAAAGGAATGATCCCGTTCTCCCAGATTATTGAATTAAAGGGCATGAAGCCGGGATGCAATTATGAGATTAAGCCTACCATCGACCAGCTGAGCGTAATGATGCTGGATGGCCAGGATATTGAAGTAAAAGCCACCATTAACCTGAATACGATTGTGTTTGAAATGATTTCAGAGCCAATTATTACGGATATTGAAGTCTCCGACCTGGATATGGAAAGGCTCCAGGCCATGCCGGGTATCATAGGCTATGTTGTGAAAAAGGGAGATAACCTGTGGAAAATTGCAAAGAAATATTACACAACCGTGGATAATATTATGACAATTAATCATTTGGAGGATGAACAGGTTAGGGAAGGCGATAAGCTTATTATCATGAAGAAGGTAGATGCAGTTTTGTAATACCCTTCAATAGAGCTGGTAAAACACAGGAAATATAAGAACAGCAGGCAATAAGGAAGTAATTTCTTGGGATACGGCATAGTCCACTGGGCTATGCCGTTTTTTCCTTGTTCTTTCCTTGCTTGAGGATTATCCGGTAAATCAAGCTCTCCACTAAAATTAATGACAATATCTCCCCGCTGCGTGCGCCTACAGCCGGATCTATCCGATGCATAAAACAACAATTTTATTAATAAGTTTGTTGGAAATTGGTTCTCCATTATCCCTGAGAAGTCGTTTTTAATATTGACAATAAAGTGCTGATAGTGTATAGTGTGCATATTAAGACATCACACTTGAAAGAGGTATTCTTGTGAAAATACTTATAGCCAATAACTCAGAAACCCCTCTATATCAGCAAATAAAAGACCAGATAAAAGAGGCTATCCTGAAAGGGGAACTCACCGAAGGCGATCCGCTGCCCTCTATAAGGTCTTTTGCAAACGATTTGAAAGTAAGCGTTCTAACCATACGTCGTGTTTACGAGGATTTGGAGCAGGAAGGCTTCATAACAAGTCAAGTCGGCATAGGAACTTTCGTATCAACCGGAAATCTCGAACTGCTAAAAGACTCAAAGAGGCGGCTCGTCGAGGAGCAGATGCAGGTTATGATAAAAACTGCAAAAGCTCTGGGCATTTCAAAAGATGAACTAACCGCCATGATGGATATTCTATATGAGGAGGAATAGGAAATGAACAATATTTTAGAGGTCGCGGGTCTGAACAAAACCTATGAAAAGTTTTCGTTGAAGAATGTTACATTCTCCCTGGCGGAAGATTGCATTGTCGGTTTTATTGGTGTAAACGGTGCCGGAAAAACTACTACAATACGCTCAATTCTTGGTCTTGCCCGGAAAAACTCAGGTAAAATTTCCGTATTGGGAATGGATATGGATACACACGAAAAAGAAATAAAGGACCGTATCGGTGTTGTGATGGATGAAGGTTGCTTTTATGGTGATTTATCCATGGATGAAATGAAGAGTATCATTGCCCCTGCTTACACAAGATGGAGCAATAATGATTACAGGGACTTTATGCGGAAATTTGATCTCGATCCAAAGCAAAAGATATCTACGCTTTCGAAAGGGATGAGAATGAAATATTCCTTAGTTTTGGCTCTATCGCATCAAGCAGAATTGCTCATTATGGACGAACCAACCAGCGGACTTGACCCCTTGGTGCGAAGCCAACTCTTGGATATTATGGCCGAATACATGAAGCAGGGTGGAAAAGGCGTATTCTTTTCAACTCATATTACGTCAGATTTAGACAAAATTGCAGATATGCTCATTCTAATTGACGATGGCAAAATAGAATTTGAAAAGAGCAAGGATGAGTTGTTTGAAAACTATCGGATTATTAAGGGGGATGCCAAACTGCTCAATAGTGAGAA
Organism: Clostridiales bacterium; assembly: GCA_012839295.1. GTDB lineage: Bacteria > Bacillota > Clostridia > Lachnospirales > Lachnospiraceae > Mobilitalea. The sequence continues at coordinate 244,970 of DUNO01000005.1, forward strand.
TAAAAAGCTTTTCTTAAGTCTGAAGGTCACAAACTATGGTTTTTCCGGTGTTACAGATAATGTAGTAAAAGCACAAAAAAGTATACCGGATATCGTAATAGAAAAGGCTGGTATTGAGGATATTATGCTTGCCCATATTGAGAGGAGGACACATAGTGTTTAATCTTATTAAGAAGGATTTTCTAATTGTTAAAAAACTCTCTTATATTACTATGGGGGCAATTATTCTTATTCCTGTTTTTATCAGCATAGTTGCCCCAAGTGCCCCTGAAATTTTAACGTTGTTATATATGGTTATTATGGGAACAATAATGCTATTACAGGCTATTTCCCAAGAGGAAGAAAAATATCCAAAAGCCTCAGCACTTATTTGCTCGACACCATACTCGCGAAATTCTTACGTTATAGCAAAGTATTTAGCTTTCTTCGCCATTTTTGTGTATTGCTATATCATTGACACATTAGTTAAAGTAATTTTTAATAGGGGTGCTTTACTCGGCATTAATTCAATTCTTCTTGTTTTGTTTGCGGGCGTAATTGTGTTTTGTATCTATATGCCTGTCGAGATTAAGTATGGTGCAGTCAAGGCCAGATACCTTTTTTCAGCTATTATTATTATGTTTGCTATGGGGCCGGCAGTAATAAAAAACCTTTTCTCGAACATCACATTTGATCTGTCTTTCCTTGAAAAATTACCATCCGTCATTATGCCACTAATTCTGGCCTTAGGCTGTATTGTTATTTTTACGGTATCACTAATTAGTTCGCTTAGGATTTTTTCAAACAAAGAATTATAAATAATTGAATAAATATGGTCAGCTAAGTAATCCGGAGAATTTCTTTTGTCCAAAGGTAAAATACTATTAATTTATTTTGGAAACCTGCCGAAATATATGCTACAAGGAAATACTTTGTCAATAGTAAAATGCTCCCGGCAGCCAAGGACGGCAAAGGGGCAGTAACTAACAAATGAGGAAATTCACGAAGGTATTAGTAGCGCCCAATTGGGTGGGTGAAGCCTCACATATCATCAGAGGAGGAATCCTCTGCCGATCAAGGAGGATAAGATATGGGCTTAGAAGGAATAAGCAGCGTAACACAGTCTTATGGCACAAATGCAACTGCCAAGGCAAAGGAAAGTGAAGCCAAGGTAAAGACTGGACAGCAGGAAAAGGAAGGGGATGCAGCGGTTTACGAGAAGAACGAAACAGCAGCCCCCAAGAATAAGATTTACCAAAGAGATGATGATACGGTAAGCAGGCTTCTCGCAGAAGCAGAAAAGCGGTCACAGAGCTTAAGGGATTTAGTCGAGAAAATGTTATTGAAGCAAGGCGAGACCTTTACGGAGGCGACAGATATGTATGCGCTGTTGCGGGAAGGAAAGCTGCAGGTTGACCCGGAGACACAGGCACAGGCCAAGAAGGATATTGCCGAAGACGGTTATTGGGGCGTTGACCAGACCTCAGAAAGATTAGTTTCCTTTGCCAAGGCACTCACAGGCGGAGATCCCTCCAAGGCAGAGGAAATGATTGCGGCAGTAAAGAAAGGCTTTAAAGCCGCTGAAAAGGCCTGGGGCGGTGAGCTTCCCGAGATCTCCAAGAAAACCCTGGATGCGGCAATTAAGAAGCTGGAGGCTTGGAGGGACGGAACAGACAGTACTTCCAAATAAAGAATCCTAAAAGTAAGAGGTCTGCCGTAGGAAGTGTAAAGAACATATAGCAGGAAACTTAAAAATAATGCAGCAGAAAGCGCATAAAAAATGAATGTGCTTTCTGCTGCATTGCTATAAATATTTCATGCATAGACAGTATTTTAAGATTACATGGGGAACAGCGTCCAGTGGCCGCTGCCCTATGTAATCTTTTTCTTTCGGAAGGTAAGCAGGCTGATTGCAATCAATACGGGAAAGATGACCGCTATCAGCAGACCGGTACGCAGACCGGCCTGTTCCAGGTTAAGGCCACGGCCGGACCAGACGGACAGGGTGCGCCCGGAGCTTTGGACGTAGTCGGAGACCTTTCCTGCCAGCCAGGGACCGAAAGAACAGCCGATGTCACCGCATACGGCAACGATACCGAACATTAAGGTACCTCCCCTTGAAAATTTAGCTGAGGTAAGACTAAAAGTACCGGGCCACATCAGTGCAACGGATAAGCCGCATAAGCTGCAGGCCAGTAAGGAAAGGAATGCATTTGGGCTGAATACGGTCAGCAGATAGGTTGCAATGCAAAGGATGCTGCTTCCGAACAGGCAGGCTTTTAAGGGAAGCCGTTCCCCAAAGTGTCCGTATATTGTCCGCCCGATTCCCATGAATACGGCAAATAAGCCGGGACCCAATAAATCACCTACTACCTTGGGAACCTGTAAGCCCTTTTCCGCAAAGAGGGAGGACCATTGTGACATAGTTAGTTCACTTGCGCCGGCGCAAATCATCAAAAGCATGGCAAGATAAAAGGTGGGATGGGAAAGAAGCTCCTTAAGACCCATCCCGTTCCCGTCATGTACCAGGGGCAGGAGGGGAACCTTCCGAAATTGGAACAGGTTATATAATGGGAATAAGGCCCATAGGATTGGAAGGACAAACCATAAATCACGTCCGATGACCCACAAAAGCAAGGTGCTGATAAATACAACGCCCATCTGTCCCCAGCAATAGAAGGAATGCAGGAGACTCATAGAGGCTTCTTTATTTTCATTTGGGAGAGCCTCAATTATGGGGCTTACAATAACCTCCAATAAGCCTCCTCCGATGGCATATACAATAACTGCGAGAGTAAGGCCGATATAGGGGGAGGGCAGCAGAAGGGGCAGCAGCCCTAAGGAGGCCAGACCTATGGCGCAAAGTGCGTGGGCGGCAACCATACATTTGCGGTAGCCAAAATAATCTGCATATTTGGATGCCCAAAGATCCGTTACAATCTGGGTAACAAAATTGACCAATACCAATTGTCCCAGCTTTTCATAGGAAAGAGAGAATTTGGTTTGGAAAATAATGAATAAAATAGGTGCCAGATTATTAATAATTGCCTGGGTGATATATCCGCGGTAACAGGCAAAGGTTGTGTTACGGTATGTGTACTTATGTGCTGTCATAGTAAATGCCTTTCTTAAATAGTAAATATCCTTTGTTTTATTCTTATTATTTTGTTCCGGTGCAGATGTCATATGATACCCATTTATTTAATTAATCTCTTTGCATGTGTCATATGATACCTATTTATTTAATTAATCTTTTTGCATGTATCGTATGATACCCATTTATTACATTATCTTTTTGCAGGAGGCTTATAATACCCATTTATTACATTATCTTTCAGGATAATAGGGCTTTGTAAGAAATACCTGCTTCCCGTAGTGCTTGTGGCGTTTAAAATAATTAAAAGCCTTCTTCGCCAGCTCCACGTTTTTATAAATCCCAAACACGGTAGGGCCGCTTCCGCTCATCAGGGAGGTTAGGGCGCCCAGCTCCAGCATCTTGCGTTTGATGTCCGTAATAATGGGATAGTCCTTAACCGTCACAGTCTGGAGCAGGTTATCCATGGTTTTTGCCAGGGAGGAGAGGTCGTTTTGCTCAAGGGCATGCCTCATCCCTGCAATATCAGGATGTGTGACGGTACCGGTTAAACGCAGATTCTCGTAGACGTATTTTGTGGAAACGCTGATATCGGGCTTTACAAGCAATACGGTGCATTCCGGGATGGCGGGCAGGGGTGTCAGCACCTCCCCAATTCCCTCCGATAGTGCGGTTCCAAGCTGGACGCAATAAGGAACGTCAGCACCTATTTTTACGCCGAGGCCTTTTAGTTCTTCCGTTGATAAGCCGGTTTGGTATAATTCGTTCAAGCCCTTCAGGGTAGCAGCGGCATCAGAGCTGCCGCCCGCAAGGCCGGCGGCAACGGGGATATTCTTTTCCAGGGTAATGTTAAGGCCGTCCTTAATCCGGGCAGCCTCTAAAAATAATGCGGCAGCCCGATAAACCAGATTCCCCTGGTCGTTTGGGAGATAGGAGAGGTTTGTCCTTATCTTGATACCGGTGGAAGGAATACGGCTAATTGTTATGATGTCGTGAAGATCCAGGGACTGCATGATCATGCAGACATCATGGTAACCATCGGGACGTTTTCTTATGACATCAAGACCGAGATTTATTTTCGCATAAGCGTTCACTGTAATTGTATTCATGTATGCCTCCGTAGCGTTGATTGCAAGAAAGTCGGTGGAATGTGCTGCCTGTTCCGTGACAATACAACCGTATCTGGGATACTTTAAAAATGTTTGTCTTATAGATAGTTAACAGGGATAGCCCTATCCTCACCTTTTAATGTAATTAAATGATCATACATACACACGACACCGCCGGATCCCCGCCGGACTCCTGGAATTTTATCCAGCAAAGCAAATGCAGCGACGTCATTCTTTCCGGGATCAGCGTGTTTTTTTATCTCTATGGGATAAAGCGTACCGTTTTCATGGATTAAAAGGTCTATTTCATTTTGCTCCTTATCACGGTAAAAATAGATTGGGGGCTCAAGAATACCTGTATTATAATAGCTTTTTGTTATTTCAGATACCACAAAGCTCTCGAAAAAGGCTCCCGCCTGGGCACCTGTCTGAAGCGTTTCAGGTGTGGGCCAACGGGTGAGATAAGCCATCAGCCCCGTATCAAGAAAATAGACCTTTGGTGTTTTTATAGCCCGTTTTGTAAGGTTGTTATAGTACGGTTCAAGTAAATGCACAATGCCGGATGTCCTTAGAATCGAAAGCCACCGTTCTGCGGTGGGGGGACTGATGCCAACATCGCGGGAAACAGAAGCAAGATTTAAAAGCTGTCCGCTGGATGCGGCAATCACCGTCATAAATTTCAGGAATTTCACTTCATCGCCAACCTGAGTCAATTCACGGACATCACGTTCAATATAAGTTTTTACATAGGCTGCATAATAGAGCTGCCAATCAAAATCAGGATTTGCTGTAAGTTCAGGCATGCTGCCCCGATGAATAATATGCCATATATCCTTATATGGTGTTTCTTTGAGATTATCTCTCCGTTCTTTGAAATAATCATCCTCTGGTAGAAAGGGTCTGCTAAATTCTATACCCCTCATTTCGCGCAAGGAAAGTCCCAGCAGATGGAGTATTCCTATCCGCCCTGCAAGTGATTCGCTGACATTTTTCATCATATGAAATTGCTGTGAACCGGACAGAAAGAACAGTCCTTTGATTTTTTCTTTGTCAATATACATTTTGATATATGGAAACAGATTTGGTGCATATTGAATTTCGTCTATAAATACAGGCGGTGGGAAATCCTTAAAGAAGGTTCCCGATTCATTGACCGCTGACTGTAGCAGAATTGGATCATCAAGCGTGACATAGGTCATGCTTCCAGTAACATTTTTCAGCAGGGTGGTTTTCCCCACCTGCCTTGGCCCTGTGACCATAACAGCCCCAAACATTTTTGCTGTTTTAATAATTGAATTTTCAATATGTCGTTTGATATACATAATCAAGCACCTTCTGACTGATATAATATTGAATATTATTATAGACAAAGAAATGGGCTTTGTCAATGAAACCATTACGTTTATAGCTTTTTCTGTAGGTATTTACGCTCGATCAAATCAATGGATTTTTGCGTAGGATATAGCCTGTCCTCATAGCACTGCTTATAAATGCGCGGAATCTTTTTCAGGCGGAAGTTCATATCATCCAAATCAAACGCCGTCATATCAAATTCCTTAACGCCAAGCCATTCGCTGAATTGTTTGTACTCCGCGCCCTTTTTCTTTTTGAATGCTTTTGCCAAGTCCTCTAAGCCTCCGACACCGCCTGCATCCTCTACGATACCGAACCCGGCACCCTCAACCACGCGGGGCAATTCGCTACCTGGCAGCTCTTTATCCTCGAATATCTTTTCAAGAATTACCGAAACCCACCAGTTGTCGCCGAAGTCATAGTTAAGTCTCAGTCTATCATTCGGATGATATACGGTATTATGAAGCTTCGTCTCCGCAGCATCTACAATGCGTACATTACGGTGCGGATCATCAAATGTCTCCAGATCCTCATCCATAATCTCGTAACGGTAAATTGTCTCATCATGATGAAACAACGAATCGTCAGACGGTAAATCCGGGTACCGTGTACGCAAATAAGCATTATAATTTTCATCTTGCGGTACCTCAATCGTCATAAGATGGCTTGCCGTCATTTCGAACAGCACTTGAATAATATAGCCGAGCCTTGCTACCGTAATATTATCTGTTACCTGGAAACGTCTCCATATCTTTGGCTCATAATCGTCTAACTCAGCGTAGAACTGGTAAATCGGGTGACTTGCCATTGTGAATCCCTCCTTTTAATTTTGCCATAAATGGCACTGTATCGATGATAGTGCGGGTGTGTGTTCCGTTCCCAATTTCGTGGTCAACATCTTACACTTATTATACCATACCTTTCAAAAAACGTTAAATTTTTTCGGTTTTGACCTATTTTTCAATCTTGAAGCATTTGTCGTTGATGAGGTAACTGCGGGAACCGGAAGAACGGGGAAATGGTTTGGGTTTGAGCATTATGATATCCATCCTGATATTATTTCAATAGGAAAAGGTATTGGGAACGGGTATCCTGTCAGTGTTATTGCATTATCAAAGCAGGTATCGGATGCCGCTGAAAAATCTGGCTTTAAATACGCCCAATCACACCAAAACGATCCCTTGGGCTGTGCTGTTGTCAAAACAGTTATTTCCACGATTGAGGATAACAAGCTCATACAAAGGGCATCGGAAATGGGCGCTGTTCTTAGCTCTGAACTTAAAGCTTTGTCCAAAAAGTATAAATGCATTAAGGAAGTCCGTGGAATTGGGCTAATGATGGCAATTGAGTTTGACAAAGATATAAATTTTCCGTTGGAGAAAATCCACAGAGAGCTATTTGATGCAGGTTATATTGCAGGTTTTCATGCCCTTGCCAATTTATTAAGATTTTACCCGCCGCTTACCATTGAAGAAATGCAAATTAAAAGCATGGTGAGTGCCCTTGATGCAATATTGCTTAGATACACATGGAAATCATCAGATAAAATATGACATACTGTTGTCACCTTATTAATGGTAAGATAAAATTAGAAAATTGATTCAACATTGGAAAATGGCGTAAACTAAATTTGATGGGTATGGAGTTCTCTCATTCCGTATGCCACAAGGAGGATAATCGCAATGGGAAGGGCAACGACAAAGCCGGATTTGATTAAGGCGGCAAACGAACAGTTTGAAAAACTGTGGAAACTCATTGATTCCATGACGGAAGACGAGCAGACCGCGGCATTTAACTTTGGTGACAATTTCAACAAGAAAGAAGCGCATTGGAAACGCGATAAAACTCTGCGTGATGTACTTATTCATTTGTACGAATGGCACCAGCTATTACTGAATTGGACCAAAGCCAACCAAAAAGGTGAAAAAAAGCCGTTTTTGCCAGAGCCGTACAACTGGAAAACCTATGGTCAGATGAACGTGGAGTTTTGGAAGAAACACCAGTCTACCCCCTATGAGGATTCAAAAGAAATGCTTCACGCCAGTCACAAAAAGGTGATGGCTATGATTGAAAAATTCACAGATGAGGAGTTGTTTGATAATAAACACTTCGATTGGACAGGGAATTCAACTCTTGGGGCTTATTGTGTTTCAGCAACATCAAGCCATTACGACTGGGCAATGAAAAAGATGAAAGCGCACATCAAGGGATACAGGGAATTTAATAGATAGAAATACCTAAATAATGACATGAGAGAGTGATATGCTTCCATATGGTGGAACATATCACTCTCTCATGTTATTGCCTATAGAAAAAATATATAGGGATAGCCCCTTTTTTAATTAATGTTAAAAGAGCTGCTTTTAACTTGCTTTAACTTTGTTATAAAGGTTTGCAATCTGTTCCCAATCAAGTACGGAATATAAGGCATTGATGTAATCAAGGCGCAGATTCTTGTACTTAAGATAATAGGCATGTTCCCATACATCGATACCGAGTATTGGTGTCCATTCACCCCGTGTCTCAATCAATGGATTATCCTGGTTGGGACTGGAGCTTACACTTAACCTGCCGGATTTATCGGTGGACAGCCAGGCCCAGCCGGAGCCAAATCTGGTTGCTGCTGCATTGTTCAATTTTTCCTTTAAATCATCAAAACTACCAAAATCACTTTCAATTTGTTTTAATAAATTCCCCTCCGGCTTACGTAGGCCCTTCGGTGAAAGAGTGGAGAAGTATAAATTATGATTATAATATCCGCCGCCATTATTCCTTAAAGCAGTCTTTAACGCTTCATCAGATATCTCAGATAAATGGATAAAGATATCTTCAATCGATTTTTGAGATAATTCCGGATTTTTTTCAATGGCAGCATTTAGATTTGCTGTATAAGTAGCGTGGTGCTTGGAATAATGAGTAACCATAGTTAGTTCATCAATATAGGGTTCAAGATCATTAAAGCTATATGTCAATTCCACTTGTTTTAGCATAAATATCTCTCCTTTTCATAAGAAATTGTTTATTGTATAAATGGATTATATATTAAAAATCAGAAAAAATAAAGGATTTTTTACAAATAAATTGTATAAAATACAATATTCTATGTATTAGACAAATAATAATAATGAAAATCAATATCATTTGTGGAGTATGACTATAAAGAAACACTAGTCTACCCCCTATGAGGATTCAAAGAAAATGCGTCATGTCAGTTACAAAAAGGTGATGGACATGATGGGGAAGATCACAAATGAGGAGCTGTTTGAGAATAAATATTTCACCCGGACAGGGACTTCAACTCTTGGGACATATTGCGTTTCAGCAACATCAGGCCATTAATTTAGAATATTTTTTTGGGGAAAGACCAACCTTTTGTTTAAACACCTTGCAGAATCTATATTCATCACAAAAGCCCACAGAAACAGCGATTTCTGAGGATTTCAAATTGCCTTTTACCAGAAGCAGGGTGGAGCAGATTGAGGATAATGTTAAAATTATAGATAAGCTGGACTTTGCTGAGGATGAATTGAGTGCTATTGAGAGGGTGTTAAAAGGATAAGTCAGGTTTGATGAATTTATATGGAAAGCAGCTGTTGTGTATTGGGTTAAGAGCACCAACAGCTGCTTTATAATTTCAATCGTTTATAAACTTTTCGATGTATTCTTTTTTGCCTTTAAAACTGTCTTCAAGCTTATTAACTGTTTCTATTACATTTGTATCTATGACATTTAAAAAATCTGAAATAATAACATATCCCTTAATTTCGATCATATCCGAGCATAAAACTACGCCACTTTCGGCAATATTGGTAGATGGAACAGGAAATTCCCATAATCTTTTATCAATCATTTAATACCTCCATTTTGTTTGACTGTTGGTATTCTTAAAGCCAGAATATCAAGCTTTAGGGCTTTTGTTATTAAATCTTTAGATTGACTTTAACTTTTTGAAGTATTGTTTCAATGCTGTTTTTATCTTGCGGATGGGCTTCTAAGTAACTTTCGCAAGCTTTGTTTAAATAATAGTAAAAAGTTTCATTATCAACCGTAACTTCTTCGCCATTATGCAATCCGAATTGTACACCGTCAAATGTTCCGAGGGTGGCAATATCATAATCATCTAAATCGTTTGGGAAAATACATACGCCATATTCAACACCAAACCCAATGCCCTCTGATAACGGAGTTATGCTTCTGACAAATGTGTTATCTGAAATTGAATTAAAAATAGCTTTAATAGGAAAGTGGCTACTGTTCAACATATCGCTATCATTTAACCTAAAATCTTTTTTCATAATAAATCATACCCCTTATTTTGGAAATAATGATGAAATATTACCGTTCCCAAAATACCCGCGCCATGCTTCTAACCCAATTTTGAGCTAGTTAGAGCGGAAAAACGGTACCAGCCACCATGAATAAATTGTGTCGGTGATACAGTTTTGATATGGTGACTGGCATCGGTATTCAACAAATTAGCCTGTAGCATTCGCTAAGAGAAAGAATTAGTTATCAACCATATCATACCTGTTGATATAATGTGATGGACAGACCAAGTTCACCCATTAGCTCTTCGCCATATTCTACTATAATATTTTTGTCGGGAAATAATTCCTTTGCTCTTCTGGACCAATTATATATAAGAATTATGGCTTCATTTGTTACACCTACTGTAAGGTTATATCTGTTCCCTTTGTAGACAATACAAATTTCTGCATCATATGCTGCATAACCAAGGTCATATTCGTCCAATTCCTTGTCGATTTCACTAACTAGCTTTTGGATGTTTTGAACCACCTCTTCCATGGGAACGTCAGTGATGTCATACTCTCTGTAAGGGGATTGATTTATAACATATTCTGCAATTGCATCCGGAAATTCATCACGCACATGCCTGCTTCGGATCAACGGAAACTCCCCTCCAAGGGGATTACGCACCGGCCCGATCCAGTACGCAACCTTAAAGTGCAGCTTTTTCTCATCCTCTGTAGCGAACAGGTAATAATATTGTCCAGGTTTATTTGATTGCAGCTGTTCAATATATTGAAAACCATGTTTGTATTTTGTGTGCAAGGACTTCTGGATATATGGTATGCTATACCTTGCACTTGTTAGGATCCTCATTCCTACCGCAAACATTATTAATATGACAATTGGGATCAGGAGCATCCATCTTCGCTTCATTTACCTGCAACCTTCTTGCTGGCCTTCACCAGGTGAGCCTAAAAATTTCTTTGCCTCATTAAACGTATTGAAACCCTTACCCGCATTACCTGCGTCCTCATGTATCTCCGTCTGCAACCATGATACCACTCCATTATCTAAACCGGAAGCCCCAAGATACATGCCCTTAGTAATGGAATTCTTAGATATCATTAATACTTTCAATATCATTTTCACTTACTGTAAGCACTTCTATGGTATTCCCATCATTATCAACAAACTCAACTTCGTATTGGACTGATATGGTATTGTAAGAGGTTATTATAGTGGATATCGAACTGCCGGTTACCGTATGAGTACCGATTGCACCTCCTGTCGTACTGCCCACGGATACGTCTCCTCCTATTACAGATAAGGAGCTGCCCGCTACGGATTCCACGGAAGTGTCAAAGGTAGTCGGACTGGTTTGTACAGGAAGAGGAGATAAAGTAACTACTTACCTAATTCGTTGACTAGTCGATCCTGAATAGATCCTTCACTTTGATTTCCAAAGGTCATCTTACTTTTTTTTCCATGATATACAATAGTTATGATAACATCAGATGATTCTGAACTTACCTCATATTCATTTATTGCTTTTCTTACACCATTTACCAATGACTTTATATTCTTTGCGGCTTCTTCTAGAGGAACCTCCGTGATATCGTAAACATTATAAGGTGACCGACTTACAACATATTCTTTTATTGATTTTTGGAATTCATCAACTACATGTCTGGTTTGAATCAAAGGTTGATCACCCCAAGGTGTAGCTAGGGCACCTACCCAATATTTAACCTTAAAAAGTAATTTCTTTTCATCAGTTGTAGAAAACAGATAATAATATCGGTGAGCTTCATCCGGCTACAGCCTTTTAATGTATTGAAAATTATGCTTATATTTATTATGTAAATAATTCTGAATATAAGATACACTATTTTTTTCGCTAGTAATTACCTTCAGATGTACAATGCCTACTGTTAATATTGCGATTGAAATTAAAAATATCCATTTTCGTTTCACAGATTATTTCCTCCCTAAATATACCTTAGGCGTTTTGAAAATGTCATAACTTACCTACCGGGGTTTTATACTTGTTTTTTTAAAGCTTTAAATGGCCTTTTCTCCACTCACGTAAAGTCATCTCAGAATTAAATGCCACAGCATCTGTAAACTTTTGAAGGTCAGAGTTCATAGTTGGTCTCCTTAATTAAATGGCATAAGTTAGACTGGCATGCCTAATTCTCTATTTCTTAATGAATAGAAAAGATGCTCTAATCAATATTTTGTTAAGGAAAATGCCAAATCCAACATTTTCAGGATCTATCACATCGAGACTCCCCTGTAGACAATGGAAAGGAATCATGTGATCCCTTTAATTAGGCAAGAAATCACATGATTCACTAAGCTTATATTATTTCATTCAAAAATTAAATAAATGTGATTGGTTCACAAATCAGCTTTTTCGCCCCCATAGATAATAGTAGTTCATACACCCTGCGGCTGATGATATAATGCCGGCACTGTGTCTCAGCAAACCCCACCCCTCAAGGTTGAGGGGAAGGGGAGTTGAAGTGTCGAAGACACTTTTTTAAAGTTTTAAATGGCCTTTTCTCCATTCACGTAAAGTCATCTCAGAATTAAATGCTACAGGTTTTCCTTTAATGTTGGCAAGTTCTTCTAGCGTTTTTCCGCTTGTGCTGGTGATAGTGGTAAAACATAACCAGCGGCCCATGATCTAACATAAGGATTATTATGGTTAATCAATTCTAATAGTTCATGTAGGCGTTTTTCTTTTTTTAGTAGTAAATAAATTGAATTTATTACTTTGTATTGTCTGTTTCCATTTTTACTATCGCCTATTTCTTCATACTTGCCCTTAGCAACGCAAGCATCTGCAAACTTTTGAAGGTCAGAGTTCATATTTGGTCTCCTATAAGTGAGGCTGGGTGCTAGTATTCATGCATTTATGTCCTGGTCACTAACATAGAACCCATACACGGAGTTACTAAATTCTCCTGCTGCAAATGTAAAGACTTTGCCACGAATATCCACGTTATAGATAGTCATTTCATGTTTTTGATTATATAAAGGATCGGGAACATTAATCTTATTATTTGTACTTTTCCATTTATAATTAAATATATTAACACCAAATAATTCGCCGTTTCCTTCGGCACCTGACTTAACAAATTCCCATATAATTAGGAACCCCCCTCAATTTCTTAACAAACCTCCAGCATTTGTGGTGGCAGTGCGTCTACCAGCCAAACTTTTTCGTTCCCATAATAAAACCTTATGCCGGATTCAAAAGCAGCTTTGGCATCAATTTTTAAAATTACAGGTTTACTATCCCGTCGTTTTCCTACTTGATAAGCAGTTTCTAAATCCTGCGATAAATGTACATATTGCCTTGACCCCGGTAATAAACCATATTCCATAATAGACTTAATATTGTTATGGGAAGTCCCGTGGTACAATAGATCCGGGGGGATTTTTATTTCTTTTTGTATTTTCGTTGCTGTTGAATGTCCATAAAATGCCCTTATATTGTCATTTACTATCTCATGACGTTTTTTTTCGGAGAATTCTATCATTTTCTCTAGGTCACCAAGGGTAACATTTTTCCATTCATCTGTGTTTCTTAATGAATCAATTAATTGATTAACAGAGACCCAGCCATTTTCATCTAATTCAAGTTCATATTCCCACGGAGCATGTCGAAGAGCATAGGAAACTTCCTTACTCAATTTTAAATAGTCCATCTAATCTACCTGCCTTCGTTTCCATTATTTTATAATCTCCTGCTAAAAATTCATATAAGCCATTACTATCTAAAAATATTGCATAATGTTTTAAGTTCCAGAAATCGGAGACTTCTCTATTGATTTCCTGAAATTCCCTAAGCCATTCGGAATTAACTACTTCGATAAGGCAATCATAGGAACCTCGCAATGACCTGATAAATTTTTCTGATGTGTGTCTATGCGATTGGACGGAATCAAATATAATACCGGAATTTAGTACAGCCTCATCTTCAGTATCATCATAATAATCAAACAGTAAGTAAGCGTCTCCGCCTGGATAAATTAACACTACGCCGCTTTCAGCAATGTTGGTAGATGGAACAGGAAATTCCCATAATCTTTTATTACTCATTTAATTTGTACCTCCGCTTTGTCTGACAGTTGGTATTCCTAAAGAACTGAGTTTATTTCTTGTTAATTGACCTGTAAGCATATCTTCATACATTGTAAAACCTGTCTTGTCAATAGCATACCATTGACTTCGAGGTATTCCGGCTTGCGTTAATGCCATTGATGACCTTGTATTTAATATCAATATATTTCCATCTCTGGTAATGTAATCAATTGGAACATCCGATGGTTTTATAATACCATTTTTCAATGCATCTGCCAAGTCATCAACGGTGTTAATGGGCTTCCCTGCCAAGTTTGAATATAATTTTCTGCCCTCATCGCTGAAAATTGATCTATATGTCTTTTGAGCAAAGTTTGCATTACTCAAAATCCCTGTATTATTTGCGCCATCTTTGATATCATGTTTATCTTTTTGTAACCACAATATTAAACCATCGTTAGTACCAGGCTTTCCAAGCCAATAGTAGTACCGAAAACCATTTTTAACTCCATAATTGCTCACATAATAGGATAATGTTGTGAGGTTACCTATAATCAATGGGGTTATTTCAGCGAAAAGCCATGCACCTATTGTCACTGATCCAACTATAATAGCGTACTCGGTAACGTCATAGATATCAAATTTGTAGTACAGCTTATTAGAAAAATGCAGGTCATATTCCGAAATCACTTTGCCTTTAAAAAAGTTTCCGGACTCGTAGGATGGCACTTCCTCCCACTGTAAGGGGTTACCGTTAAAGACGGTATTATGTCTGTAATATTTGCTGTCTCTTTCATAAAGTCTTTTAAAGATTTCTGTTCTGGTTGCACTGCTTTTGTCATCCAAGTAAAACTTGGATCCCTCATTATTATATAATGCAATGTATGTCAGTTCATCAAGACTGTATTTGTAGGTGTTGTTCTGATTCATATGGCGAATGGTTTCTATTGGAATATTGATCTCTGAATTCCCACGCCCTTCAAAGTGCCTAAAAATTTCACTAGAAGAATATTTAATTTTGTACCATGTTCTTCCACTATTAAACTTGAAATAATCATCATTATCTATAGAAATGCGGGCATCAAATTTACAGGGAGTCAAATCGTCAAAGTCAGTAAATCCATCCCCGTCCGTGTCCACCTTCCCCGGATTGCTATAGAAGGTCCAGGTATCAACCATCTCATACCGGTTGGTACGGTAATTATAGACTTTGGCCACCTTCTTTGAGTTTAGTTCGTATACATCCGGAATACCATCCCCATCCGAATCCACCATATCATTTCCAAGGGAAGGGTCAGCATCCAGCCATGCATAGGTTCCGTTTGACAGCCGGATTAAACTGCCACCGGAGCTTGCGTATGGGGCGACCGGGGAACCGTCGCTCATCCTGTCATAGTAAAGCCTCTGGTTTATAACCATATATTTGCTGAAATGTGTAACCTGGACTGATATGGTATTGTAAGAGGTTATTATAGTGGATATCGAGCTTCCTGTTACCGTATAGGTACCAATTGCACTTCCTGTCGTACTGCTGACGGATACGGCGCTTCCTGTTACAGATGAGGAGCCTTCCACTACGGATTCCACTGAAAGTGCGCTTCCGGATACAATAGCTGCCGGATTATCATACACCTCCAGCACATTGTCTTCCTCATCGTAATATGCAATTGCCAGATCCTCTATGGGAGTTCCGCTCAATATGGCATCACTGATGGTGAAGGTCAGTGTACTGCTTTCAAATGTTAGTTCGTCATCATGTACAAAATCGAACACGCTGCCGACGATAAAATCCATATCAGAAAATGTATCCCCGTCAGTAACAATTTCGGCATACATCCTCTGGCTGTAATCTCCCTGTCCGGTGATTACTGTACTTGGCTTGACTAAGGTCTCATCAATGTTGAAGGATTCAAGGGATTCCAGGTTTACGGCCTGTGTTACTGTCTCTTGTGAGTCAGGTACTCCGTCATTATCAGAGTCTCCCAGTAGTGGATTCAATCCACTGCTAACCTCAGCCATATCACCCATACCATCCTGGTCAGTGTCATAGTCGGTCGGGCTGGTTCCATATAGGAAGATTTCGTCATAATCACTCAGGCCATCCCCGTCTGAATCGATAAGGAAAGGATTTGTGTCGTATTCATATTCCTGCTCCAGGGTCAGGCCATCCCCATCATAATCATCATTCCAGGAAATATCCTCAAGGTCTTCAATTGCCCAGCCTTGCAATACTAATTGTGGATAAATTGCCTTTGTGAGATACTGTTCCCGCATTTCTTCATCGGTTAACTCGGTTTTTATCCAATGTGCTACAAGTGCGTGGTCTTCCTCTTGGTCAACAATGGAATCTGCCATAACCTGAACGTCGCCGTCCAATGTAAACCATCCAACAAAATTATGCCCATCATAGGCCGGTGTTGGCAATTCACCATAGCTGCCGCCATAGCTTACCGTTTTGGCTGCAGTATCAACCGTTCCTCCGTTTGCATCAAAGGTTACGGTCAGTGTCCTTGTGCTCCAATGTGCATACAAAGTAAAATTATTGCTTGATGTTACCGTATCAGTTGGTAGTACACGGCTACCACCTTCCCTGTCAGTATACCAGCCATCAAAGTGATAGCCTTGTCTTGTGGGAAGTGGCATCTCTCCTATGGTATCACCCAAGTATACCGTCAGCTCTGTCGTCCCACCAGTTCCTCCGTTTGGATGGAGGGTAATTACGACAGATTTTCCTTGCCAGTGGGCATACAAGGTGTGGTGGCTTCCGGTTGTCATGATCGATGTCGGCGTAACCAGGGTACCGCCTGAGCCCTCCGTATACCACCCCAGGAACGTATATCCTGCCCTTGAAGGAGTGGGCAGTGTGCCATAGGCTTTCTCGTAAGCTACTACCTTACTACCGGTCGTTACCGATCCTCCGTTCGGGTCAAAGGTAACCGTGAAGGAATCCGGGATCCATCTGGCATACAGCATCGGTGTTTCAGCCTGGGTGTTAATGGAATCCGCAGTGATCCTGGTGCCCCCGGACAGTGAGGTATACCAGCCGTCAAAGGTATGATAGGCTAGGGTAGGTGCCGGCAACTCTCCATAGGAACCTCCATAGGCAACTGTTTTTGTGGCCTGCTCCAGGTTGCCGCCGTTTGCATAGAAGATAACGGTAGGCGTCTTTTGGGTCCATTGCGCATATAAAAGCTGGGTATCCGCCAAATTTACAATATCTGATGGGGATATTAATGTCCCTCCCTGCTTCTGGGTATACCAGCCGGTAAAATGGTGTCCGTATAATGCGACATGTGCCAGGGTATCCGGGGATGATAACAGGCTTCCATAAGGCTGTCCATTCAATACGGGGCTACTACTGCCTAGTGAAGACTCATTTACATAAAGCTGAATTCTATAATACCCCGGCTCCCAATGGGCATATAGGGTGGTCTCTTCCGGATTATTGACGGTATCATAGTCTCCGATCTCATAACCTCCGCTTCTTTCCGTATACCAGCCGGTAAAGAGGTATCCGTCCCTTGTTGGCTTTGGAAGGGGGCCATAGGCTGCTTCATATGCGGCGTATACCCATTCTGTTCCGCAGCTTCCCCCATTGCTATCTAAGTTTATCCGGAAGGTTTCCGGCTGCCATCTGGCATACAGTGTATGGTCTGAGGTTTTCGTAACGGTCGTATTTTCATTTACCTGGACATTTCCGGTTTTTGTGGTATACCAGCCGATGAAGCTATAGTGGGCTCTGGTTGGTGTCGGCAGATAGCCATAGGTACCCTGGTAGTTGACTTCCTTTTTATCCCCAATTGGATCCCCGCCATTTTCATCGTACATTACAGATATATTTGTGGGAATCCATTGTGCATAGAGGCGTTGGGGCTCCGTAATTTCAACAAGGATATTCTGAGTTATCTCGGTTCCTCCGTCTTGCTGTGTATACCATCCATTAAATAAATAGCCTGCCCTTGACGGCGAAGGGAGCGATCCCGAGGTATGCCCATAGTTACCTTGATAGGTCAGGGTTCTGCTCACCGAGGAAACCGATGAACTGGTACCATCCTCATGGTAGATCACGAGCTTTCCGCCGTTCCCGTCAAAGGTTACCTTGACATCGGCTTCTTCCCACTGCGCATAGAGTGTTTGTACTCCAAGGATATTTACAACAGATTCAGAGGTTATTTTTTCCCCTCCTGAAATCTTAGTGTACCATCCTAGGAATTTGTAACCGGTCATAAGTGGTACCGGCAAGGTTCCATAGGTTTTCTCGTAGACAACAGATATCTGGTCCTGGCTTACCGTTCCTCCGGTCGGGTTAAAGTTAACGGCGTATTGATTGGCATTCCACCGTGCATAGACTGTACCGGAGGTGGTAAATGTAATGGTGTCATATTCTGCAAGCCTGACGGAGCTGGACGTTGATGTGGACCATCCGTCAAAGGTATAGCCTGTCCTGGAGACAGATGGAAATGTACCATAAGCTTCCCCGTAGGTTCTTGTTACCTTCATGAGTGGAACCCTAAGCCCATTTTCTACAACCCTTCCTTTATTTCCATTGAAGCTGACCACTGGTTTGTGAACTGTCCAGTGGGCATATAGGGTGTGGTTGTAGTCCAGCTCAACAAGACTCGTGGAGCTGACCAGCTTTCCGCCGCTGGGCGAGGTATACCATCCATCAAAGATATAGCCCGCCCTGATCGGAGTTTGTAATGCTCCATAAGCAGAATCATAATAGACCGTCTTTGTGGAGGTAATTGCATTACCTCCATTGGAATCATAGCTTACCTTCGAGGATGTGCCCTTCCAACGGGCGTAGAGCGTGAGTGTTCCGGTAAAATTAACAGTAGAGGATGCCGTCCTAACTGACCCACCTGTTTCTGCCGTATACCATCCTGAAAAGGTATAGTTGTTCCTGCTGGCAGTTGGCAGTGTTCCGAAGGTTCCTCCATAGGTCACGCTCATGGAAGGGAAAGAGGCTGTGCCGCCATTACCATCAAACAGTACCTGGTAGCTATTCCCGGTCCAATGTGCATATAGAGTGGCCGCTGCTGTGGTATAGGTTATCCTGGTACCATTGGCACCAGAAGAGGAATACCATCCGTCAAAGGTATATCCAGTCCTGGCCGGGATAGGGAAATCACTGTAGGCCTGTCCTTTTAGGACAGTTGTACTGGTCGGGGATACACTTCCACTGGCCGGGTTGAAGGTAACCGTATAAACCTCAGATGTCCAGTGTGCATATAACGTAGTTGAACCGCTTATGTCAACAACACTATTGGAAGTGATTTTAGTACCTCCACTTATCCGGGTATACCATCCCCCAAAGGAATATCCGGATCTGGTCGGGGATTTTAACGTGCCGTAGGTTGCCCCGTTTGTAACCAGCTTACTGGTTTCAGACACGGTTCCCCCTGTCGGGTCAAAATACACATAGTTACTATGTCCCTGCCATCTGGCGTATAATGTATAATCCCTGGTGGCGTTTTCTGTGCTACCTTCCACAACCTGGGTTCCGTTGGACACTCCTGTAAACCAGCCCATAAAATCATAGCCCACCCTGATAGGAGCAGGTAGTGTACCAAGAATCTCGCCATAGTGTATTGTTTTGGGGCTATAACTGCCATTTCCCCCATTCAGGTCAAAAGAAATCCGTATTGTTTTTAGCTCCCATCTGGCATATAAGGTATGGTCAGAAGGAAGCTTTACCACTGCATTATCATTTATCTTTATCCCGCCGGAAGGCTCCGTATACCATCCTAGAAAATCATGGCCAGTTCTCAGCGGTGCAGGCAGTGTCCCATAGGTATTGGCATAATAGACCTTCCTGGGTGAGGCAGATGTATATCCCCCATTTACATCAAAGGTTATGGTTACTCCGATGCCGGTCCATTGTGCATAAAGGGTCTGTGTTCCATAAATTCTTGCTACCGTGCCTGCGGATATCTTTGTACCGCCAGTCGGTTCGGTATACCATCCGTTGAAGGTATAATTTATCCTTTCAGGAGTTGGAAGGCTTCCATAGGCACTTCCATGAGTAACGTCCAATGTGGGGATCGGCACTGTCCCTCCAGTGGCATTAAAATTTACCGTGTATGTATTGCCGGCCCAATGTGCATAGAATGTAGCGGCACTGGTAGCCGTATTTGTATCTGAACCAGTGATCCGGCTTCCTCCGCTGGACGATGTGTACCAGCCGGTGAAGGAATAACCTTCCCTGGAAGCCTCGGGCAGCTGTCCATATTGGCTTCCATAGGCAAGGGTAACCTCATAGGAGGTATCCTTTTCACCGTTCGCTATTACGTCCCCGCCGTTTCCATTAAATGTAATAACCGGCTGTCTTACTGTCCAATGTGCATACAGGGTCTGGTCTGCCTTTAACCGCACGGTATCCTTTGAGGTTATTTCATCGTGTCCCCCAAGTGCTGTATACCAGCCATCAAAAACATACCCTGTCCTGCTGGGAGTTGGCAGGGTTCCATATTTTACGCCATAATTAACCTCTTTCTCCTTCGTTGATGAAGTTCCGCCGTTGGTGTCAAAGGTTACCTTATAGCGATCCCCTGTCCAATGTGCATACAGTATGTCATCGGACAATAGGTTCACTGTGGAGGAGGGCTTGACCTCCGTGCCATTAATAGGGTGAGTATACCAACCATCAAAGGTATAATTCTCTAATGTAGGAATGGGTAATTCTGAATATGTCCCCCCATAGGAAACCCGGAAGCTCGTCTTCGGCAGGACGGCTCCGCCTCCTACTAGATGTACCATCTGCTCATTGGCTTTCCAATGTGCATAGAGGTTGTCATGGAAGGGGTCGCTAGAGACCCTGTCAGCCGATATAACCTGTGTGCCGCCTGGTGCCGGCGCAGTGAACCATCCTTGAAAAATGTATCCCTTCTTTGTTGGTACGGGCAAAGTGCCATATAAATTACCTAATTTAATTGATCCACTGGTGGTAGGCAGACTTCCCCCTTCTGCATTGTAAAAGATAGCATACAGTGGCCTGCGCCACTGGGCGTATAAGGTATAATTTACAGTCTGTGGTACCATACCCCATACGCGGGTATCAGAACCTTGGATATACCAGCCGTCAAACCAGTAGAACTCCCTTTCAGGGGACGGTAAGCCCGTATACGGTTCCCCATAATGCAGCGTCATTTTGGGTGTGCTGACCGTCCCACCCTTAGGGTCTAAGGTTACCTCAACCGCGTTCCCCTGCCATCTGGCATATAGCATGGTTGAAGACGTAATGGTAACTGTTTGGCTAGGGGTAATTAATTGCCCCCCGGCAGGCTCTGTATACCAGCCCTGGAAGGAGAAATTCCCTAAAGTGGGCTCCGGTAAAGCTCCGTAGGGCATACCATAGCTTACCTTTTTGCTGGATTCCCCCACCGTGCTCCCATTCCCATTAAAATAAATTGTAACCTCAATCGGTTTCCAATGTGCATAAAGGGAATGATTATTCTGGGAAGTAACAATGGAGGTTTCCGTAATCCTGTTGCCCTCATTTTCAGAGGTATACCATCCCCCGAAGGTATATCCTTCCAGAATAGGAGTTGGCAGGGTACCGTAGGCCTTACCCGGAATCACGGTTTTTGATGATTCGGATATAGTTCCCCCACCGGTGGCAAGGGTCACTATGACACTGTCCGTACTTTCCTGCAAGGAGGTGCTTTCGTTTAAGGCGGTGTTACCGCCAGATAAATTTGTTACCGTGTTGGCAGCAGTTACCGTTGCTGTTGCAGTAATACCTGTTAATTCTTGGCTTATAACCAATACTGTCACTAATAATATTGATAACAGCCTGTGCATTTTTTTCATTCTTCTGTCCTTCCTTTCTACTTGGCATAAACTCATAACCCACCCTGAGTTTTAGTATCAAAATAAAACTTAGATGCCTCCTTTTCATAAAAAATTAATATTTTCTACCAATACGTTCCTAAATAAAATGCCGGGCTTTGGAAGATTTTACCTTTTTTAACGGGTCTGGCTATTTTACCACATTATTCTTACATATAAGAGCCGATGTCATAAAATGCAGGTTTAATGTAGTAACTGGTAAAATATTGGGGATTTTACAGATTCCTACATGAATTTCCAGGGAATATAATATTAGGAGGGGCTTAAGAAAGAGAATCAAGCACATGATATAGAGCAAGGAGCCAGTGCCTATTGCCATAAAAAAATTGTCGGCAATAACGCACTTTTGGTATGGTGACTGGCACCGATATTGCTGAACCAGCTATGTCCGAAACCAAGTAGTAAAAAACTAATAAAACGGAACAGATATTTTAAGAAAGTTTTAATGTTTTATAAAAAATGAAAAGATATAATAAAAGTAGCTGTAATTGAAGAAAAACAATTAAAAACACTATATGCACATTTAAAGCTTAGATATCCCGGTTCCTGGATTTTGAGCATTCAAGATGGGGATAGATGAGCAATGTAGAAATGTACAGGGCGGCTTTGATAAAGGTATTTGAATGTATAATTAATCTAAACTATGAGTTTCACAATTATCAAAAATCATCGTAATGAAAAGGAGAGGAAAAATGTATCAGGAAATTAATCAACAGTTGGAAACGGCGCAGCAGCAGATATTCCGGCGTAAGAAGCTGAATGCCATGCTGGAGGAGTTGTATGGACAGCAGAAGGAGCTGGCTGCCCGTGTCCAAAATCTTAAGGATACAATGGAGGAAGAGCAGGAGGACGTAGAACGGCTGGAGAAGCAAAGCATTGCGCACCTTTTTTATTCCGTACTTGGGAAGCTGGGGGATCAGGTGGATAAGGAACAAAAGGAGGCGCTGGCTGCAAAGCTGAAGTATGAGCAGGCAGTCGGTGAGCTGGAGCAGTTGAATGGGCGGATCGAGGTTCTGGAGGAGGAATTTCGTCAATATAAAGACTGTCAGAGAGTGTATGATAGCCTATATGAGAAAAAGAAGGAGCATATGCTGACATCCAATTCCCAAACGGCAGAAGAGCTTATGCTGCTGCAGGAGCGGATTAGGGTATCGGATAACAACCGGAAGGAAATTGAGGAAGCAATTAATGCAGGCCAGGAGGTTCTAAGGCATATCGAACAAGCCTTAAAAAGCCTGGATTCGGCAGAGGGATGGGGAACCTGGGATCTTCTGGGTGGCGGCTTAATCAGTGATATGATGAAGCATTCCCATATTGATGATGCGAAGGAGGAAGCGGATCTGATTCAAAGGAAGCTTTCCCAGTTTCGTACGGAGCTTGCTGATGTGAGGATACAGAATGAGATCCATTTTGAAACGGACGGATTTGGAAAATTTGCGGATTTTTTCTTTGATGGATTGATTGCTGATTGGTGTATGCAATCGAGGATTACTGAGTCAGCGGGCAGCATTGAAGGCGTAAAAAGACAAGTAAATAATGTTCTGGCCAAGTTAAGCAATATGGCTGGTATGGAAGCCGCAAGGCATGAGGAAATACAAAGAAAAATGAATGAATTAATTTTGACACGGTAACCGGCACACGGTATATCAGCCGCTATAGCCGCTATAGCCGGCATAGCATGGTATAGCACCGGTATAGCGTAGTATAGCACGCCGGAAAATACCTTGACAAAATATATCCTTTGGCATATGATGTGACTAGAAATATATTTTATTTTTAGGCATGAAAATGGAGATTTATAATGAACACGACACTTAGATGGATTAAATTTGAAGCTATTATGATCGCAATTTTACCGGTTAACGGGATTAGTGCGCCCAAATTTAATAGCTTTCAATATAACCCTATAAGTAAATTGGAGATTTCATAATAAATTCAGAGCATCTGAAAAGAATGAAGGAAAGACCCAAGGCTTATTGGCTTTGGGTCCTTTTTATGTGCAGAAATGGAGAAAAAGATGATTGAGTTAAATGTAAATAGCCTGGTGAAATACTACGGTGCAAGTAAATTGTTTGAAAATATTTCCTTTGAAATTAAAACGGGAGAGAGAATCGGCCTGATTGGGCAAAATGGCTGCGGAAAATCCACATTAATGAAAATCCTGATGGGGATGGAGGAATATCAAAGCGGGGAGGTCAGTCTCCGCAAGGAGAATAAGCTCGGGTATCTTAATCAGATTCCGGTCTATGGGAAATCCACTACTACGCTGGAGGTGCTGGGGATGGCCTTCGAGCCCGTTCACCGCCTCCGAGGGGAGATGGAGGAGCTTGAGAGAAAAATGGGAGAATTGGAGGGCGGGCAGCTGCAGAGGGTAATGAACCAATATGCCAGGCTTCTCGAAAAATATGAGCATATGGATGGGTATGACATAGAGACGCGAATTGATAAGATTGCGGAGGGCTTACAAATTGATAAAGCTATGAAGGAGCTGCCCTTCGACCGGCTTAGCGGAGGGGAAAAGACCCGTGTGATCCTGGGAAAATTACTTTTGGAGGAACCGGACATTCTACTGCTGGATGAACCGACAAACCATCTCGACCTGGTGACGATTGAATGGCTGGAAGGCTTTCTTAAAGAGTATAGGGGGGCAGCACTTATTATTTCCCATGACAGGTATTTTCTCGATAATGTGGTCAGCAGGATATATGAGCTGGAATATGACCATATGGAAGAATACCTCGGCAATTACAGCTATTATGTTGCTGAGAAGGAAAGGCGCTTTCTCATTGAATTCCATAATTACCAGAACCAGCAAAGAAAGATAGAGCGGATGGAGAAGCAGATTGAACGCTACCGGATCTGGGGAACGATGAGGGATAGTGAGACGATGTTCAAGCGCGCAAAGGAATTGGAGAAACGCTTGGAGAGGATTGAGGTGCTGGACCGTCCAGTATTGGAGAAGCGTAGAATCCGCCTGAAGCAGACTGAGGTGGGCAGGTCGGGAAAAATGGTCATGGAGCTGGAAGGAGTGGGGAAATCCTTTGGCGGGAGGGAACTGCTCCGTGAAATCGACCTCATGCTTTATTATCAGGATAGCGCATGCATTATTGGGGAGAATGGGAGTGGGAAGACCACTCTGTTAAAGTTAATCCTGGGGCAGCTGGAGCCGGATTGCGGAACCATACGCCTGGGTGCAGGTGTAACCATCGGGTATCTGCCCCAGCATGTAGAGTATCCTGATGAAGAGCAGACCGTGTTGGAGTATTTTTCGCGCTTGCATGACCTGACTCAGGGAGCGGCTAGGTCACAGCTGGCTAAGGTGCTATTTCTCCAGGAGGATGTGAATAAGAAAATAAAATACCTGTCCGGGGGCGAGAAGAGCCGCCTGCGGCTATGCTCCCTCACCTTCGAAGGAGCGAGTCTGCTGATCCTGGATGAACCGACCAATCATCTTGATATGGATTCCAGGGAAGTTCTGGAGGAGACTTTGGCCGATTATGAGGGAACCATGCTCTTTGTATCCCATGACAGGTATTTTGTCCATAAGCTGGCAGATAAGATCATCACCCTAAAGCAGGGAAGGATTAAGCTGTATGATGGGGATTATGCTTGTTACCAGGAGGAATGTAAGAAGGAGCTGGAGGGAAAGCCGACTACAGCCATGACCAATCCCGGAAGGGAAAGGCCCGCGGGGAAGCTGGCAGCAGCCATAGGCCGCCCGAAAGGAGAGAAAAGGCAGACACAAACCATAAGCCAATCAACAGAACAATCTGGCAAGAGATCCGGCAGGAGGCTTGAGCAGCTGGAAGCGGTAATTGGGGAGCTGGAGGCGGAAGAGAAAGCACTGAGGGAATTGATGGAGCAATATAATACGGATGGAGTGAAGCTGTATGAATTACATGACAGACAGAGCCTTGTGAAATCAAAGCTGGAAGAGGCTTATACGGAATGGGAGGAAATACAGCTCTGAAATACATCTTTTAAGTTAAGAATATAAAATGAGCATCCAAGAAAACTGGATTTACCCAACTATGAATTGGCACCGGAATATTACTTGCGAATTTGGCTTTAATGCTCCTTAAAACATAGCCCCACTGTTCTTTGGCTTGAACAAGTGGGGCGGGGAGGCGGTGATGAAGTTTCAGTTGATATCAGAATAAACATTTTGCCTGGAAAAGCTGGTATCTTACAAAAACGAAAGAAGAGTAATCATTTTTTGGAAGCCTAGGGCAAGAGTTTTTTTAATTGCTCTAATATTTTGAATTTAACCTTTACTGGTGCCTTTTTATTCAATAAGGAGTCGTATTCTTCATCCGTTAATAAACGCTGAAGCTTTTTTTCCGACTCTTTATCCACAATGCTGTAGGTGTTGTCAACAAAGCAGAGCTGTGGAAACATGACGCACCACCAATTTCTCCCTTTTGCGTCCCCGATTTGCACCCGGAGTGCTTCGTAGGTTCCAGGGGGAAAGATGAATTCGCCATATATTTTTAAAGGAAAATAGGTTCTTTCAAAGGTGACCGTTACCGGATAAGAGTATCCATTTTCCTTAATGGTTTGTAGCGCGGTGGCCTTAATCAGGTCCAGATTACTGCTTAAGAGGCCACGGGCTTCTTCCACTGTAGTGGCATCCTTAAGGATGGGAGCCAGCGCCTCCACCACATCGCCTTTCACTTTTAGCTTAAGCTGCTGGTCCTCGTCACTGTCGCTGTTGGCGAGGACGTGGAAGCGGATAATTTCCTTCGCGATACCCTGCTGCAGTTCCTGGTTATGCTGGGCCTTTGCACGGATGGCAAAGGAGGAAAGGCTGCAAATGCCTAAGATGAGCAAAAGCAGCCAGAGTCTGAAGTTTATATTCAAATTTTTATGTAATAATTTAAATTGGGAAATAACAGTTTTCACAATTCTCCTGCCTTTCTGGTCCTTATTCTATTTGGATGCGTCTAGAAAACCCATTGTACCGTTCTAGGCGTCCTGGTACCTAAAGTTTAGCCAGGAATCAAATAATTATACACAAAAACAGAGTTTTACCTGAGAAATTGTGGATAATACCGGCGGATTTTTTAATAACGGTGGATTATTTGATTTTACCTCTTGCACCCCATACAATATGATAGTACAATTACCGGTAGCAATGTGTGTTCAGACACACACCAGGAAAGGTTAAGGTGCTGGGATGACGAAGGAAGTCCTGATAAGGATTGAAGGAAGACAGATTGGCTCTGATGAGGAACCGATTATAACCACAGCCCCGGGAGTGTACCATTACAGGAACGGAAAGCATTATATCCAATATAATGAGACCCTCTTAGATGCTTCGGCGGTTTCAAAGAATATGATTAAGATTGAACCCTCTAAGGTGGTTCTGACAAAGAAAATGGTAAGGGTATCGGATATGGTATTTGACCGGGCAGGAACTACCCGGCTGGATTACCAGACGCCTTACGGGGATCTGTCCTTTGACCTGCAGACCTATTCTATTCTTTTAAAAGAGGGGCAGGATAGGCTGGAGGTGTATATGGAGTATTCCCTGTATTCTAACTCGGCTCATGTATCCGATAATAGCATATTAATAACAATAGCTTCTGCATAAATTATAATTCTGCAGAAGCTATTACTTTATCTGTCTATTAACCTACCTATAGTATAAGTTATGAGAAGTTGCTTTTTAACTTCTCATAAAAGGCGCAGTTCTTTTGCGCCGTGCATCGCGATTACAGGAAGATGAATTTGCTTCCTGTAATATGTTTTATCTATTCCGTTTATTCCTTTGCCGGAGTGAGGAAGCCATCCCCGTCAATCTTTACGTCATAGGATAAGCCCTCGATAAAGCTATAATAGTTTTTCTTTTCTGCCTCATCAGTGAGCAGGTAAGTTCTTGTATCCTTATTCATAGCAGGCAGAAGCTGGACATCCACCTTGCCGTCGGGCTTCAGGTACAGCTTAAGCATCCCTGATTCCTTGGTGGAAGCGTTAAACCAGTAATTGCCCAGGCTATAGGCGATGGGCTTTCCCTGGTAGAACTCAATTCCCTGCATTACATGGGGATGACAGCCGATGACGGCATCTGCGCCCGCATTGACATAGATTTTAGCAAGATTCCGCTGGTATTTCTCAGGATGGCTTGCGCGCTCAACGCCCCAATGGACAAATACAACCACATAATCGCTGTTTGCTTTCGCTTCCTTAATAGATTCGACCAGCATGGTCGGATCGTAAGTCCCAATCATTCCAGGGCTTGTATCACTGGCATACCAGTCCATGGCGAAGATAACATGGGAGGCTGCAACATAAGCTATGGTTTTGTCGCCAACCTTATAATAAACCGGCGCTTTTGCGCGGTCTACGTCCTTACCGGCACCGATATAGCTGATACTGGCTTCCTCCAAGGTATCAAAGGTATCCATAAGTGCATCCGGCCCATAGTCCATCGCATGGTTATTTGCAAGGGAGACAATGTCCACACCCATTTTCTCCAATATCTCCACACGCTCCGGCTTTGCCCGGAAGGTAAAGGATTTATCGGCTTCCTTCGTCCCCCTGTTGCTATAGGCGAATTCATTGTTCAGCATCATGACATCTGCCGACTGCATTTCCTGTAATAGATCCGCGGAGAAGCATTTATTAATGTCCTGTCCCTCCGCATCGTATTTCTTAACCGGATAATAGGCTTCATCCAGGTTCACGTCCCCCGCAAAGCCAAGGATGATTGGATCAGAGGAGTCGTGTGGGATCTGGTAGGTTAAGTCGGATACCGGGGTTGGAGCGGGGGAAGCGGTCGGTGGCGGGGTAGGTGTTAAAGTAGGAGCTAAAGTGGCGGAGGGCTCTGAGCCCCCCGTCGGAGATGGCTCTTCACCCTGGCCTGCTCCTGATGGAAGTGGATCCTCCTGGCCCTGCTGCTGATTGCCGGGATTCTCGGTGTCCTTTTCCTCCTGCCGGATGAAGGCATAGACAATTAGGACGGCGAATAAGCACAGGGAGAGGACACAGACAGCACATAATAATAGAATATTTTTCTTTTTCATAGATACCTCCCTCAAAACAAAAACCTCTTACCTTTAATAACAATTATGCCAAAAAGGTAAGAGGAATATGAGACAAATTTATTTGCTGGATTTTTTATTATCTGTTTTTGTTCCGTTCTTAGTGTCTTTCTTAAAGGAACCGGCAACCTTCTGTAAGATATTCTTCTTCGCAGGCTTTTGTTCCAGGTTTCCTCTCAAGCCCTTTACATCCATGATATAGATACCGCTGACAACAGCCTTCACTTCCTTTTTCACGGGAATGATATCGTATATCTTGGCGTCACAGATCAAGGACATAACCTTTGGTCCAATTTTTGCTTTTACAACGGGAACCTTTGTACCGCGCATGTATCTTGGGGTCTGGTCCAGTACAATCTTTGGAAGGCCGGCTTCCTTCATTTTCATTTTCTTTTTATCAATAACCAGGATAGAAACAGTCTGGGCAGAGGCCTGCATCTGCTCTTCGTTTGAGGCCTGTCTCTTTTGCAGCCTCCTGCCTATAAAATATAATGCTGCAACTGCCGCGATTGCCACAACGGCAACGATAATCCATATAATAGCCCATGGCTCCATCATGAGTTATGTACCTCCTATAATTTTGTTCGTAACACCAGGGCATGTTCCAGGCACACCCTAACAAGGCAACGTTAATTGTAGCATCTTTCTAGAGAAAAATAAAGATATTTTTCTTAGGAAAAGTAAATAACAATTTTTAAATATTATTAGCAGGGTTCCTTGAATTTAAACCAAGGAGGAGTTTTTTATCAGCATTTCACGGATGATACCCTGGACATAAGTGCCGAGGTGCTTTAGCTGCTCCTTATCAAGCTCCTTAGGGTAAATGGGTTTTCCATATTCGATGACCACATGGGCGGAACGGATCCAGGGCATATGCTGTTCAAAGGCGGCCTCCGTATTGGAGATGGCAACAGGAATGATAGCGCAGCCTGTCTTTTCTGCAATCTTAAAGCTGCCTTCCTTAAAAGGGAGCATTTCTGTTCCCTGGTTTCTGGTTCCTTCCGGAGAAATGAATACGGAATAACCGGATTTCACCTGCTCTATCGCCTTTAATACAGTTTTTAATCCCTGCTTAATATCGTCACGGTCTAAGAACAGGCACTGTAAAAAGCTCATCCAGGTGCGCAAAAAAGGAATCCGTTTGATTTCCTTCTTTGCCATGAAGCCCGTTAAGGTAGGGATGGAGGCATACGCTACGGGAACATCAAAATAGCTCCTGTGGTTTGCGATGTAGAGAACTGCCTCATCCTTTGGTACATTTTCACGGCCGATAACAGTGCGCTTTACACCGCTGATAAAAAGAATAACGTGAAAGGCGCATACAACAATGAACTGGGAGCTTGCAACCATGGCCCTGTGGTTGAATTTCCCGAGGATGTATTCAACCAGGAATACAGGAATACTTAGCAAAAAGAAAATAACCAAAAACAATACAGTCAGAATTAACCGCATATGACCCTCCAAAGTTATAATATTCTATTGCAGCGGTGCCTGGGTTAAACCGGGGGTAGTGGTTGCATTACCCGTACCGCTTCCACCATCAGGAGTGCCGTTTCCAGTATCCGGATTGCCGCTGTCATCCGCATCCCCCGGATCAGGGGTTACGGTCACCGGTACGTCATCAGGCTCCTCCGGCTCCCCGGTAGGCTCCTCCACCGCTTCGGTAGGAGTAGGTGCCGGTGTCGGTGTCTTTCCTCCGCCAGGCTTACCACCCTCGGAAGCTCCGGGATCATCCTTTGAATCAGGATCTTCTACGCCATCTATATCACCGTCAACAATTTCCCCATCCTCGCCCGGAAGCAGATCAGACCCGGAGATAGGCAGGGGTGTTGCAGTTACGGGAGGTTTATAATTTATTAAGCTGGCATAGACCGCCTCAAAATCAAAATCGGGACTGGGGGTATAATTGTAGTATTCCTCCAGTGTTAGATCATGTTCATACAAATACTTGGCCAGGGCTTTACCAACATACCGGATATGCCAGGGTTCATAGGAATAGCCGGTAATATCAGCCTTTCCGTCAGGATATCTGACAATAAAGCCAAAACGGTGGGCATTCTCTGCCACCCACTGTCCCTCCGGTGTCTTTATGAACCCTGCATTCAAATCATAGCGGAGGCTGGCGCAGGAAATGTCCATGACAAGGCCGGTCTGATGCTCACTCGTACCCGGAACGGCAGAGTATTTTAAGGTATGTGTTTTTCCCTTGGTAACAATGTTGTTAAGAAATATCTTTTTCTGGCGTTGATAAGAACGATATCCGGATACACCGCTTAAGGAGCAACCGTCCTCCTCCGCTGCAGCAAAGAGGGCTTCAATGGCTCTTGCGGCATCCTTTCGCATTAAGGTTCTTTCGTCATAGTAGGACAAATTAAAATAAATATCAGGAGTCACAAGATCCTCCGGCTGATAATCCTTAGGAAGTGCATATTCCTTATTAACAAAAACAGTAATGCTGTTAGGATCCAAATCCATCTCGGTTGCCGGAACAAAAGGCTCTTCCGTAACATCAGGAGCAGTGCCGGCATCCTCCGTTACTGTAGGAGGAATATATGTATAATCGCTTTTATCCTGATTATTATTAGTCCTATTATGTACGGCGTCAGAAGTGGCGGCCAGGGAGGAAAGGCTTCCTTCCTGCAGGAGGGCGAAGGTTACTCCGCTCGCTATTAAAATTACAATAGATGAGATGAGGATAATAACTACTTTTCTGTTCAATGAAATGTCTCTCCTTTAACTGATGGCAAATAACTGGGTATCTCTAATCGCATTTTATAATAGAACAGAAAGCCAGGGGCTCCCTATTCTGTGGTATCTGCTTATCTTAATCCAGTATAACATAAGTTGTCTAAAAAATAACTAAGGAATTCATAAAAATCCCTGTGCAATAAATGGTAAACCTGTAGGCTGGCGCAAAGCAAAGCTATAGCGTATTTTCAGCCAGGGTATCCAGCAATTCGGTTTTCATACGGTATAATTTCACGGATAAATCAATATATACAAGGTGAGGGTTGATTAGGCGCTTCGCTTCATCCCACAGGGTATCCTGCTCCTTTAAGCAGTAATCCCGGATCTCCATAACGGAGGGCGAGGTATATACGCATTCACCTGCAAGGAAAATAGGAACCAGAAGCTCACGGAGGGTGTAGGTATCCGGTGCAAGATAGGTTTTCTTCCAGGTGGCTATGGGGTCAAACAGCAGCAGAGGATCCTCGGAACGGAAGGTCTCATCCGCTAAAGCAATCAGGTCGGCTTTTACCTTACCGCTTTCCTTTTCGTATACACGGTATATTTTCTTGTTGCCCGGATTCGTGATCTTCCATTGGTTTTCAGACAGCTTAATCTTCGGGATGAACTCGCCGTTTTTTTCTATGGCGGCTAATTTATACACGCCGCCAAAGGCGGGACAGTCCTTCGAGGTGATTAATTTGGTGCCAACGCCCCAGGAATCTATCTTTGCACCCTGGGTTTTCAGTGAATCAATCAGGTATTCGTCAAGGTCGCTGGAAGCAGTAATCTTCGCGTCAGGAAAACCTGCCGCATCCAGCTGCTTCCTGGCCTTCTTAGAAAGATAGGCCAAATCACCGCTGTCAAGACGGATACCGTATTTCTCCGGCATCCTTCCTTTTTCCCGCAGCTCCTCAAAAACCTTAATCGCATTGGGAACACCGGAGCGCAGTGTATCATAGGTGTCCACCAGAAGGGTGGTGTTCTGGGGATAAAGCTCGGCGTATTTCCGAAAGGCCGACAGCTCGTCATCAAAGCTCATAATCCAGCTATGGGCATGGGTTCCTAAGGCAGGAAGGTCATATAGCTTGGCGGATAAAACATTGCTTGTCCCAACACAGCCGCCAATGACAGCAGCCCTGGCACCCAAGGTTCCGGCATCCGGACCCTGCGCCCGGCGAAGGCCAAACTCCATTACTGGTTGTCCACCCGCGGCGTAAACGACA
The DNA here is from genome assembly GCA_012839295.1 of Clostridiales bacterium. Taxonomy (GTDB): domain Bacteria; phylum Bacillota; class Clostridia; order Lachnospirales; family Lachnospiraceae; genus Mobilitalea. Next base: position 277,695 of record DUNO01000005.1, read on the forward strand.
CGGGAGGCCTTTGTTGCGATTAAGCTTTGGTGGTTAATAATGTTTAATAGGGCGGTTTCTATCAGCTGCGCTTCTATAATAGGAGCAATTACCTTAACCAGGGGCTCCATTGGAAATACGACAGTACCTTCCGGGATGGCATAAATATCCCCGGTAAAACGGAAGCTTTTCAAATAAGAAAGAAAATCTTCGTTGAAAATATTGAGGGTACGAAGATAGGCAAGATCCTCATCCGTAAATGTGAGGGCTTTTATATACTCAATAACCTGCTCCAGGCCGGCACAGATTGCGTACCCGCTTCCACTGGGATTTTCACGGTAAAATACATCAAAAATAACGGTTTCGTTGGTATTATTAATATAATAACCCTGCATCATGGTTAGTTCATAGAAATCTGTCAATAAAGTTAGGTTCTGTTTACCCATGGTAACCTCCAGCTACGCGGTTTTGCGCGTAAAAAGTGTACAATTTCTTCATTACAAAACATATACCAGAATGAGGAATAAGTCAAGCACTCTATGATAAATATTAGCTTGATTATCCTTACAAAAACCTTAAGAAAAAATAGGCCGGGTAAGGAGGAAATGCATAAAACTATTGACAATGCGGAATTAATATACTATTATAAACGCAATTGATAAAAACGTTGACGGAGAGAGTACGCATTTCGTGAAAATTGCAGCGAGCCAGGGACAGTGTAAGCCGGGTATGAGTAGCAGGTGACGGAAAATCACTCCCTAGTTGCGAGACCCAAAGGTGGGCAATTGCCTGACTTAGTAGGTTAAGCCGGTATCTACCGTTATTTAGATAATGTATGGATGTCAATTGCTTGACGGAGTACGTGAATAAGGTGGTTAATGAAAGCATAGGCTCTCATCCTTTTTCGGATGGGGGCTTTTTTAATACGAATCGTTAATTACTGGTTCCTTCAACGTTATAGTTATCAAAAGAGATAAATAACCAAGTAGCTAATAAACAATGTATTTTGGCGATTAACATCATATTTTAATTGGAGGTTATCATATGTACGATAAGGTGTCTACGGATCTTAACTTTGTCGAGAGAGAGAAAAAAGTATTAAAATTCTGGCAGGAGAACCATATCTTTGAAGCCAGCATCAGTGAGCGTAAGGATGGGGAAACCTATACCTTTTATGACGGGCCGCCGACTGCAAACGGTAAACCTCACATCGGCCATGTGTTAACAAGAGTTATTAAGGACATGATTCCAAGATACCGGACCATGAAGGGCTATCAGGTACCCCGTAAAGCCGGTTGGGATACCCACGGGCTTCCGGTGGAGCTGGAGGTGGAGAAAAAGCTTGGCATTGACGGCAAGGAGCAGATTGAGGAATACGGCCTGGAGCCTTTCCTGCAGGAATGCAAGGAGAGCGTATGGAAATACAAGGGTATGTGGGAGGACTTCTCCAGCACCGTCGGCTTCTGGGCTGATATGGAGGATCCCTATGTAACCTACCACAATGATTATATCGAATCTGAATGGTGGTCTTTAAAGCAGATCTGGGAGAAAGGTTTGCTCTACAAGGGCTTTAAGATTGTACCCTACTGCCCGAGATGCGGAACGCCCCTTTCCAGCCATGAGGTGGCGCAGGGTTATAAGGATGTTAAGGAAAAATCCATAATCGCAAAATTCCGCTTAAAGGGAACCGCGGATGAATATATCCTGGCATGGACCACAACCCCCTGGACGCTTCCAAGCAACGTGGGGCTCTGTGTAAATCCTGAGGAAACCTATGTGAAGGTCAAGGTTCTGGTGGATGCAAAGGGAAATGTATTAAAGAAGGACGGCAGTTGCGCCTGCGGACATGATCATGGACATGAAAAAGCCCATAAGCACGGACAGGAGGCAGCCCGCAAGCATGGGCAGGATACAGACTACAAGCATGAGGCTCCCGTGGCTGACCATGCAGAGCATTATATTCTTGCTGAGGCACTTCTAAATGTATTAGAGGGTGATTATGAGGTAGAACAGACCTATACCGGCAAGGAACTGGAATATATGGAATATGAGCCGTTGTTCGATTATGCAAAGGTTGATAAAAAGGCCTATTTCGTAACCTGCGATAATTATGTAACCTTAAGTGACGGTACCGGCGTTGTCCATATTGCACCTGCCTTTGGTGAGGATGACAACCGTGTAGGCAAGAACTATGACCTGCCCTTTGTACAGCTGATTGACGGCAAGGGCGAATTCAAGCCGGAAGCAACTGACCTGGCAGGCATGTTCTGTAAGGCGGCGGATGAACCGATTATGAAAATGCTGGCCCAGAAGGGCTTATTATTCAAGATCCTGAAGTTTGAGCACAGCTATCCCTTCTGCTGGCGCTGTGATACCCCGCTTATCTACTATGCGAGGGAATCCTGGTTTATTAAGATGACGGCGGTAAAGGACCAGCTGATTGCAAATAACAATACCATCAACTGGATGCCGGAGAGCATTGGCCAGGGACGCTTTGGCGACTGGTTAAAGAACGTCCAGGACTGGGGCCTTTCCCGTGACCGTTATTGGGGAACTCCCCTTCCGATCTGGGAGTGTGAGGACGGACACCGTCACTGCATCGGAAGCATTGAGGAGCTGAAATCCATGTCTGACAATTGCCCGGATGATATCGAGCTTCACAGGCCATTTATCGATGCGGTTACAATCAAGTGCCCGGAATGCGGCAAGGAGATGACCCGTGTCACTCCGGTAATTGACTGCTGGTATGATTCCGGCTCCATGCCATTTGCGCAATGGCACTATCCATTTGAGAACCATGACATCTTTGAGGAGAATTTCCCGGCGGACTTTATCTGCGAGGCAGTTGACCAGACCAGGGGATGGTTCTATTCCCTCCTTGCGATTTCAACCCTGATCTTTGGAAAGTCATCCTTTAAGAACGTAATCGTATTAGGGCATGTCCAGGATGAGAACGGACAGAAGATGTCCAAATCTAAGGGAAATGCGGTAGATCCCTTTGATGCCCTGGATAAGCATGGTGCTGACGCGATCCGTTGGTATTTCTATATCAACTCCGCATTATGGTTGCCGAACCGCTTCCATCATGGGGCAGTGACCGAGGGACAGAGAAAGTTCATGGGTACTCTTTGGAACACCTATGCTTTCTTCGTGCTGTATGCTAATATTGATAATTTTGATGCTACCCAGTATAAGCTGGAATATGATAAATTACCTGTTATGGATAAGTGGCTGTTATCCAAGCTGAACACCCTGGTAAAGAATGTGGATGGACATCTGGACAACTACCGCATCACTGAGGCAGCAAGGCTCCTCGCTGACTTTGTAGATGAGCTTTCCAACTGGTATGTCAGAAGAAGCCGTGAACGCTTCTGGACGAAGGATATGCCCCAGGATAAGATCAACGCGTATATGACCTTATACACAGCGCTTGTTACGGTATCCAAGTTGTCTGCTCCGTTTATTCCGTTTATGACAGAGGATATTTATCAGAACCTGGTGGTTAAGATTGACAAGAGTGCTCCCAGGAGTATCCACTTGTGTGATTATCCTACCTATAATGAGGCGTGGATTGATCTTGAATTGGAAGCAAATATGGAAGAGGTACTTGACATTGTCGTTCTTGGCCGTGCCTGCAGGAATGCCGCCAATATCAAGAACCGCCAGCCAATTGGCAAGATGTATGTTAAGGCGGACAAGGGCTTGACCACCTTCTATACGGCGATTATTGCAGAGGAATTAAATGTGAAGGAGGTCGTATTTACCGACGATGTCAGGGACTTCACCTCCTATAGCTTCAAGCCTCAGCTAAAGACCCTAGGGCCGAAGTTCGGTAAGCAGATCGGCGCTATCCGAACCATCCTTTCCGAATTAAACGGAAATGCAGCGATGGATGAAATCAATGCCACCGGTCAGCTAAAGATTACGTTGGACGGGGCAGAAGCGGTGCTGGATAAGGATGACCTGCTGATTGAGGCAGCTCAGACAGAGGGCTTCATCTCCGATTCAGACCACGGAATTACCGTAGTCCTTGATACGAACCTGACTCCCGAATTAATTGAGGAGGGCTTCGTAAACGAGATCGTCAGCAAGATCCAGACCATGCGTAAGGAAGCTGATTTTGAGGTAATGGATCACATCCGGGTATCCCAAAGCGGCAACGATAAGATTAAAGAAATCATGGAACGCAATGCAGCGCATATCAAGTCAGAGGTACTTGCGGAGGAATTAGTCTTTGGGCAGGCGCAGGGCTATACAAAGGAATGGAGCTTGAACGGCGAGAATGTGACTCTTGGCGTAGAGAAGCTGTAAAAATATAAAATTTTCTGCTAATTAAATTAATAAGGGATGCGGCTCAAATAGTTATAGATTAACTGTTTGGGTCACATCCCTTAAGTTCGTTATAAATTTTGTTCGTCTATTTCGTTGCTATATAGTCCAAAGATATATAGAGGGGATTGTCCGTATAAGCCGGTTTCATCATCGGAGAAATTAGCCCCGGTGGCCGAGGTATAGAACGCATCCAACGCAGCGGATTCATCTAAGTTATATTTCTCCATAATTAACTGTAAATTAGAGCTTTGCTCATCCAAGAATGGCTTCTGTGCTCTCATAAAAGTTCTTAAAGATTCTTTTAATTCTGGTGTTTTCTATGCCTTCTTCTTCACCTGCGAAGGCGATGTCCCATAACGCTTTTTGAACAGCTTGCTAAAATGGTAGGCATCGTCATACCCCACACTGGCAGCGATCTCCTGGATGCTGCCGCCCCAGCCGTTCTCCAGCAGCTCCCTCGCTTTTTCCAGGCGGATATTGATCAAATGGCGGATGGGGGTGTCACCTGTCTCGCTCTTAAATATCTTGGAGATATAGAAGGGGCTCAGATACATGTTTTCAGCGATCTGGTCCAAGGATACCTTATCATTGTAATGATCCTCAAAATAGCTTATAATCTGCTCCACCACATATTTTTTATTGGAGGATTCAAAGGTACAGCCGGAGCTGGTCATCACCGGTTCGCACTGCTCCCTTGCGACTAAGAGTATCATCTGCATCAAATATGCCTTCAGCATAAAGTAGCGGCCCTCCCGGCACACTGCGTTTTCTGACACTATGGAGGAGCAGATTTTAAATAGCTTTTGGCGCAGATCCCCTGTGGTATGCAGGATATGTCCCCCATCCGGCAAAGGCAGATGGTTCTTAGGCTGCCCCTTAAGATGGATATTAGAAAATCCCACGAAGAACTCTGTTGCAGGAAACTCATTTCCCTCCAGCAATAGAGCCTGGTGTTTTATTCCGGGATTCATAATAAGCAAATCCCCCTCTGTTACCTCGTAGATACAATCCTCAATCCGGTACCTTCCATTTCCTGACATGATAAATGCCATCTCAGGAAAATCATGGCTGTGGTAAGCACCCTCGTCCTTCTGCCGGATCCCCTTCCAAGTAAACAAAAAGGTGGGATCCAGCTCATCTATTAATTTTGATTTTATTTCCGTACACATAGAATTTCCTGTCTCTCCTGCTTCGCTGCATCATTAACCTACTACTCACTATTCTAATGGTTCACAGTGCAAAAGTAAATGAATTTTATAAGATAATACATCAACGGTGCAAGATACTCCATTTTGTTTCCAGGGAGCGCAGAGTATATTGTAAAGCATACTTATTTTTATTTTAGATACGGAGGTAGTCTTATGACACCAATGAAATGGTTCTATTCCTTTTTGAAAAAATACCGCAAATTGATGGTTCTGGGCCTGGCCTTGACGACGGTTGTCGCAGCGCTCTCCATCGTCAATCCCTATATCGCGGGTATCATCGTGGATGATGTCATAAAGGATGGCAACTATTATCTACTGCCCAAGCTTATCCTCTGCCTGCTGGGGGTGACCCTGGCCATCGGTATACTGCGCTTCCTGTACCAGATCGTGTTTGAAACCGCATCCCAGGGCATGCTCTACGATATGCGGGGCAAGGTATACCGCAAGCTTTTGCAGGAGGATTTTGCGTTCTATAATAAGAAGCGGACCGGGGACCTGATGAGCCGGCAGACCGGCGATATGGATGCAATCCGGCATTTCGTGGCACTTGTTATCTACATAGTCTACCAAAGCGTATTGCTCTTCACCTTTGCGCTGCTGATGGTCTTTACGGTCAGCACCAAGCTGGCACTGTGCATGCTGGTAGTATTGCCCTTCACCGCCCTTGCCACCTACCGGCAGTCGAAGGAGGTAAGGCCTGCCTTCCAGCGCAACCGGAACTGCTTCTCGTCCCTGAATGCATTTGTCCAGGAAAATGTCAGCGGTAACCGGGTAGTAAAGGCCTTTGCCAAGGAAGATTATGAGATCGAGAAATTCAATAAGGAAAATGATAAATTCCGTGATGCCCAGATCAGCGCCTCCAGGATATGGATGAAGTATGTGCCGGTTTTTGAGATCCTTTCCTATGCCCTTACCGTCGTGCTGATGGTCTATGGCGGCTATATGGCTATCCGGGGAGAGATTACCCTGGGAGACCTGGTAAAGGTCAACGGCTACCTGTGGATGCTGAATACTCCCCTGCGCATGGCTGGCTGGTGGATCAATGATATCCAGAACTTCTCTACCTCGGTGGAGAAAATCTATGCTACCTACAGCGAGGAGCCGAAGGTATACTCGCCCCATGCCGGCGTTGTACACGAGAGGCTGAAGGGAAATGTAGAATTTCGTAATGTATCCTACCGTGCGGATGATGAGGATATCGTCATGGACATTAATTTCAAGGTAAAGGCCGGCCAGACCGTGGGCATTATCGGCTCCACCGGTTCCGGGAAATCCACCCTGATGAACCTGCTCTGCCGCTTTTACGATACCACCTCCGGCGAGGTACTGCTGGACAGTGTCAATGTTAAGGATTATGACCTTTACAATATGCGCGATAATATCGGTATGGCGATGCAGGATGTATTCCTGTTCTCCGATACCATTGAGGGCAATATTGCCTACGGGCGCCCAAGCTGTACCTTTGAGGAAGTGAAAAGGGCTGCTATTATGGCGGATGCCAACCACTTTATCATGAACCTGCCGGAGGGCTATGACACCATCGTAGGTGAGCGGGGCGTGGGTCTGTCCGGCGGTCAGAAGCAGCGTATTTCCCTGGCGAGGGCCTTGCTGAAGGATCCGTCCATCCTGATACTGGATGATACCACCTCAGCCGTGGATATGGAGACAGAAAGCTATATCCAGGATCAGCTAAAGACCATCAAGAAGGACTGTACTAAGTTCATCATCGCCTATCGCATTTCTTCGATCAAGGATGCGGATCTGATCCTGGTCATGAATAATGGGCGCATTATTGAGCAGGGAACCCATGACTCCCTGGTAGCTGCCGGAGGTTATTATGCCAAGGCCTTCCGCAACCAATACGGTGAGATTCCCTATGAGCTGCTGAGGGATGAGGAGAAGAAGCAGCAGCGTAGCTTTGCATAAGAAGGAGGAAATACAGATTGAAAGAAATAAAATTAATTAACGAAGGGGGGATCGGGTTCATGCTGGCACTTTTATGGCAATTTGTGCAGTAAAGAGCATGGACATCAACATGGCACGTAACCGCTATGACATGGATGAAGTTCTGGAGGACAGCTTTGATGTAAACCAGCTGAAACGCCTTGCCGGATACATCGTTCCCCATAAGAAAAAAATGATTGGCATCATCATCCTGATGCTGGCCTCCTCTGCCGCTACCATGATGATTCCCCTCTTCTTCCAGAGGATTATGGATTATTATATTCCTGAGAATGATATGGGTAAAATCCTACTGGTGAGCGGTCTGACCCTGCTGGTGGCAGTATTCTCTGCTGTCAGCCTGCGGACGAGGATCAAGACGATGAGCAGCATCGGGCAAAATATTATACATACAATTCGTTCTGATATTTTCAGGCATTTGCAGGAGTTGCCCTTTTCCTATTACGATGACCGGCCCCATGGCAAGATCCAGGTGCGGGTAGTCAATTATGTGAACAGCTTAAGCGACTTGCTAAGCAATGGTATTGTTAATACCATTACAGATTTGTGCAACCTGTTTTTTATCCTGATATTTATGCTAATCTGTGATGCCAGGCTGACCCTGGTCTGCCTGTGCGGCCTGCCCCTGCTGGCAGTTGTAATAGTGCTGATTAAGAAAAAGCAGCGTAAGGCATGGCAGATCCAGTCCAACAAGCAGTCCAACCTTAATGCCTATATTGCTGAGAGCATCAATGGGATCCGGGTCACCCAGTCCTTTGTCCGTGAGGAGGAAAATACGGGTATCTTTAATCATCTGAGCAAGGGCTACCGGAAATCCTGGATGCGGGCTGTTACCTTCAATTTCACCATGGGCCCCAGCGTGGATATGATATCTGCCATCACCACATCCTTTATCTATGTGCTGGGTATCCGCTGGATTCTGGCACCGAATACTACTCTGACGGTGGGCGTGTTGATTGCATTTACGGCTTATATCGGACGGTTCTGGGCACCCATCAATACCCTGGCAGGCTTTTATAACTCCCTGCTGACAGCCATCTCCTATCTGGAACGTATCTTTGAGACCATCGACGAACCGGTGCTGGTCAAGGATGTGCAGGGCGCTGTGGACATGCCGCTTATTAACGGGGATGTGGAATTTAGGGAGGTGTGCTTTAGCTATGAAGAGGGGCACCGGATTCTGGACCATATCAACTTCCAGGTGAAGAAGGGCGAAACCTATGCCATTGTAGGACCTACCGGAGCCGGTAAGTCTACGATTGTGAACTTGATCAGCCGGTTCTATAATGTGGACTCCGGCCAGGTGCTGATTGACGGTGTGGATATCTCTACGGTCACGATCCGCTCGCTGCGAAGCCAGATGGGTATTATGATGCAGGACAGCTTTATCTTCGCAGGCACGATTATGGATAATATCAGATATGGTAATCTGGAGGCTACGGATGACCAGGTAATTGCCGCCGCCAAGACGGTGTGTGCCCATGATTTCATCGTGGAGATGGACCAGGGGTATCATACTGAGGTAAATGAGCGAGGAAGCCGCCTTTCTGCCGGACAACGGCAGCTGATATCCTTTGCCAGGGCATTGTTGGCTGATCCTAAGATTCTGATTCTGGATGAGGCGACTTCCAGTATAGATACAGAAACGGAAATACTGCTGCAAAAAGGGCTGAACCGTCTGCTGGAGGGCAGGACCTCCTTCATTATTGCGCACCGGCTGTCCACCATTAAGAATGCGGATTGTATTATGTATGTGGATAAGGGGGGAATCCTGGAGAAAGGCAGCCATGATGAATTGCTGGCTCTTAGGGGAGAGTATTATCAGCTTTATATGTCACAGTTTGATTTTTTGAGGAAGGCAAATTAGATATCCTGTTTTGGAGAAGGGTTACTTAGGGGTTCTTTTTTTTGGCGTGAGACGGTCATATTGGATTTCTACTGATCCTGTCCGAGTATCTATTTTTTCTTTTCTTAATAAAGTATAACGTGTCTGCCCCTCCGCATAGTTCATTTCTCTTTTGGGGAAAAGACTGCGGCATACTTGAACACTGCTGTTATCACGCTGGGTTAAAAAAAGATAAACGGTATCTCCCTGACACTCATTTTGGAGAAGATAATCGGCTTGAATTAGCGAAAACTTATGAATCTTACTAGTTATACTGGAAGATAATCTCGTTGCTGTCAAGAAAGGCTTCTAGCCCCAGTAATGGAACAAGGCGTATTTGCATTTCTCCATAAAAATTACTTTGCTGCGCTTGGGAGAGGGTTAGCTTTCCAGAGAGGACTTCATCCATGATATAGGAACGTTTTCCAGTCAGAAAACGAACATTATCCTTTAGCTTGTGCAGTCCGGAAAGATGGTGAAAATCTGCGCGGTCAAAGGTAACGGTAAAGTCCAAAACCTTGCCCTTACGTCCGACTACAATGTGGTATTGGTAAGGCAGAATCCGTTCAAAGCCTACCGCGCATTGTTGTAATAAATCCATTCGATTCCCCTTTCTGTAACAAAAAACCCCGCTTTACAGCAGGGTTTTTTGGTGTATTTTCTTTCAGCATTTCTGCCTGAGCCGGTTTGAGGTTTCGTTACACAACCCCTCCTGTAAGCTCCATAAGGCAATGCCTACCGGCACACTCCCTTACTTCAACGCTTCGACAGACACACGCCGTTGCCTGTCTTATACTATTATTATATGCAAGTTATGAAAATATGTCAATTGTCTAAATTTTTTATTATTCCCTTTATTATTCCCTGTTATATGGATTGACGAAGGCAGACAAAATTTATATAGTGGGTATAAGGACAGACATTGCGTTATGAAAAAAACGGTCAGGATTTCACCAGCGCATACCAACATATGACCGGATCAGGGAGTAATTGAGCGGTTACAGGCATTTCGAATATGCCAGAAGTGCCATCCAATTAAATGTAATCGATTATCTCTTAAAGCCGATTGATGAGAAGCAATTAAATGAGACCCTGGAGAAGGTCTGTAACCAATTGAACCAACGGAGGGAAGAGCAGGAAAAGCACAAAAAGCTGGAGGAATACGAGGCAGCCCAGGATCAAAGCCGTCTGGAGGATTTCTGGAAGATCATTACACAAAGGGATCAGGAGCGTGGAAAACAGCTGCTTATTTCGGAGGAGGTCTGCAACAGGAGCTTTCCGACGGAGTTTAACCATCCAAATTACCAGATGGTCTATGTTGATACTAATATTGACGGAATGCTTACCCTGGATAACTCACTGTTCAGCGAAAAGGTGTGTAATTATATCAATGGCTGCTTTAAAAACCTGGCCCATGTCATCTACTATTCCGATTACAGGGGACATGTTATTTTGCTGAATTTTAAAGAGGATAAGAAGGCGGAGATAAAGAACGCGGTTCTGGCATTATTTTACCAGATCAGGGATTTGAATGAGGTATACGGGAATTTCAGGATCAATATTGGCAGCAGCAGGATAAAGTCCTCCTGCAGTAAGCTGATTGAGGCCTTTGAGGAAGCAATCGTTGCAGAATGGGGAAGGCTGGTGTTCTTCGGGAGCATGGTGACGGATTATGACCAGATTGCAGGCTTGCCGCGGTTTGACAGGGCAATGGTGGTCAGCGGCCAGGAGGAGAAAGGGGTCCAGCGATGAGGGCATGGTAAAAATCAGGGAAGAGATCAACCATATCGAGGACTATTATTATATCCAGAAATACCGGTTTGAAGACCGGTTTGACATGGCAATGGCATGCAGCTGGCCGGAATGAATGTATATTACCAGTACGTTGCAAAGGGCATTATCATGCTGGCAACCATAGGCTTTGATACCTACCAACTGAGACGGAGGGCAACTGCAGTACAGAAATCAAGGAAAGCATAGGAGCTTTTTTGTGAAAAATATATAAGAAAGTATAGAGAGGATTTATATGGTAAAATTCAGATCAGAAAAAATATCAGATTCCGTTACCCGGATCCGGGGGATTATGGATGTGATCATGTTCCTTGTTGAAGGTAAGGATTCAGCAGCGTTAATTGATACCGGCAGCGGTGCCGGAAGCTTAAAAACCTATGTAGAGACCCTGACAGATAAGCCCTACATTGTCCTGCTGACCCATGGGCATGTGGATCATGCAATGGGGGCGCCGGAATTTACCACAAAGGTCTATATGAATCGGCAGATAACTGCGTATGTGAGGCGCACAGCAGCTTAGGGCTCAGGAAAGACTATTTATCCATGGCTGAGGAATTCAAGGATGTTACGGAGGAGGATTATATTCCTGTCCGTACGGGAGAATACCTGCCCTTAAAGCATGGTGATACCTTTGACCTGGGCGGGGTTACCTTAGAGGTATATGAGTGCTCCGGGCATACGCCGGGCTCTATGGTAATTCTTATCAAGGAGGAGCGTACCCTGATCCTTGGGGATGCCTGCAACCCCTTCACCTTTGTATTTGACGGGCATTCCGTAGGAGTCACTACATTTATCAGGAAGCTAAAGTGCCTGAAGGAAGAGACGGATGGAAAGTATGACAGGGTATATTTATCCCACCGGGAGGGTGAGGCTCCGAAGGAAATGGTAGACGGCGTCATTCAGGTCTGCGAGAATGTACTGGCCGGTAAAGCGGATAACGTACCCTTTGAGTTCCTTGGCCAGAAGGCACATATTGCAAAGGCAATCGACCCGGTCAAAATGCAGCGCGTGGATGGCGGCATTGGAAATATTGTTTATGATAAAGAAAGAATATATGAGTAGTGTAAGCCAACCGGTTGATTCCTTTTGGGGATGTAAAGCTAGCTGTTATTAAGGCAGGTGAGGGTGTTGCAAAATAGAAAGAACATACCAGGCAGTGAGGACGTTCCATTGATGTAAAATGGCAAATTAGATATCCTACATTTCTATTGCCCGATAAAATCAGATAAGGTAATGTAAAAACAAAATTATCTACTACGATCTTGACAAACCAATTTACTCAATGATATAATATTCAATGTTGAGTAAGTGAGGTGAAATGGATTGACACGGTTACTTGTACTTGGAATGCTGGATGTTCAGCCGATGTCTGGCTATGATATTCAGCAAGCGTTGCAAATGACGGATGCGGAACGTTGGGGCGGTGTGCTGATTGGCTCTATCTATCATGCGCTGAAAAAAATGGAGCAAGAGGGTTATGTTGCAGTTACAAGCATAGAACAGACTGGACACCGGCAAAAGGCTGTTTACGCTATTACGGAAGCTGGGAGAGCTTATCTCCAGACGCTCATTAAGGATGCATTAAAGGATTCTTCCGTACTTTATCCCTCAACGTTATATTCCGGATTATCATTCTATGAGAAGCTGTCAGTGGATGAATGCCGGAAAGCTCTTGAACAGCAACGCAACGTTCTAAAGGATGAATATGACGCAGTAGAGCAAGGTTTTAAAGCAAAAGGCACAGCCCTGAATCATAAAATCCCCCCGATGGTTATGCTGATGATGGATAATATGTTTTCCATAATAAAACAGCAACAGGATTTTGTTGATAAGGCTTTGGCGCTTTTGGATACGAAATATTAAAAATTCTCCCTCGTAACAGAGGGAGAAAAAATAACACATATACTCAACGTTGAATAAACAATATTAAATAAATGGAGGTTTTGAAGATGAATTTAATGGAAGCTAAAAGCATACGCAAGCAATTTCATAACCGGGAAGTTGTAAAAGGCATTAATGTAGAGATCAAACAAGGGGAAATTCTCGCGCTGATTGGAACAAATGGAGCCGGAAAATCGACCACACTGGCAATGCTCCTAGGAATATTACAGCCCGATGCCGGAACAATCACGCGCTGGAGGGAGGATTTCAGGGCACATATAGGCGTTCAACTGCAATCTACTCCTTTTTTTGAAGGTTACACTGCCGAAGAAAATTTGCGGCTGTTTGCAGCGCTTTACAATGTAAAGGTCGATAAACAGCAAATCCAGAGAAAATTGGAGGAATGCAATTTACAGGAAGCAAGAAAAACGCTTGCATCGCGCCTATCTGGCGGACAACAGAAAAGACTTGCAATTGCTGTTACTACCCTGCACAATCCGGATTTTATTATACTTGACGAGCCAGCGGCGGGGCTTGACCCCCGCGCCCGGCACGAAGTCAGAAATATGATCCAACGGCTGGCGGAAAATGGGGCAACCGTCCTCTTTTCGTCGCATGACATGGAAGAAGTATCCCGTATAGCGGACCGCATTATTCTGATGCATGAGGGGCAAATTGTTGCACAAGGTCAGCCGGAGAGCCTTTTACAACAATATCATGCGGAAAATCTTGAAAGTTTGTATCTTGAATTAACCGACAACACACAAGCAGGGAGGTAATCAAATGAGAACAATATTTAGTCTTACATTCAAATCAGCAGGTCGGGATCCCTTTTTATTATTATGGTCGATTATATTGCCAATCGGAGGCTCGATTGGGTTGGGGATCTTTATAAAATCCCCGGAATATCCTGAACGCATATTAACGGGCATGATGGCTGCCAGTATTTTGTTCTACGCATTTACAACTACATCTTTTGCCATACTGACACAACGCCGGAGAGGTGTATATAACCTGCTGCGGGTAACGCCTATGCCACTTTGGAGGTATGTATGCAGCATATCAGGGGCATGGACTTCAATTTCTTTTCTGTGTGCAATGCTTGTAATGCTGTCAGGAATATTTGCACTCAAACTGAGAGTTCCCGTTCAAGCTTTTCTCGCAGTGATTCCTGTTCTTCTTTTTGCTGCGCTCAGCTATGTTTTCTTTAGCTTTTTCATAGCCAGTCTGAGCCGGACAGAAAACAATGTAAGTATGCTGACAAACATCATCACTATGCCGCTTTTGTTCAGCAGCAGTGCTTTCTACTCCCTGGACAACACCCCGGAGTTTATTCAAATCGTCAACCGATTTAACCCTTTTCAGTGGTTTGTCAATGCCTTGCGTAGCGCATTTGACTTAGCATGGGCCAGTTACTTAATAAATATGGGGCTTGTATTATTAGTAGCAATCGTCGCATTGCTGCTGGCATTGAAAACATTTCGATATGCTGATATTTAAAAATATACGCCTGGTAATGTATCAGGAATTTAACCTGATACATTCCATAAGCGTCGCTGAGATAAGGGTGTTGCAAAATAGAAAGAACATACCAGATATCAATTGCGGATAGCAAGGGCTATCCTGTCAAGGAGTATTTTTTAATATCTGGTATGGGGACTTCTTCTTGCAGCACCCATTTCTTGCAGAACCCTTATTTTAAATGTAAATAATAAATATAAATAGCATGCATTAGGAAACGGTTATGAAATGTTTATAAAAAAGCGGTGGCAAAGGGCGCTTTATTGATGTAAAATAGATAGTAGTATAATTAAAGCAAGACTTATATATAGGGTCTGTATAAATAAAGGTTTGGTTAAAAGTGGTTTGGCTGAAGAAAACTTAACTGGCCTAATTAAAAATGAAGGGGGAATAACATGATGTCGTCTTTGGCCATGTTTGCATTAGTAATTCCTATACTGGAAATTATTTTAATGGTGTTGGGTGTTTACGCCCTGGTCTTATTTATTAAAGCACTTCAGATTTATATCAGGAACCACAGCTGATGGCAGCTTTATAAAACAGGGGAAAGGAGGCCAGTGCATTTTGCCCCATACTTTAGGAGTTGGATATGGAATTCAGGAAATCACGGAAAGAAGAAATTGATGATATATTAGGGATCATAAAGCAGGCTCAGGATTATTTGAAGGAAGCCGGGATTGACCAATGGCAGAATAATTACCCCAACCGTGAAACCATAAGGCAGGATATTGATAATGGGGAAAGCTATATATTGTCAGAGGGAAAAGACATTGTCGCTACGGCGGCAGTATCCTTTCGCGGAGAGAAAACCTACCAGTCCATTCATGAAGGGCAGTGGGTGAGTGACGGAGGTTATGCGGTGATCCATAGGATTGCAGTTAAGGATCGTTATAAGGGGCTTGGTTTAGCCTCACGGATAATCGGCAGTGTTGAAGAAATCTGCCTGGATAAAGGAATAAAAAGCATCAAGGTGGATACCCACGAAGAAAATTTATCCATGCAGCGACTTCTTATAAAAAATAATTTTCAATATTGTGGTATAATTTATTTAGAGGACGGAAGCAAAAGGCTGGCCTTTGAAAAATTATGTAAGATAACTGGCAGCAGTAAGTAACCGGCGGCAGCAGGATAATATGGTTTCGTAGCTGCCTGACAAGAAGCTAGTAATTGAAAGGAGAAAAACGCTCCTTTCTCACAACTGAAAGGAGAGAAAACTCTCCTTTCCCACAACTGAAAGGAGAGTTAGTATGAAGTTAATTTATGCAATCGTTCGTAATGTTGATAGCCAGGCTGTAATAGGGGCACTGAACAGGAAAGGCTTTTATGTAACGAAGCTGGCCTCCACGGGCGGCTTTTTAAGGGAAGGCAATACTACGCTCATGATAGGTACGGAGGAAGACCAGGTAGACGGCGTAATAGATATTGTGAAAAAGGAATGCGGCCCAAGACAGCAGATCATCTCCAACCCGGTAGGCCCCGCGGAGTATGCCTCCATGAATACTGTGGTTAATGTAGGCGGTGCCACGATTTTTGTTACTGATGTGGACCGTTTTGAAAAAATTTAAATTTTACTTTAACAGTAAAAAATCCATTACATAAGCTTTGGGTTTGTAATGGATTTTTTATTGGTAAATTATTTAATTTATCTGCTTTTTGAAATTTTTCGCCTTATTTATGGCTTTGAAGAAATTGAGATGTAATAATTAATGTTACACGCATGATTTCACCTTCATTTCACTTTTTCACTATCATATCATGTTATTTCACTTTTTTCATGTAAACAGTGAAATGCAGGAATACATCATCCTGCGACACTAACTATGATGTGGATAGCAAAAAATAAACAGGCAGTCATATAAGACTACCTGTTCCCGCAAATAGAATATTTTAAATTGATCGATTTAATTGTAGCTAATTTACATTTTGGAAAAGCTTAAAATAATTGATGATCAGGCACTTATCTTGACCCCCTCTATCTCAATATTCCTATAGTAAGGAAGCTCATTTTTATATTCCATAAATTCATCATAAGGAATAACCTTCGGTGACACTACAATATCGTGTTCCAATCCAAATTCACCGGCGACATCCCATATGTCTTCAAGCGGTGCCTGTACTTCCGGTCTGTTTCCACGTACTATTGCCACTAAATCAATATCGGAATCTTCTTCGTAATCGCCTCTGGCATAGGAACCATATAAATATACATCTACAAGATTCTCCCTATACACTGTTTTATATACCCATAACATCTTATCTAAAATGATATTTAAATCATTGGTATTACACATATGAATTCACCTTCCTTTCTCTAGCAATATCAATATTATTATATCTGATATAAGCATTATGTACAATTTCTTTTATTTCATGGCAGTTCAAATTCGGTATGGTGACAGGCAACATGGTACTTGTTTGATGATTAGCTGCTCTAGCGTCTTCAGGCTTGGTTTATAGCCATATAAAACCTCCCATCTGATTTACTGCTATTAGTCTATCAGATAGGAGGCGCTTTTACACGATGGCATATATTCCACTACGTACAAGTTATTGTATTTCAAATGGAATTTCGGCAGAAAAATCTACAATTTGAGTTCCTTTCTTATCCAAACTTAATTTTAAATGTGCAATTGCAGTATATTCGCCTTTAGTTATTCTGTCTTTATAGAACTCACTCTGAAAATCTGGGCTAATTAATATAGCTTCATCTTTTTGTATTATAGATCTTATTTTTATATCAAGAAAACTTTCACCAAAAGAATCTCCGTTACAAGGAACTAACGTTATTGCACATAAAGGCTCTCCATGCCATATTGATATGTTTTCCTTATTTCCTATATATTTTATAAGAGCACTAATATTTAAAGGCTCAGTTTTAAACAATTTGTTTAATGAATATGTATTTCTTTCTGTGGTAATAGTAATTTCAAAGTCATCTTTTTCTAAAGTATTCTGAAAGCCATTATTATTATCTAAAATATTTTTGTTATGGCTTTCCTTTGAACAACCGGCAAGTATAGTAATTAGTATCAGTGATAAAAGCAATAAAAATTTTATTTTCATATTTAACCTTCCGTATTTTAGAATATTACTATTACTCATAGCTATATTAACTGGTAAGAGCTGTTATACCTAGTTGATTTGAAATATTGAGATATTTAGAGAAAGTTTTTTTGCCATCTGATTCGGTACCACGATGTGTTCCTATTAAGGTGACTTTTGATACACCTCCGTGATTACCATCATAGAGAACAATGGGTGATCCACTATCCCCTGTTTGGGAGGAATAAGTAGCTTTTACTAAATCGGTAAAAGTAACTGAACCAGAAGACGAAGTAACATTATAACTGTCTATTGTTCCATATTGAAGTCCAGAATCTGCGCCATACATATATATACCAGTACCTGTGGGCAAATAACTCTGTCCAACTAACCCGGCAAGTATCCTAACGACAATAGGCTCATCATCACATATTCCTATTTTCATCGTCAATCCTCCTAAATATTAAATTTTATGGGCAATGACAGAATGGCTAGCTTACTAATTTTTACCAAGCAATACCTTATATTTATATTTTAGCTCAACTCGGCATCATATTCAACAATATTTTACATTTTAATTGTCGAAATTTGCTATTTATGTTGATCAGATGAAATATAAGAACAATTAATATTATAGATAATCAGCTTAGTCCATATAAAAGTACGAAATTATCAACAGGAGTACAAAAAAAATAAGGCGTCCACATTTTTGTGAACGCCCGTATGGAAAACAAGGTTTGCCTATTCAGTTAAAACATATTTGTTATCTTCTTTGCCTGAACCGTTCTTGGAAATCATTCCCTCATTTATCATCTCGCGGATAATCGCATAGGCTCTTGTCTGCTTAACGGATAGAAGCTCCTGTACAATCTCGTTTGTGATGAAGGGATGGCTTTGCAGATATTCCAATATGGCTTTATGTTGCGGTTTTTGCTGGCGTTTGGTAATTAGCGGACGTGCGTGGTTCATGTTTGGCAGACTCAGCATGAAAGCACCGTGCGTTGCCTCAATTTCCGGCTTTTTATCAAAATCCTCGTAATACTGCATGATTCGCCGCAGTCCTGTTCCGTATGCCTCAATATGTTTCAGGCGATAGAAAACATTGGCCAGCTTTTCATTACGCGGCTGGGAAATACCCAAGAACAGATCCTCTGTCTGCAAGCCGGGCATTAAGCCGCCCAGGGAAATAAACTCCATACGGTCGTCGTATAAGTTGACGATGATACTGCCGGAAAAGGCGTAATCCCGGTGGATAATCGCATTGAGCATAGCTTCACGGACGACTTCCTCCGGGTAATCGTACTGTTCGATACGGTCAAGTCCCGAAAAGGTAGCGGCAAGGTTGTTTGACAGACTAAGAAAATCGAACGCAGAACGCATTTGCCGCAGAACAGAACCATCTATTTCCTTGCGCGTCTTAAACTCTCCCTTTTTCGTGCCGTTAAATACGGCAAATTTGATGGTGTGGGCGCATTGGTCGGACAGCAACAGACCTAAATTCGTGTACAGTCCGTCCGCGCCGATGATCCCTAGCGTCCGCATTTGGCTCTCGCCAAACTCCACGCCGCACCGGGAAAATTCCTCTGCCGCCGCGCTGAAGGTAAGCTCCTGCGTCAAGGAACGGGCAGCTTCAAACCTGTCGCCGTCGGTTAGTTTAATCATTTCGCGGATTTGCTCAAAGCTGGCGGGGACGCTGGACGCACCCTGCCGCACATAGACGCCGGAGGGCTTCAATCCCTTTTCCGGCAGGAAGTAGGGCTTGTGAGTTCCCTCCCGGACCGTGATGGCAATGCCATTCTCGTTGGCTTCATACCCCACGAACATGGTCACATCAGGTAAAATACTGTCGCGGATGCTGTTTGTGATTTGCGTCAGTGTCTCGTCTATATCGGGCAAAGGATAAGGATTTCCCTCGTCATCGCGCCCGACATATATCACGCCGCCATCCGAATTGGCAAAGGCTATCACTTCTTTTTTGATGTCAGGAGTGTATTCCCTCTTATATTCGGTATTATTGTCTTCACGCATGATTTCACCTCCATTTCACTTTTTCACTATCATATCACTTCATTTCACCTTTTGCAAGTGAAAAAGTGAAATGAAGGAATATATCGTCCTGCGACACTGTTTTAGTCCGATACAATGCTGAATTCAACAATATTTTACTTTTGCCTGCCATAATCTATTGAGATAGAAATGGATCCGAATATATTACTACAAACTTCTAAATTTTATTTAATGTTAACCAACAATGCTTATGATAAAGTGAATGTAGTAAAAAGCAGGAAAGCTATAAACAATAGAGCGGAATTTAAAATCTTAATTATAAGGACAGAATAAGGGACAAGAATCAGGACGAAAACTAACAAAGCAAGGAAACAGGGGGATTTAGATGAAAGCAATTTCTAACAATGGAAAACAGGGGAAAATAGGTATTTTAAAATCAATTAATAAATATAAAGTACAGATTTTCTGCGTTTTACCTGCCATTTTAATTATAACAATTTTTAAGTACTACCCATTTGTGACGTCTGTATACCAGTCTTTTTTCAATTGGAATGGTGCCAATGTAAAAATTTTTGAGGGATTAGGGAATTATAAAGACTTATTAAAGGATAAGATGTTCCATGATGCTATTTTTAATATATTAAAAGTGTGTGTTGCGACCATTTTAATTAATCTGACATTCCCGTTTATAGCGGCAGAATTAGTAAGTAATATTAAAAACCAGAAAATACAAAAGTTTTTTAAATTAGGTTTTATTATACCTATGGTAGTCCCCTTCATGGTCGTTATTCTTTTATGGAAATGGATTTTGGCAGGAGATTACGGCATATTTAACATGTTACTCCAAGGGATCGGTTTAGGGGGATTTACAAAGCCGTGGCTGGGAACAGAGTCAACCTCCCTGGGAGCAATAATCTTTATCAACTTTCCCTGGATAGCCGGCTTGCCGTTTCTGCTTTATTTAGCCGGCAGGCAAAATATATCGGAGGCTTTATATGAAGCAGCATCGTTAGAAGGTGCTGGTACATTTCAGAAAATAATCCATATTGATATCCCGCTGCTTTCAAGCCATAGAAAGCTTGTGATTACATATATGCTGATACAGGCATTCCAAATGTTTGACCAACCTTCTGTGCTTACAGGCGGGGGACCGGGGACGGCGACATTAACTCCGGCTCTGTATATATATCAAAGAGCATTTAATTATAATCAATTCGGATATTCTTCAAGTATTGGAGTTGCGCTTTTTATACTTGTGATGGTTATTACATTTTTAAACCAAAGAATAATGAAGGAAAGTGATGTAATGGATTAACATAGAAAGTGAGAGAGAAAGACCATGAAAAAGAGTAAGCTGAATTTAGCGGCAGGGGTATCCATTATTTTATTATTTGTGATTACGTTTTATCCATTTTTTCTGTTAATATTCGGATCCCTAAAAAATAAAATGCAGTTAGTTAATAACCCTTGGTTTTTAACATTTCCATTACACTTTGAAAATTATTCAATTGCTTTTGGACAAATTGTGAGACCCATATTTAATTCCTTTGTTGTCACCTTTATTGGAATTGGAATTACCCTGGTTGCATCGGCATTGGCAGCCTTTGTCATTGCCCAATTGGAGCTCCCGGGGAAGAAGATCGTGTATTATTACATCATTTCATTATTAATGGTACCGGGCTTTGTTATTTTAATTCCTCAATTTTTGGTAGTTAGGGATATGCATTTATATGACACTTATTTAGGACAGGTATTTCCGCCGGCGGCAAATAATATAGCAATGGGAGTTCTTTTGATGACAACCTTTTTTAAAGGATTATCAAAAAGTATTATGGAATCGGCAAAGGTAGAGGGCTGCAGCAATATGCAGATGTTTGCGAGGATCGTACTGCCATTGTCAAAACCAATTATAGCCACAGTATCTATTACAACAGGCCTGAACTTTTGGAACAATTATATGTGGCCTCTAATTATTACGACAAGTAAAAACGTATCTCCTGTTATTGTAGCTGTAACAAGGCTTAAGGCCAATATAAAATTAGGGGAGGGGCCTTTGTTCGCAGCCTACGTAATTGCCTCTATTCCGATATTGTTACTATTTGCAGTTGCATCAGAACAGTTTGTAGAAGGAATTACGGCTGGCGCTGTAAAAGGCTAGTGCATAGTGGAAAATGATGTGAAGCGAATTCACTCATTATATATTTTTATAGGAGGAAAAGAAATGAAAAGAAGAAGCAAAGTATTAATAACTATGTTGACCGCATTCTTAATTATAGGCACAGCCTTTAGCCTAAGTGCTTGTAAATCCAAGGAGAGCGGACAGGGTGGGAGTTCAGAAACGAAACAGGGGACAAAAGAGGGCAGCGAAGGAAAAAATGAAGAGGGCAAGGGTGATGAGAGCAAAGGCGATAAGGTTGATATTTCTGGAACCACAATACGGTTCTCAATCGGAGCAATCCTGGATGAAAATGGACAGAAGGTTTGGGATGAGATACTGAATGATTATCATGAGAAGAGCGGTGTAACTGTGGAATTAGAACAGTTTGATAATAGCAGTTACCGTACCTGGATCACAACCCAGCATGCTGCGAATAGCGCACCGGATGTGATGGAAGTAAACTATAGCTGGGGATGGGATGACTATACCAAAGGATATCTTATTGATTTCAATGAGCATTTAAGTGATGCAAATCCGTATTTTGACAATAAAACCTTGGAAGAAACCATGTCCCCGATTTTAATGCAGCAAGCCGTTAATCCTAATAATAAAAGCTTACCGGGAATTCCCAGTAAGGTTTTAGGGGTTAAAGTGATGTATAATAAAACCTTGTTTGAGAAGGCGGGAATTGATAAGCTGCCCACGACCGTGGATGAGTTTTTCGAAGCCTGTGAAAAGCTAAAAGCGGTTGGAGTGGTGCCTTTTGGATTTGCCAACGCTAAGGTCAACGATGCCCATATGAATTGGTGGCTACATAACTTCATCTCCCAGATGGATCAGGAGTTACGGGATAAGATGGATTTAGACGGTAACGGATTTGTTACAAAAAATGAGCTGGTTGCCGCTACAGATAACAACTTAATTGATTTTACAGCCAGCCCCTTTAAGGATAGTATTACTTTATTAAAGGAGTTCAGCCAGTATTGGAATAGTGATTTTAATAGTACCGATGTTAGCGGAATAATGGATTTATGGTTGTCGGAAAAGGTGGCTATGATGACCATAGGAAGCTTCCAGGCTTACCAGTTAGAAGGAATTGGAGATTTGGGCTTTGAATACGGGTTAATGCCGTTGCCAATAGTAACAGAAAATCAGTATCCCTCTCCAACAGGAAAGTCATTAAACAATGGAGGAAAATTAGTTGATACCTATGTTGTAAAGGCAAATAAAGATGCAAAGAAGCAAGCGGCAGCTTTAGATTTTGTTCAGTTCATGCTATCTCCGGAGCCTCTGCAAAAATTAATGGACGGTTTTATGATTATACCACCGGTACAGGATATGCCAATGTCTGATAACCTAAAAGGGTGGTTGACTACAGAGACAGAGGATGTGCTTCATGCAAATTACTTTGGCTATGCGACCTCTAAGGAGTTTACAGACTTCCAAGTTCTTTCCAGCCAGGTCTATTTAATGGGAGATATGGATATGGAGGAATATACGGAAGGCTTAAATAAAGAATGGAGTGCCATGAGTGAAAATGCCAAGGTGGAGAACGGCTGGAGCAAGGAAAATGAATATGGCATGAAGGCAGAGTAGCAAGATAAAATAAAGTAAATATTAAAAACTAATTATATACTGGATTACATAAATTTTGTGGGCTTTATTTAAAGCTCACAAAATTTATGGTATTATCTCCAGGGGTGGATTAGAAGGGGAAGGGTGAAAGAAAAATAAATAATAAACGAAGGGAGGCTAGGATCCATGCCAGCACTTTCATGGCAATTTGTGCGGTATAACGGCAATGCCCATAATGATGGGCATGGACATAATAAGGTATGGATATGAATGATAAACGCTACAATTTGTTAATTATTACTCCGGACCAGATGAGGGCAGATTATTTAGGATGTTACGGAAATACAAAAATCGGAACGAAGCATATTGATGGGTTAGCCAAAGAGGGAGTAGTATTCCAAAACTGCTATTGTGCAGCGCCCCTGTGTGCCCCCAGCAGAATCAGCTTTGCTACCTCTACTTATTTTAGTGAGCATAATCATAGGAATTATGGCTCTACCATAAGCCCTAAGGTGCCTAATATAGCTATGGCGCTTAAAAATCAAGGTTACAGAGCCGGGATGTTTGGAAAGAACCATCTGTTTACCTATGAAGACTTAGATCGTGTATGGGACGAATTAGATGAAATATGCCTGGGGAATTGTGATGGCCATAGTAAGTATGAGCATTCCTTTTCTTCCTTTCCTATGGAAATAGATGAGCCTTACAATATAACAAAAAGACTTACGGATGAAACGATAGAGTTTATGGAGCATGCAGAGGAACCTTTTTTTGCATGGGTAAATTATCAGGATCCCCATCCGGTGTTTGCTTGCCCTCCGCCATATGCAACCTTATTTGATCCGGACGAAGCCCCGCTGCCTGAAAGCTTTTATGAATATGACCTGGATGGAGAACCGGTGAGAAATCAGGTATGGAGGGAACATTCAGAAATGGAGCTTTGCAGCGAAGCGGACATGAAAAAAGCCATAGCGATGTACATGGGGCAAGTGAGATATGTAGATGATAATGTAGGAAGGCTTATGGATAGCTTGAAAAAAACCGGAAAGGATAAGAACACGATTATACTTTTCTTTTCAGATCATGGAGAATTGTTAGGGGATCATGGCATGACTCATAAAATTCCTGTATTCTATGATTCCCTGACTAAAATCCCAACTATTTTATACCATCCGGATGAAGAATGGGAAGGAAGGGTCTTTCAAGGGTTAGTGGAAGAGGTAGACTTGGCTCCCACTTTATTAGATTTATTAAACATTCAGGTTCCACAGACTATGATAGGTAAATCATTGGTTACTGAATTAAGAAATGGAACAGATGAAGGAAAGGAAAATATCATCTGTGAAGCGGGTATTGCCGCTCCTACACAAAAGGAGGCTATTCCTAATCTGAAATTAAAGGCACCCTTTAGCCCTACCTCCTACGGATGTGGAGCCATGGTAAGGCAAGGGGACTGGAAGCTGAGCATTTATGCGGATGACCGTTGCCAGCTGTTTCATTTGGGAAGTGATCCGTCAGAAATAAATAACCTATATGGAAAAGAGGAATATGCAAAGATCCAAAGTGATTTAACGCTGATATTGCTAAAGAGGATATTAAGCGTGAAAACAAGGGATATCAAAACAAAGGAATGGGATTATGAGCAATATGGGATTGATGTCAGGGAAGCCCCTCTAGAATAAGAGGGGCTATAAATACATCATACGGGAGAATGCGATGATTAAAATAATGATTGTGGATGATGAAGTTTGGATACGTACCAGTATAAAAAATAAGATTCCATGGGATGAAAATCTGGTTCTCTGTGCAGAGGTTTCTGATGGCTTTGAAGCAATACAGATGGCAGAGGTTTTTCATCCACATATTATTATTACTGATGTGAGGATGCCTGCGTTAAATGGAATTGAAATGATGAAGAAGCTTAAGGAGGAAATGCCATATGTGGAATCTATCTTTGTAAGCGGGTATAGTGAATTTTCCTATGTCAAAGAAGCAATTGATTTAAATTCCTCAGGCTATATTTTAAAACCAATTAAGAAGGAGGAATTATTGGGGGTACTGGATAAGGCGATTAACAAAATCCATCAGAACAGTGCCCTGGGACAGGTATCTAAAACAAGCTATGAAATACTTAATTCTTCTTTGAAAAAAATATACGATGAAGCCCCTATTGATTTTCAGAAAATATATGATTTATTAAATAAGCTGGGGTTTTATACGAAATATAAAGTGATATTCTTATTGCGGGTAATGGAGGAAAAATACGATTATACTTATGTTTATCAAAATTTAGTGAAGATGGTATCCGATATTTCACGAAATTTAACCTTTACTGTTTTTCCTGTCTCCAATAATCTTTTTGGGATTTTTATCTCGTCGAATTCTGAATTTGACACCAGGCAGTATGCCAGGATGTTAAGGAACCAGGTGAAGAACCAATCGGTCCTGGGAATAAGTATCTCCATAGGGAAACCCTTTCGGGAGCTGGAGGAAATCAATATTTCTATGGAGACGGCTAAAAACGGCTTGGCTCATTTACATCTTTATAGCTTAAACGAAATTATTATACCCACAGATAATGAGGAAAAAAGGGAGTGGGTAAATTTCCCCGAGGTTTTAAGGAGGGATCTGATAGAATCTGTATATACCTTTAATTTTGAAAAGCTGGAACAGGTTAGCCGAAGATTGAAAAGCTTCATAAGTGTAGAAAATCAGCTGACGATTAATGAGATGAATTATACCTTGCATTTGATCCTGGGAGATATTATGAGGATCGCATTTGAGAGGGGAATTCCGGAAAAGGTAATTAATGAAGGGATTAAGCTGATGGATGAAATTTCACCTTATAAGCTAAGGAGATCTTCAATTGATGTATTTTTACATTATTGTAATGTAATAGCTGTCTGCATCCAGCAAAGTTCAGAAAGAAATGTTGCTTCTTCCATTCAAAAAGTAAGAAAGTATATAGACCTCCATTATAGGGAGGAAGATATATCCCTGAAAAAGCTGGCGGCTATGTTTCATATTAACCACTCTTATCTTAGCACCTCCTTCAAGAAATATACGAACAAAAACTTTAACGATTATTTGAATTGTACAAGGATTGAACATGCGAAGAGAATGCTCGAAGATAAAGGTGTAAAAGTAAATCAGGTTGCGGCAGCTGTTGGCTTTAATGATGTAGGGTATTTTGGGAAAACCTTTAAAAGATATACTGGGATGATGCCCAGTGACTTTCAGAAGGAACCAAGGGATAAGGATGCAGATAAAACATGAAAAAGCTATTTGAAGCAGTAAATTCTATTCATAAAAAGATAATTATTTGTTTTTTTATATCATCATTAGTGCCGTTTATAATTTTGGGGGGATTATCCTATCAACAGTATGAAAAAAGGATAAAAAGTAATACCAAGACATATTATGATGAATTAATGAGCTTGGTTTCCATGAGAATCTCTGATTTTTACAATCAACTGGACCAATATTATTTTTCTATCTATAACAGCAACATGGATAAGCATATTGGAAAAATGGAGGAAGGCTCCATAGAAAGTATAGAACCCAGATTAAGCTTGAATGAAGCTATAACAAAGCTGAGGGGATATTATGGACTTGAAAAAACGATTAGTAAGGTTTATTTAGTTTCTTATGAAGGGGATGTTATATTTCAAACGGATTATGGAATCGGTTCTTCCCTGTCTTTAAAGGAAAATATATTTTACAGGAATTTTATAGATTCTGAAGATAAATACTCTACCTCTTTTCCTAAGGATAATACAAAGGCAGCTGATCCGAAGGGTGTGAATCCTGATAATTTATTATATGTAAGGAAGCTGCCCGGGAACAATTATTATAGCGGTAAGTATACTTTTGTAGTTGAGTTTTCTGTGAAGTCTCTTCAATCAGTAATGTCATCAAGTGATAATCACAATGAATGGGGAATTTTTAATAATGATAAGCTGATATTGGACTTAAACAATGAAATCTTCAGCCAGGAGGAAAAGGCGGAGTTATATCACAGGGCAGAAGCGGGTGAGGAGGATTTCCAAATTAAGAAGGATAGGACGGAGTATCTAATTACCTCCTATTACCTAAAGATACCTGATTGGAGGATAATCAGTGTAAATGAAATAGATGAGTTATCAGCCGGAATTCCAAAATTAAAAACATTTACCATAATTATTACATTGATTAGTTTTCTAATAAGCATCCTGTTGGGAAGCATATTTTCAAGTATGCTTGTCAAGCCAATAATAAAGCTTAAGGAAATTACTTTTAAAGTTAAAAAGGGAGATATGGAGGTGAGTTTTCCGAAGCTTCCAAATGATGAGGTAGGGGATTTGGGGAAATGCCTGGAAAGTATGATGGATCATATCAGACAACTGATATACGAAAAATACGAATTATCCATTCATGAAAAAGAGGCCCAAATAGATGCACTGCAATCTCAAATAAATCCGCATTTTTTATATAATACCTTAGAGACCATTAGCAGTATTGCGGAAAGCAGGGAGGTGGAAGAAATCAGTCAAATCTCACTTTCCATGGCAGAAATCTACCGCTACAGTATTAGTTCGCCTAATCAATTAGTCTGTTTAAGGGATGAGATCAGGTATGTGAAAAATTATTTGGAAATTATGAAGATCAGATGGGGAGAAAAATTACATCTTGCCTTTCATATTGATGATGCCTTAATGGATTACAAGATTATGAAGCTGATCTTACAGCCCATTGTAGAGAATGCGATTTATCATGGGATTGAAGGGTTAAGGGGACCGGGATGTCTGACCTTGTCTATAGAAAGTATCGATGAAATGATAGTAATCGGCGTACAGGACAGTGGGGTGGGAATTCCAGCAGAGATACTGGAAAGAATAAACAAGGAGACCATAGAAAAGGAAAGCATAAATCAAATAGAAAATAATAGCCATATAGGAATTTGTAATGTATATAAGAGGTTAAAACTACGAATGGGAGATCGCTGCAGGCTAGAGATTTCCAGTGAAGTAGGTGTTGGGACAAGGGTAAATATTGTGATACCTAAGATAAGTTAACAGCGCCTCCCTTTGTCTGAAGACAGATGGAGCTTTTGTCCGTGGCTTATAGGAATGACTGCCGGCTGAGTCAAATTTATTGGCTCAGCCGGCCTATTTGCCGTAAGTTTATTTGCCGTAAGTTTATTTGCCGTAAGTTTATTTGCCGTAAGTTTATTTGCCGTAAGTTTATTGCCGTAAGTTTATTGCTGTAAAATTATTGCTATAAATTTATGATCCCCTTTGTCCGGTTGCAGGAAGCCCGTTTTATAAAACCATGAAAATGGGATGATTCCTTTATAGAATATTTATCCTTCTAATGGTTCAAATATTGGATCCTCTTCCTTCATTTCCAGACAGATGCAATAATTTGTCTTTGCATGGTAGGATTTTGGGATCCGTACCTCCACCATATGGGAGCCTTCGCAGGTTACCAGGTTTTGGAACGTCAATTCTTCATTGGTAGATAGGATAGTAGCTTTTGTAAATTGATTGTTCACATTTATTACTTCGATTACTTTTTTAGGCTTTAAAATATGGATGAATAGCTTATGTGGCTTCTGTGTAAATTCAGCCCAGTCTAGCTCATATGGATAATAGGTCATTCTCTTTGTGCCAAAGATAGCATCCTGGTTTGCTTGTACATACTTACCGACGGCATCTAAAATGTCAATGCTGCCGCCAGGGACATTACCCAGGCTGTCAGGACCAATATTTAACAGATAATTACCGCCTCTGGAATTAACCTTCAGCAGCAGCTTAATGACTTCGTCCGGGCTCTTCCAGTTGTGGTCATCCTTATTAAAGCCCCAGGTATCATTTAGTGTGGCCGGCAGCTCCCAATCCCCTTCATAGGGTAATCTCGGTACAAAATTATCTCCTGTCGTCATATATTCGCCCAGGTTATTTCCGATTCTGCCGCTTACGATACAGTTTGGCTGGAGGGATTTTACCAGGTCAACCAGGGACTGGCTTTGCTCTACCGTAGTTTCCATCGGGGTATCAAACCAAATTAAAGCAATCTTACCGTATCCGGTGAGTAATTCTGTTAATTGTGGTTTCACCTTATTGTCTAAATAAGCTTGAAAATCTTTAGAGGAATTATCCCTATATTGCATAAATCCATTGGGATCATCCCAATCCTGTGCCTGGGAATAGTAAAGTCCTAAACGTAGTCCGTATTTTTCACAGGCTAATTGTAGTTCTTTTAGAATATCCCTTCTGTAAGGGGTGGCATCCACAATATTGTAAGGATCAGAGGTCGAGTGGTACATAGCGAACCCCTCATGATGCTTTGCAGTAAATACGATATATTTCATGCCCCACTCTTTTGCTTTTTCCACAATGCTGTCAGCATCAAAATTAACAGGATTAAATTGCTTGGCAAGCTCCCGGTACTCCTCAACCGGAATGTTTAAATGGTTCATAATCCATTCTGCAATATGGTCCGTCTTTTTCCCCTTGTATTCACCGGCCAGGATAGAATACAGCCCCCAGTGAATAAATAAGCCAAACTTAGCATCCTTAAACCATTGTTGTTTTGTGTCTTCCATTTGTTGCCTCCTTTTATAGTAAGTTTATATTAGATAATTCCGATACCTCCATTGTTTCGTAATTACCCGCATTCACCTCACAACCTAACCCCTTCCCACCCATTTGTCGGAGAATCATGTCATCGATAACTGTGGTTTTTCTACGGATTCCCTTATAATAAATTGTGTAGGTAATTTTATGTTCTTGGGGAAATCGGAGTAACCACCATTTATTCTTTGTAAAATCAGATTTACTGTTTCCCTTGCGATATCATCCGCCGGCTGGCGTATTGCTGTCAACCTTGGGCTGGAAATAAGAGAAAATTCCAAATCGTCAAATGTGACAATGGATAAATCCTTTGGAATAGAAATTCCCAGGTTATGTATTGCTGTTATGGCTCCTAAGCACATATTGTAATTGGAGATTATGATTGCAGTAGGAGGAGTAGGGGATGACCATAATTGTTCCATGTGTTTGTAGCCTGATTCAAAACTATAGTCGCCCTCAAGTATGTAATGGGAAGGACAATCTAACTGGTAGTCTTCCATGGCGCGAAGGTAACCATTAAGACGTTCTTTGCCACTTAAGTAAGAGGCACATCCCTTTTTTGTTCCGGAAAGTATTGCTATCTTTTTGTGTCCTTGTTGGATTAAATATTCTGTACCTAAGTACATACCGGTAGCTGAATTGGAGGTGATGCAGTCGAAGCTCCCTGCATTAAAGCTACGGTCCATGGTGACTAGCGGAAGCTTTTTCTCATAGATAGATTTAGGAAAATCAGCTTGTTGCCCAACTGGGACTAAAATGATTCCATCTACTTGTTTATCTTCAAGGAATTGTAATGAACGGGATACCCCTTCCGGTGTGTCTTTATGACATGAGATATAAAGGGTGTAACCTTCAGCCTTTAACAGCTGCTCTATTTTTTCAACCAATTTTCCTATATATTGATTCTTAAGTGAATCGACAGAAAGACCGATGGTGTAAGTTCTGGAGTTTTTTAAGCCCTTCGCCAGATTATTAGGCTGATAACCCAACTTTTGTATGGCTGCTTCAATTTTTTCTTTGTTTCCAGCTTTCACATTTCCGCCATTCATATATTTAGAAATAGTTGAAAGTGCAAGCTTACATTCTTTTGCGACATCTTTTATTGTTACGGCCATAATTATCTCCCTGTATATAAAAGTAAATAATAAAATATATGGTAAAACGTTTCGCTTTTATAATTTGCATTATATTCTTTTTGAGGTGTAAAGTCAATATATTTAAGAGGGAAAATCAAGAATTGGGAGGAAGAAATGTTTAAATAATAATCTAAAACGGTAAAACGATTTGCTTATCAATGTTTGCATATCTAATATTTGTGAATCTGATAGTTTCTTATCTGATAAATATCGGATGCTTATTTGATAAAGATGAATAAGTTTGCAATATGAATTAAAAATAGTATAATTTATTCAAACGAATAAACGGAGTGTATGAGATGCCATCTACAATAAAAGATATCGCCAAGGATACCGGACTATCATTGGCAACCATATCAAAATTTTTAAACGGGAAACCAATTAGTAAGGAAAATAAAATAATAATTGAGAAAAGCATTGAGAAATTGGGGTATGTGCCTAATAAGGCCGCCCAAGCTCTTCGGTCAAAAAAGACAAAAACAATATGTATCCTATTACCGAAAGCAGGGGATTACTTTTGGGGTCAGGTGTGCACCTATATTGAAGAATATTTGCAGGACTATCATTACTCAGTCATGGTTCGGGCCTATAGTGACCAGCCTGTGGACTTTGTAAAGGAAAGGGATTCAATACTAAATACCTCTATGGATGGAATTATTATCATTCCCTACTCTGCAAAAGCCATTCCTTTATTTAATGCAATAGAAGAAAGTAATATTCCTTTTGTCTTTTTAGATCAAGAGGTTTACGGTATAGAAGCTGATGTAGTTACATCGAATAACTGTGAAGCTGCTTATAGGGCAACCAAGTATTTGCTTGAGAAGGGCCACCGAAGGATAGGGGTAATTGTTGGTGAGCTTTTCCTGTCAACTTTACAGAAGAGGGTAGATGGATTTAATAAGGCGTGTGATGAATATGGAATCTCAGAAGCTGACCGGATTGTTATGGGCGGAGAATTTAAAATGGAAATGGGATTAAAGTTATTTGGAAAGATGATGAGGTTAAGGGAACGGCCAACAGCAGTATTTTTTCTGGGACATGATTTAACCCTGGGGGCCATAATGGAAGCCAGTGAATTGAGGCTAAAGATTCCAGAGGATATTTCCGTGATTTCTTTTGATGATGATGAGATTTTCCATGCTTTTTTTCCGCCAATAACAGCGATAGCCCAAAATTATAGAAGGATAGGGCGGGAAACGGTTGAATTAATCATGAAAAGAATTGGTGGTGACAGGGAAACCTATCCGGAGAGAAAAGAGATAGATGCTGTATTTTTAGAAAGAGAATCTGTGAAGAATTTGGACACCTAAAGTATCCAATCCAGTAAGCGCTTTTCTCTTTTACATGATACTGGATAAACATTTCTGTGTCTCATTCTATCAGATGTTATAGAAATGAAATATTTGTGAAATCTAGATTTTTACTTTCTTTTTCACCCGAAGTATGGTATAACGGAGTATGGTACCGTGTTATTGTACTTACATGTAATATATGCTGTTGTGAATATGGAATGGGAGAACATTCCGAGGAAAGGATACTAATTAGAATGAAGAAAAAATCATTGTTAATCATTATGGGGTTAAGTATAGTGCTGTTGGCAGCCGGATGCGGCAAAAAGGGTGTTTCAGGGGAGTTGGATTCAGATACTACCGTTACGCCAACCGTAACCGGGGCGGCTGAAGATAAAACTGTGGCATCTGTTTTACCGGAGCTGGAGGATTATGTAGCAAGCGATTATATCACCCTCGGTCAATATAAGGGCGTTGAGGTAACAGTAACAAAGCTGGAAGTGACCGATAAGGATGTAGACGCACAGATCCAGGAGGATCTGCAGGCGAATGCCACTAAGGAAGAGGTAAAGGACAGGGCAGTACAGAAGGGCGATATTGTTAATATTGATTATGAAGGCCTGTTGGATGGCACAGCCTTTGAGGGCGGAACAGCAAAGGGCTATGACTTAGAGATCGGCTCAGGATCCTTTATCCCTGGTTTTGAGGATGGCCTGATCGGAGCAAAGGTTGGGGATAAATTAGCCCTGGATCTTACGTTCCCGGAAAACTATACTTCCACTGACCTGGCAGGAAAGGCAGTAGTATTCAATGTTACGGTTAACTCCATTAAAGTATCCGTGGTTCCCGAATTAAATGAGGACTATGTGACAAATAATACAGATTATAAGACCATTGACGAATATAAAGCAGGAATCCGTACCCAGCTGGAGACAGAAAACCAGACGACTATGGATAATACAAAAGCAAATAATGTCATGCAGGCAATTATGGACAGCTCAGAAATCAAGTCCGTACCGGAGACCCTGACGAATTATTATACGGCCCTGATCAATTATCAGGTAGAGCAGGAGGCTGCGGCCTACGGTATGGAAAAGGATGCATACATTGAGGCTTCAGGAATGACCAAGGAGGATTTTGATTCTTATCTACAGCAGCAGGTAGATTTCTACGGGAAATATGACCTGATGCTCCAGGCGGTTGTCCAGGCTGAGAAGCTGGCGCTTACGGATAAGGAGTATGAGGATGCGGTAGCGGAATACATGACTGCTTATGGGGCATCCAGTAAAGAGGAATTATTTAAGAAGGTGACGGAAGCGCAGATAAAATATAGCCTGACTATGAAAAAGGCCTATGATTTTGTCATTGATAATACGGATGTAGCTTACGAATAGAAAGAAAGAAGAACATGCAAAGAGATTTTTTACCGATCAATAAGGCGGATATGGAACAAAGGGGATGGGAGCAATGCGATTTTGTCTATGTAACCGGCGACGCTTATGTAGACCACCCTTCCTTTGGGCCGGCCATCATCAGCAGGGTACTGGAGAGCCATGGCTTTAAGGTTGGGATCATACCGCAGCCGGATTGGAAGGACAGCGGGAGCATCACAATTCTCGGGATGCCAAGACTGGGCTTCTTAGTAAGCGGCGGCAACATGGATTCCATGGTAAACCATTATTCCGTTGCTAAGAAGAGAAGACAGACAGATGCCTATACTCCCGGCGGAGTTATGGGGAAACGGCCTGACCATGCCACTTCAGTATATTGCAATCTGATTCGGAAGCAATATAAAAAGGTGCCGATCATTATCGGCGGGATAGAAGCAAGCTTAAGACGGCTCGCCCATTACGATTATTGGAGTGATAAGGTGAAGAGATCCATTTTATTGGATTCCCAGGCTGACATCATCTCCTATGGAATGGGCGAGCATTCCATTGTTGAAATAGCGGAGGCACTGGACAGCGGCTTGGAGGTAAAGGATATTACCTTCATCAGTGGAACTGTATTCAAGGCAAAAAGCCTGGAATCAGTTTATGACGCGGTGGAATTGCCAAGCTACCAGGAGATCCTGGATAGCAAGGTTAAGTTCGCACAAAGCTTCTATTTACAATATTGCAATACCGACCCATTTTCAGCGAAACGCTTAGTAGAAAAATATAAAGACAGTGAATATGTTATACAGAATCCTCCCGCCAAGCCCCTTACCCAGACGGAAATGGACCGGATCTATTCCCTGCCCTATATGCGGGATTACCATCCCTCCTACCAGGAAATGGGCGGGATTCCAGCGATTGAGGAAGTGAAATTCAGCCTTACCAGCAACAGGGGGTGCTTCGGCGGCTGTAATTACTGTGCCCTGACCTTCCATCAGGGAAGGATCTTGCAGACAAGAAGCCACGAATCAATTGTTGCGGAAGCGAACCAGCTGATCTGGGATAAGGACTTTAAGGGCTATATCCATGATGTCGGGGGACCTACCGCCAACTTTAGGTATGCTGCTTGTGACAAACAGTCCACCAAGGGAGCCTGCATCAACAAACAGTGTCTCTTCCCAAATCCCTGTGAAAGGCTTAAGGTTGACCATTCGGATTATCTTAAGCTGCTTCGTAGGCTGAGGATCCTGCCGAATGTGAAAAAGGTATTTATTAGGTCCGGTATCCGTTTTGACTATCTTATGGCGGATAAGGACGATACCTTTATTAAGGAGCTTTGTGAGCACCATGTCAGCGGACAGTTAAAGGTTGCGCCGGAGCATGTCAGTGACAGTGTCCTGAAGCTGATGGGAAAGCCGGAGAACTCTGTCTATGAGAAATTCCAGGCTAGATACAAGAAGGTAAATGAGAGGTTAGGGAAGAAGCAATATATTGTTCCCTATCTGATCTCCTCCCATCCCGGATCTGCCTTGAAGGAAGCGGTGGAGCTGGCGGAGTACCTGAGGGACCTGGGTTATATGCCGGAGCAGGTGCAGGATTTCTATCCGACCCCGTCCACCATCTCAACCTGTATGTATTACACCGGGCTGGACCCACGCACGATGAGGACGGTATATGTCCCAAAGTCCCCTCATGAGAAGGCAATGCAGAGGGCGTTAATCCAGTACCGTAACCCAAAGAACTACGAGCTGGTAATGGAGGCTTTAAAGAAGGCGGGCCGTACCGATTTAATTGGCTTTGATAAGAAATGCCTGATCCGCCCGAGGCAGTTCTCGAAGGAGAAGCAGTGGGTCAGGAAGGAAAAATCCGGTTCGGCTGGGGGAACAGCAAAGCAAGCTACAAAGAGGAATAAAACAAAACAAGGCAGGAAGCCGGGTACAGCGCCGAATACGAGGAAGAGGACAACTGTAAATAAGACAGCTGCAAGGAAAAGTTCTTGACAAAGAAAGTAATACAATGTTATACTACGCGAGGTATCTATTTCATAATAAATGCAATATTTAAGATGAATCGGCTCTTAGCTCAGATGGACTAAGGGCTGTTTTTACGAAATGTCAGAGGTATATCTGGAAATATCTATAGAATGGAGTATCCTGTCCTGCACAAGCAATTTTCAGATGCACCTTGCTTAAATAATTAAAACTATATAGGTATGTTTAGCCGGTAGATTTGCCATAGGATTTGAGGGCGCAATGACAGCAGTTCATTGATAATATTTAAGGGCTTATGGCAAAAGGCTTACGGATAGATGAGGATTATGTCTTTCGACTGGCTTTAAAGCATACATAGGGTAAGCAGTGAGTGGAAATGATATAATATAAGAGATAGTAAGAAAGGAAATTTTGAATGGAATTAACGAAATTTGATGAACTAGAACTAAATCCCGCGATTATTCGGGCAATTGAGGAAATGGGATTTGAACAGATGTCACCAATTCAGGCACAGGCAATCCCGGTTGTACTGCAGGGAAAGGATATTGTTGGCCAGGCACAGACCGGAACAGGAAAGACGGCAGCCTTTGGTATCCCCTTATTACAGAAAATCAACCCGAAGGAGAGACACCTGCAGGCAGTTGTATTATGTCCGACAAGAGAGCTGGCAATCCAGGTGGCTGAGGAAATAAGGAAATTAGCTAACTTCATGCATGGCATTAAGATCCTGCCCGTATATGGAGGACAGGAAATCTCAAAGCAGATCCGTTCCTTAAAATCAGGGGTACAGATTATCATCGGAACCCCCGGACGTGTAATGGACCACATGAGAAGGAAGACAATAAAATTTGACACGGTCAATACCATAGTCCTTGATGAGGCGGATGAGATGCTGAACATGGGCTTCCGTGAGGATATTGAGACAATCCTTGAGCAGATCCCGGAGGAAAGGCAGACGATCCTGTTCTCCGCGACCATGCCCCAGCCAATTCTTGATATAGCGAGAACCTACCAGAAAAATGCCCAGATGATCCGTGTGGTCAAGAAGGAGCTGACGGTTCCGAAGATCGAGCAGTACTATTATGAAGTAACCAAGAGAAATAAAGAGGATGTGCTGGCAAGGCTGCTGGATATGTATAATCCGAAGCTCTGCCTTGTATTCTGTAACACCAAGAAGCAGGTGGATGAACTGACCTCCGCATTGCAGGGCCGTGGGTACTTTGCAGAAGGCCTTCACGGGGATTTGAAGCAGCAGCAGAGAGACCGGGTAATGCACAGCTTCCGTAACGGCAAAACAGAGATCCTGGTTGCTACAGACGTAGCGGCGAGGGGTATTGACGTTGATGACGTAGAAGCCGTATTTAATTATGATGTGCCCCAGGATGATGAATACTATGTTCACCGTATTGGACGTACTGGCCGTGCCGGACGTGAGGGCAGGGCATTTACCCTGATCGTCGGCAGGGAGATCTACAAGCTGAAGGATATCATGAGATACTGCAAGACCAAGATCAAGGCCCAGCCAATCCCGTCCATCAATGACGTGACGGCTGTAAAGGCGGAGAAGATCCTGGATAAGGTTACGTCCATCATAGAAAATGAGGACCTGACTAAGATGGTAAACCTGATCGATGAAAGAGTAAATGAAGAGGATTTCACTTCCCTTGAGATTGCTGCAGCCTTTCTAAAGATGATGATGGGTGACGACATTGGCAAGGATGATGAAAGAATGCAGGAGGACTTTGGCGATACCGGTGCGGAAGCAGGTATGGTAAGGCTCTTTGTTAACCTGGGCAAGAACCAGAAAGTAAAGCCCGGTGATATTCTCGGAGCCATCGCAGGCGAAACCGGCATGCCCGGAAAGCTCATCGGCTCCATCGACATGTATGATAAATATACCTTCGTTGAAGTGCCAAGGGAATATGCATCCGAGGTTATTCAGGTGATGAAGACGGCAAAGATTAAAGGAAAGAGCATTAATATTGAACCGGCAAACAGAAAATAAAGAATGATTAACAGGCTGTCTAAATCATGGGGAGGATCCCTTGAAGCCTGTTCCTATCAATAAGGCCGCGTAAAAAGCAGGTATTCCTGACTTTTACGCGGCCTTCTTCAGTACGCCCGGCGGGCGCACGTTTCCCGGACCGGGAGACTTAACCATTGTAAAATACAAATATCGGGATCATGTCTCCTCAAACTGGCTATAATACAGCTTGGAATAAAATCCACCCTTCTTTAGCAGGCTGTCATGGTCACCCTGCTCCAGGATGCTCCCCTGGTTCATCACGAGGATAACATCAGCTTCCCGGATGGTGGATAAGCGGTGTGCAACAATAAAGCTGGTGCGCCCCTTCATCATATAGGAAAAGGCAGACTGGATTTTCACCTCTGTACGGGTATCGATGCTGCTGGTAGCCTCGTCAAGGATCAGCATGGGAGGCAGGCAGAGCATGACGCGGGCAATGCATAGCAGCTGCTTCTGTCCCTGGCTGATGTTGCCCCCATCCTCGGATATCACAGTATCATAGCCCTCCGGCATGCGCTTGATGAAATTATGGGCAAAGGCGGCTTTGGCGGCAGCGACGATCTCTTCCTCCGTAGCTTCCGGCTTGCCATAGGCGATATTCTCTTTTATGGTACCGGCCTTAAGCCAGGTTTCCTGCAGGACCATCCCGTAGCTGCTCCGTAAGGAACTGCGGGTTACTTTACGGATGTCTGTACCTGAGACAAGGATGGAGCCGCTGTCTACATCATAAAAGCGCATCAGAAGGTTAATCAGGGTCGTCTTTCCGCAGCCTGTAGGACCTACAATGGCGATTTTCTGCCCTGGCTTTACGTTCAGGTTAAAATCCCGTATCAGCTCCCGGTCAGGAGTATAGCTAAAAAAGACATGTTCCACGGAGACATTGCCGTCACTGACTAATTGGACGGCATTCTCATCCTCAGGAACCTCCTCTGCTTCATCCAGAAGCTCAAAGACACGGGCGGCACAGGCCAACGCGTTCTGAAGCTCCGTAACGACGCCGGCAATCTCATTGAAGGGCTTGGTATATTGATTAGCGTAATTTAAAAATATGCTGAGCTGGCCCACTGAGAGGCTTCCTGCTATGGCAAACAAGGCTCCCACCAGGCCCACCCCCGCATATACCAGATTATTGACAAAGCGGGTGGAAGGAAAGGTAATGCTGCTGTAGAAGATGGCCTTCAGGGTCACCTTTTGAAGTCTGCGGTTAATGGCATCAAAAGCCTCCTGGCTTCTGCCCTCGTAGCCGAAGGCCTGGACAACCTTTTGCCCCTCGATCATTTCGTTCACCAATGCAGTCTGCTCCCCGCGGACGTGGCTTTGGGTTCCAAAATACTGAAAGCTGCGCTTGGCAATATAAGCTGCAACTAAAAGGCTGAGTGGGGTCAGGAGCACGACCACAAGGGTAATGGTGGCATTGATATACAGCAGGAAGCCTAGGATACCGGCGATAGTAATGACACCGGTGAATAATTGGGTAAACAGCATCAGGATGCCGTCGGAAAAGGTATCAATATCAGCGATCATCCGGCTGACCAGATCCCCATAAGGATGGGAATCCAAATAGGAGAAGGGCAGCTTTTGCAGCTTCGCCATCATACGGTCCCTCAAATCCCGTGAAAGGGAATAGGTAATCCGGTTATTGGAGAGGCTTAGGAGCCACTGGAAGCCTGCGGACAGGCCTGCTGTAATCGCAAGGATCCCCAGGAGCGGAAGGATGCTCCCAAGATCTACCTGCCTGGGGCCCAGCATGAAGTCGATGGCCTGGCCCGTCAGGATCGGGATATAGAGCTGGGAGGCAACGCTGAGGATTGCCAGGAAGATACTGAGAAAAACATATACCCTGTAGGGCTTAAGGCATCCCAGCACCCTTTGGAGGGTAACCAGGCTTTGGCGCCTATCGGTGCTGCCGCTTTTCTTTCCTGATAGCAGGGACATTCTATTCACCACCCTTTCTATATTGGCTTTCATGGATTTCCTGGTAAACCTCACAGGTCTTTAAAAGCTCCTCATGGGTACCGGAGCCTGCCAGACGGCCGTCCTCCAGTACCAGGATCCGGTCAGCATGGCGGATGCTGGAGGCGCGCTGGCTTACAATGAAAATAGTCATCTGCCCCATAAGGCTTGTCAAGGCTTTCCGCAATGCCGCATCCGTGGCGAAGTCAAGTGCGCTGGTGCTGTCGTCCAGGATCAGGATATCCGGGTTCTTAATAAGGGCGCGGGCAATGGTGAGGCGCTGCTTCTGGCCTCCGGAAAGGTTCCTTCCGCCCTGCTCCACCGGATGATTCAGCCCCTGCTGCTTTTCACGGACAAAGCTTTCTGCCTGTGCGGTTGCCAGAGCCTGCCATAGCGCTTCCTCTGTAGCGTCTTCATTTCCCCATAACAGGTTGGAGCGTATGGTTCCCTGGAAAAGCTGGGCCTTCTGCATCACGACACCGATCCTGTTCCTCAGCTCATCCCGTGGATATTCCCGGATAGGCCTTCCGAAGATTTTAACGGTGCCCTCCGTAGCGTCATAGAACCGGGGGATCAGGTTGACCAGACTGGATTTGCCGCTGCCGGTTCCGCCAATAATGCCGATGACCTGTCCGCGGTCCGCCTGAAAGCTGATATCCGCCAGACTTTTCTCCCCGGCTTTGGCATAGGTTAGGGATACCTGCTCAAAGCGGACAGCTTCCCCGGAATCCGGGGAAGGGCTGTGAGGCCTTAAGCCAGGGGAATTCCATGGCGGAGCGGAGCCAGGGGAGGGCTGTGAAGCCTTAAGATCCGGGAATTCCATGGCAGAGCGGAGTTGGAACACGGTCCGTACCCTTCCGGCGCAGGCCGCTGCCTTCGTCATCTGAATAATCAGGTTGGCCAGCTTAACCAGCTCAATTAGAATCTGCCCCATATAGCTGATGAGCGCGATCACATCGCCCTGCATCAGGGAGCCGGTATTCACCTTCACGGCACCGGTGTAAAGGATTGCGAGAATGGCTATATTAATAATGATATAGGTAATCGGGTTCATAAAGCTGGAGATGGCACCAACCCTGCGCTGAAGCCGGCAAAGCAGCGCATCGACGGCTTCAAACCGGGAGGTCTCATGCTCTTCCCGGCCAAAGGCCCGGATTACCCGGGTGCCCGTCAGGTTCTCCCTGGTAATTCCAAGGATCCGGTCCAGGCCCTGCTGGACTTTTTTATAAAGCGGCATGGTATATAGCATAATGCCAAATACAGCAACGCAAAGCACCGGAACCACCACGACAAAAATAAGGGCAGCATCCCTGTTAATCCTAAAAGCCATAACCAGGCTGCCAAGGATAATGAAGGGGCTGCGGAGGAACAGGCGTAAAAAGAGGTTGAAACCATTTTGCACCTGGTTGATATCGCTGGTCATGCGGGTAATCAAGGTACTGGTTCCTATGGTGTCCATTTCCGAAAAGCCCAGGGTCTGGATATGTTTAAATAAGGCGCTGCGCAGACCCGTGGCATATCCAACGGCTGCCTTGGAGGCAAAGTACTGGGCGGTAATGCTGCAGACCAGCCCGACTACGCCCAGCAGCAGCAAAATAGCGCATTGCCGGAGAATATAGTTGGTATTGCGGTTTACAATGCCAAAGTTAATGATTGACGCCATGATGACCGGCACCAACAGATCGAAGGAAGCCTCCAGCATCTTGAAAAGCGGTGCAAGGACGCTCTCCTTTAAGTAATCCCGTAAGTATGATAGCATGTTCTTTATAAAAGCCCCTCCTTAACCAGGATAGACCAGCGGGCTGGTTTACCTGTCATAAATTAATTATGTATTGATTAGAGTCCCATTTGATGTCCATTTTATACTCTTCCGCAGCCAAACAGCTGTCCAATAGGGCACCCTGATAAATACTGGTGCCGGAAAATGATATATGGTAATTAGCCTGTGAATAAACTAAAGAACCATAAAGTAACATCAATTATTTTGACCTACCTATTAATAATACCATAAAAATAGCAGGATTGCTCGCTATCATAATAAAAAAATTCCAGACCTTTTACTTGACTAATAGGGAAAAAACATATA
Organism: Clostridiales bacterium; assembly: GCA_012839295.1. Classification (GTDB taxonomy): domain Bacteria; phylum Bacillota; class Clostridia; order Lachnospirales; family Lachnospiraceae; genus Mobilitalea. The sequence continues at coordinate 319,507 of DUNO01000005.1, forward strand.
TAATAACAATTACTATTATTCATGGGAGATGTGGCTATGGCGGTTAATAAGTATAGCAGGCAAAGAGAAGCGATAAAGGAATATCTTGCTCACACGAAAGAACACCCGACCGCGGATACCGTGTATATGAATATTCGGGCAACCTATCCTAATATTAGTTTGGGCACCGTATACCGGAACCTGAACCTGCTGGCAGAACAGGGAGAGATCATAAAGCTGAACTGCCAGGACGGAAGCGACCGGTTTGACGGAAACGTTAAACCCCATTATCATTTCCTGTGTAATAACTGTGGCAGAGTACATGATATTGAGATGGAATCCATCGACCATATCAACAAGATCGCAGGGGCAGGCTTTGACGGTAAAATAGAGGGGCATGTGACTTTCTTTTATGGGGTATGTCCGGATTGTATGCGTAACGAGTGATAAAACAATCGGGTGAAACAAAGAACATTTGATAAATAGCAGAAAAAAAGGTGAGCCGGCAGAATTGCCGGCCCACCTTTTTTTCTGAGGGTAAGGAAAAAGAAGCTTAGGCAGCTGTAATCTGGGCATATGAAAAAAATAAAATGAAACTTTTTTCAATTTGCTATTGACAATTCTTATCATCTATTATATTATAATAACAACAGTAATCATTACTATTATTAAAACATGGATAAAGACATTAAAAGGAGATTAACAGCATGAAGAAATTTGTTTGCCAGGTATGTGGCTATGTACATGAAGGAGACAGCGCACCGGACCAATGTCCGATCTGCAAAGCAGCAAGTGAGAAATTTACCGAGAAATCAGGAGAAATGTTCTGGGCTGATGAGCATGTGGTAGGCGTTGCAAAGGGTGTCAGTGAGGATATCATAAAGGACTTAAGAGACAATTTCATGGGTGAATGTACCGAGGTGGGTATGTATCTCGCCATGTCAAGAGTAGCATACAGGGAAGGATATCCGGAAGTAGGCTCCTATTACGAGAAGGCAGCTTGGGAAGAAGCAGAGCATGCAGCAAAGTTTGCTGAGCTCCTTGGTGAGGTCGTAACCGACAGCACAAAGAAGAATCTTCAGATGAGAGTGGACGCAGAGAATGGTGCCTGCATGGGCAAGAAGGATCTTGCAACCCGTGCAAAGGCAGCGAATCTGGATGCAATCCATGACACAGTACATGAGATGGCAAAGGATGAAGCAAGACATGGCAGGGCGTTCAAGGGATTACTGGACAGATATTTTGCTTAATATCGATGGATAAGGTACCGACGATTTTTGACCGTATCTTACATAAATCGAATTAATTTTTAAGAATGTAGCTATGGCTACAGCATCAACCTTGGTTTTATTGTAGAATGGACTTATCAACAAGAGATATAAAATCAATGTTGTTATGAAAATGCTTACAAGATAGTATATATAATCCCTCATTATATATACTTCCCCCTTATATATTGTTCCCAGCAAGAAGCAGCTCCCACTCCCAAAGGGGGCTGTTTCAATTCGCAGATTAAAATTAGAAAGACATGCGTTGAATAGTACTATGGCAAATATATCATTGAGAGAATTTTGGGACTAGAAAGGACTGGCTCAGGTGGAAACATCCGAACCAGTCCTTTTTTATGTGTGCCCGGTGGGCACACGTTCTAACGGGTGAAAGTCCCCAATCCGCCCGGCAGTGGGAAGGATACAGCCGAAGCCAAGGGCGTCCATCGCGAGGTGGAGTCTGAAGAAAGGATTAGGCAAAACTCTGGCTTGTTACATCTGAGGCTAACTGCATGGACTAGGTTGCATAACAAACCAAAATCCGATAACTGCACGGAAATGTAGTCAGTATTTATGGAATGAGTATAAGAGGGAAAGAGCGTGTGAGTACCCGGGGAGGGCTCATGGACATAGCCAAGGCAATAGAACATTTGCGGCTATGGTTGAAACAAGATTTATCATGAGAGGTCAGCAGAGGTCGTAGTACCACAGCGGTTGCAAACGATGTGGGAAGGACTGAACTTTAGGAGATGTGAGTAAATGAATGGAACCAATGATAGATTTAAGGACAGACAACTTCATATTGAGGACTATCGGCAAATGGTATCTGCGGAACAGAGAGAGTATACCGAAGTGTTCGCCTATCAGGGGATTGCTGAAAACAACGACATCATCACAGATTTTTGGACGGACAATCTAATGGAGCTGATTTTACGCAAAGATAACCTTAACAGGGCATATAAGAAAGTAGAATCAAACAAGGGAGCAGGTGGAATCGATGGCATGCAGGTGGATAATCTTCTGCCCTACCTAAGAGAAAACCAGGACGAACTTGTCCAACAGATAAAAGTGGGAAAATATAAACCAAACCCAGTCCGCAGGGTAGAAATACCCAAGGAAGAAAAAGGCAAGGTTAGAAATCTAGGAATACCAACAGTTGTAGACCGAGTCGTCCAACAAGCGATCGCACAGGAACTGACACCGATATACGAAGAACAGTTCTCAGACAGCAGTTTCGGTTTTAGACCAAAAAGAGGTCAGCATGATGCACTGAAAAGATGCAAGAAATACGTTGAAGAGGGATATGTGTATGTGGTGAGTATGGACTTAGAGAAATTCTTTGATACCGTAAACCATAGTAAGCTAATAGAAGTATTATCACGCACTATAAAAGATGGCAGGGTAATATCTCTGATACATAAATACCTTAACGCAGGAGTAGTCGGAAATGGGCTCTTTGGGAAAACAGCAGAAGGTTTTCCGCAAGGGGGGCCACTGAGTCCGCTTTTGGGTAACATAATGCTGAATGAACTGGATAAAGAACTGGAACGAAGAGGACACAAATTCGTAAGGTTTGCAGATGATGCAGTCATCTTGTGCAAGAGCAAGAAAAGTGCAGAACGCACCTTGGATAAGATTGTGCCATACGTTGAAGGGAAGTTATTCCTAAAAGTAAACCGAGCCAAGACAACAATCGCGCATATCAGCAAGATAAAATACCTTGGGTATGCATTTTACAGGTTAAAAGGAAAATGCAGATTCCGAGTACACCCAAAGTCAGTAAAGAAAATGAAGGATAAACTTCGAGAGCTGACCAACAAAAACGCAGGATGGGGTAATGAGTACCGCAGACAGAAACTCGCCGAATACGTGAGAGGGTGGATAAACTACTTTAGCATGGCAGATATGAAGGGATTGATGGGAGAGACTGACGAGTGGCTACGAAGAAGAATTAGAGCCGTTTATTGGAAACAATGGAAGAAGGTAAAAACGAGGTATCGTATGCTAAAAGCGTTAAAACTACCCGAATGGAAAGTGCATGAAATGGCAAACTGTCGCAAAGGTTATTGGAGAGCGACGATAATGCTGAATAGTGTACTTACAAATAAAATAATAGCCAGACTAGGATATATCTCCATGTCTGACTACTATCTGAAAATTTGTGAAAACTAAGGAACCGCCGTATACCGAACGGTACGTACGGAAGGTGTGGGAGGTCGGCTAATCAAATAATGGTTAGCCTCCTACCCGATATCTTTTATCAGCTCACTTTATAGCAGGCTTTATTTTATACCGGACTTTACCTTATTCCATTCATCATTATAGAACGCTTCCATATCCGCACCAAGATAGGAGAAGGTAGAGCATCTGTCAAGGACGCTCTGGTCAGGGAAGGCAACGGAGCTATTTTTGATGTCCTCATCCGTAATCATTTCCCTGGCGGTCTTGTTCGGGGTAGAATAGGTAATGTATTCAAAGTTCTTTAAGGCAATATCCGGCCTGCACATAAAATTAATGAAGGCCTCTGCATTTTCCTTGCTCTTGCAGTTTTTCGGGATAACCCAGCCGTCAATCCATACATTGGAGCCTTCCTTGGGAACCACATATTCCAGATCGGGATTCTCCCGCTTGGTATAGATGGCTTCCCCGGAATAAATAACGCCGATAGCGGCCTCTCCTCCGATCATCTTATCGCGGACCTGGTCAACCACATAGGCCTGTACCAGGGGGTATTGTGACTGGAGCAGCTTAGTGGCCTCCTGGATCTGGTTCCTGTCGGTGGAATTTAAATCATAGCCCAGGTATCTTAAAGCGATGGCATAGGCATCACGGACACTATCCATCATCAGGATATTCCCCGAATATTTCTCATCAAATAGGGCGCCCCAGCTGTCAATCGGCTCATCTACCATAGTCTTGTTATATAGGATGCCGACAGTTCCCCAGCAATAGGGCACACTGTACTTGTTTCCCGGGTCAAAGCCCTGGGCACTGTCTAAGTAGGCCTGGTCGATATTGGACAGGTTGGGAATCTTGCTAAAGTCTATTTCTGCTAATAGGTCCTCCTGGATCATTTTCTGGATCATATAGTCGGAAGGACAGACTACGTCATACTGTACCGCGTTTTCCTTGATCTTTGGATACATCTCCTCGTTGACCTGGAATTCATCATAAACCACCTTGATACCTGTTTCGTCTTCAAATAAATCAAGTACCTCGGGGTCGATATATTCTCCCCAGTTGTAGACATATACCTTTTGGGAGCTGTCCTTGCTGCCACATCCGGTAAAGAGAAGGCCGCAGAGGGCTAATGCAATTAATAGGGTTAATTTTTTCATCGTCATATCCTTTCCTTTGCTATTCATAATGAGTGGGGTGTTTTCTTTGCTATTTGCGCAGCGGTATATTTTTTTCACCGCTTTTGCGGTTGGCTATGATTAACAGAAGCAGTATGGCAGTAAACATAATCGTAGATAAAGCATAGATCTCCGGCTTAATGCCTTTTCTTACCTCCGTATAAATCTTGGTGGACAGGGTATTGATCTCAGGACCCTTTGTAAAATAGGTAATTACGAAATCATCCAGTGACATGGTAAATGCCAGGAAATACCCGGAGATAATCCCGGGAAAGATATCCGGAAGGATTACCTTAAAAAATGCATAGAAGGGTGAAGCGCCTAAATCCTGTGCAGCCTCAAAGGTATTTGGGTTCAGCTGCTTAAGCTTTGGCATGACGCTTAAGAGGACGTAGGGGATATTAAAGGTAATGTGGGCCAGCAAAACGCTGGTAAAGCCCAGGGAAAACCGCAAGGCCACAAAAAGCAGCATCAAAGAGATACCCGTTACGATGTCCGCATTCAGCATGGGGATATTGGTGATTCCCAGCATAATAACCCGGGGAGTTTTCTTCATGGCGTTGATGGCAAAGGCACCGGCAGTCCCGATAATGGTAGCTATCAGGGCAGAGACAAAGGCAAGGATTAAGGTGGTGTACAAGGCTCTCATGATATCATCATTCTGGAATAATTCCGCGTACCATTTTAAGGTAAAGCCTCCCCATTTTGCCCTGGATTTTGATTTGTTAAAGGATAATATAATCAAAATGATAATGGGGGCATAGAGGAAAAGAAGGATAATCCCTATATAAAAACGCTTAAAAAAATTCTTTACCATATACTGCTGCCCTCCGCTTCTTTATCGTATTTTGAAAGGATGGCCATACAGAGGAGCACGAAAATCATCAATACCAGGGACAGGCCTGAGCCCGTATGCCAGTTGCCGAGGGTGAACTGCTGCTCGATGACATTACCCATCAGCACAATCTTACTTCCGCCAAGGATGGAGGAGATTGCAAAGGTAGTCAGGGAGGGCACGAAAACCATGGTAATTCCGCTGATTACTCCCGGGAGGCTTAAGGGAAATATGATCTTAATAAAGGTCTGCAGGGAATTCGCCCCCAGATCCCTGGCTGCATTGACAACATCCTGGTCAATTTTGATCAGCACGTTGTAAATGGGCAGGATCATAAAGGGCAGGTAGTTGTAGACCATGCCTAATATAATGGCAGCAGGAGTATTGATAATATTTAAGGTGGGCAGGTGGAGAAAGGTAAGGAGGGTGTTAAGTATTCCAGTCCTCTCCAGGATGTTCTGCCATGCTATGGTTCTTAATAAAAAGTTCATCCACATAGGAAGGATGATGATAAAAATAATCAGGCTGTTACTTTTCATCTTAATATTATTCAGTATGATGGACAAGGGATAAGCCAAAATAAGGCAGATGACAGTGCTGATAATGGACAGGAGCAGCGCAAGGGCTAAGGCCTTGTAATTGATGGGCTCCGCAATCATAGCCAGGTTGGCAAAGGTAAAACGGTTTTCCGAGGTGGTCATACCGTAAAACAGGATCATAATTAAGGGTATGATAATAAATCCCGCCATCCATAGAATATAGGGAAAGGAAAATAATTTCATCCGATTGGCATTGGGAAGCATTAATCCGCGTTCCAGAAGGGGATTATGCTTTGGCTTGGTGTCATTCATAGAACACACGACTCCTTATCTGGTGATGTTATGGGGTTATTCGCCTGGGACAACGGCCTGTTCGTCCTCCGATGCCGGTTTATTCATGATCTGGATGTCAAAGGGGTCGACCTTGATTCCTACTTCAGTGCCTACCGCACACAGATCCGTGGAATGGACAAGCCACTCGCGGCCCCCTGCCATAACCTCCATCTCATAATGCACTCCCTTAAAGATCAGGGACGTAACTCTTCCGGTGAGGATTCCCTCCGAGGGCTTTACCAGGTCGATATCCTCAGGGCGGATGACAACATCGACAGGCTTTTGCTTACCAAAGCCGTCATCCACGCAAGGAAAATTGGCTCCGAGAATATTAACAAGCCTGTCCTCCACCATGGTAGCTGCAATGATATTGCTGTCGCCGATAAAGTCGGCTACGAAGGCATTCTCTGGTTCGTTATATATCTTCTCCGGTGTGCCTATCTGCTGTATATAGCCCTGGTTCATGACCACGATGGTGTCCGACATGGTGAGGGCTTCCTCCTGGTCGTGGGTAACATAGACAAAGGTAATGCCCAGCTCGTTCTTTAAGCGGATCAGCTCATACTGCATGTCTTGGCGCAGCTTAAGATCCAAGGCACCGAGGGGTTCATCCAGCAGGAGCACCTTAGGCTCATTCACAATAGCCCTTGCAATGGCAATTCTTTGCTGCTGGCCTCCGCTTAAGGAATTGGGCATACGGTTTTCATAGCCGTCCAGGTTGACCAGCTTCAGGGCGTACTTGATTTTATCCTTTATGTAGTCCCCGCTTTTTTTCTTTATTTTCAGGCCAAAGGCAATGTTTTCTGCAATTGTCATATGGTTAAATAGGGCATACTTCTGAAATACGGTATTGAGCTGGCGCTCATTTGGGGGCAGCTTTGTAATGTCCTTGCCCTCGAACACCACCTGTCCCTTATCGGGAGTTTCGAAGCCGCCGATAATACGGAGGGTTGTGGTCTTGCCGCAGCCGGAGGGACCCAGCAGTGTAACAAATTCATTTTCCCTGACATAGAGGCTCAGATCATCAAGAATAACGGTATTGTCATAGGATTTTGTAATATTAACTAAATTTATTAATTTATTATCGTTCATCGTAAGTCTCCTTCAAGAAGGCTTGGCCTCCCAAAAATCAAAAGCTTGGGGGTGTGGACACCCAGAGCAAGGTAGCACCAGTTTTTTCGGATGCGGTTACGTAGTGTTGCTTGTTAGCGGTAAAATAAAAGGATTCTCCCTTTTTTACCTTATAAGTACGGTTTCCGATATGCAGGGTGATGCTCCCATTTAGAATATAACCGAATTCTTCGCCCTCGTGGGGATTATCCGGATAGGTAGAACCGTTCGCGTCAAGCGTCAGAAGAATGGGCTCCATGATATTCTTCTGGGCATTGGGGATAATCCACTTCACTTCATTTTTTAATTCGGCGTCATATTTTTCGAAATAATCAGATTTTTTGAACACTACCTGTTCGGCGGTTGTCCCACTGAAAAATTCTTCAAGATTTGTGCCAAGACACTGGAGGATGTCTACGAGGGTGGCAATGGAAGGAGAGGTTAAATCCCGTTCCAGCTGCGAGATAAAGCCCTTTGATAATTCGGCACGGTCAGCCAACTCTTCCTGAGTTAAGCTTTTTTGTATTCTTAATTCCTTGATTTTTGAACCAATATCCATAATAATATCCATTCCTGACCATTTATTTTTTATGCTGTGGCAGCACTGATTAATACTTGGATAGAAACCTGTTTTGACTGGCCGGTTTCTTACTAAAGATAAACTTAAAGTTTAGTTAAACTAAACAATATATTTATTATACTAGCATTATTTGTATTGTCAATAATTTTGTTGAATTATTGGAGAAAGTATTTTGTGGAATTATTAGAAAGGGTATTTGGATAATTAGTGTATTTAAAGGATTAGGGAAAGGACGGTAGGAAGATGGTATAAAGGAGGTAAAAGGCAGTGGAAAGACGTTAAAAACAGTAACGCAGGGCATTGTAAGGAAAAGAGAGAGAAGGGGGTAACTGTAATAGTCAAGCTTTGTGGGGGCATGATTTTACAGTAAGCTACTTCTCTCTCTTTGGTCTTTTATTGGCTTGAAAAATCCGGATGTTATTAATGCAGTGCCGGACTAAATCTGAAAAAACTGAACCAGTGTATTTAAATTTTCTGCGATGTCCTTATTCCTATTAGCCTGCACCAGTACTTCGTCCGTTTTATTAAATATTGCAGTCGAGCTTTCAGCAATATTGGTGGAGCCCTGTGCGGCTTCATTTGCAGCCGAGGTTATTTCGCTAATGGACTGCTTAATATAGGAAATGGACTCGTCCAATTGAAGTGTAGAGCTTTTGATGTCACTTACCATTTCGCCGATGGTATTGGCGTCATTATGATATTGTTCGCCGGTTTTTACAAGTGTTTCATAATCCTTTATTACCTTTCTGTCCACAAAAGCCAGTAAGGTTTCTGAATCGGAGACAATATCCCGTACGGCGTTTGATATTTCATTACTGATTGCCTCAATCTGGGAAACGGCATTTTTTGAATTGTGTGCCAAATTGCTTATCTCATTAGCGACAACAGCAAAGCCTCTGCCGGCTTCGCCAGCTCTTGCAGATTCAATGGTAGCATTTAGCGCCAGAAGGTTGGTCTGTGCTGTGATGCTTAAAATAGTCTGTGATAAGGATTTGATTTCTTCAATAGCAGCAGCTTTGCTAATGGATTGTCTAAGCTTCTTGTTTGTTTTATCGTACATCTCAATGGCAGTTGTTTGGAACTCCACCGCTTCATCCTTCAGGTTCTGGGCGCGTACTTTAATGTCGGAAGCAACTTTTTGCCCGTCGCTTGCCATTGTGGATACACGTTTTATTTCATCAGTGATTGCAAGGGAAGCAGCATTCATTTCTTCTGTAGAGGCGGCAGTTTCCTCCATTCCGGCGGATAGCTGCTGCGTGGTAGCAGAGATATCCTCAACATCCCGGTGAACCTGGTTTGCACCATTTGCCAGGGTATCTGAAGAAGTTTTTATCTGGGCTGTTTCTGATTTGATTGTAGCTATAACACTTCTTACCTTTTCCTGCGTATGATAGAAGGATCTTGTGATATCTCCAATTTCATCCTTACGCTTTAAGGATTTCTCTGGTAATTGTATTGTAAAATCACCGGATTCCAGTCTGTGCAGGTTATGCTTTATATCAATGTATCCCTTTGTCATACTCGCGCCGATTAGATAGGTGATGCCAGAACCGAGCAAGGCAAGTACGATAAAGAGAATGGATATTTTAACTAAAGAGTTAGCGATTTCCTTATGTATATCATCGGAATATACGGCCACAGACCACATTCCAATAATAGTATCATTATTTTTTATGGGAATGTAATAGGAAGTAGCACTGCGGCCTAAAACGTTCGCAGGCCCGATATAGTTTTCTCCCTTTGTCAGGACCTGTTGAATCACAGCATCAGAAGCTTTTGTACCGAGCTGTCTGGCGCCGGAGGTGTCCATTACTGTAGTAGAGATTCGGGTATCCATGGCGAAGATGGATGATAAGATACCGGTATTTTTTAAGGCCTCGTCCACCACCTCAAAGTTCTCATTCATAAGGGTGTCACCCTTATATAGATTGTCACCCTCCAAACGCCAATCACCTGGATAGTGTGAATCAAAAAGGGACATACAAAGTGAAGAATAGTTCATAAGTTCTACAGATTTTTCTTTTTCCACCAGATCCGTAATGAGATTCCTTACAATTACGTTGGTTAAAATAATGATAGTTAACAATAACAGGTCAAAAGCTAGTACGATTTTCCATTTGATTTTCATTGGCAAGTCCATCCTTTTATTATAATGTGTGGGGATATATTTTATGATGGTATTATATCACAAATATAGTAATAGTTACTAGTACTATTTTTAGATTTTGATAATTTTTTTTAATAAGCAATTATCAAATAGAAATTATGATAGCTTAAAAAAGGAGGCCTTACAGCAGAGATTAAGCTTATTAAGTTGACAGTCGGGGATTTGGTCTTATGGATCAGAAGAATTGAAAATCAGTGCAAATATAGAGCTTGTTATTAAGCTTTATATTTGCACTGATAAAGATACGGTATGAGATAATTTTGAACATAATCTCATTTTATGAATAGCTTTATTTGGTTCTCGTTATATGCACACAGTAAACATAGATATTCTGGATCTTCTTTGCCTCAATGCCGTCATTATGGATAATGGGCTGTGTTTCGGAGGGTGTAACATACATTTTAAAGATAATGCCATCCTGGCCTGGTTCTATGGCCCGTGTAAGTCTGTACTCGTAGTCTTGCTTCGGAATTCCGATATAGTTAAAAATGATGTCATAGGTGTCAGGGTGTGAAAAGCATACGGTAATATCCTTTGTATCATACATCCCTATGATTTCACGAACTTCCTCGAAGGTCATTTTGGTACATTTGTACTCACCTTCGTTGAATAGGGTATTCACATTGCTGTTATCAAGCAGTAGTAATGGATGTTCAATCTTCTTTGTAGACATAAAACCCTCTCCTTCCTGATATGCCTGCAGGATTCTGATGACAGGCAAAATGCAATTGTTAAGAGGCATCCGGTGCAGACAGACCGGAGGCTCCGCGCTTTGGTAAGACTGGTGTGGCAATAACGTTTCTCTCTATAAAATTAGTATATGGTGTCGGTGAAGCATTGTCAATAGATGGAGGCAATCGTGAAAAGATAGACAAAGAACAGGCGGATAAAGGTGGACGGAAGGGACAAAAAAGGATAATGGGAAAACCCATTATCCTTTGAAAATATTATAATAGCCCTAATTATTTAAAGCTTTTATTTACACTTCTCTCCACATAGGTGGTATGAAGGATGTGGTGAGCCTTATGACTGCCCGGTCTCTCAAGATACTCGCTGTAAAGCATCTTGATGGAAGGGTTATCATGGGATTTTCTGTGAGGCATGTTTGCATCAATATCATACAATGCCTTTGCACGGAGAGCCCTGATATCTGTAAAGTTACGGACAACGCCTGGCTGCTGGGGCTGTCCGCCGCCGTTTACACAGCCGCCGGGGCATCCCATAACCTCGATGAAGTGGTAATTTGCTTTACCGGATTTTACGTCATCAAGAAGCTTTCTTGCATTGGAAAGGCCTGACGCAACTGCAACGTTTACATCCATGCCCGCTACATTGTAAACAGCTTCCTTGATACCCTTAGTACCACGGACCTCTTTAAAATCAAGGTTTGCAAGCTCTTCTCCCGTCAAGGTCTCAACCGCAGTTCTTAAAGCAGCCTCCATAACACCGCCGGTAGCGCCGAAGATGACAGCGGCTCCGGTTGACCTGCCAAGGGGATCATCAAAGTCCTCATCCGGTAAGGATAAGAAGTTGAGGCCTACACGTTCTATCATTCTTGCCAGCTCACGGGTAGTGATGGAGATATCTACATCGGGAACACCGGCTGCGCTCTGGTCCTCCCTGCCGATCTCGAATTTCTTTGCCGTACATGGCATTACGCTGACCATAACAATCTTTGCAGGATCAATTCCCATCTTCTCAGCATAATAGGTCTTTGTAATAGCGCCGAACATCTGCTGGGGGGATTTGCAGGTGGATAAATTAGGAATCATATCCGGATAATAGTGCTCGCAGTATTTAATCCAGCCAGGAGAACAGGAAGTGATCATAGGCAATACTCCGCCGTTGCTGATCCTGTCGATTAACTCATTAGCTTCCTCCATAATGGTTAAATCCGCAGAGAAATCTGTATCAAATACCTTCTCAAAGCCCAAGCGGCGCAGTGCTGCTACCATCTTGCCCTGTACGTTGGTTCCGATGGGCAGGCCAAAGGCTTCGCCAAGTGCTGCACGGACAGCAGGAGCGGTCTGAACCACAACATACTTGTCAGGATCTGCAAGGGCTGCAAATACTTCATCCGTATAATCCTTCTCCAGGAGGGCGCCGGTAGGGCAGACTGCGATACACTGGCCGCAGGATACACAGCTGGTATCACCCAGACCCATGTCAAAGGCACAGGAGATGTTGGTATCAAAGCCACGCTCATTTGCGCCGATTACGCCGATGCCCTGAACCTTGTCACATACGGCTGAACAGCGCCTGCAAAGGATACATTTGTTGTTATCGCGTACCATATGGGCAGAGGTGTTGTCAAGCTCATAATGGGTACGTTCCCCATCATAAAGATATTCATTTTCAACCTTAAGGTCGTTGCAGAGCTTCTGAAGCTCACAATTACCGCTGCGCACGCAGGACAGACATTTCCTGTCGTGGTCGGATAAGATAAGCTCTAAGGTCTTTCTGCGGGAATCCAGGACCTTGTGGGAATTCGTTATAATTTCCATACCCTCAGCAATTGGGTACATACAGGCAGCTACAAGGCTTCTTGCGCCCTTAACTTCTACAACACAGATGCGGCAGGCGCCAATCTCATTGATATCCTTTAAAAAGCAAAGGGTAGGAATATCAATGTGTGCAAGCTTGGCTGCTTCTAAAATAGTGGAGCCCTTCGGTGCTTCTACAGGCATACCATTTATTTTTATATTCACAGTTTCCATTAATAACCTCCATTCTGTCATGCTATGACAGTTCTAATCACAGGCTGAAAATAATCCATTTTCAACCTAACGAACATTTGACCATTAGGTCACGGGGGGCCGGATGTGAAATGATCTTCATTTCACACTAACTCTATCATCGGATCTGCTTGAAAGGATTAATAGTGCGTCTTTGCGAAAAAAGACCGCTGCATGGTTCCTGTCAAGTGAATCAGCCATATTCCCTTATCTCTTGGAAATAGCACCAAATCTGCATTTTTCCATACATGCACCGCATTTAATGCACTTGCTCTGGTCAATCAGGTGAATTTCTTTTACCTTGCCTTCGATTGCGCCGTTAGGGCAAATTCTTGCACACAGGGTACAGCCCTTACATTTATCAGCGTCGATAATGTAGGAAAGAAGAGCCTTACAAACGCCGGCAGGGCATTTTTTATCAATTACGTGGGCAACATATTCGTCCTTAAAGTAACGTAAGGTTGATAATACCGGGTTAGGGGCTGTCTGGCCCAGGCCACAGAGTGCATTCTCCTTAATATAGTAGCAGAGGTCCTCTAATTTATCCAGGTCTTCCATGGTGCCCTGACCGTTTGTGATCTTGTCAAGGATTTCGTGGAGGCGCTTCGTGCCGATACGGCAGGGAGTACATTTACCGCAGGACTCGTCTACCGTGAACTCCAGGAAGAATTTTGCGATATCAACCATACAGTTGTCTTCGTCCATTACGATAAGACCGCCGGAGCCCATCATGGAACCGATGCTGATCAGGTTGTCATAATCAATTGGAATATCAAAATGGGAAGCAGGGATACATCCGCCGGATGGCCCGCCGGTCTGGGCTGCTTTAAATTTCTTGCCGTTAGGGATTCCGCCGCCGATTTCTTCAATTACTTCGCGCAACGGTGTTCCCATAGGGATCTCTACAAGGCCTGTATTGTTGATCTTACCGCCAAGTGCAAATACCTTGGTACCCTTGGATTTTTCTGTGCCCATGGAAGCAAACCATTCCGGACCATTTATGATGATCTGGGGAATGTTGGCATAGGTCTCAACATTATTTAAGATAGTAGGCTTTTCGAACAGACCTTTTTGTGCAGGGAACGGAGGACGGGGACGGGGCTCACCGCGGTTACCCTCGATGGAGGTCATAAGGGCTGTTTCCTCACCGCATACGAATGCACCGGCACCAAGCCTTAGCTCAATGTCAAAGTCAAAGCCGCTGTTAAAGATATTCTTACCGAGCAAACCGTATTCCCTTGCCTGTGCAATAGCAATTTCAAGACGGTCTACAGCGATTGGATATTCTGCACGGACGTAAATATAGCCCTGGGTGGCGCCGATTGCGTAACCGGCAATTGCCATAGCCTCAAGAACTACGTGGGGGTCACCCTCTAATACGGAACGGTCCATGAAGGCACCTGGGTCGCCTTCATCGGCGTTACAACAGACATATTTCTGGTCGGCATCATTTCCCTTAGCCAGCTTCCACTTTAAGCCTGTCGGGAAACCGCCGCCGCCACGGCCACGGAGACCGCTGTCTAAGATGGTCTGGATAACCTGGTCCGGGCTGTATTCGGTCAATACCTTGCCAAGGGCTTCATAGCCGCCGGTACCGATGTACTCATCAATGTTTTCCGGATTGATTACACCACAGTTACGAAGGGCGATTCTATGCTGTTTCTTATAGAAGTCAGTTTCATTTAAGGACTTGAGGCCGTCATCTGTTACCATTTCTGTATATAACAGACGGGTTACGATACGTCCCTTTAATAAATGCTCGGAAACGATCTCAGGGATGTCATCTTCCTTAACCATTGCATAAAAAGATGCTTCCGGATAAATAATAACGATAGGACCTAAGGCGCAAAGCCCGTGGCAGCCTGTCTGCACAACGGCAACCTCTTCCTTCAGGCCATTCTTGTTGATTTCTGCCTGCAGTGTCTCGATAATCTTGGTACTTCCTGAAGAAGTACATCCGGTACCACCGCAAACTAACACATGTGAACGATACATAGTGTGTCCTCCTTCAGATTAACCGAGTACCTCGGCAATTGTATATTTTTGAATAATATGGCCGCGGATTAAATGCTGCTCAACTACTTCCTGTGCCTTTTCCGGGGTCATTTTAATATAGGTTACTTTATCTTTGCCGGGCTCGTATATTTCTACGATAGGCTCATATTGGCATAAGCCGATACATCCGGTCTGTGTTACGGATACATTTGCCAGGCCTTTGGTCTGGACTGCATCAGAAAGTGCGGTAAGCACCGGTCTTGCCCCGCTGGCAATACCGCAGGTAGCCATACCTACTACTACACGGGTCTGGTCACTGGATTCGTTGCGAATACCAATCTGACCCTGCATTTTTTCCCTGATTGCTTTAAGCTCTTCTAGAGACTTCATGCTAATCCTCCTTAAATAAACTAAATGTTTATGAGTGACTAGAGAGGAGGATTTATCCTCTCTTTAATAATCAATTTTGTCTTTATCTCTAATGCCGTGTTGCTGAAGTAGCACGCCCCCTACTCCAGTGTTAGCCGGAGGTACCTAGATATGGTATCCGCCGTCCGCTTCGTTTTGGTTCTCAGTTAAGTATTCTTTGATATAAGCCGATACTTCCGGGGAATTTAACGGAACGTCGCCCAAAACCTGGCGAAACTCCCTGGTATCCAGCGTAAATTGATTTCCGTCAAAGGAGTAAGTATACAGGAAATCAATATGTGTATTCAAAGTAATTAATGTATGAATGGTACTGTTCATATCACCTAAGGGCATACGGTCGATATGGGTCAGACCGAAGACGGCAGTGATTGTAGTCCCCGAGCCCGGTGTGGAATCGATCTTGAAGCTTCCCTCTGTGCTTAATGCGGCCATCTTAAAGAATGGTACGCCAAGCCCGATCCTTCTGGTGGTACGGGTGGTAAAGAAGGGATCCTCCACGCTCTTTAACTGCTCCGGTGTCATACCGCAGCCATCATCTGTGATAATTATCGTTAGTGCATCCCGGTCTCTTTGTATTTGGACAGTTATTTCAATCAAACCGGCACCTGCCCGTATTGAATTGTTCGCAATATCTAATACATTGAGAGAGATTTCAGTCATCATATTATTCGTATTTCTTTAAGATGCCTTCGATGTCATCAACACCTAGCTTACCATAGACATCTTCATTAACGGTTAATACAGGAGCGAGGCCGCATGCACCGATGCAACGGCAGGACTCAAGTGAAAACTTGCCATCTGCGGTACAGCCGCCATCATCAACACCGAGTAATTCCTGGAGCTTGTTGAAAATGTCGCCGGAGCCTTTTACATAGCAGGCAGTTCCCAGACAGACTGAAATGTTGAATTTGCCCTTAGGGTTAAGGGAGAACTGTGAATAGAATGTTACAATACCATAAATTTTCTCCAACGGTATATTCATTTCGTCGGAAATAATGGTCTGAACTTCGATTGGAAGATAGCCATAGATTTCTTGTGCCTTCTGCAATATGGGCATGAGAGCGCCCCTGTCATCCTTATGTTCGGAGATGACCTCTAACAGAGCAGCTTCCTGCTCCCTTGTTCCTGCAAAAGGGACTGTACTATTTTGCATTCCCATTTTAAAACCTCCTTGAATAAAATCATGTCGCCACACAAACAGTGACATTATAACACAAGTGTGTTAAAAAATCTACAAAAATAATTAACAACAATCCGTATACATACAAAATTGCATGTATGCAAGATGTATAAAAGGGTAAAAAAGATCTGTAAAACCTTGTGGGTTTCAACAATGGACAAGCGGATTAAAAGATTGAGTCCATGGGTATTTTGATGTATAATAATGGCAGCACATGGAACATGTATAAAGAGAGCAAGAAAGGTAAAATAATTGCTATAGAATTTCACAGGCCACTCCTGATATCATATAGTTAGGAAGAAAATATACTGTATGTGATTTATAAACTGATACCGATTTATATCAGCAGTTGATAAAACTAATTATTAAGGAGGAAAAGGCAATGACAACATTATCTGGCTCGGCAAGGGCGCAAACAAATTTGTATACGACCACGTCACCTAACGGAAAGATTTCCCATGCCATCTATTTGGAAGATGGTCAATTATTTCATTCTGTTACATATAACACCACCCAGATTCTTGCGCCATCCGTCATGGGGGTGAACATAACAGAAGCGGATTTTCACGATGGTTTAAGTTTTGTCTCTACTGGCACCACATCGTGGAACAATACCTATAGTCTGCCGGCGGGTAAAAAGAGCCTTTGTGTCGACAATCCCGTACAAAGGGAGTATGTTGTCCAAAAGGGAACACGTCAGCTGAAAATTATTATCCGGGTCTACAATGATGGCGTTGCTTTCAGATACTATATCGCAGGCCCGGGCGGAACCTATATCGAAACAGAATATACGGAGTACAATATCCCCACAGGTATCGGTGGCTGGGGACAATCCTGGGTGGTCAACTATGAAACCCAGTTCCAGTATTATGGTGCGGGTACTGCGGTGGAAAAGCTGGCTATGCCTTTCCTGGCCACCTACAATAATCTTGTGTGGGCATTATTTACAGAAGCAAATGTCCTAAATTCGAACGCAACCTATTGTCCCTCTGTCCTGAAAGGTAATGTTGGCGGTCATCTTAAGTTTGTTCATGCACCGGATCCGGATCAGGCCAAATTAGGCAACCGGGTACAGGTCGCCCTGCCCTTCCAGTCCCCGTGGAGAGCAGTGATCATTGCCGACAATTTGAATGATTTGGTCAACTCGTCTTTGGTGCAGAATGTGAATCCGGCATCAAAAATTGCCGATACCAGTTGGATCAAACCCGGAAGGGTGGCATGGTCATGGTGGAGCACCTATTCCTTCACCGAGGCGGATAACCTATCACCGAATTCTATTCAACGGAAGATGTGCTATCAACAGCAAAAGGAATATGTTGATTTTGCAGCAGCGATGGGTTGGGAATACGTGACAGTGGATGCCGGTTGGGTTTATTGGACCGATGGGACGGTTGAGCAACTCTGCACATACGCCGCGGGAAAAGGGGTTAGCATCATCCTTTGGGCTTCTTATGAACTGTGGTCGCCCTATGGATCCAGTCTGATGAATATCAAGACATGGGCTGATTGGGGGGTCGCAGGCATCAAAATTGATATCATTGAGAAGGACTCGCAGATTGGCATGGCCTTCATGGAAGAAATGGCTTCCTATTGCGCAAGCCTCGGACTCCTGTTGTCTTTACACAGCACGACAAAGCCCGGTGGCGAAGAGCGGACTTGGCCCAATCTCATCACCACGGAAGCCGTATCAGGAAATGAGCATTATTGGCTTTATTGGCCGCCTGTAAATACAGCTGCCCATAACTGTGCCCTGCCGTTCACGAGGAATGTAGTAGGATCTATGGACTATACTCCTGTCGCCCTAAGCAACAGAAATAAAAATACAACACAAGGACACCAATTGGCACAGTCTGTCGTTTTTGAATCCGGATTGCAGCACTTTGCAGATTCCATAGATGTATATGCGGCTTGGAAGGGGACTGAATTCCTCAGCGTTGTTCAAGCCGCCTGGGACGAAACAAAGGTTTTGGAAGGCTTCCCTGGCAGCTATGTAATTATGGCCCGCCGGAAAGGTGCGGACTGGTGCATTGGCGCGATGACTACTACTGCCAGGTCGGCCGTCCTTCATCTGTCCGAACTAAATTTGGAAAGCGGAAACTATACGGCGTATATTTACAAGGATGGTGCATCCCTGGATTTCCTAGTTAAGGAGATCCAAACAGTAAATTCTTCTTCTACTTTGACGATACCCATGCTTGGAAGCGGTGGCTGCGCTGTCTTTATTTCAAAAACAACTGTGCCAAGTATGCCGGTTGATCCCTATACTGCTTATGAGGCGGAGAATGCTACTTTGGTCGGTGCAGCAGCTATTTCCGATTGCGCTAATTGTTCCGGCGGGAAGAAAGTTGGATATTTAGGGTATACTGGTGAGGTTATCTTTAACGTAAATGTACCAAGAACAGATGTATATAAAGTGCGGCTGTACTATTTGGCCGAGGATCCAAGAACGATCAGCTGTAGTATAAACGGCGGAACCGGGTACGACTTGGAAATCGCATATGGGTCAGGCAGCTGGAATACCGTAAGGATCCTGCCCACATCCATGGCTTTGAATGGGGGAAGCAATACCATTCGTTTGTATCATACGGATTGGGCACCTGATATTGATAAGATTGGCATTCTCATTTAAGTTTAGGCCATGTTCTTGAAGTAGATACAGTTAGTGCGACACAAAGGAGGCTGTTAGCAGATAATTTATCATCCGCAACAGCCCCTTTTGTTGTAATTAAATATGAAAAGCAATAATAGTGAAAACCTAGCGGTGGAGGTGTAAAGGTTATGATTGTTTATAATGCTGAAAAGAGACAGTTTGTTCTTTCCACACGCAAAACGACTATGGTTTTGCGGCATGGAGAGGAGGGGCTGTACAATTTGTACTGGGGTGGAACCATCCGGGCGGAAGACATTGAAGCAGAAGAGAAGTGGTTCCATAGTTCTTTTGATCCGGACCTTTGGCAGGAGCGCCAAGAATTTTCCTCGTATAATGGCCGGACATTCACGCAACCGGTCCTCATTGCCGGAGAAAAGGGACAAAATGCGCTGTTTTTCCGGTTTGAGACATACCATGTGGAGGATAACAGCCTGCTTATTACTTTGCGGGAACCCCATAAACGGCTGGAGCTGCTTTTGGAGTACACCGTATACGAAGAATTCGACATCATTGGCCGCCGGGCAACGCTGAAAAACAACGGCGGATCTTTAGATGTGCAGCGGTTTTTCAGCGGATGCTTTACGTTACCCCTTTTCCGCGGTGAATGCCTGCGCTACCTTACAGGCAAATGGGCGGGAGAATGTCAGATTCAGGACAGGGAGCTTGCGCCAGGCACTATTGAATTACAATCTATGCGTGGCATTCCTGGACCACATTTTAATCCTTCCCTTGCCCTGCATGAGCATGCAATGGAAGAGGCGGGGGATGTTTGGTTTGGTCTGTTGGCCTACAGCGGAAACTGGAAGATCTGCGTGGAACAAACGGCTTTTGGCAATACGAATATATTGGCAGGCCGTAACGATTTCGATGGGGCGGAGATCCTGCCCGGAGGAACCGCTCTCTCCACGCCTATGTTTTATGGCGGGTTCTCTGCCAACGGCTTTGGAGGCATGAGCCGTCTGTTACATAGTTTTCAGATATCCCAAATGATCCGAACGCCAGAGGTACGCCCCGTACTGTATAATTCCTGGGAGGCTACGGCCTTTGCCGTCAATGTGGAATCGCAGAAAAAACTGGCCCGGCGCGCCGCCGAAATGGGTGTGGAGCTTTTTGTAGTAGACGATGGGTGGTTCGGCCAGCGGCACAGCGATACCGCCGGGCTCGGCGACTGGGAAGTGAATAAGGAAAAGTTTCCAGGCGGGCTGGAGGAGCTGATTGACGAAGTAAAGAGCCTAAACATGGCATTCGGCATCTGGGTAGAACCGGAGGCCGTAAATCCCGACAGCAATTTGTACCGGAGCCATCCGGATTGGATTTATCACATTCCCGGAGCAGAACCAATGACCGCCCGCAATCAGTATGTCCTGGATTTTTCTTTGCCCCAGGTAAAGGCTTATGTAAAAGAGTTTCTTGGAAAGCTGCTTTCCCGGCATGACATCCAATACCTTAAGTGGGACATGAACCGTGCTATTACGGATGTCGCGGGAGAGGACGCCACGGGCAACGGAAAGAAGCGCCGTGCCCATGTGGAAGCCCTCTACGAAATATGGGCCTGGCTGCGGGAGACTTTTCCCCATGTCGCTTTAGAAAGCTGCAGCGGCGGCGGTGGCCGTGCAGTTGGGCGAGTTGTATCGCCTGGCGTCTCCAACTAGCGGTTTTGCTGCCGTGCAATATGTATATAAGGCACAGTCCGTCGTTTTTGCTTTCCTGCACTCCCAGCGTTTTGGTGACAAACAGTCCCCCCTTCGCCTGCGGGGTCTGAAGGAAGATCATATTTACCGCCTAGAAGGCGGAAGGACATATGCCGGCAGCACACTGATGAACCGGGGAATCACTTTGCCGTTGGAGGGGGACTTTTCCAGCTGCATGTTGGTATTTGCCGACGAAGGGGCTTGCGGGTCCTATTTTTCTTGATTACAGATGGAGGTGCCTATGAAAAAGAAACGTTCGGTTTTTAGTGTAATCATCATTGCGCTTGTCGTAGTGATTATGCCTCTATATATGCTGGGCTTTGGACTGTATCAATGGGGGCATACCCTTACGAACCGGGAAATTACCCAGTCAATGTATACCCGATCCACTTTCTTTATGAATACATTGGAGAATGAGATCCGCCGTATAAAGCAGGTTCATCAAGAATGCTTAAACGATGATGATTTATACTATTACGCGAACGCTTCCTCTATTATGACGGTGCAGGAACGTGTGAAAAATCTGTTGGCTATCCAAAAAAGACTGAATATGGTTTATGACAGCTCCATATATATTGCGGACGTGATACTTTGGATGCCCCAATTGCCGCACATGATCTCGACCCAACGGGGAGTCGACCCCATGAAAGAGGATTGGGAAGGACTTTTGCAGGAATTGGTGTACGACTCTGCATCCACTTTGATTGAACATGAAGGCGAATTGTACCTGTGTGCCGCTTATCCGGCCAATCCCCGTTTTTCCGACATTCCTCCCACCTACATTTTAGCGATTCGTCTTTCTAGCGAGAAAATTGCGGAAGAAATGCTGGGCTTCAATATGTATCCGGAATCCGGTACCCTATTTCAACTCTCGGGGAAGGATTTCCGGCTCCTCGTAGGTAATGATATCGGCCTGGACAAAAAAACCGCGGATTCCTTCCAGGATGAGAAGGCCTCGGGACGGATGACCTTTACCCGTACATTGACATCTTTGTCGGGGGACAAATTCCTGGCGATCCGGATTCCTTCGGCCTATCTGAATGGTGAGTTGTATACCTATGTGCCTACAGAAATTCTTTATGGTGAGCTTGAGCATTACCGTTTGCTGTTTATTCTATTTACTGTCATCGCCGGTGTTCTGGTAGGCACTTATTTCTGGTTTACCAACCGGATTCTTAACAGGCCCGTTAAACGGCTGGTGGCGGCATTAACCCAAGTGGAACGCATGCAGCTGGATGTAAAGATTGAGCATGAAGGAAACGATGAGTTCAGTTATCTGTACGAAGCCTTCAACCAGATGGTTGCCTCCCTGGAAAACATGATGGAGATCAACGTCCGCCAGCGCACATTGACCCAGGAGGCGGACTTGCGCCAGCTGCAGGCGCAAATCAATCCCCACTTTTTGCATAACAGCTTTTTTATTTTATACCGTATGGCAAAGGATGAGGACTATGAAAATATCACGAAGTTCCTCACCTACCTGTCCGATTACTACCGCTATATTACCCGGAACGCGAAAATGGAGGTGGAGCTGCGGGCAGAGGACGGTCATGCCCGCAGTTATATGCAGATCCAGCTGGTGCGGTTTAGAAAAAGGCTTTCGGCCGATTTTGAGCCTCTGCCCGAAGCCTATGCCGGATTAATGGTACCCCGTCTGATTTTGCAGCCCTTGCTGGAAAACGCTTTTGGCCACGGCCTGAGGGACGTGGTGGAGGGCGGGTTCCTGCATGTTTGGTATGAGCCGGACGAGGCCGCGGGGATGCTGCGGGTGCAGGTAGAAGACAACGGTCCTGGCCTTACGCCGGAGGAAAAGGCCGCCTTAGAGCGCAAGCTGGACACGCAGCCCCATTCCGAAACCGAGCGCACAGGTATCATCAATATTCATCAGCGGGTGAGGGCCAGGTTTGGCGATGGATGCGGCCTGTCTATTTCCACGCCTCCGGGCGGCGGAGTGCGCTTCACGCTGACCCTGTCATTGCAGGCATCATCACAACAGCCAAGGTCATAAGATGTAGTTGGAGGAGGGGAGCTATGATATATAGATTGATGGTCGTGGACGACGAGGATTTTATTACTGATAGTTTGGCCTATATGCTGGAAGGGTTGGAAGAGCCCACGCTTGAGGTGAGCAAGGCATATTCCGCCCCCGAAGCGCTGGCACTGCTGAACAGCCATGTATATGATATCGTGGTTACAGATATTCAGATGCCAGGGATGTCCGGTATAGACTTACTGAGGGAGATCCATGCTAAGTGGCCCTCCTGCCGCGTTATTTTTCTCACAGGGTACAATGAATTTGACTATGCTTACCAAGCTCTGAAATATGGGGCATTTCGTTTTATTTTGAAAAACGAAGGCGATGATGTTTTAGCGGAAGCGGTTCAAGAGTGTATACAAAGCATCTGCAGGGAGGCCGCCCTAACGACCATCCCTGCCGTGTTTCCGGTTAGGCGGCAAACCGTGGACTTTTTGCGCAGCCTTGTGGTGGGAGGTGCACCGGAGACGGGATGTTTACAAGGGGAATTGGAGCGCCTGGGTCTTTCTTTATGTGCCAGGAACCCGGTTCTACTGATGGTAGGCCATATGAACAAGCCCTTAACGGACGGGCTGCTGGCAAAGATAGGTTGGATCGTCCGTGATAAGGTTGGTCATGCTGTCCATTGTGAGGAAGTAAAAGTAGACAGGCAATTGGTCTTGTGGATGATGCAGTCGGTTGTAGAAGGAAATGAAGAACATGCCCGGGCAGCCATAACCGGATTTGCCGAGCAAATCCAAGAGGCGTGCCAAAGGGTATTGGGTATCCATCTTACCTTCGTGTTTGATCCCGAACCCGTCGGCTGGGAGGAAATTCCGCGCCGTTTTACGCATATTCGGTACATCACGACCACTTATTTGCAGGAAAACTCGGAAATCGCTATGGCGACCATTACCTATTTTTCCAGAGGCTCACTGCTTTTTCCTGGCGAAGTAGAGAATGTTTCCGGCGAGGACGGGGTACCTTGGGACGGCTGTTTTTTTGTGGAAAGATTGCTGCAATATATCCAGCATAACTTAAATGCGGACTTATCCCTGACGGCACTGTCAGAGCATATGTATCTGAATCCCGCTTACCTTTCCCGTAAGTTCAAGGAATTGACCGGCCACAACATCACGGAGGTTATTCTGCAGTCACGTATGGACAAGGCCCGTCATCTCCTGCGTGAAAGTGCCAGGAAAATCAGTCAAATCTCCGCCATGGTGGGCTATGACTCAGCGGCGCATTTTTCAAGGACCTTTAAGCGGTATGTCGGTCTTACCCCGCAGGAATACAGGGATGGGAGCCAGAAAGCTGCTTCACACCAAAACGTAAAAGATGAGCAAGGAAAGTAGAAATGTGCTTCTGTACAGACGGGCTTTCCTCCGGGTAAAATATAGATACAAGGTTGCAACTTTAATGAAAATTAAATGAGGTTTATGTTAAGGAGGAGAGCAGGCTATGAAAAACAAGAAACGGTTTTTGGCTGTATTTGTTACATTTCTAATGGTTGTCTCTTTGCTGTATGGATGTGGAGGAAAAACTAACGACCCGGCACCCCAGACCAGTACCGGCAGTAGTTCAGACGCGAGCGTTTCCCAGCCGGCTGACGGCGGGGAGGATGGTCCCTTTGGTAAATATGCCGAGCCGGTTACGATTTCTGTGGTAAAGAATCTTGGGCAGAGCAGTATGGAATTTCCTGAGGGGGACAGTCTGGAAGACAACGTGTGGACCAGGTATTACGAGGATCAATTCAATATCAGGTTCGACTGGAAGTGGTCCACCACACTGGAACAGTATGATCAGAAAGTGAATATCGCTATTACGTCAGGCGATGTGCCAGATGTGATGAAAGTGAACAGGACGCAGCTGAAGATGATGGTGGATAATGAGCAGGTTTATGACTTGACAGAGCTGGTTGATAAATATGCTTCTGATTTTACCAAGGAAGTTTTGAACGCTGATGACGGTGCGAGTTTGGACAGCGCTACTTTTAGTGGACGCCTGATGGCAATCCCTGCAATCGTATCAGATCTGCAGAGTGCAAATGTTCTGTGGATACGTACCGACTGGCTGGGCAATTTGGGGCTGGATATTCCAGAGACCGTTGAGGACTTTTGGACAGTGGCTGAGGCATTCGCTACCAAAGATCCGGACGGCAACGGCGCGAATGACACATATGCTTTGGCCCTGAACAAGGATTTGTTTGGCACGGGAAGCGTATATGCCAGCGGTGAAGGATTCTTCAATATGTACAATTCTTATCCCAACATTTGGATTACCAAGGATGGGAAGCTGGCTTATGGCAGCATTCAACCTGAAGCAAAGGACGCTTTGGCGGCTTTGCAGGAGATGTATGCCAAAGGGTATATGGATCCGGAATTCGGTGTAAAGGATGCCAACAAGGTAAATGAAGACGTATGCGCAGGCAAGGCTGGAATGATGTTCGGAAACTTTTGGAATATGGCCTGGGTCAATGATGCCAAGGTGGCTGATCCCACCGTCGAGTGGGTGCCCGCTGCCATCCCTGGAAATGCGAAAGCCCAGCTTTCCTTCGGTACCACCTCCTACTATGTGGTCAGCAAGGATTGCAAATATCCGGAGGCCGCCTTCAAACTGTTGAACGGTTATCTTGATAAAGGCTACGGCGAACATGCAGAGCCCCTTATATACAATATTACTCCGGAAGGGTACGGCCCCTTTGATTACCCCGTCATCACGATGGAGCCTTCCATGAAGAACTTCGAAGCCGCGAAGAAGGTAACGGCTGCCCTGGAGAGCGGCGACACCAGCGGGTTAAATGCCGAGCAGATGAACTACTATGAGCTTTGCAAGCTGAGCCTGGCGGGCGACCACAGCAACAACAACTGGCACCAGCTCAAGATGTTTGGGCCTGGCGGCAGCCTCGGAGTGGTCCAGAAATATTGGGATAATGGCAATGTGATGCCGGATTTGTATTATGGGCCGCCTACCCCGGCTATGACAGAAAAGAAATCGACCTTGGATAAACTGCAGCTTACTGATTTTTCTGTTATCATCATGGGAGCCCCCGTCGACGATTTTGATAAATTTGTGGCCAACTGGTTAAACTTGGGCGGCCGGGATATGACCGACGAAGTAAATGAGTGGTATGCCAATAAATAGTATTGCCACATAATGACAGAAAGCAGAGTGTGGGTGGGGAGAGGTGCTACGCCGCTCCCCGCCTGCCAGTTTGAGGGATTGCCATGAAAAAAATGAAACGAAATCTTCCGTTGCACATCATGCTATTATCTGCCTTAATATTGATGTTAATATACAATTACCTGCCGCTGCTGGGGAACATAATGGCATTTCAAAAATTTAATCCGACCAAAGGCTTTTTTCGCAGCGAGTGGGTGGGTCTGGACAACTTCCGGTATGTGTTCGCTATGCCGGATACCCTGCAAGTAGTATGGAATACCTTTTTCATTGCCGTAATGAAGCTGATTATGGGGATTATCGTCCCGGTGATTGTAGCCTTATTGCTCAATGAGATGCGCTGTATCCGTTACAAGCGCGCCCTTCAAACGATAGTCTATTTCCCGCATTTTTTAAGCTGGGTCATCTTAGCGGGTATCATGGTGGATGTCCTTTCCCCTTCCCGGGGTATTATTGGAAAAGCCTTTACCGCCCTTGGATTAGAGGCGCCTTTCCTTCTGGGTGATGCAAATTTATTTCCTTTCACTATGGTATTCACGGAGACTTGGAAGGAATTTGGTTTTGGCACTATTGTATACCTGGCCGCCCTTACCGGCATCGATCCTACCTTATATGAGGCTGCCGGAATTGATGGGGCAGGCCGGTGGAAACAGACTCTCAATATCACGATTCCCTGCATTATGCCTATTGTGATGTTAATGACCATTTTAGCTATGGGAAATGTGCTGAATGCGGGCTTTGACCAGATATTCAATCTTTATAGCCCCCAAGTATATGCTACGGGTGATATCTTGGATACACTTGTGTACCGTATCGGTATGGAGGACGCCCAATATGGTGTGGCTACCGCGGTTGGCCTGTTCAAAAGCGTTGTTTCCTTCCTTATGCTGTCCTTGTCATACGGGTTAGCTTACAAGTATACCGATTACCGTGTATTCTGAGTGCATAGTTTGGGGAACTTAAAGCTCCATAAATAATGTTACTGTAGTCTAAAGCTATAAACAGAAAATTTTAAAAGGGGGTCACAGCGTATATGGATCATCAACGTCGTATCAGAACTACGGGAAGGGCATCGGTTGGAGTGCGGATATTTTCCGTTTTCAATTATATATTTGTTACCTTAATTGCACTTACCTGTTTGTTGCCAATGGTGAATCTGTTGGCTATTTCTTTCAGCTCCAGCAGTGCGGTATCCACGGGGCAGGTGAGCTTTTGGCCGGTGGATTTTACATTGGAATCATATTCTTTCATGGCGGGGAAGCCGGAATTTTTTGCTTCAATGAAGATATCTGTCTTGCGTATTTTATTGGCCGTTCCCCTAAGCATGATCGTGTCTGTGCTGGCGGCCTATCCTCTTTCACGGCAAAATCATGAATTTGGGGCCAGAAAATACTATGTTTGGATATTTATTGTACCTATGATGTTTTATGGCGGGTTGATACCATCCTATATGGTAGTGCGTAATACTGGACTCATTGATTCTATTTGGGCGCTGGTACTGCCCTGTTCTATCAATGTGTTTAACATTATACTATTGATGAACTTTTTTCGTTCAATCCCCAAAGAGCTGGAAGAGGCGGCAGCCGTTGACGGTGCAGGGCATTTCCGCATTTTATTGCAGGTGGTGCTGCCGGTGTCAACTCCGGTGCTGGCCACCGTGTTGTTGTTTTTCATTGTCAACCACTGGAACTCCTGGTTTGATGGCTTGATTTATATGAATTCCCCCAGCAAATATCCCCTGCAGACCTATCTGCAGACCCAGGTCGTCAACCGGGCCCTCATGGCGTTGGAGGCCATGCGCGACATCCGGCGTATGGGGAATATTTCCGACCGCACGGGCAAGGCTGCACAGATCTTTTTAGCCGCTGTTCCGGTATTAGCGGTATATCCATTTTTACAAAAATATTTTACAACCGGTATTGTCATGGGCAGTGTGAAAGGCTGACGCATGCCGGAGAAGTAGGAGAGAACAATGTGGAAAATTACCTCACCCAAAAAAAATTTGAGTGTTATTCTGCACCTTGGCGAAGAAGGCGCTATTGCATATGAGGTTACGCTGGGAGGCAAGCCCTGTGCAAGCGGTGCGCTGGGCCTCGTCACCAGCCTTGCGGATTTCACCGGAGGGCTCCGTTTTGTTGAAATGGAGGCTCCGGCCGAAATCAACGAACGATATAGCTTACCCGCAGGAAAAAAGGCGGTGTACGAAAATCACTGTATAGAATCGCGCCTGCATTTTGTCCGGCAGGAAACGCCCTTTGTTTTGGTAGTGCGTGCCTATGATAACGGCGCGGCCCTCCGCTATGAGATTCCTGTAGAAGGAGAAGGATTTTCTGTGCTGCGGGAGAGCACAGATTTCTGCTTTGCCGAAGGACTTGACGATGTTTGGCTGCAGGATTGGGTCGCTACTTATGAAGCGCCTTACAACAAAAGCAGCTGGGGCCCGGCGCACAATGGCCGTCATTACGGTATGCCGGTCTTGGTGGGAGGCGGCGCAAGCGGCCCATGGCTGATGGTGAATGAGGCAGCGGTATTGAATACCGGCGGCAGCTATTGTGTCAGCCATGTGAAGGGAACCGCTGCACGGCGGCTTACACTGGATTTCGCACCCGAGGAAAAGGGCGCGCCCATTCCATCGCCGCTTCCGTTCCAATCACCTTGGCGCTATCTGCTGATAGCAGGTACCTTAGACGAGGTGGTGAACTCCACCTTGAATTACAATCTAAACCCGCCTGCCAAGATGGAGGACACAAGCTGGATTAAGCCCGCCCGCGCCTTATGGGCTTGGTGGATCAGTGACACAGGCGCACAGGTATTTACCGAGGTTAAGCAATATGTGGATTTTGCAGCTGCCATGGGCTTTGAGGCAGTTGTGGTGGATGCGGGCTGGGACGAGACCTGGATCCGGCAGTTTTGCAATTATGCCCATGCCCGGAACATCTCCCCCTGGCTGTGGACGGCTATGCAGGATATCGATACCGAGGAAACTGCCGGTTATTATTTACCTCTGTGGAAAAGCTGGGGGGCTGACGGCGTAAAAATCGATATCTTTGAAAATGACTCCGCCCACACTGCGTGGCAGTATAACATGATGGCGGATATCATGGCCAGAGAAAAGTTGATGGTTAATTTCCACGGCTGCACAAAGCCCATGGGTGAGGGGCGCACTTGGCCTCATTTTATTGCCGCGGAAGGGATCATGGGGTTGGAGTACTACAAATGGAGAGACCAGCCAAACGCGGAACACAACTGCACGGTACCCTTCATCCGCAATGCCGCGGGGCCAATGGATTATACACCTGTTGGATTCACCAATAAAAACCGCAATACGTCCATGGCCCACCAAATGGCGCTGGCGGCAGTGTTTGAAAGTGGATGTACCCATTTTGCCGCCTCCATTTTTAACTTGGAGCCCTGGAGCGGCACAAGCTTTTTGCGCCGTTTAAAGCCCAAATATGACGGCCTGCGCTTGCTTGCCGGCTATCCGGGAGACCATGTGGCTATATTGCGGTGGGTTCAATCGTCCGAGGAGTATGTGGTGGGCTGTATCTGCAACCAAAAGCGTGCGATGCGTCTGCCTTTGGATTTTTTGCCGGAAGGTGATTTTGAGGCCGAGGTATACAAAGACGGCCGCTTTGGTGACGATATTCTTTGCGGACGCATGGCGGTAAACAGGGAGAGCATATTAGATATCCCCATGCTTGAGCACGGAGGGGCAGGCGTGTATATCGCCCGCAAAATCGAACCGCTTTCCATTTTGCGGGCCGAAGGATATATGTGCGGGGATTACACGGAACTCTCTGCCGATGCTGCAAGACCCTTCCTGGGAAGCGTGCACGGGACAGTTTCCGAGGAAAATCCTGCTCCGGTCCTGGTCTTGCGCGGAGGAGCCGAGTTTGCATGTGAAGAAACGCTTCCCGCCGGGGCGGCTTCCATTCGTTTGTTTTATTGCGCCGAGGAGGCTTTCTCGCTTCAAATCAGCGACGGGATCTCTTCTGGACAGGCGAATGTTCCCGCCAGTGGATATGGAAACGTATTTTCTACCTATGATGTCGCATTCCTCTTTGCCGGAGGGCCGGCTAAGCTGGTATTAAAAAAGCAGCGGGGCGCTACCCCCTCGCTGGAGAAGCTCCGCATTATACGTAACGCTCCTGTGCAGGGCATGGTTTTGCCGGTGGAGACAGGTATCCTTTTTGGAGGCGGGAATCTTCTACCCGATTGCCGGGGAACCTGGCAGCTATGCAGTATGGAAAACGGTGCCGTACTGCGTATGCAAAATGTAATGCTGCCGCAAAGCGGCGAGTATATTTTACGCGTCAACTATTACGCAGGAATGACAGGCACCGCGCAGGTCAGCGCAAACGGTGGGCCGGCAATCCCTGCAAAATTGAGCGGTGTTGGCAAGTGGAGTTCCACCAGGGAAGGAGACCTCCTGGCCAGGGAAATCCTGCTCCCTCTCGAAAAAGGACCGAACACGATTGAAGTGACAGCATGCGAGGCGCTACCTGCGCTAAAGGAGTTGGTGCTTATGCCCAACGGTTAATATTACATATTATGAGGGTTATTCGTGTCATTCTTTGCTTTCGACGGAAAACAAGGTAAGTGATACAAAATGAATAATTGCAAAAACAAATGCCATTATAAAGGTGTAGCCCATAAAGCTGCACCTTTATTTTTTGCTGCTCCCAAAACCTCCCTTTAATACCGGACATGGTAAATGAGAATATAGGAAATTGCGTGTATGCAAGATGTATAAAAGGGTGAAAAAGATGGGCAAAACCTTTTGGGATCCAACAATGGACAGTCGGATTAAAAGATTGAATTAACGTATATTTTGATGTATAATAGCACTAATATACTACGGAAACTGGGTCTATGTTCCTGTAGTCGCGATGGATGGCGCAGAATCGGCGCCTTTTATTGGGAAGTTAAAAGACAATTTCCCATAACTTATACTTATATACAGGAAGGCGAGACCATGGAAGCATTAGATGAGCAACAATATTCCCAGTTATTACAATCGGCGCCGGGAGGAGTGGCAAAAATCGCGTTGGACGATATGCTTACTCTGTTATACGCAACGGACAAGTTTATTTCGATGATAAAGAAGGTGTCAGACAGGGCAAGCGTTAAATTACCAGCTTCCCTGCTCCGCATGGTCTATTCGGCAGAGGTTATAAATTTAACCCAGCAGCTGGCTAATGAGAAGCAGCGTAAGGACAATATGATTAATTTCCATTTCAGGGTATTACAGCAGGACGGAAGCTTTCGGTGGTTGATGATTTCAGGCAGCAGGACGGAGGAAAGCTACATAAGCGGGTCGAAAACGGTACCGGTTTACTGCTGCAGCATAGTTGATGTAACCTACCTTATGGTAGAGTATAAGAAATTAGAGCAGACCTGCGAATACCACCGGGTTATTTCTGAGCTGGCAAAGGAATTATTTTTTGAATACGAGATTGCTGGTGACAGGTTGACATTTTCTGAGCAATTCCGTGAAATCTTTGGAAAGGAAAATGCGATAACGGGCTTCCGTAAAAAGCTGGAAAAGACAAGCATCATACATGAATCGGAATTACCGGCGGTAGTATCCATTTTCAACAGCATGATGAACGGAAGAAAGCAGGTGAGGTTTGAGCTCAGGCTCATCGGGAAGGATGGTATCCCCACCTGGTATACCTGCTATGCATCCATTATCTTTGATGATAACCGGAATCCGTATAAGGTCGTGGGCAAGGTGTCTACGATGACAATCGTGGCAAAGGAGGAGGAGCATGAGATCTATACTCCCCAGCTGGACACGGTTTCGAATGTGTGTACAAGGGCTTCGGCGGAAATAATGCTTAAGGAAGCAGCAGAGAGTCAGGCGGAGGACGCCGTCAGCGCCCTGATCATGATCGATATCAGGAACTTTAAAGGCATCAATGAGGTGAGGAGCAGGATTGATGGTGAAAATATCATGACCTCTGTCGGCAGGGTATTAAAGAGCATGTTCCGTACCAGTGACATCATAGGAAGACTCAGCTTAAGTGAGTTTGTCGTATACATTAAGAATGTTCCCTCGGACCGGATGGTATATGAGAAGGCCGACCAGCTTTGCAAAGCCATAGAAGGAATCCACTCCTATGTGCATACCAGGAATGGTTTAGTGGCCAGCATGGGAATCACGATGCACCAGGGTCCGGCAGACCATAAGCAGTTGATGGCAAATGCATCGACAGCCCTGGTCATGGCAAAAAAGGTACCGACAAGCTCCTTTGAAGTATTCAGCGGTTCGGTCTCCTAAAAATAAGCAATGGATAAGTCATTATAAAAAATATTGGTAAAAATGACATTGATCCACATATATATGTAACGTGTAGTCTGGAGTGCTTTTAAAAACCGGCAGGGAATCAGCCGCAAGGCGGCCTGGAGGGAAGGGCAGGGAAGTGCTCCGCACATAAATGGAGGGTTTTATGACGATAGAAGATATCAGGGAGATACTGGGAGCAGAATACGTTGTCGGTGAAGAGTGGAAGGACAGGGAGGTCCATACGGCCTGCGGTTCTGATATGATGAGCGATGTCCTGGCATTTATGAAGGATCAATCCGTACTGCTCACCGGTTTATGCAACCTGCAGGTGATACGTACCTGTGAAATGATGGATATCATTTGTATTGTTTTTGTCAGGGGAAAGCTGCCCGACGAGGGGATGATAGAAATGGCGAAGGAAAAAGAGATTGCAATCCTTACCTCGGGGCATAGGATGTTCTCTGCCTGCGGAATGCTCTATGAAAAAGGTTTGCGGGGAGGTCCGGATTATAAATGAACAACGATACAATAGTAATGTCCTATGTGGTTCCCGCTGATGATTTTACGAGGGCGGGGGAAGCCTCCAGCAATGTTAAGGGCAAGCTCAAGAAAATGGGGGTTCCTCCTGAAATTGTCAGGAAGGTTGCGATTGCCATGTACGAGGGAGAGATCAATATGGTAATACATGCTACAGGCGGGACAATTGATGTCACCGTATCACCGGAGGAAATTCTGATGGTCTTAAAGGATCAGGGGCCGGGGATAGAGAACATTGACCTGGCCATGCAGGCAGGATATTCAACAGCTCCCGATAATATCCGATCCCTCGGCTTTGGAGCCGGGATGGGGCTTCCCAACATGAAGCGGTATACGGATGAAATGGAGATCGAGAGCAAGCTTGGCGTGGGAACAACGGTAACGATGAAGGTAAAGATGGTTTAACAGGTGTTTCACAAACCATTTTGCGGTTGTCTGGCTGATGCCCGAAGCCGGCAGGTGGTATTTAGGAAAGGCATGGTTTTTATATGGGTAAGTTTTTTACATCAGTTCATCTAAAAGAAGACCTATGCATGGGGTGTATCAATTGCATCAAACGCTGCCCAACACAGGCCATCCGAGTTAGAAATGGAAAAGCGGTAATCACAAAAGAATTCTGCATTGACTGTGGGGAATGTATCCGCATCTGCCCCCATCATGCAAAGGAAGCTACATATGATTCACCCGAGATTATGAAGAGGTTTGAATATACGGTAGCGTTGCCGGCTCCTTCCCTATATGGGCAATTCAACAATCTGGATGATGTCAATATTGTGCTGACAGCCTTAAAGAGGATGGGGTTTGATGATGTCTATGAGGTGAGCGGTGGGGCTGAGCTGGTATCTGAGCTGTCCAGGAGTTATGTCTCAGAGCATAAGGAGAAATGGCCGGTCATAAGCACCGCCTGTCCCTCCGTTGTGCGGCTCATCCAGGTGCGTTTTCCGAACCTGATCGAGCACCTCCTGCCCGTCTGCGCGCCGGTGGACCTGGCGGCTTCCCTGGCAAGGGAAAAGGCGATGGCAATGACAGGCCTTCCAAAGGAGAAGATAGGGATCATCTTCATATCGCCCTGCCCTGCCAAGATGACGGCAGTAAAGGCTCCGATTGGGATTGACCATAGTGAGATTGATGGGGTGCTTGCCATAAAGGAGGTTTATCCGATCCTGCTTCCCCATATGAAGAATTGCGTTGATAATGTGGAAGAGCTAAGTATCTCCGGCCGCATCGGCATCGGCTGGGGAAGTACCGGTGGAGAGGCGGGGAGCCTCCTGTCCGATAATTACCTGGCGGCGGACGGTATTGAGAATGTAATAAAGGTGTTAGAGGATCTGGAAGACCAGAAATTTGACCAATTGGAATTCATAGAGTTAAATGCCTGTGCCGGAGGCTGTGTCGGAGGGGTATTGACCGTCGAAAATCCGTACCTGGCCAAGGTGAAGCTGAAGCGGCTCCGCAAATACCTTCCCGTAGCCTGTAACCATCTGGCGGATGGAAATGGTGAGGGAGCCTTCTGGACCGATGAGGTAAAATATGAGCCGGTATTTAAGCTGGGCAATGATATGAAGGAAAGCATCGCCAATATGTCAAGGGTGGAGGAGTTGTGTAACCTGTTTCCAAAGCTGGACTGCGGTTCCTGCGGTGCACCCACCTGTAAGGCATTGGCGGAGGATATTGTGCGCGGCGTTGCGAAGGAACAGGATTGTATCCATATCCTCCGTGATTACATCCACAGGCTGTCTGATGAGCTGTTAAAACTCGATACAAAGAAATAGTTCCTTTTAAGCGGAAAATTTTTGCTGATGCCCAAATTCGCAGTCTTTGGCAAAATGGAGGGTTAATTTATGAAGGTTAATGATATCATAGAAAAGTGTGGCTTTAAGGTACTGAATTTAGGGGAAAGCCCTGACAGGGAAATTTCAGCCCCTTATTGCTGTGATTTATTAAGCATTGCCATGGGAAAGATGCCTGCAGATTCTGCCTGGGTGACGGTCATGGGTAATATCAACACCCTTGCAGTTGCCACCCTGGCTGACGCTTCCTGCATTATTCTTGCAGAAGGGAGCCGCCTGGATGAAGCAGCCCTGCAGAAAGCGAAGGATCAGGGAATTACGGTGCTGATGACGGAGCTTCCCATCTTTGATGCGGCACTTAAGATCTACCAGGGACAGCATGCTTAAGCTTTCTTATGACCTGCATATCCATTCTTGCCTGTCTCCCTGTGGTGATGAGGATATGACACCGGCGAATATCGTTGCAATGTCAGCGCTGAAAGGGCTGGATGTCATTGCAGTTACAGACCATAATTCCTGCAAAAACTGCCCTGCCGTTTTAAAATGGGCAAAGGAGTATGGTCTGATAGCAATTCCGGGCATGGAGCTTTGTACCATGGAGGAGGTTCATGCGCTATGCCTGTTTGAAGAATTATCGGATGCCCTGCGGTTTGATGAATATGTATATTCCATGCTGATGCGCTATCCTAATGATGAGAGGGCTTTTGGAAAGCAGGAGATTTATGATGATGAGGACCAGCTGGCAGGGACGGAGCCCTATCTGCTGATCAATGCGACGAATATTTCCTTTGATGAGCTTGGGGGTCTGATGAAGAAATTTGGCGGGGTATATATTCCTGCACATATTGACAAAAATTCCAACAGCCTGATATCCAATCTGGGGTTTATTTCACCGGATGCAGATTTTGTAGTTGCTGAGCTGGCTAATAAAGATAATTATGAGAGGCTTGGCAAAGGGAACCCATACTTGTACCAGTGCAATATCATAACGGATTCGGATGCCCATTCCCTGGGGGATATCAATGAGGCGTCTAACTTCCTGGAATGTGGAAGCCGCAGCAGTGGCGGTGTTTTGGAGGCTTTGACGAAATCCGGGTAAGGTAATACTGGGGAGCTGCCACGGATTTCGATGCCACGGATTTCGATGCCACGGATTTCGATGCTACGGATTTCAATGTTACGGATTCTAATATTACAGATTGAAAAGGTATCTTGTTGAAATCTCAATAATTTGTGATATACTAAAGCGTAGCGGGAATAGTGCAAACAAGTTTGTGCGTCAAGCTTGCTTGGGACTCCCAACCGAAGTTGGAAATCATGGATAAGATCTATGATATGCTTAACTGAAAAAGCCTATACTATAAACAAAGGAGTTTATTATGGATTTATTGGATATCAGAGAATTATACCGCAACAAAGAAAAATATATCGGAACGAAGGTTTCTGTTGGCGGTTGGGTCAGAAGCGTGAGGGATTCTAAGACCTTCGGATTTATTGTGTTAAATGACGGGACTTATTTTGAGACCCTCCAGGTGGTTTATCATGATAAATTAGAGAATTTCGCAACTGTTTCAAAATTAAACGTAGGCTCTGCAATTATTGTAAAGGGTGAGCTGGTGGCAACCCCACAGGCAAAGCAGCCCTTTGAAATCCAGGCAGAGGAAGTCGTGATAGAGGGAGCTTCAACAGCGGATTACCCCCTGCAGAAGAAGAGGCATACCCTGGAATATCTCCGTACCATGACACATTTAAGGGCAAGGACGAATACCTTCCAGGCGGTGTTCCGTGTACGTTCCATGATCGCATATGCGATCCACCAGTATTTCCAGGAGAGGGATTTTGTGTATGTCCACACCCCGATTATCACAGGAAGTGACTGTGAGGGAGCAGGGGAAATGTTTAGGGTTACAACCCTGGATCTGGACAACCTTCCAAGAACCGAGGATGGAAGGATTGACACTACCCAGGATTTCTTTGGCAAAGAAACCAATCTGACCGTAAGCGGGCAGCTGAATGGTGAAACCTATGCCATGGCCTTTAAGAATATTTATACCTTTGGACCGACCTTCCGGGCTGAGAATTCCAATACGACCAGGCATGCGGCTGAATTCTGGATGATTGAGCCGGAGATCGCATTTGCGGACCTGAAGGATGATATGGCGCTGGCAGAGGGAATGTTGAAATATGTGATCCGTTATGTGTTGGAGCATGCGCCGGAGGAGATGGGCTTTTTCAACCAGTTCATCGACCAGGGTCTGCAGGACCGCCTGAGCAATGTGGTAAATTCAGAATTCGGACATGTAACCTATACGGAAGCCATTGATATCTTAACAAAGAATAATGATAATTTTGACTATAAGGTATCCTGGGGCTGTGACCTTCAGACAGAGCATGAGCGCTACCTGACGGAGCAGGTGTTTAAAAAGCCGGTATTCGTAACGGATTATCCGAAGGAAATCAAGGCCTTCTATATGAAGCTGAATGAGGATGGCAAGACCGTTGCGGCTATGGATCTTCTGGTACCCGGAATCGGTGAGATTATCGGCGGAAGCCAGAGGGAAGATGATTATGATAAGCTTGTGAAGAGAATGGAAGAGATGGGCCTTAAGAAAGAGGACTATGAATTCTATCTCGATCTTAGAAAATACGGTACTGCCAGACATGCGGGCTTTGGCTTGGGCTTTGAGCGTTGCGTAATGTACCTGACTGGAATGGGCAATATCAGGGATGTAGTTCCTTTCCCTAGGACTGTGAATAATTGTGAGCTGTAAATGGGAGAAGGCTTGCCTTTAACATCCCATGCTTGCCAAATGCAGGTAATCACGGGAGACCCGGTCTGTGCCCATGGGGATATAGATCACCCAGATTCACCGCGTTAGTTTGATTCTATGTGCAATAGAAAAGGAGCAGGATACTAGCTTTTCACATACATTTGTCTTTAACCGTGTATGTTGGAAAAGAAATAGTACCTGCTCCTTTTGTAATGTATTGAAACAATAAGCGGGATTATTTTTCTGCCGTATCCGCATTTGCAGTGGCTGTGCCGTAGATAAAATCATGCAGCTCCTGCCTTGTTACACTCCAATCCTTTGGCACCAATACCTCAACGTTATATTTTCCCATCGGAACCCGTTCATTATTATAGCTTCCATCCGTAGGAATACGGAAGGTCTTAAGCGCCTGCACCTTAAGCTTGGAGGCCTCGTTTAAGTATAGGTTAAATTCACTCTGGGTAATATCCGTTTTAATTTCAACCTTTTTCAGGATGTTATTCATAAGCATGGCCAGCTGCAGGACATTCTTGGATTTTACTTCATTAAAAATAGCATCAAGTACAATTCGCTGCCGCTGGGTTCTTCCAAAGTCGTTGTTCTCCGTTCCGGTAGATACCTTGCGGACCCTGCAATAGCCCAAGGCCTGGTTTCCGTTCATGTGGTTCACGCCGGCAACCACATTCCGGTTGGACTTTTTGGAAATATAATTGGTAGTCCTCAAATATTTTGCTTCTTCCTCAGTCAAGGTAATATCCACACCGCCAACCATATCCACAATGGTTTCAAAGGCTTCGAAATTAACCATGCAATAGCCGTCCAGATCCACATCAAAATTATTCTCCAGGGTCTGGTACAGCAGGTCAATACCGCCTTTGCTAAAGGCAGAATTAAGCTTGCTCTTGTTGTGCCCGGGAATATCAACATACAGGTCACGCATGATGGAGGTAAGCTTCAGGGAATGGTCATCCTTGTTCAAGGTAGCGATCATCATGGAATCCGTATTCTCTGCGCCCCCGATTTCCTCAACGCCAATAAGCAGTATATTAACAACGGGCTTGTCCAGCGTCAGGTTGGTGATCGCCTCATCAGAGGAAGAACCATCAGAAGACGCATAGGATAAATTACCGTAGATGTAATTGCCGACCGTATTAATCAAGAATTTTCTGCCCGGATCAGTAAATAGGAGCAGGCAGCTGATTGCCAAGAGTAATAACAGGAGGGATGCAACGATCTTGAGGAACCTGGATCCACCCTTCTTTTTACGCTTCTTGTTATTGTTCGGTTTATGGTTTGATGGCTTTTTTTGCCCATTGCCATTGCCGCCACTGACCTGCCTTGCTAAAGAAGAATTTACTTCCTTGAGAAAGGCATCGCTGTCATAATCATCTTCATAGCTAAATTGTATATTGGTGGATCCTTGTCCACGTAAATCACGGCTGTTGATAAAGCTGGGTATATCTATCGGATTGCTTGATATATTGTCGTTTCTGCTACTCATTATAAAACTCCCTAATATGTAAGAATAGATAACGCTACAATAGTACCACTAATCCTTGCTCCTGTAAATACTTAATCCTTAAAATGGGGATATATGGGGACTGAAAATTGGTAAGCCAGCTGTTTTCAGATGTTTTTTTGTTTGCACCTTCCCCATAGTTTCCTTGGTTAGGCTAGGGCTATGCCTGCTAATTCATGGTCTTCTTAACCCGGTGGTTACGGAAGATAACATGCTTAACCTGGCTCAAGGCAAGTAAAAGAGCTGTACCAAAAACACCGACAGCAAGTAATTCACCGGCACCAACTGAGAGCATCATTAAGGGGATTGGCTGGGCTTCGCCATAAGCAAATCTTAAAACCCAGGGTATGATGATTGTATTTGCGAGGATGGGTGGAATTGGGACAAGGAATTTGTACTTTCTTAATTTGTAAGAAAGTACAGCAGCGATTAAGGTTGCAAGAGAGCCAAAGACAATGTCGAGAATGCCAGCACCCGCAAGAATTGCACTTAATAAGCAGCCGATGGTTAAACCGGGGATGGCAGCAGGAGTGAAATAGGGCAGGATGGTCAAAGCCTCCGCAACACGGAACTGGATTGGACCGAAGCTGGAAAATGAGAACACCAGAACCAGCACGGCGTAGAGCGCAGCAATAACAGCAGCCTCTGTGATAAAAGTGACTTTTGAGTTTTTCATTTTAAATTCTCCTTTAGTTTTGTTTTACGTGTGGAAGGTCTCGAACACACGATGTAATATTTGAAAACCCTAAGGGGTTATGACTAGCTAAGTATAGCATGAAAATAGGGATTGTCAAGAGTTGACCCGGCTTATCTCGGTCGCCTCGACCTCGTTCATGCGGATTAGTGGTTCAGGATATCTATTAACAAAGAAAAATAATCAATGGATTTTCTTATACCTTCTCAATCTGATACTGGGAATTAATCACCAGCCACATCTGATTAAAATAATACATGATGTTCCAAACACCGATCCCGGTAATCCCATACTTCTTAAGGATTTTTAATGAGGAATCTATACTTCTCGCATCCTTAAACCACACGATATGCTTAACATCACCAAAATCAGTATATTCAAAATATGCTGACAGGGAGGCCTCATCAAAATGGATGACGGCATTCATTTGACGGGCCAGGGACAGGACGGAATCAAAATTAAGGACACTTGCCCTTGATTTGCCGTCCACATAGGGTAACGGCCAATCATAACCCAATGTTGGTATGGCGATCCGGATCTTGTTAAGGGGAACCTGTGCCGTAATATAATCTAATAGGGAAGGGGTTGTGAAGATGGAAAATTGGGCAGGCGGCTTTCGTATGGAACCCCAATCATAGGCCAAAAACAGGATTCCGTCCGAAACCTCACTAAAACTGGAATAATTAATTTTTTCAAAGGTAACCTCATTTCCATTAAAGCTTAGCCCCGGATTAACGGTTAAAAATACAGAATAGCCCTCAGGGTGCAATCTGTTTGATATCCTGGTCAAAAAGTTTAAATAAAGCTTCTGGTTGGCCGTATTGATTAATTGAAAGGTCATGTCCACCCCGTTGTAACCTTTTGTTTTTAGGATGTTAAGAAGGTTTTCAATAAGCTTATCCTGGACTTGCGGGCTTAGCAGCATTTCGTATACCATTTCTACATTAATCTCCCCGGATGCCGAGTGTCCGGTTGCAATTAAAATAGCTTCTGTTCCAAAGGATTTTGCAAGCCGGATAGCAGATATGTCCTCATCATTTCCTACAAACTCACCATGATCGGCTATACGGTAATTTAATATGAGCAGCTGTGTAAGATTCGGCAATGTCATCCTAAGAACCCCATCATTAATAAAGGAGTAGGTATAGCCGACGCTTAATAAGCTTCCATGACGGTTATCATAGCTTATGACTAAGGTCTCTCCGGGGTAAATATATTTTCTGTTTGCAAGATATGGGTTGTACCTAAGCAGCTGCATGACAGTTATATTAAACTGACTTGCAATACCTGCTAAGGTATCGCCCTCCCGTACAGTGTAGATTATTTCAGGAAAAGCAATAACCAGGGATTGGCCTACTACAAGGCTGCTAGGCTCCTTTATACCGTTATCTATGATTAACCTTTCAATCGACATGCCAAATTTATTGGCTATCAAATCTATGGTATCTCCTTGCTGGACCACATATATCTGCATAATTAACCTCAGTTATATCTTTGTACTAATATATGATATGGGATGTTTTATTTTTCATGTTTTTTATGGTTTCAGCCTTATGGTTTTTCGATCTCATATTGGGTATTGACCACCAGCCATAGCTGGTCAAAATAATACATGATATTCCAAATGCCGATTCCCCTGATACCATAGCTCTTCAGGAGCTTTAATGAGGCATCGATACTCCTGGCATCCTTGAACCAGACAATATGTCCGAGGTTATCAAAATCGGTATATTGAAAATAGGCGGAAAGAATAGTTTCGTCATAATTAATGACAGAATTCGTTTCACGGGCGAGGGTCAATACGGAATGGAAATTAAGGGCATTGGCTCTTGAAACACCGGGAACATAGGGCAGCTTCCAATCATATCCAAGAGTAGGAATCTCTGTACGGATCTTATCAAGAGGAACCTGACTTACAATATAATCAAGCAAAGCAGGGGCTGATACGATGGAAAATGGAGTAGGGGGCCGTTGTACGGAACCCCAATCATAGGATAAAAAAAGTATGCCGTCCGATACCCGGCTGAATTCTGAATAATTTAGCCTTTCAAAGGCTACCTCTTTTCCATTAAAAGATACTCCAGGATTAATTGTTAAATATACGGGGTATCCCTCAGCGTGCAGGCGGATGCTAACCCTTTCTATAAAATCCAAATAATACTGCTGATTATCGGTGGTAATAAGCTGGAAGGCCATATTAACTGAATCATAACCCTTTGCTTTTACAATCTCAAGGAGATTTTCGATTAATATTTCCTGGATTCTCGGGTTGAGCAGTACATCCTGTATGACAGTGGTATCTATCGCTCCGGTAGCTGAATATGCTGTAATGACAAGGCTGGAGGTGGTTTCATATAACCCGGCAGTCCGGATAACGGATATGTCCTGGTCATCTCCGATGAACCCGCCACTTCCGGTAGAACGGTAATTGAGAATGAGCAGGCTGGTCAGATAGGGTAATGTCATTCTTAGGATGGAGTCATCAATAAAGGAATAGGCATAACCGTCCACCCATAAGCTCCCATTATTATTATCAAAGCTGATAACTAAAGTTTCACCGGGGTAAAGATACTCCCGGTCAGCAAGATAAGGATTATTTCTCAGTAACTGCATCACAGGTACCTGAAAAGCCTCTGCAATACTGCCTAAGGTATCCCCTTCCTTAACGGTATAGGTCTGGGTGGGATGGGTAATGACCAGAGTTTGGCCAACTACAAGGTCATCAGACGC
This sequence comes from Clostridiales bacterium, assembly GCA_012839295.1. GTDB lineage: Bacteria > Bacillota > Clostridia > Lachnospirales > Lachnospiraceae > Mobilitalea. The sequence continues at coordinate 361,878 of DUNO01000005.1, forward strand.
ATTTATTCCATTATCTATTACTAGTCTTTCAACTGATACGCCAAATCCAGAGGCAATCGAATCTATAGTATCCCCTTGTTGAACCACATATATCTCCATAATAAACCTCAGCTATGTCTTTGTAATAAGTATATGACTTTGCTGGATTTATTTTCATTAATTTTTGATAATGATTCAAAGGTTATAGCTTATTATGGGAATTGGAAAAGGAATGCCACCCTTTCATGAAATAAATATGAATTTCATGCTAAGTGGTTATATTTATGCGGAAATAAAAATATATGGTTATTAGGACGACTGGATATGGAAGAAGAGAAGAATAAGATGGTCAGGAAAGAGCTGCTGCGAATTAGTAATCTTGTTACTTCATTTTGCATTAATGGGCATTATTATGCAGCCGTGGACGGAGTTTCCCTTGGGATTAATGAGAATGAGGTTTTTGCCATAGTGGGTGAGTCAGGCTGCGGAAAAAGCGCTCTGGCTCTTTCTATTTTAAACTTACATAATAAAGCCCATACGAAGGTGGAAGGTAATATTTATTTTAAAGGAAAGGATTTATTAACCCTAAGTACAGAGGAGTTAAATAAAATCAGGGGAAGGGATATAGGGATGATTTTTCAGGATCCCCTGACTGCATTAAACCCATTGATGAAAATCGGGGCGCAGATTGAAGAGGCTTTGTTCTACCATGCTTCCATGAATAGCCGGAGCAGGAAAAAACGTGCCCTGGAGCTTTTGGAACAAGTGGGCATCCAAAACCCCGGGCTTACCTATAGCCAGTTTCCCCACGAGCTGTCAGGGGGTATGAGGCAGAGGGCGATGATTGCAATAGCCTTATCCTGCAAGCCCTCCCTTGTAATAGCCGATGAACCGACGACAGCCCTGGATGTTACGATCCAGGCTCAGATATTGGATTTGCTGGGGAGGCTTCAGAAGGAAATAAAGTCAGGGATCATATTAATCACCCATGACCTCGGGGTTGTCGCAGAAATGGCGGATAGGGTAGGCGTCATGTATGCGGGGCAGCTGGTAGAAATTGCAGATGTGAAAGAGATTTTTTTAAATCCCCTGCACCCCTATACCAGATCCCTGTTTGCCTCTATGCCAAATTCCCCGGCAGGCGGCAGGGGGGATAAGCGGCTTCCGGTGATAGAGGGAATGGTTCCTTCCCTTCTAAATATAGAGCGGCAGGGCTGCCGTTTCGCGCCCCGTATTCCCTGGATTCCTGCTTCTTATCATGAAGAGGTACCACAGTACCATAGAGTAAAGGAGGATCATGTTGTACTATGCTCATGTTATAAGAACTTTTATCTGCGGAAAGGGAGGGGATGAGGCATGCCATTGCTTGAGGTGGAAAATTTAAAGGTATATTATCCGGTCAGGGGAGGCATTCTGGGGCGGGTTCAGGATTATGTCAAGGCGATAGATGGGATATCCTTTGCGGTTGAGGAAGGTGAAACTCTGGGGCTGGTGGGAGAATCAGGATCAGGGAAAAGCACCACCGGCAAGGCAGTCATCGGCTTGGCCAGGATTACCCAGGGGCGGATCCGTTTTCAGGGCGAGGATATTACAAAATATGTGGGAAAGAACCATTCTCCTTACCGGAGAGGGGTACAGATGATATTCCAGGATGTCTATTCCTCCTTAAATCCTAAGAAGAGGGTTTTAGATATTGTGGCGGAGCCCATCCGTAATTTTGAACACCTGACCCCGAAGCAGGAACAAAAAAAGGTAGAGGAATTACTGGATATTGTGGGACTTTCACCGGAAAATGCCTTAAAGTATCCCCACGAGTTTTCCGGCGGGCAGAGGCAGAGAATTGGGATTGCAAGAGCCATGGCCTTAAAGCCTAAGCTGATTATTGCGGATGAACCGGTTTCTGCACTGGATTTGTCCGTGCAGGCCCAGGTGTTAAATTTTATGAAGGATATCCAGCAGCAATTTAATTTAGCCTTCCTGTTCATCAGCCATGACCTTGGGGTGGTTGAGCATATGTGTTCCAATATAGCGATTATGCATAAAGGCCGCTTTGTTGAGATGGGCAGTAAAAAGCAAATCTATGGACAGCCAATGCATATCTATACCAGGAGGCTGATAGCAGCTATACCAAATGCGGATCCTGGAAGGCGCAAAGAGATGAAGGGCTTAAGGGAAGGCGTGGCAAGGGAATATGATTTAAAACACAGCCAGTACTATACGAAGGATGGCCGGGTTTATGATTTGAAGAAATTAAGGGACAATCATTTTGTAGCGCTGCCCTAGAAAGAGAGAAAGGTATGTGGAAAACAATCGTAAAAAGGGTTCTCATATTGGTTCCCCAGGTTATAATTTTAAGCCTGCTAATCTTTTTGCTCGCTAATTTCATGCCAGGGGATGCGCTTACCGGCAAGATTGACCCGGGTGTTTCTCCTGCCAGGCTGGAGGAGCTGCGTCGCCAATGGGGATATTATGATCCCTGGTATGTGAAATACGGCAGGTGGGTGCAGAATGCTTTGCAGGGGGATCTGGGTGAAAGCACCGCATACAAGCTTCCGGTTCTCCAGCTGATCGGTCAGCGTGCCGGTAATACCTTCTGGCTGGCGCTTATGACCATGGCCATCTCTTATGGAATCGGTATCCTGTTGGGCATTATCGCGGGACGGTACCAGAATAAGCCTGCGGATAAGGCGATCGTTTTTTACACCTTCGTGGCACTGGCGATGCCTACCGTTGTGTTTAGTTTAATTAACATATTTGTATTTGCCTTCAAGCTTCATTGGTTTCCCATGGGTGGAAGCGTTGATGTGGTATATACTGTGGGGACGCTGCCATATTACAGGGATAAGCTGTATCATATGATACTTCCTGCCCTGACCGGAGGTCTGTTATATACCATTGGCACCATACAATTTCTCAGGAATGAGATCATTGATTATAAGAATTCCGACTTTGTGGTCACCGCACGCTCCAAGGGGGTTCCGGAAAAGAAGATTTTCTCCAGGCATATTTTTCGAAATGCCCTGCTTCCGGTTGCCAGCTTTATGGGCTATGATATCGCTTTCCTGCTGGGCGGCTCCATCTTTATCGAATATGTATTTTCCTATCCCGGCATGGGCAGGCTTTTTATTGAATCCATCCTGAGAAGGGATTATGCGGTAGTGAATGCTTTGATTATATTATTTGCGGTGTTAACGGTGCTAGGTACACTTCTATCCGACATCATTATGACGGTTGTTGATCCCAGAATCAGAATAAAATAGAAGGGAGCGTTGGTGCCATGGAAAAAAAGAAAGAAAAATCATCAGATAACGTACATAGCGCCCCTGCCGGCCTCAGCCAGCCACCCTCCTTCCTGGAGCTGGTCGGGAAAGAATTGATGCAGGATAGATTTGCCCTCATATCCCTACATACGTTAATTGCGATATTAATAATCGTATTCCTTGGTGCAGCCTTTGTCAGCACACCGGATTCCATGAAGATTAATCTTGCGAAGCTAAATAATGCGCCATCAGCCCAGTATCTGTTGGGTACGGATGCTTCGGGCCGCGATATGGTTCCCCAGCTTCTGCTTGGGGCAAGAAATTCCTTTCTCATAGCCTTTGGTGTGACGCTTCTTGGCGGCATGGTCGGAATATTGGTCGGATTATGCGCAGGGTTTTATGGGGGTAAGGTGGATCATGCAATTATGCGTGTGCTGGATTTTATCTCTATGCTGCCAAGGCTTATGTTTATCATCGTACTGGTTTCGCTGATACCGAATTATAATGTGACCACCTTTATACTGATTATTACTCTTTTTAGCTGGATCGGTGATGCCAGGTTGGTTCGGGCAAAGACCTTGCAGCAGGGCAGCCTGGACTATGTCCAGGCATCAAAAACCCTGGGAACCAGCAATATTATTATTATGTTCCGTGAGGTATTGCCCAATATCAGCTCATTGATTATTGTAAATTTAACCTTGAATCTGGCTGGCAATATGGGATTAGAAACAGGCCTGACCTTTCTGGGCTTTGGCCTGCCCTTTGATACTCCGAGTCTGGGAACATTAATCGGCTATGCGGCAATTCCGGAGAATATGCAAAGAAGATGGTGGCAATGGCTGCCGGCCTCCCTGTTGATTTTTGTAATGATGCTATGCATCAATTTTCTAGGCCAGGCGATTAAGCGTGCGGCGGATTCAAAGCAAAGGGCGGCATAGAAGGGGAAGGTAAAGGGGAGGGAAAAACGAGGAATGAAAAGGATATTTACACGGATAGCGATATTCTTACTAATAGCAGCTTCCCTGGGAGGGTGCGCAAGGAATAATGCCGGGAATACTTCCGGGAGGCAGCAACCGACTTTAGCCACGGAAAGGAAGGCAAAAGAGGAGGCGGCAGCTCCTGCTGACAAAAATGTTGTCCCTGCAAAAGAAGCAGCAGCTAAATTCCCCACTGCAGTCACAAACCGAAATCCCAGCATAGAGGGAGGAACCCTAAAGGTGGCCCTCGTCTCCAGCTCTGCCTTCACCGGAGTTTTAAACCCCTGCTTTTATGAGGATAGCTACGATGCCCAGCTTCTTGGCTGGTTTTCCGAGAGCCTGCTTAGCTTTGATGGGAATTTTATTGCTGACCAGGATGGAGCTGCCACCTATGACTATAATGTGAAAGCAAAGACAGTGACCCTGCACATGAGGGGCGGCGTTAAGTGGCAGGATGGAGAACCGGTCACCTTAGACGACCTGGTATTTGCTTATGAGGTGATTTGCAGCAGGGATTATGAGGGCTTCCGCTTTAATGAAACATTTATGAATATCCTGGGCGTAGAGGAATATCATGCCGGTAAAGCTGACGCAATATCGGGCTTAAAGCTATCGGAGGATAAGATGACCTTGGTGGTGCATTTTAAAGAGTTCGATCCCTCCATCCTTGCCGGCGGCTTCTGGACCAATCCGATTCCAAGACATTATTATGGGGATATTGGGGTTAAGGATATGGCGGCAGATGGGAAGACACGGAGTTATCCCATTGGCTTTGGACCTTTTAAGGTGAAAAATATTGTGCCGGGGGAATCAGTGGAGTTCGAGAGTTTTGATGACTATTGGAGGGGAAAGCCCAAGCTGGATGGGGTTATCCTTACGGTAGTAAAGCCTGAATTGGTACCGGCGGCCATGAAGGAAGGCAAATTTGATGTGGCAGAATTTTCAACGCAGCAATATCAGGATTATATGGAGCCAGCCAATTATAAGTACCTTGGGCAGATACAGACAGCATTTAGCTATACCGGTTTTAAATTAGGAAAATGGGATGCGGCGAGGAACGAAAATGTCTATAACCCGGGTGCAAAGCTGGCGGATGTGAAGCTTCGTCAGGCCATAGGATATGCGGTAGATAATCAGGCCATCGCGCAGTATTTATATCATGGCCTGCGTTTTCTTGCAACCACGGTTATAACACCAAGGCATGGGGCATATCAGAATACCCGGCTGGAAGGATATGTGTATGATCCGGAAAAGGCGAAAAGGCTATTGGATGAAGCGGGTTATCGGGATGTGGACGGTGACGGATACCGGGAGACGCCGGAAGGAAAGGAGTTTACGATAACCTGGGCAACAATGGATGGTGAGAATGCAGACATAATCGCGCAGTTCAAAATCCAATGCTGGAAGGAGGTAGGGCTCCGTGTCAAATTATATCATGGACGCCTTACTGAGTTTAATGCATTTTATGAAGCTGTGGAAGGTGATGATCCGGCTATCGATATGTATGATGCAGCATGGAGCACAGGGTATAATCCGAACCCTTCCGTATTATGGGGACGCAATTCTGCGGCAAACTACACCAGATACACCAGTAATACCTTTGATGACATTATAAAAGAGATTTCCTCCGGAAAAGCATGGGACGGTGCCTTCCTGTCACAAAAATACAAGGAATGGCAGACGGCTTTCTTTAAGGAAGCCCCGGCAATTCCAACGCTATGGAGGATCCAGCTTGTCGCTGTAAATAACCGTGTAAAGAACTATGAGGATATATCAAATGATATTAAACAAACTTACCATTTAATTGAATTAACCGCCAAAGAGCCGATAAAATAAGTGGTATGACAATTTTTGGATCAAAACAAACAATAATTTCCAATTATCCACACTATCCACAATTTGATGTGGATAAAATACAGTAATTTCCAATTGATTAAAATGATAATTTTACAATAATACAGCAATTCTGATATTCCTATTGGAGCCTCTTTCTGTTGGATTAATGACAATATAGGTGAAAATTCTTTATATTTCTCTATATTTCCTTATAATATGAACAATTTCGATTAAAAAGAATACTATGTATTAGGGTATTACATGGGTATCCAATCTAGAAAAGGAGAGTTCAATATGAATAACAGTAAAGATCATGGCGCAAAGGTAGTAAGCTCAGAAGCTTATGTAAATACGAATTGTGATTCAGAATGCGGTGCTGGAGTTATCCAGTCAGATACACTTTCTGCCGCGGATAATTATCCTGGGTATGGCGGAGATTTTGAAGTCGCTAAGATACTCACCGAATTTGTTATCCAGATAGATACGGAAGCAAGAATCAGATTAAATGAGCCAGCTTACGAAATCAAACGCATTGAAAAACAGGTATTCTTAACACAATGCAGATTCATAGCCGGAACAGATAAAGTATTCCTGGAGGGTTACATCAGAAAGAATATTGAATACGCAGCAAGAACCTGTACAAATTCCAGGGGCTCCGGAATTGGTGGGGTAATCAAGGATACAACCGTGCATGTTCCTTTCCGGGCATATACAAAGGTGGATTTCAAGGGCAATAAACCATATATCAGGCCGAACCTGCCTCCGGTAGTAGCAAGATATCTTGATAAAAAATGCATGGGCAAGGATATCAGGGAAGCTGACAGGTCAGAGGTTGAGATCTTCAATGAGCCTGTATATTGCGAACTGGAATGGTCGGCAGTATTTGATGCAGAAATAAATGCAGAGGGTACTCCGATCCAGGGCTTCAAGAATGAAGAGGAATTCCAGGAATTCACGGACAAATCTGTTGTATATCTGTGCATCAAGCTGCTCCAGAAACAGAAAATCTGCTGGCCGGGGCCAAAACCGCCCCATCCATGTGAATTAGAGGAGTGTAAATCACCCATGGATATGCCTTGGGACTTTCCAAGCACGGACTTTACTCAGTGTAAATAGCGAAAGATCAAGAAGACCTACGGATTAATTCATAATTTTTAAAGTCCTCTGCACTTATATCCCTTAAATAATAAAAAGACGCGTCACATGGTAACCCGAAAGTTATTCTGTGGCGCGTCCTTCACAAGAGGGGGAGTTATGAAAAAATCTATGTTAATTATACTTGTATGCTTGTCGAAGCCAGTCGCCGCATCAGCGGCTGTGGCTTCTTATTTATTTTAGAAGCTTCTATCGCTTGCTTCATCTTATGTTTAAAGTATAACCAATAAATGTGACCAAAGTATGCAGAAAAAATGAAGAAACTGTGTCCGAATTATAATAATAAAATAAAAAAAATAAAGTATTTTTATTTTATGAATCTAGAATGAAGACAGAAACGGGATCATATGATTATACTGGACAAAGAATCATACTTCCGATGGACAAGTGGAGCAAGGAATGGAAAGGAGACGAATAAGGTGGAGATTATATCGCAATATGTGGTAATCATTGTATTAGCAATTTGCCTATGCTTGGGATATATCATAAAGCACAGTATCACGGTGATTCCCAACAAATACATACCGCTTATCATGGCAATTGTTGGTACAATCCTTAATGTGTGGATCAGCGGATGGACATTTTCCCCGGAGATTCTGCTGGGAGGCCTGGCGAGCGGTCTGGCAAGCACAGGAACCTATGAAATGGTAACGAATATCGCAGGGAAGAAAAGCGCGGGAACAGGGGCAGAGGTACTGGATGATATGGTAAAGAATTGAGCAGAAAAGCTATTTTGGAACTGGTGCCAGAAATCATAATTGGTGAAATTAATATTTGTTGGAAACAAAAAGGAAGGGCTATTGCTTGTTAAAGGTCCTTCCTTTCATATGGTATCAAGACGTGGTTTTGCTATTTAATCATTGCTTAAGGCCCTATATACTGCTGCACGGATCACATTACTGGAGTAGGTCACCCCGCTGACTGTATCAACCTCCAAATTATGATTAGCGACGATTTTATTTTACTCATATGGATGCCCCAGACTTTCCAGGATGGGTTTCAGGTTTTTCCTGTTTGTAAAATCAAGAGGGTGATTGAAGCTTTCAAGCATTCCCCTTGCATCTGCATCAGGGTTCTCCATCCTCTTTAGCTGCTGCTTTTTCAACTGCATAAGAATTTTATTCAAGCGACTCAATTTATCATAGTTAAAGCCGCCGCGGAGATAGTAAAATTCAATTGTATCATTCAGTTCGGCTGGAATATTAGCACTGCGGACGGCATGAATGGTATCCTCCCGCACTGGGGATGCTCCGACTGCGAATACAATGAGCCTCTTCCCCTTAAGCTGCCCCAAATTATTCTTGATTAGCCCAAAGCCATTGATTCCAATGGCATAAAGACCGCCGCCGTAAATAATGGTATCATACCTTAATAAATCAGAAACCTTAGCGGCCTTACCTTCCAGTAAATCACAATGCAGCTCCCCGGAAAGCCAGGTGGCATAATTCCTGGTAAAACCGGAACCGGAACGGTAAACTATAACAATTTTATTATTCTCTGACATAATCCCTGCCCATCCCTTCTAACGACTTCCCTCATGGAAAACAGCACATTCTTTGTAGCTACCAGGTATTCTGTTTGAAAGCCTCCCAATATATTATGTAATATATTACTTAATTTTGTTTTTGTCAAGAGTACATAAAATTTAATAAGAAATATTTTGTATTTTCTGATATAGTAAAATGGAACCAGAATAAATGTTCGGACGAATGTATTGCAGAAAGAGAAAAATTTGGTTATAATGTTCACGATAAGCAGATTAGCCCAAGAAAACAAGTATATCAATCTCCATTTATAAAAGGAGGAACCATGAAATTCATACATATCGCAGACGTACATCTGGGGGCAGTCCCGGATTCTGGCAAGCCCTGGGGGGCTCCCAGGGAAAAGGAGATCTGGAACAGCTTTAGGAACATCATAGATAAATGTAACGAAGAAAGGGTAGAACTGCTGCTTATTGCAGGAGACATGTTCCATAAGCAGCCGCTGCTGCGGGAATTAAAAGAGGTGAATTATCTTTTTGGAAAATTAGAAACGGCCCAGGTGGTTTTAATGGCGGGCAACCATGACTATATCGCAGCCCGTTCTTATTACCAGGGCTTTGCCTGGAATGAAAGGGTCCATATGTTCCTTACGGAAGAGCTCTCGGCCTTCGAATTTCCGGAGCTGCAGACGGCGGTTTATGGCTTTAGCTACTGTAACCGGGATATTACAGAGAACCGCTATGATGATGTAAAGCCAGGGCAGGACAACCGGATCAACATCCTTCTTGCCCATGGAGGGGATGAGCGGGACATTCCCATGAACCGCAGGAAGCTGCAGGAGGCAGGCTTTGATTATATTGCCCTTGGCCATATCCATAAGCCGGAGGTCATTTCGGAAAAGATGGCCTACGCAGGCTCCCTGGAGCCGATTGATAAAAATGAAACCGGTGAGAGGGGATATATCCTCGGTGAGATCGGGAGGGATCCTCAGGGGAGGAATAAGACCGCAATACGTTTCATCCCAAGCTCAGCAAGGGAGTATAAACGGATAGAATTAAATGTAACCCAGGACACAACAAACGGCTCGCTCCTTGACCAGGCCAGGGAAGCCATCCGTACCCTTGGGGAACAACATATCTATTCCTTCCGCATCCAGGGGCTGAGGGATGAATTAGCACATTTTGATAAGGAAGCATTAAAGTCCCTGGGGAATGTCCTGGAGGTGGAGGATGGGTCCGTTCCGGATTATGATTTTGAAGCCTTATACCGGGAGAATGAAGGGAATCTAATAGGACTTTTTATTAAAAAAATCATGGAGACAGCGCAGCAGGATGAAATAGCAAAAAAAGCCCTCTACTACGGGATTGAGGCTCTCCTCGGTTCCAGGGGCTAGTGTACCGGCTTGCTTTTGAAAGGAAAGGTAGATAAATGCTTTTAAGAAGGTTAAAATTAAATTACTTCGGCCGCTTCCATAATAAGGAGCTTGAGCTGAAGCCGGGGATTAACCTGATCTATGGGGAAAATGAATCAGGAAAATCAACCCTTCATACCTTTATTAAAGGCATGCTCTTTGGGATAGAGCCCATGAGGGGCAGGGGTGCAGCCACAAAGGATGATGTCTACCATAAATACCTTCCCTGGGAGTATCCCCAGGGCTATAGCGGAAGCCTGGAGCTGGAGCATGGGAACAAGGCCTACCAGCTGCAGAGGAGCTTCCATGCAAAGGATAAAAGCTTTTCTATCCTTGACCTTGCCACCGGACGGGAAATAAAGCTGGTGGAAGGGACGGTTCTGGATCTGGTTCCCGGACTGACCGAAGCCACCTTTAAAAATACAATCAGCATAGAGCAGTTAAAAGCCTCCACGGACGCAGAGCTGGCAGCGCAGGTGCAAAATTACATCGCAAACCTGTCCCTTGCAAAAAGCCAGGAAGTGGATGTGGTAAAGGCGCTGCAGCTTCTGTCAGAGCAAAGGAAGCTCTATGACGGGAGCCAGACAGCGGAAGCAATAAAAAAAGTTCAGGCAGCTATTAAGAATGGCCTGGAAACTGAAGAACAGCTGGACCGTTTGACGTTTCAGTTAAAGGAGCTGCAGATCAGGGAACAACAGCTTGCGAAAAAGAAAAGCACCTTATCAGGGGCTGTGGCAGACACCCAGGAGGAGCAGCGGATGGGTCAGCTTCCCGCAATTTTGGAGAAATACCGTTCCTACCAAAGGGCGGAGGAGCAGCTTAAGCAGCTGGAAAACCAGCATCAGGGATTATCGGATAGGCTGGGACAGCTGGAGGGTGAAGCTGGGCTGGAGGAGCTGAAGGATGCTGCCAGAAGGCTGGAGCAGTTAAAGCACAGGCTGCTGGAACTTAAGCCTGCCGGGCTTTTATTGCAGCAGGAGAAAGAAAAGCTCCATAAGAGACGCAGGGCAATCATAGCGATAGACTTTAGTGTGGTCATAATATTAGTAATGGCGGTGTTCCTTATTTTGGGCGCCCAGCCGCTGGGCTTTTTGCTTATGGCTGTCCTGGTTGGTTTAGGGGCTGTACCCTATACGGTCTTACACAGATCAATGGAACGGAAAGGGCTTGACCTTCGTCAAAGAGAATATGAGCAGGTCAGGCAAATAGCCCTGGCTGAGGAAGGAATCAAAGCCCTGTTATTAAAGTACCAGATCAGCCGGCCGGAGGAGCTTTCCGGAATACAGGAAAAAGCCATGATGAAGCATATGTCCATAGAGAACCTGAATCAGCATAAGAAAGAATTAGAGCAGCGCGTTCAGGAGCTTGAGGATCAAAACGACCTTCTTTATGAGGCTGTCATGAAATACATCCAGTATTTTCTTGAGGAGGATGAATTAAATGACGGCTCCATACAAAGGCTACAAGAAGAGATAGGGCGCAGAAGGCAGGAAGCCTTCGGCAAAGGGGAGGAAATTGACAAGGAGCTTAATGAGTGCAGGCTTCTGATAGAGAAGCTGCGCTGGGAAATCACATCCCTGGAAGCAAATGAAGAAGAGCTGCTTAGGAATAAGGAGCTGTATGAGGAACTGCTGCAGAAGCAGGAAGAGGATTCCATGGAGCTGGAGGCTGTAAAGCTGGCCCATAGGACCATTCAGGAGCTGGCTGCGGATATCCATGATTCCTTTGGACAGCAGCTGAATATGGCGGCCTCACAGATCATCCGGGAGGTCACAAAGGATAAATACAGGGATTTAAAGATTGATGAAAGATTAAACGTTAAGGTAGGGTGGAACGGCTCTTATGTCCAGTTTGACAGGTTGAGTGCCGGAACCATGGACCAGGTATATCTTGCCTTAAGGCTCGCAGTGGCAGACCTTCTTCTGGGGGAGGACCAGGCTCCCTTGATCCTGGATGACAGCCTTGCCCTATATGATGATTCCAGGGTGAAGGCGGCCTTAGAAGGTCTGGCAAGGAGGAAACAGATAATTTTATTTACTTGTCACAAGAGGGAGGAGGCTCTGCTACAGGAGCTTGGACTGACCTATCACCTGGTTGACCTTTCAAAGTGACAAGAAAGCCTGATAATGAGTATGTACTCAAGGGCACATGGAGGGGAATTATGTCCACAAAGACAACAAAGCAAAAAAACGGAAGCCCAAAAAAGAAGAATAAGAAATTAAAGCACCGCATCAAGCTGACGATACAGATTGCAGTATTTCTTATACTATTAGTGATTGCTATCGGGATTTTATATTTTTACATTGCATACGGCAAAACCATATTGGATTTACAGACGGAAGCAAAACAGAAGGTGGGTGCATCAACAGAGGAGACCTTCCGGGCGTCCCAGACCAGTATCGTATATGGCGCAGACGGTGAAGTCCTTACCACCGTAAAGGCAGAAAAGGATGTGTATTACCTTGAATACCATGAGATCCCCCAATTTGTAATTGATGCCATGCTGGTTACGGAGGATAAAAAGTTCTTCGACCACGGCGGGGTTGATTATTTTGCCAATGTGAGGGCAGCAATTGCCTTGATTAAGCACAAGGGGAAGATCACCCAGGGGGCAAGCACCATAACCCAACAGCTGGCGAGAAATGTATTCCTGACCCATAAGGTCACTTATGAGAGGAAGATAGGGGAAATCTTTATCGCCCAGGAGCTGGAGAGAAAATATTCCAAGACACAGATTATGGAATATTACCTGAATGAAATATATTTTGCAAATGGGCATTACGGAATCCAGGCCGCAGCCCAGGGATATTTTGGGGAAGGGATAGATTCACTCAGCATGTCCCAGATGGCATTTTTGTGCGCCATCCCGAATAACCCTACTCTATATGATCCCCTCACGAAAATGGAAAATACGTTAAAGCGCCGTGATAGGATTTTAAAGCAGATGTACGATGATGGAAAAATATCGCTGGCGGATTACACAAAGGCAACCAGGGAAACCATCACCTTGAACAGGGTCAAGACGGAGAGAAACAGTTCTGTGGAGACTTATATTTATTACTGCACCATCCGGGCCCTCATGAAGGAGGCCGGCTTTGAATTCCGGTACCAATTTGACAGTAAGGAAGATGAGGAAGCCTATGATGAGGCCTATGATGAAATGTATGGCAGCTATCAAAAGGCGCTGTACAGCCAAGGCTACCGTATCTATACTTCCATTGATATGTCAAAGCAGAAGCAGCTTCAGGCAGCCGTGGATGAGGAGCTTAAGAATTTTACCGAGGTAAATGAGGAAGGCGTATACCAGATGCAGGGAGCGGCGGTCTGCATTGACAATGATACGGGTAAAGTGGTTGCTATCGTGGGCGGCAGGAGCCAGGATTTGGGAGGATATACGCTAAACCGTGCTTACCAAAGCTTCCGTCAGCCGGGAAGCTCCATTAAGCCATTAATTGTTTACACTCCTTCCTTTGAAAGGGATTACACACCAGCAAGCGATGTAGTGGACAAATATACAAAGGATGGGCCTAGAAATTCAGGAAATACGTACCTGGGCAAGATTAAGCTGCAAAAGGCCGTTGAGAAATCCATTAATACAGTTGCCTGGAAGCTTTTTGAGGAATTGACCCCGAAGGTAGGGTTATCCTATCTGCTGGATATGAACTTTGCCAGAATTTCAGAAAGGGATTATGTTCCGGCGGCATCCCTGGGCGGTTTAACTAATGGTGTGAGCCCCTTAGAGATGGCAGCAGGCTATGAGACCCTTGAGAATGACGGAATTTACAGGGAGCCGACCTGCATTGTGAAAATCACTGATGCGGAGGACCAGCAGCTGGCAGGGGATGATGTCCAGACCAAGCAGGTCTATAAGACCAGGGCTGCCAGGATTATGACGGAGGTCTTAACAGGGGTAATTAAAAACGGTACGGCCAGGGGGCTTGGCCTGTCCCATACCATCAGCGCAGGTAAGACAGGTACCACAAATGATAAAAAGGACGGCTGGTTTGTCGGCTACACACCTTATTATACAACCAGCGTATGGGTCGGCTATGACATCCCCAAGAAGGTATCGGATCTCCAGGGGGCTTCCTACCCGGGAAGGATCTGGCATAATTTTATGGATGAAATCCATACCTCCTCCATGGATAAAGGCTTTGAATACTATGACTGGCGTTCCCCTCTCAAAGAACAGCAGGAAGAAGAGGAACGTAGGAAAAAGGAGGAAGAGGAAGCGGCAGCCTTAACCCAGGCGGCGGAGGAAGAAGCAGCGGCCCTGACACAGGCGGCCCAGGATGCCCGGAATGAGGAGGAGACGCAAACCGGGGATGACCAGGATGATGGCTGGGAGGATGATGACACCGGTTATGAAGATGGAGACGGAGGGGACTATGAAGAGTACCCGGAGGAGCCTTCCGGTATAACAGAACCTCCCTATGACGATGGTTCCTCAGGGAATGGGGAGAGCGGTCTGGAGCCTACCGCCGGTGCCAGTGGCCAGAACGTCTATAATGAGACTGGAAACATGGACGGAGGAAACGGTGCTGATAAGGTCAGCGGCTATAGCGCAGGTACGGGCGTGCCCAGTAGTCCCCAGTAATGCCCGATAGTCCGTAGTAGCCCTCAAAGAGGATCTGGGAAAAGTCCGGTGATATAAAAAATAATGATATAAGATAAAGGACGGGCGCATGGGGTAATACCAGCTGCGCCCGCCCTTCTTTATTCATAAGTGAATCGTCCTGTCTAGTTCACTCCATATATTTAAGTAATTAAGCTGCCCTAATAGAGGGTACCATTAACTATGCTTTACTATCGGTTCTGTAATTGCCTTGGTTATATTCCTTTAAGATATTCTGGATCCTCTTAACAGGATTGAGCAGGCCGCTGATGCTGTCATCATGGTTCAGGGTATCGATGATAAGTGCTACGTATTTACTCATATCAACATCGATATACCAGGGCTTTATTAGCAATTCTGGGGTCTGGTAGATAAGGTTTGTGGTAAGGACACGGTAAATATAGCCATTCTCATAAGCTTCATCGATCTTTTCAAAGCCATTGGTAAACAGGCCGAAGGTCGCTGCCACAAAGATCCTTCCCGCATTTCTCTTCTTCAGCTCCTTTGCAACATCCAGGATGCTTTCACCGGAGGAAATCATGTCATCGACAATCAGGACATCCTTGCCCTCTATATTGGAGCCGAGGAATTCATGGGCAACAATCGGGTTCCGTCCATTTACAATACGTGTATAATCACGCCTCTTATAGAACATACCCATATCAAGGCCTAATACATTGGCAAAATACACTGCCCTTGACATACCGCCCTCGTCCGGGCTGATAAGCATCATATGGTCGGAATCAAAACGAATATCCGGAATATTGTGGAGCAGTGCTTTGATAAACTGGTAATTTGGTGCCACTGTTTCCAAGCTGGTTAGAGGGATTGCGTTCTGTACCCTGGGGTCATGGGCATCAAAGGTAATAATACTGGAAACACCCATTTGAACCAATTCCTGTAACGCAAGGGCACAGTCCAGGGATTCCCTTGAGGAACGTCTATGCTGTCTGCCTTCATAAAGGAAGGGCATGATTACGGTTATTCTTCTGGCTTTGCCGCCGACCGCCGCTATAATTCTCTTTAAATCCTGGTAGTGGTCGTCGGGTGACATGTGGTTCGTATGTCCGCACACAGAGTAAGTTAAGCTGTAATTTGTTATATCAACTAACAGGTATAAGTCATCTCCACGAACAGATTCCTTGATATGGCCTTTTGCCTCCCCTGTTCCAAAGCGTGGACAACAGGCATTAATTAAATAAGAATCTCTCTGATACCCGGAAAAGGCAATAGTACCCTTATGTTCGCTTTCCCTTGATGTACGCCATTCAACAAGATAATCATTCACGTGTTGTCCCAGGGTTTTGCTGCTTTCCAAGGCAATGATGCCAAGAGGCCCCACTGGAATAGTTTCTACGATCTTCTCGTGCTTAGACATTAGTTTTCCCTCCATGTAAGAATAAATAAAATATGTTTCAAAGCCACTAAAGTTATACCATTAACTAATGGGTTCGTCAAGACAGTTTTCGACTTTTATCCGGATTTTAATCCGCTGACCGCCTTATGTAGACGAATGTCTTCTCCAATAATACGGTGGACTAAATAGCTGCTTGCAATCCGTGAAAATATACGCTCCCCATAATTTGTATTTATGTTGGTCAGGGATAAATTGGTGGAAATAATGGTGGATTTTTGCCTCAGCAAACGCTCGTTTATAATTAGATATAATTGGGAGTTGGTGAATGAATTATTCAACTCCGTTCCTAAATCGTCAATGATCAGTAAATCACAATCCAGGATATATTCAAACTGGTTTGCGGCGTCATAGGATACCTCCTCATCCCTGCCAAACTTATTTTTCTCCAGGATGTCAAATAAGCGGAAGGCGGTAAGGTAGATTACGGTATAGCCGCGGTCCAGCAATTCCTTGGCGATACAGTTTGCAAGAAAGGTCTTTCCTACTCCAGTATTGCCAAGAAGCAGCAGATTATCATGGCTTTTACCAAAATGTTTAATAAAGTTCTTACAGCTTGCCACAGTTTTTTGCATGTTTGAAAGCGGTGACATGCCAAGGGCTTCATCAATGTAATCATCCGAATAATAACGGAAGGAGAATTTGCTGAAATTTTCCTTGTCCAGGATGGATTTAATATTTGAGCCGGAGTATAGCAAATCGGAGATAGCCTGCTTAAAGCAGCTGCATTTTTCATTGCCGATATATCCGGTATCCTTGCATTTAAAGCAATGGTACTGCAGCTCAAGGAAGTCATCCGGCAGACCATGCTCTGCCAGAAGGGCAGTTTGCCTGGCCTTAAGGGCGGCTGACCTCTCCTTTAAGTCCTTAAGGGCGCTGCTATCCCCGAAGAGCGCCATCCGTCCGCTCTCGGCAGAGAGGGAGATCATCCGGTCTTCCAATTCCTTAAGTTTAGGTATCAGCTGATAAGCCTCTTCCCTGCGTTTGTCAAGGGCATGCTTATTCCTAAGCATACGGCTGTCATATTCTCTTAGGATCTGGTTATACTGATCATTTTTTAAAGCCATGGTTATTCCACTCCTTGCATTTACAAGCTCTTATTCAGCAATTTTTTCTCCAGCTCGGCATAATCCTGGGCCGTATAGGTCCTCTGAGGAAATTGGTTGAATTTGTTACCGGAAGCCTTTGCCGTCTGGGACACCTTATTTTCGGAAGGGCGGTTGCCCCTGCTGAATTCCTCGTCCAGCCGCAGAATGTCCTTCATGTTAGTTACCTTCTTTTTAAACCAGGTTTCCAAAATGCGGTCCGTATATTTGAAATCAGGCTTCCCGGTCCTTAAGATGGTGCGGTTGCAGGCTTCTGTGATGATATCGTCGGGGAAGGAGAATACCTCCACCCATTTCCTGATATATTGGCGCTCGATCTGCCCTGGCGCGCGGTTTAGGCCAAAGGCTTTATTCACTGTATTGAAATGGTCGCTATAGGCAGAGACTGCCTCCTTTGCCTTTTCCTCCGTGTCAATCCCTTCCTCTGCCCAGCTAAGTGCAACAGCCTCAATGTAGGAGGCGTTTTTCTTACCCTTTGATACACAGTATTCGTATAAGTACATAATTAATTCCGCGGAGAAATGCAGCTCCTCATATAAGTAGAGGATTAATTGCAGGTCCATCGGCTTTAGTGGGCGGTCCAGATAGATTTCCACAATATGCAGGGCCCATTTGATCTCGTCATTATTAGAGAGCTGGGAAATTTTTTCCGCAGAATAGGCTTGTCTTGTTGCTGGTTTAACTTCTGTATGTATCGTAACGGCTACTTCGTCCAGCTCCGTATCCCATTCAGAGTTCATGGCAGGAGCGGGCTCCTCTTCTTTATCCCTCGGCATGGAGCCTAGATCGGCCAGTTTTATCGATGTAATTTCCTTGTTCCTGTTCCGTGTTAAAGTAAGTAAATCAAGCTTTTCCCAATAATTTAAGGCGCGGATGATGTCCTTTTCTGTGTTATCAAGTCGGTCAGCGATGGAGGAAATAGTTACTTCCGGGCAATTGCCCAGGAAGCAGCGCAGCAGGTAAAGATAAACCTTTACATACGCCCCGTTTGCGGACGGCATAAATTGGTCAATGAAGATATTCGGTACGATGGTGACGTCAGAGATACCTTCGGCGTGTAGAGATATTTTGTTCATATGCTCCCTCCTAAATAAAAGGTGATGAGGCAGATGTTTTTGCATGCGAGCACGCAAAACACTAATTTCCTTGGGCTAATCTGCCGCAGCTTAGGAATTCGAAGCCTACGGCTTTTCATTCACGTTGCACTTCCCCAAGAAACCAAGCATATTCTTGCAAGCAAGCTTGCAGAATACGCTTGCTTCCTTGGGCTAATCTGCTCATCGTGCACATTATAGCATACATGGTTTCGGTTGGAAATAGCCTATTTTCAGGGGGTCTGGCAATTTGGAGGATTGTGGATAGTGTGGATAATGTGGATGAAAGCATGGTCAAAATATGTAATAAAATGGTAAAACCAAAAGGAACATAGTAAAACCGATATGGGGTGGGGTAAAAAATCTATATTTGTAGAAAAGATTTTTGTTAAAAAAATATCCACAGGGGTAATCAACATAATTGTTGATAATCCTGTGGATAATGTGGATAACTACAGTCCTAGAAGGTTTTCTCCCACGGAAACAATGTCTCCGGCGCCCATAGTTATCAACAGGTCACCGTTAATACAATTTTCTAATAAAAAATTTTCAATTTCATCAAAAGAGTGAAAATGGTGAACTTCCTTACCCAATTTCTCGAGCTCCCGTGCCAGATCCTTGGAAGAAATGTCCCCCGGATCCTTTTCCCGGGCGGCATAGATATCTGCCAGTACCACCTTATCCGCTAAAGAGAGGGCGGAGGCAAATTCCTTCAGGTGCTGCCTGGTTCTTGTGTAGGTATGGGGCTGGAATACACACCACAGTGTTTTGTGGGGACGGTTCCTGGCAGCCTGCAGGGTAGCTGTAACCTCTGTCGGATGGTGGGCATAGTCATCGATGATCGTCACCCCTCCGATTTCGCCCTTATATTCAAAGCGGCGCTTGGAATTATGGAAGGAAAGCAGGGCTTTTTTGACTGTCGCCATGGGAATTCCTATCTGCATGGACAGGCCGATGGCAGGGAGGGAGTTGGATATATTGTGGATTCCGTTGGCGTTAAGCCGGATGCGGTCAACGTACTGGCCTTTATAATAGAAATCAAAGCTTCCCATGCTCTCGTTGTCAAATTCAATGTTATGTGCTGAGAAATCATAGCCGGTATTCCCTGGCTTGCCGTATTCCGGGTCAGTGATGCCATAGGTGAAAACCTCACATTCCAGATCGGAGGTGATTTCACCATAGTTGTCTATCTCGCCGTTGATATACAGCTGGCCGTCCTTAGGCAGACGCTTTGCAAAGGTGTGGAAGGAATTGCGGATATCGGCCAAATCCTTAAAAAAGTCCAGATGGTCTTCGTCGATATTTAAGATAATACTCCTCTTTGGGTAGAACTGGAGGAAGGTATTGGTATATTCACAGGCCTCCGTAATAAAATGCTCCGATTTGCCCATGCGGATATTGCCGCCGATGACGTCCAGGATACCGCCGACGGAAATCGTTGGATCCAGGTTGCCTTCTATAAAGATGGAAGAGAGCATGGACGTGGTTGTGGTCTTGCCATGGGTACCGGATACAGCAACTGCATTGTCAAAGTTGAGCATAACCTGGCCGATCATCTGGGCCCTGGTCAGTAAGGGGATATTCCTGCGCCTTACCTCCATAAGCTCCTCGTTATTCTCAGAAATAGCCGCGGTATAAACCACGGCCTCAATATCGGAGGTGATATTCGAGGGCTTCTGGCCTAAGTGGAACTCAATTCCTAAATCAGTGAGATGGTCAGTGATATTGCTTTCATGGGCATCAGAACCGCTTACCTTAAAACCTAGGGTATGTAGGTATTCTGCAAAGCCACTCATACTTATTCCGCCAATACCGATAAAATGGACCCGGCATGGGTTGTTAAAATCAATTTTGTACATGGTACACTTCCTATTCTATATATTTTAATGATGTTACATTTCATTTTATATCATTTTATTATAGCCCATTTCCCTTAAATTACAATACAAAATTGCTGCTGTTCTGATCTGTTCTGATCTGGATGCATAAATATACCATCACCTGGAGGAAGCATTTATACCTATTATATTCTTTTTCCGGGGAAATAGTGCAAAAGTGTAATAAAAAGCGGCTGCCCGCAAACCCATATTTTGGGATGGGGAAATTATGCTTAACAAAAATCACAAAAATAATGCAAATTTATCTAAGATTTTCGTAAAAATTATTCACATTTTGAAACATATATGATATAATGACCCTATCTAATAATCAGTAAATAGTTCCAGAAGTCAGTAACAGAGAAAAGTGAGACAAGCAATGACTAAACTTTTCTAACTATTAACGATTTATATGACAGAAGGGGGACCATACCATGCAGATTACGGACGTACGCGTAAGGAAAGTGAGCAAGGAAGGCAAGATGAAAGCAGTGGTATCTATTACGCTTGATAACGAGTTCGTGGTTCACGATATCAAGGTAATCGAAGGCGATAAGGGCTTATTCATTGCTATGCCAAGCAGAAAAGCTGGTGACGGTGAGTATCGCGATATTGCCCATCCAATCAATTCGGACACAAGGGACAAGATCCAAAAGATTATCCTTGAAAAGTACGAAATCGCAGCTCTTGAATCAGAAGAGGTAGAGGAGTAATACAGGACGAATGGAGAAAAAAGCAGCACGGGAGCTGCTTTTTTTGTGGAGTTTTTGAAGCCATAGGCTGATTGCGCAACCAGACATAACATAATTTCATGATAAATTGTTAACTTTAGTTGGTGGAATAGGGGTTATATTAGTGATAAATTAATATCAGGAGGTAGGAAAAATATGATAAGTACGAACCTGCAGACTTTGCGAAAGAAGAATAAATTAACCCAGGAGGAAGTAGCCGAGAAAATAAATGTCTCAAGACAGGCCGTGGCAAAGTGGGAAAATGGAGAGACAACGCCGGATATCAGCAACTGTGTTGCCCTGGCAAATTTATATAATGTAAAAGTGGATGATCTGATCAATTACACGGATGACAGTCGCGGAGCATTCATCCCTCCAAAGGGCAAGCATATATTTGGCACAGTAACCATGGGAGAGCGTGGACAGATAGTGATCCCTAAAAAAGCCAGGGATATCTTTGGCTTAAAGCCGGGTGATGACTTAATCGTGCTGGGAGATGAGGAGCATGGGATTGCCATCATGAAAGCAGAAGGATTTCTAACGGCTCTTGATACGATGAAGAAATTTGTAAAGAAAATTGAGGAATAAAGAAAATAGAAAAAATAAAGAAGTAGAAAAGTGGAGGAGCTCAGATGTTGGCAATTGAAACAAAGGGGCTGTCAAAGAAGTTTGATAAAAAGACTGCCGTTAAGCAATTAAATCTGGAGATTAAAGAGGGAGAATTATTCTCATTACTAGGTGTCAACGGCGCAGGTAAAACAACTACAATACGAATGCTGTCAGGACTGTCCCAACCAAGCGGGGGAGAAGCATTCATTTTTGGGAAGAGTATTCGCCATAAGCTCCAGGAGGTAAAAAGGGTTATTAATTTATCTCCCCAGGAGACAGCCATTGCAATGAATCTCACCGTCAGGGAGAACCTGATGCTGATGGCTGAAATCTATGGCTTTGCAAAAGAGAAGGCACGGGCTAAGGTGGAAGAAGTGATAGGGCTGTTCTCACTGGAAGAGGTAGCTGATACAAAGGCTTCTATCCTTTCCGGAGGCTGGCAGAGAAGACTTAGCATAGCGATGGCTTTAATCACGGAACCCAAGGTGCTGTTTCTCGATGAGCCGACCTTAGGTCTGGATGTCCTGGCCAGACGGGAGCTATGGAAGCTTATCATGGACTTAAAAGGAAAGATAACTATTATTCTTACCACTCACTATATGGAAGAGTCGGAAGTTCTATCGGACCGGATCGGGGTCATGATGAAGGGAGAGGTAAAGGCAATCGGTACCTTGAAAGAGTTGAAGGCTTTGACCGGTAAGGAGAATCTGGAGGAAGCTTTTGTAGCAGTCGTAGAGGGTAGGAATGGAGAATAAGATGAGAATTAGAGTATTTGCAATAAGAAATATTAAGGAAATATTGAGGGAGCCAATCAGCTATATCTTCTGTCTGGGATTTCCAATCGTTATGTTGGTGATTATGACAATTGTAAATGAAAGTATACCTGCAGAGGCACATATGACCTTGTTCCAGATACAGAATTTAGGGCCGGGAATTGCGGTATTCAGTCTGACCTTTACGATGCTGTTTACCTGTCTGTCCATATCAAAGGACAGGGCAAATACATTTTTGGTCAGGCTGTATGCCTCTCCGATGAAGGGTGTAGATTTCATTACCGGCTATACGGCACCGTTGCTGATTATTGCGGTGGTTCAATGTATCATCACCTTCTTAGCATGTGCGGTGATTGGTATCTTCAATGATTATACCTTTAACCTGGGAAATGTTTTGTCTGCAATAGTGATTTTACTGCCCAGCATGATTTTATTCATTGGGTTTGGACTTCTATTTGGCACCCTGTTTAGTGAGAAGTCGGCACCGGGACTCTGCTCGATTATTATATCTGTTGCGGGAATGCTCGGCGGAATCTGGATGGATGTGGATGCTATGAGCGGAGCCTTTGCAGGGGTTTGCAAGGCAATGCCATTTTACCATGGGGTTAAGGCGGCAAAATTAGCGGTAAATGGTGATTATGCCAGAGTTGGAAAACCGCTGTTGGTAATATGCGTATATGCAGTAATAATTTACGTACTGGCAGTATTAGTATTTCGTAAGAAGATGAAGGCGGATCTGAGATAAACGGTAGAATTATATTAAATTCTCCATAACCCAGGGGTAGCAAAGCTCTCTTTTTGTGACTAACTCTGAGTGGCCTAAGCCATCAAACACCTTTGTATTAATTTTATGATTTTCTAACACTGCTTTATTATTTTCAAGATTGATTAACACCGCTTTGTTATCCTTTGTACCGGAGTAGATAGCAAGCGGTGATTTTATTTGGTCAATACTAACGCCCTTCCAGTGTTTCCAGGCCTGGAACTGGGCGATCCATAGATCCAGATCCGTACTTTGGATCCAGTCAAGCTCCTCACTGGAAACCTTTAGGTTTCCTAGCTCCCCAGCCTTTTTCTTGTCATTGAAGGAGCCATATTCCTTAATCCAGGCGGGGACGATCTTCTTAAAAAAACGGTCACCGAACATTGCACTTGCAAGCACAGCCTTACGGACCGGAAGCTGGTGGGCGAGCGCCTGAAGACCGATGGTTGCGCCGTAAGAATGTGCGAAATAATTAAATTCATGGAAACCGCAGGCTTTTATGACGCATTGGATATCCTCCAGGATGCGGTTGATGGAGTAAAAGTCCGGGTCATAGGATTTATCGCTGCCCCCATTACCCCGTATATCCAGGGCAATCACAGTAAAATGGGGCTGGAAGGCATCAATCCAGCCAAGCTCCAGCCATAGCTCCTTTGAGTGGCCTGAACCATGGACGAGTAATAAGGGTTCGCCGCTGCCCGTAATGCTGTAGGCAATTTTTGCTCCGTCAGAGGAGAAGGTATAATTGGTATCCATGGCATCCACCTGCCTTTCTGATATATAGCCGGATCAGACATAACTTTTGTTATGTTTTTTTATATAGTCAATATGGTAATATAGTAAGAGAGGAGAGTCAACCTTACTTTGGAAAAGAATAGCGAAAGAATTTGCAAAGAATAAGTGAAGAGTAGCCCCCAAAATGGTCAGTGGAAAGCCAGGTAACGACCAATGGGCAGCTAAAGAATGGGCAAAGGTTGATAAGAGAATCATGCTGGAGGGCTGAAAAGCCGTTTTGGGAGATTAATATGGGTTGCATCTTTGGAAATTAGTACAGATTGATGCTTGACGTTTGAGGCACATTGTTATATAAAGTAGAAAGGTAAGTAGGGATTTTGGGGTGCATATGTATATATTATGGAGAGTTCGTAAGGTTAAGGGCTGTTTGGAAGGTTAAGGGCTGATTGGAGGGTTAAGGGCTGTTCGTAAGGTTAAGGAATCTTCGGAGGGCTAAGGGCTGTCCGAAGAGGTAAGGGCTGTTTAGAAGAGCAGAGAATTGGATGGGTTGTTCAGAGAAACAAGGATTATTGGAAAGGCAAGGGTTATTTGGGATGGAATTAAGTATCCTGCTGTTTCAGCAGATGTTGTCTATGATGTTAATGATTTTAATGGGATTTGCCATCGTAAAGCTTGGGATCGTGAAAAGCGGACAAAGTGCCCTGCTTTCTGCCATAACACTGTATATCATCGTGCCCTGTATGGTCATTGATGCCTTTCAGATTGACTATTCCCCTGAGAAATTTAGCGGTCTTATGCTTGCGGCAGCCTTTGCTTTGGTTATGCATCTGGTTTTTATCTGGATTTCAAAGCTTTTGGAGAAAACACTACATATCAATGCAGTTGAAAAATGTTCCCTGATCTACTCAAATGGGGGGAATTTAATCATTCCCTTGGTCAGTGCCCTGTTAGGAAAGGATCAGATCTTTTATTGCTGCGCCTTTATTGTTGTCCAGCTGTGCTTTTTCTGGACACATACCGTATCCTCCATCGGAGGCAGGGGGCAGATGAGTATTAAAAAAATTGTGACCAATCCGAATATGCTGGCAGCCGCCGCCGGGCTGCTCCTGTTCTTTACAAATACCAAATTGCCCGGAATCCTGGGAACCACGGTGAAGTCAGTCGGTGGAGTGATTGGACCCGTATGCATGATTATGATTGGAATGATTATGGCGGATGCTGACTTAAAAAGCGCCTTTCTATCAAAGAGGAATTGGCTTGTCTGCGTTGGGCGGCTTATTATCTACCCTTCACTGATGATCCTGGCCCTGTTTGTTACAAGGATTACCCATGTAATTCCCTTTGCCAAGGATGTACTTATGATTCTGTTCCTGGCAATCAGTGCTCCAGTTGCCGCCACCGTTACCCAGATGGCGGATTTGTTTGACAATGATGCACAGCGTGCCGGAGCAATTAATGTGATGTCAGTGATTCTGAGCATTATTACCCTTCCATTGATGCTGGAGCTTTACCAGCAGTTGCTTTAACCGGCCATTAGCGGATACCTTCAAAGAGCTGCTTATGATGCTTGCCAAAACGGGCTTTCCAAATTGGTGTTTCAAATCTGATAAAACGGCTTGCCACCCATCCCGGTCATAGATTATAATTAAGAAAATATTTTATGGATGATAAGCCTATTATTTTAATATAGAATAAATAATAGGATAGATAAATCATAGAATAAATTAATATAGAAGGTTTTAAAATAGAAGGATAAAAACAGAAGGCTGGAATATGGAAAGGTGGTTACTGCCATGAGAGAAACCCTACACAATAAATGCAGCTTATATGCAGATAATTACTTGAAGCTAAGACAGGCATTCAAATGGGAATATGCAGAAAATAATCGACTGGGAGCGCTGCTTTATACAATGGAGGACCGTCCGGTGGATGTGGCAGGAATTAAGGGCTGCCGTGAATTGATTAAAGCGAACACCGGTATCTTTTCCCAGTTTAAGGATGTTACAAACTTTATGGTCTCTGTCATGCTGTCACTAAAGGCGGAGCCTGATATTAAGATCCGGGATGCAATCAGGATTTATGATGCGTTAAAGGAGGAAGGCTTCCACTCCTCTGCATATCTTGTGCTGGCTGCGGTTTCCATTGCCTTTTATTCGGAACCGGAACAATACCGGGGGGCTGTGGCGCGGGCAAAGGGCTTTTATGATGCCATGAAAGCGGAGCACCGTTTCATTACTTCAGCCGATGATTATACCTTTGCCGCCTTGCTGGCATTATCGGATAAGGAGGTTAATCCGGCAATCCGTGAGATTGAGGACAGTTATCTTTGGCTCAAAGAGGAGTTTCGCAGCTCCAATGCAGTTTGGTCTCTGTCCCAGGTACTTTCCTTCAGCGGGGAGGATACGCAGGCAAAAGGGAAGCGGGTCGTTGACCTATACCAGGCATTAAAGGTAAGGGGACGCAAATTCGGGCTGTATACGGAGCTTCCTTTCCTGGGGATCGTATCTCTGCTTGCCCGGGAAATGAATACGGTAGCTGATGAAATTGTAGAGGTAGATAATTATTTGAAGGATATTAAGGGCTTTGGTAACTGGTCCATAACAGCAAAGGAGCGTCTGATGTTTGCAGCTGCTTTAGTTTGTGACGACTTCCTTGCAGATGTAAAGAAGGGAACCGTTGAAGTGGCATTATCAAACACTACGGCTGCGCTTTTACTTGCCCAGCAGGCAGCAACAATCGCCGCCACATCTGCAATCATAACAACAACAGCGGCTTCTTCCTCCTCCACCTGATATTTTATGGAGCATTGTGGAACAATATAGTCCATAAACTTAATTCTTAACCACAAAAAAGACATATTTAAAAATTATCATTGGAGAGCAAGATTCCATGAAACCAGGCAATGATGGATTAGGATACCAGGAGCTCACATCTTGTAGAAACCAAAAAGTATTGTAGAAAATAAAAAGCATGTAGAAACGAAAAGTATGTAGAAATGAAAAACACGTAGAAACAAAAAATATGTGGAAACAAAAAGCGTGTAGAAACAAAAAACATGTAGAAAATAAAAAGCATGTAGAAAATAAAAAGCGTGAAATAATATAAAATACGGATAAATCAGTTGAATTAGAAAGGCTGATCCCGGTGCCAAATTCCTGGAATACCGCAACCCACCATGAAGAACATTGGAAAGGATATGCCTCTTGCAGAAGGTTATGGTATGGAAACTGTTATTCCGGGAGCCTTGCGCTGGGATCAAGGTTATCATTATGCATATTATTGTAGGTTTAGGAAACCCGACGGACAAATACCAGGCCACCAGGCATAATATAGGCTGGGATGCGGTCACAAGAATTTCGGATGACTACGGGATTCCCTTGGATTTTAAAAAGCATAAGGCAGTCTGTGGGAAAGGGCATATCGCAGGTGGGAAGGTAATTCTTGCCCAGCCGGTCACCTATATGAACCTCAGCGGGGAAAGTGTAAGGGAGCTGATGGATTTTTATAAGGTAAGCCCCCAGGAAATTATCATAATCTATGATGATGTCAGCCTCGAGGTTGGCCAGCTGAGGCTCCGGACAAAAGGCAGTGCAGGCGGGCATAATGGGATTAAGAGCATCATCAGCCATCTTGGGACGGATGAATTCCCAAGAATTAAGATAGGGGTCGGGGATAAGCCAAAGGGCTGGGACCTGGCGGATTATGTGCTTTCAAGGTTCGCACCGGAGGAACAGGAGGCGATACGGGAAGCATTAAAGGAAACCTCTGATGCAGTGGGAGTAATTCTTAAGGATGGCATAGATGCGGCCATGAACCAGTATAATAAAAAGAAGTAAGAGAGTTCGTTTTTAATCAGGAGGAAGGTCTTTTGAAAACGTTTATAGCTCCCTTGACGGAGTTAAAGGAATTTAATGATATAAGGGAAAATATAAAAATGAAGACCCTGCCGGTACAAGTGACCGGCTGTATTGATTCCCAAAAATGCCACCTGATCCATGGGTTAGGGGAGGGATTCAAGTACCGGGTAATTGTCACCTACAATGACCTTAAGGCAAAGGAAATCTATGAGGATTACCGTCTTTATGATAAGGATGTCCTGATCTATCCGGCGAAGGATATTATTTTCTATAGTGCGGATATCCATGGAAATGCCATTGTCAGGGATCGCTTGAAGGTGCTGAGGAGGCTGGTCGAGAAGCAGGATACAACCATAATTGTGTCCCTGGACGGCGGTATGGACAGAATTCTGCCCCTGCCTATGATAAAAGAACGTGTCATAAGGATCAACCAGTCATCCATCATCAAGCTCCAGGAGCTCAGTGCTGCCCTGGTCCATCTGGGCTACGAAAGACAGGGACAGGTGGAAGCCCCTGGGGATTTCTCCATCCGGGGAGGCATTATTGACATCTTCCCCCTTACGGAGGATGCCCCATACCGTATTGAGCTATGGGGGGACGAGATAGACTCCATCCGGACCTTTGATGTAAGCAGCCAGCGTTCCATTGAGCAGGTGGACAGCGTGGTAATCTACCCGGCGGCAGAGATCATACCGGATGAGAAATGTATCAAGGCCGGCCTGAAACGGATTGCAGAGGAAGAAAAGAAGTATTATAAAAGCCTGAGGGATGAGTTTAAGACGGAGGAAGCGGCAAGAATCCACCAGATTACAGCGGAATTTAGGGAGAATTTGGAGTCCTTTCCCGGCTCCGTCCCGTTAGAAAGCTATATCAGCTATTTCTATGAGCAGACCGTCAGCTTCTTCCAGTATTTTGATAATGATGATACTATATTTTTCCTGGACGAACCGGGAAGGCTGGTGGAACGGGGCGAGGTTGTTGAGACGGAATTCCGTGAAGGGATGATCGGCCGTATTGAAAAGGGCTATATTCTTCCGGGCCAGATGAACGTAATCTATGGCTATAAGGAAGCGATGGGCATCCTGGCCACCAGAAACAGCGTATTAATCAGCACCATGGAGGTTAAGAATAACTTTTACTCCCCTAAGAAAAAATATGATTTTACAGTCCAGACCGTAGCCTCCTACCACAAGAATTTTGACGTGCTGATTAAGGATCTGGAGCGTTGGAAGAAGAATAAATACAGGGTAATCCTGCTTTCCGGTTCAAGGACGAGGGCAATGCGCCTCAGTGAAGACCTCAGGGAGTATAACCTCAGTGCCTTTTACAGCGAGGATATGGACCGTGTGCTCCAAAGCGGGGAAATCATGGTGGCCTATGGCAACCTTAGGAGGGGCTTCGAATATCCCTTAATTAAGCTGGTAGTGATTTCGGAGAGTGACATCTTTGGCACCGAGAAAAAGAAGAAGCGTAAAAAAACTGCCTATGAGGGCAATAAGATCCAGAGCTTCACGGAGCTGACCCCCGGGGATTATGTGGTGCATGAAAACCATGGTCTCGGCATTTATAAAGGCATTGAAAAGATTGAGGTAGACAAGGTAACAAAGGATTATATTAAGATAGAGTATGGCGGTGGAGGCGTGTTGTATGTTCTTGCAACAGGCCTTGATGTGATTCAGAAGTATTCCGGCTCCGAGGGAAGAAAGCCGAAGCTGAACAAGCTAAATTCCATTGAATGGAAGAACACGAAGGCGAGGGTCCGCGGTGCCGTGAGGGAGGTAGCCAAGGATCTGGTTGAGCTTTATGCACAGCGCCAGCAAAAGAAAGGCTATCAGTTTGGAGAGGATACCGTATGGCAGAAGGAATTTGAAGAGGCCTTCCCTTACGAGGAGACCCAGGATCAGCTGGACGCAATCGATGCTGCCAAGCGGGATATGGAAAGTACCCGGATCATGGATCGCCTGGTATGCGGGGACGTGGGCTACGGTAAGACGGAGATCGCGATCCGTGCGGCCTTTAAGGCGGTATCGGACGGAAAGCAGGTTGTGGTGCTGGTTCCCACAACAATCCTGGCACAGCAGCATTATAATACCTTCGTTCAGCGTATGATGGATTTTCCCGTAAGCGTGGATGTGCTGTCCCGCTTCCGTACGCCTGCGGAGCAGAAGAGAACCCTGGAGCGCCTGCGCAAAGGCAGCCTGGATATCATCATAGGAACCCACCGGGTGCTGTCTGCGGATGTGAAATTCAAGGATCTGGGGCTCTTAATTGTGGATGAGGAGCAGCGCTTTGGCGTTGGGCATAAGGAGAAGATCAAGCAGCTAAAAAAGGATATTGACGTCCTTACCCTGACGGCTACCCCGATTCCAAGAACCCTGCATATGAGCCTGGTTGGAATCCGTGACATGAGTGTCCTGGATGAACCGCCGGTAGACCGCCTTCCCATACAGACCTATGTATTGGAGCATAATGATGAGATCATCCGTGAGGCCATCATCAGGGAGCTGGCCAGGGGCGGACAGGTTTATTATGTGTTTAACCGGGTAAATGGTATTGATGAAGTAGCAAGCGCGGTGGCAAGGCTGGTTCCGGACGCAAATGTGGCCTTTGCCCATGGCCAGATGAATGAGCATACCCTGGAAAAGATCATGTTTGAATTTATCTCAGGAGAAATTGATGTACTGGTATCGACTACAATTATTGAGACAGGTCTTGACATTTCCAATGTAAATACTATGATTATTGATGATGCGGATCGTCTTGGGCTGTCACAGCTCTACCAGCTGAGGGGCCGTGTGGGCCGTTCCAACCGAACCGCCTACGCATTCTTAATGTACCGTAGGGATAAGATGCTGAAGGAGATCGCGGAGAAGAGGCTCCACGCAATTAAGGAATTTACGGAACTGGGTTCAGGCTTCAAGATCGCAATGCGTGACCTTGAGATCCGGGGAGCAGGTAACCTGCTTGGAGCGGAGCAGAGCGGGCACATGGAAGCCGTGGGTTATGACCTGTATTGTAAGATGCTTAACGAGGCAGTAAAATCCATGAAGGGTGAGAGGCTCCCGGAGGATTCCTACGAAACCACCGTGGATATGGACATGGATGCATTTATTCCGGCTACTTATATTAAAAATGAGATCCAGAAGCTGGATATCTACAAGAGGATTGCAGAAATTGAGAATGAAGAAGAAATGATGGATATGCAGGAGGAGCTTGTGGACCGTTTCGGCGATATGCCAAGCGCGGTAAACAACCTGCTGAACATAGCACTGCTAAAGGCAGTCTGCCATTCCTTATACATTGCAGGCGTAGTTCATAAGGGAAATGAAGTAAAGCTGATGATGTATCCGAAAGCGAGGCTGGCAGTAGGCAAGATACCGGAGCTGGTTGCCAGGCATAGGAATAGCCTGAAGTTTATCCCCCAATCAAATCCATATTTTGAATTTAGGCTGCAGTCTGCTCCAAAGGGAAGGACGGATAATCTGGCAGTGTTTGAACAGCTGATGAAGCTGCTGGAGGACTTTAAGCTGCTTAAGTCAGAAGAGAAGGAACAATCGGAAGAAAAGGAACAAGAGGAAGTAAGGGAAGGCTGCTAACCTGGCAGCGGTTTATGGCTGGAAAGGGGAAAGGAATGAACAATAAGAAGAAACTGTTATTTATATTGGTCACTTTTATGGTAATGCTTTTGTTAACCGCCTGTGAATCTGGCACAAAGAAAAATGAATTAACAAACTATATTGGGAAATCAGTAGCTGTTGCTGAAAGGAAAACCGGGCTTAAGCTGGAGGAGCAGGGTACCGGTGTCTATGTGGCAGAGAATACGGTGCAGGTAATGGCACCGGATAAAAAGATAACCGCCATAACCTTAATGGAGAATGCCGGTGAGTTCAAGGTATATGGCGTGGGCATCGGCATGACGAAAGCCGATGCAGATAAACTGCTGTTTGATATTTTTGGAGGAGAAATTGCGAAGACCATCAGTACGGACAACAGTGCAGTCACCTACTCCTATTTAAAAAATAAAAAGGAATTATATATTACCTACACCTCCGATAAGGAAACCGTCCTGGGGCTCTCCTATTATGAGGACAGCGCAGGCCGGGAAGAGGACGGGGCAGTTGCAAATGCGGGGCAGCTGATGCTGAAGGTCGGTGACACTAAGGTATATTATAACGAGGCAATGGTTTACTTAAAATCCGCCCAGGAAAAGTACGAGAAGAATTATGGCAAGGATATCTGGGATGCGGATATCCTTGGAAATGGTGATACCTTTGGAAACATGATAAAGAAGGAGGTCATCAAGCAGATTACGGAGCTAAAAATCATCCGCGAGGAGGCCGGAAAGCAGAACATCCCCCTGACAGAGGAGGAAGTAGCGGAGGCGAATTCCTATGCGATGGCCCATTATAAAGGAATTTCTGCTGAGGACAGGGCAAAATACCTGGTCAAGGAGGAGCTGCTCCAGAAGGTTTATTCGGACAATCTTCTTGCAAATAAGGTATTTGAATCCCTTACCATTAATGTGGATACGGTGGTACCGGATGCGGAGGCAAAGCAGATTACGGTACAGGATATCTATATTGCAAATACGGACTTTGACCCGGCAGGCAATCCGGTGGAGCTGACAACAGAGGAAAAGCAGGCGGCCTATGAGAAGGCGAAGGAGCTGGCAGACAAGGCAAAAGAAACAGAAGATTTTTACGCGCTGGCAGAAACCAATTCCCAGGCAGACACCATTGAATATACCTTTGGCAAGGGGCAGGCGCCGGAGGGATACGGGGAGGTTTTTGAACAGGCAGCCCTGAACTTAAAAACCGGGGAGGTTAGTGACCTCATCACCACAGATAATGGCTGGCATATCATCTATTGCGTGACTGATTACAACAAGGATGCGACGACCCAGGTAAAGGAGCGCATTATAGAGAGCCGCCGTGAGGATTTGTTTGTTGGGGTTTATCAGGAATGGGCAAAGGAATATGATGTTGTGGTGAATAATGAGGCATGGGATGCTATAGAGTTTGAATAAGGAAATGAAAGAAACCAGGATTCATGGGTATGGTAGGAATAATACCAGAGGAATCCTGGTTTTTTAGTTGGCTAATCAAAATTATCATAGGGAAAGTCAGGAGGGAGCCAGTAAAATAAATCAGGATAAAGTTATAAAATGAACTTGACAATGGATTCCGAAAAGATTATATTCTATGCATAGATAACGTTTTATTAAAACGTTTTACTAATCAGAGAATAAGGGAGGAAAGATCTATGACATCCAGGGAACGGTTATTATGTGTATTGAATGGGGGAATACCGGATATGGTGCCTGTCAGTCCATTCATTCAGGAGGAGTATTTGTCTTACTATTTTAATAAGAAAAATACGGACCGGTTGTATGATGCAATTGCATTAAGGAAAGAGCTGGACTTTGATTTGGTGACCAGGCAGTATGTGAATGAGATTCCGTATTTCCTTCAGCGAAGCTTTTTGAATTGGGAAGTAGACCGGAAGGTGGAAGTTGTTAATGGGAACTACATCAGGACCATGACGGTAAAAACACCGGAAAGAGAATTAAAGCAGGTGGAAGCGGCACCCTATAATGACAAAATTTTAGACGGAATCCATTTTAGCACCCTGGAATATTTAGTTAAGGATTATGAGGACTTCCAGGCTCTTAAAAAATATTGCCCCAAAAGGGAGCGGAGGGATATTGACCATATCCTGGAGTGGGGGCGCACAGCAAGGAAGGAAATCGGCGGCCTGGGGATTACCTGCCCATGGGCTATGGGTGGGGTTTATAACCTGGCATCTACATACATCAATATTCAGGATATGCTGGTAGACGCACTGACAGAGGAAGACTATTATGGGGAATATATGAGCTTCTTTGCAGAGCTTGTAGTATCAGATCATGAAATATTTGTGGAAAGTGAATATGACTGCGTTGGCATACAGGGCAATATTGCAAATGGAGGAATGATGGGCTCTGAATATTTTGAGGAGCATGTATTGCCATATGAGAGGAAGGCCATTGATGTTTTAAGGGCAGGAAAGAAACCAATCATTTATCATAACTGCGGTAAGGCAACCAGTCTGTATCCTGCATATAAAAAGCTGGGCATTACGGTATGGGAGACCATTGCGGAGGATCCTCAGGGGGATAATATCCTGGCTGAAGCAAAGGCGTATTTTGGGGACGAACTGATCCTCTTCGGCAATTTTGACCAAGTGCATTTTCTTAAGGAGGCAACGCCTGAGGAAGTGGAAAAACGTGCATATGAATTAATGCAGACGGGGAAAGAGGGGGGACATTATATCTTTGCCTGCTCGGACTATTTGGAGACCGGGACGCCGCTGGAGAATGTTAAGGCCATGCTAAGAGGTGCCAGGGCCGCTTCCAGGTATTAGAAGGGAAGGCTGTAAAATGATTTGACAAAAGGGGACTTCCTATATAAAGTATTGTTATGAAAGAAACATTCCAGGCAATTATTTTTATCTGGGATATTAGAATATAGGAGGTGCCCTTTTTTGACTCAAAAGAAGGTAACATTAAAGGAGATTGCACAGAGTACCGGCGTGTCACTCGGAACGGTCCACCGTGCCATATATGGAAAAGGCGGTATCAGCGAGGAAACACGGCAGAGAATTCTGGAGGAAGTCCGGCGGACCAATTATCAGGTGGATGAGGCAGCCTCCGTATTAAAGCGCGGTGCGAAAAAGGTCGTTGTAGTATTGCCGAAGGCACAGAAGGAGGATCGGTTTTATTTTCGGGGGCTCTGGCGGGGGATCCGGAAGGCGGCCCAGGGTATGGAGCAGTATAAGATTTATTTTCATTTTATAGAATCCGATTATCCATTAACCCAGATATGGAGGGAATTGGAGTGGGTTTATGATGAAATGCTGGAGGAAATTGACGGATTGATCACCGTTGCGGACAGTGAAAGGACGAATGTGTGGATTAGCCGTTTTGATAAAAGGGGGATTCCCATTATTCTTTTATCCAGCTATTACCCGGAAAAAGGAGCTGCAGTCAGCTGCATCAAGGTAGATCATGAACGGTCCGGCCGCCTGGCGGCGGAATTTATGCATTACGGCCTAAGGCAGAGGGATGGGAAAATTCTGATGCTGTGTGGTTACGACCAGATCTACAGCAACCGTGTTTATGCAGAGCATTTCGAGAAGGAGATGCAAAGCCTTGGGCATGAGATCCTGAAGGTGGAGGGCTTTGGGCGTGAAGACATCGAAGGGGAATGCTCCAGGTATCTGGAGGAGGAACAGGTACAGGCTATTTTTGCCAGCAATGCCAGAAATACCTTTAGTATCTGCCAGATGCTGGAGGAAAGGAAGATGGGCAAGGATATACTGGTTGTGGGAACTGATGTTTTTGAAGAATTGCAGCCATATTATGAGAAGGGGATTCTTAATGCTGTAATTTTCCAATATCACTGGGAGCAGGGAGTTTATGCAGTTAATAAGATTCACGAATATTTAAGCCGGGGGATCAGGAATCAAGAGGATAAGATTTTACCGCCTGTTCTATTAATGAAAAGCAATTATGAGTACTTCCTGTAAAAGCAGGAAGAATGCAATTGGGATATGATTTTGATAACTAGGGCATTATGTCTTGTAGAAAAAGGCATGATGCCCTTCTTTTCCTATTGAACCGGTGGGAAAACCGTATGATATCAGGATAATATTAAACAATAAAGGAATCGGATTGATATTTAATATTGCCAAATGAGGCAAGAATATATATGGGATTTCCGTGAATGTGTCAGTATATTAAGATGATCTATTGATTTTCAGATGATATAATGTCATCAGATATTATATCATGGCGCCGAGGCGGAGCATAGTGCGCATCCTTGGCACGAAGTGCCATATCACGTGGCTTTTACAAGATATAATATGTTCATAGCTTACAGAAAGGATGTATTAAAATGAAGCCTAGGCAGGTCAGTTTGTTATCAATTCTTTATCATGCAGATGACTATATGGTCATGCATGAGCTTGCGGAACGGCAATCAGTATCGGAGCGGACCGTGCGCGCAGATTTGTATGATATTAAATCGAAAAACCCCTCTCTTAAGCTATTGACAAAACCCAATAAAGGAGTTCGCCTTCTTATTTCCCAGGAAGAGTTTGAACAACTGATCAGTGAGAGGATTGGCTCCTTGCCCCTTGATTCCCATGAGGAGAAGCGTGCAGAGCAATTTGCGCTGCTATTACTAAAAAATGCACCATGCACGCTGGAAAAGATTACGGAAAGGTTATATTTATCCAGAAGCACAGCCATCAAAGTTCTTGATGAAACCGAAGCATGGCTAAGGACTTATAACATCAGCCTTGTACGGCGTAGAGGCCAGGGGCTGTCGGTTTCCTATGATGAGGTAAACTGGCGGCGGGTTATGTGGGAGCTGTTTCTGAGACTATACCATCAAGATAGTAACCGGAATAGCCTGGAGATGGTGTGTGAACAGATCCGTATTTTCATGGATGGCTTTGAATCGGTGCCGCTGATATTTGCGATCCGGACATTGGAAGAGCAATATGGCTTTGTCCTAAGCTATGGAAGCCGTATTGAGCTGCTGTTTTATATGTCTGTTGCGGTGGTGCGCATGCGTAAGGGTAAAGCGGTAGAGGTGGAACTTTTGCCAGATAAGGAAATCGAGGATACGCTGGAGCATAAGCTTGCTTTAGAATTATCTGACTATATAAGAAGCAAATATATATTGCCTATCCCACCGGGTGAATATAACGCACTGGTTTGCCTGGTCAGCCGGATGGAAATACAGGACTTTGTATCAGCTGAAAAAACCGCCCAATTCATGTCATATTATCCACGGTATGTGGATTTGACCCATAGAATCATCCAATTAGCCATTAGTGTCCTGGAGGTGGATTTCTCCAGTGATGAGTTCCTGCAGATACATCTGCTTCTCTACCTGCGTGCGGCCATAGCCCGGATGATGCAGGGGATCAAGGTACATAATCCCTTGCTGGACCAGATTAAGGAGCGCTACCCAACAATTTTTGCTGCGGCCTGGTCACTTAGCGTATTGTTTGAAGCCGATCTTAATTTGGACATCAATGAGGCGGAGGTTGGATTTCTTGCCTTGCATTTTGGCGGTGCTATTGAGCGGGTTAGCTTGACGAACCGTGTGCTTATTTTGTGCAATTATGGGGTAAGTGTTTCAAGGTTACTTCAAGCAAAGCTGGAAAAGAAATTTCCGGGCATTATCGTGGAGGATGTGATTTCCACAGCGGATGAGGAAAAAGCAAGGCATAGCACCTGCGATTTTATCATCGCTACCATTCCCGTAGGAAAGCATTTTGGGGGAAAGGAAGTTATTGTTGTAGATAACTTTCTTGCGGCCCATGATATATCCGCCTTAGAAAAAAAGATGAAGGGACTGCGGTCAATCAAGCGCAGAAAAATAACTGGGGAAAAGGAAATAGAAAATAGGCTGGAGCTTTTTCGGCCAGAGTTTATATTCCTGGATGTAAAGGTAAGGAGTAAAAAAGATTTATTATCGGATATGTGTGGCAAGCTGGTGGAGCATGGATATGTTACCCCGGAATTTTGCCAAACGGTTCTGGAGCGGGAAGAGATTACCTCTACCGAGGCAGGATCAGGAGTTGCAATTCCACATGGAGCCAGCAAATATGTGAAACAGTCGGTGATCTCTGTCGCAGTGCTGCAGCAGCCACTTGCCTGGTATGGTGATGCAAAGATTGATTTGCTATTTCTTCTTGCTGCTGATTTATCCGGTGATAAACCGGGAAAACAGGAATTGCTGCAATTTTATGCCGCCTTTGCAGCTTTAGTGGAGCACCCCCAAAGCCTGCAAAGAGTAAAGGATATGGCGTCCCCGGAGGAGCTGGCAGGGTATATGAACAATATTGTAAGAGGAGGGTATAGGATAAATGAAAACGATAGCATGTGAGATTCAAAGCGAGGAGGGATTACACGCAAGGCCAGCCGCTGATTTTTGCGAAGTGGCCAGCACCTTTGATAGCGAAATTACTGTCCAAAAGCAGGGGAAGGATGAGGCCTTCAACGGCAAGAGTATTATATCCATTCTGTGTCTTGGTGCTGTTAAAGGAGAAACTGTCATAGTTACTGCCAATGGCAATGATGAAGAGCAAGCAATAACAGCGTTAGCTGAGGTTTTGGCAAAGGGCTGAAATAATAATCTTAAGAAAGGAGTATCACGATGAACATTGTAGGAATTACGGCATGTATTGCGGGTATTGCCCATACATACATCGCAAAAGAAAAGCTGGTTACCGCTGCAAAGGAGCTGGGACACAGCATTAAAATTGAAACACAGGGAACCATCGGGGTCGAGGACCAGCTGACACCGGCGGATGTTGCAGCAGCAGATGTTGTAATCATAGCGGCGGATATCGGTGTTATGAATCTGGAAAGGTTTGTTGGAAAGCGTAAAGTAGAAGTACCGATTTCTGTGGTTATGAAATCACCGAAGGCTCTTATCCAAAAGGTAGAAGCTAAGCTGGCGGAAGGATAATATTAACTCATAAAGGGAGGGATTAAGTAATGAAATTTAGAAAGCATATGATGACAGGTATTTCCTATATGATTCCCATTATTGTGGCCGGAGGCTTATGCATGGCCTTAGCCCGCATATTAGGTGTTGTGATGGGGTTAACACCGGAACAGATTGTTGCCATTGGCAGCGATGAAGGAAGCTTCCTGTGGATGATTAATAGGATTGGCGGCCTTGCTATGACGCTGGTGGTTCCGGTGCTATCCGGGTTTATAGCATATTCCATCGCCGACCGTCCTGGTATTGGACCCGGATTAGTCCTTGGTCTCGTTGCAAATGAGGTAAAGACAGGATTTTTAGGGGGCTTGGTAGCTGCTTTTCTTGTAGGTTATTTTATACTGTTTTTGAAAAAGCATATGAAGGTTCCGAAATCAATGCAGGGACTAGTGCCGATATTGTTTATACCCTTTATTTCCACACTTGTGGTGAGTATGGCTATGTTCCTGATCTTAGGAAAGCCCATTGCGTGGGTTATGGAAACATTTACAGGTATGCTTGTTAACATGCAAAACGGTGGTGCGAAATTCGGGCTTGGAGCTTTAATTGGCGGAATGCTGGGCTTTGACCTGGGCGGACCAATGGGGAAAACTGCTTCCGCATTCTGTAACGCTTTATTGGCAGAAGGAATTTATGGGCCTTCTGCAGCGAAGATCGTAAGTGGAATGACTCCCGCCATAGGAATTGCAGTGGCTGTGTTGGTCGGAGGGAAAAAACGCTGGTCAATTGCTGAACGTGAAACAGCCAAGACAGCTTTGCCTTTAGGCTTTTGCTTCATTACGGAAGGTGTAATTCCCTTTGCAGCAGCAGATCCGATTCGTGTTATTGTATCGACCATGATTGGCTCAGCTGTTGCCGGTGGATTAACCCAGGTATGGGGTGTGGAATGCATGGTGCCCCACGGTGGTATTTTTGTAGTACCTATTATGACTAATCCATTTGGATTTTTGGCGGCTCTTACCATCGGATCCTTAATAACCTTTGTTCTGTTTTTTATTTTGAAATTCCGAAAGAAAGCGGAGTCAGGAGTATCCGACGTTGAAGATTCAACAGAGCTTGATTCCCTTGATTTAAACTTCTAAACATTAAATCTGTACGACGTCCGCTGCCTCTTTGGCTGCGGACGCTCGTTTAAGAAGGGAGGACAAAATGATCCGTATTCAAGGAAGACCGGGAGCGCCCGGTGTGGCTAAGGGAATCGCTGTTGTAATGCAGAAAAAAACAACTGAATATGGAAGGGACCGTGATTCCCGGAGTGAACTTCAACGCTTTGAAGATACGTTGGCGATATGTACGAAAGAAATGTTAACTCTTCAGGAAAGGCTTTCGGAAACTGGAGAGGAAAGTGAAGCCAGGATAATCAAAGCCTATGCAATGATGCTGCAGGATAAAACCATGACAAACCCCATGAAGGAAGCAATCCTGGGCGGGAAATCGGCTTTTGAAGCGGTTGATGCAGAGGTAATGGCTATTTCTGATAAGCTGGTCGCTATGGACAATGCCTATATGCGTGAGCGGGCAGATGATATACGCCATGTTGGCAGCCTGTTGAAAAATAAGCTGAATGGTGAAGAGGAGATACAATTACCTCAGGAGCCCTTTGTGCTGGTAGCGGAGGATCTCACTCCAGTAGACACATTAAAGCTTGACCGCACTTATTTGGCCGGATTGGTTACACAAATGGGAGGAGCCACTTCCCATACGGTTATATTGGCAAAGACCATGGGAATTCCCGCAATTATCGGTATTGAATCGGTGGTTGAAAAAATTTTGACAGGAGATAATTTGCTGCTGGATGGAAGTACCGGACAGATCATGATCCAGCCTGATGATATGGCCTTACATATATTTGAGGAGCAACAGTGGGAGGCAAAAAAACTGCAGAAAAAAATCAAGGAAAAAAACTTGAGTATCGCTGCTACAGAGGATGGATATTCCATAGAGGTTTGCTGCAATATCGGTTCTCCGGAAGATATGCAATTGGTGAAGGAGAAGATATATGATGGTGTCGGGCTGTTCCGGACGGAATTTCTATACAATGCCTTTCAGCGCTATCCTACCTTTGATGAGCAGCTGAAGGCATATCGGGAGGTAGCGGCGGCAGCGGAGGGAAAGCCAGTCATTATCCGTACTTTAGATATTGGAGGAGATAAGCACCTGCCATATTTGGAGCTGCCCAAGGAGGAAAATCCATTTTTGGGATACCGGGCAGTTCGTATTTCCCTAAGCCGAAGGGAAATGTTTTTGGAGCAATTAAGTGCGATTTTAGCAGCCGGGGATAATGTCCGGATAATGTTCCCAATGATTACCCAGGTGGGAGAGCTTCGTGACTGTAAAGAACTGCTGGAATTAGCCAAGGAGCGTTTGCGTGAAAAAGGTATTCCTTACAATACAAGCCCAAAGGTTGGAATTATGGTGGAAACACCTGCCTGTGGCATTATGACAGACCGGTTTGCTAAGCTATGTGATTTTATGAGCATAGGTACAAATGATTTAACTCAATATGTTACTTGTGCGGACCGCAATAATCCTGCCGTGGAAGAGCTTTGCACCCCTTATAATCCGGCAATGCTGCGTTTGCTTGCACAGATTGCAAATGATTGTAAAAAGGCAGGGATTCCCATAGGTGTATGTGGAGAATTGGCCGGAAACATGGACTATTTACCCTTCTTAGTAGGGATTGGTATAGATAAACTGAGCGTTTCTCCGTCCTCGGTTGATTTGGTAAGATTTATGGTATGCAGCGTGAAGCTTTCAAAGATGCAGATGCTTGCCCGGCAAGTACTGGAACTGGACGACCCCAGAGAGATAAAGAACATATTATCTCAGACCTGGAAAGACATTATAAAGTAATAAAACCCCTGGAGGTACGATAAGAGATGCTTATACATGAAATAATTAATCAAAATGCGGTAATTTATAATTTGCCGGCAAAAGATAAATCGGAGGTTTTTGACTTGATAAGCCAAAAACTGTTTGAAGACGGAAGTATTATTTCCAAGGAAGCTTTTATAGAGGATGTTTATTTGCGGGAAAAAGAAGGAAAGACTGGCATTGGCGAGGGGGTGGCAATTCCCCATGGTAAATCCGAAGCTGTTACTAAGACCTGTATTGCCATTGCTAAATTAAAGGAGCCTATTCCATGGGAGACCATAGATGGGAAACCAGTTAGGATTGTTATTATGTTTGCCGTGGACAACAAAGACAAAAACAATTATTTTGTTAAGCTCATGTCACAGGTAGCCCGTATGCTGGCCCATGAGGATTTTTGTGAGGGCCTGGTCAATGCGGGCAGCAAGGAAGAATTGTTAGCACTATTTCAAAATACTTAAATACGGGGAGGATATCATGTTTACAAATATCAAACACATATTAGACGATGCAGCACAAAATTATTATGGAGTAATTGCCGGTAATGCCATTAATATGGAGACGGCGAAGGGGTTGATTACGGCAGCTCATGAGGAAAATGCGCCTCTTATCCTGATTATCGGCCAGGGGCAGATGACACGTCATGCGAATGCGGAGCTTATGGTTCCCATGATAAAAACACTGGCATCAAAGACACCGGCTCCAATTGCGCTCTGCCTGGATCATGGAACTGAATTTGAGCGTATTGCCCATGCATTCCGCCATGGATTTTCATCAATTATGATCGATGCCTCTGCCCAGACCATGGAAGAAAATATTGTCCGTACAAAAAGGGTTGTGGAGCTCTGCCATCCCCAGGGTGTTCCGGTAGAGGGAGAGCTTGGGCATGTGGGAATGGCAGCACAGGGAGACGGGCAGGATGAGTCATTGTATACTAAGCCGGAGGATGCGGTTCGCTTTGTAAGGGAAACAGGAGTGGACTGCCTGGCTATCGCCTGCGGAACTGCCCATGGAAAATATCCGGAGGGCTATGTGCCCAAAATCAATTTTGACTTAATACGGGCTGTCAAGGAGGCTACGGGTGGAATGCCCCTTGCGCTGCATGGCAGCTCCGGTTCAGGAGATGAAAATATTCGCTTGGCGGTAAAGGCAGGTATCAATAAGATAAATGTTGCCACAGAAATTTTAACAGCCTGCTGGAACCGGCTAAATGAATTACGTAGCTGGGAGACCATGACCACCATGGATCCTTTTGTGCAGATGGAGGATGCTGCTAAGGAAATGGCTAGACACTGGATACGTTTGGCAGGCTCCTCAGGTAAGGCGGATCACTTTAAGCCAGATTATACCTTTGGAGATCCGGTGGCTAAGACCTATAATTTACAAGGGGAATAAAAAGCATATATTACGCGGAGGGTTTCAGATGAAATATTATATGCATAAGAAGGATGCGAAGGAGGTACTCTCAGGGCACGGCCATGGATCCTTCCCGCTGTTAACGGCGGAGCATGGCTGCACTGGCGGCTGTTGTACCGGGATTAGCTATTACACAGCCCTTGAATATACGCCGCCGGCGGTTCATGAGGATCAGGAAGGGTTCTATGTGATTAAGGGCAGGGGTGTAGCACGTATTGCCGGAACAGAATTTTCTGTTGAGCCGGATATGTCTTTTATAGCGCCAGCTGGGGCAGTTCATCAATTCAAATGTGATTGTGGGGAGGCACCTCTTGTTTTATTTTGG
Organism: Clostridiales bacterium; assembly: GCA_012839295.1. Taxonomy (GTDB): domain Bacteria; phylum Bacillota; class Clostridia; order Lachnospirales; family Lachnospiraceae; genus Mobilitalea. The sequence goes on from DUNO01000005.1 coordinate 404,728, forward strand.
TTTCATGCACAGGCATAATAATGTATTTTAATAGTGATAATGTATCTCGAAAATAGTTTTTATAGAGGAAACCGCCCCCTGCCAGATAGGCAGAGGGCGGTTTGCATTTCCAGGGGCAAAGGGATATTCTGCCGGAAATCTTTAGAGAATGCGTAATTTTGACTTGACTTATTTTGAGTCTGCAAATCTCGCACCATTGGTGAGAGAAATAAGCTGTTGTGTTTTTAACCTCTTTTAGTATAATAAAGTAAGGAATGTAAGATTGTGAGGTTCGTGTCAATGATATATTTAAGTAGCTTCAAGCTGAGTGAGAGGCATATGAGTAATCTTTGTGGCAGCAGTTCCACAGATGTATGTGTTTTCATCAGGGTATTATGGCGTAAGAGGAAGACGCGCTGAGATGGACTTGCCACCAATTTCTTATGCAAATTATTTAAGGGATAAAGCCAATCTGGATGTACTGTGTGCCGGGATATGGCAGGCGTTGGGAGAGGTTATTGGCGATGAAGAGTTGGAGAAGATTATTCAGTTATTGCAAAGAACGGATGAACGGTATATAAATTATGCGACACATTACATAGATAAGTGTAATATAGAGTTACTAAATGCTGATGTCAATAAACGCAAGGACAAGCTTAGAAATATTGCAAAAAGAATTGTGAAAAAACCACAAGCTTATTATAACATGGAAGAAAATCTCAAGTACTGGGCAAAGGAATATAAAACAAATATATACGAATTAGAAGATCCAAAGATAGAGTATCCGGAAGAGATGGATTGGTAAAGTTGTTTTGGAAATGAAAAAATGTATCATGTAGAATGATAATTAAATAGTATTGAGGGCATAAAAGGACATCTTGAAAATGATTTTTGAGGTGACCCCCATAAGGTTAGATTTTCAGGACTAATTTATGGGGGTCAGTTCATTTTACGGATCAATTAAGGTGTCTTTTTTGTATTAGCTTGGCTACTTTCTATATTTTATGAAAGGGACATGATTTTAAATTACAATCTTTTTTGATCGATAATGGCAAAAATTATATCTGTGTCCTATTCCGAAAGATAAATATTAGCTTTTTCCATAATAAGATCAGCGGCTTCCTCTGCCGGTAAGCTTCCCTGGAAGAATTCCCAGGTCTCTTCCTTTAAGGTTTCTAATAGCGGCTCGTTTTTAACAATCCGGTTGGAGGCTTTAGAGCAGTTTTGAACCAATTGATCCATCTGTTCCTTCTCAAGGGCTTCAAAATAATACGTCTTATCACTGTCTGAGCTGCCGAATGCGAGGCCGTATCCACTCCGGTCTGCGCCTGGGCATTTAAGTCCAGTGCATTTTTGTTAACGGGAAAACCGTCATAAAAGTCATTGTTTTGTATTTTTTCCGATAATACCAAAGAAATAAATTCCTTACAAAGCTCCTGGTTTTTACTGGCCTGGTTGATTCCTAATTCACAGGAGGGGATAAAGGAATTCTCAAAAACTGTATAACTGCCCTTTATTAATTCCACCATGCGTATCGGCATGATTGAATTGTTAAAGCCGCTGCATTCCAGCAAAGCGAGTTCAATCTTACCGTCCAGGTTTATTTCATTATTCATATTATATTGCCTGCCATCTGTATATTCTCTTATGATACCAATACTGTCTCCAAGGGTTTTTAATTTTTCTAATTCAGAAACCAGCTTTTCTTTATTGATTTTCCCATTATCATCTAATATTTTATTTGTGATATACGGTGCAAAGGTGGTGATAAAATCCTCCAAGGTCATGTTGCCAAAGAAGGTCCCATCCTTATGGCTTGCCGTATAGCTGGCCAAATTCTCCAGTGTATCCAGGCTTTGTATATCGGAGGCTTTGCCGCATAGGATCCGAAGGATAAAGCGGGCAGGTACATAATAGGTTTTATCGTCCTTTATGTAGTTCTCCATGATACCGGGATATAGTTCACCTTTATCCACCATGGGCTGGATAATATCACTAATATCAGCCATGACACCTTTTTCTATGAAGGAAGCTACCGGAAGTTCATCTAACACCAGAAGGTCAGGGCCTTTCCCTGCGAGAAGTTCTGTATTAAGCGCACGGATATAATCCTCTTTGGTGGTTTGGTCTGCCTCCCTATATTCGCTATCACTCATGGCAATGGTAAAGCGGATCTTTATCTCAGGGTGGGCTTTATGGAATAGGGCTGCCGCATGTCTTAAAGTAGCACTTTCTTTTAAGGAATAGATAGTTAATTCTGTCGATGGCACCGTATCAATGGATCCATCATAGGAATATTTCATGAGGGAATAGCCATTTTCTGAATTATACAGGATGTAATAATTAGCATCAGAGCCTGCTGCAAAGCCCGTAGTCCACATTGTCTGCATACTTAAGGAGGTCAGTGTTCCGTCCACTATAGTCTGCCATACTGAGGTACCTTCCTCCAGAACGTGGATACCTCCCGTATCACATAGAGCCATTTCCTTTTTATCATTCCTATCGAAATAGGTATAAGTGTACCCCTTAAAGTCAGCCTGATAGGGATAATTGGTTTTCTTATCCTCCGCTGTGTCATAGATATCAATACCCAACAGCTTCTCACTGTTATCTACCTGGCCAAGGATCAGTGAGTTTCCGGCAACGGTCATTATGGTTTCTGTATATCGTTGTCCGGTAATGCTTTTTTGTTTTGAAAAGCTGTCCTTATCGTAAAAAGCAATTTCCCCATCAGAGAAAAGAGCGGCTAAAGTACCGTCCTCCAGCACAGTAACCCTTCTGGGGGTATTGTAGGCTTTGCTTCCGGGATATGTTTCATCCCAGCCTTCTGGGGAAACTGAAGCATAGGCGGTACCGTCGGTACTGCGAAAGAGCTGGGCTTTGAAGACATCGTCCTGGACCACAAGATAATACAGGAATTGGTTTCCATTGGCATCCTCAAAAATTCCAGGCTCATAAAATCCTTTTTTCAGAAGACCCTCGGACCTTAGCCACTCCGGGGTAGCTTCGGTCCAGCTCCCGTCCTTATTCAGCTGGTAGCCGGTGATGGTGGAAGGCTCCTTGTAAGGAAATGCATACAGAAATGGCATGCCATTTTTTTTGGTCAGCTGCAAGGTCGTACTTTTATCAAATGCTTCAGGCAATGATATGTCCGTTTCTACATAACGCCCCTTGATGCTTGGACGCTCTTTGGTATTTGGATTAGAAACATTTTCTTCTTCTTTTGTGCTGCAGCCCGTAAGCAGAAGTAGAAGTACCAATAAGCCAATAAATATTTTTTTCATTCCAACCTCGATTCCGGTGCTTTACCACCTTTTAATAATACCCCCGCTTTGTATGCCAGTACAAGCTACCCGTTAAAAGTTTGAAAGCGGGTGTTGTAATTAGCTTATGGATATGTTATAACGTCCTTATCTCTAACCAATCTTAAATAAATTATATTTTATTCCATATATTTCGTATAGATCAAAAAGAAAGGGTGTAGAAAATGCGTATTTTGGTTATTGAAGATGACAAGGAATTATGCTCCATCCTGGAATATCAATTGAAGAAGTCAGGGATGGAAGCAGATTTTTGCCATGATGGGGAGGAGGCATTGCTATATGGTACGAAGCAAACCTATGATGTCATTATGTTAGACAGGATGCTTCCTGGAATGGAGGGTATTACCGTTTTGGAAAAGCTCCGGAAAAAGAAGGTTACAACTCCCGTAATTATGGTAACTGCCATGGACCAGCTGAAAAACCGCATTGAAGGCCTGGATTCAGGAGCGGATGACTATCTGACAAAGCCCTTTGAAATGAAGGAATTGCTGGCCAGGATCCGCGCTCTGGCAAGAAGGTCCTCAAGAATTGAGAGCATCGACGAATTTTATTTTTCCGATTTCCATCTGGATTTAGGGAAAATGAAGCTGTTCCGGGGGGAAGAAGGCTGTAGCTTATCCAAAAGGGAAGGAGATCTTCTGGCTTTCTTTATTAAGAATAAAGGCCAGATATTAACCAGGGAGCTGCTCTTAACAAGGGTATGGGGAGCGGATAGCTTTGTAACAGATGGAAACTTGGACAATTTTATCTGTTTCCTGCGCAAGAGGCTAAAATCAGTACATAGTCATGCTACCATAAAAACAATACGGTCTGTGGGATACCAACTGGAGGAATAGGTATGTAGTGGGCTCAAGTTCTACAGATGTCATAAAGAAAAGCCTTACAACTCAAGGGTCGTAGGGCTTTTATGTGTTGTGGAATATCAAGCTAAAAAACGATCTCAACGGACAAATAACGGACAAAACATAAAAACGGTTATTTCGCTTCACTGCTTGGAGGGTTGTCCCGGTACAGCATGGATGCTATCTTGTTTGAGGCACGTTCATCGGCACCCTTCATGATATGTCCATAAATGTCCTGTGTAGTGCTTACCTGCTTATGACCCAGCCGATTTGATATAGTAACCGGATCCTCACCGGAGAAATATAATAGGCTTGCCTGGGTGTGCCTGAACTTGTGAGGGTGGACATGGGGAAGGGAATAGTCCTCTGAAAATTTTCGTTGCCATCCATTTAGGTGACTTGGGCACATGGGTGTGCCGTCCTCCTGGGTGAAACAGAAGCCGGTTTCAGTCCAGTAATCACCACACTGCAATTTATACTGCAATTGCTCTTTTCGGTGTGCGGCTAGTATCCGCATGATCTCCGGTGCAATGGTCACGACCCTATCTTCATCGGTCTTAGTGGAATCCTCCAGGTAAATGCCACGCTCCGGGGTGTACTGTAGGTTACCTTGGATCTTAATCTTATTATTCTTAAAGTCTATGTTTTCCCATTGAAGCCCAAGGATTTCGCCGCGCCTGGCTCCGGTATCGATCAGCAGGTTAGTGATGGCCTGCCATTTCAAAGGCTGTTGGATTAATGCGTCCCGGATAGCCAATACTTCCTCCAGTTCAAAGAATTCCGCCTCATGCTTTTCCACCTTTGGGGGAGTGGCTGTGTCAGCTATATTATACTTAAAAATCTGCTCTTTTACAGCCTGGGTAAATATCATATGAATAAGCCGGTGATAGTGATTGATGGTCTGGGGGGCAAGTGGTTCCCCGGTCCTCTTATTGGCACCGGGTTTGCCCAGCTTCATATAGAACCGGTTCAGGTGCTCGCCTGTGATATCAGTTAGTTTTATATGTCCAAATTCTTCATTGATACGCACCAGCATCTCTTTATATCTATGGATTGTCCTGTGTTTGAAGCTACTTCCTTTCAGTTCCATGATGTAATCACTGTACTGCTTGAAGTTTTTCTTCTCCAGGGGGACAGCCCCGGCCTTGCAGTCGATCTCAAATTGTGCGGCTACCCGGTCAAGCTCTCTCTTGATTTTATTCTCGGACTTCCAACCTTCGGGAATCTGCCAGGTCATGCTGTAAGGCTTAAGCTTCTTGCCTTCCGGATTCCGGCCACGGTATACCTCGATCTGGTATGAGGTGATGTTGCCGTCTTTGTCTTTTCTGGGGGTTTTACTTGCCATAGTCTTATTTCTCCTTAAAATTGTGTACAAAAGGCTAAGGCTATGTTAAAATATCCTTGGTGGAGTGATATTATATAAGCCTTATGGGTTTATAGTGTCATTCATGAAAGCCGTCTCTGTTTGCTGCAGAGGCGGTTTTTGATTTGCAAATACTTCAAGCTTGCTGATAAAGCTCCAAAACGCCGAAACTTGGTTCAAAGTAAACTATGTAATTGTCCACTGAGGTATACTCACCGTATTTTCTGCGATAGCTCTCCAATGCTTCCGTAAGGAAATCCTCCGTAACATCCAGATGCTCCGCCATTTCAAAAAGGTTGCGGCATCCGGTATTGTAAGCACTTATTATCCCTAATAGGCCGATCTGCTTATCATATGCCCAAAGTCTTGCTTTCAGTTCCTGCTTACGGTTCTCCGTTTTACCCTGATCCAGGATATCTCCGGAGTTAATGAGGTAATGGCCAATTTCTTCGGCGAGGACACAGGCCTTTTCCCTTAACGTAGGAATGTCCTTCCGTATCGCAATTTTACAGCCTTTAATCCTCCCATTGTATGCGTAAAACGGCTTTTCCCTTACTGTTAATCCTAATATAACAGCCTCATTAATTAATTCGTCATAGGTCAAATAACGTCACCCCTCATAAGTTAAAAATTTTCGTCATCCATGATGGCATCATCATGAGCCTTATCTTCTGTCGTTGCTCCTGGAAGTTCATTGGCGGCATTTAATTCGTATATGGTGTTATCCTCAATATATCTTGGAATGTAAGTAAGCTCTTCTATGCGTTTAAGCGCCTCTACTTTACCATCTGGATTAAGATATCTATAGCTTGTCAAAAGTTTCTCTTCAAATATATCGTTAATATTATTTGCAATTTTTTCAAAAGCTTCAGGTATTATTTTTATTAGTTTCGGAAGCTCATTTTTTATAGCCTGTTTATCCTCGATAGTCAAACTGTCTGTGTTGGTATCCAGTTTTGCAAGCGCTCGGCTGAAAGGAGTGTTGTCTTCATTTGTCTCAAAATTAAGAGATAGTTTTCTTTCCATGGGGACATCCTGTCCAGATATCCATGCTGGATTAACCTTTAGAGAATCTGCAATGGCCTGAAGAACTGGAAGTTTAGGTTTATTGATAAGCCCATTTTCATATCTTTGTATGGTTGACTTAGCAACCCCTATTTCATTTGCAACATCATCTAAAGTATAGTTTCGCAAAGTTCTGGCTTGCTTTATTCTATCTCCAATCTGTTTTATATCCATTTTGATCTCCTCTTCGTCCATATCCATGTTATATAATCCAATATACTACAAATTATTGCATAGCGCAATAGTTAAAATGAAAAATAATAAAAAAAGTTGCGTAATGCTATTGACAGTAGTGTTGCGTAGTGCTACAATAACCACGAAAGAGAGGTGATGAATTTGATAAATACTGGAAAAGTAAAAGGCCGACTTGCAGAACTAGGGTTAACTCAAAGAGATGTTGCTGAGGCTTTAAAAATTGCACAGCCTACAGCAAACCAGAAGATTAATAACATTCGCCCTATGGATTTAAATGAGGCTGAAAAGTTAGCAGTGTTACTATGCCTAAATCCAGAAGATTTTCAATTATATTTTTTTATGTAGATGTTGCACTGTGCAACAAATAATGAAAGGAGAATGCATGAACGAATTGCAAATTTTTAGAAATCAAGCGTTCGGAGAAATCCGGACAGTAGAAATTAATGGAAAGCCGTATTTTGCAGCAGTGGATATAGCAAGGGCACTTGGCTATTCCAATACAAGAGATGCGATATCAAGACATTGTAAAGGGGTCGTGAAACACGACGGGGTCTCGAAAACGACTAATCAGCATGGAGTAGAGACTGAACAGGTAACGGAAATGACGTTTATTCAGGAGGGTGATATCTACCGCCTAATCGTAAAGTCTCAGCTCCCGTCCGCAGAAAAATTTGAAAGATGGGTATTTGACGAAGTCCTTCCATCTATCCGCAAACACGGTATGTATATGGAGGATGATATTTTGAATCAGATACTGAGTAATCCTGATTTTGGAATTATCCTACTGACAAAGTACAAGGAAGAGAAGGAGAAGAGCAGCCTGCTTGGTGACCAGGTGATAGAGCAGCAGAAACTTATTTCAACCCTGAAGCCAAAAGCGAACTATGTAGACCGCATCCTTTCTTCCCGTTCTCTTGTTGCCACCACACAGATCGCTAAGGATTATGGTTACAGTGCAATTGCTTTTAACCGGCTGCTCCGTGATTTGGGTGTACAGTTTAAGGTCAATGATCAATGGGTTTTGTATGCTAAGTATCAGAATGAAGGATATACGCATAGCCGGACAATTGATATTACCCGGGGCGATGGCAAGCCGGATATAGTAATGCAAACGGAGTGGACACAGAAAGGTAGATTGTTTCTGTATGAACTACTTAAGCAAAAAGGTATTGTTCCAGTAATTGAAAAACCAACACAATTAAGCTTTGAGGGTCTGGGGTATGCGGAATAGTACTAAGGTATGTCAACGACAGGATAGGAGGTGAGATAAAATATGGCAAATGTCAGTCGCATGAGAACAATCAGTGGGTGCATGGAATATTTCCGCCAGGAAGATCCGGAAAGCGGTATCACAGAGTACTATCTGCGAGGCCTGGTAAAACAGAATAAAGTACCAGTATTCTATGCCGGCCGGAAATGCCTGGTTAATCTGGATAAGCTCATTGAATATCTGAATAGCGAATTGTCAGATGATGAAGAAAAGGCTCTCATCATGTAAAGAAGAATCCGCTTAAGCGGAGAAAGGAGGACAAGCCCATGGATAAAAAAGCCCTGGTTATCCGCTATATCGATCTTGCAAGCCAATACTCATTTATGATGTGCGGCAACGAACCGGTAAACGAGACCAAAAAGGAGCAAATCAAAACTGAGATTTACGAGATAAGAGAGCAGCTTGGAATGGACAAAATATCAATTATATAAAGGGGGACAAGCCATGTCCACTAAGGAGGCAAGCAGAATCAAAGCCCTGGAGCTTGCGCTACAGTACATTCCGGGGACGGACGAAAACCACAGCGCAAGCGTATTGTTAGAAATGATTGAGGAGATGAAAGAGGAGGAATTAGTATGTCACCATTAGATTTCTTGTTGAAACATAAGCAGTATTTAGAAAATCGGATATCAACATTTTCCGAATGTATAGCCCAGGCTGAGAATGAATTGGGAGTAGTAAGACAATTAATTACAAAGGAAAAAGAGGCGGACGATAATCCACCTCAATAATCCTTACTCATAGTAATGCACGATTATTTCTTTGAAAGCTTCAAGAGCTTTAACCATGGCCTTATGGGTTTCGCCCAAGGCTAAAACTGAATCTTCTGGGCAATAGATAATTGCTTGCCCTGCATCACTCTTAAATGTTGCTATAGCATCATCAAGAGCATTATTAAGAACACTTTTAGACAGCATACCTATCTCTTTTCTTATGTACTCGGCTTGGCAGAGCCTGTAAGGAGATCATACCACAAAGTAACAAAATATTCCATAAAGGAGGGTTTTTATTTGAATAATATAACAGTAACAGAGTTTAAGAATATCCGTGTATTAACCACACAGCAGCTAGCTGATGGCTATGAAACCAACACGGATGTAATCAGTAAGAATTTTAGCAACAACAAAGACAGATATGAAGAGGGCAGACATTACATTTTGCTTCAAGGTGAGGAATTAAAGGAAGCAAAGGCGAACGGTAATATTTACGGTTTGCCAATCAACGCTAATAAGTTCTACCTCTGGACGGAAAAGGGGGCTTTCCTCCATGCGAAATCCCTCAATACAGATAAGGCGTGGGAAGTATATGACGTTTTGGTGGATACATATTTCAAAAAGCAAAGCGTTTTAGAGGAGTTATCCCCGGAGCTTCAAGCCATCTTTGCTCACGATAAGAAACTCCAGATTATCGTAAGCCATATGACTAAACAAGAATCCAGACTGGACAAGCTGGAATTCGACATTCCGCTCTACGGATGCGAATCTAAAGAACTGTCGGACCATGTAAAGCGTAAAGGGGTACAGGTATTAGGCGGAAAGAGATCCAATGCCTATGGTGACAACAAAATACGCTCTGCCATATACCGTGACATCTACGACCAAGTGAAGAGGGAATTCGGGGTATATGACGAAGAGGGCAGGAAACAGACATACTTGGCATTAAAGCGCAAGTACCTGGCAGATGCACATAAGTGTATTGATGCCTATGTGGCTCCCATGTACTTGCAGGATCAGATCAGGGATGCTAATGCTCAGATGGTTATATAGGGGGACAGGCTATGAAATGGAAAAATCACTTTTACAATATCGCCCTAATATTGATGATCCTGGCAGCCGTACTAACTGCCATGCTCTATGACGGAGATACAATCTCTACATCTACAGCCTTTACGGTAATGGGCATCCTGTACCTGATTGCTGCTATCGTGGGTACGGTGGTGTTAATAAAAAACAGAGCCCAACGGAACCGCCATTCCGATTGAGCCCCATAACAAATATTATCTAAGTGCATATTAGCACGTAATTTGAAGGAGGTCAAATAAATTGTGTCAATTTAAATCAGGGATTATTTTAAAAAATCGTGTATTCGTGGCTAACTATGACAGCCACTCAGAAATGTTAGAAGAATTAAAAATTAAGGATGATTATTTAGGAGCTACCAAGACATTTATCCGAGCCGAGCTGGTTCCGCCGAAAAACGAATGGTGGACAGACCCGGACGGATGGACAGTTATAATTGACCAGGATGTAACGCCGGAATGGTTTGAGTTGGACAAAGAAAAATACATAGAAGATTTTAAGGCTGCAATTAAGCATTGGTGGAATGAGCATGTCCTGATTGACCAAAAGATTGAAGATCTTACAAGCGGATACTACCGGCTTAAGCGCTGTGAGGTTAAGAAGCTTTTAAAAGATGTCCAGGTGATGTGCGACAGTTCCAGCGTCCAGAGGATGTGCGACAGTTCCAGCGTCCAGGAGATGTACGGCAGTTCCAGCGTCCAGGAGATGTACGGCAGTTCCAGCGTCCAGAGGATGTACGGCAGTTCCAGCGTCCAGGAGATGTACGGCAGTTCC
>DUNO01000072.1 GCA_012839295.1 Clostridiales bacterium
AAGACATTATAAAGATCATTTTAATCATTCTCTATATCTTTTAATTGAGTATAAAATTCATCATTTCTAGAAACTCTTGCTTGGCTCAAATTTTTATTTAATGACATTATTTCCCCCCCTTTGTATTAAACTTATCTAGCGTTTTTTGAAGTTTTGTAAGTTCGTGAATCTTTGAAGGATCTTTAACTATCTCTTTTATATAATCACCCATAATTGGGTTCATTATATCTGCTTCTTTAGATTGCAACTCTAACTCATGAGTTAATTTTAATTGCTCTATTTCTTTGTCTTTTAATTTCATTTCATTGTTTAATTCTTGAAGTTTAATCTCATGATTTTTAATAGCTAACTCCATTTTAGTTTTATTATTAGCTTTTGTGCTTAAATATGTTATAACTGCTGTAATCAATGCTGTTACAATCGGAACTACAACATATTGTAAAATTTCTTTCATATTTTTAATCCCCCTTACTAAATATTTTTTGCCAGAAACTTTTGTTTTTCTCTTTAGATTCTTCAATTATTGCTTCTTTACTTTCTAGTAATTGTACTTTTTCTTGTGCTTTCAAGGTTAAAATTTGTTGATTTTCTAACAACTTTTGTAAGTGTTCTATTTGTTCTTGTTGTTTAACAATTTGTTTATCTTTTTGTGTAAGCTGTTGTATAAGTATATTGTCTATTTCTTCTTTCTTTTCTTCTGTTTTTGGATCTTCATTTAAAAAATGTTTTTTAGCCTTTTTTACAACATCATCAGTTATCAAATAAGGCGAGTTTACAGCCTTATCAGCTTTTTTAATTTTATTATCAGCTAGCCATTTTCTCATGGTATTATAGTGAACATTACATAAATTAGCTAATTCTTTTACAGTCATACTCTCACTCCTTGTTATACAACTTGTTCAACAACAGTATAACAAATTGTATAACAAATTGTATAACCTATTATTTAAGATATTTATAGACAGTTGTTCGACTTATTCCTAAACTTCTAGCAATTTCTGTTGGAGTAGAAGCAGGATTTTCTAATAAATACTCTTTAATTAAATATTCCTTTGTTCCACTCCCTTTAGGTCTACCTTCTTTATTTCTCCATTCACCATTTGGATAAACAACATCTCTAATTGCATTCATAACTAAGATATGTTGTTTCTGATTTCTATAATTCCTTTTATTTCTTTCAATTCTAATGTCTGTTAATTTTTCTATATCATGAATAGTAAAATTATAATACTGTCTATCATAGGTTTCTAGAGCTGATATAATATCATTTTCTTCAAGTGGGTTAGAATGTTCTATTTTTCTAAGTTCTTCAAACTTCTCATACATATCTTCTTCTACTTCATCTTTAGGAATATCACACTTTACAGCATAAATTACCATACACATAAGGTAAAAATACCTATGTCCCCCCTTGATCTTATGGCTCTGCCTTAACCACCAGTCATAAAGATCTCTCTTTATATGCCATTTCTTTTGATTTCTATTTTTCTCAACTACAACTCTTTGATACCAGTCAGGAAACTTCTTTCTAGCTTCTTCTAAGGTATATTCACTAGGTCTAAAAGGTCTATTTATATCAACCATATTTTCTTTTTCATCTACATATCTATTTATATATCTTAAAGAAACCCTATCTCCAGTCTTAAAAGCCTTAACTTTAAGACCATATTTATTATTAACTGATCCAACCATTCTAAAACCTTGATTGATTGACTGATATTGTATCTGTTTTTCTTGAGAAGTAGCCTTATACTCCCATATTTTAAAGGTTAAATCGTACTTTAAATTCTTTAACTGAAGCTTTATATTGGGATATAACTCAATAGGCTCATCAAATACATAATAAATATGGAGTCCTGTACCACTCATAACTAAAAAAGTCGGCTGTGGTAGCCTTCTAAGACCTGGCTCTTGTCCCATTCTTAAAAATAAAGTAAGTAATTCATCTTTACCTACACAATCCAGATCAAATACTAAAGCGTTCATATGCTGAGCATGGGCTAAACGATTAGTCCTTCCCCTATAAGAAAGTCCAGAACATAAGGTCATTGGATTATTCTCTACAAACTTTCTATAATCTTCTTCCCACGTATCATTAAGCATTATTCTTCTTCTTAACTGCCTATCAGTTCCTTCATCTTTAGGGTCCTTATATAAATACACTGCATTAGGCTTAGAATAATCTCCTGATAACTCTCCTTGAGCCTGGTTATTAGGAAATATATATCTATAAAATTCTTCTCCTTCTATCTCCTTATAATGAAAAGACAGCAGATCTTCTACTTCTCTATAATTCTTCTTAACATCAATAATATTATTAGACACATAATCACTCTCCTAAAACTGCTTGTCCATTAGGGGACTTAGATTATCAATGAAGTTATTTGAACACTTTAATTATATCTTATATTTATTTTTTTCACTTTTATAATCCATAAACGAATCAAATGCATCAAAAAATATCATCATAACTACTAACCTTTCTACCCTAATATCCCCATCTAGAGTCCCTATTCCAACTGCTAAATACCAAATGGATTTAACCAATTTTGATATATGCTTTTTCCATTTAAAATCTAATACTCTTAATATAAAATATCCAATAAAAGAAACTGGCATTATTTTATAGCCTAAATTTTGCATTATTTCGCCTAATAATTGTAATTTCCTTCCTATGTCTA
>DUNO01000006.1 GCA_012839295.1 Clostridiales bacterium
ACCGCTTTGTTACAATTCTTAAGAATTGCAAGCTGTTCTGTCTTTACTGTTTTTGTGGTGTATCCGTTAAACGGATACGGTTCGTGATGCCTTTCGGCATCAATGAAAATCTATTTCTGGATCCCATGTGGGAGACCCATATTTTTAGAATTTTCAGGGTTGTTTTACTGTTCAATTATCAAGGTTCATATTACTCGCATTCCTTTATTTTCAAGGCTTGCAGGCTTTTTTCTTTTCCGCTGACCTGGCAGCTCGCCGCGTCAGCAAAAAGAAGTATATCATCTCCCAAAGAGAATGTCAACAACTTTTTTAAACTTTTTTTCTAACACAAATTTTCTGAGCTTTTTCCAAGCGATTCCAAGCGATTCTTAGATAAAGTGCTTCTCCAGTGAAGTGCACTGTGTCTATGTCGGCTGTATGGTAAAACCTTCAATTTCCACATAAAGATTATCGGCACTTTATCATACCAGATGGGTATGCCCTTTGCAAGGCATACCCACCCCTTCCGTATCGATATGACAACAAACCTAATTGCTCTTACCAGTCCGATATTCTCTCCTCCATGGGATCCACAGTAAATGCCATTGCGTTGCAAAGCTTCATCAACATTTCTGCCTTGAGTCCAACCTCTTTTGGGGAGCTCCACAAATTATTCCGCTCCTCCGGATCCTTCTTCATATCATACAATTCTCCTTCATTAGTACTGTGAACTGCCACAAGCTTATAACGCCCGTCATACACCATTGTACACTGTGCAGTCGGATTTTTGTGCCAGGGCATAGAATTATAATACTCTGAATAGACGTAATCCTTGTGGACATTAAGCGCAGCCTTTCCTGTCAACAGGCTCCAGATGGACTTTCCCTGCATCTGCGGCTGTGGAGGAAATGAGCAAGCCTCCACCAACGTCGGTGCAATATCCATTAGCTCCACCAATGCATGGCTCCTTTTCCCTTTCAGTATTGTTCCTGGGCATGACAGAATGAGCGGCACCCTGACAGCTCCCTCATAAAAATACGGTCCTTTTAAATACAAACCGTGGTCTCCCAGCATTTCCCCATGATCAGATGTAAAAATCACAATTGTATTTTCCAACTGATTTAGCCGTTTTAAGGTATCCATTAGCCGCCCAACCTGATGGTCAATCAGTTCAATCATTGCATAATAGGATGCTTTCATCAGCCGATGCTCATATGGGCTCATATTATCATATACAATGGCCGCATTATTGGAGTCATGATTGTTGTATGCGGCTTTATGATCGACCTTCTGAAAATATGGTTTCTGTTCCAGCTCTCCTTCATGGTAATTTGGAAGAGGCAGGGAATCCAGACGCTCCAAATAGGGCTCCAGATATGCCCGCGGAGGATCAAAGGGATGATGAGGGTCATAGATATTCATGGAAAACATCCATTGGTTCCCATATTCCGCGTTAGCCTCTATAAAGTTGATTGCCTTTTCCGTACACCAGGTAGTCTGATGGTATTCCTCATCCATCCCGTATTGGACGAGTTTGGAGCCTTCTACATTGCTTGAATGAAAACGCTGCCCCCTTTCCCTCAGCCACTGGAAATATTCGTGAGTCGCCCACCCATCATGTCCTCCATGGGACCAATGAAACACGGAGTAACCGTCATCTCCCCTCTCTTCCATTGCCTTACACACAGTCGGAGCACAGGGATTTAAATGCAGCTTCCCTGATAACCCGCATACATAACCGTTTTCATTAAAAATACGGCTGATCAGTTTTTCATCTGTTTTGAATCTCTGTCCGTTCTGACGACACCTGGTTGTTCGGGGATATCTCCCGGTCAGGAAGCTTGCCCTGCTGGGAGTACAGGTAGGATTCTGGCAGTAGGCCTGTTCAAACAGCACTCCATTTTCGGCTAAGCGATCCAGATTCGGCGTATGAATATATTGGTTTCCATAACACCCCAACGTGTCTCCTCTTTGCTGATCCGTACAAATCCATAATACATTATATGGCATTTTTTCTCCTTTCTACCACCATTTGATCAAATCCGTAATTCTGTTTCTAAGCTTAACAAATTCCGGATCTGCAATATCTCTCGGGCGTTCAAAATCATCTATCACACATTCCTTGATTGAGGTTGGTTTATTCGTCAATACCAGGATTCTGTCTCCCAGATAAACCGCTTCTTCAATATTGTGTGTAATAAAGATTACCGTAGTGTTCGTCTGCTTGCAGAGTCTGATTACTTCATCCTCAAGCTTAAACCTTAGGTTGATATCCAGCTGTCCATATGGCTCATCCATGAGAAGCAGCTCCGGCTGTGTAGCAAATGCCCTTGCAATTACCACTCTTTGCAGCATACTGGCGGACAACTGTTTAGGATAATAGTCCTCAAAGCCTTTGAGCCCTACCAGCTCAATTGCATCATTTACCTTTTTGTCCATATCAATTCTGTCTTTTTTTATCTCCAAGCCAAACTTGACGTTTTGCCTTACCGTCAGCCATTCCATGGCTGAATATTCCTGGAAAATATAAGTGATATTATGTTTTTTTAAATCAATCGTCTCTCCGTTAAACAAAATACTGCCCGATGTCGGTTCATAGAGCTTTGTCAGGCTATTCAAAAATGTAGTTTTACCGCATCCTGTAGGTCCCACAATGCACAGGAATTCTCCGCTATATACGTCAAACGATATGTCATCCAGCACCAGAAGATCTCCAAACTTCTTCGTAAGATTCTTAACCTGGATTTTGACTGGTCTCTCCATATATCCACTCCTCCTATGCATTTTCATCCATATATTTCGTGATTTCTTTCCTCAGCTTCAAAAACTCCGGATCCATAATATTCCTTGGCCGTGGAAGAGAAATCCTATATTCTGCCGTAATTTTCCCTGGACAACTGGAGAGCAGTATAATCCGGTCTGCAAGGTATAAGGCCTCTTCAATATTATTTGTCACAAATACTACGGTTCTCTTCTGCTGATTCCATATCTGTTCCAGTGATTCCTGCATCATATACCTTGTCTGTGCATCCAGATGTCCGAAAGGTTCGTCCATCAGGAGCACATCCGGGTTACTGCAATAGGCTCTCGCAATTCCAACTCTCTGCTTCATGCCTCCTGAAAGCTGGACCGGATAGCTCTTTTCAAAACCATTCAGTCCCACCAGGTCAACAAAATGCTGCACTTGCTTCCTGCGTTCTTTTATGCCCTCATTGCGTACCTTTAAGCCAAATTCCACATTGCCCCATACCGTAAGCCATGGAAACAGCGCCATCGTCTGATATACTACCGCCCGACTGTGATCCGGCTTTGTAATTTCCTTTTCATTATGTACGATCTTACCGTCCGTACATGGTTCAATGCCTGCAAGCATGTACAACAGTGTCGTTTTTCCGCATTGGCCTGGGCCGAATATTACCAGAAATTCATTTTCTTCTACCTCAAACGATAAATCCTCCAAAACCTGAAACTCAGATTTTTTTATTGCAAAAGATTTTGACACATGCCTGCAGGAAAGCTTAGGAGCCTTCATCTTCCCTGATTGTTCCATACCAAAAGCCTCCTCTCCATCAGCCTCATTCCTGTGGCCAGAAGAAATCCAACCATACCGATTGCTATCATGCCCGAAATCATCTGAGGCATATCATTTACTTGCTGCCCGGCGATAATCACCCAGCCAATCCCATAAGAGGAGCGAATCATTTCCGCTGCCAGCATGGTCATCCACGCATTCGACAGGGCAACCTGCGCTCCGGAGAATATCTGGGGAACAGCAGACGGAATTACAATTTTAAAAAATATTTGGGTATCATTGGCTCCCAGCATCTTAGCAGCCCCAATCAGCTGCCTGTTCGTTTTTACCGCTCCCGCATATGCATTCAATGTAAAAGGTACAAAGGAAGCAATGAATATCAGAAAATATTTAGATTTCTCTTCAATTCCCAGCCATAGAATTGCTAACGGAATCCATGCCAGGGGAGCAATCGGTCTGAGCAGATCAAAAAGTGGTTTAAAAATTGCCCGTACCGTATCAAACCATCCCATAGTCAGTCCCAGGATAATTCCAAGAGCAGCTGCCGTGCAAAATCCTACCATTACCCTTGATAAGCTCCAAAGCACATGTCCCCACAGCCGGTATGGCCCCATTGGTTCAATCATGGAGCGGAAGAAGCGGACAATGACTGCCGCCGGTGTCGGAAACCGGGTGCTCCCCGTCAGTGTAATGGCCAGCTGCCACAAAAGCAGCAGCACACCAAATGAAATCACACCATACAGGGCACTTTTTAGTTTTTTCATCACTGTACTCCCCCTTTTACAAATCTGTCTTCAAGAAGATCCAGGCCTGCCGAAAGGATAAATCCGATCAAACCAATTGTAATCATACCTACGACCACCACATCTGCCCTGATTAACAGCCGTCCCATCTGGATCATGAAGCCCAGTCCTTTGGATGATCCCAGCATCTCTGCTGCCAGCAGGGAGGTCCAGGAAGCATTTAAGGAAACCTTCATACCGGTAAAAATATAGGGCAGGGCAGTGGGAATTGCAACCTTCCCCAAAATCGCAGACCATGATGCCCCAAAGGTCTGTGCCACCCATATATGCACGTTTTTTGTTGCCTTAATCCCTGTATAAGAGTTGATGACACAGGGTATAAATGCTGAAAGAAAAACAATTGCTGCCTTTGCAAAAATTCCAATTCCCAGTATAATTATCATAATTGGAATCCATGCAATTGACGGAATGGTACGCACAAAATCAAATACCGGTTTCGCAAATAAATCAAACTTTTTATACCAGGCCATCAAGATCCCTAAAGGAATTCCTATGATACATCCCAGCAGGAAGCCCAACAGGGATACCTGCAAACTGACTATAATATGACTGCCCAGTGTGGCACCGTCCGGAGCAGCCTCTGTCAGCTTGGCTCCGAATGTTTCCAGTACCTTTCCTGGTGACGGAAGGGAGGTCGGCGGCACCAACCTCAAAACCTGTGTGCACAGCTGCCAAACCGCCAGAAAGGTCAGTATGGATACTATAGACAGGATTTTCAAACGCACTTTTTTGTTAATCTTCATGTGGGCTTACCCTCTTTCCAAAGTTCGAGAGTGCTGCATAATACGCGCACTCTCAATCTTTATTACTTGTTATACGCTTCAATTGCCTTGTTTAATAAATCAGGTTTAATATTTCCGAATACCTTAGTCAGATCATCCTCGGAAATTTTCTCGATTGATGCAAAAAATTCAGCCATACGTTTAAAGGGAGCCGTTGTATCCGCACCTGTAAAATCTGATACTGTGAGAAACGGCCGTTCCAAAACCTGATTACGGACGCTCTCCGGATCCACCTCCTGTCCATTAACTTCATACCAGTCCACCATAGCATTTAACAACGTCTCGTCATCCTGAAACGCATCGGCACACCGCAGCATTTGAGTCAGAAGCGCTACCAGGGTTTCTTCATTTTCTGCCTTTTCATAGAATTTCCGGTTGACAATCATATTGTCATAGTAGGGGCATTTTGCGGAAATCATATTAACCGCAGATACATAGCCCTCCTTCAGATAATCATCAGTGGTCGGATATGCAGTTGCTGAAAAATCTCCTTGGCCGGATACAAATGCCTGGTATCCTTCTGCATGGTTCATATTGACCATATTGATATCCGACTCTTTCAAACCCATGGCGTTAAGGTATTCACCCAACAGCAGATGATGACCGCTTCCAATGGGAAACATGAAGGTTTTTCCCTTGATTGTCTCTGGACTTCCATATACATCCGGATAATCCGGCAAATATCCTTTAACCTGCGCAATGTCACTGTCTGCTCTTACCATAAAATCCAATCCCGCCGAGCTGTCCTCGTGTGAGATAATATGCACTGCATCATAAACACTGCAGGACAATACACCAGCCGCCCCAATTGTCGCCACATCCCATAAATCAGCCCCTAACGCCTCATTCATGGGTGCCCCGCTTTGAAATGTTGTAAGCTCCAGCTTAAACCCGTTTTCTACATCCCATCCTTGCTGGCTGATGTAGTATAACGGCAGGCTTAACTGCTGGGGCATGACCGCTGCACGTATCACAACCGGCTTGTCTGCTCCCTCTGTCGCCTCTGCTTGTACTTGATCTCCTCCTGCTTCAGTATCCGGCTTACCCGCCCCATTCTGTGAATTACCGCATCCACTCAGCACAAAAACAACGAGACCTACTGCCAACGCAAAGCTTAATAATCTTTTCATTTGAAATCCCCTTCCTTGTATTTGAATTATTGACACTGCTATCATAGCGAATTCTTGTCTGTATTCTCCATGATTATTCTTACCTCTTCTATCAAGTTTTTGACTTTCTTCTTTCCATCCTTTCCCCCGCCATATCAACATTTTGACTTATATCAATTTTTTGACTACTTTGCTTTTTGTGGTACGGATGATATAATTTTTATGATATATCATTCCAGCAGACCATCATAGGAAAGGAACCGGTTTATGTTCAGCATTAAGAAAATTTTAATTTTCACACAATCCACCATCATGATTATTCTGACGATTCTCCTCTCCATCTCCTGCTATAAATACTATGGGAATACTACTCTGGAAATTATCAGCAACAACAAACAGCAAAGTCTTCGCCTGATTTCCCAGAAATTAGATTCTGTTGTCAGCTCAGCCGGTACCATCTCCGATTTAATTTCAGAAGATGATGAGATTATGGGAACCCTGTATTCCGACACCCTTGATATCATTAATATTCCACAGGTCAAATCCAATATCGACAACATTTATATGAAATATTTTCGTTCTTTTCAGCAGATTGGTATCTCTTTCTATATCATCTGCATGGGTGAAAACGGATTTGAGTATTGCTCTAAAAGCGGCTACAGCCATGAGAATTTTCAGAATATCCGTGCCTACTCCTGGTTTACAAAAAATATTGCCAATCAGACCTCTTATTATCTGATTCCCAATTTTGTGGATTCTGCTGCCGGAACCTCTTCCGATGCCAATAACCTGGCCATTATTCGGAATATTTATAATGGGCAACAGGAATACATCGGCTCCGTATTGGTATGCATCCCTGAGGCTACCCTTGAAAGCTCTTACATTGCAATGGCAACCTCCGATGCTGACCTCTATATTATTGACGATCTCTCCCGCGTAATCAGCAGTACTAATAAGGACACCATCGGTAAAATACCTTTTCTGCTTTCTGACTACACATTTACAAGAAATTCAAATAACTACTATATTTACGACAGGGACTCCCAAAAATACTACGGGGCAAAATATAAATCCGTCAACACCGGGTGGACCGTTTATGAGCAGACTCCCTTAAGTGTGATTCTGGCACCGTTAACAGGACTCCTGCGGGGAACAATTCTATTGGCCTGCCTGGGTTGTCTTTTTTGCATCTTTGTTTCTACTATAATTGCTGATAAGATCAGCAAGCCGATCTACGAATTTTCCCAAAAAATCCAAAATGCCACAGCCAATGGCCTTCGCTCCACCAGAACTCCCTCAAGGCTAAAGGAGCTTGATTCCCTGGATCGCTGTTTTGACTCCATGCAACTTGAATTGGCCGAATGGATGCTGCGTACCCGCCAGCGGGAAAAGGACATTAACACTGCCAAATATAATTTCCTGCGGGCGCAGATAAATCCACATTTTTTATATAACACCCTATTCTCCATTAAGTGCATGGTTTCCATGGGTCATAGGGAACAGGCCTGTGAGATGATAGAAATTTTAATTTCTCTTCTGCGATATTCGATCAGTAACAATAACTCCCATATTTCACTCCTGGATGAATGCACTTACCTCTCACAATACGTCAAGCTACAGAATCTACGCTACAACGGAAAAATACAGCTAATTCTCGATATCCCGGATGCCCTGTTGGATGCAGTAATTCCCAGATTTATTCTTCAGCCCATTGTGGAAAACTCCATCCTTCATGGAATGCCGGATAATGATGAAATCAATGTCATCCATCTGAATTTTACAAAGCAGGAGGAGAACCTTCTCATAACCATCACGGACGACGGCCCCGGCATTGATAGCACTACCTTCCAAAACCTTATGAATAACAGCTTAAATAACACTACCATACAAGATTCTTCTCATATTGGTCTAAACAATATAAAAGATCGTATCGTTTTAAGTTATGGAGAAGAATATGGCTTATCCTTGAAGCCGGACTCAAGTGGTAGAAATCATTTGTCCATCCTGCTTCCTATAATTAAAAAAGCAAATGAATAATTACACTACAAGCATATAAAACTGAAAAGTAAAGGGGAATAATAATGATTAGTTACCTGATTGTAGATGATGAATATCCAATTCGTGAATGGCTTGTTTTTACTATTAAGCAAAACTGTCCGGATGTCCTGGTCGAGTCAGCGGATAATGGGGCAGAGGCGCTTATAAAGCTTCAATCAAAGCAATATGACTTTCTGTTTACCGATATCCGGATGCCAAAACTAAATGGACTGGAATTGCTGCAAAGTGTTCAGACCATCAGTCCATCCACCAAAGTAATCGTGTTGAGCAGCTATGACGATTATAATTATGTACGTCATGCATTTAAACATTTTGCCCTGGATTATCTTTTGAAAGCTGAGATTACAGAAGATCAGTTGGTTCAGATGATTACACAGCAGCAGAACCTGCTTAAAAATACCAATACAAAGCAGGATATCCAGAATCTTATTATTAAATATATCAACAATGAAGCTATGTCCTTTGCAGATTTTGACCAGGAGTTGCGCAGATACGGCGTCACACTCCCGGAATCTGATTTTTTCTGTTATTTTATCAAAGCATCCGGGTCAGTTTCCTCAGAAGATATGATGATACGCATACCATCTATAAAAAATACGGAATGTGTACTCTTTTGTAATCTGTCAGAACAAAGTCAGCTTGGTATCATCCATATGAAACAGAAAAGCCGTCTTATGCAGCTTCAGGAACGAAACCTCTTTTTTAATGAGTTAAAGCAGTTCAATACGTATTCTTTGATTCTAGCCAGTGATATATATAGGACAAAGCCCGGCCATCTTAAAATCCTGCGCCTCACCGCGGCCTATCGGGATACAGAGTTTTACGGCATCAGCTTTCATGCTATTACGGAGGCCTCATCCTCTTGGAACGTATCATTTGACCAGGAATATTTAAAAATACTTAAAAATATAAAATTTCAGAATTGGGAGGATATTAAGGGAAGCCTGCTTCAATTTTTAAATTATATTGGATCGGTACGTTATCCTGATATCAAGCGCTTAAAGGACTCCCTTGAAAAGCTGTATGAAATCAGCTATGTCTATAAGACCCCAAAGCATGACAGGAGATACAGCGAAAAACTGCGTGATGCCAGCAGTAAAATTGCCGGCGCCCCGCAGTTTATGGATTTGCAACGGATAGCTCTCGCAGAGTTTGAAGCCCTTTATTCCACTCCCACTAAGACTATGCTGTCACCTAATATTCTCTGTTGCATTGATTACATTGAAAGCCACTATATGCAGGAAATCAGCCTAAATGACCTTGCCAATCATGTCCATCTGAATCCTGAATATTTGTCCCGGCATTTTAAAAAACAGACCGGATCCAATTTCAGCAGTTATCTGACCAGCTACAGGCTGAGCAAAGCGGCCATCCTGATAAAAGACACAAATGAAAAGATATCTGAAATCTCTTTACAGGTAGGATTTAATAACTTCGCATATTTCTCCAAATGTTTTAAAGATATCTATGGATGTTCGCCGATGGAATGGCGAAACCAATAATAGGCCATTCCCAAATCAATCCTAAAAAATAATCTTCGTGATATTGGTGATAAATTTTAAAAGATAATTATTATTATAGATAAAGCTTAAAATCTGATCCTGCCCAATCATCTCAAGAGCTTTTTGGCCGGCTTCCGTGCTTCCAAACACTGTCACCAGTATAAAGAAAATCCAGACCACCACCAGCCCATGAATCAATCCGGCGACCAGCCCTGCCTTCTTGTTAATCTGATTCAGCAGCGGCAATTTACTTATGAGGTCAAGGGCAAAGCATATCACCCAAAGCAGGATCAGGACAACTACAAAGGTAATGCTGAAGGCCATTGCATTAATGATAACACCTGTCAGGTAGCTGCTCACATAATCCTTAAAGCTGTTAATTGCCATTTCTTTATATACTTCAACATTATTATTCTCTATCAGGGAATTTTTAATTGACTGGGGTAAGGACAGCCCGTTGATCAATGTATCCTGATCCTTGCCCTCCGCTTCTTCCTCCGAGAATGGCAGCATTTTCTCAATTCCCGTGGAAATTCCTCCATGGATTTTATCGTTGTTTCTCATAAAATGATTGACATAGGGACTTAGCCATATGGTCAAAACCACTGCAATTATCATGGAAAACAGTGAAAATACCGTCTTAATTAAGCCAGCCTTCATGCCAATCAACCCATTTACGATTAAAATTGCCAGTACGATTATTAGTAATATATTCATCCTCTTTCCCTTCCTGCAACACTCCTATAAACCTGCTTCTGCTATTTTAACTGGATCTCCATGATATCCTTGCCGTTCATTAAATAATAGCGGTCAAGGTTATTAATCGGATATATTCCTTCCACACTTCCTTCAAAGGTATATTTAAATTTCACCACGCCATTTAGCTTCATAATTATGCAGGCAGTGTTGTTATACATAATAAGCTCCTTATCCGTGAGGTATATCTTTTCATAATTGAAATCCAGATTTTTCTCCATGACCTTCTTTCCCTTCAGGTCATAGAGCAGCAGCTGCCTGTCGGTGGAGCCTTCCTGCTGGAGCACAATTCCGGTATACTTCCCATTATAAAGTATGCTTTGTATCTCGCCTTCAACATTTTCTGCATGGACATCCCTTGGCAGTTCCTCCATGGAATAGATGACGAAGCCGTTATCCTTATACACACATATGGTATCATTATTCACAAATTCGACCCTGGGGACGATGATGCCTTCGTCAAATTTGAAGCCGCCGGCAAAGCGGTCCGTCCTGTTCTTTCCGACCTCGCCAAAATTGTAGCAGGATACCATGTTGGTTACGCTTCCCTCCGTATAGGAAAGGTAGCTGGTCACTAATTTCCTCCCGTCATCAGACAGGGAAATATCCAGGGGATACCCTTGCGTGCTGGTGGTGGTCTCAATCACGGATAGCTCCGTTCCATCTTTATCATATAAAATGATCTGGTTCCCCTTGCCAGCTTCCATTAAGGCTGCCACAACACCCTGGTTGGCCACCTCTACGGCTAGTATGTCATTGACTGTCGCTATATTGCCAGCCTCGCCTTTCTCATTGTAGATATGGATTGACTTCCCGCCCCTATCTGCAATTACGACATATTTTCCGCAGGAATCCGCTACGGGATCCGACATTTCATAAGAGTTGTTCCACAACGGTGTTCCCTTCCTGCCCAAGGCTACCGCACCATCCTTGCTGTATTTCACAATACCCTCAGTGAACTCTATGTAACCGACTGCATTTGTTCCTGTTACTTCTGTCGTTTTTATTAATTCATAATCCGTATATTTCTTCAAACCAATAAAAATATAGGCTGCTACCCCTGCCGCTGCAAGGATTAGGAGCAGAAAGCCTATGATGATCCTTCTTCGCCTCTTTAACCGTTTTTTCCGGTTACCATACTCCCGTAAGGCCTGTCCTTCTTTTTCGTTCGCCATAAACCTACTCCTGTTGTTATCCGCAACTGGACAATTACTTCTTTACATATTATTTTGCCTTTTACATATTATTTTGCAGATCATAGGAAGCCTTGGCTTCCTATGATTGCCATGCATAGCGCAAGTACAGCGCCTTTTAAGAAAAGTTAAATTATAACAATGAGATTATAACTCATTTTCCGTCACTTGGCACCTATTATTTTTTAAGCCGGGCGGAAAACGAGACCTATTTGCTAAAAAAGGTGCTTTGAAGGCTGTTATTTCCTTCATAAGCACCTTGGGTCCGCTTATTTTAGGTGGCCGTGTCTGATAATATTTGGGACGTCCACTTTTATATTGTAGATCAGGGGACAATCAGCTTCTGTCCCTCGTAAATCAGGTCCGCATTTTCAAGATTGTTTAGTTGCATTATTGTTTTTGTCTTTGTATACGTACCGTAAAGCTTATGGCTGATATCTGCCAGGGTATCACCCTTTTTAACCACATAATAATTGACCTGTTTTTGTGTCCCACTACTTTTAGCCGTACTGGTTCCTGTACTGGACTTCTTCTGTTCCTTCGGGGTAGGGGTGGCCGTGTTGGTATCGCCGGCTTTTTTACTGCTGTTTTTATCGCTTCCGGCCGCTTCTTTCGCCGTTTTATCCGCCACAGCAGGCGTTTGGTCTGACGTTTTATCTACCGTCTTGTCCGAGGCCTTGTCCACCGTTTTATCTGACGCTTTATCAGCCGTCTCATCCGAGGCCTTGTCCGCTGTCTTATCGCCAGCTTCTTCTGTCTCGCCCTTAGTTTTTACCCCGCCTGAGATAACCTCAACCTCCAGGCTCTGCTCCCCTGAGCTGCCTTCCTTTGTGGCTTCTTCCGCAGTTTTGCTTCCTGTTCCATCTACCTCCGCATTTTTTACACCGGAGGAATCCTCAGCATCGGATGGATCAGCTTCCCCTGAGAAGGCCTGCTGCATTTGCTCCATACTTGTGGTGAGGTACTTCATGGTTTCCTGCATGCTTTTCATTTGGTCATAATTATTTAGGATCGCCGCCCCGACAACTAAAATAATGGCTGCCAGCAGGGTTCCTGCAGCATACATCAGGCGGGTAGTATTCTGTCCTTCCTCCAGGGGTAATTTCTTATTCTGGAGCACCGCCCGGATATCCCGGGATATCTTATCATCGTAGTCAGCCTCGCTGCTGGGAGTGTCTCTATAATTAACCATATAGTTTTGCATTTCTTCATTTTTTTCGTAATATATGTAATAGCCTTCCTGCTTTGTCAGCTTTCCGCTCTCATAGCAATAGAAGGTTTCTTCCCTTTCCATATTTTCAAAGGTCAGCAACACCTTGTCCTGTCCGGCAAAATTGTCCAGATGGATTTTTAAGATCTTTTCCTCATCCTCCAAAAGATAGCCCGGTCCCCCAATAAACCAGCCTACAATCTCTGCCTCAGCAAAATATTCTTTGATATCCTCGTATATGCCTGTCCACACTTCATTGGAAAATACGATCTCCTCCGTGCTCAGCCCCTTAACCTCCAGGGCACCTGAGACAAAGATATTGCGGACATTATCCAAGCGTATACTTTGTCCGACTAAAACGGCGAGCTTACAGCCTGAATAGTCACCCCCAGCCAATTGCTTGACGAAAGTCATTACGTAGTCTTCGACGTAGATGTCTTTACCGGTATTACCCTTTCCAATCTGGCGAATATTCTTAGGCATTTTAAAGGCCGGCTGCACTTTGTTCATCTTCCCCGACTCTCCACTTTCGTTGCTGTATATGGTTTCTATCACGCTACTCACTCCTCTTTTTTCTGCTTAATATCCTCGGAACCAGGCCAATGCCCCTCTAAAGCTAAAGCCACGGCACAAAATTATACCTTTTACGCCCTTTATCCTACCATAGTTTGGACAGGCTTTTTGTCACAATTAGTTTTGATTTTCCCAGAAGTTTTCCACAGATTTCTGCTTTATCATCCCGTTATCGCCGGTCTTTGGCACCATCTTTGTCCCTGCTGGGCGGTTTTTTCCCGAAAAAGACGGGAAATGCCCTGATTTCCTTACAATTTTAAGTATTTTGCATGTCTATTTTTTTCTTGAATTGGTAATACTTTTGCTAAGACATGTCCTGGGACACGCCAGGACCAATTCCAATGGAGGTTATTGATGAGCATTTTTTTTAAAAATACCAGCAGGGTATCCTACTTTAATTCCTGTGAAAAGAGCTCTGCTTATGAGCTTGGCTGTACGTTAACGGACTTGATTAAGGAGCAGGTGCTATTAGGCCGTACTATTATCTTTCTATGCATCGGTTCTGACCGGGCTACCGGTGACTGCCTGGGTCCTATCATCGGATATAAATTATCGAAATATAAAAAGTATAACAACTACCATGTGTATGGCACCCTTGAAGAACCCGTGCATGCAAAAAACCTGAAGGATACCATCGACCGGATTTACCAGACCCACGAGGACGCCTTTGTCATTGCCATTGACGCGTCCCTGGGCAAATCAAGCCACGTTGGCTATATTACACTGGGAGAAGGCCCCTTGAAGCCGGGTGCCGGAGTGGATAAGGAGCTGCCGGAGGTCGGGGATATTTTTATCACCGGTATCGTTAATTTCTCCGGTTTCCTGGACCATATGCTCCTGCAGACTACCCGTTTAAATGTCGTAATGGCTATGGCCGACCAGATCTGCCTGGGAATTAATTATAGCATCAACCGTCTGAGGGCATTAACCCTGCAATGATCCGCAGACATTATCAGAATTTCCACAAGGAACCCACACTATCCACCAAATTCCATGAGCCCTCCGGGTCTATATGCCCACTGAGCCAATGTGCCCTCCGGGCACATGAAAAACCGGCGTACTATCCACATCTTCCTGGATAATACGCCGGTTTAAAATTAATAAGGGATGTTTTTACAAGCCCTATTGTATTAATATTTGTAGTTTGATGTCACTCTTGCCTTTTCCGGCTCCTTTTCCTTGAAGAGGATCACATCGCCCTTCCTCTTCTTCCACATTACCCAAAGGGGACCCGCGATGCAGATCGTGGAATAGCAGCCGCTAATGGAGCCAATGGCCATTGGAAGCGCAAAGCTTTGGATCGCTTCAATGCTATGTGCTGCAGCAATAAAATATACCAGAGAAACACTGATCATTACTGCAACGTTCGTATTGATAGAACGCATCATGGACTGTGTAATTGATAAATCTGAAACCTGATCTACTGCATAGCCCTGATATATCTTAGCATTTTCCCTGATACGGTCATAGATAACAATGGTATCGTTAATGGAATAGCCTATGATACTAAGCGCCACTGCAACAAAATTGTCACCAATTGGCAACTTAAAGATAACACAGACGAAGAAGACCACCAATACGTCGTGGGTCAGCGCAATGACCGCCATCACACCTGCGGACAAACCGCCCATTAAGTTAAAGCGGATCCATACATAGCCAAGTACCAGTACCGTTGAGAGAACCAATGCGATAATACCATTGCGCAGGAACTTGTCCCCAAAATATTTTTCGACCATCTGGGACTCAGACAGCTGGAGCTCTGCACCCGGGAAAGCACTCTTTAATGCATTGTCAAAATTTTTCTGATCAGCTGCATCCACACCGTATTCTCCGGCAATGTTTAATACTAGTTTCTTCTCGCCGGTTGCAAGATCTGAGGTCAACTGCGCCGTTACAGGCCTGTTCAGCTGTTCCGAAGCAATGGAAGCCGCCTTATCCTCATCCAGCTCACCGACATAGGTATACTTTAACAGCGCACCACCCTTGAACTGGATGTCCAGGGTTACTCCATTGATAAATACTGAAATAATACCAATGACCATAATTACCAATGATATTCCGAAAAAGATGAAACGCTTCTTATAAAATCCAATTATTTTGTTCTCACTCATAGTGTCACCCTCCTTGATAAGCAGGCATAAAGCTTCGGCTTGCATAAGAATTTATAGGAGCTTAATGAGAAGATCATTAAGCGGGAGGCTGCAACACCGGCCACAAAGTTAAATACAATTCCTGTAAACAAGGAATATGCAAAGGAGAGCATGGCTCCTGAACCAAAGATCATCAATACAAATGATACAATTAATACCGTAACATTTCCGTCAAATACAGAGGCAAATGAGCTTGAGAATCCGGAAGCAATCGCAGATGGCACACTTTTGCCGGATTTAATCTCTTCACTGATACGTTCTGCGGAAATAACATTCGCATCAACACCCATACCCATGGACAGAATGATACCTGCTATACCGCTTAAGGTGAGCGTCATCTGAGGAATGGAGATCGAAAGGATCTGGCCTGCCACCTGGATGGTAAGTGCAATACATGCCACAAAGCCAGGTATACGGTAGTAAAAAATCAGCAATGCACAAATGATAATAAATGCAATTCCGCCTGCCTGGAGCATAATGCTCAGGGAGCCAGTACCTAAGGTAGGGCTGATGGTCGAATAATTCTTGGTTACCATGGAGAAAGGAAGGGCACCGGAATTAATCTTATCCGCCAAGCTCTTGGCCTCCTCGTAGTTGCTCATACCCGTAATCTGAGCCTCACCGCTGTCAATATGGGACTGTACGGTAGCCGTCTGGATATTTTGATCATCCATGAAGATACTGATTGTCTTACCAATCATATCCTTTGTCACATCGCTAAAGATCTTACTTCCCTGCTCATCAAAGGTCAGGGCAACCACATACTGGTTCTCCTGGTTCCTTGCAGGCTTTGCATTCTTAACATGGGAGCCCTCCAGCAGCACCTTGCCTTCTGAATTCTGGAAGGTCAGCTGTGCCGTCTCTCCTAATTCCGCAATCGCATCTTCCGGATTAAAGTCTGTTTCATCTGATTTCCAGGGGAAGCGTACAATTACATATCCGCCCTGTGTATCGATAGTAACATCACGGTCCATGATATTAAGGTTATCCAGTCTTAATTCAATAACCTCACGGGCTGCCTCCAATTCCTCCTTTGTAGGCTTACGGTCCATACCCACCGGCTGGAAGGTTGCTTCCACGCCGCCGCGGATATCCGTACCGAAACGGATCTCAGGAGCACCCGGAATTACGTTGTCGGGTGAAAATTTAATACCAAATGCTGCTGTATAGGCCATTAAAAGAGCCACGGCCAGCACAATAAAAAACGTAACCTTGCTTTTCATTTAATGTTTTCCTTTCTAATGTATTTATTATTTTAAGCGGTTATGAAATACCCTGGCGGTGCATGTCCACCAAGAAAGCTTGATAAAATTGACCTATCCTGCTGTTTCTTTCTAATAACATATCCAAAACGGTATGTGAATACACCAAGACCAATTAATAGTAATAAAAACGGGTTGACTTTATAAATCATATTGGGAAGATTCTGAATATTACGGTTGATAATCAGATGTGTCTCCACACTCTTCAACATCTCATTTCCAGAAAATTCACTGATGAAATGGGACCGTCCTGTCCGGGATAACGGCTTCTGGGCATGAACCAGGCTCTTGGGTGAAGCAGTATAGGATACCCTGTGCTCATTTAGCCCGGTAACCGACGGTGATGTTATAAAGCTGACTGTAAATACCACACTGATTAACACCGCTATGGAATAACGCTTCATATGCCCAGTCTCCCTCTCTACTAAATCCTGCTTGTAAGACTCCCGTCCCATCTGCGGAATTTTTTCATACTAACGGTCATTTGGCCGTCAGGCCACTTAATGTTGGATGTGAATTATTCTGTATTTCAAACTAACATTCTTTTGACCGTCAGATCACTCAATGTCGTATGTGAATGACCTTCATTTCACACACTATATTAAAGTACCATAAAGTGATTCTTTTGTATATAAATATCGTAATTTTTTCTTAATTTCCAGCTCTACTTATGGTTATACCTCTCCTAAGCCTGCTTCCTTACTATTTTGTATTCATCATTTAATTGGAAATAGGGACAGTATGTCGTAGAGCCTCTCAAAAACCGCTGCAGTTCGTCTTCATCCAGATTGACCAAACATACATAGCAGTCATATTCCTCATCGTAGCTGTAATGGCCACAGCTTTCACAATTTGCTGCTTCTTTCATAAATAGCCTCCTCTGTTCCTCAGCCTGACAGGCCTGCCATGATTAAACCATTCCTTCTATATTAAGATGCGAATAATCATTAAAGGTATGTAAAAAGTATTTTTTATTCATGTATTGTACTACGCTAACGGATGCATGCATCAGGGATTCCCCGAAGCAATACCTCCCCTCCTGGGGTATGTTCAGCATTCCGCATACCATTATTTCAATCGTACCCTGGTGTGTTACGATCGCAATCCTCCCGTAGTCGGAGGCAGTGATCCGGTCTAGCTCCTTCTTGCAACGCTCCCATACATCGGCTCCATTTTCACCCCCTGGATAGGGTATGTCTTCCTGAAAAAGTGACCACTTCGCAAATAATTCAGGATATTCACCCCAGGACTTCTTATAAATCTCACCCATATGGATCTCACGAAAGCCTGCCAGGAACTCAACCTCCGTATTTAATGCATGATTCACAATCTCAGTTGTTTGAACGGCACTCTTTAAATCGCTGCTGTATATTTTATCAAATCCAAGCTTCTCCAAGCGAACTGCCAGCCGCTCTGCCTGTTCCCTGCCTTTGGGCGTTAACTCCGGATTCGTCATTCCTTTGTCTTCGTCATATTGGTCAGGGGTACATTCATAACTCGCCCCATGCCTAATCAAGTAAATCTCCATCCCAGTCCTCCACTGTTCCTCTTTTGTAACTTACAGGATATTGTAACATCTTTTGGAAAATTTCACAATTATTTCTAATGACAATTTATTTCCATTTAAAGCTGAACAGTGGATTTACTGGTGCTGTTGGTAAATTTAATGCTAGCAAAATTTTATGCCATACGGCCTTAGCCCCTATATCTACGCTTTAAGTATCCATAGCTAAATATAACTATTGAAAAAAAGAGCAGTACAGAATATGAGATAATATCCCAAATATCTATGATCGGCCCACCGATCTGTTTCGATATAATGTAATTTATACTAACCGATATAGGCAGTCCGGCTGCCAGCGCTGCCGCAGCAGTCATATATTTCGGCCATTTTGTTCTGGTTATCATCAAATAAACTGCCCACAGATATAATATAGAAGCAATAAAAACAGGAATGCCTATTGGCATGATGAGCCCCTCCGTACCGATAACCCTCTCCAATACATACAGAAAGGGAAGAGTGAGAAGGCTCAACAAAATAAGGGTTGTACGGATTCCCCTCTTGCTCCATTCAATCAAAGGCATGACAACCAGCCAAAAATAAACAATGGAGCTGATTGGGAACCAGGCCCAGGTTACTTTTCCTGTGATAGCAAAATTACAAATCAGGCAGGTGAGAATTCCGAGAAAGGAAAGTGCGGATATTACAGCTCCAATTATAAAACGGATATTTTTTGATTTGTTTTTTGTGACGGCATCAGCATATTGGAATGTGGCCTCGATCACGGCTTCAACATCCTCATTACCCGGAAGCTCTGCTTTTTCACCGTTTAACAGTTCGCCGGTGGTTACCCCGAAGATACCGGAAAGCGCGGCTAATAATGATATATCAGGACAGCTTAGCCCCCTCTCCCATTTTGAAACCGCCTTATCTGTTATTCCCAACTGAGCTGCTAATTCCTTTTGCGTCATTCCCTTTGCCCTTCGCTGTTGGGCAATAAAACGGGCTATCTTTTCATTTTCCATTCTAACTACTCCTTCCTAATTGGCTTACGTAGTCATCATACTTGAAGTTATCTCCACATTGCAACCGACTAAGGGTTGAATATAGGAAAATAAACTGATGGTAGAATTGCCTGCCGGGTTAAGTATAGCATATGTACGGCCTGCAATCAATGCGGTCCATGCAGAAGAAGCCCCATAACCGGCCCTTTATCTTTTTCTAGGATTTACCGATATTATATCCAGAGAAAACAGAAGCAGGCACCACCCCGGCTTCTCGGATCTGAATAAAACCAAAATAATATGGAGGTATAGACCCAATGAAACGAAAACTAGTATTAATGATACTTCCCTTCTTCCTTCTTGCCGCACTAAGTGCCTGCCAAGGAGAAGCAGAGACCAATAAAACAGTGATAAAAATGACAAACCCACCCCAGTCCACGGATATACCGATGGCTCCTGACCAGCCTACTGCCGAACAACCTACAGAAGAGCCAAAAGCAACAACCACACCTGCTGCACCATCTGAAACTGGGGATACCGGTGTGCCCGTATCTGATGCCAGCCCTATTCTTATGCCGGTTCCTCCTTTTTCCTACTATATATCTGATGCTGCCAGAGCTGCTGCCGCCGACCAGGCAGAGACTTCTGCGTTTAAGTTAACCATGACCTTCAGTGAGCCGAACAAAATTACGGACACAGACGAATGGTTTACTAACAATCAGCTATCCTTAAATCCAACCGGAGAAACTTCCCCGGGTGAAATAAATTCATTCACTACTGCCTACGGGGACGGCACTTATTTTTATCAAATTAATGGGATAGATTACAGCGGCGGTACTTTTTTAAATATTTATGGCACTGATTCAGATAAGCTTTTATACTCCTTAGATTTTTCGAATTATTTATACTCTCCGGAATACAAGGAAGAGGATTATAATTTTATACAGCAGAAAATCAAATGTGCTGCTATTCAGGATAATATTTTGTATGTCTCCCACAGCCACAGCACCTACGCGGAAAGCTCCAACAATATGAATGCCTATATCACCGCCATTGACTTATCCGATATGAGCATATTATGGAAATCGGATGCCTTGGTGTGTAATTCTATGAGCTTTGTAATTGTTAATGATGTGATTATCTGTGGATACGGGTTTACCGCGGAGCCTGATTACCTGTATCAGATTGACTGCAATACCGGAAAGGTGCTTGATAAAACTCCGCTAAAGACTGCCCCTGAGTACATCATTAAGAAGGATTCCGTACTATATGTGCGTACCTATGATATGGATTATCAATTCCTGCTCCAGTAAAGCCAAGTCATCCATCTTTCCATGAACGTTTTATTTATTATAGTTTGTCAGTACATGCATAGGGAGATTCTTATGAAAGTATTAGTATTTTTAGCAAAAGGCTTTGAAACAATGGAATTTAGTGTCTTCATTGATATTATGGGATGGGCAAGAAATGATTATGGTATTGATATTTCCGTTGTTACCTGCGGATTTCAAAAAAAAGTCATAAGTACCTTCAATATTTCTGTAATTGTGGAAAAAACAATTAATGAGATAGACGTGAATGATTTTGATGCATTGGCCATTCCAGGGGGCTTTGAAGAATACGGCTTCTACGAAGAAGCATATGATGAGCGATTCCTAAGCCTTATCCGGGAATTCAATAAACAGGGTAAAATAATTGCGACAATATGTGTTGCCGCACTTCCAGTTGGAAAAAGCGGTGTACTTAACGGAAGACGGGCTACGACATATTATCTAAGGGATGCATACCGCCAAAAGCAATTGAAAGAATTTGGGGTGAATATCGTAAATGAACCAATTGTTATAGATAAGAACATTATCACATCCTGCTGCCCTGAAACTGCACCAAGAGTGGCCTTTCAGCTCTTGGAAAAATTAACATCTGCGGAACAAATGGAAACTGTTAGAAAAGCTATGGGCTTTAGCGATAAAATCTAAAACATATCCATAAAGACTATCCAACAAATGTATTCTTCTCCAACATCAACTCCGTTAACACACAAAAAAGTAGGTGGATCTCCCAAAACATGATCCGCCTACTTTCTTCTATAATTATAGGATTCGCCCGGCAAAAGGCTCCTCTATACTAACGCGGTGAATAGGAGTGTATCTATATCCACCTGGGCGCAGACCGGGCCTCCCGTGCTTGCCTGCACTTGGCAAGCATGGGATGTTAAAGGCAAGCCAAGGTGGATACAGATACACTCCTATTCACCTCACAGCCTAAACCGCTCCCATTTGACAGCCAAATCGTTATAGTTAATTCCGTATCAGATAGTCAAAGGCGCTTAATGCGGCATTGGCTCCAGAGCCCATGGATATAATAATCTGCTTATAGGGGCTGTTCGTGCAGTCTCCCGCCGCAAATACTCCCGGAATACTGGTCGCATTATGGCCGTCAACAATAATCTCGCCTATCCGGTTGCGTTCCACGGTACCGTCCAGCCATTCCGTATTAGCGATCAGCCCAATCTGGACAAATACCCCCTCCAGCTCAATATGGTTCTCAACCTGGGTATCCCGTTCCACATAGGTGATACCGTTCACCTTATCGGTACCGGTAATCTCCTTTGTCTGGACATTCTTCAGCACGGTAGTATTAGGCAGGCTGTTTAAGCGCTGCTGCAGAACCGCATCCGCCTTTAGCTCCGGCATGAATTCCAGAACCGTAACATGGGCTGCAACCCCCGCAAGGTCGATAGCCGCCTCCACACCGGAATTGCCTCCTCCGATGACAGCTACATGCTTTCCTTTAAATAAGGGGCCGTCACAGTGAGGACAATAGGCCACTCCTTTATTCTTAAACTCTATCTCTCCAGGTGCACCCACATTCCTCCAACGTGCACCTGTTGACAGAATCACTGTCTTGCTCCTTAGTACCGCTCCGTTATCCAATTCAACCTCAATCAGATCCTTCTTCTCAAGCCTTACTGCACGGCGCAGCTTCATGATATCAACATCATAATCTTTTACGTGTTCCTCCAGGCTGTCAGCCAGCTTGGGGCCTTCCGTATATTTAACGCTGATAAAATTCTCGATTCCCAGGGTATCCCGGACCTGGCCGCCGAAGCGCTCGGCAACAATTCCCGTTCGGATTCCCTTACGCGCAGCATAAATAGCCGCACTGGCTCCTGAGGGGCCGCCTCCAACCACAAGAACGTCAAAGGGCTCCTTATCAGAAAATTCGGAAGCATCCGCAGAAACATCCAACCTTTCCAGGATCTGTTCCAGCTCCATCCGTCCGCTTTCAAAAAATTCCCCGTTCAGATAAACCGACGGAACCGCCATAATGTCCTTACTCTCAACCTCTTCCCGGTATGCGCCTCCCTCAACCATTGTGTGGGTAATATTAGGATTTAGCACACTCATGATATTTAAGGCCTGCACCACCTCGGGACAATTGTGGCAAGTCAGGCTGACATAGGTTTCAAAGCTGTAATTGCCCTTAATATTCCTGATCTTTTGCGCCAATTGGCTGTCAATCTTGGGAGCACGGCCGCTCACCTGAAGCAGGGCCAGCACAAAGGATGTAAATTCATGTCCCAAAGGGATTCCGGCGAACACAATACCCGTATCCTCCCCAGGGCGGTTCAGGCTAAAGCTTGGTGTCCTTGCCAGGGATGCCTCTTCTACCTTTATCTTCGGTGACATTGAAATCAGTTCCTTCATCAGATCCGCCATGTCCCTTGACACATCGTCATTTCCCAGGCTGACCCGGATCAGGACCTCATTCTCCATCAGCTTAAGGTACTCCTCCAGTTGTCCTTTGATTTCAGTATCCAGTATCATACATTAACCTCCGTCATGGCACCACGCGCCATTCTAAATTCTGCTTAAGGCTTTCCAGAGCTTCCGCTCAGATCCTTCCCGGATCCTCTGCAGTCCCGGATCCTCCTCAGAGCTTTTCAAACCTTCATAAGCCCTTTCATAAATTTTTTCTTAGATCTTTCCTACAAGATCCAAGCTGGGCTTTAAGGTAGCAGCTCCTTCTTTCCATTTTGCAGGGCAAACCTCGCCCGGATGATTCCTGACATATTGGGCTGCCTTGATTTTACTGAGCAGAATGCTGGCATCACGTCCGATATTTCCCGCATTGATTTCCACTGACTGGATAATGCCGTCCGGATCAATAATGAAGGTTCCGCGGTCTGCAAGTCCATCGGCTTCAATTAAAACATCAAAATTACGGGAAATTGTATGGGAAGGGTCACCAATCATGATGTAGGTTAATTTTTTGATGGCTTCCGAGGTATCATGCCATGCCTTGTGGGTGAAATGCGTATCTGTAGATACGGAATACACCTCAGCCCCAAGCTTCTTCAACTCCTCATAGTTGTTCTGCAGATCCTCAAGCTCTGTAGGGCAAACAAAGGTAAAATCTGCTGGATAAAAGCAAACAACGCTCCATTTACCTTTAAAATTATCCTCTGTTACAGTAATAAACTGGCCGTTCTGGTACGCCTGCGCCTTAAATGGTTTCACTTCTGTTCCTACTAATGACATAAGATATTACCTCCTGTTTTTAAATTATAATAATGATAACTATTACTATTTATAAGATAGAATACTTTCCACCATTTGTCAAGAGGAATTTTTATCTTTTTTCATATTACTCCCAACTATTTTTATTGCGGCCCTTCTCATCAAAACCCCGCTCTTAATTACATAACTCCACCGGAATCTCTATGCGGCTTTTTCCGGCCAGCTCCGGGGTCTTTTATCCGGCTGTTCCCCTAAACGTTTAATTACCCCTTGCAGGCGGGAGTGCTTCTTCCTGAAAGGGGTAATTGTTATTCTTCCTCTTGTTGAT
Organism: Clostridiales bacterium; assembly: GCA_012839295.1. Taxonomy (GTDB): domain Bacteria; phylum Bacillota; class Clostridia; order Lachnospirales; family Lachnospiraceae; genus Mobilitalea. Next base: position 24,263 of record DUNO01000006.1, read on the forward strand.
AGGCCTGAATATAAACAAAATTTTCATTGTTCCTCTCCATCCTATAATCCTGCATTATGACCGCATCGATGAATTCCTTTCCGCCGGGTTCTATGGCAACCACCTTCAATCCAAGGGCTTCTTCCACATCACTTACCGTGACATTGTCTAAAAACATCTGCTCTCCCGTCCTCAGCATATTGGAAGGTATCTGCAGGGTTTCACCCAGGTTTTCTCCATCCTCTTTTCGCTCCTGCAGCTGTTTGATCAGATCCTGACCAGTAATAAGCCCTGATACGGTTATTGTCTCTCCGAAGAATTCGTTCCGGATACAGCAGACATTTATTTTTATTCCCGGAAAGACCTCCATAATCCTGGAGGCAAAGCCTTTTATGGTCGGGTAAGCAAGCTTCGCTGTGGCAAGGGTAAGGGATCTTGATATATTCTTATCCCGCTTTTTGTCTTTTATATCTCTTTCTACCTGCTCCAGGGCCTCATTAAATTCCTCAATGAACATTCTCATCATGCCGACGCCATTCTCCAACTGGATATATCCGTCGTATCTTTCCTCCTCCGGAAAATCCCTTTCGGCAGTGATATACCATTCGTCACTGGCATGGATAAAATGGAGGCCATATTTTTCATAGAATTCCTTCTGCCTGCCTTCGATCAGGCCGATGACCGCCTCCGCCTCCTGCTTATTGAATAATTCCAGCGGATACAGCCCGTCCCGGTATTTCGTAATTCCGGCGGGAACGATGGATACACTCCGCATGAAGGGGAGAAATTTTGACAGGTCATCAATTGACCTTTCCAGCTCACTGCCGTCATTTACATTCTTGCATAATACGATCTGCCCGTTCATCTCAATATGATTTTCATACAGAGCTTCCAGGAATTTAAGCTTGTCCCCCGCAAACCTGTTATGGAGCATTCTACTGCGCAGCTCCGGGTTCGTGGTCTGTATTGATATATTGATGGGGGCAAGGTGCATCCGTATAATCCTGTCCACATCCTTTTGCTGCATGTTCGTCAGGGTAATATAGTTGCCCTGCAGGTAGGACAGGCGGGAATCATCATCCTTAAAATAGAGGGTTTCCCTCATTCCCGGCGGCATTTGGTCAATAAAGCAGAAGATGCATTTATTTCGGCAGGAGCGGTAGCAGCTCATCAGGCTGTTGTCAAATTCGATCCCTAAATCGTCATCATACTCCTTATCAATCTCCAACAGCCATTCCTCTCCATTTTGCTTTCTTATCAATACCTCTATAAATTCATCCTTGATCAGATATCTATAGTCAAATACATCCTCTATCTCTTCCCCATTGACCGTCAGCAGGGTATCGCCCGCTTCAATTTCCATTTCTTCCGCAATAGAGCCCGGATATACTTCCTTGATCAGGTGTCCCTGATTCTTATCTTTTTTCAAATATAATCGTCCTTTCAAAGCATAGTTCAACGCAAAATCATTATAACACAAATATTTTAGTTTTGTTTTATAAATTATTTTACCCTTCTTATGCTTTTTTTGTACACAAAAGTACAGGACTTTAAACTCCTACACGATTACATTTACTTTTAAATAGTTTCCGGGATTTTTTTCAATATCCTTGATTACTTCTACCGCTTCATCAATGGTAACTGTTTTTGTTAATATCCCTCTTGCATTTACTTTATTCTTATAAATAATATCAATGGCCTCATCAAATTCGCCCGCACTGGTTCTTGCACCCATGATATCCACTTCTTTTTTTGTGATTAAATCCGTTGGAAATAAGGTAGCCGCCTTAGGCCATCCGGTAAGTATAATTCTACCTGCATTGGCAACCAGATCTAAGGTCATAAGCACCGCCGGGTTTGCACCGCTTGCCTCCATCACTACCTCTGCCTTCCGTCCATCGGTATAATCAATTACTTTTTTCTGTGCGTTTTCCTTTGCCGAGTTAATGGTCAAATGGATCCCAAGTTCCTTTGCTTTTCTTAGCCGTTCGTCAACCACATCAATCATAATTGGAATGGCACCATAGTAAATAGCTGTCATTGCTGCCAGCAGTCCAATTGTTCCTGCGCCAATTATAACAATGTGTTCCCCTTTTGTTAACCGGGCACGGTGTAATCCGTGTAATGCAATCGTTAATGGTTCTGCTAATGGCACTACATCCCATTCCATATCCTCCGGAACCTTTACCAGCATATCTGCCGGATGGCAAATATATTCCGCCATTCCTCCTTCACAGTGGACACCTAAAACCTGCAGGTCTTCACAACAATTTGTTCTTCCCAAGCTGCAGGGATAGCATTTCGAGCAATACAGATAGGGATCCAGTATTACTTTATTTCCCTGCTTTATTCCTTTTTTATTTTCACCGATTGTTACTACTTCTCCCGCAATTTCATGCCCTATTGTCCTAGGGTAAGTAACCAGGGGGTTCGTTCCCCGAAAGGCTCCTATATCAGATCCGCATATTCCTACTGATTTTACCTTAATTAGCGCTTCTCCCTCTTTAGGTCGGGGAATCTCCTTTTCAACCAGCTCCACCTGAAAAGCGTCTTTCAAATTTATTGATTTCATGCTTGATCCTTCCTTTTAGTCCGCGTTTTCACTCTAATTTTATTGTCCGCCATGCACTGCCCATTTAATGCTCCAGCCGTCTGATCACCGGGGCTTTTAAAATCCCTGTTTTTTTCAGTTGATATTCATATGCCCAGCTGTCTTTTTGTGTCCGCCATGCATTGGGATCAAAATAGATTTCATTTTCATCACAATCATGGAGCGTTCCAAAGGTATTTATTCTATTTCCATAGCATGTAACAGTAACTATGTGTTTTCCACCCCTGATGATTTCAAAGGGTAATCTATATGGAGCGCACATGATATCACCGATTGCTTCACCATCCAGGAAAACGCTCAATAACGCGCCTCTATACTTGGATATCTCTATTTCATAACTGCCTTGGCCCAAATCACATTCCAGGACGTAATCAACATTGCCGCCATAGAATGGCATTCCCTGCCCCGTAAGGCTGCCAAAATAATACCCGCAAGCTTCGTCCTGTCCCATTACGGCATGGTCACCCAGCACATCAATTGAAAACTCACCTAATAAATATATACTCTCTACATTCGTTTTTTGTCCAAAGGGTATGCTAACCTGTAAAATATGTCTTCCCTTTGTCAATGGAGGAAGCTTTGCTTTTTGAATACAGGGATCTATGTAATATCCGTCCATTTCCAATAATATTTGTTTTTCATCCAGCTGAAAGCTTGCTTTGTCCAGCCCCTCCATGCCTAATTGGCACTCTCCTATGTCTTCCCTACAGCTTATCTGATAACGTAATTCCAGCAAATGCCCATCCCCTGCCTCATTCCCAATAACCCAGGGCTGGGCTAAGGCCGCTTTTCTTTGAGGATATTTTGCCTTGTCCCTGCATATGTTATCAATCCGCAAAATCTCTTCCCTTTCTTCCCACTGGCCATGGTCAAAGGAATATTCCGCCATATCAAGAACCAATACATTAGGTTCCTTTCTTTTTATATTAAGCAGGCTTCCATTGCAATTTTTTTCCCAAATAACTTTAGGTGCCTTCATCTGTAATTTCTTTTCACTCCTGCCGGGTGTCAAATGTAAAAGCAAGCTGTCATATTCAAATAAGACAGGATAAATGATGGTGGTTCCTTCTTTATAGTCCGCTTCTATTTCCTGGATTTCCCCATTCATTGAATTAAGGAGGGTTGGCTGCCATTCTCCCTGTATCGTGACCTGTAATTTATCATCAAATATTAAGTCCGGATTTTCTACCGGCTTTCCATTCGCAATAAATAACCATCTTTCACCCTTTTCTTCCCTCATCTGATAAATATATTTTTGGGTGCGCTCACCATCCCAGTTCTTTTTATGCTTTGGTTTCTTAAATATTTTTGTCCCCCGGTAGTGGATATCCAACACCCGGAAAGGTTCCAATATTTGCTGCAGCGCATGTCTGGAGTATGGAATTCTGGTGCATTCCATAGCTAATTTGCCCGGATTCCCATCCTCAAGTGCATCCATATGGGTTGGTAGCTCCCCCACGAAAACAATATGCTTTCCACGTTCCTTTTCTCTTTTTAAGTATGCCACCGTAGTACCTCTTAAGGTTTTACAGCCCGGCACAAGAATCACGTCATAGTCCATCTCCCCGAGCTTATTTTCTTTATATAAATCAGGAATAAGAGCCTCAGAAATGTAGTCATAATCTAACAAATCAAACAATAACCATTCTGTAATATTAGTGAAATTCTGCTCCAATTCTGCTCTGATGCCACAGGTTTGCTGATTTGGGCCAAAATATAACCAATAGGATTCAACCGGATGAATGATCCCTATGCGCACAAGGGCTTTTCCCCTTGTCATTGCAGTATTAACCCTTGCAAAATGATCCTCAATGCTTGGATATTTCTCATACCAGGGCGACTGAAAACCAATGGAAGCCGGATAATCCCTTTTTGCTTCACCCCCCATACTCATCCATGTCAGGTGATGTATCCGGCTAGTCACTCCCAATGCCGCCATCCAGTCTCCCTGCAGCTTATGCCTTCTTAAATCAAAATCCCAATTTGTCACACCATACAGCTCACTGGCTACGCCTTCCCTGCCATACTGGTGGGAAACACTCTGCGCCTGCTTTACGGTAGAATACTCCCTCAGATCACACAGCATATCAATTCCTGGCAGGGCAAAGCCCCTCAAATTGCGCATAACCTCCCCTAATGCCCTTGTTTGTGAGTATAGGGTAGGCTCTTCCATCATATGCCCGCATAATTTTATTCCATGCTCATCGCACCACTGCCCTACTTGGTCGCTATATGCCCTTGCGAACCGTTCCGCCAGATGATCATGGTAGTTATAACGTGTTTTTGAAATAGCTCCACCCGGAAGTTCCCACATTATTTCAGGTAATTTATCTAAAAAGCTTTCACCGTATTGCTTCTGATAGCTTATTTCAAAGTCATCGGTAAAAGGCAGAATAATTTCAGACTTTGACCGTGCAAACCCTAAAAGCTGCTTATGCGGAAATTGGGGTTCATCCGTAAATATTGCCGGAATAGTCCTGCCAAACTCCTTTCCCAGCTCTTGATAATACTTTTCATGGGTTAAATCCAAAAACCTCCTGACCGCCTCAGGATTCAGAGTATCTACATAGGCTTGGTTATTAAACCATGGACTATCCTGTGCTATTTCAAGGTATACATACCATAGGTCAAATCCGCTTTTAGCCTTTTCTTCTTCCCCGCATTTTTCATATTGTACCAGCTCACCTTTCTCATTTAATTTAACCTGAAAGGCTACTAAAAAATCCCCTGTTCCGGCTACAGATGCGGATGCACAGGAATCAAACTCCGCAGCCCTATCCACTTCTAAGTTCTGCTTATATGGAGTTACGGCTAAATATCTGCTCCTATATTTTTTCTCTTTTGTCACATACCCTCCGCCATAACCGGAAGGCCATCTGTCTTCATCATACAGCCAGCAAAACAGATCTTTCTCTTTTGCCTTTTGGACACAGGCTTTAACAATATCCATAAATTCTGCTCCCATGTAGTCTGTATCCAATCCGACTCTGGTATGAATCATGAATCCGCCCATCCCCATTTTGGCAAACTGGTCAACCTGTCCTAATACCTTATCCTTTTCCAGCTTTGTATTCCACGCCCAGAACGGAGCACCCCGAAATTCTTTTCCCGGATTCTTAAATAGCTCTTTTGTAAATAACTGCTCTTGATATAGCATCCTCTTCCCCCTATCCCTTTACCGCACCGGCTGTAATTGAACGTACAAATGACTTTTGTGCAACCAAATATAAAATAACAAAAAGCATCGCACTAATTGTCAGGGCTGCAAAGACTGGTGTATATCCAATCGAAGATGTCTTATCACGCAAAACTGCCAGCCCGACAGACAATGTGTATTTTTTTGTATTGCTAATTGAAACCAATGCCCATAAATACTCATTCCACGCGCTCATTCCCCCTAAAATAGCAAGCGTTACAAGCATCGGCTTTATTAAAGGCACGATTATTCCAGCCAAAATTCTGAGCGTATTACAGCCGTCAATTTTAGCTGCTTCTATAATTTCATTTGGAATATTATCCATATAATTTTTTATCAGTATTAAGCCCAGTGGGGCAAACCCCTGAAAATATGGGAAAATAATTGCCCAAATTGTGTTTTGTATGTTTAAGTTAAGGATTTGCAAATACATCGGCAGCAATATAATCGGTGTAGGAATGAGCATATTAATTAAGATTAAATAGAAGAATACCTTCTTAAATTTCATCTTCATTTTCGAAAATGCGAATCCTGCCAGCGTAACTAAAACTAATTCCAGGGCAACGGTTGCCAAAGTATTAAATACGGTGTTTTTATAATAAAGGGCCAAATTGCCTTTTGTTAAGGCAATGACATAATTTTTAATACCCAATGAGGATGGGAAGGTCCATATGCTGCTTAAAAATTCTTTTTCCGTTTTAAATGATTGCAATACTACCCACAGCAATGGATAAAGCGAAATACAGGCATATAAAAAGACGAAAATGAAGATCACTGCCGCTATAAATCTTTTTTGTATTTTTATCATTTCTTCTTTGCCTCTCCCTTTCTTTGAATTAATTGTAAGGCAATTGTAATTGCTATCATCACTGCCATCATCAAAATAGATGCTGCTGAGGCTGTACCAAATCTTTGGGAAGAAAATGCTTTTCGATATACATAGGATGTAATTACTTCCGTTGCGCCACCTGGGCCTCCCTGTGTCATGACCCATACTATATCAAATGCCCTCAAATCATTGGTAACAGTGAGGATTCCAAGAGTAACAAAGGTAGGGATCATATGGGGCAAAATGATGTATCTTAATTTCTGGAAGGAAGTCGCCCCGTCAATATCGGCAGCCTCCAGGTATTCATTGGAAAGGGTCATAATATTTGCATAAGAGATTAACATATTAAAGGGTATCGTTCTCCATATCCAGGTAATGATTATGGCTCCTAATGCCGTGGGTAACTGTGACAGCCATGGCTGTGCCAGGTTTTCCAGGCCTATCAGGTTTAAAAACTGGTTAATTGGCCCGATCGTAGGATCGTAAATTATTTTCCAGATACATCCTACCACTACCATTGAAATCAGATACGGAATAAATAATGAGGTATTAAAAAATCTCTTTAATTTAATCCCCTTAAAAAGCAGATAGGAGAGTAAAAATCCAATTGTGATGGAAAAGATCAAATCACATCCGATCAGGGCAAAAGAGTGAAGAAACGATTCAAAAAACTTTTTATCCTGTAAAACAGTTATGTAATTTTTAAGTCCTACAAAATCCGTCATATCCCCATAACCTTTATAATTATAGAGGCTGATCCTAAATGCATTAAAAAAAGGGATGTATAAAAAAATGCAAAATGCAGCAATCGTTGGAAGTATTAACAAATAAGCCGGTATACTCTCTTTTATATCTTTCATAAAACCTTTGTTTGATGCCTGTTTCAAAATATCTCCTCCTTCTGGACATAAAAACGATTGCTTCTATCGTTTTTAGAAGAATAGCGGTTAGTAACTTTCAACTAACCGCTATTCTATTTAATTTAATAGCATTTTATTTTAAGCTTGCGAGATAGTCATTATATAGGGACTGTAATATAGCGCTAACATCAGATAAGCTATAAACGTCCATCAAATAGTTCGGAATGACATCGGATTTAAATGCCGTTTTAATCTCCGTACTTATTGTTGTCGGCACATAGATATCGGGACAGAATCCGCCTGCCGCCGCATCTGCAAAACCAGATAACACCCCGTCTAATTCTGATCCCCTCTCAACACCTACCAATCCGGAGTTCGAATATTGGAGCCCTTCATCTGTTTCAAAATTAGTTCTTGAGGTTATGTATTTCAACAGGCGGATTGCTGCCTCCGGCTTCTCTGTTGTGGAGCTGATTGCAAAAATATTACTTGAACCGCCAAGTGACCTGGAGGTTTCCCCTGCAATTCCCGGAAGCGCAAAGGTCGCATATTCAGCGCCATCCGCTGCATTTTCCATTAAATACTGAATTTTATCAGGTGCAATTAAAACTTGCACTAATTTACCTTGAATAAACATTTGCTGTGTTGTCTCTAAATTCGCCGTAATAAAATTTTCCGGCAAATAGCCTTTATCCCATAATTCCTTAAAGCTTTCCATGCCCTTCTTTACAGATTCTGTTTCAAAAGTCATGGTTCCATCTGAAAATGATAACCCTTTGTTCTCAATCTCATCCCTGCAGAACTGATCCCAGAATAATCTCGGAAACCAGTCTATACAGGTATCGTTTTGTACAGAAACTGCAGTATATCCGGCATTTTTTATTGCTTCGTTATTAGACATGAATTCAGTCCAGGTCGTAGGTACTTTCAGCCCAAGCTCATTATAGATTGTTTTATTATACATAACTGCGACTGTAGTCATGGTAAATGGAATGCCATAGTCATAAGAATCCAGCTCTCCACATCCGGCTAAAGCGATCTTTTCAAAGTTCTCCAGGAGTGTGGGGATGAACGTATCCCTCCAGGTTACATCGCCCTCGTAAGCTTTATTGTCCAATTCCTTTGACAAATCCATCAGCAGCCCTTCATTGATTTGGTCCGTATAATATCCCGCCTGCGTCCAAAAAACATCCGGAATCTCATTCGAGGCAGCTAAAGCAGAAAATTTTGCAGAATAATCCCCGCTCGCTATATATTCATATTCCACTTTAATATCCGGATTTTCCGACATAAATGTGTCCATCATCTCTTCATCAACAAGTTCCATCGCTGATAAGATCTTAATGGTTGTTGTTCCGCCATTTGCGGCGCCTCCTGTTGTGTCATTGACAGCGTCCCCTGTTGTTCCTTTTGTTGACTTGGTTTCATCAGACGCTGATGAGCAGCCCGTGAGAACAGCAATTCCCATCGTGAGGGCCAGGACTAATGCTATTACCTTTCTTTTCATAATACCTTCTCCTTTTTCTTTTTATTTATAATATCCGGCGCTCAATATTTATTGCTTGTCATACTTGTATGACTTGTATACAAGCTGCGCCGAAAAATTATTTACCCTGCAAACCATTCTTTATATTTTTCTCTTACTTTTTCTGCATCTTCATACAATTTTCCAACATGCTTAGCCATTAATTCAGACACTAACTTTTTATCCCTTTGTTTAATGCCCTCCGCAATTTCCCAGTGCTCCTTTAGTGTCTCCTCCCACCGGAAATGGTTGCTTAGCTTTAAGTAGCGGACTCTTTCGGAATCATAGCTAATTGTCTGTATTGCATTCCAGATTCTTAATAAGGATACCGATTCAAAAATCAGTTTATGGAAATCATTATCCAACTCCATAACCTCTATCAATTTATTTTGTCCATAATAAAATTGCTGTGCATTTAAATTCGCTTCCAGTTGGTATACTCTTTCCTCTGTAATTTCTTCACACGATCTTTGGCAGGCTTCTACCTCTAATAACTGCCTTAATATCGTTGCTTCTTTTACTCTCTTCATATCAATATGGGAAACATAGGTACCTTTCTGTGGATATACCTCTAAAAGCTCATCATTAACTAGATGTGCTGTGGCTTCCCTGATTGGCGTTCTGCTTACATGAAATACCTCTGCTAAATAGTTTTCACTGATAACGTCCCCTGGTGATAGATAACCATAAATAATATTTGTTCGAATCACCCGGTACAAATATTCCTTTATTGATTCCGATTTTTCTTTTTCGCTGATCATCAAGCCTTTTGAAGAAATTATATTTTCCATGCATCTATCCCCCATCAACTTGTATACTAGCACCGCAGAAATAAAAAGTCAATTATTTTATATTTTTCTGTAATTTTATACAAACTTTATTTATAAAATATGTTGATATTTTTATAGGGCCAGTTTTATTCACACTGAAGTGGGGGACTTGCCCAAGCTGCATGAAATGGGCAAACCTCGCCTCTTTTCAATTGGCATTTTAGTTTTTTCAGGAGCATAGCATAAAGTGAAATGCTTTTGTTCCATTCCCGAAACTGAAATTCCTCAAAGACACCTTTGCGTATTATTTTACGTTCCATAAAGTGTCATCATCACTTTATGGAACGTAAAAGTGTGATGTATTCCTAATATAAGCATAAATATTATTGTATTTTATGAAGATAGTGGTGTAGAATAGAGGTATATTCCAAGACCATCCGCCATAGCCCCCACCCAGCGCAGCTTCCGGGGAGTATTGGCGGATGAGTGTTGCTTGGAGACAAACCTACCGGTGGCCTCCCTGTGGACGGGCCTTTGTAGGCTGTCTATATTTTAAGAAAAGAACATGAAAGAAAGGAACATGAATTTTGAATGCAACGAAGGATCTCGAATCAAAAAGCATAGGCAGTCTCCTCCTCCAGCTCTCGGTACCGGCGGTAATCGGAATGCTCGTTAATGCTTTATATAGTGTTGTCGATAGGATATTTATCGGGAGGGGCGTTGGTTCCCTGGCCCTGTCGGGAGTTGCCGTCACCTTCCCCATCACTAACATTATTATGGCCGTGGGCATGCTCATCGGAATCGGAGCCGCAAGCGTCGTATCCATTAAGCTGGGCCAGAGGAAGCTTGAGGATGCGGAGCACATCGTGGGCAACGCCCTGTTGCTTACCATTATACTCTCCCTTATCATTACGGCATTGGGACTGATTTTTCTCCATCCGCTATTAAAGGTACTGGGTGCAAGCCCTGAGACCATGCCCTATGCAAAGACCTTTGCGACCCTGCTGCTTTCCGGCGCGGTATTGCAAAATGTAGGCTTCGGCCTCAACCCGATTATCCGTTCCCAGGGTGATGCCAAGACGGCGATGAAAACCATGTTAATCGGAGCTATCTTAAATACTATTTTAAACCCTGTATTTATTTTCATATTTAAGCTCGGCGTTGCCGGCTCCGCCCTTGCTACGCTGATTTCACAGGCGGTTTGCTCTGTATGGGTTGTCTATTACCTTTCCTCCAAGAGCATTATAAAGCTGAAGAGGAAGTACATGAGGCTGCATTTAAATACAATTGCAGAAATCACGTCAATCGGGGTCTCCCCTTTCTTCATGCAGGTATCTGCCAGCTTTGTGACGATTGTGATTAATACCAGCCTGGTAAAATACGGCGGGGATCTTGCGGTCGGAGCTTATTCCCTGGTCTCCTCCATCGCCATGCTGATACTTATGCCTGCTTTCGGTGTCAATCAGGGTGCCCAACCGATTATCGGCTACAACTTCGGGGCAAAGAATGCTGCCCGCGTCAAGAAAGCGCTGCTGTATTCCATTATTGTCAATACCTGTATCACAGCCTTTGGCTGGCTTATGGTCCAGCTCTTCCCTGTTCCGATTATTAAAATCTTTAATGGTGAGGACACGGAACTGATCCGCCTCGCATCTAACGGTCTGCGCCTTTATCTTCTGGCGATTTTCACCGTGGGTGCCCAGTCAGCCTGTATCAACTATTTCCAATCCATTGGAAAGGCGCTTGTCTCCATGGTACTTAGCCTGCTGCGCCAGGTTATCATACTGATACCGCTGGTGCTGATCCTTCCCCACTACCTTGCCCTGAACGGGATCTGGATCGCGGGATCGATTTCCGATATTTCGGCTGTCGTCATATCAGCGGCAATGCTGGTCCTGGAGCTCAGGAAGCTGAAAGCTTCTTCCCTAGCCTTGGCTGAGCAGGGCTAACTATGTATAACAGAGGGTGGCAGCCTATCAATTTCCGGGCTATATAAAAAAGACCATTGTCTATTGAACCGGCCCCCAAAAGTTAGACCTAAAATCTAACAATTGGAGGTCACCTCATATAAAGACTTTGGTCTTTTTTCTCCCCTAAAATATTCCCTTATCTCTTATGGTCTATCGGCTCCCGCCTGCATCATCACTTCTTTGAGCTTCATAATATAATACCGGTAATCTTCAAGTGAGGCCGAAGGTGCCACTTGGTGGTCACAACCAGGCACATAGCCGCCCTGCCTGATGACAGGCAGGATACGGTTAAACTCTTTGTCAATCGCCTCTTTTCCCTCTGCTATCTTTAGTTTATTGAAGCCACCGATAAATTTAAGCTGGGGATACTTTTTACGCACCTCCACAATATCCATACCCCCATTGACATCCATTGGCAGAAAACCATCCACGCCCGCTTCCATAAACTTAGGGATGAGCAGATTGAAATCCCCGTCCGTGTCTACAAAAATATTTTTTACCCCTTTGCTTTTCAAAAAGGGGAAGAGTTGCTTATAATAAGCAGACACGAAGGTTTCAAAGGCATCAGGGGACAGCATTGGGCCGTTGCTGCCACTTAAGTCCTCTTCTAACAGGATGACCTCGGGCTGAATAATGTCAAAGATTTTATCCAGGTAGTGAATATAGGTATCTAGTATAAATTGGTTGATCTCATGGAGTAATTCCGGCTGGTCATAAAAAGCCATCATATGTTCCTCAATCCCCAGCATGGTTCTGGGTGTCCAAAAGAAGCCGCTTATCCTAAAACGGATTGAGTAGTCCCCTGCCCTATGCCCTTCCTGAAACTGGCCATATATCAGCCGGATGCTGTCATCCGTACAGTATCTTTTCAGCTCTGAAACAGCCTGCTTCTTTAGGACTTCCCAATCCTCCATATCCCTGACCACCGGTTGGACTTCCTGGACAAGGGATCTGTTTTTATAATAACGGCGGATCCACCCGTCCGTATCCTGCTTGAGACAATCATTTTCTGTTTCCTCAATAACCTTTTCTTCAAAGCTCTGGAACGGAATCCTAAAAGCCAGCCTTTTGACCCCATTAAAACCCAGGTATTGCTCATATTCATAGACGGGCTCAGCCATACAATCATATAAATACACATGCTCCCGGCTCTTAGCGGGCGGATATAAATAACTTGCATGGAATTTTTCCGGGAGTCCTTCCCCGCACCACTTATTAACCGTTAAATCCCAGGGGAAAAATGTTTCCAATACAGCTCCCCCCTCCGTCATCCTTTCAAAATTAAGGGTACTTAACAACCGTTCTGAATGTGTCATTTCCTTACCTCCCCAAATCAGCTTTTTTCGTGTATTAAAACAACCGGTTTTGTTTTATATTACTGCAAACTTTTGTAATTTCCTTGTACTATATAAATTCATTCGTGTAAAATACGGATAAATCACCTTGTTTATTTTGGAAGCTTCCTGTATAATATTTGTATGAAAACAGAGCCTATTATAAAAAATACCCATATACAAGCCAAAACAAAGGCACCCCTTTATACTGAGGCGTACTCCATTACAAAAGCTATGGAGGACGACTTCCATTCCCATGAGTTTTTTGAAATCGGAATCACCCTGGAGGGTGAGGCAATCCATAAAACCATGGAGGAGGAGCAATTTTTACAGCGGTGCCATGTGTACCTCATCCCCATTGGCCAAAGCCATTCCATTACAGTCCCCACCCTTTGGCGTGTCCAAAACCTTTACTTTTTACCACGGCTAATTTTCCAAAGCCTGGATAGCACCATCAGTGCGACCCCCCTCCTCCACAGCTTTCTCTTAAAACTGGTACAAAAGGCTTCTGCCTCTACCGTACATTTCTGCCTTTCAGAGGCTGCCACGCTGGATATTGAATGCCTGCTTCAGGCACAAAAAAGCACCAGGATATCCAATCAGCAGCTCCTCGAACATTACCGGAGCAACTGTTTACTGAATATCCTGATGGTACTTTGTGATGCTTATTTTGAAGCGTATCCTGGTGAATTACAAAAAACAGATGGGCGGATCCCCAGGCTGTTATCCATCCTCCATTCAACCATCGGGCTTCCTACCGCTGAAATTATCCACGAGATAAGCCTTGAGCTTGCTTTAAATCCACAATATCTTAATAAGCTGGTTAATAAAACCTTCCATACCTCACTCTCAAATTTGATCCTGGAAACAAAGCTTGAGAAGAGCTGCCAATATCTGCTGGGCAAGGATACGATTACTGAGACAGCCCAGGCCTTGGGATTTTATGACCATTCCCATTATAACAAGTATTTTGTAAGGTATTTTGGAATTAGCCCTTCCCAGTATAGAGAAAAGCATTTGATTTAATCTCCGGAGCCAAGAAATGCCCGCTATTTCTTTAGGCTGAACATATTCCTCAAAAAAGGCTCAGATTGGATAGCACTTAATATCCAATCTGAGCCTTTTTTGTGGCAGATCCATTCCATATAAATCATATTACCTTTGGAACTTATGGTTCCTCGCTCCGGCCTGACACATTCTCCCGTCTCCTGCCGTGATTTGATTTGCCGCATTATTCCTTCTTCTGCTGCCAGTCAGCCGGATATACAAAGTACGCAAATCTTGCTTTGGATGGCGTCTGGAAATGAATATGGCTGTTCTTGGGTATGTAGATAATATCTCCGGGATATCCGGTGATAATTCTTCCATTGATCTCTATCTCCAATATTCCGTCAATGACCATATCATACTCATCATAGGTCAGGGTCCATTCAAAGCTTGTATTATCCAGTTCCATAATACCGGCACCCATCCTTGGTGCCTCCTCCAATGTAACAATATCCTGCAGAGACACACCGGGCTGTCCTCCGAAGGGCACGGTTTTCACCGTTTCGGTTTTAATCCGCAGAATTCCGCTGGGATCCTTTTCTTTATCAAAGCTTTTCTCACCCTTAGACCTAAGGGTCTCACGGAGAACCTTTTCAACAATCTCCCGAATAATTTCTTCGCTTATATTCATATGTTATCCTGCCTTTCCTTTATTTCAGGCTGTTTTCTTTTCCTCTGAAACAGAAGTCTTCATCTTGGAGAGAAGCATCGGCGCAAGGATATTCGCCAGAATTAACGCTGTAATACCTGCAACCAGCTTACCGAGAATTACAGGAAAGATCATTTCCGAATTAACACCTGCCGTAAAGCCCAGATGGTCACCGAATACAAAGGCTGCCGATACTGCAAACGCAACATTCAGAAGTTTACCCTTGGCATTCATATCTCCCATAATATTAAACATGGCGATATTGTTGGCAAGGTTGGCTACCAGGCCGGCGGAGCCGTTTTCATCCATACCAAAGGCTTTACCCATCTTCTTTAAGGGCTTTTCAAAGGTCTTGGTAATCCATTTTACCATGGGGAAGGCACCGATTAATACGATGGCAATCTGCCCGCAGACCAGCAGACCTGAGAGCAAGGGAACAGTCCCGGTTTCATCCGGCTCAACCATGATATTAAGCAGAGGGAACTTGATTCCGGTCTGATACTCGAATACTGCGATGGCGGTAAAGATTGTGATCAATATGGTAACGCCGGTTCCGAACTTATTGAAACCGTTGATCATCTTGGCCGGAATGAACCAAAGGCCGAGAATAATCAGCGCTGCAATGATAATTACGGGAATCAGATTTACTAATATGGTACCCATATTGATTTTATAGGGTGTCATATTCATTGCCAGACCGCCCACAATACATCCGATGGGAATGGTAATGAGACCTGCCAAAATACCTGCTCCAAGGAACGGTCTGTCATCCTTCTTAATAATGGACAGAGCCACCGGAATGGTAAATACGATGGTGGGTCCCATCATGGTACCGAGTATTAATCCGGAGAAATTACCGATGGCATCATTTTCTGCCAATTGCATGGCGAGAGGGTAGCCTCCCATATCGCAGGCAAGCAGTGTAGTTGCAAACATGGATGCGTCTGCGCCTACCAGATTGTAGATCGGAACAATGATCGGCTTAAGTATAATAGCAAGCACCGGTGCTGCGGCAACTACGCCTGCCATGGCAATTGCCAGGGGTCCCATGGCATTAAAGCCTTCGTCAAACTTCTCGCCATAGCCTAATTTATTGCCCCTGATTTTGTCGAAAGCTCCGACGAGCATAAAAATCATCATGATAAAGATAATCACCGAGTTAATGGATAAATTGGAAAACCATGCACTGATGCTATCCGTAAATACACCCACGTTGGTAACATTATCAATTAATTCCTGAAACATACTATTTCCTCCTATACTTTTGGTGATGGTAGCTTATAACAAGGTATCATATAATGCCGGTGACGGCTTCGGAATTACTGTGCTCTGGAGATATAATTCACTGCTTTTCTGTGCTGCGGCAATGGCTGCCCGTACCGCTCCAACCTCACCTGTCAGGGATACAAAGCCTTTTCCTCCGATTGCATAGCCAATCCGGACCTCGATTAAGGTAACTTGTGCCGCCTTGGCAGCAACATCGGCAGCATTAATTGCAGATGCCACTGAATAAAACTCGATTACTCCTACCGCTCCTGATCTGGGTACCTGGTTCACAGCAGTCAGCGCCGGAATTAGCTGCGGATGAACATTGGGGATGAGTAGGGTATCTACCAGATATTCTCCGCTGCGCTTCATGCCCTCGGCCATCGATGCCTTTACCTCTCCCGTGTTCCCGGAAATGATAATCATATATTTTCCCGGACATACGGTTGAGGCCCGGTTTAGCTTCACCTGTGCCGCCTTTAGCATGAAATCACCCGCCTCGATGCCCCGTGCTATGCTTGACAGTTCGATCATACCAATCGCATTTCCCATACCCTCTAAGCCTCCTTTCTACTGATTCTGGTACCAAGCTCAGTAATCTCTGTTACAATTCCGTCGATGCTGGAGTGAATATTGGCAGACAATCCCTTGTCATTGGCGGCAGCAATCAGGTCTCCCTGCTTCACCCTGTCTCCTATGCCTACAACAGGTATGGCAGGCATGCCTATATGCTGCCGGAATGGCAGGAATACCTCACCCGGATGAACTTCCTGGCATTCCTGCACATGCCGCCCGTTATAGCTGCTTAAGCCCAATCTGGCAATCAGCCGGTCCGTCGGCACCTTGCTGGAATCCACTCCTTCTCTTGCTGCTGGATTAAGGTTTCGTCCCACCTGGATTCCCTTCTCCCTCAAGCGCCGTTTTATATTCTTGTTGACCCTGCAGGGGGAAAGGCTCATGGGACAGGAGAACATCTCGCAGATACCGCATTCACAGCAGTTAGCCGCACTTCCAAAGGCCTTAAGATATTCCTCTTCATCCATAATCATAGCTTCCTTCCAGATATTGCGCATTACGATATGAGGATGCACCTCATGTCCGATCTGATACCTGGGACACAGATCCGTGCACATCCGGCACTGGATACATGCACTTCTGGCCTGCAGAGCCATACGGTCAAAGGGCAGACAGCTGTGTTTGATCAGGTAATGATCCGGTGCAAGTATCATAATATTTCCTGTTGTTTTGGTTATCACTGCATTTTCCCTGTCCGCCTCTTTCTCTATTATCTCACCCATCATCGGTCCGCCGAGGATGACTGCGTAGGAGGGAAGCTTTACCCTGGCTCTGGCAATGCACTCACTGATTCTCGTTCCTATAGGTACCTTGATCATAATGGGGTCTTCCACCTCACCTACGACAGAGAGATATTTTTCTGTTACCGGTATGCCCTCTATTGCATCCACAATACCTAAGATGGTTCCCACGTTACTCACCACAGCCCCTACATCAATGGGTATTCCCCGCTCCGGAACCGATTTTTGGCAGACCTGCTGTACGATTACCTGTTCATCCCCCGCCGGATAGAAGGTTTTCATCTCAAAAAGCTCAATATCCGCACCGGCTCTTGCGATGGCCTCCTTCAAGCAGGAGATCTCTTCTATGTATTTATGCTTGAGTGCAATTACTTTTTTTCTTGCTTCCAAGTGCCTGGCTATTGCCTGAATTCCCGTTACCAGCTTATCTGCGTAATTACGGCACAGAAACTTGTCGGTTTCAATCAGTGGTTCACATTCAGCAGCATTGACAATAAAGTATTCGGCTCTGGTATTCAATTTTACATGTGTCGGGAAACCGGCTCCGCCGGCCCCGACAACACCGGCCGCCTTAACCGCTTCTGTTAGATTCATAAACTCACCGCTTTCCTTAGATTAAGTTCTGATCAATCTCCTTATCATCCACAATTCCTACAACCGTTGCATCCACCGGAATCTCCATACCACCCGCTGCTCCTCTTGCCGAGCTTCCGCCTACCAGGATTACTGTCTCTCCGACTCCGGCACCAATAATGTCTGCTGCTATGATCGGTACCTTGTCGTTTGTCCCGTCGATGATATTAATGGGCTGAACAATAAGCAGCTTCAGACCTGCGAGTCTCTCCTCTTTTCTGGTTGCCCAGATATTCCCGATCACTCTGCCAATCTTCATATGTTTTTACCCCTGCTTTCTTTCGACGGATGTTTCCCGTTCAATATCAATTTTTCTGTTATGCAGATATTCTTTTGCCAGATCCGTAAGAATGGCATTCTTATTAATGGAGATACAGCTTATGTCATCACTAGCAAGTTTTCTGATATCACCTTCTGTGATTATTTTTTTATCAAGCCTAAGCTTCCGCTTCCTGCCAGCCTGCTCCGAATTCCCCGGAATATATGCTTTCCCGCACCCGGCTTCTACCGGAATGCATCCGCAGCACCGGGAAGAGTCTGACAGAACCTTCTCCAAATCCCCGTAACTACAGAAAAGAACCCCGTAGGTCCTAAGCTGATTCAGCTTTTCCTCCAGCATGGAATAATAGGCTTCCGGCGCAGTCCGCCTATACCGGTATAATTCAATCTCATCCTCCACCAACAGAACCTGCTTTCCTAGCAGGATTGCCTTGGACGCCAGGGAAAGAAAAGGTGAATCACAGCTTCCTCCTGCCAGCTTGCCAATGGCATCCACAGACAGCTGATAGATGACAACCGTATCATAATCTTCTATCTTCACATTATATTCTTTCAAGAATGCACAATCCAGCCTGCAACACCCCTGCAGCTCCTTGTTCTCCAGCAGTTCATGGCACTTCATGTCATGGTGTTCGGTCAGTATCAATACCTTTCTTTGATTGGCAGAGGATCCATCACGCTCAGATTCGGCAAGCTTTGCTGCCACCCTGGCGAGAATTTCTTCTACCAATTGGTTTTTATCCATATGCTCACTCCCTTCGATCAAATGATACAATTCATGGCGATGCCGGCCGGAGTCACAAGAAATGGATTGTTGGGCTTTACTGTAGGAATTCCGGTCTCACGCTCAATAATCTTTTCGATACCGGTAAGGCAGCAGGTTCCTCCGCATAGATAGATCATATCTGTCTGCTGCTTATCAATGTATTTATTAATGATGGAGGCCATCTTTTCCACAACAGCCTTGACTACCGGAAGTATCTCCCTGTGCCTGGAATAATCCTGCTTTATCCTCTCCGCCTCTGCAAATTGGATATGGTAATTCCCAGCCAGAACCAGGGACAGATGGGTTCCTCCCGTCGGCTCATCCTCCGTCCGAATTACATTCCCCTCTTGAAAGATGGCGAGACCGGTGGTTCCTCCTCCGATATCCACTACTACTCCATCCCTAATCTGATAGATGGAATTTGCGGCTGTCGGTTCATCCAGGATATTCACAACCTCAAAGCCGGCTCCCTCCGCAACATACTGATGTGTCTTCGTACTGCTATCCGTCCCTGCCGGCATGGCAATAGCACAATAAAGCAATTCACAGCCGATTCGCTTTTCCAACTTTTCCTTCAGCTCCCTGACAATGATCAAGGCACCGCGGTAATCCACGACCACACCGTCCCTGAGGACGTCCGCAGCCCGCTTCTCACAGGCAACCGGGTTATTCTCCTCATCCAAAACGACCAACACAATATATGCTGTTCCAAGATCCAGTCCGACCTTTAATTTTTTTCCTACCGGCTGAAAGGTAACCGCTTCCGACTGTTCAACCCGGTCCATATACAGATTCACCCGTTCCAAATCCATCATAACCCCCCATTCGTATTTTTTATGATTTTGCCGAATACAAATCCGCTGACTGACGCTGCATTTGCCTCATCAAAATCGATATGCATCCGGAATCTGAAGTTATCGCTGACCCGGATAATCACATTCCGAAAGATTACGGGGCGCTCGCTGAATACATGTACACTAACCCGTTCCTTATCCATAAGTCCAAGACTCTTTGCAAGATTACCGGGTACATGGATATGGTTATGTGCTACAATGACACCCTGGCGGATTTGAAGACTGCCGCAGGAGCCCTCAATGGTAATACTTCCGGATCCCTCTACATCTCCCGATTCCCGGATCGGAGCCTGGATTCCCAACTCAACACAATCACTTTTTGATAATTCTACCTGAGTCTCTTTTCTGACTGGCCCCAGCACTGCAACATTACTTTTCTTTGAACGGCTGCCAACCAGATTCACACGCTCCTCTGCCAGGAACTGCCCCAACTGGGACAATTCCCTCTTGGGAGTGAGCTTCGCGCCCGGGCCAAAGAGTATTTCCAGATCTGCCTGGGACAAATGTACATGCCTTGCCGAAACCTCCACCTGTACCAAACCCGCCATGGAGATACTCTTTGTAATGGCTTCTACCAATTGTTCCATAACTATGCCCTCCTTTAGCTATACTGCCCGGCCAGATACATGCACATCATGATATGAAGTGCGCTGGAGAGTCGGTTTAATTCCTCTATAATATCCGGTTTTGTGCACTTGGTTCCGGTACGGTAAGCCTCCGAGGCAGCCGTCTCCGTCTCTCTGACTGCGGCACGGAGATGGTTTAATATTGCATAGGTTCTGCCCAGGGTATAGTCCGGCAATACCATCTGCTTTAC
>DUNO01000007.1 GCA_012839295.1 Clostridiales bacterium
AATACCATCTGCTTTACCTTATAATATTTCATGGGATCATGGGACCGTTCCCTCAGCTCTGCATGGGTCAATCCCAGGATGGTATCGCTTTTTAACTCCTCCTCCAGTACATCACAACGCATTATCTGTCTGAGAATCCCGAGAATCTCCGACAAATCCCTGATTACCTTCTGGTTTCCCTCTTTCTCGGCCAGAACGGTCTGCTCCAGCACAATCAGGGACTGAAGACTGTCCAGCTTCCCGCGGAATATAATTCTCGGATGATTTTTAACCACTAGTACGTTACCGTGCAGATGAGTCATGTGCTCCGGTTTTTCCGTATAATAGGCGCCGGTTTCATAGTCAATGAATTTTGCATCGGACACGGTGGCGGGCGCAGGTTTTTCTTCCGGTGTTCTGGATTCGCTTACTGCTGTTTTCTCAGATCTCTCATTACAGGCATTGGCAACCTTGATTTTTCTCTGCTGCAGGTATTCCCTCGCAGCCGGGGACAGCAGCTTTCCCTTTTCCACATAATATACCTCCGGCTCCGATGCTTTTAACTCCAACCTGAGAATCGCTTCCGTAATTACCTTCAAACGAATCACCTCCTTCTATTCCTGCGGCCTTGGGCCGCAGGAAAGAATGTTATTGTTATCCTAATTTAGGAAGTATGGATTCTACCTCGTCGTGAGGTCTTGGAATAACATGGATGGAAATTAATTCGCCAACCCGTTCTGCTGCAGCAGCACCGGCATCCACAGATGCCTTTACGGCGCCTACATCCCCACGGACCATAACCGTAACGAGTCCCCCGCCTACATGAACCTTGCCGATTAAAGTTACATTTGCTGCCTTAACCATTGCATCCGCTGCCTCAATAGATGCTACCAGACCCTTTGTCTCTATCATCCCTAATGCTTGCATTGTTGCCATAATAATATCCTCCTTTTACTATGCGGATTGTATCCGCTTGATTATTTTTTGCACAATTTCTTCAATCTTAACTGCATTGATCTCTGCCCCGAAGCAGATGCCGGCGTCCTCTACCGGAGCACTGCTCCGAATCTCTTCCATACTGCGGATGCCATAAGCCACACGCCTGATATCCAGCAGATTCATCGGACCCACATTCTCCGAGGTTGCACTTCCACCGATGGCACCGCAGCCCAGAGTCAGGGAAGGCATCAGCCCTGTGGTGCCTCCGATTCCGCCTAAAGCGCTGGGGGTATTCACCAAAATCCTGGAAGCGGGAATTCTTCGCGAGAAATAATCAATGATCTTCTCATCTCTGGAGTGGATGACAAAGGTGTGCCCCGCTCCTTCATAATGTAGTATCTCCGTACATACTTCACATACCTTTACATAATTCTCTGCCGTGTAGAAGGCCAGGATCGGAGCCAGCTTCTCGTTGGAATAGGGATGCCCCCTTCCAATTCCGTCCTCCCGTGCCACAAGCACTCTCGCAGTTTCCGGTATCTGAAGCTGTGCCAGCTCCGCAATGGTCTGTACGCTCTTCCCCACAATCATCGGGTTCATGGTTCCGTTTGCCCGGAGAATGAAATCTCCCAGCCTCTTTCGTTCCATATCGTTCAGGAAATAAGCACCCTGCTTCTCCATCTCCCTCTGGACTTCCTCCGCCATATCCCCGTCACAGATGACGGATTGCTCGGAAGCACAGATGGTTCCGTTATCAAAGGTTTTGGAATCCATGATGTCTTTTACTGCTGCCGCAAGATCTGCAGACCGTTCTATGTAGGCCGGGCCGTTTCCCGGACCGACGCCAATGGCCGGAGTTCCCGAGGAATAGGCTGCACGCACCATGGCTGAGCCTCCGGTTGCCAATATCATGGATATATCCGCATGCCGCATCAGGCTTTCTGTCGCCTGCATGGTCGGAATGGTAATACAGCTTACCAAATCCTCATTCCCACCGGCCTCAGCGATTGCCTGACGTATTACCTTCACTGCTTCAATGATGCATTTCAACGCGCTGGGATGCGGTGAGAATACAATTGCATTTCCCGCCTTAATGGCAATTTCTGCCTTATACAGCGTGGTGGAGGTAGGGTTAGTGGAAGGGATGATACCGGCGATTACACCTACCGGGATGGCAATGGAGCGTACCTGCTTTTCTTCATCCCTGGCAATCTCACCGATTGTCTTCATATCCTTAATCTCTTCATATACCCCGTGGCTTGCGAATACATTCTTGATCACCTTATCGTCTACAATTCCAAATCCGGTCTCTTCATGGGCCATCTCCGCCAGCCGTCTTGCATTACGAACCCCGGCGAAGGCTATGGATTTGACAATCTTATCTACCTCACTCTGACTCTTAAGGCTCAGCTCCTGCTGTGCTGCTTTTGCTTTATCAACCAATTCCCGAACTTCCTGCACTGACAAAAGATCTTTATCATATAACTGCATTCGGTTATCTCTCCTGTTCTATAAATTTACTGATTGATTCAATTAGTTCATGTTTTGTTGCGAAGCGGATCTGCTTTCTTGTCATGCTGGTAATTTCAAGCTCCCGGGCCAGGCTCCGCAGGCGCTCCACCGTCATCCCTTTTAATTGCTCCGGTGTTATCTGCTTGCGTTCTATCCCGTTGTCATTTGCTTCACCGCTGTTTTCTCTGCTCGTCTGAGCTTCAGCATTTGACAGTTGTTTTTTTTGCACCTCGGAATCCGGTTTCTGCTCCTGTCTCAATTCCGGTTCCGGCTGCAATCCTTGTTCCGGTTGCTGTTCCACTTCCGGCTGCAATTCCTGTTTCGGTTGCATTTCCTGTTCTTCCTGAATTCCTGCTTCTTCCTGTAGCCCCTGTCCCTGCTGTACCGGTTCCTCCTGCAGCCCTGACAATGGAGCATTCAGAACCTCACTATCACCGCTGTCCAGGCCAAGAGACGTTGGCAGGGCTTCATCTTCTTTTAAAAGAGCTGTTGTTTCCTGCCGTTCTGCGGTTTCGGGCGCTTCTTTGGAAAACGATGTATTGGCAGCCCGGGCCGGGAGCATCTTTTCAATTCTCTCCGATGGCCTGGGAATGACATGTACCGATATCACCCTTCCTACCCGCTCTGCTGCCGTTCTTGACGCATCCATTGCCGCTTTCACGGCCCCTACGTCTCCAGTAATCAATACGGTTACTAATCCGCCCTGCACCAAAACCACATCAACCATTGTCACATTGGCTGCCTTGAGCGCACTGTCCAATGCTTCCACTGCTGCCAAATAGCCATAAACCTCGATCATTCCTAAAGCCTTCATTGCATCCCCCATTCCTGAATAAATATGGTTTCTTCCAATGTGAATTTGCCTTTCCATTCACATCAGGATGCCGGCATTTTCAATACCTTTTCAGATTATATTCTCGGATTGTCTGCAACAAATTCTATGGCTGCCGCAAAGGCCTCGCAGGCCGATTTGCAGGCTGACTGGCTGCCGGTAAGCAACGCGCCGCCAAAGTTCGTCTCAGACGGAGGTGCATATAATATGCACATTTTCACATCCGCTGCTTTGATTGCCGCATCCACCCCATACATTGCCTCAAGGGGAGGAGCAATGAGATAAGCCAGGGCTTCCCCCTCTTCAATTCCTGCTCCCTGGGAGAGATAGGAGCCGGTACGGGAGATGCAGTGGGCATAATATACGATGGTATCATCTTCATTAGCTGAAACAAAATGTGCTTCGTTTTCAATCGTATTCACACAGGCCTCCAGCCCACTCTTCACCTCTGCCGGGTTCGGGCCTGCCAGGATACCGATAATCTCACCTGCCAGCTTGGTGTTGGCATTGGCAGCACCACCGTAGAAGCTCTTGGCATAAACCACCTTAACATCTGCGGCCTTGGTAGCTTCATCTAGTGCAGTATAAGTAACATCGTCACAATCCGACGTAATTAATGCCAGGGATTTCTGATCGGGGGTAAGCTCCAATGCCTTTGCCAAATCCGCGCTTACGTTCGGAATGATTTTTGTTGCAAGTACGCTTGCTTTTACCGGATCTCGTTTCATTATTTTCATCCTCCTATATTAAAGTTTTAAATCGGTTCCGCTGGCCTTATTCTCCAGAATCGTTTTGATGATTTCTGAAATATGGGCTCCCGCTTCCGCTGGTATGGTTCCTTCTTTATGTATATTGGATACAACCGTTCTTCTGGCCTCAGGCATGCCCACCGTTGCCTTATAAGCGATATATGCCGACATGGATTGGGCTGTAATCAGCCCGGGCCGTTCCCCGATCAGAACACAGGTCACGGTCGCCCCGGTAAGCTCGGAGATATGGTCCATGGCTCCCACACGTCCATATTTACAGAAGAACGGTGTTCCCACGTCAATGCCATAGCTCTTTAAGCCCTGCATAATTCCCGGCAGTACATCCGCAACATTGGCTGCAACCGCTGCGGAGCTTAATCCGTCGGATACATAGATTTGTACCGTAGGATTCTTTCTGCATTTCTCCAGTACGGTCTTAATACCTTCTTCATTCAGCTTTTTCCCCAGATCAGGACGGGTCAGATAGATGTCCTTGGAGTCGCACAGGGTCTGCACGGTGAAGAAGCCCATATTGTCAATGAAGCTCTGATCCACATCGGAGAATACCGCATCCTGGGCAGCGGAATGGGCGGCCCTGAACTGAAGGCTCGGATCCGTCTTATAACGGGCGCCTGCCTTGCCAATCCCCAGCCGGCAGGGTGCGTATTGCTTTAACTCATAATAGGCATCCCGGTTCACCGGATTCTCAACCAGATACTGCTTCCGGATATCAACCTCCGTCACATCCGGCAGACATCCGTCTTCTATCACGGTCGCTGCACTGATTCTGGTCTGTGCTTCTTTTATTATCTCTGATGCACTGCTGTCAGATAAATTCATTTCCTTTAATACCTGCTCTATAATACCTCTTAAATCAATTTCATTTACCATCCCTTACACCTCCTCTCTATTTTTTCAAAAATACGGATGCATCTCCTGCAAGCGGCGTTAATTTTCCATTCTCGGAAAATCCCATCTTCTCCAGCCACAGGTCAAATTCCCTGATCGGACGAAGTCCGAAGGTCTCACGCAGTGCAGCCGCTTCGTGATAGCCGGTGCACTGGTACATCAGCATACAGTCATCTCCCTGGGGTACACCCATCACATAATTACAGCCGGCAGCTACCAGTAAGGCCGCCAGATTCTCCACATCATTCTGGTCCGCTTTCATATGGTTCGTATAGCAGGCATCGCACCCCATCGGTATTCCAGTAAGTTTTCCCATAAAATGATCTTCCAGACCGGCGCGGATAATCTGCTTTGAATCATACAGGTACTCGGGCCCGATAAATCCGACTACCGTATTCACCAGATAAGGCTGGTACCGCTTGGCAAGACCGTAGCAGCGTGCCTCCATGGTAACCTGATCCCAGCCGTTATGGGCTTCCGATGACAGCTCTGAGCCCTGTCCGGTCTCAAAATACATTACATTGGGACCGGTGCTGGTTCCCCTCTTAAGCATCAGATCCCTTCCTTCCTGGAGCATCCGGGTGGTAATTCCGAAGGCTTCATTCCCCTTCTGGGAACCGGCGATCGATTGGAACATCAAATCCACCGGGGCATTGAATTTATCAATTGCCTCCATCTGCGTCGTAACATGTGCCAATACGCTGATTTGTGTAGGGATTTCCCATTTATTTTTAAATTCATCAAAGTTCTTTAAAATACGGGATACATTTTCCACCGTATCATCCACCGGATTTAAGCCCAATACCGCATCTCCGCAGCCAAGGCTGAAGCCTTCCATTGCGGAAGCCATTACACCCTTGATATCATCCGTTGTATGATTGGGCTGCAGTCTGGAGGAAAAGGTACCCGGCAGACCGATGGTGGTATTACAATGTGCGGTAACACGGATCTTCTTCGCAGCATAGATCAGATCCAGATTGCTCATCAGCTTGCACACCGCCGCTACAATTTCGCTGGTGATGCCGCGGGATGCACGGCTTATCATGGCTCCATCCGTGCGGATATCCAAAATCCATTCCCGGAACTGGGCAACCGTCATATTCTTGAATTCATTGTAGATGGTGTCATTCACATCATCCTGGATAATCCGGGTTACTTCATCCTCTTCATAAGGAACCGCCGGATTATTCCTTAGCTCCTCCAGCGTGATATGAGAAAGAACTACCTTGGCGGCAACTCTCTCTTCTGCTGACTCTGCCGCGATTCCCGCCAGCTTATCCCCGGATTTTTCTTCGTTTGCCTTAGCCATAACTTCCCGGAGTGATTTAAACTCATAGGTATGGCCAAATAATTTGGTTTTAAGTATCAATTGCTTTCCCTCCTTGTTTTAAGAGTTAAAAATAAGTGTTTTGGTAATTACGGGTACTACCCTGCCATTCGCCATCGGTTCTCCTATATCGATATAGTCACCTTCTCTGGCATAAATTCCGTCAATGCATATCACATCCTTTCTTCTATTTAAAAGTACATTTAAAGCATTACCAAGAACCTTACCTATATCATTTTCAATGATTAGCACCAAAGGGTACTCACTCGCAATAAGCTCTCCTGCCCCCCTTGCAATGGCCTGCGCAAGTATTTGGACATCTGCAAAGCTGGTGTGGTATCTGCCGGTCAGGGAAATCGCCACCGGTTCCAGCTTACCCTCGGAATAAAACATCGGTATCAGGGCGGCTATGGTCCCACTGATTGCTTCCGTCTCCCTCTCCTCTTCCTCGGGGATACGAAGTACCGGAATATTCTTAATGGGCAGCTGCTCCTTTACATATGCGATTGTGCTTCCGCTGACATTGGTGGTATGAATTCCGGCTCCGATTACGGTAGCACGTATTGTCTCGGTTACGGGGCAGAGCTTGATCCTTCCAAAGTCCTTATGCTCCTTGATTACTTTTCCCAGTAAAACACCGATGTCCCCATAACGGAAGACATCTTTCTCCTCAGCCGAATAGATACAATCCGCAACTCCTCCGGAAAAGGTAACGGCACGGACCGGAAAATTCTCCGGTAAGGGAGCACCTGCATTGGTGTATATCTCCCGATGACCCACGCCCCTGGGCTGAAGGTTGACAGCCTGAGCCAACTGGTCCGCCATCAACCGGCATACAGCAGTAAGCTTCCCCAGATCCGCCGGATCCCCTACTTCAAGACGGATGCCATTGTCCCTTGCCAGCTTATGTATCTTGTCATAAATATAAGTTATCCTGCGGTTGTCAATCCTGACCAGCCGCCCACCGATATCCAGACAGGAGACGCCTTTTATCTTTCCCTTCTGAAATACGGCTATATTACTGGTGCCTCCGCCGACATCCAGATTAGCGACCATGCCTTCCTCCCGCTCCGATATCAAATCTGTTCCGGCTCCCTTCGCCGCCAGCACCGATTCCAGATCCGGTCCCGCAGTCGCAACCACAAAATCTCCCGCCATATCACTTAGTGTCCTGAGTACCAGATTTGCATTCTTTTTTCTTGCTGTATCACCGGTAATAATGACCGCCCCGGTCTTAAGCATGGCGGGCGTCATATTCGCTTTCCGGTATTCCTGGGTAATGATCTGTTTCACCGCCTCCACATCAATCTCCGTCTGGGAAATCAGCGGTGTGAAGTAAATCCCGCTGCGGTAAACCACCTCCTTCTCGACGATACTGATCCGGGGTACCGTGTAGCTGCTGGCCAGATTCTCAATGACCAGTCTGCAAAAGATCAATTGGGTAGTCGAGGTTCCGATATCAATGCCTACGCTTAATATTACTTCCTTCATATGAGCACTCCTTTATCGTAGACGAGAAGCCATTCCGTCTGATTTCAGTTCCTGCAGGAACTTCATAGGACATAATTTCTATGAAATAAAAAACCGGAGCGCAGTATTCCCTGGGAATACTACTGCTCCGGACTTCAACGTTCCAGTTTCTACGCCAGTGCTACGTCACACTGACGATATCAATTGTCTTATTCAAAAAATCAAAGGTTGCTGTTGTACCATGCTTACCTGATTTTATTTTTAAATTGCCGTGAAGCTTATCCTCTACCAGGGATTGGACGATCTTCAGACCCAAGCCTTCCTGTTTGATATTCTCCACATTAAAGCCGTGCCCGTTATCGGATACCTTAATCCTGGAATACAGGGAACCCTCCGTCACATTAATTCTGACTATCCCGTTATCACGCTTGGTAAAGGCATATTTCAGGGAATTCTGGAGTAATTCGTTAATCACCAGGGCTACGGAGGTTGCAATCTCCGACTCCACTTCAAAATCATCCCCTTCCAGAAGAATCTCGATATTGTACTGGGGCTGATAAAAATATCGGGTCACATTGTTCTTGATATTTAATATGACATCTCCGATTTTTACATAGTCGATACCGCTCTGGGATAACAGCTGATGTGTTACGGAGATGGACAGGATGCGGTCCATGGTCTCCTTCAGTACGTTTTTTGTCTCATCGTTCTCCGTCCTTCTGATTTGAAGGCGTAACAGGGATGCAATGGTCTGCAGATTATTTTTAATCCTGTGGTGCATCTCCTTGATTGCCACTGATTTAAGAATGAGCTCCTTCTCCTGCTTGCGCATCCAGGTCATATCCCGGATGATTACGGCAAACTCTACCTCATTCCTTCCCAGATAGATATTACTGATACTGAGGGTGTACTTGCCCACCGTTATCTCAGTAAATATATTCTTCTGGTTTCCGTTCACAGGTTTTCCCTTACCCTGGTCGGATTTGATAAGGCAGATATTCTCATAGGACTGTCCCAGCACATCTTCAATATATCCAAGGTTATGATACAAATCCTTTGCTATGGAATTACGGAAGGTTACCGTTCCTTCCTGATTTACCATAATGAGTGCCTCTTCAATGCATTCTGCAAGCCAGCTGTTTTCATTGCCCATATGGGTCAGCACATTGGCTATGGTCTTATAGCTCTGCTCCGATAATTGAAGGCGCTCACCGATGGTATACTGTTCCTCCATGCGCTTCTCCCGGATGAGTGTTCCAATCAGCCTTTCTCCGTTCTTAATCGGTTCCACCGACTGAATTACATAGGTATTCTCCTGGGTCAACGCTTTCATGTGCTTCGTGGGAACCCCAAGCCGGGCGGTCCTGGCTACCGCCGGTTCATTCTCCTTCTTTGCCATCATGCCGACAACGCTGTTCTTATAGGAGGAAGGAACTCCGGAAGGCTTTGCCTCTGCTACAACAACAGAATCTCCGTTATCTAAGGGACAGTCGATGAAAGCATCCGCATCTTCCAGATTTGCCAGCGACTGAAGGACGGTTGACATAATCCTGATGCTCCCGATTTCATCATCGGTCAGATCAGTATATTGCTTGCAAAGCTCATAGATAATATCCTTCTCCACTTAAGCTCCCGCCTTCATGAGTATAATTTCTGCAACTCTCTTCATTGATATATCTTTTTTTCTACTGACACTCCTAATATAATTATAAGCATCCTGCTCACTCAGATTACATTGGCTCATGATAATTCCTTTTGCTTTTTCTATCGCCTTACGATTCTCCAGCCGCTCGGATACCTCTTTAAAATCCTGCCGCAGTTTTTTCATCTCCCTGCTTCTTGCCACAGCCAGTTCTATGCTTGGTATCAATGACTTTTCATCGATGGGTTTTACCAGATAGCCTCCGACTCCGCTTCTCTTGGCTCCTTCGATAAATTCCTTTTCATTATAAGCGGTTAATAATACTACGGTCTCTGCCAGGCCTTCCTCATGTATAATTCTAGCTGCTGATATTCCGTCCAGCAGGGGCATCTTAATATCCATAAGTACCAAATCCGGATTATTCTTCCTGCAGAGCTCAATGGCGTCAAAGCCATCCCCTGCCTCTCCAAGCACATGGCAGCCCTTACTCTCCAGCATTTCCTTCAAATCCATTCTGGTGATCGGTTCATCGTCAATTACAACAACACGTAACCCTTCCTTTGCCATCTTTACCTCCCATTATTTTTAACGTATTTTCTGTTTCGCCACTAATAATACAGTGCTTGGAAAATTCTTAAGGGATAATCCGTTCGATGTCAACCCTATACACAGGTCACTTTTCCTCCTTCTTCTCCAGAAAATTTAAGTACTGAAACAATTCACCAAACCCGGTACCCGTAATGCTGCTTATTACAAATACCCTTTCTGCTCCGGCCATTTCCAAAAACCGTACCGCCTCTGCCACCTGAGCCTCTGTTGCAATATCCTCCTTGGTAACCAGTCCGATTGCCGGCTTTGCAAAAGAACTGGCATATGCCGGCGGAAACATGGTTCCGTTTTCCGTTGCATCCTGAACCAACAGGATGAGGTCTGCGTCTACCGAGGCCACCGTAAGAGCCCCCCGCAGTCTGGCGCGCTCCAGATATTCTCCCGGTGTATCAATGATGCTTCCGTTCACCACCTGTATGGTCTGGGTTTTATGGTATATGATATCCTCCTCATTGATACGCTGGCAGAAGGTTGTCTTGCCTGCCGCGGAACGGCCAATCAGTATTACTGTTTTATTATTCATTAACGTACCATACCCGTCTTTAAGTTAGTTTATGCCTATACTATACTGTATGTCCTTCTCTTAAGATTTAGTAATAGAAGTTGAAGCAAATCCCAATACTGAGCAGAGCATATGTATTACATCATGCAATGCCGCTTCCACCGCAGCTACATCTCCCGTAATCACCAATGATCCGCTGAACCGGTCGACAAAGCCGATGGTCACATCCGCGGCTTTGCTTGCTACGTCTGCAGCTATAATCGCACCTTCCGAGGGAGTTATTGTGAAAATACCTATGGCTCCTTCCCCTTTCACCAATCCCATCTTGCTATACAGATCCGGTACCGGATTTGCTATGATATGTGCCAACGTAACCTGCTTACCAGGTACAAACTCCTGTATAATCCGTTTCTTTTCATCTAATTCAATCAAGCACAACCACCCTCCTATTGTTTTTAGACACAAATAACCCCTTGAATATACAAGGAGCTATCATCACTCTAAGAATAGAAAAGCACTAACGTCGCGCTAATCTGCTTATTCATTTCTAATTTAACTTTAGATTACCACGCTCAAGCATTTTTGTCAACTTTATACTACAAAAATCGTATTAACAATATTTACTTGTAACATATTACTATCAGTTCTTTTTATGACAAAATTTTTTTGGGCAAAAATTCAGTTCTCTAGGCTGAGCATCCACACGGGTCGTCTTTGACACTTTGCTTATCAATAATACATCGCAAAGCCTTAAAATGGCTTTATTTTTTCGTCAAATTTGAAATTACCTCGAGCAGGCCGAGGCCAATATTATCAATTAATACTAGTTAATTTTAAATATATAATAGTTGCTTAGCTAACTATTGATTTTTTATTTATAATGTGTTATATTATTAACAAAATAACACAAAGAAGGAGAGATCGTATTATGTTAACTACTTTTAAAGCAACTGCTACAAAATTACCTGAAGGTTTACAGGTTGAAGCAAATTCAAGAGGTTTTAAAATCCTTTTTGATGAACCTGAAGATTTGGGGGGTACAGATACTGCCATGAACCCTGTTGAGGCTCTTTTATGTGCACTGGGTGCATGCCAGTCTATTGTGGCAAGCGCATTTGCAGCCGCTCATGACATAACTTTCGATGAATTCCGTGTTGAACTGGAAGGAGATCTTGACCCGGATGGATTTATGGGTTTGGCAGACGTAAGAAACGGTTTTCAGGAAATTCGTTTTGTAATGCATTTTAAAACAAACGAACCAAAAGAAAAAATTGAAGAGTTTGCAAAATTTATAGAGAAGACCTGCCCTGTAGGCGACTGTTTGACTAATGGTGTAAAACTGGTTTTATCTGGTGTAGCAATTGATTAGTTAATACTTCAGTAAAAAGAGCCGTTTTTATAAAATTGGCTCTTTTTTTATAGAAAGGAGAATGATTAATGATTATTAAGATGTCAGTAATTCCTGGCGGAAAAATGGGTAAAGTAGGTAAGATAAATGTGAAAATCGGTGACAAGATAGCCGCCGGTGATACCCTTGCACAAGTAGAAACTGCTAAAGGAAACCGCCCAATTAAAGCTACATCAGAAGGTATTGTTTGTAAAATACTATATGAAGAGGGTGCAGAAATAGCATCTAATGCCGATATGTTTGAAGTCACAGAGTGTCTTTTGGATCCTGCTGCAGCAACTATTGAAAGCACCACACAGAGGATTGATAAAGAAGTTTCTTCCGATTTACTAATAATCGGTGCCGGTCCTGGTGGATATGTAGCTGCTATTTATGCCGCTAAAAATGGCTTAAAGGTAACTTTAGTGGAAAAATCAGAATTAGGTGGTACTTGTCTTAATATCGGCTGTATACCCACAAAAGCGCTTGTTAAGTCTGCTGAAATTTGCCACAATGTAAAGAATGCCTCACTCTTTGGTGTCAAGATAGAGGGCCGGATTTCAGTAAATATGAAAGAGGTGATAGACCGTAAGGATAAGGTAAAGGGCAGACTCGTTTCCGGCGTTGATTTCCTAATGAAAAAAAATGAAATTAATGTAATCTCCGGCCTTGCAACCTTTATTGATAAGAATACCGTAACAGTAAAAGGTACTGAAAACTATACGATAAAAGCAAAAAACATTATTATAGCAACAGGTTCAAAAATATCAAATATTGCTATCCCAGGTATAGAGCTTCCCTTTATATTGAATAGTACTACGGCACTGTCCGATCCTGAGCTGCCTAAATCCATTACCATTATTGGAGGCGGTGTAATCGGTATGGAATTTGCCTTTATATATAAAAATTTTGGTGTTGACGTCCATGTTATTGAATTTATGGACCGGTTATTAACCATGGTTGACAGTGATATTTCAAAAGAAATACAGGACATTGCAGAAGAAGATAACATTAACATCCATACTGGTTCAAAGGTTACTAAAATTCAGAGTTCAGTAGATGGTATGGCTGTCATAACCTATGAAGATAAGGCTGGAGAACATTTACTGGTAAGTGATAAGGTTTTGGTAGCTATTGGCAGAGAACCTAATCTGGATGGATTATCAATCGAAAAATGCGGGGTTTTATTAAACAGTAAAGGGAAAGGTATTCAGGTGGATGGTTCCATGCATACGAATATCAATCATATTTATGCAATTGGTGATGTAACAAATATTATTCAGCTTGCTCATGTAGCTTCCCACCAGGGTATCGTTGCTGTTGATAATATCTTAGGGAAACATAAAGTAATGGATTATTCGGCAGTTCCAAACGTAGTATTTACTTCACCTGAAATTGCAAGCGTCGGTATGGGTGAAGACGAAGCAAAAACAAAGGGCATCGACATTACGGTTAGTAAATTTTCATATGCGGGAAACGGTAAAGCCCTTACAATGAATGAGCCCCGTGGTTTTATTAAGCTTGTTAAAAGCAATGCAACCGGGAAAATAATTGGCGGAGCAATTATAGGTGCCGATGCCTCTTCTTTAATCAGCTCATTGACCTTAGCAATTGCAAATGGATTTACAGAAAAAGAAATCTCTGAAACAATATTTCCACATCCAACTACTGGTGAAATAATTCATGAAGCAGCATTGGATTTCGGAATTGGAGCCTTGCATCAATAATGAAAAAAATAATTATATCCGAAGAATTTGATCCCTATTTTAATATAGCTGCAGAACACCAATTATTTTTAGCCTCGGAAGAAGATCTACATTTATTTCTTTGGCAAAATGATGCTTCTGTTATCATAGGAAGAAATCAAAACTTTTACGCGGAATGTGACCTTGCATATCTTAAAGAACATAAAATTATGGCGGTCCGCAGGTTTTCCGGAGGGGGAGCTGTGTATCATGATAAAGGTAATGTCAATTTTACCTTTATTACTAAAGAAAAATCAGCCAGTCATGTTCGCTTTATAGAACTTATACAGTCTGCTATGCTGGGACTTGGGATCGACTGTGAATTTAGCGGAAGAAATGATTTATTATACGAAAACCAGAAATTTTCCGGTCATGCTTATTATACTGACGGAGATAATTATATGTACCATGGTACAATCCTGGTAAATGTAAATTTTGAACAATTGGGAAAAGCCCTTACACCTTCCGTATTAAAGTTAAAGTCCAAAGGGATCGAATCTGTAAGAAGCAGAGTCATAAATTTATCGGAAATTAATAGTGAAATAACTATTCAAACGGTAATTCAAGCATTTATTAAGACCTTTGATTGCCAAAATATAGAGTATATTAACAAAACTAATTTAGAACCGCCATTAAAGGGGCTTCTCTCGTCTGACAATTGGTTATACGTCCAATCTCCAAAATTTGATATGGAATTGGAACGTAAATTTTCCTTTGGAACTATGTCGGTTTATGTTTCTATAGCTGATAATCTGATTCAATCTATTAAAATAAATACTGATAGCCTGAAGCTTTATGATTTCAAATCCTGTGAAAATGAACTTAAGGGAAAATACTTTACAGAACAGGCTGTATGGGATTATATTAAGCTATATATTTCGGGTCAGATCAATTGACTAATAAAAGCTTTAAAAAAATATAGTACACCTAATGGTTTTATGTTAATATAGAGTAAAAAGAAATCAGATGGTGAATATTATGTTTAATTTAGATGATTGCATCGCTTTTATTACCTGTAAAAGCGCAAAGGATTTAGCAGATTGTTTGGAGAAAAGGCTAAACCATTATAATATAACAAGGAGCCAATGGATTGCATTGTACTATATCAGAAATAATAACATGATTACACAAAAGCAATTGGCTGATAAAATGTCCCTGAAGGAACCAAGTGTTGTCCGATTACTTGATAAGATGGAGGTTCTTGGCTGGGTTAATCGAATAAGCAGTACGGATGACAAAAGAATCAAATTTTTAGCTCTGACTGAAAGCGGCCAAAAAATTGAAGCAGCCATGCTGGATGTTGCAGAAAAGTTTAAATCTGATGTGCTTAATGGTATTTCCCATGAATACCTCGACAAATTTAAATTGACACTCAGCAAAATGCTTAGCAATATAGAAAGCGATAACAAATAGTAGAATTTTAGGGTACAAAGGCTTATGAGCCTTTAGAATAAAAGCGGTTCGCCTCCTTTATACAATACCACGCAGCTCCCGGATAAAACACCGGGGAGCTGCGTGGTCTGATACGAACGTTCTAATAGTGGCATTCATAATTGCCGCGGTTTCCACAAGCGCTGTCGTGATGATCACAGGCTAATCCCTTTTTCCACTATTCAGATCTTCCGATTTCACTCCTGCCTTTTAATAGCCACTCTGGCTCATTTTCACCGTCAATGCCCTCTACTTTACTTCCAAAATACCCTGAGGCTCCTAAAAACTTACCTTTACTGTCAAAAAGATTTTCCTCATATCCATAACCATCCTCTACCGGTCTTCCCCCAATAATAAATTTATGGATAATATTCTGCTCATCCAGATATTCGCCGATATAAGGCAATCCGGCTGTAAGCTGATCCGTAATATCCGTTTTGTTCCCATCCGCAACAAAGTAGATCCTCCCATTATCAAGCTCAACGGGCGGGTTCTCGGTTGCATTCATCTCTATGGTTGCCTTTCCCATCCCTGTTTTTTCATCGTACTCATTTGTAATTCTGCTGCCATTTAAGAAGCTATATAGAGAGTTAAAAATCTTCCCCTCCGAAGCAAAGGATACTGTCGTTGCAGAGGCCATTCCCAAAGCTGCTATTATGCCCGCCACAGCTATCTTTTTTCCTATATTCCACGGTTTCATGGTTCTTTGCTGCTTTCCATCAATTTTGGAAAGAATTCTTTTGGAGTTTATCTTATTCTGGTAATCTGATAGCTTAATTTCTTCATATTCCTCCAGATTTGTATTTACACGGTTCAAAATATCGTAAATCTGTCCATCCATTGCTACACTTCCTTTCCTAAATATTGTTTTCTAATCTTTTCCTTGCTGCGGGATACCCTCTTATAGATAAGATTTTTACTCATTCCCGCTTCCTGGCTGAGTACATCAATCGGAATTTCATCCATGTATATTTTTTTCAACAATTCCTGGTCTTCCTCCGATAAACAGCTGAGCATTTTTTTCATTTCCTGTGATATCTCCCTTTCTATCAGAGGGATGATATCCTCATGTACAGGACCGGCCGACTCATCCCCTAATTTCAACTCCTCCAGCTCCCGCCTATATTTTCTTAAATAATCAATTGCCCGGTTCCTGGCAATCCCGGCAATCCAGTTTTTAAAATCGGACTGTGTTTCATCATAACTTCCGATGTGGTTCCATACATTAATAAAAACATCATCAAAGCATTCTTCCTGCTTATCCTGCATTAAATATAAATGCTTATGCATAATAGACATCACCAGACCGCCATACATAGTAATTGCATAGGAGAGGGCTTCCTGGTTTCCTCTCCGCAATTCCCGCAAAAAATTACTTTCTTGGATCCTCATCTGCTGCCTCCCTTCTGTACGTTTGCTAATTTTATGGCAGCCATAGCTGCCCCGTACATTCGTTAATACGTAGCCTGCTGTCCATTCCTGACCTTTTACAAAATATTTTTTCTTTTCTATTAAAAAATAAAGGCCACCTCATTTAGCAGCCTTTTATAGCATTCTTACTAAGTCCATTATAGATTTTTTATGATAGGAATTAAATACGGAAAAGGCTCCCATATTGAAAATAGTTTGCCCATCCATAGGACGCAACAGAGGTGAGGTTAGAAGTACTAAACAGGGGATGGCGGAAAGACAGTATAATGAAAACATTAGCTGCCCTCCCGCCACCCTTTGTTAACAGGTCACTTGACTATATTGAGTTTTCCTATGACAGGCAGTTCTTTTGCCCTTCCCTGGATCACATTGATGATGCCTATGACCGACAAAATGAATAGCGGGATACCAATTAACCAGCTGATAAACAAAATGATCCCCGGCGTTGTCTGATAAGGGATTCCCCAGGCATAGCGTGTCGTTTTGATTAGCCCCAGCAAAAATCTGATGACGAAATAGGCTATGTACGCAATAAAGAGAGTGAGTCCCTGTCTTGCATGGTAACGCACGAATCTGGAATTCGGAGCGGCAAGCCACGGGATCAGCACCAGAATCCCAATGTAGGACAGGGCGGC
This sequence comes from Clostridiales bacterium, assembly GCA_012839295.1. Lineage (GTDB taxonomy): Bacteria > Bacillota > Clostridia > Lachnospirales > Lachnospiraceae > Mobilitalea. The sequence goes on from DUNO01000007.1 coordinate 17,100, forward strand.
CATTAGCTTATTATCAGCAATATCCTTCGGGTCATATTCCGCTGTAGTTTCCGCAGTATCGTTCAGCTTCTGGAACAAATTGGGCTGTGATGCCGATGGAGGCGGTACTGGGTTTCCTGCCGCCGGACTTTGTCCGGCCTCCGTTCCGCAGGAAGGACAGACCTTAGTGTTCTCATCCATTTGTGTTCCACAGTTTACACAAAAAGCCATAATCAATCCTCCTAACCTTAAATTATTTGATTTTTTCAAAGTACCTTCGCAATTCCACTGTCCGGCAATTCCTCCTTTTATACGCTATTTGTATTCTTCCAGCAGTATTATTATACCAGGCAAGACCTGCCTGGCACTGCTGACTTATACCGGAAACAAAAAAGTATTGCCAAACTCTTCGGGGACTTTACAAGTTTCGTTTTTAAAAGCAGCCCTCCCCTTATAATCATTTTATAAAATATCAGGGCGGTATTATAGTGGATTATGATCATAAATAAATCAAATATTGCTCAAAACCAGTGTAACCGTAATTTTTACGATAATGTGTTTTCTCTAAAACCATCCCTATAACATTTACTGAAATAGCACCATATTCTTAACCACCACATCACGGTGGACACTGACATCCCAGCGGTCTATCCGCCTCCCTTGTTATAAATCCACTAATATCCCCAGATCTCATATGCCAAATACTCATGGTCATAATGATATCCAAGCTTTTTGGCTAGAGCCACTGACCATTTGTTTTGGGCGTCCCAGCTGGGATACCATTCCCGTTCAAGGCACTCTAATATCAATTTGGCTCCGCACACATATGCCAGTCCTTTTTTCCGGTGCTCTTCCTTCGTATCTATCTCTATTTCAATTCCATCCCGGTACCTGGTGTAGGAGGATGCACCTGAAACAAGCTCCCCATCCTTTAATATGGCTACACCTATTCCAAGCCGCTCGTACATTTTATAATCTTTAAATTGGGACACCAAATCCTTGCTCCACGCCCTTAAACTGCACAGGTTAAAAACATCCTCATCAATCATTTGCAAGGAATATTCCGGCGCCAATGAACGGACAGCCTCCCGCAGCTTTTCCTTGTCAAATACCTCCGGCTCTTTTTTAAAGGCATAGCGTGTAACCCTTTTGGCTTTATCACCGCAAGCATCAACTACCAGCTCCGCCCAACCGTCATTCTGGGGCACCATAATAATGAAATCCTTGTTATAGTCCTCCGGTTTATAGAGAATCAGTTCTTTATTCGGTAAACCTGCAAAAAAGCAGAAATCACCAATCACAGCCATTGCGGATAAGGGCATTTCCGGGCTATCCACATAAATGTTTCCCATGATCTTTTGCAGGCAGGACCATATCAGTGTTTCCTGCCAATTACAAAAGAGCTGTTCTGCCTTTTTTGTATCATCAATTTTAATAACCATGGATGCCTCCCTGTTAATTTATTTAAATTCCATCTATCTTCAGGCTCTTTTTGAAGTAATAACCTGAATAATAATCCCGGCCAATATGGACAAAAGAATAATCCCCATCCAAATCTCAAAACCCGGATGATGGCGAAGCCTATATATTTCTTCCGGCTTCATCCCCTCAGTAATTTTCGCCACATTAAGATCTTTTATTATATTTCCAATAAAACTCCCGGCAAAAATACCAAGGACAATCCCTGCGGTCATGAAGGCGGAGACGAATTGCTTATTAAATAATATCAGCACCAAGGCAACTGCTGCTAACACCAGGGAGAATTTCCAGTTATGCGCCGCCCATTGGAACAGATATTCTTTATTCAAAGCGGTAAATGCCAATAATCCGGTTACTGCCAGGATAAATACCTCAATAACTGCGTATATGGTTTTCCTTTTCATAAGCTCACTCCTTCGTTTTGGAAGTACTTGCGATATTAAAACATAATTATTTACAGGCTCTTCCATAGCATTTGGTAAATTGATGCCTGCAGGGCTTTCATTATACCCTTTATCTTTGTTATTATTTAGTTGTTCATCAATTGATCTCAACTCCATAGCTCCCCGTGCTTTCGCGAATTTTTCTAACAATTTAGGCTGGATTTCAGGATAAGTCCAGTTATCAGGCAGGGTATTAAAAAGTTCTATTTTCTCTATTTCATATCCTGGTAGTGTATCGAATTTTAATATCTCTGCGAAGTATAGCATCCCGAAGGTTCCTTTTTATCTTCTGTAACTTCAATCTATAACTTCATTGCCAGTATTCAGACAAGCCAGGCAGCATACAGGGGAATCGATTCTATTCCATTCTCCCATCCGAAGTTCCTGCCCGAAAAACGAATGCTCGTTTCTGCGGGATATTTGCTGAGAAATACTGATAAGCTCCGTGATTTTGTATGTTCCCTGGCTTTTACTTCAACAGGAACAACTTTTCCTTCCTGCTCAATGATGAAATCAACCTCTGCTTCTCCGCCAGAAGTCCAATAATAAAGCTTATAACGATTCATTTCTAATATATTAGCTATATAATTTTCTGTCAGAGCACCAATAAAGACATGGTCATTCCCACTAATAATGTCGTATGCCGTGGTGCCTGCCTTAGTAGTTAATAATCCCACATCACTCATATAGAGCTTAAAGGAAGAGAGATTTTTATATATCCCAAGGGGATGAATTCCGTGCTCGACCTTTTCACATTTTGTAACAATGCCTGCTGCCAACAGCCAATCAATCGATGCGCCAAATAATGATGTCTTTCCCCCTTGGGCCACAACCTTATATTGAAACTTGCGGTTATCCTTTGCCAACTGTGCCGGAATACTATCGAAGCAGGCCATAATCTTTGTGGTGTCCGATGGTGTAGCATATTTAGCCATATCCGAAACGTAGGCGTTCAATATGCCTTGCTGTATCTCAGCTGTGTTTAATACATCCTTTTCTAACGAATATTCAGCAACTGCTTCCGGCATCCCACCTATGATCAAATACTCCCGATATAATTGTAACGCCTTATCATGCAATACAGAATCCATTTTTCTTTTTTCGAAATAGCAGGTTCTGATCTCCTCTAACAATAATTCCTCTCCCAAAGCAAGCATAAACTCGTCCAACCGCATAGGATACATATTCAGGTAATCGACCTTCCCAACAGGAAAGCTATATTTTTCGCGGTTCATTGCCACGCCCAGCAAGCTGCCGGCAGCAATGATATGATATTCAGGCACATCCTCATAAAAATACTTTAATGAGGTTAACGCACGTTCACAGGCCTGGATCTCATCAAATATGATTAATGTTTTATTCGGATCTATTTTCTGTCCAAAGAACACTTCCATTCGATGCAATAAAAAGGAGGGTGATATGTTTTCATCAAAATCCTTTATGATCTTTTGGTTGATCTCAAAATTAATGTAGATTGTATTTTCAAAATATTTTTTTCCGAACTCTTTTATGCTATATGTTTTTCCAATCTGGCGGGCGCCGTATAGGATGAGCGGCTTACGGCGTCTTTTTTGCTTCCATTGTATTAGTTGTTCCTCTATATTTCTTTTCATCAGATATCCTCTTTTAGATAAAATTATAGTTCACAATAGTTTCCTGCAATTTCATCTTATAGCATATCCATTATTAAGTCAATATAAACGGGTAATATTACATTTTTTCTGACTTAGATATGAAAAATATGCTCTGTACAAAAAAGAAAACCGGCCTAGGGAAGGGTTCTCTCTTACAAACCATCTTACCTAAGCCCGATTTCTCTTATATGTCTTATGAATTTCTTATTATTCCTTATTCTCTTATTTCTCTCCAATTTCTCTCTTGTTGTTTTCTTGTTGTTCTCTTGTTTCCCTCGTTACCTTTGCTGTTACCCTTCTACCATCTTCCTCCTACATCACCTGATGGATACGCCGGTCTCTTTATCGTTAAATACAATTTCCTGAACCTGATCCACGTTAATGGCCTCGGAGAACCTTCCGATTATGATAAAATCTCCGCTTTCCTTATCAAAACCTTCATCCAAACCTTCGCTCATCAAACCCACATCCCCTTGCATTACCGTTGCATCCTTATACTTAACGCCGGACAGGATAAGGGGATATGTGATGTCGAGCACTTCCGGATGAATGTCTTTGGCTTCCTGAAGCGCCTTAACATCATCGCTGTCGAAATAAATGATATAGGATAATGGGGATATTTTTATTTTATGGATCTTGACATCACAGCCTTCCAATGTAACTGTTTTGTCCATGTCAATTTCAACGGAAGCGTTTACCGATAAATCGATATCAAAATTCCACTGCCCCTTTACAAGCTCCTCTACCGAACCTGCTTTCCCTTTATATTCCTCCAATGCATTAAAGCTTAAGCTTAATACGGCTCCCTTAAAATCATAGGTCCGGTTTTTTGTGATCCACACCTCATATTCCCTGCTATTGCTGACTCTCGGCTGCTCGAATTCACTAACAAACCCCGAGCTTGCACTTGTAAAAAATCCTGAGCCGTTGGAGGCCTTCATTTTATAGCTCATGCCATTATCTTCTGATGTCAGCTCCAGATTATCTGAGGTAACCTTGAACAGAAGATAAATCAGATTTTCATCCTGAACGGTCTGCTCCAGGGTGATGGTAACCCCGTTATCCGTAACCGATTGCACATCCTGGCGTGAATATCCTTCCTCCGTCAGATTTTTCTGTAGCCGCTCATCCGTGCTAAAATGCTGCGCTGCCCGGTCATTCCATTTGAGCGCTGCAAATACGGTTGCACTGCTTAAGATAAATACTGCCGCTACCAACACAGGCAGATATCTCTTTTTAGGAGCCCAATGGCCTGTTCGCTCCTCCGGCAGGGAATGAAGCGCTTCCCGTACTTTTTCATGAAAGCCTTCCGTTTCTTCCGGCAGTACATGCTTCCAATCATATATATTCTTCATACATTACACCTCTTCTTCTAATAAGTCCTTGATTTGCTTACGTCCTCTGGAAAGTCTGCTTTTGACTGTCCCTGACGGTATCCTTAAAATTCCTGCAATTTCATTTACAGAATATCCTTCGATATAGCAGAGTATAATCGGCATTCTATGCTTGATATCCAGCCTTTTAATTGCATCATAAAGCTCCGGGTATTGCACTTGCTCTGTCATTTCTTCCAGGACACAAGCATCGTAGGACACCTCCTGCTTTTTCCTCCGCAAAAACTGATAGCACTCATTGATCAGGATCCTGATCAGCCATGTCTTAAAAAAGCTTACCTCCTTAAGTGAATTCCGTTTCATATAGGCCTTTAAGATTGCATTCTGGACAGCATCCTCACAATCCGCTTCATTGATTAGAATTCCTTTTGAGACACGGTACAGGCTTGCTTCTGCGGCAAGAACCCTTTTTGAAAACTCTTCTTTATCCATGTTTGATACCTTTCGTATGATCTGCAGCTGCTTTCTTTGTACTGTACACTTATTAGATGTTATTTTTCTGCCCGAGGTTCACTTGTATGGTTACAAATTTTTAAAATTTTTCAAAAAGATTGGCACTTAGCCCCTTTATTCCTCTTTCAACATAATCTCTACAACAGTATTCTTTTCATCCGGTAATGGATAGCAGTCAAATGCCCGGGAATCAAAGAAAAAGTATGCATTCTCCGAGTACTCTTTTAGGTTCCAGAAGAAGGACTCCTTTACTTCTGAGCCGTCCTTTAGCAAACGCATCGATGTTACCTTACCCGCCATATTAGGCAGGCAGATTGCGCCTACCTGCTCTTCCATCACATGGGCATAGAGCTTATTTCCATTCTGGGTAAACCTCCCCCATTCCGGCTTCGGAAAATCGGAAAAGCTACATCCGTAAATGCTCTTTCCATTTTCCCTCACCCATTTTCCCACTTCCTTTAAAATAGAAACAGATTCCTCCGGAATCTCCCCTTTTATTGTCGGTCCAACATTAACAAGTAAATTGCCGCCCTTGCTGACACATTCTACGAGAGTCCTAACAATCAGCTTGGGCGATTTGTAGTGCTTATCATATGCACTATAGCCCCAGTTATTATTCAGGGTGATACATGCTTCCCAAGGAATCGGATTACCGGCATGATCGCAGATACAGGCAGGAGGTATCATCTGTTCCGGTGACGCGAAGTCACCGGAATATGGCGTCGGGTTCAAGGTTCTTATGGAGCCTGCATCCTCTGCGCTGCCCTCTAACCGGTTATCGATGATGATATGCGGCTGGATTTCGCGCACCATCTGAATTAATTCTGCCGCTTTCCATTTTTCACATTTCATATCGCCATAAGAGAAATCGAACCACATCAGGTCCAGCTTTCCATAATTCGTCAATAGTTCACGGACCTGTCCATGCATGAATTCAAGATAGCGGTCAAAATCACGCTGGCCATTTTTGTATTCCTCCTTATTACGCATCGGATGAATCCGGTCGCCGTAATGAGGGAAATCATCATGGTGCCAGTCAATGATGGAAAAATACAGGCCCACCCTGATCCCTTCCGCACGGAAGGCCTCTACGTATTCCCTTACCAAATCCCTTTTGCATGGTGCATTGGTTGACTTAAACCCTGTATACCCGGTATCAAATAAGCAGAAGCCATCATGGTGCTTGGCTGTTAAAACAGCGTATTTCATGCCGGCTTCTTTTGCTATTCTTGCCCATTCCTTCGGATTATAATTCTCTGCATAAAACTCATTCATCAGCGGATCGTATTCTTCCTTCGGTATTTCTTCTGTACTGCGGATCCATTCGCCGCGGGCTGGAATTGCATACAGCCCCCAATGTATAAACATCCCAAACCGGGCATCACAATACCATTTTGTTCTTTCTGTCCTCGCTTTTACTACTGCATTTTCCATTGCTCCTCCTATTCTGCGCTTAATACACGCATCCGCCTTTCTGCTCCATCCCTACGCCTCGTAAGCCTATTCAATTTAAGCCAGCTATTACCTTCCCTCCCAAGCAGTTGCCGAGGATTCCTCGGTAACTGCTATTCAATTTAAGCTAACTATTCCCTTCCCCGTCTTCCATCCATGAAATGGCATCCCAAATAGGGACTCCGTTGTTCTCCTGCTTCTTTCCGGGGGTACTTCTTCCATTTAATATATATCGGACTAATTGCTGCTTCATCTCCAGCGCTTCTTCCTTATATTCTTCTATCAAATTTCTGCTCTCACTGATATCCCCGCCCAGGTCATAAAATTGAAAACGTGGCAGGGAGGCATCCTCTGTGCCGGAGGCTGGATATGACCACCCGCCGGAGCCGGGGCATAGTTCTAATTTATAATTGTCCTTCCGGATGGACAAGGATCCGTCAATGCTCTGGTGGACCATATCCTTCCTGACCCCCGGATGATCTACATCAAACCAGAGAGGGAGATTGCTGACGCTGTCCTCCCCCATGGAATCAGGTAGGGTAACATTAAAATAATCCGCCATGGTAGCCATGAAGTCCGACAAGCATACCATTTTATCACAACGCTGGTTTTTTGGCATCTGGCCAGGCCACTGTACAATCAGGGGAACCCGGTGTCCTCCCTCATAAATGTCTGACTTGGTTCCCCGAAAGATATAGCTGGGATTGTGTCCTGCTGCCCTTAGCTCTTCATAGTTTGCCATAGGTGAGCATCCGTTGTCTGAGGTAAAGACAATAATTGTGTCCTCATATAATTGCTCTTCCTTTAATTTATTTATTATCCTTCCCACGACATCATCGCAGTGCAGGATAAAGTCACCATATTCATTTGTCCCTGAGGCTCCCCGGAACCTTTCCGCCGGCAAAATGGGTGTGTGGGGCGCAGGCATGGGATAATAGAGAAAGAACGGCTCCTCCTTATATTCCCCGATTTTTTCTATTACCTTGTCCGTCAGCTCATCCAATACATGCTCATGCACAAACCCCGGAGCGGTAGGGCCTTTTCTCCAGAATACCTTGCCGCTGCCCTGGGTTTCATGATCCGGCAGCTTAGTAAAATAATCATTTTCTATGTAGGCATAAGGGGGCATGTCGAGAGAACCGCTGATTCCAAAGTAGTAATCAAAACCATAGCTGAGGGGTGAACGCCGGATCCGGCCGCCATAGTCAATTCCCTCGCAGGCTCCAAACTCCTCCTGCTCCCTAAAATCATCCGTTTTCGCAAAATCCATCCCCAAGTGCCATTTACCGATTGCTGCTGTCCGGTAGCCCTGACTTTTGAACAGGTCAGCGAGGGTTTTTCTGCCGTCTTCAATCAGGGCTTCGGAATACCCTCCAAGCACATAGGATTTCAGCCTGGACCGCCAATTATAACGGCCTGTAAGAATACCGTAGCGCGAGGGAGTGCACACCGCCGAAGTGGCATGGGCATCACAAAACCGCACACCATTTCTGCACAGTTCATCTAAGTTTTCCGTTACAAAGGGACAGGTTTCATTAAAAGCCGATATATCTCCGTATCCCATATCATCTGCCAGGATGTATATCACATTTGGTTTTTGCATTGCTTTCTGTTCCATTGCCATAGCATCATTTCCTTTCCGTCCTCCGATTCCTATCGCAGCCGGAGGAATTAGAGGAGCTTCTGCACCACATACCAGCCTTAAGGTCTGATTATGCTGTATGCAGAAGCTCCTGTTCTTTTAACTTTTTTAAATTATGAAGTTTTTATATGAAGTTATTGTATTCCATAATTATTATCTGCCGTCCATCCATTTTCTAATTCTATTTCCTTCAGCACCTCGCTGTAAGCATCATTCAGGATAACCCCAAGCTGGTCCACATCGATGCTTCCTTCCAGGTATTGCTGGCCTGCACGATGGAAGTAGGTTCTTAATTTCTCGTTAATGCCAGTATAATATGCCAGCCTTAAGGGTTCCTCGGTAATGATAAAGCCCTGAAGGTTCTCCGGCAATTCCGTGGTGGTTGCTAAAGGAATCCGGTAAATTGTCTCTGCCAGCTTTTTCTGCACCTCAGGCGAAGACATATACTGGGAAAAGTCAATTGCCGCAGCTAATTTTGTTTCATCAGTCTCCAGATCTTTATTGATGGCATAAATGATATCCGGCTGTCCTCCAAGAATTACTGATTTACCCATAGCATTCGCTGAGGTATCCTTTGTAATTGTGGGAACAGGCATTACAGCGTATTCGAAATCCTCGGATACTACCGCGTCCACCGCACTTAAGTTCGTGGACAGAGCCTGAACCATGGCAACCTCACCGCGGATGAACATATTGATGGCTGTGGCTTGGTCTAAGCCATTATAATCTGACGTCCAATAGTCTGAGAACTCTTTCATTAATTTATAACCTTCCAAAATACTGGAAGAAGTAAAATCAAGCTTACCCTCTTCAAAGCCCTTTACAATTTCATTCAATTCCACATAACCGTTACCTGTCTCATCCAGCGTTGTCACGAGGCCGTTATTTAACTGGCTGGTAATTGAATTATTAAACCATAACCAGGAAAGATCCGCAAAGGATGCATTCGGAAAACCAAAAGGCGTGATGCCCGCATCCTTTAGCTTTTTACACGCATCCACGAATTCTGCCCAGGTTGTTGGGATTTGGGCTCCCGCCTTCTCGAACAGCTTGGTATTACAGAAAATACGCACAACACTCGTCGAGGAAGGGTATCCAGGAATATCATTTTCTGTTATATACATTCTGTTTAAAATATATTCCGGCAGGGTGTCCTTCCAGATATGGCCGGTATCATAAGGGCTTTCCGCCTTGTACAGGTCTGCAAAATTATACAGCCAGCCGCTGTTATAATCCGTTGTAATATCATAGAGGATACCGGTGTAAACATCCGGCCCCTCTCCTGCAGTAAACTGGGTCGTTAGCCAGGTCCTATAATCTGCAGGGGGCAGAGCCTCAAATTGAATTGTAGCCCCTGTTTTAGCCTCATAGGCATCAATAATCTCATTTACCACTGCATTTGCCGTTTCATCTGTTCCGAGATCCTGTGCAAAGACTAATTTAACACCCGAAAAATCTAGCGTACCCTCTGCACCGGCACTCTCTTCCTTCCCTGCCTGTGTAGTATCCGTGCTGCCTGCCCCTGCTGCTGTCGTAGGCTCTGCCTTGGAATCACCTGTCTTGTTGCTGCATCCGGCAGCCAGCCCTCCCATCAAGGCCATGCACAGCAATAGTGCCGTTGTTTTCTTCCACTTTCTCATAACATATCCTCCTTGTTTTATCATATTTGGCAAGAAAATTCCTACCTCTAAGGTAGTGAGATAAATTGCCATAAAGCTCTTGCAATAATATCCAATTCATACACTTCTCCTCTACAGATGAAGCATACAGCCAGACTGCCGATTATTTTCCTCTCGTGTCAGCCCTTGACCGATCCCTGTGTTAACCCCGCAATAAAGTATTTGCTTGAAAAACAGAACAGGATAATAAGCGGAAGGGATGCGATTACATAGCCTGCAAATAAAATCCCTTCTCCTTCGGCCAATGACTTCACCATCTTGGTCAACGCCACTGTAATCTGCTGCGTTTTTTCCCCAGTGGAGGCGACCAATGGCCATAAATAATTATTCCAGCTGGAAAGTCCCGTCATGATCATAACTGTCGCAATCGTCGGATAGGAAAGAGGCAGGACTATCTTTCCCAGGATCGTCAGATCCTTCGCTCCCTCCATATCTGCGGCCTCCAGCAAGCTGTTAGATATTGACTCCATGGAAGTCCTCAACAGGAAGGTTCCCATCGCTACATTAAAGGCAGTCGGCGGCAGGATCAAGCCAAAATAGGTATTGTATAATCCAAGGTCGTTTATCTGGATAAACTGGGGTATCAGCATGACATATCCGGGTATCATAAGCATCGCAATAATCCCGAAATATAAAGCATTGGAGCCAAAAAATTTAAACCTCATAAACGCATAGGCCGCCAGCAGGGAGCACAGGATTGTTCCTACCACCACCGCAGCCGTTACAATCAGGGAATTCACCATGGGACGGGCTACCTGCACCAGAGCCTTTGTATAATTAGTAATATGCTCCGCCCCATTCCACATCCAGGGATTTAAAACAATGTCATTTTGCCATTTAAAAGAGTTCAACACCAGCAGATAAAAAGGCAACAAGGTCAAAATCAGCAATAATCCCAGCAATACTCTTCCCAATATCTTTGCAAATATATTCATATCCTCCTGCCCCCTTAATCCATTTTCTCTGTATTTTTAAGGAATTTATTATTTAAGACCGTAAGTATCATGATGATTACAAATAATATGATTCCTATGGCTGATGAATATCCCATCCTTCTATAAGAAAAGCCTTGCTCATACAGATATACCGCCGGAACCATGGTGGATGTGACCGGCCCTCCCTTGGTCAATATAAAAATTGATTCAAATACTTGCAGGGAATTAATAATAGCCAAGGTGATCATCAGCTTCAGCTGGCTGGATAACAGTGGAAGGTCAATCTTAAAAAAGCGCTGTACAATATTTACTCCGTCCACCTGGGCAGCCTCAAACAAATCCTTAGGCACCGCCTGCAGGGCTCCAAAATAAATCAGCAGCTGCATCCCTCCCAGGGCAGACATGCCAAGCCATGGAAAACCAATCGCCATAATCGCCCCCAAAGCTGTCTTACTGCTGCCAAGCCAGGGCTGCGCAAGGTTCCCATATCCTATACCGGTTAACAGATTATTCAAAATACCGTTATCTCCGCCAAGGATCCATTTCCATAGCAGGATGATAACCACGCCTGGCACAACCATCGGAAAAGTAAAGGCCGTCCTTATGAAATATTGTTTCCTGGTGGATTTCACGGCATATAAAAGCTCAGCGGTCAGCAGCGGTATTGTAATGGCAACCACCACATAAAAGATCATCACCTTTGAGACTGTCAGCAAGGAGCCCAGGAAAATCTTGTCCTGAAATGCTTCTATATAGTTATCCAGTCCGATAAATTGGTTCAGCTTCCCGCCATTCCAGTTATAAAAGGATTTCTGTATTGCCGTAAAAAAAGGAATGTATTTAAAGGTCACAATCAAAGCATAGATTGGGAGCAAAAACAGATATGGCCGTATTCTTCTGGAAAATGGTATCTTTTTCTTTCTGGTAGTCATAAGCATTTCCTTCCTCGTTATGTTCTTTTTCTTCTTTATGCCCAGTATAGCATGGTGAACTGCAAATAAATTTAGACAATTTTTCGTTAAAAGGTGTATTATTTTTAGATCTCAATATTTATATTGCACATAAATACAATTAGCACCTATCTATAAAATAGAAAATTTTCACAATTCCCCTTCCCTTTTATTCCCGCCAAGCGGAAAAGGAGGGTAGGGGCTTTCCATCATGCACCGCCCGAAACATCTCTCTGCCTGTCAGTAACAGCTCCCTATCCCACGGACTGCTATTGACGGTTCAAAGAAATATTCCCTTCTGCGTTGCATGAAGGAAGGCTCCTACCCTCCTTCTGCTTTTGGGTTTTAATATAACTCTCTTATGTTATCTGGGGTTTTAGTTTTATTCCATATATTTAAGGCGGATGGTCACTTTACTTCCTGCGCCCTGTATGCTGTCAATCCGAACTCCATACCCTTCACCATTCATGAACTTAATACGGTCATTTACATTAATTAAGGCAATTCCAAAGCCTTTGTTCTTAGGTGTGCGAATTTCCTCAGTAAATATGCTCAGGGAGTCATTGAGTATCTCAAGCTTATCCTCACCGATCCCAATGCCGTCATCCTCCACTACAATCTCCATATCATCTGCCCTGCGGTAAATGCGGATCGATATGATTCCTTCCGGTATTGCCTTTTTGCGTATTCCGTGCACCCAGGCATTTTCAACAATGGGTTGGAGCAAAAGCTTTATCGTCCTGGCAGCTTCCAAGCCTTCTTCTATCTCCTTTACCAGACGGACACTTCCGTCGTACCGCACGTTAATAATATTCAGATAATTTTCTACATGCTTCAGCTCCTCCCCTACAGTTGTGTACATATCCTTGCAGTCAATGCTGTAGCGCATGATGTTGGACAGGCTCTGGGTCAATTCAACAATCGGGTCAATTTCCTCTATTTGTGCAATGCAATAGATATTATCCAGGGTATTATATAGAAAATGGGGATTAATCTGAGCCTGCAATGCACTGATTTGGGCTTCCTTGGCCCGGACCTCGGATAAATACATTTTCTTATTCAGTTCATTCAGCCTTCGCTTCATTTGATTAAAACGCTGTCCAATCTGCCCAATCTCATCATTGGTTGTAACATCGATATAGGTATCGGTCTCCTCTTCAATGGTGTTAATCAGATGGTTCAACACATAGATCGGCATCATCAGCCGCTTGATCAAAAAGATTGCTATTAATACGCCAAGGACACCAAAGGCAAATACAATAATATTAATCGTCCTGACTAATTGGTCCACATCCTTAAACAGCTCCTCTGATGAATCAATCGTGGAGATGATCCAGTTATATTTGCCCACATACGTGCTTGTAATAAAGATATCCTGATCCGTATAGGTAACGTAGTCCTTCTTCCTTTCTGTCAAATCTTTAAAATACTCTTTATCATGGATTATTTTTAAGTCGGCATAGGCTTCATTGCTGGTATACACAACATGCCCCTCCGGGTCTGATACAACAATCCCCCTGCTTCCCGAGATTAGCTGTTCAAACATTTCCTTCATTGCACTGAACTTGACGCTGACCATCACAAAGGGTTTTTGCTCTGTCTTAAAAGCCGATGAGGAGGGTACCACAAGCCTGCTAAAGAAAACCATCACCTGCTCCCTAACCGTGTTTTTTGCTTTATAGCTTTCATCAACCGGACCGTAGACCATATACTGGCTTTTTGAATCCACAAAGCTTTGATACCACTCCGTCCCAGATATTTTATAATTTTTATCCAGTACGCCATCCCCTATGCCAAACATATATTGGTCGCCGTAATAAAAGATCATATCCTTTATTACTTCATCCAAATGATTAACATAGATCAATTTTTTTATATCTGTTTCAAACTCAATTTGCTGCTTCATCACAAGGAAATCAAAATTTGTTATATTTGACAGATATAATTTCTGATACTGGCTTTCCCTGTTATAGTTGTTCAGGAACTGGGTAATCTGATTATTCAGCTGGAGCAGGCTGTTTTCCGTCTGGGACATTACCTGGGCATTATATTTCACACGCTGTTCCTTAATGAAGCGTGTACTGTAATAATTCGTTATTGCTGTTGTGCAGATTAAAACGCAGGCAAGCACTATGATAAACAATGCCATTACCTTCACATTAATTCTTTTGGATATGAGGGCTCTTATTCTATTCATGCTCAAAAATGTCCTTTTCTATTTGCATTTTATATTCTTTGGGAGAAGTACCTGTCATCTTCTTAAATATTTTTGTAAAGTAATGCTGATCCGGATATCCCACACGGAGAGCAATATCCTTTAAATTATAATTGCTGGACAGCATCAGCTCCTTGGCCTTTTCTACCCTGACCTCCATAATATAATTCATCAAGGATATCCCGGCGACCTTCTTAAAGGAATAGGAAAAATAGGCATCGCTGAAATGATAGCTTCCTGCAATTTCTGACAAGGACAGTTTCTTATTGTAGTTTTTCCGTATCATTTCCATCACTTCGCCTACAATTTTTTGCATCCCTTCCTCATTGCCATCATAGCCTTCCCCGCCATCCTGCATAGAAAAAGCCGTTTCTTTCTCTGCCTTTTCCTTCTCCGCCTTTTCCTTATCTAATAAATCCAGCGAATTAATACACCGCCGGACTGTTTCATTTAACAGGGTTTTGTCCACCGGCTTCAATAAATAGTCGATTGCCTTATAAGAAAGCGCCCTTTTCACATATTCAAATTCACGGTAGCCTGATATCATGATAATCTGAGTATCCGGGGAAACCGCATAGATCTTTTCACATAGGGTACATCCGTCCTCCCTTGGAAATTTCACATCAGCAATAACAATATCCGGCCTTTCTTTTAAAAACACTTCAAATGCCCCTTCTACACTATCAGCCTCAAATATCTCTGAGATATGCAACTGCTCCGCCTCAATCATCTTAATAATTCCCTTTCGGATCCATCTCTCATCATCGGCAACCATCAATCTGTACATCCTTACACCCCCGCCTAATAGTCGTAACAGTAGTACTACTATGATTCTATCACCCGGCCTGACTTTTTGCCAGTGATAGAACGGTGAACTTTATTTAGATGCTTCGGGGTGCACATAGCAACACACAACGGCATATAATATTTTTCCACCCTCAATTGACTTCCGATAGGAGAAAACTTATAATTTACTTGCATAGGAATTATTCAAATATAAGTTATATTAATGCAATGGAGGTGACCATGTTAAAATTTGATTCCATTAATTTATATAAAGAGATTGAAAAAACCGACCAAATACCTGATGAAGCCGAAAGGACTGTCCGCTTTCAGCTAATAGATAGTATCATCGATAAAATAAATGAATATAACGGACATCTTTTAGATTGTGAATATTCTAAGAAGAGGCAAGAAATTATTGACAGAGGTGTAGTTTTTGTTCCCCAGCCTAAGTCAAGTATGATTAGGGCAAACTGGAGTAGACTTTTTGCTGCTTCCGTGAGTGCTGAAGACAAAAAAGCTATTCACTACGAAAGCTTCAAGTGGCATATATTCAGCTTCAAAAGGGTGGAAGCTCTTTCAGGTTTAAAAGCAAGGCGCGCTTTTAACAGATGTAAGAAGGAAACGGTGTATCTGTTCTATCAGAATAAGGATGAATCGTTTTATATAGAAAATCCCCAGTTACTCAGGTCTTCGGATTTCGATTCGGATTATGATGTTTATGTTTTTGACGCGGCAAGAAAATGGACCTATGTACATACCCATGAACTGCAATGTGGGCCTTATTTTTTCAAGCTCTGATAATAGGAGGATATATGATCGCTTTAATTGCAGCTTATTCTGAAAACCACGTCATTGGTAAAATGGGGCGCATACCGTGGAAAATAAAAGTGGAACAAATATCATTAGATTCCTATTCGAATTAAATCAATGAGTTCACAAAATTATAATAGTAAAGTTAAAAGAACCATGTACTATAATAAGGAGCCGGATTCCAGGCTGACGGATCATTATAAATAAACCATAGTTATATTATAAATAACAGTGGAGGAACCAAAATGATATTTGATTTTTTAAAGAAGAGGAATACGGATCATAAAATCAGTAAATCTTCACATAACTTTGATAATAATTCGGATACAAAAGATATTAGCGTCATATGGGCAATGAAAGATAAAAATGATCTGATTATAGCTTTGCATGAATACTTATCAGACAAATGTAGCTATGGTGATAAGTTGGAGAAGCTTACAGATCAGGAAAAAACAACATATCTATGCCAAGAATTAGAGGCTGAGGTTAATAACGGCGGATTTAGCCAGTTTTTCTTTAATTCATCCGGTAATTTTGCAATGGACACATTATATTCTTTAAAAAGTATTGGAGCTATGAAAACCTATGAATTATTAAACCGGGCAATTTCACTTTTCCCGGATCATATTATTCCAAAGGATAAGGCTGAAAGGGAAAACCTACTGGATGAAATTGACGAGGAAATCTTAAATGAACTGGATAGTGCATTTTATAATTATGAGGATAATCTTCTCGAATTAAATTACAACTTTATCATGGCCCAGAAAGATGCTTTTTTATAATTTATGGCTGCCAACCATTAAATAGAATATGCGGACCAGCATTATTAAATCACTAACAGGAGGGTTACCAATGAACGTAAAAGCTATCTTTTTCGATTTGGACGGTACTTTATATTTCAAGGGAAATGCAATAAAAGGTGCAGTAGAAACTGTCGATTATCTAAAATCTAAAGGATATATCTGCAGGTTTTTGACAAACACCGATTCAAAACAAACTTCGGAAATTTTAGATAGGGTGACCCACATGGGATTTCACATTAGTTTAGATGAAATATTTACCCCTGTAACTGCTTCCGTTAAATTTCTGGAACGAAAAAAGATGCCTCAGTATATCCTTTTGTTATTTAGAGCCTTTGCAAGATCAGCTGCATCCGATATTCTCCAAGAACGTATTTTACATTCCATGCCCAAAACCTCCCGGTATATTTCTATTTTTTTCTGTCCCATAGCTTAAAACCTTTACTGCCTAAAAAGTTGGAATTCCTTCGTTTTGTATAAGGTTTTATCTCCTACTAAAGTTCTTTTGCTAATAATATCAGATGAAATCCTTTTTCATATACATTGGGCTGAATTCCGATTACCTTAAAGCCATAATCGAGCATCCATTTATAATCATCTCTGTCACAAGTAAGATTTTGAATTGCTTCAGGAATATTTTCAAGCTTTTGTCCGTGAATATTGAATCCGATAGAACTTATACCATTTCTAAATGTGAGGTATCCTTTCTTTTTTGCGTATTGTGAAGCTGTATCAATAAGTTCACCAAGCTTATGCTCCAATTTAAAAATACCATTATCATCAAACCCACTGCACTCAAGTTCAATTGTTCGATAGCCAATAAGCTCCCTGCAAAGTATCCAGCCCTTTGGATGCTCCTCATCCTCACCAAGATACCAGCCAACTGTTCTAATAGTTTCATCGGTGCCGCTCAATTGACCAAAGGCGCCATCATAATCCCACCACTCCGGCTTAATCGAACACATTAGTTGGGCAACTGCTGGAATACGTTCTTGGCTTAATTCAAAAACTCTCATATTGTCTACTCCTTTACAAATGACCTCCAAGCGGATACATGGTAATATTATACATTGAATGTCTGCTTTAAATCAATAACTTTAATGTCTGCTTTAAATTAATAACTTTAATTGACTTACCGTCATTAGAAATATATAATTAAAAAACAGCCCTTCATTATTGTATAAACAGGACTTTATCGAACAGTTTTGTACTACAGAATATTTATATCTGAAAAATAAATAAATGGAGGTAGTTAAGTGAAAAGAGCTATAAAAATAATTTTACTTATCATAGGAATCCTACTTATTCTGGCCTTTTTTATTACAATTGCTTATGATTACTATTTGATGAAAACCAGGATATTTGCGGTTCCTCTTGGAATTCAATTTACCATAATGTTGTCTAGTATACTATTTTTTATTCCTGGGGTTATCTGCCTGATTGCTGCCTATTTTCTTAGAATTAGAAGAAGAGAAACAAATTAGATATGATTGAAAAATGGGCATAAGACGAAGTTAATAACCACCAATTTATTCAATTGGAAATTAAGAATTTGCACTAAAGACTATTGAAATGGAGATTGAGGATGATAGAGATTCGTAAAGCAGATCAGACGGATAAAGAAACTTTTGAGAAGGTCATAAATTTAAGGTATGAGGTGTTGATGGCAGTTAACGGTTTGAAGTCTGACATATTCGACATGGATTTCAAAAAGACTACCAATGAATATTTACACTCTGGCAATCAGACTACATTTTTCGCTACAGAGAATGGAGTCATGCTTGGTTGTGCAACGGTCTGCTATATCACGGTAATGCCAACCTATGATCATCCAACCGGAAAACGTGCCCACGTCATGAATGTATATGTCAGGGAGGGATACCGCAACAGGGGTATTGCCCGGCAAATGATGAACGAAATTGTAAATGACGCAACCGAAAAAGGGATTACACATATCAGCCTGGATGCCACTGAGCAGGGGCGGCCTTTGTATGAAAAGATAGGCTTTAAATCAACTGGAGAGGGCATGGAAATGATTTTGGAGAAATAGCAGACTCGGTTTTGTCTAATAAAGGGGCACTTCAATTCAATGGCTATATTGGGTGCCCCTTCTACTCATATAACTGGTCAACTCACCTATGCGGGTGGCTGTTCCTTTTCTAATTGCGTTCATTATTTAGTCTATTTATCTTATACTTTCCGCAAGAATCATCCTGCGAATCCTATCAATGGGTACCTTAGGCCTTCGGTCGGAATATAATAATCCATTCGTTTCCTGTTCCACATCCGTTAATTGGGTATAGCAATATCCTTCCATATAATCAAGCTTTTCAATTGCCCTGCATAATTTTGATACTCTTTCTATAAACTCATTCTCATCGGAAGCCTTCTCATTGTATCCCCAGTTCTCATTTTCACCGTCTTCAAAGGCTACCCCGCCAAACTCCGACATGATCACCGGCTCTCCCCGATAGGAAAAGCCTTCCGCATATATCATTTTTCCGACTGCCGTCCAGGAAAATATCTTTTCTTTGTCCCGGTATTTTTCATAAAGCACGGATCCATCGCTTTCATAGTCATGAACACCGAGGATATCACTTGTTACGCTTTCCCAGCCGTCATTCGTACTCACAATTCTGGACGAATCAATTGCCTTCGTGGCATAATATAGGGACAGGGCAAAATTTTGCTGCTTTTTATCCCAGAGGATGTCACGTACTCCCCAGCTTTCATTCAGAGGAACCCAGGTAATGATGCAGGGGTGATTATAATCCCTTAAAATCATCTCCTCATACTCCAGCTTCAAGGCTGCCATCCCGTCCTCCGTAAATTCATAATTGGAGGGCATTTCCTCCCATACCAGGATTCCCATACAGTCCGCCAGATACAAAAATGCAGGCACCTCTATTTTCTGATGCTTCCGCACTCCGTTAAATCCCATTTCCTTTACCAGCGTGAGATCCTTCACCAGAGCCTGTACATCAGGCGGTGTAATTAAGCTTTCCTCCCAATAGCCCTGATCCAGGACCAGCCTCTGATATAAGGGAAAATGGTTTAGCAGGATATGCTCCTTACAGCATTCTATCTTTCTCATTCCAAAATAAGAACCCACCTCGTCGCAAAGAAGCTCCCCCTCACGTAACGTAAGTTCCAAATCATACAGATCCGGATGCTCCGGGCTCCAAAGACGGATTAAATTATCGATGGGATCCGGGTTTTCTATGGAGATACAAAACCGGATATTTTGGGAATCAGCACGCACACTTCCTTCCTTTACCAGGGCTCCCTCAAAGCGCACCTTCCATTCCAGCACACCCTCCGTAACAGCTTCCGATAATTTTGCCTTTACTTCCACCTGTTTTTTATCAATATCCGGTGTAATCAGGATACGCTCTATTTTTGTGGACTGTGTTGCTTCCAGCCAAACCGACTGCCAGATACCGGACGTAGCCGTATACCAACAGCGGTCTGTTTTTTCATTCCAATGCTGCTTTCCCCTTGGTTGGGCGATATCGTAAGCATCTTCACAAAATACAGTGATGGTGGCTTCTTTATTGATATAAGGTGTTATTTCAAAAGCAAATGAAGTGTGTCCCCCCTTATGTCCGCCGGCATAATTTCCATTCACCCAAACCATGGCCTTATAATCCACTGCACCAAAGTTCAGCCAGATCCGCTTACCCTCCATACCTTCGGGCAATACAATTTTCTTTTGGTACCAGATATAAGGATGCCTTGCTGTATCATGGATCCTGCTCAGCTTGCTTTGATAGCAAAAGGGAACCTGGATTGTTTTATCAAAGGAATGGCCCTGAAACCATGCTTCCTTTCTTCCTCTGTCCTCATCATCAAAAGAAAACTCCCATTCTCCATTTAAATCGTACCAATTCTCTCTATAAAAATCAGGTCTTGGACTGTTTAGTTTTTTTTCGTCAATCATCTGCTTTCTCCCTCATTATTTCAGTAAAATCATCGGATTACATCCGTGGCTGCCCATTCTGTTGCCGTATATCGTGATTCCCTTTTCAGATGCCTCCAGTTTCACGGTTACATATCCCGCCCTTTTTATTTTCATCATAACAGGATCCGGAAGCTCAACCTCTATCCGGCTGCCATATCCGTAAGTACCGGTCTGCGCATATCTGGAAATACGTTCTTTCCCGGAACCACTATTGGAAAAAAGCGCCCTTCTGTCGCAGGACTGGCCTTTTATGCTTATAGTACCGATCCGTTCCTCCTGGATATAAAGCTCTACAAAGCTATCCTCCAGCCTTTCATCCGTTTCTCTGGTCCCCTCGATACAAATGCAGTCGGATACCTCCATCACCAGGATGGCCTTTTCAAACCCTTCCGCCATACATGGAAGCTCATACACGATACTTCCCCTGCCATAACCCCATATTGCATTGCGGATCTGGTTTTCATAAACTCCGCTGTAGTAAAACCCTTCCCTCCGTACAATATCGGAAGGTTTTAATTCGATGCTGTTTCGATGGATCCTGCACTCCGGTACCGGTTTCTTTTCCGGGAAAATCTCCAATTGAATATAGGTGCATGCCAGCTCCTCCTGCCCATGAAGCAATTCCACAAATAAATATCCTCCCTTAAATCCTGCCGGTGCCTTGAATTCTATTGTTTTAAACAGCAGGGGCTTCTCCGTCTCCACTGTGCCCTGCTCCATTCCCTGCAGCGGTGTTTCTTTATAATATCCCTGTTCATCAATCCCTGTGAATTTCCATACAATTTCCACCGCTTCCCGGTCAGATAATCCTTCTCTCCAGAGGCTGACATATACCGGAATTGAAAGCTCCTCCCTCTCCTGTACCTTTGACAGGAACGGATAATCCAGATAGAGCAGGTTTTCGCTATTAGCCATTTCATAAGATGCCTTGGTAAAATCCTCTTTTACAAACCCAAAATCCCGCCTGATCCGGCCTGCGGTAAAGGGGCTGGTATCTTCATTTTCCTGGGACGCAATATTCATCCTGATGTATCCTGCAATCTTCGGGAACATCCTAACCAGCTCTTCCTGCTTATCCGTATGGACAAATTCACTGATTAAAACAGGCTGCCCATTCTGCACTTCCTCACCGGTAAAGTTAAGATTTTTTAAATCCTGGGAGCAATTACGCTGCAGCAAATCCCTGATACTTTCATTTTGAAGTAATTCCCTGTTCTTCCAATGGAAAAAATTAAAATGTGATCCCTTATAATTTTGCTCGGCCAACCGGCCAAAGAACTCCCTTGCATCCTCAAACCCGCCGGGATAGGCATGATGGTCAATCACCTGGGTCTGTGCCGTCTTTCCATAGCCCGAGTTATCAATCACCAGTACCTGTTTTTGGTTTTCCTTGTAATAGCTTGCATATTCCCTGATTAAATTTTGTCCTAAGGGATCATCCCAGGGGCTCTTCTCATGATCTCCGGTTATCCCCCAGGACTCATTAAAGATGGAGCACAGAACAACAGAAGCATGATAATTATGCTTCCTTATCATCTGTTTCAGCTCCCGCCGGAACATACTTTGCCAGTGGCGGTCCTCTGCCACCCCGTAAAAGTTCGAAGGAGTTTCATCCCAAACCAGCATACCCTTCTCATCGCACAGATCATACCAGTCTGTCTCATTATCCTTGATATGCATCCGGATTAAATTATAGCCGCATTCCTCCGCAGCCAGGATATCATATTCGGCAGAACCCGGTGTCCTGCCCCGGAGCTTCGGATAGGTATAGATCCCCCAGGGATTATAGCCCTGATCCATTACCCCTCTGATATAGGTCTTCCGGTCATTTATGGTGATGTATTTACCGCCCAGATCATCCTCAGAGGAAATACCCACCTTACGGATCCCCAGCTTCCTCGTAAATTCTATCCGATCCTCTCCGTCTCCCATCCTGGCAGAGATTTGATACTGGTACGGATCCTTTGTGGTCCAGCGCCTGGTACTTTCAAGAATATAGGCGGCCTTACCTTCCAGCTTCCCCGTCCCTTGGTTAATTTCCGGCAGAACCCGGGCTATTTTTCTATCCTCTATATATAAATCGAATCCTTTATCCAATTCTATTTTCCAGGCAAAAGCTTCCCTGATAAAAAACTTCGGTTCTTCTGCAGCAAATTCAATCTCATTTTCACCCTCCTCCAGAGAGCAGTAAAATTCCTTCTTATCATAATAATCCCTATGAACCGCATCAAATGGCAGCCGCATTCCCGTGGCAATTCCATTAATTAAAATTCCGCAATCCGTTTCATATTCCGTAACATAATCCACAATAATTTTATAATATCCCGGAGCTTCTGTCCGAAGGGCTATCCTGTTTTTTACCGGTTTAATATTTACACAGCTGCTGCCGGCAGCGCTCACCTCAAGATGAAGCCCCAGCTTTGTCTCTTCTTCGCTTATGAAGTCATAATTAACAAAAAGGTCTGTTACCGTTAACTTCCTTTTCTCCTGAAGCCACACATTCTGCCAGATTCCCGGCGAATCCGTAAACCAGAAGCCTTGCTTTCCCGAGCATGCCTGGTGGTTGCCATGCTCATACTCCACCTTCACCGTAAGCACATATTCCCTGCCCGGCACCAGTTTGCCTAGGGGAAAAGCGTAGGGATGATAAGAATCCGTCGTACAGCCGATCTGGTTTCCGTCCAGCCAGACCCTCGCAAGCCCTGAGATTGCTGCAAACACCAATTCCACCTCATTTGCAGCCTCCCCCTCACTCAGGCAGACCGTCCTTTGGTACCAGCCGGTTTCCCCTGTTTCCTTTGCAGTACAGGTAAATGCATTCGCCTGATGCAAGGAATAATCATCCTGCAATTTTTCTTCCCCGAACGCCTTTAATGACTGCCAGGAGAAAGGAACCCGGATACATTTTGAAAATTCATGCTTTCCCTTGAGATACCATCTTTCCTCCTCACCTGCATGATATTTGTCAAAATCAAACCTCCAGATACCGTTTAGCCCGATAAACCTCTGGTTGCTTTTTAAATTCTTTTGGGGGATATTCTCCCGCTCTGATTCTATGTCCGAAAAATCCAGCTGGATCATTTTCGCGGATCCGTCATGGATCTCATCAAAGGCAAGAAACTCCTTCCCTTCCATGCCATAAACAAAGGAATGACTTCCTAAGGGCAGCTGCTTTACCACAAACCTCCCTTCTTCATCGGTCTTGGCCCAGGTTTCAAATTCACCCATTGCATGCACATATACATCCGGAATCCCAAGCTTCGTAACCGGATCGATGCAGACGCCTGTAAAATCGTAGCAGCCGGCGATACCTTCTGCAAGATAACCCTTGAATACGCTCTCGGCCTTCGGCTTTTCCCCCGATTCATTCAGTGCCTTTACGATCAACCTGGCACTCGTATCCCTGATTTGAAATGGCAGGGCAAGATTCCTGATTCTAATCACTTCACTGCCATTCAGGAGCACCGTTAATTTATTTTTCTTTTTTATAAACCCAATCAGAAAGGAAGCTTCCAGGCAGGTCTCTTTGGAAGCTATTTCATAATATCTTTTCGCCCCCTCCATACGGAAGGTATCGCCCTGGGGCACTCCATTGGGCACCCGGACGGACAGGCCTTTTTTATCGGCGGTCACCAGCAGGTAATCCCTATAACAGCCATCACCAAAATAGAGGCCGATTCCAACCCCTGCCCCCAGGCTGCTGACCCGGGTCTGGAAGGAGGCGTCTTCCCCATTCACATAAAACCGTGAAATGAGCGCATGTCCGTCCCTGCATCTGTCGTACTCACAAAGATGAAGACCATCAGGAGCCATCTCTGCATATAGATCTGCAGGGCTGTTCATATTAAGAAAATTCCAGTCTTGCTCGCGGTAATCTTTCATATTGCTTCCCTTTCATTATACAACAGGCCCGGCACATAACATTGATTTTGCATGCCATCTGCGCACATCCAGCATCGCCTATGGCATACAAAACCAATGAAATGTTCCTTAAGTAATTGTTATCCAATAATTGTCATCTCACTGAAACCCTACTGTAAGGCTCCTTCTATTTCCTTTTGAAACTCCGCTTCCATATCCGCCAGCGCCTTCTCCGGTGTAACATTGCCGTTCATTGCCTCCTGGATATGAAGCTCCATCACATCGTTTAATTTCGAGGATACATAAGGTATGTCAACATCCGCCAGCGTCTTTGCATATTTTAATGATTCCATCAGGGCATCATATAAGGCACTGGACTTGCTTACTTCATCAATGGCATAGGTAGAGGTTCTGCAGGGATCCATTGTATTTTCAATCTTTAATAATTCCCCGTCCTTTGATGTAATAAATTCTACGAACTTCCAGGCAAGCTCTTTATTTTTGCTTCCGGCTGAGATTCCTACTCCCCATCCGCCAAGTACCGGTGTCGCGCCGGGTGCCATAGCTACCCCGATTTTATCCTTGACGGCTGAGCCGTCGGCCTGGCAGGTATTCCATAAACCGGGCCATTGCTCCATCATGGCTGCATTGCCATTTGCAAAGAACTGGTTTGCTTCATCCCATCCCATCTGCATCCATTCCTTCGGGGCATATTTCTGTAATTCCAATACTCTGTTCAGCGCATCAATTCCCTCCTGGTTGTTCATATTCGGCTGTAAACTCTCGTTCACGTCATCTCCGCCCCGGTTGATAAACAGCAATCTGGTACAGCCCTTCATCATGTTGGTTGAATAACCGTAATCCACAGGAGAATCCGGGTTTGCTGATTTTGTAAAGAATCCCGCAACTTCCATCAGCTCTTCATTGGTCTTTGGAACCTCCAGATCCCTGCCGTATTTTTCCTTAAAGGAGGCTTTTACTGCTTCGTCCTCAAACAGGTCTTTTCTATAGAATAATAATTCTACGTCCGGTTTATAAGGAATTGCATATAAACTTCCCTGGTACATCCCATAGGTTTCAAACAAGGCCGGTATAAAATCACCCGTGTCGTAGGAAGCACCGGCATACTGGTCAATCATCGGCTGTAGCGGCTCAATCTTCTGGGATGCGGCAAAGCTGTGCAGGAATGCAATTGGTGCCAGCACTATGTCATATCTTTTTGTATTGTTTAAGTCCAGCTGCAGCTTGTCTGTAAATTGCTCCCCGGGCACAGATTCAACTATAACATCCGCTCCTGTCAGCTCTTCAAAAATAGGAACCACATCATTAATTGCTTTTTCAAAATCGCCTGACATAACCGGCACTACGATGCTTTGGCCTTCGTATTGCTTACTCAGGGTTCCGTCTAAGCTTAAATTTGTTAATTCTTTTCCGTATTTAACAATTGTTCCATTCTCATTTTCCTGTGCATCATTCTCTTTTGGCTGGCTGGTAACCGTATCCTCCGGCTTTGTTTCATCCGTAAGCGCTACCTTGCACCCTGCCAGCATCGTTACTGCCATCACCAAACACATACCCATTGTAATCAGTTTTTTCATAATACCTCTCCTTTTCATTTTTTACCTTGTTTTTGTGCTGATTTTTACACATCCCAGGTTTGTGTCTGCATTGCGCCCACAAGCCTGCCGGAGCCGTTTTAAAATAACAGCCCCTTTCCTCCTTCATTTGTTTTGGTTCTTAAGAACCGCTGCGATTATAACTTTTGCAGGTTATTTTGCTGTTTATCCAAACTTCACAGTATCAAAGCTGAAACATTATCTGATAATATCTGCTGTGAAGATCCGGTTCCTTAACCTTTTACCGCTCCGGCCATGGTCCCCTTTACGATATATTTTTGTGTCGTCAGGGAAAGTATTACTGCCGGAATCATGGCCAGCATGCCTGCGGCTGCCAACGAGCCTGACGGTGTATCCTTATGTGTCTGGATCATGCTTGCTATCCCTATGGGCAATGTCTTTTTTGCATCGGAGGCCTGCAGCACCAATGCCAGCCCGAACTCATTCCATGCACCGATGAATACCAATATGGCGATAACCACAAGCCCCGCCTTTACCAGGGGCAATGCGATACTGGAATAGATTCTATATTCGGAGCATCCGTCAATTTCTGCGGATTCATA
Source organism: Clostridiales bacterium (assembly GCA_012839295.1). Classification (GTDB taxonomy): domain Bacteria; phylum Bacillota; class Clostridia; order Lachnospirales; family Lachnospiraceae; genus Mobilitalea. The sequence goes on from DUNO01000007.1 coordinate 43,752, forward strand.
TAATTCCTTCGGTATTTCGGAAAAGAAATTGATTGCCAGCCATATGGCCAAAGGAAGGGCAAAGGCGATATAAGCCAATATTAAGCCGATAATTGTGTCGAGCAAATGCAGCTTATTATAAATAATGTAATAGGGAATGGTATAAACCAGTGCCGGTATCATACGTACAATTAATACGGAGTTTTGCAATGCATTTTTTCCGATAAAGCTGTATCTGCAAAAGCCAAAGCCGGCCATGGTTGCTATTACCAGTGAGATGACCGTTGTTGCCCCGGATACTACCACACTGTTCAGGAAAAAGGTTGCAACATTGGTTTTCTGGAATATTTCTATATAATTGCTTAGATAAAGCGTATCAATAATAAATAGCGGCTTTTCCACAAATATCTGCGAGGATGTTTTAAAAGAAGTAATAAATGTCCAATATAAGGGAAAGAAAAAGAAAACACCGATTAACGTCATCCCCAATAAAATTAAGAACGCTCTCATTCCATGACTTTTCATGCCTTTCTCCTCCTATTTGTTCTTTCCTCCTTTTCACTAAAGAGCTTCATAAACATCAGCGAAAACAGAATAATCAAAACAAAAAATATAATTGCCCCTGCTGATCCTTCCCCGACCTCATAATAGCGGAAGGCCTTCTTATAAATGGTGGATGCCAGGGTCTCCGTTGAAGTTCCCGGGCCGCCGTTTGTCAGGTTATAGACGATATCAAACATTCTGATGGAATCCATAAATCGCATGGTGATCACCAAGGTGATAAAATTCCTGATCAGAGGCAAGATAATCCGTCTGAATTTTTGAACCCAGCTTCCTCCGTCTATGGTTGCCGCTTCAAGAATCTCATCCGGCACGGTCTTTAAGGCCGCTATGAAAATCAGCATACACAGGGGAGTAGTCGCCCATACCTCAACTGCAATCAGTGCAATCCTGGCTGTTACCGTCTGTGACATCCAATTTACCCGTTCAAATCCAAGGGTATATAATATCCCGTTTAATACCCCATATACGGGCGAGAATATGAGCTTCCATATAGTAGCCGTAACAATTGGCGCAATCATCATCGGCATGGTAAAAAAGGTCCGGTAGATCTTGGATACCCTGTTCCAATAGCTTGTTGTCAGGATTACCGCCAGTGTCATTCCCAGTACTACATTTAATAGCACCGCAAATACGGTAAAAGTAAAGGTCCATCCGGCAGATTCTAAAAATTGTTTATCTGTCAATACATTGATGTAATTTTGAACCCCGATGAATTTGATGGTGTTTGCAGCCATCGATGTATTATATCTGAAAAAACTGATTCCAAACGAATACAGCATCGGGATAACCGAGAATAACAAAAGAAACACAACTGCCGGAGCCAGGAAAACAATCGCCGCATTTCTCTTACTTCTATTCGTTTTTCTTCCGTCAAAACTTTTCATTGATACACTCCTTTCCCTTGATGAACCCATTATATAAAATAGTCGAATCATTTAATATACTATATTTAGTATATAATTATATTTTTGATGCATTTTTTAAATTAAAACAAATTTCTTATTCCTTTTTATATTATTTTTTATTGATTATCGAATCCATTTATAGTATAATTGCCAATGAATATATGTGATGTTGATTATATGTCATAGCAATTATATTATTTTAACTTAGTATACTATTTAATATATTGACTGCATAAGGAGAATTTATGTTAGGTATCCCGTTATACAAACAAATCATTAATGATATATTAGAAAAGATTTTTGACGGTACGCTACGGCCCGGTGACCGCATCCCGTCGGAGCACGAATTATCCTCCACTTATATGGTTAGCTCCATCACCTCCAAAAATGCCCTGGCAGAGCTGGCTGATAAAGGATATATTATCAGAAAGAAGGGAAAAGGCTCCTTTGTAAACTCCCTGGAAAACCTTATGGCAATCCCCTCCTTCTCCAATACCTCTACCTACCGCAGCGCTTTTCACTCCAAGACCATCGGCCTGATCTTGCCCTCCATGAAAACGGGCATTGACCAGCAGCTGCTTAACGCCATTGAAGAAGAGATCAGCAAAACCGATTATCTCTTAACCCTCACCATCACCAGGGAAAACCAGGAAAAGGAATCTGCTGCCATTGAAAAGCTGAAGCTTCAAGGTGCCAGCGGCCTTATTATATTCCCCACAGAACACGAGCTTTATAATGAATCCATCCTGAAGCTTAATATAGAAAAGTATCCCTTCGTGCTGGTTGACCGCTGGCTAAGAGGAATCCGGACCAATACCGTAATGATTAATAATTACGACGTTACCAAAAAAGCCACGGAACATTTATTCGCAAAGGGCCACCGGGACATTGTGTTTCTATCGCCCGACAGCAGGAATACCGTTACAGAGGACCGTTTGGCAGGCTTTAAGGATTGCCTTTTGGAGCATGGAATCACCTTAAACCCCCATAACACCTGCATGATCCCCTCAGGCGTTACAGATCCGAAAGAGAAAAAGGAATTGATACGAGACTTTTTAAACGATAACCCGGCCGTAAACGGAATCATCTGCTCCAACAAAGAAATGGCAACTTATATCATTGCCATTTTTGACCAGGATAACCTTTGGGAACGGTATGGCGTATGTGCATTTGACTATTATAACCACGCCAGAATATCTTATGTCGAACAGGACATCGCCCAAATCGCAAAGGAATGTATTGATATTTTGCTGGATACAATTCGTGGTGATACGGCGCCAAAACAGGTTTGTGTTCCGGCAGAATTTCATCCGGTATGATTTTTGCACCTGGACGGACCACGCAGGATAAACTTGCCGAAGCCTTTGGACAGTGTTGCTAACCTCCGTATTTTCTTGGATTTTTCTTGCGTTATTTAAGGAAGATTTAGCTGACCCGGAGTGGAGTGAACAAAAAAACAAACCTGAGATAGGGCGGTAAAACGCCCTGTCTAGGCCTGTTTCCTAAGATGCTTTCACGTTATTTTCTGTTATGTCCACAAGAATAAATCCCCCTGCTTCTCCACCGCCCGGAAATTTGCAATCCTCTTTAAAGTAATTCAAAGGCCCTGTTATTTCCCCAAATTTACTCCCAGGGCATAACGATTAAATCCGGCCATTTGCCCAGCCAGCTTGATACCTTATTCTCATAAATTTGTTTTGTGATCTGCGCTTTATTTGCCCGGACAACTTTACCAAACAAATCATTCAGCCCAAATGGAGCATATACTTTAAATTCATTATTTTTCCCCATCCTGACCCCGATTGCCGTAGCCGTAGTTGGCCATGTGTTTATAGCAGCTTCAATGGATGTATACGGCTCAATGGCATAGCCAAAATGGTCTTTATACCACAGATGAACCCGCGCCTGATTTTTAACATCTATCTCAATGCTTAAATCTGAATATAATTGTTTTATTTGCCCAATAACTTCATCCTCAGATTTATGGTCTATATTCATGCTATCAAAATAAACAAAGTCGATATCTTTTATTCCGTATTCTAATGGTTTATCAGAAAGATAATTCCAGACGGTCTGCGCCACACAGCCTGCCCCTATGTAATAATTATCTATGTTTAACCGCTTGGCTCTTGTTACAGCTATATTAATTATTTCGCTTGACATAATAACATTTTCCAGCAGCTTGATCTGGGTATGAATATCTGAATTGTAGCCCTTGGACATCTTAAATTTTACCTCCAGTTGTTAAATAACTATATCATCTCATTCAAAACATTTATGATGCATCCATCTATTGCTCCTGGATCACCAATCAGAATATGTCTTTATCTTTGTATTTGTATTATATCAAACTCTGTTTAAATATCAACATCGCACAAATAGGTTTTGTTGCTTGCGCTGTACATCGGTCATTTTAGATATACATTTAAAAGGCAACCCGTAATATTATGTTCCGAAGTAGAAATTCATTATTAACTCATGTTATTTAATGTGATTTTTTTAATTATTTAAGTGTATTTTTACACCATATATGCTATACTATATCTATATTATTACAAGGAGGGAGTATTATGTATCGGAAAGTGCTCCGTTTTTTAGAAGCATGGAAAGAAAGCAAGCACCGCAAACCTCTGATCCTGCAAGGCGCAAGACAGGTTGGGAAAACCTATACCGTGCTTGAATTTGGTCGCACGCATTATGAGAATGTGGCATACTTCAACTTTGAAACCAACGCCAAATTAGCACAGACTTTTGATGAAAATATCAGTCCTGCTTACCTGATTCCAATACTCTCGCACATATCAGGGCAAACCATAGTAAAAGAAAAAACGTTAATTGTTTTTGACGAAGTTCAGCTCTGCGAACGTGCCTTGACCTCATTAAAATACTTCTGTGAAGATGCACGGGAATATCATATTATTGCCGCCGGAAGTCTGCTGGGTGTAGCCGTAAACCGTGCGCAGTTCTCATTTCCTGTAGGTAAGGTAGATATGAAGACCATGCACCCAATGGATATGGAAGAATTTCTACTTGCAATGGGTGAAGACGCCCTGGCGGAAAAAATCAGGGAATGCTTTCAGAACGATTCTCCTATGCCCGTTGCTCTCCACGACATGGCCATGCAATATTACCGCCAGTATCTTGTTGTTGGAGGAATGCCGGAGTGTGTATTACAGTTTGCCCAGACAAAGGATTATATTCTTGTCCGTAACACGCAGTCTACCATTCTTGCAAGCTATCTTAATGACATGAGCAAATATAATCAGCAAAATGAAATTAAGAAGACACGGCTTGCTTATAACAATATCACTGTACAGCTTTCCAAGAAAAATACCCGTTTTCAGTACAAGCTGATAAAAAAGGGCGGTCGGGCGGCAGAGTTTGAGAATGCGATAGAATGGCTGACCTTATCGGGCATTGTTTCGCAAGTATACAAAGTGCAGCATAGCCGCAAGCCTTTGGAGGACAACAAAGACATTGATGCCTTCAAAATCTATGTCTCGGATTTAGGTCTGCTCTGTGCAAAAAAAGATTTGATGGCATCGGACATTCTCTATATGTCCGATGAGCTGGACTATTTTAAAGGCGGAATGACTGAGAACTATGTCAATGTTCAACTAACTATAAGCGGATACAGAACGTACTATTGGGAATCCGACCGCGGTGCTGAGGTAGATTTTATCATTCAGCGTGACGGAGCTATTATACCGATTGAGGTCAAGAGTGCAGACAATACAAGGGCAAAAAGCTTGAAGGTATATATTGAAACCTATAAGCCGAAATACGCTATTAAGCTTTCTTCAAAAAACTTTGGTTTTGAGGATGGCAAAAAGACTATTCCGCTATATGCGGCATTTTGCATTTAAAAAACCGTACCCGCTCAAAAGCTGAGCGGGTACACTAATCCTATTCACTCTTATTTACATCAATTACACAACTCTGTGGCGGTTCAATTCCAACAAGCCCGGATGAACCTTTAACCCCGAACCATTTACTGAAACTGTGCAAGTATCTTACCATCGGAATCAGCGACATACCATGTGATACTAACCAATCTGCCTCTCCATCCATAGCTGGTATCATTATAATCCATACATGTTACAGGAATCAGCAGATAATCACCATACTTTTTTACACCTGCGCTATAGTCGAATTCCTTTTTTTGTTTGTAAGAAAGCTTAATAAACGATTTGACCAAATTATTCTTGTTGGTTCCAGATGTAAAACGGGATACCGTAATCAATTCTTTACCGTCCGCTTTTGCACAATAAGTTTTATCTCCCAGAATATTGAAGGATTCTGTGCCGGTGGTTTTGTATATATAAGAAGATGTTTTACCAGTCTTCGTGTTGTATTGATAATGTTTCTCGCTGCTTTCAGTTCCGTTATAGAAGATTTTGCTACCATTATTGTATATCTGCTCCTCATATGATTGCTCTACGATAATAGATTTTACCTTTGTACTGGAATCTAATTTTTTTAATGTTCCGTACCAATAGCCGCCGGAACCCTCATGTGCACCATATTGATAATAGATATCTCCATTTATTTCAGCGATATCGGACACCGTCGGCGCTGTCCGCTCCGTCTCATTCAACGTAATCTTCTCTGTGGTTAAAACAGCCAGCTTTGCCTGCCCCGGCTTCAGGGTGTATAAGGTTAGTTTCGAAGAAGCTTCATTAAATTGAGCAAAATACAATGTATTATCCAAGTTTTTCACGAAACTGAAGGTCATATTACCGGTATAAATCAAAGTGGCTTTCTTGCTGTCATAAGCTCTTTTATACAGCTTACTTTTTTCATCTTTAATAACGGTATAGTAAATACCGGTATCGTCAAGACATAGGAAGTAGCCGTTGCAAATAGTTTTTTTATCTTTGGCATCAATGGAAACCGAATAGGTCTGATAGACGCCTTTTTCTCCTTCATAGCTGGTATAATACAGTGTGTCATTATGAAGCATCATGGCCAAAATGTCATTCTTAGACGATAAGAGCCTGGTTTTATTGCCCGTGGCAACCTCCAACCGGTAGATGTCATATGAATATCCATCGTTCTCTACTCTCTGAATATAATAAATATTTCCTCTGTCTTCTAACATAGGCGAATATTCGTAAACCGTTGCGTTAGCGGCTGCACTGGTAGTAAGGACACTCTGAGGCAGTGGAAAGATAATTATGAAAAAGACTAAAATAAAGCTGAGTATTCGTTTTGTTATTGTGTTCATTGCATTCTCCTTATTCTCAAATAGTTTATATTATTAACAAATTCAGGTATTCACACTTATATACCTTTCAATTTTTAAATGGTATCCGCATTGATTGCGTTAATAGCAATCAATTCAATCATCGGCAGTACAGTAATCATATATAATATCCACTAATAATTGATTTCCAAACCATCATACGCAAATTCAATTTCATTAAATTGCTTTTGCAACTCCTTATAATCATCATAGGATTTTCCCCAATCCTCTTCTAAATGAGTAATTATCACTTTCTTAATATGATATTTGCTTTTCAATTCAATAATTTCATCTATAACAAATAGCTCCTCCCGCAATGGATTATCGTTTTCAAGGATAAATCCATCCTTTAATACATCTCCAACAATGGTGTTTCCAATAATCAAGCAATCAGCATCCCTGAAAATATCATTTTCAGGGAATGGTTTTACATCGCATGGAGCATAAATCACCTTATTGGAATCCTGGGTAAAGACAAAAATAGTTACATTTGCAGAGCTATCAACTGGTATTAAATCTATGTGCATGGAAGTAAGCTCCAGGCTCGTAATCGCCTGGCTACTGACCAAGTTCAAGCTTTCATAATAATCCAGTGCAGAACCATATTTCGTTCCCTGGCATCTTAAATCTTTGATAATTGATGGTAAGGAAGCCACTATTATCGGATTCCTGCATATTGATCCAATCGAATTTGCCAACCAATCCAGCCGTAATTGTTCAATTACCCGCATTCCCATGGTATGGTCCGGGTCTATATGGCTGTACAAAATATAATCAACCGCCTTAATATCTGCATGATTCAGCGCATAAGCAATGTCTTCCGGTGTATCAATCAATATCTTGGCATCCTCAACATACAAACTGCAGCCGCACCTTGCATAAGGAAAGCCTTTTTCCCTTGCCTCAGTGCAAACATTACACTGGCATAGCGCCTAGGTATACTGACGCACCCTCCGGAACCAATTATTTTTAATCTCATATAAGGCCTCCATTCCTTGCACAATTGTGTAAGTCCAAATCTACATTCTTATTTCAGGCTCAAATTCCAAGAACTTACAGTCCTTGTTGCTAATTAATTCATAGCGGCAATTCCGTGCTGCACCTCATCTAGCTCCAACAGCTCAACTGCTTTTATACCCCCCGCTAGATCCCCTTAACAATCCGCTTCGTATAATTACTTCCATTTTACACCATACCCCCAATGATTACTACTTTTATCTGCGGACAAAATAACAAACAAATACTAAGGATTTGAACCAACTCAGTTTTCCAAAGAAGTCTGTAGAAACTCGTGCACAGTTTGCCCTCGTGAATACAAAAACAGACCTGGGGCAAGGCAGTGAATCGCCCCAGCCAGGTCTGTTCCCTTAGCTCCGGTTATTAAAATTACAAATTTGCATCGCTACGCCATCTTCCATAATCTTAAACCCGAACTTTTCATACAAAGCCGCATTTTTGCTCTCTTCCGGCATAATTTCAATATATAGGTAATCCTTATATTTTTCTCTTATCATTTCAATCATTGTCCCAGCGATTTTTTGTCCTTGGTAGCTAGGGTTTACCAGAACATAATGCACATAGGCTACCATCTCGCTATCATCTAATACCCGTACCAGACCTACCAGGTTTTCTCCATCCCAAGCGGTTAAGACGGTAGAAGAATTTTGCAGTGCTTTATACAATCGGCTTGGATACTGGCCGGACACCCAGCCAACAGATAAGAATAATTGCTGCACATCTTCCTGTGTGAATTTCTTTTCCTCTGTATAAATAATCCCCATTATAAATTCCCTCCCTTTCCTCGCTTATAATCACACTTTTTACATTGTAGCATCGTATTTTCATTATCTTCTTTATGATAAGCTCCGGACCATCGGCAAATACTCTGCAAAATAGGAACCACGGATTTCCCCTTCTCTGTGAGGCAATATTCCACACGGGGCGGAATCTCATCAAATGACTTTCTATGCACAATGTCATCCACGATCAGTTCCTTGAGGGTGGACGCCAGTACCGCGTCCGTAATATTACTCATTTCTTTCCGAAGCTCACTATATCGTAGAATACCCTTTTCAGCCAAGACGCATATAATCCGGGACTTCCACTTTCCACCGAAAACCTCAAGGCCATATTCCAGGGGACACCGGATGTCGTCCTCCATTTTATGTTGATACATTATATTCACCCCTTTGCAACATCCCAGGCACAATACAGCAGAAACAAGCCCAGGATTAAATTAATAGATTTATAGTATTTTTGGTAAATGTACTGTAGCTTTATCCCAAGAAATGCCCAGGTAAAACAGGCCGCACTTCCAACGCTGACCACTCCCACGCCTGCCAAAAACAATCCTGGCAACGTTTTAATATAAGGCACAAGATATACCATCAGCAAGGTCATAATATAAAAATAAATTTTTATATTTACAAATTGAAGAAGGAACCCCGCCCGGAAGGAGGCCTGCCCATCGCCTTTATCCATTAGCGGCTTGCTACGCAAAATCTGCACCGTCAGCCAGACCATATATATGCTCCCAATATACCTTAATATAGAAAGCATTGGCGTAAGAAAGGTGCTCAACCCAAATACAGCTAAGGTACAAAGAAACTGTACACAGGCATAGCCAGAGCAAATACCAAAAATCAGCCGTTTTCCTTTCTGCCAGCCAAATTGTGTTGTAGTATTTAGAGCCAGAATATTTCCAGGACCTGGCGTAAAAGAAGATACCAACATATATCCAAACATTGTCCCTATAACTGCTATTGACATTTCAACCCAACCTCCTGCAATCAAACGAGTGTAACCGTATTATACTGAGGCATCTATATATTAGCAAGTAACTATGAAATTTATTAGTAGCTCACAAATTTGCGGATATCTTTTTCTTTTAGAGTATTAAGCATATAATCATACCAGACTCGGGTAAAGAGAACCGGTCATACAACAAAAATTGGAGGTAATCCCATGAAAGTAAATGCTTATTTGGAAATTACGATGAAAATTGAAATGGCTAACCGGGCAGCCGCTGCTAAGGTTTATACCGATTACCGTAACCCATTTCTAGAAACGATTGAAGGTGCCCTGACCAAAGAGCTGCTGATTCGTGACGAAGACGTTCAGGTGCTTCACGGCTTTGATAGTGCAAAGAACGCAGAAGCTTATCTGTCCAGTGAAATGTTCCAGAAGGATGTCTTTGTCGGCCTCAAGCCACTTTGGAGCGCTGACCCGGACGTAAAGATTTACAGTGTGGCTTAAGGATCTGAAAATGCCTTAAGTCCGCGCATCATTGCTCTCGAATATAGAGCGGACAAAAACCAGGCCTGAGGTAAGGTGAATCACCCTATCCCGGTCTGGTTTTTTTAAGTATCTTTCACATTAATTTTTGTTATGCCTGCAAGCCCCTTCGTCTACTGTCTATTATACCAGTTTTATATATTTGACGTTATAAAATTAGTGTATCAAAATATCAATAATATCAATTCTTCACCCATTCATAATCCCAATCTCCGTACTCACCATAAACCTTTTTACCATCTACCAATGCATAGGAACGTACTTTAAAATAATAAATCTGTCCAGGTTTTAATTTACTTATAGTCGTTTTAGAAATGGATGCTTTGTTCACCACTTTTGTCTTTTTATTTTTACTAAACTTTGAATCCGTAGCATAGACAACTTCATATCCACTAACCGTCTTATCTTTCTGGTAAGAGACTGTTACTTGTCCCTTTTTCGCAGAAGTAACCTTCTGGACATCAATGGGTTTCGGTACTACTGTTATCTTATGGGTTGCCTCTAGCCCATTTGAACTTTTAGCTGTTATAATAGCCGTTCCATAGCTCTTCCCTACTACCCATCCATGAGACATCACGTCCGCAGACTCCGCCTCCGCTATTGCCTTGTCTGAGGAAGACCATTGTACCCATCCATGGCTCGCATCCGCTGGAGTAACCGAGGCTTCCAGGTATAGGTATTGCCCCTTTAATATTTTTGTATCTGTCTTCTTTATTGTAACAGAAGTCACTGGAACCAGGTCAAAGAAGGATACCGAATAAGAAACCGGCGTATCCAAGCCAGAAATTGTTACTTGGAATACGTCTCCCCCTACATAGTACTTCACATCATCCGGGCGAAATATAATGCACCCCTTCTGCCCATACCCACCATTATCCACGTTAAAATAGCCATTTGAATGGGTACTGCTAAAGTTCCACGTCTTTTCATCAGACATTCTTATAAGCTTAACCTGAACCTTGTCTTTATCTACTTCATAGCCCATAGATATGCTCCATGGATAATCTCTTCCAAAATAGTCCGTGGGCATCGTTTGTGCAGGCCATACAACACCATATTCTGATGCAGCTTGGTTATTCTTATCAAACACATACATAGCGCTGAAATTATCACAATAACCAAAGCCTGTAGCAGACATCGGTGGATTTAAAATCCATCTGCGATGTCCGACACGTTCAATATTTGAACTATCCCCATCCTCCATATAGCCCTCAACCAGGCTGCTGTTAATCGGGCCATAGCCGGATGCAATATTACTGCTTTCTGCTCCCTTCCTGCCTAGCTGATACAACGATTCTTCCATTCCTGACGGCCGATTTGGCCAGTGGGTCATTATTCGGTTCACACGGTTTACCAGGCTGGCCGCCTGTGCCATTTCTGTATATGATTTATCCAACTCAACATTATAGGAAAGCCCGGCTATGTAACGTATCTGGTTCACCATTTTGACAGAAGAGTTCAATGTTTCATCCGTAAGGCTTCCTGCCTTATATGGAGCTTCGGTACTTGGCTCCTCTTTATATGTAACTGGATCGTTTATCATCGCTCCACTTGATTTTAAATAATTTCTTATCTCTTCTTCTGTGTGATAAGCTACACTAATTCCAGTGGCCTGGGGCAAAGCAGCCTCTGCCCTTGCTACAATTGTGTTAGGGGCCAAACTGGTTCCGGTCAATTCACTCCCTATCATAGCCAGTAACAATGCGATTGCAAAACACTTACTTAATAAACCTATTCTTTTCATCCGTATTCTTCCCTTGCTACCCGTTATAATGTAAGTTATAAGAAGTTGTACTTTACTTCTCATCCAATTCAGCTCCATAGGTCGTATTTTCCTACGCAAAATCTCGTTTGATTAAAATTACCAAAAATACACACTTAGGATAACTCCTCAATAAAATATATTTTATAGCTCCACCCTGCCCTCAAAAGCCCTTAACAATGTCACCTCATCTATATACTCCAAATCGCCACCAACCGGAATTCCGCTCGCAATCCTGCTCACCTTAATTCCCGCCGGCTTAATCAGCTTACTGAGGTACATCGCCGTCGCTTCCCCTTCAAGGCTCGAATTCGTGGCAATAATCACTTCATCCACATCCCCCTGAAGGCGGAGCATAAGTTCCTTTAGCTTAATATCAGCCGGCCCAATCCCAAGCATCGGGGAAATCGCCCCGTGCAGCACATGGTAGACCCCATCATATTTGCCCGTTTTCTCATAGGCTGCCAGATCCCTTGGGTTCTCCACAACCATAATCTGCTTCCGGTTTCTTCCCGGAGAAGCGCAGATAGGGCATAGCTCCTTATCTGTAAGGGTCAGGCATTCCTTGCAGTACCTGATATTCTTCTTCGCTTCCATGATAGAATCCGCCAGACCATGCACCTGCTCCTCCGGCATATTGATGATATGGAATGCCAGCCTTTGCGCCGTCTTTGTCCCAACCCCCGGAAGGCGTGATAGCTCCTCTATTAATTTACTAATTTGCCTGCTGTAAAAGTCCATTAGTTTTCGCTCCTTTTGTCTTGATCTATCATACCTTATAGGGCTCCTATTTTCAAGCACTTTATGGATTTCTAATTTATCATATCCCCTCAGAATCTTTCTACAATAATATAAAATTAATGCCCGGACCGGTTCATTTACACTTGATAAGAATGATGATATAATTGGTATGAATTGTAATGGATAGATGCGCCGGAAATAAACAGTATTTGCATTTAATAGGAAATAAAACCGGAGAAGGTATCTTTGTACTACTGCTAACAATAATTAGCTAGCCAATAATATGAATAAGGGGGTTTTACTTATGAAGCTTTTAATTCTTGGGGGAGTCGGCGTCACCGGAGGCTCCGTGACAAGCAGGGCATTAGAGCTTGGCTATGATGTAACACTGGTAAACCACGGGAGAGATTTGTCCTATCAAAAAATGGGGGCAAAATATTTGATTGCAGATTTCCGTGATGTGGCAGAAATGAAGGAGAAGCTGAAAGGGCAGAGCTTTGATTGCGTAATTGACTTCTTTGCCTTTGAGTTAGAGGAGGTCAGAAAGGATTACGAGCTCTTTCGCGGAATCACAAAGCAGTTCCTGTTCATCAGTACCTGCGTCGTATATGGAAAACCCTTAAGATGTCTCCCTGTCCGGGAGGATGCGCCGCTTTACAATTACCGTTCCCCATATGGGATGAATAAGGCCGCCTGTGAGCGTTTCCTGTTGGATAAATATTATGAAGAGGGCTTTCCGGTTACTATTGTGAGGCCTTCCCATACCTATTGGACAGGCGAAGTCATCGTACCGGTTGCCACCGCTAAGACACAATGGACCTACATAGACCGTATGCTTCGGGGAAAAGAAACAATTGTACCGGGAGATGGCATGTCACTATGGACGGTAACTCATCATAAAGATTTTGCAAAAGGGGTTGTGGGATTGATCGGGAAGCCTCAGGCCCTCGGGAATGCCTTCCATGTCACATCGGATTGGACACAGACCTGGGATACGCTTGTGAAAAATTATGGCTTCGCTCTTGGAATCGACCCCAAAATACTGCATATGTCCGGAGATTTGCTGGATAAATATTACTATAAAGAACCAAACTGGGTGGTTGATAAGGGTCAGACAATCCAGTTTGATAATTCTAAAATCAAGTCCGTCGTGCCCGAATTCCAGTGTGAAATTCCTCATTCCCTGGCCGCCAGAATGTGTATTGAGTACTATGAACAGCATCCCGAGCGTAAAATTGTAGACGAGGCTTATAATGCCCAGATGGATCGGCTGATTGAAAATTACCGCAAAATTGAGGCTTGCATGGAGGACGATTACGGTGAAATTCCCTTCCACCCCAGCGTTACAAATTAATTAAGGACCATAACCGGTACTGTCCGTACTGGTTCCCAGCCCGAATCTGTTTGGCATATAATAAGGTTTTAAAATAAATCAAGCTCTGAAAACCAGCACCAACCGGTCTCCAGAGCTTGATTCCATTTTATATCCGGCTGTTAAAGCCCATTAGAACGGAAAGCCTCCAAGGCCGCCGCCAAGTCCACCGGTGATGGAGCCCATCACTGCCGCAGACTCCTCCTCCATCTTGCGGAGAGCCTCATTCGCTGCTGCCACAATCAGATCCTCCAGCATCTCTATATCATCCGGGTCAACCACTTCCTGGGACAGCTTTACCGATGTGATCTCCTTCTTGCCGGATACCTTAACCGTTACGGCACCGCCTCCGGCGCTTGCCTCATATTCCTTCTCTTCCAGTTCCTTCGTCTTATCCTCCATCTGCTTTTGCATTCTCTGTGCCTGCTTCATCAGATTTCCCATATTTCCAGGAATGCCGCCTCCCGGGAATCCACCTTTTTTTGCCATGTATTTATTCTCCTTTCAAATAGCTTCCTTCGATCTCCCCATGTCCATAGTCCATGGGCTTACAGTATTTACAGTACCTGCAGTAGGGATCGCCGCCGGATTACCCTGCTTCTTAAACTCTCCCTGTCTGCTTAAATATATATCATCCAATCACAGATCCTCCCAATCCCTCTGTGACCGGGATGAACCGTTTATTCATATTGTATCGGCATCTTTACCAGCTTTGACAGATCCACTACTTCATCCATACGTTCCTTGGATCTATCCAAATATCTGGTGCTTATCTGGATCTGTTTATGGAACATCCCCGCCAGGGTCTCCTTAATCAGGTTCATGTGGTTCTCCCGGTCAATGAAATCCTTATCAATCTGCTCCGTCACCACCAGAAGCAGTCCTTGGTTTCCATCTATGCTCAGTGTTGTATTATTCAGGATTGGCACCAGGGAAGGCGCCTTCCTTCCAATCTGCGTTATGATACCCTTCCAGTTCTGGGCCGCCGCCTTCAGGTCATCCGGCAGCGCCTCCGGCAATATCGCCGGCTTTTTCTCCTGGGGTGCGGCCGCCCTTGTCTCCCCGGCAGGCTCCGGGCGTCCCTGGCTTACCACCACGCCCTTTTCCAGCTTTTCTTCCAGCAGCTTGACCCGGTTAAGGATGGAATCAAAGCTTTGCTCCATCTCCGGCTTGCAGAGCTTAATCAAGGCCACCTCGATAAGCACCCTCTTCCTTGCCGCATAGCGGAGCTGGTTTGACAGCTCCGAAAATATCCGGATATAGCGGATCAGGGTCTGTTCTTCCATCAGAGCGGCATCCTGCTGAAGGATCGCCAGGTTTTCCGAGGAAATCTCTATTACCATCTCCGAGATATCCTCTGTCGTCTTAAGCAGCAGCAAATTCCTGAGATACCAGATAAAATCTATGGTGAACTGTCCCAGCTCCCGGCCTGTGCTTTCTATTTCCTCTAACAGCTTGATGCAGGAGGCTACGTCCTGCGACCGGATATGCCCCAGCAACCTTGCAAAGACTTGGGTGTCAACTGCCCCCAGCACCTCCAGCACATTGTCATAGGTCAGCTTTTTACCCAGGTAAAAGGATATGCACTGATCAAGCAAACTTAAGGCGTCTCGCATGGAGCCGTCCGCAGCCCTTGCCACATAACGGAGGGCTTTTTCCTCCGCTTCTATATTCTCAGCCGCCATTAACTGGGTCAGGCGGTCCGCTATAACATCAATCGTAATCCTCTTAAAATCATATCTCTGGCACCTTGACAGGATTGTCACCGGAATCTTATGGACCTCGGTGGTCGCCAGTATGAAAATCACATAGGACGGCGGCTCCTCTATGGTCTTTAACAGGGCATTAAAGGCTCCCGCCGATAGCATATGGACCTCGTCGATAATATATACCTTATATTTTCCTTCCGTCGGCGAATAACGGACTTCCTCCACGATTTCCCGGACATTGTCCACTCCGTTATTGGAAGCGGCATCAATCTCGATTACATTCATGGAGGAGCCTGCCATAATGCCCTTACACATGCGGCATTCGTTGCAGGGATTGCCATCCACCGGGTTTTCGCAGTTCACTACCTTTGCCATCAGCTTGGCTACCGTAGTCTTGCCGGTACCCCTTGTGCCCGTAAATAAATAGGCATGACCGATCCTTCCCGCCTTTATCTGATTTTTCAGCGTCGTTACAATATGCTCCTGCCCCTTTACATCAAGGAAATTATCAGGCCGGAACTTTCTGTAAAGTGCCGTATATGCCATGGCTTATACTCCTTCTATCATTTCAGTGTCACCTATAGTATTAAGTGCTTCTTCCAATTGTTTCTCTACATTCATAAATAAATCCACCAGATCCGGGTCAAATTTTGTCCCCCGTCCTTCGAGGATAATTTCCACCGCCTTTTGGTGGGAAAAGGCTTCCTTATATGCCCGGTTGGAGGTCAGCGCGTCATAGACATCTACAATGGTCAGCATCCTGGCATAGAGCGGGATTTCCTCCCCCTTTAACCCATTCGGATAACCGGTTCCGTCCCACCGCTCATGGTGGCAATAGGCCATATCCCTGGCAAGGAAAAGCCATCTGGCTCCGCCGGTTTTTTCTATAACATGCTCGAAGGCCAGCTTCCCAAGGGTGGTATGGGTCTTCATATGCTCGAATTCCTTCCTGTCCAGGGAGGATTCCTTATGCAGGATATCATCATTTATACCAATCTTGCCGATATCATGGAGCATGACTGAACGGATCAGGTCCCTGGTATCCTCATAGGGAATGATGTCCTTATAAGGCTCCTGCTTCATGGCCTCCTGCAGCAATATGTTAAAATATCTCGTCGTATTCCTTAAATGTCCCCCGGTGCTCTCATCCCGGCACTCCACCAGCTCCGCAAAGGTCTGGGAAATTGCATCCTGGTATTTTTCAAGGATGGGCCGTTCTTTGCGCAGGGCACATAATTCCATGCAGCTGCTGACCCTATGGAGGATCAGCTCCGGCGATATGGGCAGGGTGATGTATTCCTCCGCTCCCATAAGCACCACGGTCTGCTCCAGCTCCAGATCCACATGCTTAGCAAAAAAAATTACCGGCACCCCTATGATCTCCGGAATTTTCATCAGTGTCTCGTAAGTCTGTATACTGTCCGTATCCTTTTCCGGCACAGTCAGTATTATCATATCTGCCGTATTTGTATGAAAATAATGTTGCAGCTCTGATCTTTTCGGAAGTGGTGATATTATATAATTAGACCTTAAGGCCTGCCCAACCACTTGGAACATCTCATCATCATGGTCTGCTATCATGACTTGCTTCATCTCGCCACTCCCCAACCATCTATCTTGTGTATCAAGATTATAACATTAAGGCTTCCATAAATCAATGTTTTGCTCATGGCGTAAATCCATAAAATTAATTTTATGATATATTTAAAAGGCTCCTTTTGGTCATATTCAGTTCATATAGCCGTATTATAGTTAACACCACCATCGAATTCGATAAAAAAATATAGCACCACAGATCTTAATTATAATATAATGAGGAAGGATGGATTATTTATGTCCAATAAATCAGTAAGCGTAAGATATTTCGGAAGCAGGGAAGTTCACACAAAAAATCATAGCGGGAGAATAGAGCATGGAACAAGAATTTAATTTGGAACGGTATCTTTCCGGGGGTGTGGAGTCTATTGTAAAAGAAGCTCTCCGCGCCACATTGAAGGATCCCAAGGAAAGCCTCTTTATTGCCAGATACGCCCTTGCCAGCAAGGAGGCCACCAGACTCCGCCGGGAGGCCAAAGCACAGGGAGAACACATTCCCCCATTTTTAATTGCAAGCATTACCAGCAGCTGCAACCTCCACTGCGCAGGCTGCTATTCCAGGGCAAACCATTCCTGCGAGGATAAGGAGCCCAGGCATCAGCTGACGGACACCCAGTGGCTGCGCATCTTCCAGGAAGCCAAGGATATGGGGATCGGCTTTGTCCTTCTGGCCGGCGGCGAGCCGATGCTGCGCAGGGATGTAATCGAAGCCGCAGGCCGTATTCCTGAAATCGTCTTCCCAGTCTTTACAAACGGAACCATGATGAATGAGTCATACCTAAGGCTTTTTGAAAAATCCAGAAATTTAATACCGGTCTTCAGCATCGAAGGGCATAAAGAAACAACCGAGGAGCGGCGCGGATCCGGCGTATATAACCGCGTCATTACTGCCATGGAACAGCTGAAACAAAACCATATCATGTTTGGCGCTTCTGTTACGGTGAC
Organism: Clostridiales bacterium; assembly: GCA_012839295.1. Classification (GTDB taxonomy): domain Bacteria; phylum Bacillota; class Clostridia; order Lachnospirales; family Lachnospiraceae; genus Mobilitalea. Next base: position 61,864 of record DUNO01000007.1, read on the forward strand.
GAAGCATAATTTAAATGAAGTAACCTCCAAAGATTTTTTAAACCAGCTGGCGGGCTACGGATGTAAATTGGTATTTTACATAGAATATGTACCAGTGTCCGAAGCCACAGCCGACCTGGCTCCGGAAGATGCAGAGAGGGAGTTATTAAATGCCAAGCTGCAGCTGCTCCGCCAGGAATACGATGACCTGCTATTCATCTCCTTTCCCGGGGATGAGAAAAGCTCCGGTGGATGCCTTGCGGCCGGCAGAGGCTTCTTCCACATCAATTCCCACGGTGGCGCCGAGCCCTGCCCATTTTCTCCCTACTCAGATATCAATGTAGCGGATACCTCTTTGAAGGACGCGCTCCATTCCAGGCTTTTTACCCGGCTGCGTGATGATAACCTGCTCCTGGAGGATCATGCCGGAGGCTGTGTACTCTTTGAAAGAAGGGAACAGGTTGAGGCACTGTTAAAATAGAACCAGAAGCGGCTGACCTGTCATTATGACGGATAAGGCTGCCGCCATTACTGGATTTGCGGAAACCTTGTTGGATGAAGGCGTTGGAATAAGCGCCGGTCGGTCCGGATCCCCATTAATCCAGTTTCTTCTCAAAATGCTGGTAATCCTTCGGGTTCTTCCAGTCCCCGCCCCAGGTAAAGCCACGGCTGGTAAATGCCTGGTAACAGATATCCCCCTTCCTGATATAATATGGATTATCCAGGGTACGGTCGGCATATTCAGCGCCCTCCTCCGGTGATATTACGGTTTTTCCATCGATTGGCCTGACATAGGGGTTATATAGTGGGTTAATGTCAATTGCCAGCCCATAGCTATGGTTTGACAGCCGTTTCGAGCCGTTATCAATGACCCGGTAACAAAAGGCCGAAGTATTATTTGCTGCCATCGAAGCATTGTCATCCGCATTGTATTCATCGATCAGCACCATGCGCTCAATCGGATATTTTGCTTCATAAAGCTCCTTGAAAATATCAACCACATCCGCTGCAATTGCTTTATTTACAATCATTTCCCCTGAGTGGGACTCACCGTCAAAGCCCCAATAAAGCACCTGTACATACCGGAGCTCGCTGTAAGGTACCTCACAATTGTCCGCATAGGATACCCCTGTGATCCTGTCCTTTATCTCCTGTGCCAGCTCTGTGTAATGAAACATACTTGCGTCCTCCTGACTAATTGTGTCTGATGCCCCGGCTTCCTGAACGGGTTTCTCTTCCGGTGGAATTTGCCCTGCGGGTACTGACGTAGAATTCGCCCCTAACTCAGGCTTTGATTCCTGATCCGTCCCTGATACCTGGTATGGCTCCGATTTCTGCCCTGACCCTGATATGGACTCTAACGCCGAACCACCCCCTGATACAGGCACCCCTGTCGGCTCCAAAGAATTCACGGCCTCCTGTGCCGGAACCGTCGTCACCTTCTCCCCTTCATTTATCATCAGCCTTCCCGTCAGGGAAGGGAACAGGTTATTATATTGCAATATCTTAAATACAATCAGCAGACCGGCCGCCAAAAGTACTGCTATTACTATGACGTTAATCCTCTTACGAAACATCCTTACACCAATTCTTTCCCCCTGGAACCTTCCTGTCCCATGTCCCCGCCAGATCTTAATCCTCTTCGATTACATGGATCTCCAGATAGTCAAAATCAATCTGCTCCATAAAATTATCCTTCGTAAACCTGGTCTTATCATGCTTTTTGAAATCCTCAATCGTCACATTTAACCAGATCGGCTTGGATAAATCGTACGCGTTACATATATCATCAACTGCCGCAAACACCTTCTGTGTCCTGCGCAAGGTAGTATCATCATTGCACACTACCATGTCCTTAATCATTCTATTTTCCTTAAATACCTTTGCCCATAAACGAAACATCCTGCTTCCTCTTTCTATTGCTAATCTGCTAGTATCAGTATATAATATAGGTTATGAGAAGCTGTACTTTAACTTCTCATAAAAGGCACTGCTTTTGCGCCGTGCAAAGTGTGCCCAAGGGGCGCACCGATTATTATTGGAACATATATTTAGTTCCGATAATATTTATTGATGATCCATCTTCATTATATATGATTATATATGAAACTTCGCGAAATGCAAATGTATTTATTAGCTTATGGAAAGGAGTCCGCTAGTGGAAGGCAGAGAACGCAGGGAACAACTTGTTAAAATCCTCCGGGAATCCTCCGAACCGGTGTCCGGCACTGAATTATCCCGCAGGCTGGGCGTAAGCCGGCAGGTTATTGTACAGGATATCGCACTGTTGCGTGCCCAGGAGCTTAATATCTTTGCAACAACAAAGGGATATTTGATTTACCAGCTGGAGCGGTCCAGTGTAAGGCGCATTTTCCAGGTAAAGCATTCCAACGACCAGATTGAAGATGAGCTGTGTACTATTGTAGATAATGGCGGCAAGATCCTGGATGTCCAGGTTGAGCATGAAATATACGGGGAAATCGGTACTGAATTAATTATACGTAACAGACAGGATGTGTATGACTTCGTAAAGAAAGTAGAAGAGGAGAAAATCGTCCCTTTGAAAGAGCTTACGTATGGAATACATAAGCACACCATAGAAGCTGATACTGAGGAAACCCTGAACCGGGTCGGCCTGGCCCTGGCTAAAAAGGGCTATTTAATGGAGCCATCCCCGACAGTCTAAGATCCATAAGCAAACCGGAGAAACACGTTTTCCATGCTTCTCCGGCTGATACTTGCTTTATTAACGTAACAATGACATTGGATTTACTGTCTGATCATTTTCCATCACCTGGAAGTACAAATTACTTCCCTCTACGGAATAATACTTTGATGGCTTAGCTATGGTTCCGATGGTGTCACCTGCCTCGACCTTGTCACCTACCTTAAGGGCTACGCTTTCTCCATTCAACTGGCCATAGACTACGCTATATCCATCTCCAATTGACATGGTTATTGTATAGCCTGTCTCAGGATTATTTGCATCAATGCCGGTTACGACACCATCTGCTGCCGCCTTTACCTCAGTCCCTACCTCTGCGCTGATAATAATTGCCGGGTTGACTTTATACTGCATTAAGGTAGCAAAGTATATGGTATGATCCATACTGTAGTTCATGATTACATCACCTTGAACGGGCCAAGATAATCCATCATCTGCCTTAAAGGAAAGATTGCTGATAATATTTTCTTCATTTTTAACTTCATTACCAGCTGTCGCTACTGATGTCTCCTCCTCCTCTGTTGTAGCTGCTGCTTGTTGGTTCTGCTGTGTGTCCTGATTGGATGCCTGGTCTACAGTGTTTGTCGTATCTTCACCATAACCCTCATATTCAACCTGTGCATCATAGCTGGAACCCAAATCATTTGTAACATCATCACCCAAATTGCTTTCAGGATTAACAATTTGGTCTGATACCGGATTATTCTCAGCCAGCTCAGTATCCTCCCCGGCTGTTATGTTATCATCGGTGTCATTTAAGTCAACATAGTTCTGCTCTTCATTCTGTAGGTCTAAAGACAGCTGTGACCCGACAACTGCAACCGCACCAATTGCCAATACACCGATAAATAACAATACATAATAACCCTTACCCTTAAAAAATTCGGTAAATTTGTTCTTATTCACTGTTATCACCTCAATCATATTCTTCTCAGATAATTTTGTATTTATACCCTTATATTTACCGATTTGGATATTTTCCTTCCGATAAATGAATCCGTACCTTTGCGGGCTTGTACATCCTTATTATTTCCAACTTAAATATTTTTAATCGAGGTATTCCGGAGATTGACAAATTTTTGTAAAGTATTAAAATCCTGAGTTTTTTAAATCAGGAGTGATCCCTTGCGCAACGTAATCTATCAGGAAGCAAAACGAAGTATATCCATTGACCGGGTAGTACGGATTATGACTATACCATGCCGGCCAAGCACTTTCATAACGAATACAAATAATACATCTTTGAAGAGTGAAAGAATCCAGAAGACTTTTGGAGGAAACCACACCTCTAAAATACAGGAAGAAATACAGGGCTAAGCTCGGCCTTCGTCGTGATAAACGTTCTGAGGAATACTGATGCCAGACCGTCAGCCGCCACCAGACATACTGAACTGCCTGATGACGTACACTTCTGTGCTAAGATAAACTAAGAAATACTGCCGATAACAGAATGAAAGATATTAGTTAATATATGTTTTGATATCATGAAATTTTGCATCGGGAACATAAGGTATCACTTTTAATACTTTACCTGTCAAATCGGTCACTACTTTAAGATCTGCCCCTGATTCAAATACAGTCTTTCCGTCTATATAACCTTTGACGGAGGTTTTATGATTGATAATCTTAAAACTATGTTCTCCCCATATCTGTTCATAACTGCTTTCATACCCTCCCACAGTACCCCAGTGGATTTCCTCACCTTCTATAGAAACCCCGTACATTCTGGCCACATACTCCATAACAGATACAAGAGCAGGCCCGTAAGAAGTGCTGATATCCAATATCGACGGTTTTCCTGTAAACGGATCAAATTGCTGTACAAAAGCACATTCGTCACCGATAGCAGTAAAAAGCTTTTCGCCGAGTATGGGAATCAGATAGTCATATCCGTAATTCGAAAGTGCCTGGATTGCCCTCTGGTAAGTAAGCGCTTCACATTGACCGCTCCAGTTATTGGTTGGTATATTTCTGAATAGCGGATCATTTACTGCAACCGAAGGCAACGGCATCGTAGTCCAAAATTCATCCGGGTTTAATAAATGTTCCCTGACAAAGCGCTCTGCCATGTCAGGATACAGGCTTTTCCAGTACATGGTTCTGAGATTATTATGGATAAGGACAGGCATCTGATTATGATGTTTATCCCTGTCATAGCAGGCACCTTTTTTCCCATCCCATAGAAATTCCCTTATTTTCTGTTTTACCTCCAGCGCCAAACCTTCCCATTTTCCTTTGTCGGATTCATTCCCTAATATCTGGCTGATTCTTGACAAAGTGTCACGGCAGGAATATGAAAAACTCATGATATCCATTGACGCAATCGGTACCATTGCGCGATCCGCCGGAGGGTATTCCTTATCCCAGGAATCGGGTGCATCACCGTACCTTTCAGCATGGTCTTCCCCAGTATCATATTTGCACCAGGCCTCTAAACAACCATCCCCGTCCGAATCCCTGACATTCCAAAGATAAGCGTCAAAGCGCTCAAGCACTGTATACAAAAGCTCAAGGTATGCTTTATCCTTTCCTGACAAGAAATACATATTGAAAGCATGTGCCGGAAAACAAAAGCCCTGGAATTTGTCAAACTGGGGGACTATCTTTCCGTCAACACAGGCTATGCTCCCTGGTAATCTTCCATCAGACCGCTGGTTTTCCATAAAAAGGAGCTGGTTATTCAATCCAGCGACTAAATTTCTTTTTGCATACATCTCACCTGACATGGGTTGGGTCTCAAGCCATATCTTTTCATAGCCTCCCCCTTCAATTAAAACCAGCCTGTCATCAAAATATCTGAGATTATCTAGACACCTTCGCTCTGCCGTATCTGTCAGCTTTTTTAATAATTCATATGAAGTATCAAATATAACGTCAGTTTTAATATTCACTTATCTACCTCTCCCCATCACTAAAAATCGATTTGCAACACCAGGCACATGTTTTAATTTTATAATATAGCTTCGTTTTTTACAAATCCCCCCACTTTAAAAAAGGGGGGGATTAACAGCCTACACAAATAAGCAATTTATTTTACCATAAGCTTTGCAATTAAGTCATATAACTGCTGACCTCCATCTTCCAATGAGCTTTCCCCAAAAGCAATCTGCTGGCCAATCAGTTTTAAATTATCAATAAATTCCTGGTCGTTCGGAAGGTTTGGATCCTGTGGTATTGAATTCTCTATTACTGTATCTAAGTATGCAAAAAGTTTTTGATCTATTTCAGTCGCATTCTGCTGTGCCTTTTCACGAACCGTCGGTGACGACGGGATGCCCCTGTCAGTCCCCAGTATTTCCCCTGCTTCTTCATTTTTAACAAAGAAATTAATAAATAATGCTGCCGCTTCGGTATTTTCACATTTGTTATTGATCGAAAGGTACTGGCTAACCTGAATTGCAAGACCATTATGCTCTCCTGTCGGAAGTGTGGCAAGTGCAAGCTCATCCGTCATGGCACCCTGATAGGAAGTAAGCTGATTTGTCCAAAAAAGGCCTATTGCTGCCTGACCTGCAACAAAAATCGAGTTATCCACGGATGTTTCTGCATATCCTGCGGTTGTTTCAATATCAGGGATAAGTCCTTCTGCCCTCATATCCTCCCATAATTTGAACCATTCGGTGCAACCCTCAACAGTCGCGTATGTCTTTTCTTCTGAAGTCCAAAGTGGTTCGTCGATCTGTCGAAAGAAATAAGACAAATAATTCGCCTGGTTCACACTATTATCTACGAATGGATATACCCCGTCAGGTAACTTATCCTTGATCTCTTTTCCATATTCTATCATCTCATCCCAGGTCCAGGTTTCAGGAGGAAGCGGACAGCCCGCTGCTTCCAGCATGGTTTTATTGTAAAAAAGCACCAGGCTGTTAGTTCCAAGACAGATCCCGTATAAATTCCCGCCTAAGGTACCTGTCGCAATAGGAGCCTGGTCAAACTCTTCTGCGGTAGACACCTGCAATTGTTTTCCTACAAAATCCTGAAGTGGTGTCAGATAAGTAGTATAGTCAGGGTAATTACCGCCAAACTGCATAATGTCAGGGGCATCCCCACCCGCAAGCTGCGTAGCCAAAGTATCCCAGTAGGAATCAGAAGGTTTCGGCTCACCTGTAATCTTTATGGCAGGATAGGCTTGCTGAAAAAGCTCAATCACTTTGTTTGTCCTTTCAGCCCTGGTATCTGAACCCCACCAGGTAAATCTAAGTTCCACCGGCTCGCCTGTATATGCCGGCAAACCCATGGCAACCGCAGGATCCTCATCACCTCCGGACGCTGTTGGTTCGGCCGTGGTGACCTGTTGCGTCGTAGTTTCCGGAGTATTTTTCGGCTGTGACTTGCAGGCGCTTAAACTCATGGCGATAAAAGCCCCTATAAGCAGTACTGATAATGTTCTTTTTAGCATTTTAAATCCTCCCTTTTGCATAAATATTTATATAACAAGGCCTTGACTAGCCCTTGATACCGCTTGTAGCTATCCCTTGAACAAAATATTTCTGGAGTGTGAAAAAAAGTACAAAGCACGGAACCATAGCAACAGTAGACATTGCCAACACCGATCCCCAGTTTGATTCCCCTGATGCATCAACAAACGAACGCAGACCTAGCGAAACCGTATAGGTACTTGGTTTTGTCAGATACAAAAGCTGGTTAAAAAAATCATCCCAGGTCCACAGGAAAGTGAAAAGTGCCGTCGTCACCACTGCGGGACCGATCAGAGGTATTATAATTTTGAAAAATATTCCTATACGCCCACAGCCGTCTATCGTGGCTGCTTCATCGAGATCCTTCGGCAGCCCCCTGATAAACTGTACTAAAAGGAATACAAAGAATGAATCTACTGCCAGTAGTTTTGGCATGATGATAGGAAGGTAAGTCCCGACCCAGTTAAAACTGTCAAATAATATGTACCTTGGAATAGTTGTGGCATGTGACGGCAGCATGATGCTGAGCATCATGATCCCAAACCACAGGGGCTTAAGCGTAAACTCAAGTCTGCCAAAAGCATATGCTGCAGCGGTGCATGATGCAACTGTAAACACAATAGAAACCAGGCATATAACAAGTGAATTCATGAAAAACCTGCCAAAGGATATACCGGAATAGCCCTGCCATCCTTTTACATAATTCTCTAGAGTTACAGCCTTTGGAATCAGGCTTGTATCAGAAAAAATCAGGTTATTCGGTTTAAACGAGCTTACTACCATCCATAAAACCGGGTATAGCATCACAAGCCCCAGTGATATAATCAATAAATGTGTCACAACTGACTTTATGATTCTAGTTCTTTTCTTCATATCCTTTCTCTCTCCTTTTTCTACCGTCCATGCTTGCCGTACAGAACAGGCTATCCCAGTATCCTTATTGACCGCTACCATAATTAACCCAGTTTCCCGAAGTCTTAAGTACTATAGCAGTAAACGCAGATATAATAATCAGAAGCAGCCATGCCATGGCAGAGGCATAACCCATTTCTTTATAGTAAAACCCCTGATTGTAAAGATGGAGGGTATAGAACAGTGTTGAATTGATCGGATCTCCCTTACCGCCTGAAATAATATACGCCTGAGTAAATGCCTGAAATGCGGTTATCATTTGCATTACCAGGTTAAAGAGTATGACCGGTGAAAGCGAAGGAACCGTTATATGAAAAAACAACTGTCTTTTGTTGGCGCCATCGATTGATCCCGCTTCATAATACTCCGCAGGAATCTGCTTCAGCCCTGCTAAAAAGATAATCATAGAAGAACCAAACTGCCAAACCGTAAGTAAAACCAAGGTCCAAAGCGCATATTTCGGGGATGATATCCAACCCGGTATCAGCTTGATATCAATTCCTGTAATTGCGGCTATGATACCGTTTATTACACCTCCTTTGGAAAATAATTTCTTCCAAAGGACTGCGATGGCAACGGAGCCTCCAAGAAGTGTCGGTATATAGTATACCGCCCTGTAAAAAGATACAAACCTGATTTTCTGGTTCATAATCACGGCGACGATGAGTGCGAATGCCAGTTTAAGTGGAACAGATACAAACACATAAGTAAAGGTAACCTGAAGCGATTTTATAAATTTAGGATCATCCGTAAACATTGTTATATAATTTCCCAAACCTATGAATTTTGCTTCCGAAAGATATTTGGAAATATTATAATCTGTCAGGCTTAAATAGAGTGACATAAACATCGGATATGCGGTAAGGACTAGAAATCCTATGAGCCATGGAAGCAAAAACAGGTATGGTACGGAATTCCTCTTAAAGAACTTTTTTATGTTGATGGTACGGCTACTTGACATATTTCACATACCTCCTTTTATTAATGGATCCTGCATTTTCTATGGACATCCCGTCCATTTCAACAATTATCTGTTTCATTTTCTACTCACTGCAAATTGTGGTATTATGCAGGACAAGTGTCCCGTCCTCTTCTTTCAGTTCATAAAACACAGGTCTTTCCCTCAAAGTTTCATTCGGAGTATGGAGTGTCAAATACAACCTGCCTGAATAATCCTTAAATATCATGCCATGCCCACCATCTTTTTCAAAGATGAGTTTTTCTTCCTGACTCCACCTGCCTGTTATATCCCCGTTATCCGAGTATGCAATAGCCTCCGTATACCCTTTTTTACCAAAACTTGACCAAAGGATGAGAAGCCTCCCCGTTTCCATTCTGTGTACAAACGGTCCATCACTTACATAGTGTGCCCCTGGTCTGTTTTTTTGAAAATGCGGTATGATCCAGCCTGTCGCTTCAGAAGCAGAAAAAAGCGTAAAGGGCTCTCCCACTGCTTTCCTTAAATCCGGGCTTAAGCGGACGGCACAAACCTGTCCGTCTGATATCTGAACCCACTCATGTACAAATATCATATAAGGAATCCCGTCCGGACTTACGTAGAAGGTTCCATCCAAGCATTCCCAGTCCTCAGGAGTAACCTGCCTTACACTGTGTTCCTGAAACGGTCCCAGCGGAGTATCCGCCCTCAGTATGGCAGTTCCTCCGAACTTTGTAGTATCTTTAAATGTAGCAAACATATAATATGCACCATTATATAGGTAGACTTCGGGAGCCCAGCAGCTTTTGTCTGCCCAAAAGCCCTCAGGCTTATGGAATATTTCTACTGGTTCACTCCAGTTTTTCAAATCATCACTGACATAACAGTCAAATCCTGTCCCCGCAGTCCAGCGTGTTGCTCCACGGGTTCCGTATATATAGTACTTCCCATTTGCAGGGAGTACAAAAGGGTCACTGATATTAATTTCGCTTATTTTCATATGGAAGTCATCTCCTTTGATTGGTATACACCACCAGCATATCCCCTATATCGAATACGTATTATGCAAACTTTAAAAACTATGATTCAAAAGAAATTGTAACCTTTTGGATTATGTTTGTTATATGCCTATATTACTATTTAAATCCGGCTTCTTCAATACTTCGGATCCAATCCCCCACTCCATCAAAAAACCGCATATTTTTTTCACTATATTGACTGTTTTCCTATCAATTGCATAAATGAAAGCACTAATTATCCTCTTTTAGTACTTTCAGCTTGGATTTCCGATATTGTAGCGGAGAGATTCCCACATATTTCTTAAAAACACGATCAAAATATGATATGGATTCATATCCCAACTTATTGGATACCTCATGAATGGATAAGTTGGGATCCAATAAATATTCCCTCGCATGCCCGATGCGCTGGCAGTTTATGAATTCATTCACGGTAAAGTTTGTGACTTCCTTGAAGATACGGCTCAGATAGCTTTTATCCATATAAAAAATACGTGCAAGATCTTCAAGTCCATAAATCTCAGAACAATGTCCAATAATATAATTGGTGATCTCCCTTATCTTAACATATCGCAGCATTTTTCCTTCCGGTATGTTATATACTTCCGGTTTTACACCTACCCCCTTCATTACCATAAGGATAATTTGAAGGATATAAATTTTAACCTCCGCAGAAGCCGTTGCTTCCTGTTTCCCTAATACCTCTTTCATTTTAAAAAGCAGTGATTCAATGATCTGTCTCTTGTCCTCATGTACTAAAATTACACCATGGTTTTTTTGAAAGAAGGAGCGTAAATCAATTTCCATGGCTTCATCAGCCTTTTTGAGCCATTGTTCCTCCAATTCCACCAATATGCGGTTATGGTATTCTCCGCCTATGACGTTCGTGAAAGGAATCTGTTCTTTATCAATAAACGCTAAAGCCCCCTTGGACATACGGCATCCCTTTTTTCCAACGTAAAAAAAACGCTCCCCCTCCAACATATAATGGATCTGGTATTCATTACGATAAAATCCCGTTGATACCAGAAAGTCGCAGTCCCTTTCTACATGACTGACGCCAACACCATTGCATTTGCCTGCAAATATTACATTTTTCATATCGATTCCCTCTCTGGTTTTTACTATCCTTCCCTTCGGTGACTTCTTCCATTTTTATATCCTTATCAACATAATCTTTTATGGAATTATCTATCCGAACCTTTACGTTATCCAAAATGATACTTCCAGGATCTGCCGTATCTCCTACAGACTGGTAGATGCGGAGGCGCTCCGACAGATGCACATCTGAATTCATCTCATCAAAGGTACCCGGCAAGATGGAAATAACTACAAATCCACACCCCTCCAGGTTTTCTTTTAAATTTGCTTATTTTCAGTTATTTTAATATTTTCCGCTTTCTTTCAGATTCCTTGTGTATACAATATACAACGTGTAAAAATTCCAGTCAATTATTATGTTATTTCCACTATTTTTTGTGTAATAATTCTCGTTTTATATAATTTTGACTTTATAAATAATTTTTAAAACCATCACCATATGCGCGAAATGGCTTTGTATCGAATTCCATCCTGGCATATACAGTTTTAACGGTCTTTTGTAAACCACCTTTTCCAAATTTAAATATTCTTAATTGAGGTATTCTGGGGATTGACAAATTTTCGTAAAGTAGTAAAATAGAAACATGCGAATACATGCAGATATATGCGGATATGGTTCAATGGCAGAATGCGAGCTTCCCAAGCTTGAGATGCGAGTTCGATTCTCGTTATCCGCTTAAAAAGGAAAGACATACACCACCTAGATATTGGTATTGTATGTCTTTCCTTTTTTATGTGATTCATATTAGTAAATCAGTAAGAACAAAAGTGCAAACTCACTAGTAAGCATCTTTTATTCTTCCTAAGCCTTATTACGGTTTTAGATAAGGCTTTTTCCCGATAATCCGCTGTAGAATCATTATTTGTATTTAGGCATTAATAATAGCGTAATTGTCAAATCCTACGCACAAGGGTAAAGTAAAACCCGGTCGAAGACCGGGGGCACGATTTTTTATTTACTTTTTGACTTATAGCACTGCGCTGGCAGCTCTTTTGACCGGGGCATAAATTTATCAATCAGACGGATTCCATTAGGTAAATTCCCATTTACCCCCAATCCAGTCTGTATGACTGATTAATAATATATAATTCACTCTTTGAAATCAGCTTTAATTTCAAACGCAACTGAAATGAAACTGATTTTTGCGCAATAGTTGGTTTAGGCAACAAGGATTTTCTGTTAAGCTGTTCCCAGAAAGGAGGCATACAAAATGAATATCAGCATTCCACTTTTACTTGGAGGTTTTGTGATCTATCTTGCTATTGCGGCAGTTATCATCATTCTTGTTATACTGGTTATTCAAGCACTTCTGAAATATATCCGCTCTGGTAGTGTGCGAAAGGAAAAAGAAAGGGTAACAAGGTCGCTTGGTGAAGCGCTAAAGGAAAACCGTACCCGCTGTAAAATGACGCAGGAATTTGTAGCAGAAAGTATCGGTGTCAGTCGGCAGGCCGTATCGAAATGGGAAAGCGGCACTTCTGACCCAAGCACTTCAAATCTTCTTGCTCTCGCAAATCTGTACGGTATCTCAGCAGAAAATTTGCTAAAAGAAGTCGAGTGACCGATATTAATTCTTGATGGCAAGGTTCAAATGGCCACGCATTGAGGACGAAAAACCAATACGGTTTTTCGTCCTCTTTTTTGCAGCATTATAAAATTTAGAAATTTTTCCAAAAGGTCTTGACAAATCAAATTTGATATATTATATTTGATAATAACAACATGAATATATCAGAAAGGAGCTGATTTCCTTGGACAGTATATTTAATTACGAACACCCCTTTGTTTGCACGGACGCGGTTGTTTTCTCTATAAAAACACAAGAACCGGACAGTTACAGGAAGCTACCTGACACAAGCCTAAGAGTTCTGCTATACAAGCGGGATACGGATCCCAGCCAAAATAAATGGTGCCTGCCGGGCGGGTTTTTAAATATTGACGAATTGCCTGAGGATAATATATGCCGGAAGCTTTCCGTAAAAGCTGAAGTTGACAAGTGCTGGCTAGAACAGCTTTATACCTTCTGTGACCTGAACAGGGATCCGCGTGCACGGGTAATTTCAATAGCCTATCTCGGACTTATGAACGAAGCCGAAGCAATGAAATATGAGGGCAAGGCGACTTGGTTTGATGTGCATGCAATATCCGAAGCCGACTTAGCTTTTGACCATTACAGCATTATACAAACTGCTTTAGAACGGTTACGGTCTAAAATTCTTTACACCAATATCATTTTCAATCTGCTGCCGGAAGAATTTACTTTGACACAGCTTCAAAATGTATATGAAACTATTCTCGGCAAAAAAGACCAGGCGGCTAATTTCCGGCGTAAAATCATAGATTTAGTCCAGGAAACCGACCGGTACACAAGCGACAAGGGGCATCGTCCGGCAAAATTATACACAAAAAAGGAGGTCTACTGAAATGAAAAAACTGTTAATCGTAGTCGATATGCAAAATGACTTTATTACAGGGGCTCTCGGTTCGCCCCAGGCACAGCGGATTGTACCGGCTGTGAAAGCAAAAATCGAACAATACAAACAAAACGGCGGCAAAGTTCTTTTTACCCTCGACACGCATCATGATGACTATCTGACAACCCAGGAAGGCAAATACTTACCTGTAGCCCACTGTATCGAAGGCACGGACGGACATTTGATTGCCGACGGGCTGGATACTGACGGCTGCGAGGTGCTTAGCAAGCCCACCTTCGGTTCACTGGAGCTGGCAAAACAGGTTGCCGCGGGCGGTTTTGATGAAGTTGAGCTTTGCGGGTTATGTACGGATATCTGCGTCGTCTCAAATGCGTTAATTCTTAAAGCCCAGCTCCCGGAAACCAAAATCGCCGTTGATGCCCGGTGCTGCGCCGGTGTGACAGAAGAAAGCCATAAAGCCGCGCTGCTTACCATGAAAATGTGCCAGGTGGATGTAACGGACGAGGAGGAAAATCATGTTTAAGCTAAATGGTGTTCCTGTGCAGATTGAGCGTTATCCCGATGAAACACCGCGTTTGAATATTACCGTGGATTCCGACGACATAATGCTTGAATGGCTTTGGGAAAAAGACGAAGAAATGATTTTATATTTTATAACACGGCATTTAAGGGAGCAGTACGCTGTAAAAAGTTTAACGCTATATATGCCATACATCCCTCATGCCAGAATGGATCGGGTCAAGAACCGGAAAGAAGTATTTACCCTCAAATATTTCTGTGAATTTATCAATTCCATGCATTTTGACAAGCTCATTGTCCGGGATGCCCATTCCAGTGTTTCGCTGGCACTGTTAAACAATGTGGTTTCGGAACCGGTGGATAAGAATATAAAAAAATTAATTACCCGTCTACTTGACCCGCAAAAAGACATTGTCTTTTACCCTGACGAAGGTAGTTGTAAGCGTTATTCGGAAATGATCGGATTTCCCTGCGCCTTTGGCGTTAAAAAGCGTAATTGGGACACAGGCAAAATATTAGGGCTTGATGTACATGGAGAATTGCCCGCTTCCCCATTCAATGTGCTTATGATCGACGATATTTCAAGCTACGGCGGCACTTTCCTGCATTCCGCCCGAAAGCTGAAAGAGCTCGGCGCAGGCAGGCTGTATTTGTATATTACCCACTGTGAAAACTCTATTCTAAAGGGTGAATTGATAAACAGCGGCCTGTTTGAAAAAATTTATACAACCGAAAGTATTTATAAGGGCGACCATCCGCTGATCGAAGTTATTGGAGGTAAAGACGATGAATAATATAAATCCATTGTTGCTGCTGGATTATTATAAAACCACGCACAACGAACAATACCCCAAAGGAATCACCAAAATCGTGTCCTATTACACACCGCGTATGTCGCGTATCAGCGACGAAGATAAGCTGGTGATGTTTGGTTTACAGGCGTTTATCAAGGAGTATCTTATAAAGTCATTTAACGAATTCTTTTTCGCCAGACCCAAAGAGGAAGTGTTGTCCGAGTACAGGCGCGTCATTGACCACACGCTGGGCAAAGGTATTGTGAACTATGATAAAATTGAAAAACTGCATGATTTAGGTTATCTCCCTATTGAGATCAAAGCGATAGACGAAGGTACGAGGGTTCCCATAAAAGTGCCAATGTTCGAGATTACTAATACGCACAAGGATTTCGCGTGGCTTGTCAATACGTTGGAAACCGCGTTGAGCTGCTCCTTGTGGCATACGCAGATTTCAGCTAATGCAGGGTACCGTTACAGGCAAATCGTAAATAAATATTTTGACATCAGCGTGGATGATGATGTTCCCCGCAGCCGCGCCTTGGGCGATTTTAGTATGAGGGGACAGGAAAGCTGCGAAAGTGCCATTAAATCCAGCGCCGGATTCTGCCTGTCCTTTGTCAACACCGCTACCGTTCCGGCGATTCTTTTCTTAGAGGATTATTACAACTGCGATTGCGAAAAAGAACCGGTTGCTTTCGGCGCTATTTCTACCGAACATTCTGTAATGAACAGTAATTATGCGGTGGACGGCGACGAAATATCAATGGTAAAACGGCTGCTGAATGACATATATCCTGCCAACGGATTCAGTATGGTGTCGGATAGCTATGATTACTGGAACATGGTGGACAATATCATTCCCGCCTGCAAAGAGGATATTTTAAGACACGGCGGCTATATCGGTATCCGCGGCGACAGCGGCGATCCGGTGGAGATCACCACCGAAACCGTGAAAAGGTTGTGGGACACTTTCGGGGGAAAGGTAAACAGCAAGGGATATAAGATCCTGGATTCCCACATTAAAGTTATCTACGGCGACAGCATCACGCCGCAAAGAGCGGAGAGCATTTATAAAATTCTGGTTGAAAATGGGTTCGCCTGCAACAATGTTTTGTTAGGTGTCGGCAGCTTTTCCATGCAGTGTCTGGAACAAGACGACGAACTGAAACCGTACACAAGGGATACCTTCGGCATCGCCATAAAAGCAACTTATTGCGAGGTGGACGGTAAGCCGATACAGATTTACAAAGACCCAAAGACCGACACAGGGAATTTCAAGAAATCCCAGCGCGGTATGTGCGTTGTGTACCGCGGCACAGACGGGAATCTGGAATATCAAGACGGATATGATACTGCAACTATTGATTCTTTTGAGGGTGAAAATCTGTTAAAGCCGGTATTCCGCGACGGCAGGATGGTAAAGGAACAGACATTGCAAGAGATTCGCGGTATTTTGCACGAAGGCAAATTTTGAGTGAGGTAAATAATATGTTTGACGCAAAGAAAATAAAAAAACAAATAGTGGAGTGGATCGTTGAATATTTCAAAAACAACGCATCATCCGAAACAAAGGCTATCATCGGAATCAGCGGCGGAAAGGACAGTTCCATCGTCTCAGCGCTATGTGTTGAGGCTCTGGGCAAAGAACGGGTTTTGGGCGTATTGATGCCGCAGGGGGAACAGCAGGATATTGATGTAGCATACGATCTGTGTAAAACGCTGGATATTGCATATGTTGAAATTAATATTAAGGACTCGGTACAGACTTTATATGATGAAGCCGTAAAAGCCGGATTGGAGCTTAATAACATCGCAACGTTCAATACGCCGGCCCGTATCCGCATGACAACGCTTTACGCTATTTCCGGCATTGTCGGCGGAAGAGTTGCCAACACCAGTAATCTTAGTGAGGATTGGATCGGTTATGCCACAAAATTCGGCGATACCTCCGGTGATTTCAGCCCTCTTTCAGATCTGACCGTTACAGAGGTAAAAGCTGTCGGAAGAGAACTTGGGCTTGCACCAAAGTTCATCGACAAAACGCCGATTGACGGTCTGTGCGGCAAAACTGACGAGGAAAATTTAGGATTTACTTACGCGGTTTTGGATAAATATATCCGCGATGGTATCTGCGAGGATGAAAAGGTGAAAGAGAAAATCGACAGGCTTCACAATATGAATCTACATAAGATAAATCCGATGCCGGTATTTAAGCTGAGTAATTAACAAATCGCAGACCTGAGAAGAGATTACTATGGCGGTCGCCGAATTGAATGATGGGCAAAGCCTCTTGGACGTTGTAATATTATTTTATATTATGTGAGCAATAAATATTTTTTCTTAAACAAGCATTGTTAGTTGCGCCACAAATATAATGAGGAGTTTGATTTACTCCTTGCTGGGAAAGATTATGAATTCTTTTGGATATATATTTTTAATGCTTTAATTGCTAAAAACAGAGCGTACATTACTTCTACAACTAAAACCATTATTATTCCATAAAAAAGTATAACCACTAAAGACCAAAAGCCTATTACACTATTCATCTTATTTCTCCCCCTTTTTGTCCTTTAACTATATTTTAACATTAATATTGGTAAAATGGAATATATATTTGTTAATAACTGGCGGATTCTACAAATATTCAATTCCCGCTATCCACTTAACATAAAAACAGCAGCGATGTCCCACTGGATGCTGCTGTTTTATTATATGACCCATCATAAAATCTTCTCAATCACATACTCCGCATTAATAAGCAACCAGAGATATGCCACAAAATACGTAATATTCCATATCGCAACGCCCTGTAACCTGTACTCCTGTGAATATGCGATCCAGGGGTAAAGACTTCTGGCATCTTTAAACCACGCCATATACTCGTGCCCTCTATCTACATACTGGAAAAAGGAGGAATGGGACGGCTCGTTAAATTGAATGACGGAGCCCGTATCACTGGCCAACCTTCTTGCAGAGTTATAGTTTAAAAAATTTGCATTGATTATGGCTGAAAAATAAGGAAATTCCCAGAGATAGCCGACATTTGAAATCCCCAGCATACACTTTTCGGGAGGTATCAGCCTCATCGCATTCCTTAAGGTCTGTAAAATAGCATTAAAAGGCAGCGTGCTTATAGGAAGATTGCTCTGAAACCTCCAGGCATAGGTCAGCAGATATAATACATTGTCTGCAGTCTGGCTTAAGCCCGTATAATCAACGCCTCCATAGATAAGCCCCGTTGATACTTCAAAGGTGCTGGGCGCTATTGTAACCGTTACAGTAAAGCCTTCGCTGTTTAAACGTTTCCTGATTTTTCCGATAAGCTCCACATAGGGCTGCTTATCCTGGGGCTCTATGAAGGGCGTATTAATATTTATCCCAAGATACCCTTTGCTACGCAGGACATCCAAAATGCTATTTATGAAGGTATTCTGTACCTGTATATCACTGATTAAGGTATGGGCTATCCTTTTATCAACCCCACTCTCCTCAATTGGTGCAGTTATGAACATAATAGGTACCACCTTATAGCTCTTGGCGATCTGGATGATTTCCGTATCGTCAATATCAACCAGGCTTCCGGTTTGGGTAACCTCATAGGAGTAAATCGTCAGATACGTTAAATACGGTAAGGTTTTACGCAGGATATCCTTATCAATAAACGGGTATATGAATCCATTTGTTTTTATTGTCCCCGTTCTTCTTCCTTCATACCTTATGACCAGCGTTTCACCAATATAAAGCTCCCTGCCGGAAACATTAGGATTATTCCTCAGCAGCTCCATGGTATCCACACCCTGTGCTCTTGCAATACTCTCCAGGCTGTCCCCTTCCTGCACTATATAAGTCTGAACCGGCCTTATAATAACAAGCGCTTCCCCTATTACTAAATTATCCGGGTCTTCGATATCATTTTCTATCGATAATCTTTCGGGAGATACACCGTAATAATCCGATATAGTATAAATCGTATCACCAGGCTGTACAATATGAATGTCCATTGCTGCCCTCAAATGATTTTTACAATATAATATTCCCTATCCTTCTAATCCGTTCCCACAATATTTGCACACCGGTTCCTGCCCTGCTGCAATTGTATTACTGGCTCCACAGCTTTCACATTCCACAACCCTCTGCCGGTTTTCCTGTACCTGTTGAGGTGCAAATGATTGCATTGATTGAAAGAAAGTATTATCCTCTTCCATGTCATTATCCAAAGAATGCCTGTATCATATACGGCAATCGCTCCCGGGAATAGCAGTGGCTCCCGTGCATACCCTTTTCCTTGAGCTTCTGCAAATGGGCAAAAATTATTTAGAATTAACGGAAAATTGCATCAACCACCCAAACGATTTTTCGATTCGTATCTATGCACAAACCATATTAAGCTGCTTAGGGTTTTAAGGGTTAAGCCACATGCTAAAAGAATTGTCATATGGTTGAAGCCAGCCGCCTGTATATCCATAGGATGAGATAGAAGGGCTCCGGAATATGGATGCTAATCCCAACTATTCCGAAGCCTTTCCGCCCTGGTTCCTATCCAGGTTCCCCCTTTGATATCTCTTTTTTAGATTACCGCCATTATTTTGTACAATTTAAAAATGCCTGCAGATTTTCCTTCTTTGCATTTAATGGTATCTCACAGCCATTGCCAATAATAAATCCACCATTCATGGCCAGGCTCACCAATTTTTCGCAATAGTCCGTAATCTCCTTCACACTGCCAAAGGCAAAAAGTGATGCCGGCACATCACCGCGGATGCATTGGTGTCCGTGCAGGATCTCATAGGCCTTCTCAATATCCGTATCCCCGTCCAGCTCGATAATACATGTTCCATCCGGCAGCTCTGTCAGATAAGGGAGCATCGGAAGCCAGTTGCCATCGGCATGCAGCACCGGCGTAATATTCTTCTCAATCATCGCCATCATAATCTGCTTCAAATAAGGCCAGGAGAACTCCTCAAACATATCCGGCGATATGAAGGAGGCCGAGGATCTCATGGCGAAGATGCCCACACGGTCCCCAGGCTTAGCACTTCGAAAGATCGTCTTGATCATATCCGGGTTTGCCCGCTCACAGGCCTGCTTTACCAGCTCAGGCTCATCATAGATGTCATAAAAGAACTGCTCCAGTCCCCTTGACATGGAAAAGGTATCAAAGGGCGTTCCACAGCCCGTATGAAACATCATGGGAATTCCCCTTCCCTTTTCCCAATACTTCCATTTTGGTCATAATAAAAACACCTCTCCTTCCTTTGATAAAACAACTATCTGATAAGATAATTATAAGAAGAGGTGTTACTAAAGTAAACTTACTAGATATGCTGAAATCAATAACCAAAAGTTATACTTGAATATTTAAAAATATATCCTTAAACAAAGGTATCACCGGGTTCATATTCTTCCTCTCCCAAGCCATGACCGTATCTGTATCCGTAAGCTTAATATTCTCCAATATTTTTATGGCGGGATTCAAAGTTAAATAATTCATGGTATTTACAATCCCTACCCCAAGTCCGGCCTCCACACAGAGCATCACTGTTTCAAGGGAGGGGACATACCTGACATTCGGGTAGAACCCCCTCTTTTTGCAGTCGGCAATCAGCATTCTGCTTCCTGCATAGGAATCCCTTTCGTCAATCAGGATAAAATGCTCCTCCTTTAAATCCTCCCAGCCTGTGACCACTTTCTTACTGAGGGGATGCTTCTCAGAAACAGCAAACACAGTTTTACTTGTCGTTATTTTCTCTATGTAATACTTTTCCCCATCATCAATATCAAAGTCCAGGGAAATACCAATATCCAGGGTTCCCTCCTCCAGCTTGCCCCGAATTCCCGAGAAGGTATCCCGGTATAAGAAGATAGCAATATTGTATTCATACTGCCCCCTATCCGCCAACATGGCCTCTCCGCTTCACACTCAAACCTCCCCCTAATTATATCCTCTCTACAAGAATAAGTAAACACACATACTCCGAACTCCAAAAACCCCATACATTCATCTCACACTTAACTCCCCTCACTCTTTCTATAAAAATCTCCTTTGTACGACAATTGACAATCCCTTCTGTTTCATAATACAATTCCCTGAAGGACTATGTCACCGAGCTGCGAATGCGCATTCATTTTCCTTGTATCTAATCATATTCTTCCAGGGTAGCTAATAAAATGTACTAACCATACATATCTTTGGAGGAATTATGAAAAAGCTTCTAATAAAAACTATCCTTGTCAGCATTGTCGTGCTTTTGCTTCCTTTCCTGCTTACCCTGGTATTTTCCAGGCAGGATAATACCGCTGCCGGTTCCATAAAAGCAGAAGTCTTTGAAATATATTATGAAGCCGGTGGAATGGAAACCGGACTTTCCTTTGATGAATACCTGCTCGGCGTCATCGCCGCCAACATGCCTGCAAGCTATCAGATGGAGGCCTTAAAAGCACAGGCCATCATCGCCAGAACCTATGCCCTGTATAATATATCCGTGCTGTCCCAGGAAAATCCGGGTCAGACACGCTTTTCCGCCTCCGAGCTGGGGCTGCCCTATATTGGTTTGGATGACCTTAAAAAGCTTTGGAATTCTGAGAATTATACCTACTACTTCTCTAAAATAGAAAATGCGGTTTACGCCACGGACAACGAGGTACTTGTCTACCGGAACGACTTAATCCTCCCCGTGTTCTTTGACACTGGCTCCGGTTTTACAAGAAACGCCTCCGAGGCCTGGGGTGTCAATATTCCCTATTTAACAAGCGTAGCCAGCAAACAGGACGTCACCTCCACCAACTACCTGTCCATTGAAGAATATGCGGTGAAGGATCTGATTGACCTGCTGGGCAAATATTATTCCAACCTGAAATTAAGTGAGGATAACTTCTTTGAAGAAGTGAGCATTACATCACGGGACAGCGCCGGATACGTACTAAAAATAAACCTTGGCAGCCTCACCCTTTCCGGGGAGGAATTTGCCAAGGTGCTTGGGTTGTCATCCAACCATTTTTATATCGAGGAATATGGGGACCATGTGCGCGTTGTCTGCAATGGTGACGGCCACGGGGTAGGTCTTAGCCAGTATGGCGCAAATGCAATGGCGGAGGAAGGCTCCTCCTATAAAGACATCCTGGAATATTATTATACCGGGGTTACCTTTGCCCGTTTATCCTACTGACAAATGCCCTTTCCTATGCCCTTCTTACAGCCTTGCCAACAGCCCGCTGATCAATTTTACCGTATTCTTAATTGCTATGCCCTCAAATTCGGAATATGCCATCTCCGCACTATGGTCTGCCTTATCGGAAATCGCACGTATAATCAGGAAGGGAATCTGGTTAAGGTATGCTGCCTGCGCAATTGCAGCGCCCTCCATCTCCGTACAATAGCCGTCAAAGTTCTGGATCAGCCATTCCTTCTTGCCACCATCAGAAATAAATTGGTCTCCGCTCACAATTCTTCCCGTATGGATCCCCACCTCAGGAATCACCTCTTCGCACACCGCCTTTGCAAGGTCAACCAGCTTCTTGTCCGCCGGAAAGACGGAGCAATCCATCCTGGGAATGATTCCCAACCCGTAGCCGAAGCCCGTAGCATCCATATCGTGCTGCAGGGTATCCGTTGACAGGACAATGTCGGCTATATCGATCTCATTTCTCAGGGAACCAGCAACACCTGTATTGATTACTGCATCCACCTGATATAGATCAGCCAGAACCTGGGTGCAGACTGCCGCATTCACCTTACCGATGCCGCAGCGGACAATAACCACTTCCTTGCCCTGCAGCTTGCCCTCATAAAAATCCATTGCCGCAACTGTCCGGATCCTGAC
Source organism: Clostridiales bacterium (assembly GCA_012839295.1). GTDB lineage: Bacteria > Bacillota > Clostridia > Lachnospirales > Lachnospiraceae > Mobilitalea. Next base: position 84,530 of record DUNO01000007.1, read on the forward strand.
CTCCTGCATCTGCTCCTTTATGATATGAACCTCTTCATCCATAGCTCCGATAATTCCAATTTTATTCATTTTCAAATTCTCCTTGTTTTTAGGAGGATTTACCTCCCTGTTTTTTAGAAGGATTTACCTCCCCGTTTTTAGAAGGGTTTACCTCCCCGTTTTAGGAGGATTTTACCTCCCTGTTTTAGGAGTACTTTTCCTCCTGGCATCTGCGGGTGGTAGTTCTATTTTACCGTACCTTAGTGGAAAATACAAACAGATTATGCTGTTCCTAAAGTCTTCCTTGAAAAAGGCTTTGGCCCTCCCTGGGGCAAGGCCTTGATTTTTCCTAAGGTAACGTTTTGGCCCTCCTCAAAGAGGACTTTGGGGTTTTGCCCCGTTTTTTTCATTTTTTTCTGAAATTATTTATTTGCAAAAAAGAGTCAGGTGAGATACAATGAACTCGGTTATACCTGCCTGCCTTGTAGTCCAGGCCACGGCTCCCTTATTTGCATCTGCGGATACTTTTTCCGGGCTGCAGAATACGGGAGGGTTAACCCATAAATCTACACCAAGGGAAAGAAAGGAAGTTATATGACATATAAGACTAAGGGAGTTTGCAGCCGCTCATTGGAATTTGAAATTGATGAAGGTACGAACACAGTAACCGCATTGCATTTTAATGGGGGCTGTGATGGAAATGCAAGCGGAATCTCCCGGCTGGTTGTCGGTATGAAGGTAGATGACGTAATCCAGAAGCTGGAGGGTATTACCTGCGGCTTCAAATCCACCTCCTGCCCGGACCAACTGGCAAAGGCATTAAAGGACTGGAGGGATCAAGGTTGAAAGCAATAAAATTAATCAACGAAGGGGGGACCGGATCCATGCTGGCACTTTCATGGCGATTTGTGCAATAAGGAGCATGGACATACACATGAAACGTATCGTCCTGACCGGAGGCGGAACTGCAGGGCACGTAACCCCCTGCATTGCACTGCTTCCAGAATTACAAAGAGAAGGCTTTGATATACAGTATATCGGTTCCTACGATGGAATTGAGCGCCGGTTAATCGAGGCCTACCATATACCCTACCACGGGATATCCTCCGGGAAGTTAAGAAGATATTTTGACCCGAAGAACTTTTCCGACCCTCTCAAGGTAGTAAAGGGATATTTTGAAGCCCGCAGGCTGTTGAAGGAGCTGAAGCCGGATATCATATTTTCCAAGGGGGGCTTTGTCACTGTTCCCGTCGTATATGCGGCCAAAAAGCATAGGATACCCGTAATAATCCATGAATCCGACATGACCCCTGGCCTTGCCAACCGGTTAGCCCTTCCCCATGCAACTAAGGTCTGCGCTAATTTTCCCGAAACCGTAAAATACCTTCCTGAAAATAAAGCCGTGCTAACGGGAACACCGATCCGTAAGGAGCTGTTCTCAGGCAACCGGATCAAGGGACTTAACTTCTGCAGCTTTACGGCAAATAAACCGGTCATCCTGGTTATTGGCGGAAGCACCGGCTCCAAGGCCATCAACGAAGCTGTCCGTGGCCTGCTGCCTACCCTGCTCCGGGATTACCAGGTCATCCATTTGTGCGGAAAGGGCAATCTGGATGAGCACTTCGAAAAGACGGAGGGCTATGTCCAATTTGAATATATTAAGGATGAATTAAGCGATTTATTCGCTGCGGCAGACCTGGTCATTTCCAGGGCAGGTGCCAATGCCATCTGTGAAATACTGGCACTCCGTAAGCCGAATATCCTAATCCCCCTCCCTGCGGCCGCCAGCCGCGGTGACCAGCTCCTGAATGCAGAATCCTTTGAACGGCAGGGCTATTCCTACGTATTAAAGGAAGAGAATCTGAGCCTGTCCGCCCTGATGGACGCGGTTAAGGATGTCCTTGGAAACAAGCAGGCTTATGTAAATGCTATGGGTAAAAGCGAGCTGAATAATTCCATTGCAACGATTATTAATATGATTAAAGAGGTTATGAAATAAATTCCGGTAGCCTATATGCATAGGATGATTATGTATTTGCTGCCCTATTGCTGATATAGAGAAAGAACTATGCCCTATCCCTTGTACACATCCTGATAGCTTTCAGCCGTGTACAAAAATAGCCATAGTTCTTCTTTGTCTGGACAAAATGCTGCCCTATAACCTTGCTGCAAGGGCTGCCGCCAAAGCTTGTGCCTCCCCGTCCCCATAGGCTCCGGGAGTCCATCCGAGGCTTATCCTGTCTCCCTGGTATCTCGGGATCAGGTGCAGGTGGAAATGGAACACGGTCTGTCCTGCCGCCTCTCCATTGTTCTGCAGCAGGTTAATTCCATCGCAGTTTAATTCTGCCTTTAAAGCCCTTGCCAGCTTACGTGCAACCAGCAATGCTTTTTCGGCCGTCCCGTCATCCAGCTCCAGGAGATTCTCGCAATGTCTTTTTGATAACATAATCACATGTCCCCTGGCTGCCGGGGAAATATCCATGATGGCCTTAAAATCCTTGTCCTCATATACCGTTGCTGAAGGAATCTCCCCAGCGATTATCCTACAGAAAATACAGTTGTTCTGCATAACACACCTCCATTGTTTTACTTATTGCATTCTTTCTATTGTATAATTTACCAAAATTTGATAAAATGGTTTTGTTTCCAAATATTGAGATTTACTAACAAATAATGTTTTACTCGACATAATGAAAGGAGGTACCCCAATGTATTCTACACTTAACAACGATACGCTGGCCTCTATGCTGAAGTTCAATCCGGAAATGGAATCCGTTATCAACGCCATCGTTGCTGACCATAAGAAAGCCACCTCCATGCTAGTCCATGAACTGCGCAATCCACTGACCTTAATCAAAAGCACGCTGCAGTATATGGAATCAAAGCATCCGGAAGCCAAGGAATTCAAGTACTGGGACCAGCTCCAGGATTTAATCCATGATATGGAACAGATCATGGCTGACGCATCCCTCTTAAATACCATGGGCATCATCAATAAAGAAGAGACGAACCTCATTTCCCTGATTGAAAGCTTGGTGAACAGCTTTATGCCCCAGGCCATTACGAAAGAGCTTGAGCTTTCCTTTGACCTGGATCCGGCAGAAAAAGCATACTTTACTTCCTACCCCTGTGACAGTGTAAAGCTAAAGCAGGTGCTTACCAACCTTATCAAGAATGCCTTCGAGGCCGCCCAGCAAAATGGTTTTATACATATTTCCCTGGCTCATCTTCCCGGGGATGCCCTGACGCCGTCCAAGATATCCATCCGGGTCAGTAATAGCGGACAACCCATTCCAGAGGATGTGCTGGAGACAATCTTTGTCCCCTTTGTCACCTATAAGAATGGTGGTACAGGCATTGGGCTGGCCCTCGTAAAAAAAGTGGTTGATATGCATTACGGAAGCGTCCATGTTGAATCCGACCAGCAAAAAACCTCCTTTATTATCCATCTCCCATTATAGGACATTGCTATAATATGTTAAACTGGAATACCTGGTCAAAGGTACGGAGCGTCTTGAAATTGCCCTTTGCCGTTAATTCACCGGACATAAAGGCACCCTGGAAGGTAATTCGTCCCTGTACCAGCTTATTCATAACCGCGCGGGTGGTCTTTGCTATGACATCCGCCTCCGGCTTATCCCCATAATAGCATTTTAAACGTTTGCCATTAATTTCAACCACCAGCGTCTTCTTCATATCCGGCAGCTGGATCACATAAGAAGCTTCAAAATCATCGAGAGGGTGGAAATTATCCTTCAGGTTCTTAATGAATTCCTGACCGCCCTCTCCTTCATTATTGTTCTCCATCATTTCCTTAAACAGCTGGGTCAGCTCCTCGATATCCTCCTTCTGCTTCTTCACATAGGTATCATCCGACACATAGACGGACAGCTGTTCACTCTCCTGGGGTGTCAGCACAATGGAGCTGTTACTCAGTACGCTATGCTTAATCGCGGCATTGCTGGTGGGGAGCATTTTCTTCTTCTGGTGGATCATGCGGTAAAACTCTTCCGCCTTCTTCTCAATCAGCAGGGTATAATCCGTATTTGTCTCAAACTCCACATGGTCTTCCACATAAGCGCACAGGCCGCTGCAGGGTATTCCTCCAAGCAGCTCCCAGCCCTTAATCAACGTCAGCTCCGCCTCCCGTTCCCCATAGGTGCTTGCCGTGACCACCGGCAGCATATACAGCTTACCCAGCTTATCCTTATCCGCATAGAGCCAGCAGGCATCCAAAAACTGCTGCATCAAGCCTCCGATGCCCATCCATTCCACCGTAGCGGCCAGAATGACACCATCCGCCTCCTTCAGCGTCTTTGGAAGCATAGATATTGCATTCTTTTCCTCATAAAGGTTATATCTGGTCACCTGGACACGAAGCTCCTCCAATACGGCTGTCAGCTTACTCATTACATCAAGCGTGGGATCCTCGATCAATCCCCTTCCTCCATAATAGATATTAATTTTCATGCAATATCCTCTCCTCCTGCGGTTTTGTATCTTAAATATTATTTGCTCTTTGCTTACGGTATAAAAGCAGCGCCAGTATCACTCCACTAAGAAACCCTCCGACATGGGCCGCCTGGTCAATATGTGAATTTACAATCCCGCCATAAAGACTGAGTATAACGAAAAGAATCATCTGGGTGGAGCTGATTTCCTTTAACCGTCCCTTGTTAATGACAACAATCCATAGTACCGCCCCCACAACGCCAAAGATCGCACCGGAAGCTCCGATGGAATACGTGGTGCTGTCCAGGGAGGCCAAGGCATATTCCTTCCACATATTATAACTGATGGAGGCTATCCCGGCAAGAATCCCGGTTCCAAAATAGAGAAAAAGATATTTTACCCTTCCGATGGCTCTCTCCAGGTTACCGCCCACAAAAAGCAGCACCAGCATATTATTAAAAAGATGGCTTGGATCCGCATGGAGGAACATTGAGGTCAGAATACGGTAATAATCGTGGTTTTCCTTGATCAAATACCAGGATAGCGCCCCCTTTTCCAGCATTGCATCCGGGTTGGAAAGAAAAAAAGTATAATGGGTAAAAAAATACACCAGGACATTGATCCCTATGAGTGCCATGGTAACGGGCATTTGCTTAAAACGGTCCGACTGGGAAGGATGGGGCTTCGCCTCAGTCAGATAGGGCTCCGGATCCTCCGGATGTAGTTCTGCCTCCGCCAGCGCTTGTTCTATCAGCCCCTGGGCCTGCGTAAATGCACCTGCCTGTGTCTCATATATAATCAGCCGGTTAGTCCGTACATCGACAATCCAATGGCTGTCCTGGGGCGTATCTGTGGCAAGGGGCTTTACCTGATCCGCAGCTGCTGTCAGGATCAAGCTTAGCAGCTGCTGTCTCTGGGGATAGGCCTTACGGAAGCTATCCTTAATCTGGTCCAGGACATGCCCATACTGCTCCAGCGTCAGCTCCCTCCCGCTCATAGCCCTGATGACGGATACAAGCATAATATCCCTTTCATCTGCACGATAGAATAAATAGATCCCCTGCGTATTTGAATCCATCCTCTGATATCCGTTATTTAAAAAAATATTGTTTAATCTGTCTTCTATCATGCCAAATCATCCTTTATCTATTCTTCCTGGTATTATACACTCCATGCATAGGAACGGGTGACGGCCTTTTTCCAGCCTGCAATTAATTTCTCCCGCTGCTCCTCTGACATATTCGGTTCAAAAGTCTCTGCCAGCGCCCAATTCTTATATATCTCCTCCTTGTCCTTCCAAAAGCCAACAGCAAGGCCTGCCAGGTAGGCAGCCCCAAGCGCCGTAGTCTCAATACATTCCGGCTTCTGGACCGGAGTGTTCACAATATCGGACTGGAACTGCATCAGAAAGCGGTTTGCGCTGGCACCTCCGTCCACCTTCAGGGATTTTAGGGTAACACCGGAATCCCCTTCCATTGCCCGGAGGACATCATGGGTCTGGTAAGCGATGGACTCCAGTGTGGCACGGATGATGTGGTCACGGTTGCCTCCCCGGGTAATCCCAACAATAGCCCCCCTTGCATATTGGTCCCAATGTGGGGCGCCAAGGCCGGTAAAGGCGGGAACCACATAGATTCCATTCGTATCAGGAACCTGCATTGCATATTTTTCACTTTCCGCCGAGGTGCGGATCAGCTGCAGCTCATCCCTGAGCCACTGGACCGCTGCCCCTGCAACAAATACACTGCCCTCCAGGGCATACTGTACTTCACCGCCAGTGCTTGCAGCAATTGTTGTAATCAGTCCATGGCTGGAGGCAATCGCCTCATTTCCCGTATTCATCAGCAGGAAGCAGCCGGTTCCATAAGTATTCTTCGCTTCCCCCTTGGTAAAGCAGCATTGGCCAAACAGTGCCGCCTGCTGGTCACCCGCCGCACCGGCGATAGGGATCTCACTGCCGAACAGGATTCTGTCCGTATAACCATAAATGCAGCTGGAGGGCTTAACCTCCGGCAGCATCTCCCTTGGAATATCCAGCTCCTTAAGAAGCTTCTCATCCCAGGCCAGGCTCTTAATGTCAAAAAGCATGGTTCTGGAGGCATTCGAATAATCCGTTACAAAGGCCTTCCCCTTCGTCAGGTTCCAGATCAGCCAGGTATCTACAGTTCCAAAAAGCAGCTCGCCCGCCTTCGCGGCCTCCCTTGCCCCCTCCACATGGTCTAAGATCCAGGCGATCTTGGTGCCGGAAAAATATGCATCCGGTATCAGCCCCGTCTTTTCCTTTATATATGCTTCGTAACCCTTTGCCTTTAAACCATCAATCATCTCCGAGGTTCTGCGGCACTGCCATACAATGGCATTATAAACCGGCTGTCCGGTCCTCTTATTCCAGACAATGGTAGTCTCACGTTGGTTCGTAATACCGATGGATGCTATCTCTTCCGCCAGGATTCCCTGCTTCGCCATGGCTTCCGTAGCTACGGAGACCTGCGAAGACCAGATCTCCATCGGATCATGCTCCACCCAGCCGGGCTTAGGATAGATTTGCGTGAACTCCTTTTGCGCAATGCTCTTTATTCTGCCGTTCTTATCAAAAATAATACATCTGGAGCTGGTGGTTCCCTGGTCAAGAGCCATAATATACCGCTTCATAAGCCGTCCCCCATTTCACTAGATATCCTTTTATGGTTTTAAATTTATAATTAATGTCCTTCTCTATTTCTAACCTGTTCATCCATATACTTAAATTGATACTATTCCATTAATGATTACATCAATGGCACATACAGCAAGTATGATATCTAATATTAATAAAATCCAGACAAGGAGCTTGCTCCTAAGCTGAGCCTCCTTCTTCTCCCTCAGCTTATATACCGTATTAAGAAGCAGTACAGCTGCAAACAGCAGAAGTAAAACTCCCTTGATAACAGTATTACCAACAAAGAAAGCAATCATTAATACCAGCAGTAAAACCACTGCATGCACAACATCATATCGTATCTTCAAGCACATACCTCCTCCTTTGTGCAAAATAGAATGTCTATTTATTATTGTACCACTTCCATTCCGGTATTTTCAAGGCTTTTATCAGCGACATCCAGGGTTTTACAGCCAGAACCGCCCTTAATGGGAGGCCCAAAACCAGTTTCATGTGAGAACCATGGGCAAAGCTCCGACCGGTATACTCTGCTTTTTAAGGAAATGGGAATTGATATGAGGGATGAAAAGATAGTTCCGCCTGAATTAGAAATTACAGAAATGAGATCCACGAATATCGTGGGAATCCCGATGGATTATACTATTATAAAGATACAGTGATTATTACATTATCAAAGTAAGTAAAATTCTTCATAAATATACTCTCTCCCAAGCAGATGAATTAATATTATTTTCTTCATCCACTTGACAGAGAGCAATCAGTTAAGTAAAAATATTATTCCGGTAAATAGCACCTTTTATTTGTTCTTATCCAATAACTATATAAGGGGTTGTTTAAGCATAGTCTTTATATTTTCAAAAGGCGTGTTCCCTCCTAATGCACAGCCAGGTCCCAGTATTATTCCTCTGGCCTGGCTACCTCCCACTTTCTCCAGCATGGATTTTGTCTCTGCCTCTACCATCTCTACGCTTCCATTCATCAATGTAACAGGAGAAATTTGTCCTAAAAGGGTGCAGCATCCCTTTGCCAGTTTATATGCTTCGGTTATATCTGTTTCCTGGTCGATTTCCAGGATATCCGCTCCTGTCTGTATCATTTTACCGATAATCCACGTTGCATTCCCACAGATATGCAGGGATAGCATGCCTCCATAAGCGTGGACGCTGTCTGCAACTGCTCTCTCATATGGCAACGCAAATTCTTCATACATGGCGGGTGAGAGAACCCCCGGCCCGGCAGTACTCTCTCCCAGGGATGTGATATGTGCACCGGCATCCAGCAGGGCCCGACAATACAATATGTTAGCTTCTGTACAGATTTGCAGCAGCTTATGGATATCTCTGACACTATCCTCATCCATGAGCTCCATTAACAATCTGTCCATTCCGTATACCTGGGCCGCCAGGCTAAAGGGTCCCTGATCCCCATTATCATCACCTTGTTTCCCTCACCCGTCTCCAAAACCTCAACTGTACCGACCAGCATGCCGGATCGAGGCTCCAAAATATCTGTCGGAACTTCGTCGAAGGGCCAGCTTCCGGCCTCCTGGGTGTACACATCAATCTGAAGGACGGTTCCGCCGCCCTGCAGGGCGAAGGTCACCGTATGCAATCCAAGCTCAGCCTCGGCTTCCAGATCGCCGGAAGTGATGCTCCAGCCAGCGTTTTTCAAGATTTCCAAATAGTCGTCAAGATCATCCTTACCTGTATCCGTGACCTTGATGGTGAGTACCTCCTCACCATCCACCGCCGATGCCGTGACCGTTCCCGCCGTATATTCGGGCAGCTCGTCAGGCGCAAGATCGGCGGGCCAGTCGGCCTCCGGCAGGAACTCCCGGGTATCCGAAATACTTTGTGTTCCGGAAGAATCCGTCGGACTTATCTCCGCGACTGTCGTTCCGGTATCTTGCTTGCAGCTGACTATAAAAAGCAGCAACAGCAACAATGGAGCAATAAAATAAAATCGTTTTGCCATAGTTTTTCACCTCGTTATATAATTTTTTTATCCAAGCTTCTTCTTTGCCAGTTTTTTACGAAGGCACGCGTATGGACAGTTTTCTTATTTCATAAGCATGATTGTACCGTATGGGATGTTGCCCTCCCCATCCGGCAAAGGAAAGAAAAGCGCCCTGTGATAATCGTCGCGAACTGGATAATTTCATCCTTTGCAGAACAGCTCCAGCGGATGGGAGAGTCGGCTCAGGAGCGCTGTCTTTCCGTAAAACACCCCTTCGGCTGCCTCTAGCATTGTATAATTTTCGTTTGTGATACGGCCTAAAAAGTTAATGCTTTCCTTAAAAACTTCCCCTTCCCAAAGATCGGTACTTTCCATTAGCACGCAGTTCACCTTATGCAAGGAGCCGTCTTTCTTGAAAAGAGCGACCGGACAGAGAAAATAGATTCATCATGGATAATGGGTCTTCTTCTGTTTGAATGAGTACCTGAAACTGTTCAATGAACCGTTCCAGTACAACCAGCTCCTTTTGCAGCTGGACGAAGGCTATGGTAAGCTGCTTTTTTGCTTTCTCCTGTTTCAGTAGTACCACCCCGTTTCTTCCAAGAATTTGGCTCACTCTAATTTTACAAAATACAGGGGCTTTGAAATATTGGCTGGTAACTCTATTTTTTACAATTATGCGCAACACAAAAAAGCCCTGCAATCCTTTGGGATTGCAGGGTAGCGGATACTGTTATTTCCTGACGGTTTTTCTATATTCGGAAGGCGTCATACCCACCTTCTCTTTAAAAAACCTCGTCCAATTTCCCGTATATTCAAAACCACAGGACAGGAACGCTTCGGCTATGCTTAGGGTCTGATCCTTCAACGCTGCCTTGAGCCGGTTAATTTTTACTTCCTGGTAATAGCTGTATGGAGTGATGCCTGTATGCTTCTTAAACAGGCGTGATAGATGAGAAGGGCTTAGGTTCACGGTCTTTGCAACGGCCTCAGCGTCAAAGGCCTCCCTCCAGTGATTCTCCAGATACTCTTTAACCTTTGCTACATCGGCTCTGCCTTGATAAATCCTGCTTGTAAAGAAGATGCTCATCATGTACGTCATCCTTCCTCTTGCATCGGGAACAGGAAAATTCAGGATATCAGTATAGATCGCTTCTATATCATAAACGGTACTTCTGGTCTTATACCACGCCCAAAAGCTTTCCAGCGGAATCCGAATATCCGGTATGAGCACAGTCTCACCCTGAAAAGCGCATCGGATATGTTCCTTCAGGCCGAACTGGTCATTGACAAAAGGGTCTTTGATCAGATTGTATTTTCCGATAATCTGCCCCGTGTCCCGGACGTTCCATGCTTGAAGCACTGCCTCATTGACAAAAATAATGTCACCGTTCGGCCTGAATATCTGGATGGGAATTGGGAAAAGACCCAGGATACGAAAGAGCCTCTCCTCTTCTTTCCGCGAAAGGAAGGGAGTGGTATGGGAAAGAAGCCGTCCTTCTATAGAAGCTGTCTGTTGGGATAGGGCTTTCCGGTACTGGGACGGTGTCATCCCGACCGTGCGTTTGAAGGCTCCCGCAAAACAACCGCTGTAATCCACTCCACAAAAAGTAAACGCTTCGCTGATGCTCAGGCCCGGATCGCCCAGGGCTTCCTTTATCTTTTCAAGCTTAACGTCCTGATAATAGCTATAAGGCGTTTTACCGATATATTTTTTAAACAGGCGCATCAGATGAGAGCTGCTTACACCAGCAGCGTCCGCAATTTTATCCAAGTTAAAATCATCCAGCCAATGCTCATCAATATATTCCCTCGCCTTGACCGCGTCCAGCCGGGCTCGAAAGGTACGCTTTGTCATAAACAAAGCTATAACATAGATAACAGCCCCATCTTCATCCCATAAAGGAAAGCAAGTGATATCCTGATACATGTCGGTTTCTGCAGGTTTTACCCCCTTCGATATGTAACGGCCTTCTATTTCCTCAAGCGGGACCCTGACATCACAAAAGGACAGGATCTCTCCTGAAAAGACGCGCCTCAGATAATTATTCATTGCCAACCTTTCATTAATGTATGGATCATTCAGTATATTAAGCTTTCCAACGATTTTATCCGGATCGATATGAAAAAATCTTTAAATGCTGTATTCACGAACAGACTGATGCCATCGGCGGAGAAGACCTCTGTCGGGATGGGGAAAAGCTCAAGGACGGAGAAAAGGTCGCTCTCCCACTCGATAGCCGTACCAAAAAAGCTGCTCTCCGCCCGCATTTGGATGTCTTCGTTCATGAGCTTATCCTCCTTAGCTATTTCCAGATCATTACTGCTTCCATTATATTCCTTAAACAGGAAATTTTCAAGGACGAGAAATTGAGTCAAGGCCAAGGTATTCCCTCAATGCCCTCTCCAGCAGCTTTGATAAGTTCACGTCACCCCTTTTTTCAGCCATATCCTTTAGCCATGCCGGGATCGTGACATTCGTTTTAACTCTCCGGTTATTCATCTCATCGGCAACCATATCAGGATAGATTGTGATAAAAATTCCCATTCCGTTCCTATCCTTCTCGCCCACTGTTATCCCGGAAGGCGGTAACTCTTCTCCATCCTTTTCCATCCCAAAAACATGTAACTCCAAAGCTTCTTTTGCATTTTTCAAGGCATCTTCCAGATCCTCCCCATAACTAATACACCCAGGAAAACTTGGAAAATACACACCATAACCGCCATTCTCAGAGGGCTCCAATACAGCTAAATACATTAATTTTCTCATGCAGACCGCTCCTTAACTACCGACTTAAATTAATACCAGCCTGCTTGCTGATATTTGTTACCGTTCCAACAGGAAGGTCACCAGAATGATATGGTACGGTAACTTTCCCTTTTTTATCGGATGCTTAAATTGAATATGGGAACCTCTGGTATCACATTCATACCACCCGGCATTCCTCAGTACCTTGACGATTTCCCTAACCGTCATATATTTCCTCCTATGTAGTATACTCCTATTTTATACGCATTTCAATAAGTTGTTCCTATCCGCATTTTCTATGTATTTACATCTCCATATCAACGAACAGTGTCAAGATTAAGCCTTTAGGAATTGATATCTCAAATTCGCAAAGGTTATTTCATCTCCGAACTTTATCTCTTTTTTTTGGTAAGTAAGCAGCATCTCACTATTAAGATAGGTACCGTTTGTCGAGTTAAGATCCGTAAGATAATATTCCTCCCCTTCCCGTGTCACCTTGGCATGATATCTGCTTATTACATCCTTTTCGATGCAATAATCTACATTCTCTCGGAACTTTCCAATAAAAAAAGGGAAATGCCCTATCGTTATACTGGGATTTACTTCATTCAGGGATTTTAAGATACAAGTATTAGAATCAGCAGGGCTTGCATTTAATAAGCAGGTGGGATTATAGCTGTAGTCTTTATCATTTTCCGTACTATCTTCTTTGCTATCCTCCTTGCCTTTCTCTTTGCTATAATCTTTACCATAATCTTTGCTATAATCTGTACCGTAATCTCTGCCATAATTTTTACTATAAGCTTTACTCTCTTCCTCATAAGCATCGCCGGCCCCAAACCGCCCATTGCTTTTATGTATCAAGTATTCTTCATGAATTTCTCCTCCGTCTTCTCCTCGTTCTTTTCCCCGTTCTTTTCCTCTGTCTTTACCCACAGAATCTTCACCGATATTTACATACTCCTGTGTCTTAACCATCCTTGTAATTCTATTCTTCTTATCCAATATTTTCTGAACAAGATAGCCTTCCACACACAATAGAATAAGGCAAAAGGCAAAAAGCTTGCTATAATCCACCCTGTTCCCGAAAGAATTATAAAGTATCTTTGATGCTATACAAAGAACCGTTATTATGATTCCGCCAACTGCACAACCTCCCAGATAGAGATAAGTCGTGAGCGGGTAAAGGGTAATTTCCTTTTCTCCTTCTATTTTCTCTACTATCGATGGCCGTATCCTCCCTTGTCCTCTCTTTTCTGTAGTTACTGATCTCTGCATGCCTGCTTGTTCCATCTTTATATTCAAGTCTGTATGAATTATTCCGGAATTTATCTGCCTTTCATTTCCTTTTGTATTTTGTTTTGCATTTTCCTTTGCATCGCCTTTTATATTACCTTTTATATTGCCTTTAATATTGCCTTTTCCGCTTTCCTTTCCAGCCTCTTTTTTCACCCACTCCTCTTCTTCCTTCCCACTTTCCATTTCCATATTGTTTAACTTTTCTTTTTTCTGGTGGATTTTAGGCAGCCCTGCTTCCTCTGGTGCTGCAGTTCCATCAATAAGCCTACTTAAAGCTTCAAAACCATAATCCTCTTCCCGGCTGACTGCATAAAGCTGGTACACTAATAAAACAGCCTCTTTATCCGTATAATCTATCTTATTCATCAGATATTCCATCAGACCCCTGACCTGTTCCCTGATATTCTGCTGATACCCGGGGAGAAAGCAAAGATCTGGTTTAAAATTATTCACATCAAGGTAAATATGCTCCGGTGATAATACAAAATCTTCCTCTGGCAGTAGGTACTCATAGGCCCGTTCCAAGGTCAGCAAAATATGTCCACAGATACTTTTCAGCTGCTTGCAGGACAGGGTTGCCTTAATAAGAAGGCTTTGCATCACCTGCTTTGAAGTAATTTCATAATAAAACATGCTCTGATTGTCCAGCACCCTTCGTTCTAACGGCAGAATCCCTTCCACCCTTTCATGCTCCAACAGCTTGATACAATATTGTCTGGCACTAATGTTGCTTTCTGGCGATATTACCATATAGCTGTGGCGTAAATCTTTTTTATATCCCACTTCCATAGTTGCCTCCATTCCCGCACACAATTTCTACGCATAGTCTGAACTTTCATTTCTTCCAACCTTTTTCTCCCCTTCTCCCGTTCAACGCTCCTTCTACTCCCTTCAACACCACCCGGCATTCTCTTTAATTCTCCCCGCATTCCACTTAATCACCCTTCAGAAACTTTTCCAGCTTCTCTTTCAACTCACCCACACCCTTAATCTCGGATGCGGTATCCATAACAACTTCCATAAACCGAACCGTCTCTGCTGGTCTATGTGTAGAACATCTGCCGGTAATGCTCACATCCTCAAAAGAATAAAAGGCCTTACCAAATATGGGTAAATGAATTTTCCGGTTGGCATTTACGGATAGTTCTATCTTATATTGGTCAACCTCCGCCTGGAGGGAAACGACCTCATACAGGAACAGCCTTCCCCCCAGCCCTTGCTCAAAAACCCTCAGCATCGGTCCTTCCATATCAGAAGCAAAAGCATCTCCAAGGATGGGGTAAAATACCCCTCTGCTATTGACCGCCTCATAATAAATCTCACCCGCTTCCATATCCGATACCTGGTTAGAATAAAAGTCTGCCCTTTGCACTGTCCTGTCAACTGCACCCTGAAGAACGCAGTAATCATGAAGGTAAAAGGCGAGATAAATAACCGCAAATACCACAAATATTACAACCGGCATGACATAAGCCGCTTCAACTGTAATGCTTCCCCCTGCCATTGACCTCCATTTCCAAACCCGTCGGCTTTTAAGAAGCCTTTCTTTCTGATTTTGAAAAGGATTTTTCTCCTGATGACCACCCACGATACCAGCTCCTTATATTTAAGCACTTCCCTTCATATTTGCAGCAAGGATAAAGACATAGCCAGACAGCAGGAAAGGCACAAAGGGGATGCTCTTTTTCCTGTCCGCCAACCGCAGCATCATTAGGGCAATGGATACTGCTGCCGCAAGAAATAACGCAACGGCAAACAGCTCCAGGTTGCCCCAAAAACCTAATCCCATACCGGAAATGCAAAGAAGTAATCCGTCTCCAAATCCAATTTTACCCTTGGTTGCCAAGCTAATGAGCAGGACAGTCCCCCCCACTGCAATTCCTCCTAACCGGTCAACCAGTGTGATAGAATTACAAAAAAGAATGGAAACAAGCATCATTCCTCCTCCTGCAACAATCAGCCAAAGCCCTATTTTTTTCTTTAATAGATCCTGAATTGAGCAGAGGATTAACAAGCCCAGCAAGATCCATATCACTGCATCTTCATACATAGCAAAACCACCTTATTTAAATTTGATTATTGGTAACACCGTTTACAGGGCGTCCTGGTTCCCACCTCGGACAACGGGATTTCCCTGACATTTCTTTTAATTGCTGAACATTCCCTCGTAATATGGTACCTGGTTCCATCCGAAGTAATATAGTAGGTTCCAAGCTGGTCTGTCCCACCTTTACAGCAGACCTCACAAGGATGGTACTTTGCCCCATGCTCATTTCTTAAACCGGTGGGTATCCCTTGTACTGCCCTTATGGATAATTTGATATGGGAGCAATTCTCCGACTTATGGTATACGCTGCCTGTCTGGGCAACGAATACCGTATCTTCCTTCCCAGCCCCATCCTCCCTTTGATAAGCAGCCGCCACCTGATAGCCCGTCCAGCTCCTAAGGCGTACTCTCTGCTCCATATTCATGGCTGGTATAAGAAAGATACGGGCCGGGATCTCCACCTGATAGCTTACATGGATATCTATCATATCCCCATCGGCAAACAAATTGGAGCCTTCAAAGCTAATCCCCCTGAATCCTCCCTTAATACAGGACCGGTTAATATAGTCCGTGTTCAGATACTTTTTTGAGTAGCTTTTTAATATCCCCTGGCTGGAAGCCCCCTCTATCCAATCAGTGATTCCAAGATCTATTTCCAGTCCAAAGACCGAAACATCAAAGGCCATTGCCTCGCTGGGTCCTGAAAATTCCTGTACCACATAGGCAGCCTTTGAAAGCTTCAAGCCCATCTTTGTAATGGCAGCCTGGATTTGTTCCTGTACCGTAAATATCTGTATAAAATACAGAAAGGCCAATACAAAGTAAAGAAAAATGGGAAGCACCAGTGCTGCCTCCACCGTTAAGGAGGCTTCCTCCATCCATCTAATCCTGCTGCCGCTATCAAAATTTTTCCTAGGCTTCACACAATCCTCCTAACCTCCTTAAAAAAGTTTTTCCTCCTTTTAAGAGATTTCCCTCTTAAGTAGAATGTTTCCCCCCTTACGGGGATTTTTTCCTCTTAGGAGGACTTTCCCCTTACGAGGACTTTTCCTCTTAGGAGGTCTTTTCCCCTTGGAAGAACTTTCTCCCCTTAGGAGAACTTTGTTCCCTTGGGAAATTTCTTCCTGCCAATGGGCTAAGATGTCCGTTCTTCATAATAAGATAAAATATACTTTTATAGGCAAACGATTCCTTGGAGAGAGGCTTTTCATTATTTTTAAATTTAGAATATCATTGATTATAAGATTTCATTAGACGAAGAACGGACATCTTAGCCCATTAACAATCAGCGGTTATAGTACATATCCAAAACAAGTCACTGCCACTCAGGCCCCGCCCGGAAACAGAGGTCTTAGGCTGCTTTTCTTAGCTTAATAGAACTTAATAGCGCCTAATAGCAGTACTCTGCCTTTTCTGTAAAGCTATAACCCCCGGCAGCCCGCGGTATATACCTTCGGACAAAGGAGAATTCCGTAAAGCTGCGCTCTATCCCAAACTCTGCTCCGGCACAAAAGCCAAAATAACAATTCTCCATCTCGAAGGTATCCACCTCATAGCGCAGCCTTATATTCTCCTGCATCAGATCCATAGAACGGTATGCCAATCCTGTCTCCCCGCCCATCAGAAGAAAAAGCTGGAGATAATTCTGATAGCTTAAGGAAATCCCTTTTGGCCAGGTAAAACCCTGAACCTTTTTCTCGAGATAACCCCTGCTAATCAGGAATAATTCATGGAATTTAAGTGAGATTTCGTTTTTTATCAGAGGAACCTCTTTCCCGCTTAGAAGGGCACAGGTATCGAAGAGAGCCTCTTCCAGTGCCCAGATAATCAGCACTAATACCTGGACTACCCCGATCAGGATCGGAAGCCCTGTAAATCCGACGATTGCAACCGCTGCCGCCTTTGCTTCCGCCCTTGCGGTGGAATCACTCACTACGGTTATAAAATTTAAGATTGTCCTTAGAAAAATAATTTTCATGATAACGGAATACAGATTTTCCTTATCGGAGGCCTTTCCTACAATCAGGTACTCCTGTTCATATGTCAAGAGGGAGGGCTTTTCCCTGCTGTCCACAGAAGCCTTATTTCCTGCCGGCTCACCATTCTCCTCTTGTGCTTCCTTTTCCGATCCGGTAGTTTTGAGCTGCTCCTGTCCAGCCGCTTTCGTCTGCTCCTGTCCGGCAATTTTGTTTTGCCCCTGGTAACAATTAAAATGCTCCCTTAAATATTCCTCAAAAAGATAGATTTCCGCTATCTTATTAATTCCTGCGCTTAGAATAGAGGTAACAGAGGTCTCGTCGCCAAAGCCCTGAAATAAATTTTCGGAATTGAGATCCGTCTTATCCCAATTAATATTTTGAAAGAACCCCTTTAACACCGACAATTGATCCGAATCATCCTGTGCCAGGCTTGCAAGCTCAGAAGGCAATGCGCTTAAGGATTTCCGTTCAGCCTTTGAAACTGTGTCAGGATCAATTACCAGACCGCATAGCCCTGACCCGAGCAGCTCTTTCGCCTTATCCACTACGGAATCCTGATTTGATTTATCCAGCACCAGCGTGCTGTAATCAAGGGTAAGGCCGCTGATCTGATAGGAGCTTAGGCTTATCTCCGCCTCCTGTTTACACAATGCTGCCCCCTGGTAGTCACTGGCGAAGGTTCTTTGCTCCAATTCCGTAAGCTTTAATTCTGCCGCTTTAAGAATCCCTATATTCCTTTGCAATACCTGCTTCATCCCGTCAAAATCATAGCTAAGATTGCCTGAACCCACATATTGCTTTAACTCCCCGAGCCCCTCTTCCAGACCCGCATAGGTGGCTTCCTCCAGGCTTTCCTTTTCCTGTGCCAGGAGCTGTTCGTAATGATCCACAAGGGGAGCCGCTACCTCCACCTTTAATTGGATGCCGTTAATGCAGGTGATTGCTTCTGTTAACAAAGGTTCCGTGTTCTGTATTAAGGCCTTAAGGGTATTGCATGTTCGGCTTATCTGGTTTTTACAGCTTGTTATTGTATTTTCCTTCAAAGCAATCAGCGCTTCCTTTGCCTGAATGCCGGCCTGGATGGCTTGGAGCTGACGTTGTATTCCCGCTATCTGGCCAGGTTCGGAGGAATTTGCATTAATTCCCCTGCTAAGGGCTGACATAGCCGCCATATCTGCCTCTATGAGCTTCCTTATATTCTCGATTACCAATAAAGCTTCTTCTATCTGCCCAAAGCGGGCTTCTATCTGCCGAAAATCATTACCCGGGTTAAAGTATTTCCCTTTAACTGCTTCAAAAACCTCCCCCCGGTTGATCCCTACCTGGTGCATCGTAATCTCCTGGCTGTAGATCCTTTTTATAAAATAATCCGTAATCTTTAATGTCCCTTCCCTGGTGAGTTTAATTCCCTTGTTACTGGTTTCAATTCCATCAAAGAGCTTCATAAGCTTTAGGATTCCCTTGTCAATCTGCACCAGCTCCTCCTGCAGCTCCTGCTTCTTCTCCATCAGGAAGCTGACCTGGTTTGGCGTCTGCAAAAGCTTCAGCTTTCCCAGCAATTCCTCCGCTGCAGCACCTACTTTCTGGTATTTTGTATATTCAACGGCTTCCTTGATCAGAAGCTGCCCCTGGTAATCCAGCAGATTAACTTCCCCTTCCACATTAATATCATTGATTGAAAGGTGGTAAAGCTCCGTTTTACCGGTTGCATGGCTATTCCCGGAACCTGTCCCCGGATGGATGGTATAGGATATGTATTCCTTCAACTCCTCCTGAATTTCCTGCCGTGCTCCCTGGGTATCCCCTTCCAGGTAACGGCCAAAGATATGGTATTCCTCCCATAGAGGGCCGTAATATTCTGCCAAAACACTATCCATTGCCGTCGTTAATGCCCTCTCTGCCATTACTCCTGCCGTATATATCCTGGCTCCTTCGATAATCGTGAACAAAAGAGAAAGGATTATCAGCAGGATCAGGCTTAAAAATACCGTGATTGTCCCAGCTGCTTCATCTTCCTTCTTATCACATCCCAATGCCCATCTCCCTCGCATTTAGCTCGCCTCCCCTAAAATAGGGTGTCTCCATGCATACCCTAGTCAATCTTAATCTCCGTATTAATCTCTCCGGCATTCCCGTTAATAGACTCAAATGCACTTTGGATGATAGCCGTGATCTGGTTCCTGAATATCAATACCAGCCCAATAATGATGACCAGGATCAATATGACCTCAATTACCCCAATTCCATCCAGCTGCTTTGCTGCAATGCTCCAATAATATTTTTTTAACCGATTCTTCATACGCTATACCCTGCCGTTTTGGCAGAACTCCTTTCCTTATTTTATTTATTAGCCCTCCTACATGCGAAAGGATAAAAAAGCAGGAATCATTATAACCAGAAATACCAGGATTAACAGAACCATCATTGGGATAAGGAGCTTTGTTCCTGCCTCCTCACCAAGTTTTTTGGCAGTCTCCTTCCGATCCTCAAAGGCCTCCGAGGCTTCCAGAACCAGCAGCTCTGTAAATCCCCTGGTTCCTTTGATCAGGTTCTGGGAAATCAGGGAGCAAAATTTAATATAGGGTATTAAACCGACCCTTCTTCCAAACTGCTCATAGGCCTTCTTTTCAGGTATCCCAAGCTTTAGCTCCCTGACTGTGACCAGCATCTCTTCATACAGATATCTCTTCCGGCCTTGGTTACCGTCCCCTTTGCTGCCATAATCCTCAGCAATCTTTATCCAGGCCTGGCGGATTGTCATTCCGGCATTGATAAGCAATGTAAATTTGTTAATCATCTCCGGATAATCCAACAGCAGCTGATCCTTCCTCTTCTTAAGACGTGTCTCCAACTGCCTCCCGCCGTAGCTCCAGACTGCAAAGACTCCCACCAAGCCTAAGATAAATAAGCTAAATCCCGTACCACTGTCTTTCTGCTCCCAGGAAAGCTTATAATCCCCTATCCGGGCCGGCAGTTCCAGGAAGGGACGGGCAGCCGTTTTTACAGACAGGTCATTCATCTCCTCTGCCAAACCCTGCTTAAATAGCTCCTCCTCGCTATACTGCTTAGGAAGGATGTGGAGCGTAATCCGGTACTCCCTTTCTAACTCATAATAATCCAAGACCGCTTTCACGGAAGTAGTAATCCCTTCCTCTGAAATATCCTCATTATGTATGCTTCCATCTGCAGAAACCAGCTTATAATCCTCTGGTACCCAGGTAACTCTTATGCTTGTCCCCGGTATTGCCTTGCAAAAATTCAATCGTTCCGAGATACTGTCCGGGGATGGATTATCCCCCAGCACATCCTCCTGGAGGTACCGGATTGCCTTTTCAAATAATTGCTCCGCCTCACTCTGCGTATACCTCTGCTCCCCGACCCGGACAGTGACCTCCTGGGAATCAGGAACCTCGGACTGATGCGGCGCTTCCTTTTCCTGCTTTACCTTAACCCTCAGCTCCAGCTCAGAGCTTCCTTCGCCGTAACCGGGTCTTTCAACATATCTCCCATCCACAAGGGACAGGCCGCCGCTATCCACCAACGCCCCAACTAGGGAAAGCAGGTTAAACAGCACAAATACCGTTAAAGCCGTGGCAATCCGTTGGTACCAGAACAACCTCACCTGCTGTTCCGGCTTATTGGTCTGGCAAAAAGCCTTAACCGCCTCTGACACATGCTGCTTTTTTAGCAGCACCTGCTCCAGCTTCGTACGGACAAGTATGCATTGGATCAGGGGATACCAGAAGAAAAGCTTGTGCTCCTTCTTATCAAGCTCCAGCTCCAACCCTTCCCCTTTCCTATAGCCATAAAGAAGGCCTAGCAAAGAGGCAAAAAGGATCACGCTGTTAAGGATCCACATGGATGCACCTCCTTACACCTCAATTTTTATAATTTTATCAATGACCAGGCATGCGCCCAGATAGCATAGGAGAAAAACGGACATAACAAAGATGCCTAGCAGGTTATGGTACAGGGGATCTAAGAACCCTGGAGAGGACAAGGACAGATAAATAAGAATAAAGAGCGGCATTACCTTCATAATATTTGCTTCCAGCCGCTTTGCAGAAAGAAGTGTGAGTATTTCCCTTTTTACCTCAATCTTGTCACTGATAATATCCGAGGTAACCTTAATGATATGGATTAAATCCCCTCCGGTCCGTTTCGCCGTAGAAAATACATCCGCAAAGCTTTTGATATCCTCTATCCCGGAGCGCCCGGCAAACTCAGCCAGAGCCTTTTCCACCGTAATGTTCATCCGAAGCTGGTTCACGATATAGGACAATTCCCTTTGAATCATGGAATCGGGGGCATAGATCTGTCCCAGATCCTGATAGGCCTCCTCAAAGGCATTCTCCGCACAGTATCCCGCCTCAAGCGCCGCGGAAACTGCCTGGATGCCATCCTTAAACTCAAGGTTCAGCCTCCATTTGAGTTCATTTATTTGGTTCTTAAGCTGATATTTTTGATAAAAAAAGATAAATGGAAGTAAAAACAGAATTCCTAAAACACTGCGATAGAATAAAATTCCAAGAACTGTGAAAATTAAAAATCCCTGAAGGCTATAACGAAGCTTTTCTTTCCAGGGCAAATAGTAAATACCGTAATTCATGGAACAGCTCCTTTCCCCTTTTGTCCGCCGTCCGTCTCCACTGAAAATGATGTCATATTAAGGCCTGCCCTTTTTAACTTCTCAATATTGGCCAGCTCATTTTGCTTTACAAAACGCCCTTCAAGCTTCCCGTCCCTTTCTGCAGTTTCTTCAAACAGGTAGAGGGGATTCAGCTTGAACTCACCTCCCTGACAATCCAGTACCTCGGTAATCTCAAGCAATTTCCGGGATCTGTCCCGCAATCTTCCAAGATGTACGATGATGTCAATGGCCGATGTGATCTGTTTTCTTATGGCCAGGAGGGGAATGTCTGCCGAAAGTAATACCAGGGACTCCAGGCGGCTCAGCATATCGAGGGGTGAATTGGCATGCCCTGTTGAAATGGAGCCATCATGTCCCGTATTCATGGCCTGGAGCAGGTCGGCAGCTGCCCCGTCGCGGATTTCCCCAATAATAATTCGGTCCGGCCGCATCCGAAGGGAGGTTTTAATGAGATCCCGGATGGTGATCTCATTACTTCCCTCTGAATTAGCATTACGTACCTCCAGACGGACAAGATTGGATATATTACGCAACTGAAGCTCTGCTGAGTCCTCAATCGTAATAACTCTTTCGTCCGAGGGGATAAAATTAGAAAGAACATTAAGAAAGGTTGTTTTGCCGGATCCAGTGCCGCCACTGATAAAAATATTGTAGCCTCCAACGACAAGCATGCGTAAAAACTCTGCTGCCTCTTTAGAAACTGAATCCAGTTCAATTAACCGGTCGATAGTAATGGGTGAGCTTGGAAATTTTCTAATCGTAATAATCGGCCCCTCCATTGCAACCGGTGATAGGACGATGTTAACCCGGGATCCGTCCGGTAGCCTGGAATCCACAATCGGGCTGGCTTCATTAATGATTCTATTAGAATGTGCCACCATTTGCTGCACAACATCCTCTAGCTTTTGTCTCGACTCAAACTGCTTCGGAACCGGATATATCCTTCCGTTTTTCTCAATAAAGATTTTATCCGTGCCATTGACCATGATCTCCGTAATGTCAGGGTCATCTATCAGCTCCTGGATAATATCCAGCTTCCGGATGGAGTTGAAAATATCCTTCCGCAGACGCTGCTTCTCCTGGATACTGATATAGCCCTCCCTGCCATGCCCGATTAAAATACAGTCAATCAGTCCATATATTTCATCATCGGTAATTTCCTTTGCTAAATCAATGTTTTCTACAACCCTTTGCTTTAAAAGCTCCTTTAAATTATCCATGGTTATGTCCATGTCCACATACAGTACAAAATTACATAAAAGTGCTGATATGAACCCGGTTCCCCTTCGTTCATTAATCTTATTTCTTTCAACCTTGTCATTTCCCCACCGGGGTAACAAGTTAATTCTCCTACAGCCCTAGTTCTTCCTTACTGCTCTCTGCTATGCGCCAGGCCTTACTGCTTCTCAACCGGTCAGCGGCAACCGGAACTTGTCCAAAGTCCTCCTCCGGCAGCTCCACGGCAAAATATCCTTCCAGCCCCAATTGGCCTCCAGACCGCTGCAACTGCTTTAACCAGGTGTCATACAGCGCCTCATCATACTTCGTACGGCCCTTTACCGTAACCAGCACATCGCTGCGGCGCATCAGCTCCATCAATGCTTCCGATACACTGTTGATATAAAATAGGATTACCTGATAATCCGTATTCCTTCTTAGCTCCTCCATCAGCCTCTTTGCATCCTCCAAATCCAGCGCCAGGATATCCGCAGCATGATCCAATCCCCATAAATATTCTGCCGTTCCCACCCCGTCAACAAGCTCTTTTAGCTTTATATTGATATCCTTTTTCTCTTTTATATAATAAATCATCTCTGATAAAGCGCTCCTGCCGCCTTCCAGCTCCGCAATAAAGGCAACCGGCAAAAGCTCCAGGTTAATTAAGAGCACATTTTTCTGCTGAGCTAAGACGGACTGCAGCCCTAGGGCATAGGCAAAAGCCTCCTGCCGCTGCTTCGGTGTAAATACAGTAAGAATTGTTAACTGGTTATCCGCTGCCTCCTGGGAAATCCTGTTCTCCTTCCTCCTAAGGTCAGCGAGAATATCCTGCATCACCTTTCGAACTGGCTGATATTTGTATATCAGGCACTGCTCTTTATCCTTCCCGCCTGGAATTTCTGTAAATTGATAGATATATCTGGCTTTTTTTGTGAAAATCTCATCCTCGTCCAGGTCACTGCTTAACAGCAGGACACTGATAAAATTTGTCTGAAGATATTCCCTTAGGCTTTCCAGCTGCGTAAAAACTGTAATTTCAAAAGGAACCTCCCTTGCTTTCTTAAAATATTCCATAAAACGGGTAGCATAATAGAAGTCAGAATCATACAGTGCAAATATTCTTTCCACTAAGAATCCTCCTAAGATATCGTACAGGCACATTGGAAAAATGTTTGTAACGATTACTTGATTTTATCAACTAATGGTGTCAGTTTCGTTTGGAGCATACAATATATATGATAAAAGATATATATGAGAAAGTAATAACTGCCTTAAATAGCGAAGCAATCATTTACATGTCAATATATTACATTATTGCCGCTTTATTGTCAAATCCTTTCTTTTGAATTTAAGTATTTTTGTCAATTTTCTACAATCCTATGTCGTTTTTTTCATATTTCTTACAAAAAAGTATTTCTTTAATACTTTTTTAGATGCCAGATTATGAGCATCTCAATCTGTTGGAATTTACACCGAATGTTAGGACCGTCGGATCTTTGATAGTTGTATAAAGAAATTTCTCATAAATACAAGAATCCCATGAGAGTATTTGAAACGGCTCTCGTGGGATTCCTGTATTTATGCCGCTTGAATCCGTTTATATGCCCATACCCGCAAGGCTCATCAACCAAAAAAGCAACCACCGACAACTGGGGCAGATGCTATATTCCAATAACTTTTCAAACGGTTATATAATTATTGTTGGTTAAATAGTATTGAATATAGGGAATACAGGGCAACGTGGAACCTTTTTCCCAGCTGATTGCCGAATGTGTTATTGAAACCGAAAGGGATTACTGCCGGCTGCTCAGGCTGTAGCTTCCGCATCTATTCCAGGCCTTGTTCAAATGGAAACCGCTTCTGCCCAAATTATTTAAATGTACGGATGACTCCAATATCACAAAGGCTATCAGGATATACTACTACAGAATGACCCATTTACGCGAAAGAATAATAAACAGCCAGCCCAAACAGCAACAAAAAGCCCGGCAGCCCCAATAGCCCATTTGTCAGCACACTGACTCCGTTCACTGCTATGGAGATTCCATAGCCCTGGCTCTGTAATGCCAGGTTAACCACGCAGATTCCAGCTGTACCCGCACTGGCGCGAAGTATAAAATTTACGATTAAATCCGGTCTGCGGCGGACCACGCAGACACCTATGTATGCGATACATGCCACGATAATTCCAATTAATATCATATTTTCAATACTCATAAAGCCACCCGCCTTTTTAAATTACTACTTTTTTGATACAACCTATTACATTTATATACCGAAACATCCATTTTATGTTAATTAATAGAATAATAGGCAAATATTATGACTATACTATAGGTAAATTAATAAAAAGGCTGGTGAGGCAATGCGTCTATTTTTTAGAAGAAGGCGTCCGAAAGAGAATTATTTGATTAACGAAATAAATAAGACAAAAATAGCATTAGAAGCGGCATATTCGAATTTTGAAAATGTAATTGATCCCGATCTGATTGATAGCTGTATCTATCAATTAAATGCCGTGCAAAACCGCTACCGTTTCTTAATAAAAGAGGCAAAGGCTTCTGATACTACCTTCTGTTAATCATAATCGGACCCATAAACCCAATAACCTGCCAGTGTGGCTTCGTTTTGAACACTGCACTGCCCCTATGAAAACAGGCTGTTCCAGCTTGCTCAGGTAAAAGCCTCCATATAATGGTGACTTCTCCATGACAAGTTGAAACAGCCTCTTCTTTTGTACATTAGATCGCTTCCGTACCTGATTCTTTTTTCTTCTGTACTTTACCTTACTTTCGTAATGGCTCTATGCAATGAACCCACGGCCCTTTGTGCTTGGATCAAGGGAGGTCTCATTCAACATCCCCCTGCCGTAGGTTAAGCCCGCGTAAACCTTTTGGGTATTTTTCATCATCGGCCCGCTTTTGTCCTGCCTGCTGACGCCTTCAAAGCCCGTTAACAGCTTCTGCAGCACTGACTGTGCACTCTTGATAGGCTCAGGCTCCCTTTTCATGACCGCCGTGATAATCCTCTTATTCACATATAGGTAAAGACTCATTAAGTCGTAGGAAATTGTGTATTTATAATCAAGGGTTGCCATCAGCTCCGACACGTATTTCTGTGCCCTTTTAAGCTCCTTTTCAAAGCCTGGCAGATCTCCCTGCCCATAGGCCTCCTGAGCCTCCGTAAGCTCCGCTAAAATCATTTCATAGAGAATCACGGTCAGCTCACTTCTGGACGCCTGCGTAACCCTTGCCGTAAATGCATGAATCGCTTCTTTCTTCATCTAAACCTCCATCTATGTACAGGCATAGTTTCCATTATCGCTACGGAAGCTATTCCCTTCCCTCTTTATTGCTGCAATAAGCTTAAGATGGTCTGTGGTCTTTGGTTCGCCTGGGCAAGCATTGAGGTTCCTGCCTGGGCAAGTACATTCATCTGGGTATAGGTAGCCATCTCTTCTGCCATATCAACATCAGAAATACGGGATAGGGATTCCGTCAAATTCTCCGAAGTCGTATCCAGGTTGGAAATGGAGTGCTCCAGACGATTCTGGTATGCGCCAAGCTTGGAACGGATTGCGGATACCGTATTGATCGCAACATCCAGCATGGTAATGGCTGCCTGTGCGCCCTCCGCTGTACCAATATTCATTTTATCAATACCTAAGGTAGTCGGATCCACCTTCGGTATGGTTACTGACATAATCTGCCCCTCATTTGCACCGATCTGCAGATCCATTTGTCCTGCATCCAGTACGGATATATCTACAGGCATAACTGTAGGTGTTGTGGTATCAGGTCCCAGATCTGTTGCATCGCCGGCAGTCGTCTCGTCCGTATAAACAGTCCCTACTGTTCCTGGCGCTATATCAATAACCATTTCAAAATTATTACGGTCAGATACGGTCAATTTATTACCGCTGATAGAAACCGTAGCCGTACTATTAAAGCCACCGCTGATTGAAGCCACCGCATCGTAACCAGTCACTGATACGTTAACAGCAGACGGAGCTGTACTATCTGTCAGGCCTAAAACTTTTGCCAATTCCGGATTGTCACAATGTAATTCTATCTTTTCCTTGGATCCATAATCACTGGAAACGAATACAAGCTGGGTTCCACCAGCGAATGCCTCGCTCTCATAGCCTGCCAGCTCAGGGTCATTGGCCACATCAGGAGTTGCCGGAGAAGCTGTTGCAAATATTTTAACACCGACACTGTCTCCGGCATCCCTTAGCTTTTTAAAAATATCGTCATAGGTGTCACCTTCATTGACTGTGACCGCTACACCATTAATATTAATCGTTCCCTCATGGGCTGCTGAAATAGATACAGATGTATTAACTTCATCCTTTCCAACAATTACCGCCTGCCTTGCATCCTGCTTAACCTCTATCTGATAATCATTTGCAGAAACCGTATCGGATAAGGATACCAGCTTAACATTCGTATTGCTGGAATAGGATTTCCTGTCAATATTACCATCCAACAAATTCATGGTATTGAACTCTGTCGTATCAGAAATACGCTTGATCTCTGCACTTAACTGGTCTATCTCCGCCTGGATCGCTTTACGGTCTTCCGGAGTGTAGGTACCGTTCGCGGATTGGACTGATAATTCCCTCATTCTCTGCAGCATGGCTTCTACTTCTATCAACGCACCCTCCGCTGTCTGGATTACGGAGATACCGTCAGAAGCATTTCTGGAGGCCTGGTCAAGGCCTGCGATCTGCGTCCTCATTTTTTCCGAAATAGCAAGTCCGGCGGAATCGTCAGCCGCGCTGTTAATCCTGTAGCCTGACGATAATTTCTCCAAGCTGGAATCTAATGCCCTATTGGTCTTACCTAATTGGTTGTTAGCCTTTAAAGCTGAAATATTATGGTTGATTCTCATAAAATGTCACCTGTTCCCTTTCTGTTTGGGCTGCCATCCCCCTCCATGTCCAGATGGTGCACACATTTATTTTAGTAGACTTTTGTCAATCTATCAGCAACCTCCGTGTGGCCGAAAATGCATTTATATCCAGGAACAGCCTGTCCCCTAGGAACCACTGTCCTCTGCCGCCCGTACTGAGTGTACCAGGGCTTTTGCTACCCGGTAAAGGATCCGCTCCGTATCTGCCTGGGCCGTCCTGTCCTCTTCTCCTGTATTCGGGTTTTGGTAATAATAGCTGTCCGGGCTATTGCTTAAATATCCAAAGTCAATCTGCCTTAAGGTAACCTGGCTCTGTTTTGCTGCCTCTTCAACCTCGCCCATCGCTGTCCTCAGCCTCTCAAGCCCAGCTCTGTTGTCACTGCCGACAAAGCCTTTCAACACCTTATCCTTAAGGGAAAACTCTGCTTTTATATTACCCAGCTCACCAGACCAGGCCGTAACGGACATCTTGCCGGAATCCGAGCCCCCACGCAGGATTGTAAGGTTCATATTGGTAATCCCCTTTTCTGTTTCAATCGGAATCTGGTAAAATTCCTTCTCCGCAAGGGTTCTTGCAAAGCTTATCTGCTGCCCTATGCTCCTTAGCTCAGCCAGCTTCCAGCTGTCAATCCGCTCCTCCGAGCAAGACCGGGTAAGCTCTGTCTTTGCCTCTTCTTCTAACTGGGTATACGCTGCCTCCATGGACTGCTTGTCAATCATTTTATCGGATAAATCATCGGTTTCCTTAAGACCTTCCTCCGACTTTTCTGCATTTTTCTCTTCCTTAAGCCTTAAAAGCCTTTTTATCGGGGATTCTCCGTTGCTTAATACATGATTCGCCATCATAATATTCATGGGCGTTGACGGGATCTGATAATCGTTCAAAAACCGCAGGGCCTGTTCTGAGGATTTGCACAGCTCCCTGATCTGCTCCGCTTTTTCCCGGTAAATGCTTTCGTCTGCTAAGTCCTCTTCCGCACCCTTTAGCTGGTTCACCTTCTCCAGCAGCCGCTCCACGGGGATATCTTTGATTGCCTCCCAGATTCCCCTGCCGGCAAAGCCCCCGGCATTACCAAAATCTTGTCCCATGGTTCCGCCGGGATCCTGAGCCCTCGCGCCGGCTTCCTTTAATATGCCAGGAGTAACCTCCGCCCCAAGCTGCTTCAGCACCTGGTTAAGATACTCCGCCTGCTGCCCGGGGGCATCCTTTCCTCCTGACCCGGAGCCGCCGTCCTGCCCCTCCTGCTCCAGGAAGGAGCTTAACTGCTCAGCAATTGATTCCCTGTTCCTGGTCACCTCCTGTAAGGTACCGAATTCATCATCAATTACCGCATCCAGCGCTCCTTTTTTGAGGGTCTGGACTGCCGTAAGGAGATGCTCCAGGGTAACCTCCTGTCCGGCCTTAATAACCGCCCCAAGGGCTGCCCCATCGGATTTTTCCACATTATACAGCAACCGGTATACCCCGATATAAGCCCTGCGTTCCTCGGCAGTAATTTCCTCGGATCTCTCCAGCTTCCTTAGGTAGGTGCTGTATTTTTCCTCCGCAGATATCCCCTGCTCCTCCTTGATCTGGTCAATCCTCTGGTTCAGCTCATTTATATTCATTTCTAACGGGTTGAAGCCTTCCTTAATCATCCGTACCGTAACTGCCGGATGCAGGTTTTCCATCATGGATGTCACCTGGAAGTCATAAGCCTTTACCCGGTCTATGGCTTCCTGGCTGATTTCCATCTGGTTATAGGCCAGGATTCTTACCGCCCTCTGGTTTTCTTCCGTATTCTCTATGCCCAGCTCCGTCAGCAGGGAGTCCATATTGGCAAAGGCCTTCTTAATGGAATCGCCATACTCCCTGTTTGGAACCGTAGCCAGGGTCTCATAGGCCTCCCCTGCCCTGTTTAGCCTTGCCTGTAAGCCCGTTCCCTCCTGCAAAAGTCCTGGGATTGTCTGAAGCTCCGGCGCCGGCAGGGTACTTCCCAACACATAGCTGGGTATGTATTTTAAGCTTTGTATGCTCTGGGTCGTATCCTTTAACAACTGTAGGAAGGACTGGGTCGGCTCCAGGTCTGCCTCCTTTAGGTATTGCCTATAATAGTCGTCCTCCAATTCCCGTAAGGTATCCACTACCTTACTTAATTCCTGAAGCTCAACCTTAAAGCCCTTCTTTTCCAGCTGGTTTGCGACATCCGCCGTCATCTTCAGGCGTATTTCTTCCAATTGGCGCCTCGCCCGGATTTCTTCATAGCTTTCACCGGAGCTGCCAGAGCCTGCTGCATTATCTGATCCAGAGGCTCCGCCGGAGCCTGCATCACCCGGCAGCGCCGCATCCCTGACAGCCCCTATGTCATCCGCTGAAGCCGTGTCACTAATGAAATCCGCGTCATCCACTGAAGCTGGGCTCCCAATGGATCCTGTGCCATTGGCTAACGCTGCATCACTTACTGAAGTTGTGTTACCCTCCAAAGCTGCGCCCCTAACCAAGCTTGCGTCACCCGCCACAGCCATATCCTGAGCAGCTTTCGCCGCCCTATCAGCTCCACTTCTATCAGCAGCACTCCTGGTAACGCTTCCCTCCTCCGGGCCGCTCTTGCCATCTGCCGCTTTAACCCCGGCTTTTGCCGTTATCCGCTTCTGGATATCCCCAAGATTCTGTATCGTTAACTCCGTACCGCTTTTAACAGCCTCCGCTACCGCTTCCGGACCAATAGAATTTAAGTCCGCCACGATCTGTTCTCCGGATACTGTACTTACCGGGATCAGGGATACCTCTGCCGGATCAATGCCGTCCCTCATCCCCGCCAGCATCCGGTTTAATATGATATTCTGGCCTGAATTCACCTTTAGCTCCTCCAGACCCTTTTTATAAGTAAAGGTTTCCTCTGTTAAAGGAAGCTGATGCTCTATTAACCATTTTGCCGATCCAAGGTTTTCCTTTGTTACCCCATAGCCGGCCGAGGTAATAATTGCTCCCACCTGACCCTGCAGTCTGTCCCACTCCCCGTCAGAAAGTGGCTGGGTTGTCCCTGTACCTCCGCTATAGCATGCCTTATAGATATTCCAGGCATTTGGCACCGACCCTGTGGAAATAAGGTACTGCACTGCCTTATCATCCAGCTTCTTCACAGAATCGCCCATTTCAAGCGCTTTTGTAACCTTTGTAAGATTCTCTTCCGTAGCCGGAAGCTGCTCCTGGGCCAATCGCTGCCGGACTGTCAGTTGCCCCGAAGGGGCTGAGGAAGCCGCCCTATTAAGCTCCTTATTTCCCTCTCCTTGCTGGCTTTCCTCTCCTGCTGCCTGTCTTGCTTTTACCCGATTTAATGCGGCATATAATCCGCTGATGGAATAGGCTTCAATTGGAAAGCCCTCCTTCTCTATCTCCCGGCAGTCACTTTGCGTTAACCTGGCCCGGATACTTTCCAGGGTTTTATTCATTTCCTGGGATTTATCCTCCTTATCCTGCCTGGAGGCGGCTTTATCCTTCATCGCCTTCATGGCATCCCGGTCCGTCTCCTGAACCTTCATTACCTTTATCATCCGTACCCCGGTGTTTAACAGCTCACCGTATAATTTAAGCTCAATTTCGCTGTCCGTCGCCTTCATCACTTCAAAGGTCTTAACATCCCCTACCTTTACGCTGCCCAGCACATCCTTTGCGGTTGTTACATTTTGCCCGTTAAAATTAAGGGTCACCTGGTCGCCTACGTCCACAACTGTCCCACTGACCAGCTGTCCTTTGGCGAGATTAAGACCCCTGCCCCTTTGATCCTTATTTACCACCAGCTGCCCCTTTGACAGCCTGTCCGTCATCCTCGAATTTTCTGTTCCAACAAAGACATTATAATCCATTCCATACCCGCCTTTATCCTGCAATCTATTGTAAATAGTAACCTCCGCCTTTTCCTGTCTGCCGCAACAGCTCCTTGCAGGATGTATTTCGGATATTTCAATAAAATACTTAACCTTTTCATTTGGATTTGGGCCGGACTATCCAGTGGTACCTACAGGAGCTATAAAAATATCCCTCCGGCGGTGAAATATTTATAAACTGCTTCTTACTGCCTGCCTTCGCGAATAAACATGAAATAACAAAAAATAAACACCGCAAATATGCTGGAGGCTGTTATGAAAAAACGCATTACCATCCTAACCTCTGTCCTATGTATCCTCGCCCTGATTGTCTCCTTGGCTGGCTGCAGCCAGGTGGAGGCACCCTTAAAGTCCCAGACCCTTTTTGATAATTATCTGCACGAGCTTTTCGTCCAGGAGGTTAAGTCCGATTCCCTTTCCTTAAATTATTCCTTGGCAGAACCTGAAAACTATGGAATTACTGATACGGACACCACCCTTGGGGAATATAGCGTCAGCCATATGCTCCAGGACCTGTCCGCTTCTGAAAATTATCTCAGCCGTCTGCTCTCCTTCGATTATAGCAGCCTATCCCAGAGCCAAAAGCTGACTTATGATATCCTGAAGGATTATCTGCTCCAGAACCTTAGCCTTGGCAACTATACCTATTACAATGAATCCTTAAGTCCCACCACGGGCATACAGGCTCAATTACCGATCCTCCTTGCGGAATACTCCTTTTATGGCAAGAAAGATATCGAGGAATACCTGGAGCTCCTTCCCTGTGTCTATGATTATTTTAAGGATATTGCACAGTTTGAACGGGAAAAATCAAAGAAGGGGCTATTTATGAGGGATGAAGTAGCAGACCAGATCATTGCACAATGCCAGGCATTCATAGCAGATCCCGGAAGCAATTTTTTAATTACCTATTTCAATGAGAAAATAACCGGGTACAAAGGTCTGACCAGCTCTGAAATCAGCCGTTACAAGGCGCTGAACAAGGAAGCCGTCATCGTATATGTAATCCCCGCCTATGAATTGCTGATCCGTACCCTGGAGGAGCTAAAGGGAACGGGCACCAATAATGCAGGACTTTACTATTATCCTGAGGGTCAGGCATATTATGAATGCCTGGCAAAATACAAGACCGGCTCCGGCAGGACCATGCCACAGATGGCAGAGCTTTTGGAAACAGCCATTGATGAGGGCATTGTCCGCCTTACTACTCTCACCATCAAGGATCCTTCCATAATTGATAAATATTATGCCTTTAACTCCTTCCCAATTACGGATCCGCAGCGCATCATAGCCGATTTAAAGAGGGACATTAAAAAGGATTTTCCCGAAGCGGCCCCTGTCCAATGTAATATCAAATACGTACCGGAATCCCTGGCGGACTATCTCAGCCCGGCGATGTATTTAACCCCGCCCATGGATAACTATAAGAAAAATGAAATCTACATTAATGGAAATGACCAAAAAACCTTGTCCATGATCTATACAACCGTTGCCCATGAAGGCTATCCGGGGCATCTCTACCAATGCGTTTATTTCCGGAGCCAAAATCCCTCCCCAATCCGTAATGTCATGAATTTTACCGGTTATGACGAGGGCTGGGCTACTTATGTTGAAATGTATTCCTACCATATCTCAGGCATTGATGAGAATCTTGCTTCTTTCCTGGAAGCCAACAATATCATTATCCTATGCATGTATGCAAGAGCCGATATTGGAATACACTATGAGGGCTGGAAGGAAAAAGAAGTAGTAGCCTATGTGACAAATTTCATCAGTGACGAAGCAAAAGCAAAGAAAATCTATGCGACCCTGCTGGAAGAACCGGCAATCTACCTGCCCTATGCAGTCGGCTACCTGGAAATCATGGAATTAAGAAAGCAGGCAAAGGACCACTTGCAGGAGCGTTTTGTCGCAAAGGACTTCCATAAGTTTTTATTGGACATCGGCCCGGCACCCTTTGGCATCATACAGGACCAGCTCGATGAATGGCTGGCAAAAAAACAAAAATAAACAGAGGATCATCCTGCTAATTTTTTAACAATTATTTTGATTATTTTGGTTCTTTTAATTGACATTTACAAGCCATCGTTTTATACTTAATATGGCAGTAATTTAATTGCTATTTATTTAATGGTCGGAAACTTAATTTTTTTAAGTTTTCCTATGCCAATTATTATTAAAAATAGGAGGAATCTAATTATGTCAACAAAAGCGTACTTTAAGCGTGAAGAAATCGGAGCTAACAAACCTGGATTTTCCAGAACCCGTTCAATTATCGAAGCTGCTTTCTATGGTAACAATGTAATTAAGGTTAACACCTTAAGAGAAGCATATGAGCTGGCTAAAAACTCACCGGGTACTGTAGTAACAGATATGCCGGTATATCGTGGCGAAGATTTCGGTCTTGAAAGAGATGCAAAAGTATTATTATTTAATGACGGTTTTGTAACCGGCCGTGCCGCTTCTGCAAGAAAAATCACAGGTGAGCCGGGTGTGGATACAGCGAACCTGGACGCTAAGGTTATGGATGCTATCTATGATACCAGATACTCCACCTTATACCATGCAGAGGTATATATCGGGCTAGATCCTGAATTCATGGTTAAAGCACATTTGTTGATTCCAGAAGGCGAAGAGAACATTCTTTACTCCTGGATGCTCAACTTCCAGTACATGACCGATGATTACACAAAGATGTATAAAGCATCCAGACCAATCGGTGATGAATGTGACATCTATATCGTATCCAATCCTCAGTGGAAGCATCCTGACCATCCAATGGGCTTAACCTATTTTAATACAACTACCAACTGTGCTGCCCTTCTGGGTATGAGATACTTTGGTGAGCACAAGAAGGGTACCCTTACCATCGCTTGGGCTATCGCTAACCGTAACGGCTATGCTTCCTGCCATGGTGGTGAGAAGAGATACAACCTTCCAGGTGGCAAATCCTATGTTGCAGCTGTATTCGGTCTGTCCGGATCCGGTAAGTCAACAATTACACATGCAAAGCATGACGGCAAATACGATATCACTGTTCTCCATGATGATGCTTTCATCATCAATACTGAGACAGGTTCTTCCATCGCTATGGAGCCTACCTATTTTGATAAAACACAGGATTATCCTACAGACTGTGAAGACAACAAGTATTTATTAACCGCCCAGAACTGCTCCGCTACCATAGACGAAGACGGCAAGGTTGTACTTGTTACAGAGGATATCCGTAATGGTAACGGCCGTGCGATCAAATCCAAGCTCTGGTCCCCGAACCGTGTGGATAAGATTGAGGAGCCCGTTGATTCCATCTTCTGGATCATGAAGGATCCTACCATTCCGCCGGTTGTAAAATTAAGCGGTGCAGCATTAGCTTCCGTTATGGGTGCTACCCTTGCTACCAAGAGAACAACAGCAGAGCGTCTTGCTCCTGGTGTTGATCCTAACGCATTGGTTGTTGAGCCTTATGCAAATCCTTTCCGTACTTATCCTCTGGTAAATGACTATGAGAAGTTCAAGAAGCTGGTTGCTGAAAGAAACGTTGACTGCTACATCATCAACACCGGTGATTTCATGGGCAAGAAGGTTAAACCTTCCGATACTTTGGGTATCCTTGAAGCTATTGTAGAAGGAAAGGCAGCCTTTAAGAAATGGGGACCTTTCTCCGATATCGAGATCTTTGAGTGGGAAGGCTTTGTTCCTAACTTAGAGGATGCTGAATACAAGGCTCAGTTAATCGCAAGAATGAAGGATAGAATTGAGTTTGTTCAGTCCAGAGATACTGAGAAGGGCGGCTTTGACAAGCTTCCTGAGGAAGCTTTAGAGGCTTTAAAGAAGGTTGTAGCTGAGCTTGAATAATAGAACAGGACGCTAAATAATGCTTTTATCAAATAATTTTATATAGTGCCCAAAAGAAAGGGCGCATTGCGAGCTGATTTATGGTCAGGATGCAATGCGCCCTTTCTTTTTCCCTGTTTGATTTGAAGCCTAAAAAGGAGGCTGCTTCTCCACCCGTTAACCAACTGGTTTTAAAACAGCCCCTATCCTATAGAATTATTTTAAAAACTTATGCGATCTCCGCTCCGGCAGGCATCGGCTTCTCCGGTACCATAAGTGCCAGATTGCCCTCTGCATCCTCCGCGCAGAGCAGCATGCCCTCGGACAGCATTCCTGCTAAGGTGGCGGGCTTTAAGTTCACCACTACCATAACCTTTTTGCCAACCATTTGCTCCGGTGTATAGTGGGCTTTAATACCGGATACGATCTGCTTTACCTGGGATCCGATTTTTACCTGGGAACAAAGCAGCTTCTTGGATTTTTTCACTTCCTCACAGGCGATAATTTCCCCGATCTGGAATTGCAGCTTTGCAAAATCCTCGTAAGTAATCTCCGGCTTTGCTTCAATATCGATATAATCCTTTGCCTCTTCCTTTGTTTCCTCTGCTGCTTCAGCAACGCCTTCCAGGGCTTCCTTTGTCTCTTCCACCTTATCAAGTACCTCCTTAAGATCAAGTCTTGCAAATAAAATCTCCGGCTTCTCCGTCACCTTTGTGCCGTCTGCATATAGACCGTAGCTTCCCAATTCTTCGATGCTCCTCGTTTTCGCAGAGAGCTGTTTCAGGATTTTAGCCGCTGTTTCCGGCATAAAGGGTTCCAGTAAGCTGGCTCCGATACAGATACATTCGGTAAGATTATATAATACGGTCTCCAGTCTTGCCTTCTTCTCCTCTTCCTTCGCAAGCACCCAGGGCATGGTCTCATCAATATATTTATTGCAGCGTTTGAATAAGGTAAAGATCTCCGTAAGTGCATCCGCAACACGCAGCTTCTCCATCCTTGCCGCTACCTTCTTCGGTGTTTCCAACGCCAGGGTCTTCAGCTCCTCATCAACTGCTTCAGCTGCCTTGCCATTCTTCACAATTCCGTCAAAATATTTATTTGACATGGAAATAGTACGGTTAACAAGGTTGCCCAAGGTATTGGCCAAATCCGAATTGATTCTCTCTACCAGCAGCTCCCAGGAAATAATGCCGTCATTATCAAAGGGCATCTCATGCAATACGAAATAACGGACTGCATCCACTCCAAAAAGCTTTACCAGATCATCCGCATAGAGGACATTTCCCCTGGACTTGCTCATCTTATCCCCTGCTGCCCCCTGCATAAGCCAGGGATGGCCAAATACCTGCTTTGGAAGCTCCAGCTCCAGGGCCATTAAAATAATCGGCCAGTAAATCGTATGGAAACGGATAATGTCCTTACCGATCAGGTGCAGGTCTGCGGGCCAGAACTTCTGGAACTGGTCCGTGCTATTTCCTTCCGCATCATAACCGATACCCGTAATATAGTTGCTGAGTGCATCCAGCCACACATACACCACATGCTTATCATCAAAATCCACCGGGATCCCCCATTTAAAGGAGGTTCGGGATACACAGAGGTCTTGAAGCCCCGGAAGGAGGAAATTGTTCATCATCTCATTCTTCCTCGACTCCGGCTGGATGAATTCCGGATGGGTGTTAATGTGTTCGATCAGCCGGTCCGCATATTTACTTAAGCGTAAGAAATAAGCCTCCTCCTTCGCCGGTTGAACCTCCCTGCCGCAGTCAGGACATTTGCCGTCTGTCAGCTGGGAAGGTGTAAAGAAGGATTCACAGGGGGTGCAGTACATACCCTCATAATGCCCTTTGTAAATATCTCCTTTTTCATACAGCTTCTTAAAAATCTTCTGGATCTGTTTTTCATGGTACTCATCCGTCGTCCGGATGAATTTATCATAGGAGGTATTCATCAGGTCCCAGATGTCCTTAATCTGCCCGGCAATATTATCTACGAACTCCTTTGGTGAGATGCCCGCTTCTGCTGCCTTCAATTCAATTTTCTGCCCATGCTCATCCGTACCTGTCTGAAAAAATACATCATAACCTTCAAAGCGTTTAAAACGGGCAATACTGTCCGCCAGAACAATCTCATAGGTATTGCCAATGTGGGGCTTGCCTGAGGTATAGGCAATCGCCGTTGTCATGTAATATGGTTTTTTGCTCATTCCAATCAATCCTTTCTATCTCTATTATGATCAAATAATAAAATAAAAAAACTCCCCTCTTTAAATCACTTTAAAGACGAGAGCACATCCCGTGGTACCACTTTAATTCGCCCCTACTTACATAAAGGCCTCCTCCGCTGCAAAAGCTACAGCTTAGCATCATAACGGTTGCATCCGTCGCAGCCTAAGAAATTTTCCTCGGTGCGCAGCTCCAAGACCATCTTCAGCAGCTTCTGCAAATCCATCCCTTTTGGACGGACCGAATCAGCATCCATCTCCCCTTCTCAGCCTACCGGGGTTCTCTGTTAACTGCTCCACTGCCTACTCTTCTTTTCATTGCCTTTTTATATTATTTGTAACAAAGTATACCATGTGTCTTTTCCTTTGTCAAAGGGTTTAACAGAGAATAAGGTTGACCGAAAAGGCACATCCCTAAATGGATATACGTTTCAGTCAACCTTACTTCTATAATTCTCTACCCTCTCGCTTCCCCAACTTCATTCCTCTGGGTAATACCTTCTCTTGTACTAACCTCATTTAGATTAGCAAAGATTCGTCAAATTGTCAATAGGATTCTTTGTCGATTTATGTTTTTCACGTCACATTGCATAAAATATTTAAAAAAATACTGGTTTTGGTGTATGATTTTATTTATGACCTGTTAAAATTCAAGAATTTTTTCCTATTATTAGGCCTAAACCCATAATTTAATAACCAGAATACATTGTGCAAATGCAGCACTTTTTATGGGAGGTCAAAAAACGACTTTTCCTAACTTATAGTATTCGATTATTATTCGATGCTTGCGTAAAATGGCATGGTAAGGTATCCTATGAATTAGGATCCTACTGCATAAATCAGACCTATAACGGAAGAGTGCCGCACCGCCTTCCTCTATTAATTTTGGAGTGTGATAAAAACCATATGGACAGCCCATTATTTGTAAAAATATGCGATGAAATTATTGGCCAACAAAAGACCCTGAACGGCATTGGGACTTACGGGGAGAAGACAATCCACTCCGTATTAAAAAGCTACTATTCCCCGGATATCCTGAGCCAGGAAATACGGGTGGGCGGCTTTGTTGCCGATATATACACCGGAAATGAAATTATTGAAATCCAAACACGAAATTTTAATAAATTAAGGAGGAAGCTGGAAACCTTCCTGGCCTTCGCCCCCGTCACCATCGTCTATCCGGTTCCGCATATAAAATGGCTCCGCTGGGTAAATCCCCAAACCGGGGAAATCAGCCCTCCCAGAAAGTCGCCGAAGCTGGGTACCCCTTATGCCATATTCCCGGAGCTCTACCGCATTAAGGAGTATTTATTGCATCCAAACCTCCGGCTTAAAATCGTGCTGATGGATTTGGAGGAGTATCGTTTCCTAGACGGCTGGAGCCGGGACAAAAAGAAGGGCTCCACACGCTGTGACCGCCTTCCGACGGAGCTGGTTGATGAGGTATGCATTAACAATTGCTCCGAATACCTGCAATTAATACCCGACGGCCTGGACAAGGAATTTACCTCAAAGGATTTTAAGAAGGCTTCCCGCTTATCCCTAGGGCACTCACAGACAGCATTGAACATCCTTCATTATGTCGGAGCCGTTGAACGTATCGGCAAAAGCGGGAATTCTTATCTTTACATAAAAAATACGGATCAAAAATAAATCAACAGGCCGCTTCATTTGCCATAACAACAAGAAAGCTTCAAGGCATTCCCCGCCGGGGAATACCTTGAAGCTTTTTATAGACTAGCCTCCAGGCCCTGATCAGAGACTCTGGGGCCAGTTTTTATAATTTGATATTTTTTAGCAGCGCGGCAAGCCCTGTTGTCGCTTCCCCACCTGTGGAATAGGAGGAGGGTGCTGCCCCGACCTCCTCAATCACTTCCGCTTTTTCTTCCACGGCTTTCATGCTGAGGCTGATTTTACCGTCCTTTACATCAAGAACTTTTACGGTAACGGTTTCCCCTTCTTTAATTACTTCACTCGGGGATTTTATTCTTTTATCGCAGATCTGGGAAATGTGCAAAAGCCCTGACAGACCCTCCCCGATATTAACAAAGGCTCCATAGGGAGTAATTTTTTCAACCGTACCGGTGGTTACAATTCCCACCTGCAAACGGGATATTTTACTCTTCCGGTCCTTGATTTCCCTGTCACGCTCTACTTCCTTGCCGGACAGGACAAGCTTTTTATTTTCAGCATCTGCGGTTATTACCACTACTTCAATTTCTTTCCCTACCCAGGCCTCCAGATCCTCAACATAGGTTAAAGAAAGCTGTGAGGCCGGGATAAAGCCCCTGACACCAAGGAGATAGGTCACCACACCGGCATTCACAGTCTGGGCAATTTTAACGCGGAATATCTTCCTGGATTCCATCGCTTCCTTTAATTGATCCCAGGCCAGGATGTCATCAGCGCGCTTTCTTGAAAGCAGAATATGCCCGTGTCCGTCATCCTCCCGGAGAACCGTTGCCGACATCTCTTCCCCGAGGGTAACATCGACCTTGATAGAAAATCCGGGATTATTGCTTAACTCCTCCAGCTTAATAATGCCTTCCGTATAATACCCCAGATCCAGGATAACCTCCGATTCAGAGATTCCGATCACAGTACCGGTTAAAATGTCCCCTTCCTTTATCTTCTTAAAGGAACGTGCGATTTCATCCTTAAATTCATCCATGGAAGGGATAACCTCAGGAGCATCAGCAGGAGCCCCTTCTGTAGCTGTTTCGTCTGCAGCAGCATCGCCGGCAGACGTTGTACCTGTAGAGATTGTATCCTCAGGAGTATCATCTGCAGGTGCTGTACTTGCGGGGGTCGTATCCTCAGGAGCCTTGTCCACAGAGGTTACGTCCGTAGAGGCCGCGCCCTTAGAAGCCTTGTCTGTAGATGTTGCATCTGCAGAGATCATGCCCTCAGGAGCCTTGTCCTCAGATGCTGCGTCTGCCAAGGCCATATCCTCAGAAGCCTTGTCCTGAGTCTCAGTAACGATAGTCTGTTGCATTAATTCTTCATCCTTGTTTTTCATTTCTTCACTCATTTTTTCTTAGACCGGAATATGTTATTCCTGCCCTTAACCTCCTTTTGTTTTATGGGTACTCCGGAAAGCTCCGCATTTAACGAATTCATCTATGCCCTGATTCCAAAAATCATTCTTTTTCTTCCTGGCTTTTCCCTGCTGGTTTTTTTCTTACCCTTATTCCCTTCCTTAGCTTCTTTATCCTCTTCCAGCTGCTCTGATACAACCTCAGACGCCACATTTTCCTCCGAAAGAGTGAATTCTGGTTGTCCAACTACCTGCTGCCCTAAAGTAATTTCCTCTTCCTCCACAATGGTTCCAAAGGATTCCGTTACAACGGACTGGTATGTAGTTGTGATTTGTTGCTGCCCTGCCTCCATATTAGCCTTGGTATAATTTTTAATTTCTTCATTTAAGCTTAACATTTTCTGATCTAAATATGCAACTATTTCCGAGCATTCCTTTAATTCCTTCCGGATATTCTCCGGTGCATTTCCCTCAAACTTATAATAAATCTTATGTTCCAGGCTCGCCCAGAAATCCATTGCAATGGTCCTGATCTGGATCTCAACCTTTGTCTCTATGGTCCGGTCCGATAAGTAAACCGGTATCGCAATAATCATGTGGTAGCTGGTATACCCGTTTTCCTTCGGGCACATAATATAATCCTTTACTTTAAGGACCTTAATGTCATTTTGCTTTGCAATCAGGTCTGCAATCCGGTAGATATCGGAGGTAAAGGAGCATATGATCCTGATTCCTGCTACGTCATTTACATATTTTACAATATTTTCAATGGTTAATTCTTTCTGGTTATGCCTCAGCTTCTTTGCAATACTCTGGGGCGTCTTGATCCGTGAAGTAATATGTTCAATTGGATTATATTGATGGGCTGCCTTAAATTCATTATTCAATATCTCAAGCTTCGTATTAACTTCCTTTAATGCTGCATCATAGAGAAGAAGAGCTTTGCTCCAGTCTTCTGCTTCATCATAAAACATGGGAAGATCCATTATATCACTACCTTTGTCTTTCTATAAGCTATCAAAAACGTATAATTTTCTGTCCTCTGGTCTTGTTCCACTTGTACATTATAACATATATTGCAAAAGAATTCTCGCCTTTTCTAATTCTTAATCAAAAATTTAGAAATTAACGCGTTAACGCAACAGTTCATAACTTATTCATAAAAATTTTATTTTTTATTAAAAATGTATTGACAATAGATAGAATTGACAGCTATAATATTGGCAGACTATTACAGAAAGTGAGGTAAAACATATGATTAGCAATGGCAATAGACATCTTGGCACTAACTTAAAAAAGTATTTATCCTATGATATTACCTCATGGATTCGTGGAATTTGATTATTTATTTCAGCCTTCCTTAACATCGTTGCAGTAAGGAACGGGAACAATATAATCATTTAATTTTGACGACTATGCCGCGGTATTATCATACCGCGGATTTTTTTGCGCCAAAATGTTGTCTTTGAAGAACTGCCCTTAGCATTCTTCAGGTATTATTTCTGGGTAAGTTTTTATTTTGGGAGACCCAGGATAAGACGGACAACGGATCTCATGAGGGAAGGGAGGGTTTCTATGGGCATGGTATATTATCTAATATACCACGGTGTCTATTCCAATACGCCACGGAAGGTACCTGCGCACAGATTCCAGCCTTGTATGACATTTTAATTGCTGGTGCATCAACTAATTGATACACTTGGAACGGAGGATTGAATGAAACTATCTAAATATATATTAAAATACTGGTACGCATATCTGCTGGCAATTCTATGTATTATCATAGCCGTATCACTGGATATGCTGTCACCCCAGATTACGCGGCAGGTAATTGACAATGTAATTGTAGGCGGGAAGCTGGGACTTCTGCCAAAGCTCTTACTCATCATACTCCTGATCGGGCTTGGAAGGTGTATCTTCCAATATACCAAGGAACTGATTTTTGACATAATCAGCTCAAATATTTCCTTAAAAATACGGAGGGATCTGTTTAACCATATCCAGAGCCTTTCCTTAAGCTTCTTTGACCGGAACAATACTGGTGAACTGATGTCCCGTGTCAAGGATGATATTGACAGGATCTGGGCTGCCCTGAGCTATGTCAGCATGCTCATTATCGAAATTATTTTCCATACGGCAATCGTATTATACTGTATGTTCCATATCAGTCCACGGCTGACCGTCATACCCATTATTATTCTTCCAATTATGGGCGCCATGGCTTTATTCATGGAGCGCAAGCTTGGCTCCGTCTATGAAGAAATAAGCGACGAGAACTCAAAGCTAAATCTTGTGGCCCAGGAGAACCTGGCGGGTGTAAGAACGGTAAAGGCTTTTGCCAGGGAGAAGCATGAAATTAATAAATTCCTCTCCCATAATAAACGGTACTATGAATTAAACATCAAGCAATCCAAGGTCTTTATTAAGTATTACCCCTACTTCCAGTTTGTGACAAAGCTGCTACCCCTGGCATCCATTACCTTTGGCGGCTATCTTGTCATCCAGGGCGAAATGACCCTCGGTGCCCTGGCAGCCTTTACGGAATACTCCACTAATATCGTCTGGCCAATGGAAATGCTGGGCTGGCTGACCAATGATTTTGCTGCAGCCATTGCCTCTGCCAGCCGGATCAAGAAAATCCTTGCGGAAAAGCCCGAGATTACGGAGCCGGAGGAGCCCATTCTGCTGGAGCAGGTAGAGGGCTGTATCCAATTTGATAAGGTCTCCTTCTCCTTAGGGGAGAAACAGATCCTCTCCGATATCAGCTTTGAATTATCCGCAGGCAAAACCATCGGTATCATGGGTGCCACCGGAACTGGAAAAAGCTCGATCATAAACCTGCTGCAGCGGTTTTATGACACCACGGAGGGCAGCATTAAGCTGGACGGCGTGGAGATCCGGAAGCTTTCCCTCCGGCAGCTGCGCCAAAGCATATCCCTGGTTATGCAGGATGTATTCTTATTTTCCGATACGATCAGTGAAAATGTAAAGATGGGTAAAAAGCATCTCGTAAACCAGGAGGATGTAGTCGAGGCCGTTGCAAACGCACAGGCCAGGGACTTCATCGAAAAAATGGATGACAGCTACGAAACCGTCATTGGGGAACGCGGTGTCGGCCTCTCCGGCGGCCAGAAGCAGCGGATCAGCATTGCAAGGGCTCTTGCCAAAAAAGCCCCCATCCTGATCCTGGATGATTCCACCTCAGCCCTCGACATGGAGACGGAGCATACGATCCAGAAGGTTCTTACCGAGCTGGATGCTACAAAGATTATCATAGCCCACCGGATCTCCGCCGTCAGGAATGCGGATGAAATCATTATTCTTGAAGACGGCAGGATTGTTGAACGGGGTACCCATGAGATCCTGCTGCAGACGAAAGGGTATTATTACAGAACCTATATGGCCCAGTACGGCGAACACCTGAACCAGCTGCAGGAGCCGCCCGCATTTAAAAACACAAAAAAGGAGGTGGCAGCATGGCAGTAAACGCTATCAAAGAAGACGAAGCCCTACACTCCGTCAATAAAAAATTAACCCTGCTGAGGTTATTTGCCTATTTATTTGCTTACAAGGGCTTCATTACACTGGTTGTCCTGATTATGCTGGCAACCGTAACCATATCCATTGTAAATCCGCTGATTATCCAGTACGCCATCGATACCCCCATTGCGGATAAGGATTTTGCCGAATTGTTTAAGATCGGTGCCTTTGCCTTTGGGCTTAACCTGCTCTTTGTATTGCTGGTAAAGCTAAGGATGT
Organism: Clostridiales bacterium; assembly: GCA_012839295.1. Classification (GTDB taxonomy): domain Bacteria; phylum Bacillota; class Clostridia; order Lachnospirales; family Lachnospiraceae; genus Mobilitalea. The sequence goes on from DUNO01000007.1 coordinate 129,157, forward strand.
ACCTTATGGCCCAAATATCCAACAAGGTACTGCTGACCATCCGCCAGGAGCTTTATACCCATATCCAAAAGCTTAGCTTCAGCTTTTTTGACAGCAGGCCCACGGGTAAAATACTGGCACGGATTATCGGGGACGTCAATTCCCTTAAGGATGTGCTCTCCAACAGCGTGACTACCTTGATTCCCGACTTTATAACCATCAGTGCCGTTGTTGTCATTATGCTGGTGATTAATTGGAAGCTGGCCCTTGCTTCCTTAGTATCCCTTCCTTTCATGATAGCCGGCCTATGGTACATCCAGACAAAGTCCCACAAACGCTGGCAGCTCCACCGCAAGAAGGGCTCCAATTTAAACGCCTTTGTCCATGAGGATTTATCCGGCATGAGGATCATACAGAGCTTTAATGCAGAGGACGAAACGGCAGGAACCTTTGATATTTTATTAAAGGAACACCGGGATTCCTTTGTCAGCGCAGTCCGCTTAAATGATGCCTTCGGCTCCATCATTGATCTATGCTGGGGTATCGGAAGCATTGCCATGTATTTTGTAGCGGTTAGGGTTATCCATATTGACGCGGGAAGCGTCGGAACCCTCATTGCCTTTGCCATGTACATCTCCATGTTCTGGCACCCTATCATGAATTTGAGCAATTTCTATAACCAATTAATTACGAACCTTGCAGGCGCAGAACGTATTTTTGATATCCTGGATACACAGCCGGAGCTAACGGATGCCAAGGATGTCCGTGACCTGCCGGAAATCAAGGGCGACGTCCGCTTTGACCACGTTTCTTTCGCATACGATGCTGAAACCAAGGTTCTTAATGATGTAAGCTTCCACATTAAGCCCGGTGAAACAATTGCCCTTGTCGGGCCCACCGGTGCGGGGAAGACTACGGTTGTGAACCTGATCAGCCGTTTTTATGATGTCCAGCAGGGACATATCTATATTGACGGTATTGATGTTAAGAAGGCCTCCATCGAGAGCCTGCGCATGCAGATGGGCATTATGACGCAGGATAATTTCTTATTCTCCGGGACAGTCGCAGATAATATCCGCTATGGCAAGCTGGATGCCACCGACGAGGAGGTCATTGCCGCGGCCAAGGCGGTCAACGCCCACGAATTCATTATGAAGCTGGAAAACGGGTACGATACGGAGCTTAAGGAACGGGGTTCCGGCCTGTCCATTGGACAGCGCCAGCTCCTGGCTTTTGCGAGGACCATGGTTTCCATGCCCAAGATACTGATCCTGGACGAGGCGACCTCCAGCATCGATACCCATACGGAGCTTTTAGTCCAGCAAGGTATTGAAGCCCTGCTAAAGGGAAGGACCTCCTTTGTCATAGCCCACCGGCTTTCCACCATACGTAAGGCAGACCGGATCTTCGTCATCGATGAGGGCCAGATCAAAGAGGAAGGCAGCTCAGAGGAACTGCTGGCAAAGAAGGGGCTTTATTATAACCTGTATATGGCCCAGTTTAAAAACCTGTAATTAGCTCCAAAAAGCTGCAAAGAATTCCACAGAGAATGAGATTTTCAGTGGTTTTATCCACAAAAAGCCTCCCTGGGACGTATTAACCCCCCCTTGCCAGATGGACTGCGGGAAATTATCCTATCCAACTGTCTGTCACAAGGGGATGAATACGCCTCTCGGGGAGGCCTTTTTAATCCTATGGCTTGTTCTGGTTTTTATTTATCCCTATTCCATTCAAATTCTATCCTTATTCTCATTTTCTTCATTTTCATCCTTGCGCAGGTTCATCCTGCTTAATTTCCTATTTATAAGCTCCGCTGTCCTGGCTTCCTTCTTTTTTACTGCATAGCCTACACTAAGCGTAACGCAGGATATCATAATTATCATGACTATAAGCTGTCTTATATTTCCCGGGACAATCCATCCGAATAAATGGGCACAGGATAAAACAGCGGCATAAATATAGATATAATGAATTACGGTTCTGACCTTCATCTTCTTTTTGCTCATTTCATGCCTTGAATAAAAGATCAGGTTGCCTACGGAGCCAAAAATGGATAAAACCACTACCTCCCACAATATTGTCAGCTTTTCCTCACTCTCAGGCCAAAACAAGGCAATAAATACCATTGCGCAGATTACACTCCCGGCCAGCACATAACTAAATGTGACGATAATATTCTTTAGCCATGCCATATCCACCACCCCCTATAATCCTAATTTTTTCTTCAGCTCCGGGACATACTGCCTTGATATTACCACCTTTTCACCGTTGAACAGCAATGCCTCGAACCGTCCGTTATATGCCGGACTTACACTCTTAATTTTTGTTACATTTAAAATTACGGATTTTGATGCGCGGAAAAAATTTGTATTGCTGTATTCCTCTTCAATCTCATAGAGCTTAAGCTTCGTCTCGTAGACATTCTGTTTACAATACAAAAACACCTTGTTATCTACGCCTTCAAAATAAAATACATTGGCCGGATCAACCATTGTAATAACGCCATCCTTAATGCCCGTCAGCTTTTTCTGGCCCATCTTAAGCTCGGAAATCACCTTAAGGATATGCCCATCCAACTCCTTGCAGCGTATGATAATCTGGTCCTCTTCTCCCGGCTTGCACTCTTCAATGATAATTTTCATAGTGCCTCCTCATATTAACGAACATTTGACCGTTAGGCCACTCATACTATTTGCCCATAACATTTCTTCGTTTCTGGACCATCACGGATATTCCTATAAAAATTATACCACTGATTAACAGGATTACTACTTTAATTTTGTCCGTAACGGCAGTATCGCCCAGGATAACCGTCATGCCCATGAACTCCTTATAGCTGCTGACCAGCTGCTCCGGGCAACTGGAAAAGGTTTTTATAAGGATATCCTGGGTGAATAGTTCCCGTAAAAATGAGCAACCATAAAACAAGGGAAAGCATTTCAGCACCAGCTGTACCTTCTCCGGAAGCATGCCAATGGGCAAATAAATTCCTGCAATAAACCCGACAACCGTACCAATCACTGTGCTTAATCCTGAGAATGAGCTTAAGGAGTGCACAAAATTTGCTATTAAAAATACCATGGAGGCGGAGGTAAACACATTCAAAATAATATAAAAGAAAACCTGCAGCATACGGGACAGGGAAAACATCTCCCCTCCGGTAAGTACAATATAGGCTTCCCCTGCCGCAAAGGTCAGGGTACACATCAGGATTCCCATCAGGATGGCCGCAATGACGTAACCCAGTACAAATACCATCCGGTTCACCGGGGCAACAAAGAAGCTGGATAATTTTTTATGTGCTTCATCCTCAACCATAATCCCCACCAGGGAAAGCGTTATGGTTACCGAATTAACCACCACAATCCCCGCCAGGGTCCATAGGATAATCAGCTGCTCTGCATTTGCCTGATCCGCCGTGATATCCCTTTGTCCCCCATACTCCTTCAGTAAATCCACCACATTATCCGCATTCATTTTTCCAAGAAAAACGATCATCAGGCCAACGATAATAATCATGGACAATAAGGAAAAGAAAATGTTCGCCCGGTCTCTTGCATATACCAACATATTTCTTTTTACTAATCTTACCAATAACATAATTCCTCCTTCTACAGCCAACGGCGGCTTACCGCTTTTTTGTCCTGTCTTCTATCTTGTAACTTTTTTATAATTTCTCTTACGGTTTTTTCATAATTATTTTCATAATTATTCTTATAATTTTTTCTATAATTTCTATTGTATTTTTCCTTGGTGCTTTTTAGGCCAAGCTTTTACCCGTTACATTTAAAAACACGTCATCCATGGTGCCTTGGACTAATTCAAAGGACCGGAGGCAGTCCTTAATATGGTTTAATACCTCCAGACCAAACATGGAATCCGGGATAATGACCCGGATATGGTTACTTCTTTTCTCAAAGGACAGCTCTAAAGCCTGAAGGTGCCTGATTATCCCTTCCGTATCCTCTGGAACCAGCTTTAACATATCATGGGCATACTCCTGCTTTAGCTGGGAAGGTGTACCCTCCGCAACCAGCTTGCCAGACTCCATAATGGAAATATACTGGGCCTTTGCCGCCTCCTCCATATAGTGTGTTGTAAGGAAGACCGTCATCTCTTCCTCCTTCCTTAACCGTTCCACGCTCTCCCATACATTTTGCCTTGTCTGGGGGTCAAGGCCCGTTGTTGGTTCATCCAAAAATAATATTTCCGGCTGATTCATTAAGGCCCTGGCTATCTCACATCTCCGTTTCTGCCCCCCGGACAGCTTATGAAATTGGCGTTCCAACAGCTCATGGATATCTAAAATATCGCACACCCTGCGTAAATTTTCATGGATGGCCTTATGCTCCCTGGTATAAAGTGAGGCCCTGAGAACCAGGTTCTCCTTGACCGTAAGCCTGTCATCCAAGGTGTTGTCTTGAAATACTACCCCAATCTTTTTACGGACCGCCGGATCCTCCTCCCCTAACCGGTGCCCACTGATTGTTACATCTCCACCATCCTTTAAAAGAAGTGTACAAAGCATGTTTATTGTTGTAGATTTCCCTGCGCCGTTAACCCCTAAGAATCCATATAGCTCGCCGCGCCTTACGCGAAAACTGATATCGTCGACCGCTTTTATTTCCCTGAAGTATTTCTTTAAATGCTTTACCTGAATAATATCCTCCATATTTATTTTCAACCTTTCTCCTTCCCTAATACCTGGATTAGCTTTTCTGGGAAAATCCTTATCTGAATCTGAGTGTATAATTCCTCCAATCCTTTTACAATAGCACAACGGGTAAGATGCGTTTTTCCAGGGTTAAGTTGTAAAAACAGATGTCCATGTTAATTATGGTGCCTTAATCTCCAATAAAAAAGAACAGCCGTATTCTGGCTGCCCTCTTTATATGCCTAATTCCTACTTTTAATGCTTACCTTTAGTCCTTACTCTTGATCCTTACCCTTAATTCTATAACCCAATTCTTAGCTTTAACTTACATCCTCCGCTTCGGCAAAGTGATAATAAAGCTAGTCCCTTTCTTAAACTGTGACCTGACCTTAATCTTTCCCGTGTGGGCCAGGATAATCAGCTTGGCCAAAGAAAGACCGAGGCCATGTCCGCCAATGTTCTGGTTCCGCACATAATCAGAACGGTAGAAGCGGTCAAAGATGTGGTCAATGTCCTTCTGGGTCATACCGATTCCAGTATCCTGGACCGTAATCACACAGTCCCCGTTCTGCATTTCACATTTAATCGTAACGGTATCACCATCACGCGAATACTTGACAGCATTATCGATGAAGATACGGATCGCCTGCTTTAAGGCCTGCTTATCACCGTAGACAATGACATTTTCCATTACGGAGCCTTCAATCACCCGGTTATCTGCCACCAGCTTTGTTTCCTTGACCATATCCTCCACCAGCTTGCTCATATTAAAGCGTTTCTTAATTAGCTTTAAGGTTTTTTTATCATGCCGTGATAAAAATAGCAGCTTTTCCACCAGATCCTGCATGGATCTGGATTCATTCTGGATTGCTTCAATGGATTCATGGAGGATCTCCGGATCCGTTGTACCCCAGCGGTTTAGCAAGTTTGCGTAGCCCTGTATCACGGCAATGGGGGTCCGCAGCTCATGGGATGCGTCCGATACAAACTGCTTCTGGCTCTCATAGGAGGTCTCGATACGGTCCAGCATGGCATTGATGACATTTGCCAGATCCTTTAATTCATTCTTAGTTCCTTCCACATTCAGCCGCTCACTATGGAGATTATTTGCCGTCAGCCGGTTTGCTGTAGCCGACATCACCCGGACAGGCTCAAACAGCTTGACATCACTGCGCGTGCCCTTGCGTATGACCAGACATACGATGAGCAGATATAATAAAACCAGCTTCCAAGCCAGGTCAAGGCATTTGACATAGCTGTCAGACAGATCATAGCGAAACTGGGCAATATAGGGTGTAGTCCCAATGAGGAATTCCCTTTGGCTTTTAATAATCAAAATATTTAAGTCATCCTTCCAAGCATAATGGATGCCAAAGGTAAACTTCCTGTCAATATCCTGGTCACGGTCACAATCATTATAATAACCGGATTTCGTATTCTTATTTAAAATCCTTACGGTAAGGCCCTGGTCAATATAAGGGTTAAAGATCTCCTTTCCCGGCTCCTCCGATATGACATCCACAAGGGTGTCTGCCATCCGGTCAAAATTAATTTTCTCAGAATACATATAAATAATAATAAAACCAAAGATAAACAGGATTCCATGGGTCAGCATCAGCTTCATATAAGCCATGGATATCCGGAATGCCATGGATAGGCGGAAGCTGCCCAGCCACCGCTCTTTTCTTCTTCTAATGGGGAGAACAATTTTTCTCAGTATCCTGCGGATTATCTCTAATAACTGCCCCTTCGTAGCTGCCACTCCCCTTCCTGTAAGCTTAGCCGGATGATTTCCCCTGACATACGGGTGTTGCGATGCAGCAATAAATTCCGGCCCTGACCATGGTATCTGTTAAGAAAATGTCTCTTTTTCCTTAATAATATACCCAACTCCCCTTACGGTTGAAATTAAATGTATTCCATATTTCTCATCAATCTTCTGCCTTAAATAGCGGATATAGACATCCACTACATTCGTATCACCAAAATACTCATAGTCCCATACATTATTTAACAGCTGCTCCCTGGTCAGGGCAATATTCTTATTACGCATCAGGTATTCCAGCAGCTCATATTCCTTTTTCGTGAGAACAAGCTCTTCATCACCAAAATAGGCCGTATGGCTTGCCAGATTCAAGGTCACTCCGCAGGTCTCAAGCTTGTCAATCTTAACCTCGGACAACGTATTCTTAACCCGGTTCAACGCCACACGGATCCGGGCCAGCAGCTCCTCAATTGCAAAGGGCTTCGTCATATAATCATCTGCCCCCATATCAAGGCCCGCTACCTTATCTGTGACGTCATCCTTTGCCGTAAGCATAATAATAGGCATCTTAGACTCCAAACGGATACGTCGGCATACTTCAATTCCGCTAAGGCCCGGCAGCATAATATCCAGTACAACTAAATCAACCTTCTCTTTCAGCGCCTTTTCGAGTCCCGTCCTGCCATCTCCGGCTACAAGTACCTCATAGCCTTCATGCTTTAATTCCAATTCCAAGAATCTCGCTATTTTCGCCTCATCCTCAACAATTAATATCTTAGCCAAAAAAAGCCCTCCCTTACCGTTCCTGATACGGGCCTTCATAAGGGCTCGCACCAACAATATCTGTTTCCATTGTATCGGTTAGCATCTCCTTTTGCAATATCTGTATATTAAAATTCCATTAGAAACAGGATAAACCGGCCTGTCCCCTCACCTCACATACAAAAGGAGAACTATAAATTTTATTATTTAAATAATGCTTTTTGACAGCAAAAAGCCCCCAGCCATGGCTTTAGCCATAACCTGAAGGCTTTTCACTATATCAATTTAGTAATTATAATACGCTTTTTACCGTATTTACTACATTTTCCGTAGTGAAACCGAATTTCTTGAACAGGACACCTGCCGGAGCGGATGCACCGAAGCTCTTCATAGTAACCGTAGCTCCATCCAGTCCGACATATTTACCCCAACCAAAGTCAGCGCCAGCCTCTACTGCTACCCTGGCCCTTACATTCTTAGGAAGTATGCTGTCCTTATATTCCTTGGACTGGGCCTCAAAAAGATCCATGGACGGCATGCTCACTACCCTTACATCAATGCCCTCCTTTGCCAGTTCTGCCTGGGCGTTAATACCAAGCTCCACCTCAGAGCCGCTTGCTATAATAATCGCATCCGGCACTTCCTTCTTGGAAGGGGACAGGATATAAGCTCCCTTTAAGGCTTCCTTCGAAGAACCGGCCAGCTGGGGCAGGTTCTGACGGGTAAGGACTAAAGCGGTAGGTGTTGTGGCCGAAGTAATTGCATAGTACCAGGCAGCCGCACATTCTGTTGCGTCAGCGGGCCTGAATACCGTAAAGTTAGGCATTGCGCGAAGCATTGCCAATTGTTCAATCGGCTCATGGGTCGGTCCATCTTCACCAACACCAATACTATCGTGGGTCAGCACATAAGTGAGGGGCAGTCCCATTAATGCGGATAATCTTGCCATGGGCTTTACGTAATCGCTAAACACAAAGAAGGTGGATACATAGGCACGTAACCCTCCATGAAGCGCCAATCCATTACCGATTGCAGCCATTGCCAGCTCCCTTACTCCGAAATGGAGATTGCGTCCCGCGTAATCATCCTTTGAAAAATCTCCCATATCATTCATATAGGTCTTGGTAGAAGGCGCAAGGTCTGCAGATCCACCAATAAAGCCTGGAAGATAATTCTTAATTCTATTAATCATAACTCCTGAAAGGTTTCTTGTAGCATCCGGCTTATCCGCATATGCCCAGAATTCTTCCTTATCTATTAAATCCTTTGCAACGTCCACATCATGGTGCTGATCCCATAATGCCTTCATCTCTGGATATTTCTTGCAATAGTCAGCAAACAGCTCATTCCATGCAGCCTCTGTCTTAGCGCCCTCTGCCGCAAGCGCCTTATAATTATCATAAACCTCTTCCGGGACATAGAAGGCTTCCTGGCTTGGCCAGCCCAGCTTCTCCTTCATGGCAGCTACATTATCTGCACCGAGGGGCTCACCGTGGGCACTTGCCTTACCTTCCTTAGGGCTGCCAAAACCAATCTGTGTTTTTACAGTAATCATGGACGGCCTTGATAAATCTGCCTTTGCGGCTTCAATTGCCTTTCCTATCTCTTCAAGGTCATTACCGTCTTCCACAACTAAGGTCTGAAATCCAAAGGCCTCAAAACGCTTCCGGACATCCTCTGTAAATGCGATATCCGTGCTTCCTTCAATGGAAATCTTATTGCTGTCGTAAAATACGATTAACTTACCTAAGCCAAGGGTACCGGCCAGTGACATTGCCTCTGAGGTAATACCCTCCATCATACAGCCATCGCCGCCAAGAACATAGGTATAATGATCCACTACCGGATATCCTTCTTTATTGAATTTTGCAGACAGATGGGCTTCACCCATTGCCATACCAACTGCCATTGCCATACCTGCGCCAAGGGGGCCTGTCGTAGCTTCTACACCAACTGTATGACCATATTCCGGATGTCCCGGTGTCAGGGAACCCTCCTGCCTGAAATTCGCCAAGTCCTCCGCCTTAAGTCCATATCCAAATAAATGCAATAAGGAATAAAGCAACATGGAGCCGTGACCGCCGGAGAGAACGAAGCGGTCCCTGTTAGCCCATTTCGGGTTTGCCGGATTGTGCTTCATATGCTTTGCCCATAATTCATATGACATTGCTGCTGCACCCAGAGGTAAACCAGGATGTCCTGAATTGGCCTTTTGTACGCCATCAGCGGATAATACCCTTATGGCATTCACTGACATTGTATCAATATTCTTCATTTTTTCCTCCATTCAGCCGCCTTTGCGGCAATAACATCTGGAAAAGGCCCATTACGAGCCTTCTCTTTATTCCATCATTTTTTTATTCACCAAATGCCGCTTTATAATCCTGTATGAACTTTTCAATTCCGGCTGTGGTTAACGGATGCTTGGTAGCCTGTTCAATTACACTGTAAGGAACAGTCGCAATATCTGCACCTGCAAGAGCACATTCCGTAATATGGACTACATTACGGATGGAAGCAGCAATAATTTCTGTTTTAATATCAAAGGTACTGAAAATCTGCACAATCGTTTCAATTAAATCTGTGCCTGGCATAGAAATATCGTCAAGGCGGCCCACAAAGGGTGATACATAGGTTGCGCCTGCCCTGGCTGCAAGAAGTGCCTGATTTGCTGAGAAAATTAATGTTACGTTTGTCTTGATACCTTCACTGGAAAGAATCTTGGTAGCCTTTAAGCCTTCTAATGTCATAGGGATTTTAACTACCATATTAGGGTGCAGCTTGGCAATCTCCCTGCCTTCTGCGACCATATCCTCCGCTTTCACGGTGGTAGCCTTCACCTCTCCGCTGATGGGTCCATCAACAAGACTGGTGATCTCATTAATTACATCCTCCAGTTTCTTACCCTCCTTAGCAATTAAGGATGGATTGGTGGTCACACCGCAAATGACACCCAGTTCACTTGCTTTCCTGATTTCTTCCACATTTGCCGTATCGAGAAACAGCTTCATAAATAAAAACCTCCCTTGGACTGGAACCTTAATCCAGCTACCCATGGCAAAAAAGCCTGCCATTGCATATAAGCCTGCCGCTGTTATAAAGTCCTGTCTTTCTTCATTAAAAATTAATGGTTTCTAGGAGTGTCCATATTAATTCCGCCCCCCGGTTCTAGGAAGATTGCTCTTCCTATCGGTTTAACAAAGACTCCGCTTATAAAGGAACTAAAGTTCCTTAGAACTACAGTCCCCAGAACTACAGCCCCTAAGACTAAAGCTCTTAAGCATAACTCCATTTATCGAAAAGCCAGATATACTGCCTTTTGGACCGAGTTTTCATATTGGTATACACATACCTCATTAACTATACAATAAAACCAGCAAGAATTCAATTGGCAAATTAAACACACATTTATTATAACTAAATAAAAAAATGTTTACTTAGACAACAACCTCCAAATCAAAATATAACTCCTCAAACTTCTGGACAGGCATGGGCTTCGCAAAATAATAGCCCTGGATAATATCACAGCCCACATGGCCTAAAAAGTCCACCTGTTCCTTTGTTTCAATACATTCTGCCACTACCTTCATATGCAGGTCCTTAGCCATGGTTATTGTATTGCGGATTACCGTTAATCCCCGCTCCACCTCATCTGTCAGCCGGAACAGCTCACCATCCAGCTTTACCACATCCAAGGGAAGATCCTTAAGTGAGTTCAAGGAAGAATAGCCTGCCCCGAAATCATCCATTGATACAATAAAGCCATACTCCCTCAGCCTGGTTACTATCTGTATCATCATCTGCTTATTCTGTAAAAATGCACTCTCCGTTAATTCCAGCTCAATGAAATAATGGGGTACATCATATTTATCAACGATGTCTTTAATGGCATCTGCCAATTGGGGATTGGCAAAATGCAGCCTGGAGATATTAACCGAAATCGGTATTGGCTCATAGCCCAGCGTAATCCAATTTCTAATGATTGCGCAGACCTTCCGCAGCATATAATAGTCCAGCTCCATAATGAAACCATTTTTCTCAAATACGGGCACAAAATTGCTTGGAGAAATAACTCTGCCGCTGCTCTTACACCAGCGGACCAGGGCCTCGGCCCCTTGGAGTACCTCCTCCATGGGAGAAAATTTAGGTTGGAGATAGACATGGAATTCCTCCTTAAGAAGAGCCTCATTCATCGTCCTCTCAATCTCTTCTTCCTCCAACAGACGGTCACGGGCCGCATCATCAAAGAAGGCCATAATTCCCTTTGCACTACCTTTAATACTATTCTTGGCAATACTTGAGAATTCACCCATATGGTCAATTGAGTCCTGATGCTCTGTTATATGATAAATTCCATAATATATCTTTGTCGTACTGGTGAACCTCAGCTTATGCAGCCTGCGGTCCAGCTCATGGATCCTCTCCGTCAGCTCCCCGTCCTCCTGAAATGAAGTCATGACATAGAACTGATCCGCAGCATACCTTGTAAATGGCTCTCCCGGCTTCGCCCATTTTTTAATAACATTATAAATCTCCTTAAGAATTTCATCCCCCTTCTGATACCCGTAAGCATCATTAATGACCTTAAAGCGGTTAATATCAAAATTTATAATTGCGTATTTTCTCCTGTTATATAATTTGTTACCTAAAATCCTGTTCGCTGTAAGGCGGAATTTGTACCAATTGTCTCCTCCCGTAACCGGATCCAAATACATCATCTTAACAAGTTTATTATCTGCACTGCGCTGGAATATTATTAAAAGCATAATTAAGAAGGCCGTACCAACTGTCATAAATATCCACATAAGATTTGTAAGCCTTATGATATCCCTGGTCAGCGGGCAGAGTGTATCCGGCCTGCCAACCAGTACGGACCATTCCCTCATACCCAATTCGGCTTCAGTCCATATATATTCCTCACTACTTTCTTTTGCCGGGAAGAGGAAATCCTTTAATTTAATTGTGTTTAAAGCCTTCATTCGCTCCTCTAGAAAATATCCCTTTGAAGTGATTGCCTTATAATTAAAACTGCTGGGTTCCGTATCCTGTACATAGCCTATGAGCTTGCGGTCTGCATTAAGAACATAAATCAGGGTTTGGCTCCTGGTCTCATTTTGAAATAATTCCTGGTTACTGATCTTTGGACTCACTTTGGCCACCAGCACGCCAAGGCATGCTGAATCTTTCATGATAGGAATCGCAAAAAGCTTCACGGGAATATTCTCTGGAGTATATACTATAGCATCCCCTGAAACAATATTCCCTGCTCTTGCATCCAAGAAATATTCCTCACCTGCTATATTGATCCTCTCATCAGCTATATTATAGCCGATTCCATCCAGACCAACAATTGCAAGATCCACATAAGCCTTCCCACCCGCTATAACAGGAAGAAATGTCCTGATGCTTTCACTGTCAATTTTCCCAGCCTGGGCAATTAAATCCGCGGAAACCTTCATATGGTCAATATTATTCTCAAATTCCTGCTTTAATAAAGCTGCAAGGCTTTCCGTCAAAGAATTATAGGTATCGAGCTTCTCCTGGTAGCTATATTGTGCCATGTGGTTCATGTGAAATAGCCCTGCTCCAATTGAAATAAGTATACAGAAAATCGCAAATAGGATCAGGGGTGATGTTCTACTCTTATGTACATTAAAACTCATGAAGTTTCTCCTCATTGGTCAATTCTATAGTCGTGCATTTTCCCATAGCTTGTAGAAAAAACTAAAATCCTTGGGAAAATTTTTAAAGCCAAAATATTATAAGCTGAACTATGTTTAGTAAAATACGGGTTTCTATGTATTTTTTCCCTGTAAATTAACCTCTTCTATCATACACTAGATATCGCATATTTGTCAAAATGTCTTGTATACTATTGAATTTAATAATCTATTTTTAAAATTGTTTTAGCTTGGGGTCGTCTTAATTAATAAGAAAAAACATGCCCTAAAAATGCATTAATTAATGCCTCTTTTACGGACGGTCCAATTATTTTAGAGATAAAAAAGAAAAAAAGATATGAAAAAAGACCTATCTATAGGTCCTTTTTAATGAGACATCCGGGATTCGAACCCGGGACACCATGATTAAAAGTCATGTGCTCTACCGGCTGAGCTAATATCCCATGCTTAGTCAAAGCAAAATGCCCAGAGCCGGAATTGAACCAGCGACACGAGGATTTTCAGTCCTCTGCTCTACCAACTGAGCTATCTGGGCAAGGTCAACATCGTTTTCCTTGAAGTAAGTATTTACACTCCTATGGTCTACGAAACTATTTAGTTTATATTGCATATCAGTTGCGGGGATAGGATTTGAACCTATGACCTTCGGGTTATGAGCCCGACGAGCTTCCAGACTGCTCCACCCCGCGGCACTATTTACCAGTCTGCTTAAATTCTCACTGCAAACTTTGTTGGCATAAAGCCAGTGGATGGGGAAGGATTCGAACCTTCGAAATCGTCGATAACAGATTTACAGTCTGCCCCCTTTGGCCACTCGGGAACCCATCCAAAAATATTAACTAGGTATACCTTGTATACATTAATTAAAAAGCCGATGATCGGACTCGAACCGATAACCTGCTGATTACAAGTCAGCTGCTCTGCCAATTGAGCCACATCGGCATTCTTGATACAGTCTTCAATACTAATTAAAGTATTAAGTGGGACCTATAGGGCTCGAACCTATGACCCTCTGCTTGTAAGGCAGATGCTCTCCCAGCTGAGCTAAGATCCC
>DUNO01000008.1 GCA_012839295.1 Clostridiales bacterium
CTCACATCGAATTAAATTCCTTTTCAGGAGAAAACATATCCATAGGGAATGATACAACCTCTCGTGTCATATAGTCGGTTATGGCTTCTTTTATCTTTTCCCTAAAATAGCTTTCTTTGCGGATATCTGATATGGCTGAATTCCTATGAAACTGCCAATTTCCATCACTGCTACCGTGTAAATTCGTGACTTGCATTCGTTAGAGCGCAATATCATTAAGTTTACTTAATGATATTGCGTTAGAACGTGCACCCGCCGGGCGCACCACCTAAATACATAAACCGCATATTTAAATGCGGTCTACGGTATTTATAAATTATTTTCTTCGATTTTATACAGCTTATCAGGAGACAGAATGGCATCATAGTTCCCGGTGGAAGTTGGCTCTGCTGGTAGCGAGGCATTCCCTAAATCATCCGAACAGCCAGACAAGCATAGATATTATCGTACAAATGGCAATCACATAAAACAATCGATACAAAGCCTCCTCCTTCCTATAGTATACGAACTTCATTATTCAGTAATAAGATCTAATTGTAACAATAGACATTGTTGACTTGTTTAAGGTTTTACTTATCGATATATTTACCGCTTCCGGTTAAGTCGTTTTCTAACCCATCAATTGTTAAAATCAATTTGGATTAAAAGAAATCAATATTGTTCCATTTTCAGAACTAATTTCCACCTTTGGGTTGGCTATTTTTTAATATATCCATTGCGCTGTTCTTTGGGCAAAGAATAAATAGTCTAATTCCAACCGCACTGTTAATGATTTTTTGAACTGTCACCAAATTGACCCCAGTCTAGGTGAGCAACGATAGGATAGCGCATGAATCAATAACAGCTTAATATTCATCTTTCGAACTAGCTAAAGAATTTTGAATATATAATTCTCTTATAATTTGTTGATCTACAAAGATGTTTATTTTAAAAGAATATTGAGTATTTAATAATTTCTGCATGTCCTCAACGGTAATGATTGAAGGATAGGCTCCATAAGCTAAATATGATGTTTCTTCACTATTTTTCTTGGCTTGAATATAAGTTATAGCTGACATATTGCTACCTATGGCATTGGAGTATTCTTCAGGGTACTCTATTTGAAGACCGATGTTCATATCCGGACTAATATCAGCTCCAGCCGGAAGCGTGTAGCTCAAAACGAAATTAAAGCCTTGTTTGTCTTTACTATCAATATCCATATGGCCTTTTAGTACAGATAAGTCCTTAATGTGGATATTATTTATATAATCTGCCACATCTTTATTTACCGTTAGTTGAGAATCGTCTTTAACTTTTCCATTAGCAAAGAAATAACTATAACAGAAGAGCGAAACAGCAAGACTAATTAGAATTACTACAATTATTGATATTCTAAAAAATTTCATTTTCATTTTTACGCCATCCCAGTAATAAGCATTATTGTGTACTATCTATACTATATTCTATGCCTTTTGGTTTTTTAACATTACTAACTGTTAGATTAGATGAATAACCAACCATGCCCATAATAGGCAAACCTATCTTTAGTCCATTATACCGCCAGCCTAACTCAAAACCAATACCATTCTTTTGTATTATTCTTACAGCATCTTGCACATCTCCGAAATTTTGCATTCTAATCTTTTTCCAATTAAAACTTTATTATCCAAATTATCTTTATCCAATAACTCTTTGGCTTCTTTTACATCCTGCTGTGAAAAGAAACCAATCTCATTTTTGCCGAGATGATTATATTTATAATGACTAAACAAAATACCAATAATAAAAAGTATAGCCAAAAGATTACCAATAACAAATTTTTTGATTTGCTTTTTCGTATAATTTGTTTTGATATACTTGAATAAAGCCATAATGATTAATTCCAAACAAATTAAATATAACAGAATGGTTAAGTACCATAATATCACTACAAAACCCACTCCGTTAAGTTAAAAGGTTACATTTATTGGAGTACTAGTGCCAAGCACCATAACTTTTTTCTAGTGTATCTTCTCATTTACAATGTCGCCTACATTATGTATAATCCAGTACAGGCCATTTAATTTGTCTTCTTCCGTATGGTCTATGGTGACCGCAGGAAGTTTAGAGAAGTCACATCCTGAAAAAACTTAGGATTCAGAATTGGAATCAATTAATGGCCTTTTATGGCAATCCAAAAAATATGTAACAATATTTTTAACCCAAAAATAAAGGATTATGAGCAGTAATGCAGAATTTCGGCAAATGTACACTTGTAAGAAGTCCGTTTATGTTTCTTCTTATCCGTCCTACGTAATGAATTAAAGATAATGGGGATGTATTTTGCAATAAACATGAGTGCTATCTCATGTCATTAGTTATAGGAAATCCTCAAAACCCCATTGATTTATGCTATAGTATGATGGGGAATTTTGTACCAAATCTAACAATATGAAATAATATGCAGACCTATCTTTAGTCTATTATACCGGCATCGCCTAACTCAAAACCAATACCACTCTTTTGCATTATTCTTACAGCATCTTGTATATCTCCAAAATTTTGCATTCTAATTTTTTTCCCAATTAAAACTTTATAATTCAGATTATCTTTATCCAATAACTCTGTGGCTTCTTTTACATCCTGCTGTGAAAAAAAACCAATTTCATTTTTGCCTAGATGATTATAATTATAATGACTAAATAAAATACCAATAATCAAAAACATAGCTAAAAGATTACCAATGACAAATCTTTTGATTTGCTTTTTTGTATAGTTTTTTTTGACATACTTGAATAAAACCATAATGACTAATTCCAAACAAATTAAATATAATGGAATGGTTAAATACCATAATAGCATTACAAAATCCCTCCTTACAAACTTTTAGTAATTATAAATATTATACAATAAAAACTTTTTAAATGTCACTACTCATGCTAAAATATATATCACTGAATAGAAGTCAAATTTACGTATAAAAAGATTGCTGCCCGATGCCTGGGCAGCAATCAAAATCATTAAGTTTTGAAATTAATTAACTCATAGACACACCAGCGTAAACAGGTATTGTTGCTGAAGTTTTTACTTCAATACCTGGTATAGTATAACTAAAATAGCATTTTCCTTTAAAAACCACATATGCATTTGGGCCAGCAGTTATAGAAAAGTATGATCCTTCATCAACCCACTGATCAAGGTTAATGGAAACTAAAGGTATGATATACGAATAGCCTATATTAAGAATTGAACCATAATTGGCATCATACGAAAACTGTGCATATGCCGCAAGAGTGCAACTAGCAAAAGGGAAAAGGTCGTCAACTTTATAAATGGCACGCACAGACTTTGTTACTGGCATTACAGAGTTGATTATCGTTTCGTTGTAAATTTGTGAACTATCTGAAACAAAAACGGATTTGTTTTCATTTAATTCTGCTTGATAATTTTCAATTTCTTTTTTAGATTGTGCCATTTTAGCTTGAAAAATCTCACATTCATTTTTAGCCCGCACAATTTCCGCATCAAATAATTCTTTTGTAATAGGCATAGCATCGGATGCGTCTACTATTTTCCACTCTATACCATATTGAGCATATATTTTGCTCATGGCATTTTCATATTCATTAATCGAAATTAAGTTCGACTGATCAGATTGTAATGTTGCTGCAAAAGCTGTTTCACATAACACCGAAAACACTATGGTTAAGCTTACCACACTTGAAATAAATAGTTTTTTGCTTCATTTCATTTTATTATCTCCTTTTCTATTTTTTTACATACACCAACTAATTACAAAAATGTCAATTATCTTTATTATAAGTTTATGTAATTTCTAGAGTAGATTCAATCAAAACTATATTATACTTCCAAATCTGCTTCCAGACTATAATCTAGGATACCGGTGCCAGACACCATGAACATAGCTGGAGGATTGAATTTTTATTGTTTCAGGTTCTCTTTCCCAATGGCCTCACCCCCCTCTGTACAAGACAAAGCCGCACTTTTTCTATTGCCATTTTTTAAAGTCCAATACTTACAGACACCGCTTCGGCAGCTTCACCATCTACTGTCACTGATACTCTCGATAGTTTTTGGATAAGAGAACATAATCAGTTCCACTAATACCACATGAATTTACACTAACCCATTTTCCAGAACTATACTTTTCCAAATGTATTGTCCCACTGATTTCTCCTGAAGTCTTCATTGCTTCTATGTATACTGATGGATATAGTGTAGTTCCATTTGCTGAAATATTGGGTGTCATCTCAAGAATATTCAAAATCTCCCATACCCTTGCTCTACTTCTTATTTCCCGGCCGCTTTGGCTGATGATAAATTCCGATACAAACAGGCGGCCAGCTATATGCATTTTTCTCGACCTCATTTCTAGCCACCTTCTCCACCAGTTTCAAAACTTGTTTACCAATCTTTTCGTTCGTCTTCATTTCACTTTTACCTCCTGTTTTATTATTTTTGCTAAACAAAGCAGAATTGCGCATAAGATTACGCCGATTGACATATAAACAACATATATTCCATCGAGTCCCAATACTGTTAATGATAGAATTATCATACCTTCCAAAAAACCCAACAATCTTGCAGCCTTTTTTGACTCATTTAGTTCATCCGTATCCATACCCATATTGGGATGATTCACGGTTCCAATAACCGCAATTAGCACTATCGAGAAAAATAGTACCCCGTACAAAAAAATTGGATTTTTTAAGAGTAGTACAGCTATTTCCATTAATACAACATAGGTAAATACTGTTCCAAGATAACATTTCCAGAATTCATCTGCATGATATCCTCCAGTTCTTTTCCGCAACGAAAGGAAAAAAACTAAAAAGCAGATAGTTGGAACAATTCGTCTGAAAATCAATGCAATGAGAACTATTGTCCCAATAGTAATTACCCGTTCTGCCAGCGTAATTAAGGCATATTCATAATGGTCGCAGGCTTCTCTGCTTATTAGTTGTTCTTCTTCCAACCGCCGGACTAATTCCAATACTATTCTTGAAACCATAATCAATGCACCTCTTTCTTCTTAAGTAGAGTATAATATAAATATCTATTAATACAATTATCATGGCAGAAAATGGATACTCCAGAGCAGAAAACGGCAGAATAATCTATTTCCATTTTCTCTCTTTTATGGTATCATACGAATAAAAAGGGGGTTACTATATGAATAGCATATTATTTTTGTCAATAATTTATTTAGTATTAGTTATATTATTACTTGTAATCGGAGTTATAGTAATTTATGCGTTAAAATTATCTATTGATGCATTAAAGATATATATAAATAAAAACAAAAATACTTGAGGATAAAAACAATATGGTACGGGCATTTCCATTTTGCATGTGCTAAACTTGAACTGTTTTATTGTCCGCTGTCACACTACGGCTTACTCTATTCGCCCCAGCTTAGCTGGGGGGATTAGGATTTTCATTCAAAACTAATTATATCTGTCAAATGAATAATATTTTCTTTTTCTTCTCCATTTTTATTGGTCCAAGTTATTACAATTTTTTCATCTTTAAAAACAGATCTAATTTCATCATTACTCAAATCTCTGGATAAAAACATTATGTTGTTAGAATATAGGGCATTTCGACCTGGTGAATCAGATATTGTGTATTGACCAAACCAATAACGTTCAATGTCATACGAATTCATAACTAATGTAAAATCTGGTACACTTATGCTTCTATTTTCAATACTCTCGCTATTATTAACTTCTAACAAAAAATCAACCTTTCTAAAATCATCCTTTTCAAAACCTTCTGCATTAATGCTTTCAAAATCTTGATTGGTTAATGTAGTAATAGTAAATGAAGACTTGATTTCCGGTTCGCCGGAAAGAACTGTTGGTTTACATGCTGACAAAATAATACTTATAAATAATATACAGAAAACAATCCATTGTTTTATATTCATTTATGAAATCTCCTTCTACTTCTAATGGTAAGTATTAACGCTAACGTTAGATGCTTACAAGCTTATACTACTCTGAATATTCCATCAATTATGTTTATGTGAGCAATGAAATGTACATGTTTTTATATCGAAGTAATAATTAATAATATAACCCAAAATAGAGCGGTAGATATAAATACTACCGCCCGTTATGTTTAGAAGCTACCAAGTAATTGCGTTGTCAGAACCTTTTTCCCAGTTAGTTTCGACCGTTGATTGATGTACTACAAAACCAATACTCCCATTAACGCCTGTTCCTGAAAACGTTACTGTTGCAGAACCAGAAGTTGATATACTAGTAGTATTGAATGTATGAACATATTTGCTACCATAAACAAAATATCCAGACTGATTAGGAGTTACATAAACTGCAACGTATTGCGTAGGAGTAAACAATCCAAACCTATTATCGTCACAATTGAATAAAATGGTACCATTAGAAAATTGAGATGAGTCTTTAAGCCAAACATAATAACTATCACTAACATTTGTTCCATAATAACTTGCCATGTTTGAATTGAAAAACATTCCTACAACATCATAGGTGGCGGGTCTATCTTCTGCATAGCCATTATTAGATATAGAACAATATAAACGATAGTATGGATCGTGGCCTCTATGAGCACTGTAGGATGTTAGTGTTATATTACCAGGATATAATTGTTGCAATGTATACTGATCTTTTTGTTGAAAATCCACTTTAACACCGATCTTTTCCAGTTTTGCTTTTGCTTTGTTTTGATCAGGTTCTTCACTAATAAATTTGGTCAAATAATCATCAAACTCTTTGTCAGACATTTTGTCTATATCCGTTTTCATTTCTTCAAAGTCATCCTCACTTATTGAGGCCATAGGAGTTCTTGATAAAGTATCGAGGGTTGTATCATTCTTCTCTTTTGCTAAAGCAGGAGATGACCACCCCATAAACAGCGTTGAAATAACAAGTAACAAAGCTAAATATTTCTTTTTTATTCTTATCATATTAATTCTTGTATGATATATTTTAGAATCAAATAATCATACTCTCCTCTCTTTTAGATTTATTTTCATTATATGTTTGTATATCAAAATTTCTTAACATCTACCTTATAATTCAATTCTTTCATTCAGCATATCATAATTGTCTTCTTAAAATAGATGTCATAGCGATAGGACACTAACATCCTTTTAAAACACCGTTTGCCAAATACCCAAGAAATCTTCCCAAGCCAAAGTACATTTCCAGACATATGCCAGCCATACTAGTGTTGTGGCCGAAGGTTCGCCAAAAGATTTTATACCCTCCTCTCTAACATCCACTGGAACTGGATTCAGATAGAAGGCCTTTTATTCTTCCGCACTGTTTCCACTTCCATCAACATCCAAACACAACTGGGGAGTTAAACTTTTACTAATTTAAATTCTATTTCCCAATGGACACACCTCCCTCTAAAATTAAGACCATACTTTTTATTTACGCCTTTAAATCTCGGCCACTTTGGCTGATGATAAATCCCAATACAAATCACCTCTTTCCTCTTAAGTAGAGTATAATATAAATATTCATTAATGCAATTGGTATGGCAGAAAATGGATATCCCAGAGCAGAAAACGGCAGAATAAAAAAAAGATTTATCAGTTTTCAAACTAATAAGTCTTCTTTTCGCGAAAAAATTATGATAGAAAATAAAAACTCTTTATTTTGCTCTTGTATGGCATAAGCCCCACCATATTTTTCGATAATTCTAATCACATTTTTGATCCCTACCCCATGCTCTTCCGGCTTTGATACTTTTGTTGTCCTAATTTCTCCATCCACATAATGTATTTCATGGTTAAATGTGTTCTTGACTGAAATCACAAGGGCATCATTTTCCTTAATAATCTTTAATTTTATTATCTTATTATCCGTACATTTTTCACACGCCTCAATTGCATTATCTAATAGATTTGATAATATCGTAATCATATCCTCATCGCTGACCTGCACTTCTAAAAGATCATTTATTTTAAAAACAAACACAATACCTTTTTCAACCGCTTCCTGGTATTTGGTATTCAATATAGCATTTACAATCACGTTGTTTGTATCAACTGCATCCAATTCTTTATTCAGATTTCCATATATTTTTTGCACATACTCTTCCAGCTCCAAATACTGTTTTTTTGCCAGTAAGGATTCAATACATGTAATTTGATTTTTGAATTCATGTGTTTTCTGTTTTTGATTATCAAAATTTTCAGAAATAGAACGATACATATTTGCTTGGCTTTTTACCTGCATTTGAAACATCCTATTTTCATGCAGCTTTATTTCACGTTTTATAATGTCATTAATTAGATAAAACACCACAACATTAATTCCTACCATGCCAAATGCACTTATGAAGAGTATATTTGCCTGTCCTGATGTTTCCACATGGCGAAATGCTGAGAGCATCGCTGAAATAATTATGATAGTAAACACCGGAAAAAACAAAAATCTTATCCATTCCGTATCAGCCAGCATTTCCATCGGTTTTTTCCAAAATTGCCTTCTTATGAACAGAATACATAAGAAAAGTAATGTTTTGCTCAGTAGAGCGACCAAAACACTCTCCATGTAATAGGGTTCTTCTATCATATCATTATTAGATAATAGCTTACTATTTATGGAGAAAGCAACGTAATCTACAGCCAACAATAAGCCCTCAAACAAAAATGCTAAAATAATGGATTTTTGAATGTTAAGCTTGATATGCCAAAACATAAAGAAGGAAAATACTGTAATCATCGCTATCTGTCTTGCAATAAGATTACTTCGTAAAGAATAAACCACCAGAAGAGTGCATCCAGATAGCAATGCCATCTGGATCAAATTTATCCAGCCTTCATACCTCTTTTTTCCGAATGTTTCATAGAAAATTTTGCAACAAAAGATCTCAATAACAATCAATAATATATTCTGCAAATAAATCAACATCTATATTTCTCCCTGATATACAACAAAGGTATCTTTAACCTCTTTATATCTTGCTTTTGAAATAACTAGTTCCTCCCCATTATTAAGAACAACCTTATATCGTAGAACCCTCTTTATATATTTCAAATTGACGAGAAAGCTTTGGTGGATCCTAACAAATTTATTATCGTCAATCTCTTTTTCGATCTGATTAAGGGTTTCATACATTGTGTAAGTCTTTAAATCAGCCTCCATGATATGGAATTCCAATTTATGAAGCCTGCTTTCTATGTACAATATCCTTTCTAAAGAAACTTCTTTTACCCCGTCATTAAATTTAAATTCTTTTTTAACCACTTTGTAGTTTAATTTGTTTATAATGGCGTTCATACACTCATCAAGTGTCTTTTGAAAATTTTTATTATTTTTTAGTATATATCGAACCGCATCAACTCTATATCCTTCTAACGTGTAATTTACATATGCGCTCACGAATACAATAAATACCTCATTACTAATTTCACGAATCTTTTTAGCTACCACAATTCCATCTATTTCATTCATATGGATATCCAAAAAAACAATTGTGTACCGTATCATCCCAATCCCTAAATCTATAAATTCTTTTCCAGAAGAAAACGTATCAATATGGAATGAGATACCCGCCCGTTTCATATAATCGGTTATTGCTTCTTTTACTTCTTTCCTAAAATGACTTTCGTCATCACAAACTGCAATATGAAACATTATTTCCCCTCACTTTCTGTCGAATTCAAGCGTTTTTCTTTTATATGCAAAACTTTTCTTTATTTTGTTTTCCGCTATATATCGGCAATCCGAATACGAAACTTAGTTTTTCTTATAATATCCTTTTAATATCTTTCTGACTAATATTGTTATCAAAGAAACGGAAAGTCACAGGATATGTCGGGAATTTAACTCAGGGAGGGAGCAGATTTACTCGCTCTCTCCCTCCCTAAAGGCTTATTTAATATTTTCTCGGTATAATTATGATTCCTAAAACCTCCATCGTATAAAATGCCATTATAGAATTTAGCGTATAGCCAATTTAACAATCAGTCCCATTTAAATTCCTATAGTGCCGGATACGCCTTCGGCAGCTTCGCCGTCAATGTTTACTGTCACCTTAGTACGATACGTTGACCCCGACATTCCCTCATGGGTTTTGGATATTAAAAGATAACCTGTTCCACTAATATACCACGAATTTACCCTAATCCATTCCCCCGCGTAATACTTTTCCACATACATTGTACCTGTGATTTTTCCTGAAGACTTCATTGCCTCTATGTATACCGTTGGATATAGGGTGGTCCCATTTGCTGAAATACCTACTGTAAACCCTAAAATATTCTGCCAGTATGGCGTAACAATCTGATAATCTGTGTTTACATTAACCATTTCTTGCTCTTTTACCTCCATTGCATATACTGGACCCGTAACCCCACTTCCAGCCACTAGTGCGGCTGTTATTGCCCCTATTGCTACTTTTTTTGCTCTCATTGAAAAATCCTCCTTGTTTGTTTAGGTTCTTTTGCACCTTACCTATATAACGCACAAGGAGAAAAAAGGGGACATATTTTTTTAAATTATTTTATAATAATTTATTTTACTTTATTTTGTGATATTTTCTGCCATCTTTATAATTTCTTCTTTATTTATTTCTCCTACAATATGACATTCCACTCCATCTTGCGACCATACTATTAACATCACTTCATCAATTTGCCACATGTATGCCCGGATGCCTTTTATATCAAGATCTTCTATTCCCACCTTTTCTGTATTATAATAATTATAATAAGAACTCATACTGCCAGATGATCTAACAAATCTTATAGTTATTCTCATGTTATTTTCATTTACATAACGATAACTTAATATTCCACCGCTCTCTTGCATATCGCTCAAAACAAATCCATCCGGGACATAGTTAATATTTAGATCCGTAAGTTCAATAGGATCATTTTGATCTGCATTATTCTGAGATTGGAATAGACTAAATTCAGGAAATGTCTCCAGTACCCAATCAAAGAATTTTGTACGAGCCTCCACGCTGACTACCAAAACAGAAGAAAATGCCAAAAACAGCACTAACAGAAAAATAGCTACCTGCTTCGCAACAAATAAAAACACCTTAGCCGGGCTTTTCTTTATGCTGATCTCTTTTAATTTTTGCCGGAAGGACTTTGAATACTCTGGCTTATATACAATCTTAGCGGAGTCATATTCCTTCATGATTCCTTCCAGCACCAGGTTACATGCTTCTTCCATGGATGCTGTAGCGATCCATGCATCCCTTAGCCCCAAAAGGCCTGACAACAGCTTCTCCAGATAATTCAATTTGCCCTGTGCATTCTCTGTTCCCAGCATCTCTTCTATTCCAGAGATGGTGTTATTAAAGCAATGCTTGAACAAAAGAATGCCTTGATATTCAAATGGCAGCAGGCTTATCTTGTTCGCTAATTGTTTTATCTGCAAAAGTGATAATGGCTGGCGCAGGACACTGTCCCTATCCCACTTTGCCATCCTTTGGAGCTCTGCTTGCAGGGACAGGCCGCCCACTTCTTTCATAATATCTTCTACTTTTTCAGGCATTTTGTCCACCACCTTCATAATAGGAGCGCAGCTTTTTCAAAATACGCTGTCCACGCTTCTTTGCTGCCTCTTCTGTAATATCTAATAGCTCAGCAATTTTTTTGAAGCTCATATCATGAACAAAACGGAAATAAATAAAATTCCTCTCATCCTCCGGAAGGCTGTCCACACAAGAGAGCAATTTTTCTTTTTCAACGGTTTTGATATATTCTTCTTCCACATTATAGCTCTCATCATTATGCTCAAAGTAGTCTATATCCTCTGCATAAACGGCTTTTTTGCGCTGTCTTATAATATTCATGGTTTCATTCCTCAATATTATAACGCAGTAAGGCTCCCTTTGGGGACATGGTAAAGACGCTATCTTTTCTATATGCTCCATGATTTTTAAAAATGTTTGTGACACGGCCTCCTCTGCATCGCTATGGGACCTTAATATTCTAAAGGAAATATTGTACATTTTTACATTCATTTTTGAAAAGATTTGATTGACCAAATCCTTTTCAGCTTCTGACATTACACCGATCACTAATATTATTATCAAATTAGTTCCTCCCCCATAATCCTTCCGTGTCATATTATGTCAGGTATTATTATATAATTGCATGTGAATATTGTAAATAATGCTATTGACGATAAACGCAAATTTTTAAGTGACCAGCCACAAAAGTATGCTTCACGAGAGTATAGTGGCATATTAATGACACTTTATTTTCTATGCCCCTATGCCCATTTTTAAATTAGATGCGAATAACAAATACATTGATTTTAATCAATTATATAATGTATAATATTACCATACATTTTGAAATTGTTATTAATATGAAATCACTGAGAGGACGCTAAGAATGAAAAAACTGTCTTTATATGTCTTTGTAATAGTAATACTATTATTATCTTTGACTGGTTGCTCGAACAAGAAAATGACTGAAGATAAAAACACTTACTTTTATCTTGGGCAAAGTAATTCATGGTTGGTTATTTATTCTATAACAAAAGTGGAATCCACATATTATGATTCACTTTCTATTCAATATATTTTTGATGATAATAGCCCAAGTGAAAAAACCCAAAAAATAGGGCCTATAGAGTATCAATTAAATGGCAATTCTATGAAAGCTGAAAGTTCCTATCCACAAGAGCTTCAAGGTGTCGGCAATTTTCATACAGGTAGTATAATGAATGCTGATGCTATTAAAATTACATTTGATAAAGAAATGGATTTATCTATTCAGTGGCAAGATAATAAAGAGAGCATAACGCTTAAAAGGCAGGATTAATTAGTTTGCAATCTTTTACATCGTGAAGCAAGGAAGCGAAATAAACTCCCTCCTTAAATCTATACTATAGACGGTAAAACAGAGGTAAACCTTATTGACAAGGTTTACCTCTGTTTTATTGTTCCTGATATCCTACACTCTACTTTAGATGTTCTCTACTTTAGATATTCCCTACCAGAAAGTCCTTTAATACGCCTGCCGCTTCCCTGATATAATAATTCAAGGTCAGGATCTGATCCGAGGGAGCCGCCAAGCCCTGAGCCTGCGGTAAACCCTGCTTTCTTGCAATGCTTATTGCCCGGAAGACATGGAAGCCATTGGTTACAATGACAAGGTCAGGCGCTTCCCCTTCCATCAGCAATTTGCTGTACCTGATGTTCTCCGCCGTATTCGTGGAGCTTTCCTCCTTGATAATCCGTTCCGGCGCGATTCCTCCCTCCTCCAGATAGATCCTCATGGCCTCCGCCTCCGTGATATCCTCACCAGGCCCTTGCCCTCCGGATACGATTACCTGGGTCTGGGGATTGTCCTCAAGATATTCCAGGGCGGTATCCAACCGCTTCTTTAAGGATTTTGTTATTGTCGTCCCCCTGACCTGGGCTCCAAGGACGATGGCATAATCCGCCCCTGCTTCTGCATCCTGATTGGAATAATAGATAATTGTCCCTTCAACCAGAATGAAAATGCAGAGGCCAATGGCCACGGCAGCAGTAACAATGTAATTCAATATGCTGGGCAGCTTTATATTATGGTTCAGCATATATTTTAAAATGCACCCCAAAAGAAGCAGCCCCAGCCCAGCAAAGATCCAAAAGCCTGCAAATGCCGTTCCGATCCCCGCATAAATGGTGATCAGTCCATAGTATAAAAGGCATAGGATGCCTAAAACGATGCAGATTCCAAACAGCAAGCTCATGTCCACCATTTCCTTTCAATTGCAGCGTGATTTTACAGCTTCATCGTCAGCTGGATCCTCTTCTTCGCCAAATCAATGCTTAGGACCTTCACATCCACAATATCCCCAACGCTGACCACATCCAGTGGATGCTTTACGAATTTCCTATTGGACAGCTCGGAGATATGAACCAGACCATCCTGGTGTACACCGATGTCTACGAAAGCACCAAAGTCAATGACATTCCGCACCGTTCCCTTTAAGACCATGCCCTCCGTCAGATCCTTCATCTCTAAGACATCAGTCCTTAGGATCGGCTTTGGCATCTCATCCCTGGGATCCCTGCCCGGCTTTTCAAGCTCCTTGATGATATCCATTAATGTAATCTCACCAACGCCCAGCTCCTCGGCTAATTTATGCTTATCCTTGATCTTTCTTCCGATTGTGATAATCTCTTCCTCACGCTCCATCAGCGCTAAGGAAGAATTCTTCCTTCCGGCTTCCTCCTGCCCAGAGACTGGCGTACTGCCGACGGCTGCTGCCAGGGCTTTGGCAAAGGCAGTGTTCTGGTTCTTCACGGTAATGCCCTGTTGCTTTTTCTTTCCTGCCCTGGATTCCTCTTTTCTTGCTGCTCCGTTTGCCCCGTTGTCTTTCTCACCAGGCTGCTTTGGATCCTTCCCCTGGGCTTTCTGCTTCAAGGCCTGAGCCTGTATTTCCTTTACATCCTCCAAAGACATACCCAGCTTCGTAAGCAATGAGCTAGTCGCCTCATAGGACTCCGGATGGACACCGGTCGCATCCAAGGGATTATCCCCGCCTTGGATTCTCATAAAGCCTGCACATTGCTCAAATGCCTTAGGCCCTAATTTGCCCACCTTCAAAAGCTCCTTACGGCTTCGGAACCTTCCATTGGCCTCCCGGTAAGCAACGATATTCTTGGCAATTGTCTTGTTGATGCCGGATACATGCTCAAGGAGGGACACGGAGGCAGTATTTAGATCAACGCCCACCTTATTAACGCAGCCCTCTACCACGCCGGAGAGAACCTCGCCCAGCTTTTTCTGGTTCATATCATGCTGGTACTGTCCCACCCCGATGGACTGGGGATCTATCTTGACCAACTCTGCCAAGGGATCCTGCAGCCTTCTCGCGATGGAAGCGGCGCTCCTCTGCCCCACGTCAAAGTTAGGGAATTCCTCCGTCGCCAGCTTGCTGGCAGAATAAACAGAGGCACCAGCCTCATTAACAATGATATATTTGATCGGCTTATTAATCTCCTTTAACAGCTCAACGATTATCATCTCAGATTCCCTTGACGCGGTACCGTTGCCCACGGAGATCAGTGTAATATTATATTTATCAATCAGCTTCTTAAGAACGGCCTTTGCTTCCGCCACCTTATTCTGGGGTGCCGTGGGATAGATGACAACGGTATCCAGAACCTTTCCCGTACTGTCAACGACGGCCAGCTTACAGCCCGTCCGGAAGGCCGGATCCCAGCCAAGGACAACTTGTCCTGCAATGGGAGGCTGCATCAGAAGCTGGACAAGGTTCTTTCCAAATACCTTGATCGCCCCGTCCTCTGCCTTCTCCGTCAGGTCATTCCTGATCTCCCTCTCTATGGCAGGGGCGATAAGCCTCTTATAGCTGTCCAGGATGGTCGCCTTCAGAATATCCTCCGTGTGTTCATTTCCCTTTATAATAACCTTCGTTTCCAGATATCTGAGAATCCTTTCCTCGGGAGCCAGAATCTTAACCGTCAGTATCTTCTCAGTCTCCCCACGGTTAATGGCCAGCACCCTATGGCCTGCCAGCTTCTCAATTCCTTCCTCAAAGTTATAGTACATCTCATAGACGGACTGCTGCTTCTCATCCTTCGCCGTGGAAGTAAGCTTCCCTTCCTTTACTGTCAGCTCACGGATATAGCTGCGGAACTCCGCCTCATCAGAAATCTCCTCCGCCAGGATATCCATAGCTCCCGCAATGGCTTCCTCCACCGTACGGACTTCCTTCTCCTCGGACAAATACCCTTGGGCCACATTAGCCACCGGCTCCGTAATCTCCTGGGCACGGATCGCCTCCGCAAGCCCATCCAGGCCCTTCTCCTTCGCTATCGTCGCCCTTGTCCTCCTCTTCGGACGGTAGGGACGATACAAATCCTCTACTACCACCAAGGTCGCCGCCGCCAGGATCTGCTCCTTCAATTCCTCCGTCAGCTTCCCTTGCTCCTCTATGCTTCCAAGAACCTGCTCCTTCTTCTCCTCCAAATTCCTCAAATACTGGAGCCTCTCATGCAAATTCCTGAGCTGCTCATCATCCAAGGAACCGGTAACCTCCTTACGGTATCTTGCAATAAAGGGTATTGTATTCCCCTCATCGATCAGCTGCACTGCAGCCTCAACCTGCTCCAAGCGTATTCCTAGTTCCTCTTTTATCTGTTTTAATATATCCATATCCCATACTCCTCATATCAAAATGGCATCTTGTTTTATTCTTAAAGCATAATAATACCACCCCAAGAGCCGAAAATCAACCGCAAACACTCAATTCCACACCATCTGGGTCTTATTGACGGCATAGTTAACAGGCAGCCTACGCCCATGCTTTACTTTCAGAATATTACCATATAGCCAACATAAATCACATATATACCACATGTCAATATCATTCGCATGCGCCACACCATAACCTAACGCGGCTGTTGCCCAAAAAACTCCCCAGGAAGGAAGGGCGGCCTGCTCCCCATAATGCACTGTTTGACAGACTTATGCTTGGATTTGTCGGTCAACCTGTATGGGGGGAGCAGGCCGCCCTTCCTTCCCTTCACAACCTAAAACCCAACAGCCTCACTACATCGCCATCAAAAACTTATCATGCACCGCATTCATCGCCCTATCCACCTGCGTCTCATCAATCAAAACCGTAACCCTAATCTCCGAGGTCGAAATCATCTTAATATTCACCCCAACATCATACAAGGCCTCGAACATCTTCGACGCAATCCCCGCATTGGACATCATGCCCGCACCGACGATGGAGACCTTCGCAACCTCCCTCTCAGTATCAATCTTCTGGCATTTCAAGCTTCCTTCCCTGCGGCTTTCCAGGATTCCCACCGCCTCCTCAAGGTCATCCTCCTTAATCGTAAAGGAAATATCCTTCGTACCATCCCTGCCTATGGACTGCAGTATAATATCTACATTAATATTATGGTTTGCCAGAAGATTAAACAGCTTAAAGGCTACTCCAGGCTGATCCTCCAGCCCAACTACGGATATCCTCGCCGTGTTTTTATCACAGGCCACACCGCTGACAAGCATTTTTTCCATGTTCACTACCTCCTTGACTATTGTTCCCTCTGTGTGGTTTAAGCTGGAGCGCACCACTAACTGCACCCCGAACTTCTTCGCCATTTCCACGGATCTGTTATGCAGTACGCCAGCCCCCAGGGAAGCCAGCTCCAGCATCTCATCATAGGTTATCTGCTCCAGCTTTCTTGCATTTGCAACAATTCTTGGATCCGCCGTATATACCCCATCCACATCCGTAAAAATCTCACAGGCATCCGCATGAAGCGCCGCCGCCAAAGCCACGGCTGTTGTATCAGATCCGCCTCTTCCAAGGGTAGTGTAATCGTCAAATTTATTGACGCCCTGGAAGCCGGTTACAATAACCACACGCTTGCTTTCCAGCTCATTTTGAATCCTCTCCGTATCAATCCGCTTCAGCCTTGCATTGCCATAGACGGATGTGGTATGCATTGCCACCTGGTATGCATTTAAGGAAACCGCCGGTACCCCCAGGGCATCCAGGGCCATGGCCATCAGTGCTACAGAGACCTGCTCGCCTGTGACCACAAGCATGTCAACCTCCCGTTTGGATGCATTGGGGTTAATATCCCTGGCCATGTCAAGCAGCGCATCCGTCTGCTTTCCCATAGCCGACAGGACTACTACAACCTCATTCCCCTTTTTATATTCATCCCTGATCCTTTCAGCAACGCCAAGGATCCTTTCCCGATTCGCTACTGATGTCCCTCCAAATTTCTTTACTATAAGCATCGCTGCCTCCCTCTAGCCAAAAGAAACATAGACTATTATCTATTTCCAAGGGATATCTTCCATCCACCGAATCGAAATACTTTGACATTAGCCTATGCTTCTCTTTTTGTTTACCATATATTTTATTCGGATTGTTTCTTTTTATGATTTCTTGCTACTTCTAGTAGCTTCTCGTAAAGTCTTATAAATTAAGGCTTCCATGGGTTTATGCCTTGCTATCGTTTTGTAATTTGTTGTTACATTTTATATCATTTGGGATTTGTGTCCGTTAAAAGTCCGTTAGGAGAAAGGGAACAGCACCCCGAAGGATGCTGTTTATTTTTCATCATCATTTTCATTACTTTTATTTCTAGTCCCATATATAAAGACAGATACCAAGCCTCCTAGACCTCCCGCTCCCAACACTGTGGATTCTAATGTTCTTCCATTCAGTCCGAGAATCAAACTTACTATTAATGAAATTGCCCCAATAAGAAAACCAAACAATATACCCATAAAGCTATCGCGGGTTCCAGAATCAATTATTTTCCTCTCTGTTCTTTGCCTATGCGAAGCTTGTTGTTCAGCCATTATCAATATTCGATTAGCAAATGTAGGGTCTATCTCATTATATTCAGCCAACACCTCTGGAGATGGTATTGGTCCCATGTGTAGACTTCTTTTCTCAAAAGTGGTAACTGCTGTTTCAGATTCCCCATGATCTTCATATTGATGCGTAATATCATTATCATCATCGTTCTCTTCTACCAGCTCCAACGCATTCAAACTCATCAATAGCCCCCCGAATATCATCTCCTACGGCTTCCCAGTCTAGCAACATAGCCTCCCTGTCTGCTTCAACCTCATCTTTCTGGATTTCAAACTTCTTTTTATTTATTGTTGATCCCAGATCTAAAATTCTGGACATACCCTCAATGAAATTAGGGATACCTCTCATATAATGGCTTTTATACATACTTGCACCTCCTATTACTTAGTACGACAAAGCACTTGTTTGTATTATATTTATACCAAACATTAGATTAAAATGCAACACATTTCCTATATTTAGCCTATCCTTTATTATTCTTTATTATATTATACACCTATCATCCATATTCTTCAATGAATTTCACAAAGAGACACCTGCCGGAGTAAGTGCCCGTCTGCTCTGCATGCAGAATGCTATTCATTTACATGCTGCCGGTGAACGGCTGTGTTATCCGTATTGTTGCGTAAAACCCCCAAGGGGAGGTATCGACTACATAGGTCCCGGCATTATATGTCTAAGGTGGGCGGTGAAATGCCGTATACCGTCACAGGAATCCCCTTCACGAAAGATAATGTCTCGCAATCAATTCACTTTTCATGAAGGAGGATCCGCAGCTCCTGCCCCATCACTTCCCCGATCCGGTACGTCAGCCGACCGCCCCAGGGATACCGTGATTTACCGTAGCCCTTACGCTTTTTCTTAGCTCTCTCAATAGCTTCCCCGGCCGTCCTATCTATGTAATGCTCATGGTTCTTATACGCTGCCATACCTCCTCATGTCCTCCTCGTTCCTGATCGCTATGCTTTCCACTATGGAAGTGCCGGTATACCTGAAACTGCTTAAGCTGCCCCGGTACCCCCTGGCATAGTTAACTTCAAACCGCTCCTCCAGATGCCTGGTTATCCTTGAGCGCCTGAGCTTCCTTAATGCGCTGCCTTCTATCTGCCTGGCCATATCCCTAGACTTCCCGATCTGTTCCCCTGTCTGCTCTAAGGTCAGCCCTTTCCGGAATCTTGCCGTGATAACAAAATTCTCCTCCTGGGTAACGTTATCCTTCACGATCTGCCACAGCTCCGTCCTCTTGCTCCGCTCGATCATACTGTCAGTAACGTCATTTTCTATGTCAATGCTGTAATCCCTTACCGTGTCCCCCAGCTCCAGATCCTCGGTACCAGGAAGGCATTCATCCAGGCTCTGGATCCGGTCAGCATGGACGGCTTTCTTGACCTCTTCCAATGCTTTCTTTCCCACACTGAGGTAATAGCATAATTCACGGTCCGTCGGTTTCCTCCCCAGCTCCTGCTGGAAGGCTTCCATTACCCTGTGATACTTCCGGATGTTGCCCTGCATAGCTGCAGGGATCCTGATGCAGCGCCCATTGTTTTCAAGATATCTCTGGATTGCCTGCCTGATCCAGTAGGAGGCATATGTCATGAACTTTACCCCTGCTGTTTCCTCATAACGCTTCACGGCTTCATACAGCCCGAAATAGGCTTCCTGGAGTAAATCGTCCATTTCATCCCGGAAGGCATACCTACGGACAATTTTGAAGATAAGGCGGTAGTTCTGTTGATAGAGCTGTTCCATATTATCACCTGGATTAATATCCTGCTGGATCCGTCCCACTAATTCCTCGTTGGTCATGATATCTCCTCCCCTTTGTTTCATGTTGAAATCATACTAGGAATTACCAGGCTGCCACGTTAACATTAGTTAACAATACACCTTAGCATTTCTTAGCATCCACCATCCCCACCAACCTTAGGGTTTCTTAGGGGTTTTAACCTTAACAATTCTTAACATTTTGTATGCAACGTTCCTTAAAAAGTGTGCAACGTTCCGAACGCTATCACCAGGAAACATGGGCTGTATATCGACTTTTCAAAGCTGAAAGGGCTGCATTCGTTTTGTTTTGAGTTGTTTTGTACAATATCTCATTTACCTCTTTCTATCCTCCATAACCTTTTCAAGAAGCTGCTGCAGCTCCAGGATCTTCTTGTCCTGTACATCAGTTCGGATAGCACCCAGGACAGCATTACCGGCAGTAATGATTGTATTGGCTTTCTTTGTGTCCATATCACCGCTTGCGACCATGTCGATCACTGAAAGAAGCAGATCACGGATTCCGGAAGGATCATCTTTGCTTTCGTCCCGGGTCTGACTGATCCGGCTGTCCGGCTGCCCTCCCCATTCCTTCACCTTGCGATTTTTAAGCCAGAAGATCTGAGCCGTAGTATCCGGAGCCATGTCCTTCATCTTTCTTTCAACAAGTACAGACTTAGTTTTTGGGAACTTCTCTCTTGCCAGCATCAGCTCCGAGTCCGTGGCATCTGGATGCTCAAACTTATACTTATTCATATACTCATCAAGCTTCTCGTGATACTCGCCCTGATCCATCGGTACACTTATATATTTATCTTCGTTAAAGGAATAGCCCAGCGCCCTTTTCAAAAGAGCATTCTCAACCTGAATATCAATAACCGCCTTACCTCTTTTTAAGGACTCCGAAATCTCCGGATACCTCTTTTTCCATTCGTAGAGTGTCGACGGAACAATGCTCATATTCTGGGCTATCTGCTCATCCGTCAGACCGTCCCTCGCCCAGGCTTCTAATTGAAGCAAGCCTTCCGGAGAGATCCAGTATTCATATTTTCCTTTTGCCATCCAGCTCACTTCCTTTCCTTTAGACTGCATCACAATCAGTTACAATAATCTTTATTTCCGACTCGTTCGGGTATTCCTCAAATACCTTGTGAATTTCCGATATTGCTTCATCATATGTATTATGAAAGCTCTCTATAATCCTTGTACCGCTATAGCGAACACCATCCCAGAGAATAAGATTACAGTTCCAGGTGCCGTTTATATGATCTATGCTGCCAAAAATGAGTTTCTCTCGCTTAGCTTCAAAAGCTCCTTTTGCCTTTACGATTAATTGATCAATCTTCGCCATACCTTCACCTATATTTTCTACCAATCAGTTTAAGCTCCATCTCATAAGCCTGCTTAACCAGCTTATCTTTATTTATTAAATGAGCATTATTCTTTTTCGGGTTCTTCATGGAACTCTTCATCCTTATGCTCCTTTCTTGCCTTGCCGGCCAGCTCCTGGAATCTCTCTTCTGGAAGATCAGTATAAGCCAGCTCAATAAGTTCGGCGGTTGTTAGCTTGCTGAAATCATACTGATCCAGTTCATCCCCTCTGATTCCAGCAACTACCCTGGCCTGTTGAATCAACTTGTCTATGCCTTTCATGTATGCACCCCTTCCGCTGCTACCGCAATCTGCTCCTGAAGTATCCTGCTCATGCGCGAATACATTGCATCGGTGTCAGCCTCCTTACTGATCGGACCGGTAAACTTTACAGATATCTTCGGAGCCAGTGTAGCGGTGGAAAATTTATTGACAAATTCACGCTCGGCCAGGTCACGGAGGTATCCTATATCTTCCTTGTCCATGCTTACATTCACATTCCCCTTGGATCCAGTACCTTCAACAACCGCAGGATATTGCTTCGTGCCTGTATCCTCATTATTCGTGATTTTGTCTAATAGTTCATTCCACTTGCCGGTGACATTACCGTAGATGCTACTTCCTTTTTCCCATGTATCGGTATAGTCCATTCTATCAAGCTTATTCTCACTCAGGTCAACCCGGTCAATCTTATATTTGGCTTCCCCTGCCAGATCACCCGTATTCCCGATGATGAAACCCTTGAAGTTCTCCAGGGCTCCGGATATCCCTGTACCAAATATCTGGTCAATGACACTGGCAAGACCTTTCAGTAGATCGATGACGTTGGCTACGAAATCGTTGAATACTCGACTCGCGGAGCCGATAGGATCATGCCATACATTTGCGAAGAATTCCGCAAAGCCTGCAAAAATATTATAAAGTGACTGTACGATGTCCGTTATGCCATTCCATAGCCCTGTAAACACGTTGTAGACGATCGCAACAGCAACCCCCACTATACCTCCGATAGCTCCGAAGATTTCCTCCCAGGTTGCTCCGAAGTCTCGTGCCGCCATTATGACGAGACCGATTACTGCGATTATCAGGAGTAGAGGCCAATAAGCCATTAACCATGCCGTGGCTTGTGCCGCCAATGCGGTTACCGTTTCCCATATCTTTGCTATAATTGCAGCCATGTATACAACCGCCACTATCTCTAATATTGTTTTAATAGCCGGCCAGTTACCTATTACAAAATCAATTACACCTCCGACCGCATCAGCTATCATATTGAAACCTGCAATCACTTTATTAATGAAGGACATAAACTGATCAGTGTTTATCAACTTGTTTACCTTCTCTATTAACCCGGAAAATGCGCTGAGGCCTCCATTTTTTATATCGTTCCAGTAGCTTGCAAAAGTATTTGGAAGGTCTGAAAATTTATCATTAATATCATCTCCAGCCATGAAAAGAGCGTTTTTAATAATGTTGGCCGTTATTTTACTTTCAGCTCCCAATTCTTTTAATTCACCTTTGGATACACCCATATATTTTGCAATAGCATCATACAGTATAGGTGCATTTTCACTTATTGATGTAAGTTCATCACCCTGGAGCCGTCCGGATGCCATTGCCTGAGTTAATTGCAGCATAGCAGATTGTTGCGAACCGGTATCTGCGCCTCCCAGTTTAAAGGATTTTTGCATCAATTCCGTAAAAGCGATGGTTTCATCATTGGATTTAAAAGCATCTCCGGCTAGTAATCCCAATTTAGAGACCGCTCCAGCCATACTGGTATATGATCCCTTTGCGCGATCCGCTGCAGCAAAAATCTTATCCTGGAGCTCTGCTTGGGTTTGTAAACCATCATTAATTAAATCAAGCCTGGCCGCTGTGTTCATGTAAGTGTCTGATATATCCGCACCTTTGACAGCACCGGCAATCATAGCGGCTACGCTAAGGAATTTACTGAGACCGGAACTCCCCTTATTCGCACTAGCTTCAGTTGCTTCAAGCTTTTTATTAAATTTATCTGTTGCTCCGCTTGCCTGAAGGATTTTATTAGTGGCCTTATCCGTTTTCTGAATTATCTGTGTCAATGGTCCTGAATATCCATTAAGGATCTTAAACATTGCCGATAGAGTCGCCATATTACCATCCCTTCTTTAATAGCTTTAAATCAGGATATATAAACTCAGCCACACGATATTTTTTATTTTTTATCCTTAGCTTTGCATTATCCGTATATACAATCTCCAGATAGTCAACCGGTCTATATATACCCTCAATGAATAATCTAACTGCACTCATAGCGCCAATGGCGAACTTGATTGCTTCTTCCAAGTTATCCCCGAATCTCTGTAATATCCCAAAATCAGCTTTATCTTTTAAATCATTATCCAACGGTTGGATGCCCCTGATACTGACAACTACAAAGTTATTATCATGGTAGTCAATCTGGATAAAATCTCTTCTTTCATATAATTCCATTATTATCAATCCTTCCTTTCATACAAAGCCCCTCACAGCGCACCATAGAGCCATGAGGGGCAGCACTGTTATTCTGTTTCTATTGCAGCATTGACCAGGGCAAACATTTCTTCCAGACATTCTTTCGCTGCTATTAAGGGGATCCCATCCGGGGCATATCCCAGTACATCAAGATTAGGACCAAGGACAGCCGTCTGCTTATCATTTGTTATGATAAGGTTATTACAGAAACTCATACCCAGTTTTCCGTAGATAGTTCCTTGATCCGGATCACTATCATAATGGAATGTTACTCTTTTTCTATCTTTCATAGCCATGTTCTCCTCATCCTATAATTGTGCCAGGGGCATAATATTTGTTCTTGTCAGTAGCTTCCTCAAGATCTGCTAAATCCTGACCGGTTGCATCGGCAAAGGAGATCAGAATATTCTGCAGTTCCTTCTCATAAGCAGAATGCTTACCGTGGGTTGTCACAATCTTGTTTCTCTCAACTCTCATGTACTCAATGAACCAATCATATAATTCTTCGTATGTTGTCATACCTTATAATCCTCCTATTTCATTATGTTGTATTTATGGATATCTTCTACAGCCACTCTCACGTTGGATGAAAGATTCCGCGCTTCGACTTCCTTAACGATATTGTCCCAGGAGATCATGACCGGTCTCACTGTATCCCCTACTATCTCCTGAAAACAGAGCATAGATGATACTAGCTGCCTCAGTGCAACAATTGTCTTAATTGCCTCATCGATCTGTCCAGTTATGTAATCAACAGCCTCATACTCCGGAAGCGGAGCAATGAATTTACCATCCTTATATCCATTCCTGGCTTTATGCTCGATCTGGACCAGTCTGCAGATATTCATATCCAGGTAATTCTCCTTGTAGTACTCTAGCAGCTCCTCATCTTTCATGACCTTCAGCTCTTTTTCGATGAAGGATAATTCCAAGGGATCCGTGATTGCGGTAACTGGTGCAATATCCTTGATATATTTCTCCCTCAGTTCCTTAAGACGGGTCAAGCTGCCATCCAGTGCCGCGACATTGATATTCTTCATCTCAACCAGCAAGGCTGCCTTATTCTCTTTCACATACTCAACAGCATAAATATTGCGTGTCTGCTGATAGTGCAATAATCCATAGCTGGCCAGCCTTGTATTGATCTCCCTGATCATGCCCGAATAGTCCAGAATGATCTTCTGGATATCGCTGAGGTACTGACCTCTTTGTGCTTGTGTGATCTCTCTTAGTTTCATAGTCTCTCTTCTCCTTTAGATAATTAGATTGTTTGTCCTTTCGCCCACTGTATGATCATACAAGCCTTTTATCCTCATGCTCAGGAGCCGGATCTGGGAGAAAGGAGAGTTTTTGGAATAAACAAAAAGACGCAAGAACAACCGGAGCTTAACTCCTGATCATTCCCACGTCTCTTAAATAAGACTTCCAACTTTCGTTGGGGTACTTAAGTATTCATTTATTCTACTTGTATTATATCATCTATAGCAGGGTATATCAAGTGGAAGGTTAGCATCACAGCCGATTCTAATATGCATTTTCACGCATTAAAACAGGGGCTAGCCTATCATCTTTGTATGATAAACAGCCCCTTAAATTCACTATTTAAGCTCTATATAAGCCTTTTTATACCTACCCTGATTATTCTTTGCAACCTTAACATTTCTAATCATCGGTTCAAGGAGGTTAACAATAGTTAACAGATCCTGATCGCTAATGTATGATACTTTTATTTTAGCTGTTATCCTGATCAGCTCCCTTCCGGTCACTCAGCATAAGATTAAGCGCTAACGCTTGTATCAGTTCCAGATCACCCAGATTGTCTATGTTCTCAATTATCGCACTGATCTGATCCCGGCAATCATTCAGAAGCTCCTTGTGATCTACTACGGTTAAATATACTTTATTCACTCCGATCAGCTCCTTTCCGGATCCGTGGCTGGTAGATGCTGCCACAGATGTAAAGGTACCGGCCACACACCGGGCAGCTCTCTGTATTCATATTATGATATGTATTACATTTCAGACACTTCCGGGAATCATTAATCATAGGTGATCTACTCATTGGGACACCTTCTTTCTCCTGGCTCTCTCAGCCTTAACTCCCTGGATGTATCCCCAGTTGTAGGCATCAATGAGTTTAAAGGTTGATTCATGCTCGAAATCGTCAATTGCGTATATCATGTCCATCTGATCATAAAAAGCCTTCTG
Organism: Clostridiales bacterium; assembly: GCA_012839295.1. Lineage (GTDB taxonomy): Bacteria > Bacillota > Clostridia > Lachnospirales > Lachnospiraceae > Mobilitalea. Next base: position 26,154 of record DUNO01000008.1, read on the forward strand.
GCGTCCTATCATACTGAAATTTCTTTCGAGTTGCTCAAATCTGGCGTTTTGCTCTCTCATCCAGATTACTTTGTCCAAAAGATCAAGCGTTGTAGAAAGGCTTTTCATGGTTGACTCCACATCCTTCCGGATCTCAGGCCTTCTACTTTTATCAGCCTTAAGATATATCCTTGATATCATTAAATAAACGTCCGCATCCTCACGATTACTGTTCAGTATCAGCATGTCCTCACTTGGATCATAAAACAGACTCACCGTCGCTGGATCCTCAATTTCTTTATCAACCAGATCCTCTATGCTGCAGGACTGGATCCGTAATTCTTCATTTACTATTGAATAACTCATACAATTTTCTCCTTTTCTACTTGCGCCGGAGAATCACCTATGATAGATTAAAGGTGTAATTCCGGCTATTTTGCTGTGTTTACGGGTTACATTTGCCCTTTCTCGGTGGTGGTGCACTGGGAAGGGCTTTTTCTTAATTCCCATGGACGGAAGCCACCACACTCAGGAATGTCCTTCCCTGGAATGAATCCGTGATGCTGTCCAGGGTATCATTGAGGCGGTCAAGCTGCTCATTCTGCGCCTGGATCCCCTTATTGATGCCCTGTAAGGCTTCCAGGATGGATTTTAATAATTCATCGTTCATTTACTCGCTCCTTCCATTTTTCTAATCTCTCCACAATTCATTGATATCGCCTGATAGGATTTCATCATCAGTAAAGGTTACACCCTTGTGAAACTGAAAAACTTTTGAAAATCTGTGTCCATCCTCACAGGTGAATATTACTTTAACGATAGCTCCCCTGTGCAGGTTCTCCACCTTGTGGTTCTCTACTCTGCCTCCGCCAATTTCCATAACCTCACCACCCTGGTTAATCATCACACTATGAAGATGGCAGTTCTGGCACTCACACACCGGACAACACATTACATTATCTGGTTTTGCTCCACTTTCATAAAAGTTGTACATTGTCTTCCCCTTCCTTTTGAACCTTTTGCAATTCATACTCTGGATTGATTTCAATAATATCAGATGGTCTGCCACTATTTGAATTGTCCTTGTAAATCCGAATGTATCCGTGGTTTACCAATTCATCCAGTCCCGGCTTCATTTCATCGGCTGTTTTAAACCTTCTACACAAACGAAGCAAATCTCTTTTTGTAATGGTTTTGTCACATTTGTCACGTTTGTCACAGCACCTAAGAATATATTTTGCATCCTTGATTTCCTGTGCTTCCGTCAGTCCTGCAATCTGAAAAGCAGCAATTGCATGATCAAGAAAATACTTCCCTATACTGATGGCTTCATTCATTGTCTGCCCAGTCAATTCAGTCGTGGGAGTGGATGCCAAATGCTTGACACAATGTAAGATTGCAGCTATCCTCATTGTTTGTCCGTGAAATTTTCCAGCCCAATCCTCAATTTCTTCATAATCATCCAGTAATTTACTTTCTATCTCATTGGCAAATGATTCACTTAATATATTAGCCTCCTTGCTGAACCGAATTGTCCTTGTCTCAAACTTCCAATCCCTCAGAGATAACAAATTGTTAACAAGATCCTTATAGGCCTTTCTAATATTAGGATTTATAGGTTTGGAATTATATCTTCGTTTTCCAACAATGGAAGAGGGTAAGGAATATAAAAACCTTGCAAGCAATCCCCTTTCTCTAAATTCCTTGTTCTGCATAGCATCACTTGCAACTACTGGTTGTGTCATAATCAATAGTGTTAACAAAGGATTATTGATACTCTCACCTTTCCTCCCTATCCGGTCAGAAGAATATGGCTCACCTGAATATGATTTTAAGAAAATATCAATATTTGGCTGATTATTGTATCTCCCTGCCATCATGCCGAATATTCCACCTTCGGCAGTAACAATGGATATACGCTCATTATTTTCCTCCATGATTTTGACCAGGGCTTCCGTTGTAACATCATCAACTATAATCCTTAATGGCGTTACTTCCTCCAGTTCATCAAGATCCTTTTGAGCTTCTATGACATCCTTTACAGATGTGTTCTTTTTATTTCCTACAACAGCCTTTTTTAAAGAATCCACCTTTTTAGATAGAATATCCTTTTTGATGAGATACTCAGCTATTTCTGGCTGCTTCTCCTTATTTACTTCATCAACATATTTATAGACTGGGTCTGTTATCTCCTTCATAGTAGGGGACTTTCGCTCTGATGGTCTGGCAATAACCAGTATGTACAGATTAAGTGGCTCCTTCCAGTCTTCTTTAGGCTGAACATAAAACTCACCCTGCAAACATAAAGCCATGATCCCTAATATTGCCACTGCAACCATATCAATAGATACCTGCAGGGATTCGGCAACCGCTATAGAATAATCTCTAATAACAGCAGGGAAGGCTTCTATTGGGAAAGTTAATAATTGATTTATACCGGGTGTGACAAATGTGACAAAAGGGACAAAACCATTTTTATCCAACCCTAAATCTGATTCTTCCTCTGGAATCCTTCTTTCGCATTCTCTAATAATGTCAACAAATCGCTGTTGGTCAAATTCTGTAAATTCCTTTTCCAATCCTCCACCGCCTTTTTCTGTCTTTCTTTAAAATCTTTGTCCAGCTCCTTTCTATACCATTCAGCAACCTTCTTCATTTCTGCATCATCATTCGCCTTCCATGCAGCATACCAGGCATTGTACCGGTCAGCTACATCCTTCCTGCCGATTCCGGTCAGCTTGACGGCTACCGCTTCCAGGAAGGGCTTGTCGTACATGGAATATCCCAGAACCTTCTTGAAGAATGCTTCATCAAATACCGTGTCCTGGCTAATGCCGTCATAAAATGATTGCTTATTTACTGCCACCTACTCACCTACTCGCCTTAATTTACCGTAATTCACTTGTTCCGGCTCCTTTACCTCCTGATCACCGGATAAGTACTCCAGAAGCTTATCTAGGTTGACCAGCTGCTTCCGGCCAGCATGGAATACCGGGACCTTGTTCTGCTTCACCAGGCCACGAAGGTAATACTCTGTAATGCAACTTTCTGGATCCTCCTGGCGAAGGTACTCCATACAGCCTGAAATTGTTCTCATTCTAGTTAATGCCATATTATCCCATTCTCCTTTCACGTAGTCTCTGTTAATTCCATCATGAGGTCTTGTAGCAGCTCCTGGCCACTATCGTTGGGTGTGATTTCAAATCGCACCCTTCCATGGATATCCTTAAATGTTAACCCCAATTCCTTCATTGCCTTCTCCCTGAAAAACAGAAACCAGCTTTCGCCTATTCTGCGTTTAGCCATCTTCCCATCACAATCCGTTCTGAGGCTCCGGCTTGCTTCTCGGTAATAGCATCTACCATTCGATGCATCACGTTCGTAATTAACATTTTCGAAAACGAAGTCATTCTCGTTAATAAAGAATGTGCTATTCATAAAATCCCCCTTCCTTAACCAGCTATACCAATCGCAACCACACTGTTTAATTGTTCCGCTTTAGCTTTACAATCCTTGAATATGTCATGGTGGTCTTTATTCTCATCCATGCCGGCCTGAATGATCTGAGCAAAGATGTTCTCGATCAGCTTCAGGTAGTTCAATTGCATTATAGTAGCTTCATCAACATGCTTAATTCCAACCGTCTTATTGGCTAAGGTGGTATAGTTGGTATATAGGTTCTTATACCCTCGGCTGCCACGATTCTTTGCGTATTCCACAAGCTCCTTAATGATTGCTGTCTCTGCCAACCTCACCGGCTTACCTTCCTTCCGGAAGAATTGCCATTCCTCTGTAGATTGTTCCTGGAGCAGTCGGCGCATGGCATAGAACTGGCGGACAAGCTCCGTTTTAAAGTCAACAACCTTATCCGTATTCTTAAGTAGCGTAATAAGGAATGTTGCCTGCTCTTCATTCAAATCAAATATTTCCTCCGGTCTACCGCCGGTACTTTCTGTCTGATGTGCGCCCAAAAGTCCAAACCGCATGAGCCTATCAGAATACTTCCTTATTGCATCTTTTATCCTTCTGTGATTTATGCCGGTACCCTCCGCAATAATTAAGCTATCAGTAAATACCTCTTTCCCTTTCAGAATAACTAAATCCTGCAATAACGATTTCCTCCTTTTCCTTGATATCATTTATTATTACAGATTCCAATTTTTTAAACTTTTTCTCCACAGCTTTTCTGTGCGATATTGCACAATACAGTTCCCTGGCTCTCAGATCAGCCAATATTCAGATTTTCTTTACCCTGGCAGAGCTGCCGGGTGATAGTTGTTATGTAGCAACTTAGTTCTCGATCAGCTCGGTTACATCGACTTCCAAAGCTGCAGCAAGTCGTCCAATTGTCTGCGGTCTAGCTACTGATCCATTTCTAAGTTTGCTTAAAGTAATAACATTTACTCCGCTTTTCTTAGATAAATCTTTAGCACTCATACATTTAGTTGCCAATATAATATCGAATTTCTTATTATTCAGTTTCACTTCAATCCCCCTTTCTATTTACCACTTTCAACAGTATAATACCGCTTTTAACAGTATATGTCAATCATATTTTATTAATTAATTTTATACTTGTGTTATACCCAAATTAGTGATACTATAATTACATATTTGTTTCATACGGAGGTATTAATATGAGTTCATTTGAAATATTTCAAAGTAGAATAAAAGAGTTGCGAGAAGAGAGAGGAATGACCCAAAAGGATTTTAGTGAATTTATTGGCATCTCACAACAAACCCTATCAGGCTATGAAAGAGGAGTAACTACTCCCTCACCTGATGCTTTAAGAAACATTGCAGAAAAATGCAATATATCAGTAGACTGGTTATTAGGATTAAGCGATAAGAAATACTTGACTTATAAAATCGAAACTTACTCGGATCTGTTTGGAGAATTGATAAAATTATACGATGCAAAAAGATTTGAAATTGAAACAATGGCTTCAAACAAGGTTCTTAATTTAACCGTTCTTACCTTTGATGATATTGTAATTCCAAAGTTTATGGAGGATTGGATGAATATATTAGCACTACGATATAATCGCTCCGTGGATGATGAATTATATAGCATTTGGCTTGAAAGAACGCTCGCTAAATATGATATTCCTATAGAAAATGACAGTAATTAAAAGCAATCCCAGCGTACCACCGCCAGCACCAACACATTGACAGCATAATATGTTTAACCGGGCAGCCGGTGGGGCGCTTCCTTCCGTCCTGAGTCTTGCAGGAAGGGGGTTGGTGCCAATGTATATTACATATAGTGATTTATTTACTTTTGTAATCATGCTTGCAGCTATAATAACCCTTGTCAGAAATGACAGGCACAAAAAATAGCGCCCCTGCTCTCGTAAAGTAAGGCGCTATTTTGTAACTTATTTTCACCAGGGCGGATAGGTTCGAGCTATCCTCCGGCTGTCTTGTTAAGCATATTATACTCCATTAGCGTAGTAATGTCAATGTTGTAAAAAGCCGCCCCGGCGGTAACCAGGGCGGCTTAAACGATACCATATAAGCAAGAGCCTATACAATATACCTTCGACAAGTATTATTGTACCATACAGGCTCTTTCAATACAATACAGAAAGGATGTTTGATACAATGGCAAGCAAAACCCCCAGAAAAGACAAAAACGGCAATGTTACCTCATACCAGATCGAGGTCTACCGTGGCCGGGATTCCGAAGGGAAGAAGCTCAAACCCTATAGCATGACCTGGCAGATCCCGGAAGGATGGAAATCGGAAAACAAAATCAAGAAAGAACTTGACCGTGTGGCAGCACAATTTGAAATCGACTGCAAGGCCGGGATCGTTCCTTTGGAGAAGAAAACCTTCAAGCAATACAGTGACTATGTCATAGAGCTGAAAGAACGTGACCTCAAACATAGGACAGTCCACCGGTATAAGCAGCTCCTGGAGCGTATCAATGGAGAAATCGGTTATATGAATCTAGCAGACATGACCGGCGAGCATCTCAATCGGCTATATATAAAACTCGGTAAACCCGGCGCCAACAAGAGAACCGGAGAGCCACTTTCCCCACAGACCATCCATCTCTATCACCGGATTATCCACATGATCTTTGCCCAGGCGGTGAAAGAACATATCTTCTTGTATAATATAGCCAATACAGCCACTCCCCCAAAAATGGAGAAGCGTGAAGCGGAGTTCTTTGAACTGGAGGAGGTATTGGCTATCCGGGACGCATTAATCCAGCAGCCTTTGAAATGGCAGGCCATCACGGATCTGCTGATTGATACCGGAGCCAGGCGAGGCGAAATCCTTGGGCTTAAATGGGAGAACATAGACTTTAAGAATAATAAGATCGAGATCAAAGGCAACCTACAGTACACCCCAGAACAGGGGATTTACCTGGAGGATTCCACTAAAACCGATGAAGATAGGACTGTTACCATTGCGCCGGAGATAATGCGGATACTGGCCGCATACCGAAAGGAGCAATTGCAGTATAAATTACAGTGTGGTGATTTCTGGACTGAAACCGGCTTCTGTTTCACCCAGGAGAACGGCACACCTATGCACCCAAGCCAGGTCAATGTATGGCAGCAAAGATTTTCACAGGACTACTCCCTTCCCCATATCCATCCACACAAGTTTAGGCACACCCAGGCAAGCCTATTATATTTCTCCGGCGAGGATCCGGTTACCATATCAAATCGGCTGGGCCATAAGCACGTAAGCACTACACAGAACATTTATGGCCATATCATGAAGGGTGCCGATGAACGTGCCTCTGACAAGATAGCGTCCATGTTATACCGGAACAATCCCCCAAGCAGTGAAGCCAAATGACCGTTTTTATATTTTGTCCGTTATTTGTCCGTTTTTCACCCACTAAGATTGCTCTTTAGCTTCATATTTTACAATGCATAAAAGCCCTACAACCACTGAGTTGTAAGGCTTTCTTCTTTGTCGTATCCAAGAGATTTGAATATTCTGTTTACCTAATATTTTATTGTGTGATTAATCTATTAATGACTGTATAACCTTCTAAAACTACATTTCCGCTTAACTTTGCCTCAGCCTCATTATATCTCCAGCTGTTGCTTTGCTTTGCCCTGCTGTCATACAGTAAATAGGGTACCGGGTCGCTGGTATGGGTCCGGCAACGGATGGGTGTGGGATGATCCGGCATGATAAGCATCCGGTACTCAGCCCCTGCTTTGTCCATCTCCTCCATAATCACCTTAATGACCCTCTGGTCCAGGTATTCTATTGACTTCACTTTATTCGCGATGTTACCCTGGTGCCCCATCTCGTCCGGCGCTTCCACATGGACGTAGACAAAATCATAATCCTCCTTCAGCAGTACCTCTACCGCTGCAAGAGCCTTCCCTTCATAATTGGTGTGAAGGGTTCCATCAGCACCTTCCACCTCGATTACCTTCATGCCTGCACCGACGGCAATACCCTTTAGCAGATCCACCGCTGAGATCATGGCTCCCTTTTGCCCTGTCTTTTCTTCAAAGGAGGTTAGGGCTGGCTTGGTTCCGGCACCCCAGAACCAGATCGAGTTTGCTTTGTTTAGACCCTTTGCCTTTCTTGCTTCATTGATCGGGTGGTTATTTAGGATCTCATAGCTTTTCTTCATCATTTCCCTTAGGGCTGCGTCCCCGGGAAGGTATTCCCCGATCACCCTGCCTAAGATATCATGGGGCTGTGACAGCTCCACTACCTCACCCTTCTCCCAGATGGTCAAATGGCGGTAGCTGGTGCCCACATAGAATTTATAAATATCATCCTCAAGCTCTTTTCTTACGGCTGCAATAAGCTCTGCCGCTTCCTCCGTGGATATTTCCCCGGCGCTGTGGTCTTCCATCGTCAGCTCCTCATAGGGCTTATCTTCCCCGGATAGAGTTACCACATTGCAGCGGAGGGCGATATCCGTGGGCTTCATATCCACACCGATGCTTAAGGCCTCAAGGGGTGAACGCCCGGAATAATATACCTTAGGGTTATAGCCCAGCACGGCAAGGTTTGCCGTGTCGCTTCCCGGCTTCATGCCCTCCGGGATCGTATGGGCAAGCCCCAGCTCAGACCACTGTGCAAGCTGGTCCAGCTGCGGCGTATCCGCTGCCATCAGCGGTGTTTTATTACCTAAAGCTTCTAATGGCTCATCGGCCATGCCATCACCTAGTACAATAATATATTTCATATCCCCAGTCCTTTCTTTGAGACAAGCCTTTTCCTAGAACCTAACCCGAATCATACTGAGGACATCTGCCAGGCTGCTTTTCTTCTCATTTAATTCCTGTTCCGTCATGTCGGAGGTGATGAATGCGTATTCACCGGATACTCCCTCTGCCCTTACTTCCTCTACCTGGCCAAACAATGCTGCAACCTGTTCTTTCACTTTAGCATTATCCTTAATACGGAGGAAGAACCTGTGCTGGATCCGGTCTATATTGGTTAATTCCAGCTTCTTGCTGCTCCATATGGTCCAGATATTCTTATTTAGATGCTTTGCAGCGTCCACCACGTCCGCAACCACCGCACTTGCAGTGGGCAGTTTACCGGCTCCGCTGCCATAGAACATGACATCGCCGATTACATTGCCCTTGACAAAAATTCCGTTGAACACGTTATTTACGCTGTACAAAGGATGATCGGCCCGGATCATCACCGGCGCTACCATAGCATAGACCTGCTCATCCTCACGGATGCTGGATGCAAAGAGCTTAATTCTTGCTCCCAGCGCCTTTGCATAGCGGATATCAATATCGGATATCTTCGTGATACCCTCTGTATAAATATCCTCAAAATCCACCTGCATGCCAAAGGCAAGGGAGGATAGGATCGCTATTTTCCTGCAGGCATCATGGCCTTCCACGTCCGCCTCCGGGTTGCGCTCCGCAAAGCCAAGCTTCTGCGCCTCTGCAAGGGCCGTATCAAAGTCCACGCCCTCATCACTCATTTTCGATAATATATAGTTCGTTGTACCATTTAAGATACCTGTGATTTCCATGATCTCATCAGCCGTTAAGGACTGGTTTAGAGGACGGATAATTGGGATACCGCCGCCAACGCTGGCTTCAAACAAGAAGTTCAAGCCTCTTTCCTTCGCTATGTTAAGCAGCTCCGCACCATGCTTTGCGACCAGCTCCTTATTTGACGTAACGACACTCTTTCCCTTTAGGAGGGCATTTTTCACAAAGGTATATGCAGGCTCTACTCCTCCCATATGTTCGCAGACAATTAATACTTCCGGATCGTCCAGGATAATATTAATATCATGGACTACCTTGTCCCTGATAGGATCCCCGGGAAAATCCCTTAAATCAAGTACATATTTTACCTCAATGGAATCCCCTGCTCTTTTTGCTATACTGTCACTGTTTGTTTTTAAAACCTCTACCACACCAGAGCCTATGGTGCCGTATCCTAAGACTGCAATATTAACCATCACTGTTCCTCCATTTCCTGCTGTAACCAATCCTATTCTTTTTAATGGGCCGGTGTGCACTTACCACGGACTTCCCGCGGACATTTCAGGGCCGGCCCCATGAGCTTATTCTCTCGATACCAGCTTCACATAATGAATCCCATCCATCGCCTCAATCGCATCCATCAGGACTGAGGTACTGTCTGTCTGGGGCAATATCTCAATACTCAGGGTAAGAAGGGCGATCCCATTTACCGGAATACTCTGATGGATGGTCAGAATATTAGCCTCACATTTTGCCACCTGGTTTAATACCTTGGATAGCAGCCCCGGCCTGTCATCCATCTGGAGCATGAAGGTAATTGTCTTACCTCTGGTATTCTCATAAAAGGGGAATATATCATCCCGGTACTTATAAAATGAGCTTCTACTTATTTCAACGGCATCCGTTGCTTCCTGGACCGTCATGACACGTTCTGAATCCAGAAGCCGCTTAGCCTCAACTACCTTTAACAATACTTCGGGCACAGCCTTTTTCTTAACAATAAAATACTGGTCACCATTCATGTATTAGCACCTCCTGCGTTTATAGATGCAGATTCCCGTATCAGATGAATCATCTGTATTTATCTCAAATACAACTGTCTTTCCTAGAAAGATATACTATCATAGTTTTCCGCATAATGCAACACTATTTTGACAGGATGCTTCCCCATATTCCAGTTTTGTCACATATGCTTGATTCTATCATGTAATTATAAAAATTTTTGTATAAAAATAAATTCAAGAAATCTGCTCCAATAAATAAAGTAATTCCAAATAACTTGTATCACATTTTTCTATATCATACTTTTCTATATCATACTTTTCTATATCACACTTTTCTGCACAAAAAGCGATTGCCCCTATATGACAACCGCCTTTCCCATATTCTCTATAATATGATTTGCCCAGAAAAAACTCCCTGATATTAAATACTAACGCGGTGAATCTGGGTGCGGATAGATCCATCTGGGCGCAGACCGGGCCTCCCGTGGTTGCCTGCACTTGGCAATCATGGGAGGTTAAAGGCAAGCCCAGATGGATCTATCCGCATCCAGATTTACCTCACAGCCTAAATCCAGCCATCTATCGCTCAAATCATAATATTTTCGACAAAAATTCCTTCAGCCTTGGATGCTTCGGATTGTCAAAAAACTCATCCGGTACATTTTCTTCCACAATCTTGCCTTCATCAATAAACAGGATACGGGTTGCCACCTTCTTGGCAAAACGCATCTCATGGGTGACAACTACCATCGTCATCCCTTCCTCTGCTAATTGCGTCATTAAATCAAGAACCTCTCCCACCATCTCCGGGTCAAGGGCAGAGGTCGGTTCATCAAAAAGCATTACATCCGGATTCATGGCAAGAGCCCGGACAATGGCAATACGCTGCTTTTGTCCGCCGGACAATTGGTTTGGATATGCATCCGCTTTTTCCGTCAGGCCGATCCGTTTTAGCAGCTCCAATGCCTTTTGCTCAGCTTCCTGCTGGTTCATCATGCCAAGCTTTACCGGAGCCAGCGTTATATTCTCCATGACGGACAGATGGGGGAACAGGTTAAACTGCTGGAACACCATTCCCATCTTTTGGCGCATCTTATTAATATCGGTCTTTTTATCCGTAATGTTATTGCCCTCGAACCAGATCTCCCCTCCCGTGGGTACCTCTAATAGGTTGAGGCAGCGAAGGAAGGTGGATTTTCCTGAACCGGAGGGACCTATGACGACAACCTTTTCCCCTTTTTTGATGGTTATGTCAATGCCGTCTAAAACCTTATGGGAACCAAATGCCTTTTGGAGATTTCTAGTTTCGATCACCTCTGGCCATCCTCCTTTCAAATACTGATAAGAGCTTTGTCAATCCCATTACCATGACCAAGTAGCAGGCTGCTGCTATAATCAGTGGGGGAAGGATATCCCAAGTCCTTGAGCCAATATACTGTGCCGCCTTTGTCAGATCAGTTACGGCGATAACTCCCGCCACCGAGGTTTCCTTAATCAATACAATAAACTCGTTGCCAAGGGCAGGAAGTATGTTCCGTATTGCCTGGGGCAGGATAATCATACGCATGGTCTGAATATAGTTTAATCCCAGGGAACGGCCTGCCTCCATCTGCCCCTTATCTATGGATTCAATACCGGCACGGATTATTTCCGCAACATACGCGCCGGAATTAATGCCAAAGCAGACAGCACCTACAACAATTTCATTGGTATTACGTGATGTAAATATCAGGTTATAAATAATCAATAATTGCACCATCAATGGTGTACCACGAATAATGGTAATATATACATTACAAATCCCGGAAATCCATTTCATCTTTGAATTTGCAGCCGAAACATTTACTACAGCGACCAGGACACCAATGGCAATTCCGAGGGCAATTGCCAGTAGGGATATTAAGACCGTTACCTTGATACCGCCTAGATAAGCCATGTATCTTTGATCCACAATGAGGGCGTTGTAAAAGGCTTCTTTTAATTTCTCCAATTTCTTACCTCCTGTTTTTATTTTACTTTACATAGAGATGGAGGCTGTCGGTTTCGCTAACAGCCTCCTATTATCCTTTTCGCTCCTGATGTATGTCCGGGTGTACTGCTGCATCCATAATTAGACAGTATACTAACGAACATTTGGCCTTTAGGTCACTCAATGTCGGATGTGAAATGATCTTCATTTGATCTTCATTTCACAATAGTCTAATTATTACTTGCTGCCCGTATGAGCCGCAATAATCTGATCCATTTTACCGCTGGTCTTTAAGTCTTCAATCACCGCATTAATCGAATCCAATAATTTCTTATTGCCTTCCTTCACTGCAATCGCATATTTATCCTGGAACAAGGTACCATCCATGATTGCCAGCTCCGGATTGGATGCTGCTAATTCCTCCGCGGGATACTGGTCCATGATGATACAGTCAATCTTACCGTTCTTTAAATCCTCTGCTGCCTGGGCAAACTTGGTGTAGCGCTTAACTTCCTTATATTCTACATTCTCTTCCACATAGAAGTCCGCAATGTTTCCCTGCTGCACGCCAATAATTTTATCTGCAAGCCCCTCATTATCAACGGTAGCCACTGCAGGATTTGCCGCATTAACAACGATTACCTCAGTAGAGTCAACATATTCCACAGAGAAATCCATCACCTCATCACGCTCTGCGTCTATGGATACACCCGCCGCAACAAAATCTACGGTTCCCTTTTGTACCGCTAAGAGGGCACCATCAAAATCCATGTTTTTAATTACTAGTTTTTTGCCCATGCTGTCTGCAATTGCCTGTGCAATATCCATATCAATGCCTACAACCTTATCGCCTTCCATGTACTCGTATGGTGCAAAGCCAGCCTCCGTACCGACAATGAGGGTATCACTTTCCGCCTCCGCACCGCCAGGCGTATCACCTTCTGCTTTCTTACAGCCTGCAAACATTGTTACAGCCATAGCCGCCACAAGTGCCATGCTAATTAATTTTTTCTTCATAATCCATTCTCCCTTTTTCCCTTTACTTTTGGCATAACAATGCCATATGTTTAACTATTATCTTCGCTTATACTTTATCCGGCTAGGCCTCCTGGTTCATCCGGTTCCTTACTATTCCCATCTCGGATTTTATCCTGTCTTCCTCTTCCTGGGCCATAATATTATTCTGGTCAAGTGCAAGTATCAGCCTGCCGCCCACATTAGAAACAAACTTAACATAAGAAGTGTTCAGGTTTTTCAGTATGACGGGAAATTCATTCATCTGATCCTGCTCCAGCTCCACGATTTCCTTCATCTGGTCAACCTCATACGCCACCAGCATCCCCTGGGTTTTTGCGATGATATAACGGGTGTTATCATCTGCCGGAATGTCCGGCAAGCCGAATTTTCTGCGGAGGCTGTAGACCGGTATGGTCTCCCCTCTTAACTGAATGATACCCTTAAAATTCTTTGGGATATTAGCCACAGGTAAAATCGGAATAACCTTTTCTATGGTGTTGACATCCATAATGTCAAAGCCATATTCCCTATCTCCAAGAGCAAAAACCGCCTGCTTTGTGCTCTGCATAATCAATCCTCCTTCGATTTTAAGGAGGGTTTTTCCTCCTTCGACTTTAAGGAGGGTTTTTCCTCCTTCGACTTTTTAGAGGATTTCTCCTCCTTCGATTTTTAAGGAGGTACCCCTCCTTATGGATCTTATCTTATGATTATGATATGGAACTTTGTGCATTCCATTTTAAATATGCGTTAATAAAGGGATCCAGATTTCCGTCCAACACACTAATTGCGTTACCCACTTCTTCATTCGTACGGTGATCCTTCACTAACGTATAAGGCTGCATTACATAGGACCTGATTTGGTTCCCCCATGCAATGTCCTTTACTTCACCACGGATTCCTGATATTTTCTCCATATTCTCTTGCTGCTTCAGCAAATAAAGCTTTGCCTTAAGCATTTTCATTGCCTTATCCTTGTTCTGCAATTGGGAGCGCTCATTTTGGCACTGTACCACAATATTGGTTGGAATATGGGTGATCCGCACCGCTGAAGAGGTCTTATTTACATGCTGTCCTCCCGCACCGCTGGAACGGTACGTATCAATTCGGAGCTCCTCCTCGTTAACCTCAATATCAATATCATCCTCAATATCCGGCATAACGTCACAGGACACAAAGGAGGTTTGCCGTTTCCCTGCTGCATTAAAGGGTGAGATGCGCACAAGACGATGCACCCCGCGCTCCGACTTTAAATACCCGTAGGCATTTTCACCGTTTATCTGCAGGGTTACCGATTTAAAGCCTGCCTCATCACCGTCCAGGAAATCTATCATTTCCGTAGTAAAGCCCTTTTTATCGGCCCAGCGCTGGTACATCCGGCATAACATGCTTGCCCAGTCACAGCTCTCCGTTCCGCCGGCTCCGGCATGAAGGGTCAATATTGCATTATATTTGTCATATTCCCCGGACAGCAGCGTCCGCAGCTTCAGGTTGTCAAGGTCACTGATAAAAATATTTAAGGCCTCTTCAATCTCCGGAATTAAGCTGTCATCGTTTTCTTCATAGCCCATCTGGATCAGGGTCTGAACATCCTCATAATCCCTCTGAAGATGCTCATATTCTCCAATCACATCCTTCAGGTTCTTCAGCTCCTTCATAAACACCTGGGCTCTGTCAGCATCATCCCAAAAGCCATGTTCTTCCATGGTCTGTTCAATCTCTGTCACGCGATCTTTCTTTTTCGCGAGGTCAAAGTGAATCCCCCACTTCAATTAATGGTTTTTCATAAAGGCTGAGCGTATATTTAAACTGATCCAATTCTACCACTAAATCACCTCTTTTTTGTATTATATATTACAGTTTATAATAATTCAATTGTTTTTGTATAAAAATTCATCAAGTATTATGCATTTCTGCCGCAACAGTGTTTATATTTCCTTCCGCTGCCGCAAGGACATGGATCATTTGGCTGGATCTTCTTTCCTGCCCTCTTTACAGGAGCATTGGCAAGGGTTTCATCCTTGTTTGTACCGGTTACTTTTGCTACCTGCTCCCTTTCTACCTTCTGCTCAATCCTTACATGCATCAGAGCCTTGACCGTATCCTCACGGATGGCACTGATCATGGAGTCAAACATATCAAAGCCCTGGAACTTGTATTCCACAACAGGCTGGCGCTGGCCATAGGCCATTAAACCAATGCCCTGGCGCAATTGATCCATATCGTCAATATGATCCATCCATTTGCGGTCAATCACCTTCAGCAGGATGACGCGCTCTATCTCCCTGATCTGTTCAATCTCAGGGAATTCCAGTTCCTTTTCTTCATATAGCTTTACCGCATCCTCTTTCAGCAGTTGGATCAGGTCATTCTTCTTCATGCCGCGGAGCTGCTCCGGTGTAAATTCTACCTTTGGCAGGGGGATAATCGGAAGCAGCAGCTCTCCAAGCTCTCCAAAATTCCAATCCTGGGGGCTTTGGTCTTCACTGATACAGGTATTGACACAGTCCTCCACTATTTCTGTAATCATGCGGTAGATGGTATCGCGCATGCTTTCGCCATCCAGAACCTTTCTTCTTTCCGCGTAAATAATCTCTCTTTGCTCATTATTTACCTGGTCATATTCCAGCAGGTTCTTTCTAATACCATAGTTATTGCTTTCTATTTTCTTCTGGGCTCTCTCGATTGCCGTGGTCAGCATCTTATGCTCGATCTGTTCACCCTCCGGTAAACCAAGGGAGTTGAACATCACCATTAACCGTTCGGAACCGAAAAGTCTCATCAGGTCGTCTTCCAGGGAAATAAAGAACCGGGATTCACCAGGATCTCCCTGCCTGCCGGCACGTCCGCGCAGCTGGTTATCAATACGCCTTGCCTCGTGCCGTTCCGTACCGATAATCTTTAGCCCGCCGACTTCCTTTACCCCTTCACCAAGCTTAATATCGGTACCACGTCCTGCCATATTTGTAGCAATTGTTACCGCACCGAACTGGCCGGCATCAGCAACAATTTCCGCTTCCAGCTCATGGAACTTGGCGTTCAATACCTTATGCGGTATATTGTGCTTCTTTAAGATATCGCTGATTTCCTCGGATGATTCAATTGTAATGGTACCGACCAGCACCGGTTGTCCCTTTTTATGGGATTCGATAATTTCCTTTATAATAGCAGCCAGCTTTTCTTTTCTTGTCTTATATACTGAATCCTGGTGGTCAATACGGGCTACGGGGAGATTTGTGGGAACCTCAATTACGTCCATTCCATAAATTTCCCTGAACTCCTTCTCTTCCGTCAGGGCGGTACCTGTCATACCGGACTTTTTCTTATACTTATTAAAGAAGTTCTGGAAGGTGATGGTCGCCAGGGTTTTACTCTCCCTTTTTACCTTTACGTTTTCCTTTGCTTCAATGGCCTGATGCAGGCCGTCACTGTAACGTCTGCCCGGCATAATACGGCCTGTAAATTCGTCTACGATTAAAACCTCATCGTCCTTTACCACATAGTCCTTATCCCTAAACATTAAGTTATGTGCGCGGAGGGCAAGGATGATGTTATGCTGGATCTCAAGATTCTCAGGATCGGCAAGGTTCTCCAGGTTAAAGAATTTCTCAACCTTCTTCACGCCTTCCTCTGTAAGATGGACATTCTTTTCCTTCTCATTTACGATAAAGTCGCCGGTCTCCTGGATATCTTCCTTCATCAGGGCAGCCATCTTTGTTAATTCCGCACTGGCTTCACCCTTCTTTAGCTGTCTTGCTATGATATCACATACCCGGTACAGGTCTGTTGATTTGCCGCTCTGTCCAGAGATGATCAACGGGGTTCTGGCCTCATCAATTAAGATGGAGTCAACCTCGTCGATAATTGCATATTGAAGATCCCTCTGCACTAACTGCTCTTTATAGATAACCATGTTGTCCCTTAGATAGTCAAATCCCAATTCATTATTCGTAGCGTAGGTAATGTCACAGGCATATGCTTCCCTTCTCTCATCCTTCTCCAGGCTGTTTAAAATGACGCCAACGGACAGGCCTAAGAATTCATGGATTTTTCCCATCCATTCAGCATCACGCTTAGCCAGGTAGTCGTTTACCGTCACGACATGTACACCCTTGCCCTCCAATGCATTTAAATAGGATGGCAGGGTTGCTACTAAGGTCTTTCCTTCACCGGTACGCATCTCCGTGATACGTCCCTGATGGAGTATAATACCACCAATTAACTGGACACGGTAATGCCTTAATCCAATTACCCTTTTGGCAGCTTCGCGCACGGTTGCATAGGCTTCCACCAACAGGTCGTCCACGGTTTCTCCATTTTTTAGCCTATTTTTAAATTCTGTCGTTTTTGCTTTTAATTCCTCATCCGACAATTTTATATATTCTGGTTCTAATGCCTCAATTTTATCTACAATCGGTAAAATTCGTCTTACTTCGCGTTCACTATGAGTTCCAAAAATCTTTTCGACTAAGCTCATGTTTTGTTCACTCCTGTACTGCTACATATTTGATTCAGAATTGTTCAACTGTTATTGTAACATTCT
Source organism: Clostridiales bacterium (assembly GCA_012839295.1). Lineage (GTDB taxonomy): Bacteria > Bacillota > Clostridia > Lachnospirales > Lachnospiraceae > Mobilitalea. The sequence continues at coordinate 43,614 of DUNO01000008.1, forward strand.
ACTTCCTACTATTCAACTTAATTTTCTATAAACTAAGTCACATCACAACCCCCATCATATCATATGTTTCCGCATCGGTAAAGAAAAACGTACATGAACGTTTTTCCAGTCAGGCCAGGGCAGCCATGGATCAGCTGGCAGCTTTACCTGTCCCGGATGAACTCTCCACCGCTATGGCAGCCCGGCGAAAAGGGTGCCTCCCGTATCCACGGGTGCACCCTTAGTAATAGCAATTATTCCATTAAACCCTTATCCTATAAAACTTCAATCCTAGTACTCCGGCTCAATCAAGCCGTAGGTACTTCCTTTTCTCTTATAAACTACATTGACTTCATCCGTCTGTGCATTGCGGAATACATAAAAGCTATGTCCCAGCAGCTCCATCTGTATGCAGGCTTCTTCTGCATCCATGGGCTTAATTGCAAAACGCTTGGTTTTTACAATTTTGACAGTATCATCCTCATAATAATCATCCTCCATAAAGGTCTGGTTGAAATTAGAGGAGGCCTGCTTATGGTCAATTAATTTGTTTTTGTATTTTCTGAGTTGACGTTCGATAATCTCTTCCACCAAATCGATTGATACATACATATCGTTACTTACCTGCTCAGCTCTTATAATATTCCCTTTAACTGGTATTGTTACCTCAATTTTCTGTCTCTCTTTTTCCACGCTGAGTGTTACATGAATTTCAGTGTCAGGAGTAAAGTATCTCTCAAGTTTACCGATCTTTTCATATACAGCCGTCTTCAAGCCTTCTGTTACATCAATATTCTTACCGCTGATAATATAACGCATAATGCCCCAACTCCTTTTTGACTTTCTTGTTAGCAGGAATACTTCCTATGCTAGCATTAATGTTTCCAGTGCTGGCATTTGCCAGCATTAATGTTTCTAATACTAACATTTGCTAGCTTCATTATAGCATAAGCCATAAGAAGTGACAAGCTACTTTGTTTTAATTTGACAGCTGGGCAGTGATTCCTGCGGTTAACTCATATTTTTCTGCATCAATATGCACCTAATTCCTCTATTTTCAATATATTCCAGATTATTATGTTATTGGGGTATAGTTTTTTCTTAATTCCGATACTCATTTTTATATTTTCCGACAATAGGGAAGTCAAGCAGAAAAATCAAAGTTTTTGTCCCGGCCAATCGATTTATCATAAGTTACAAAACGCACTTTCGCAATTGACACAGATTTTAACGTCCGACACAAGTAGTGGGTTACTGTGGATAATGTGGATAAAGTCGTGTATAACTTCATTTTATATAAATATCAGGCCTCTTCCCTGTGGATAACTTTTTGATAACTCCTGACAGAGGGACCCCTTCCCTCCGTTCTTTTCTTTTTTTTCCAGGGTTTTTGTGCAAATTGTACATGCCTCTTTTTGTCAATAGGTCTTTATGATATTTTTTTCAAAAGGAAAAATGCATGAAAATTAACTCAAATCCATTCAATTTATCTTTTATTACTGTATTTATCATAATATTTAGACTTCATGTCCAATAGCTCAAAAACACATTTCCTCAATTTTCAAGTTATCCACAGGCCGTTAATTATTTCAAAAGAGATAAACCGACAATCAAAAAGCTGCCAAAACCGGTACTGGACCGGCCTTGGCAGCTTTTCATAATCTATTGCTTATTATCATGCTTTGCTGTATTTTCCCCTGTTGTATGTTCCCCTGCTTCACTTTCTTTTAATTTAATCTCGTAATGATCTATTTTATCCGCCAGAAAAGGTGCCAGCCCAACAAATGTGGCTCCGTATATCTTTCTGTCATTCTCGGAAATATGGGCACGGACAATTTGTATCACGGCATGAAAAAACTCCCCGTCACCAAGATTGATTCTAGTCCTGAAATAATAGCCTAAGGGTAAGCTGGCTTCGCTCAGAAATCCGATACCCGTTTTAGATATGTCAAATACTTCGACATCTGCATTCAAATCCCTTATTACAACATAGTCCTGCTTAAAAACTTCGTCAACCTCTAAATGGAGGTCAATGGGAAGTCTTTTATATTTTCTACGTTCCATTGAAGCTTCGCCCTGCATGGGATCCCCCTTTTCTTTTCAAAGAAAGAGTCTTTTCTTTCTTCTCCCCACCGTTATTGTGTTAGTCAGGTATATTTTAACATAAATTGAATCAACTTCCAACCTAATATTTTTTGGCCCTTGCTACCGCTTATATCAATTGGACATTCCTCCTGTATAGCTCTTAGCAGATATATTTAATCGGTACTCCGGCATTTGTCCACAGAGCAAACAAAAGGAGCAGAGTATTTAAAATACCCTGCCCAATTTAGGATTTCCGGAGCATCAGCCCAGCTAAATGGCACTGGTTTCGAAGCATGCTCCTATTTCATTATTAATTTATGACTCTTCTGACACAGTATATATTACGGTACTTATATTGTGAGGTGATGATACCCTGGCGGGAATTTGCCGCATGGACAATCATTCCGTTACCTATGTACATTGCAACATGGTTAACTGTACCGCTGCTGTTTGCATAGAATACCAGGTCTCCAGGTAATATGTCACTTTCACTTACCTTCTTTCCGGCAGATGCTGCCTGGCTCCTGGAATCTCTTGGAATGCTATAGCCGAAGTCCCTGTAAACCGATTGTACAAAGCCTGAGCAATCCGTCCCTTTAGTTAAGCTTGTACCACCATATACATAACGGTTACCAACGAACTTCAGTGCATATTTTACTACCTTACTCCTTGATTCTGAGGATGAGCCTGAGGATGAGGAATCATCCGATGAGCTACTGGAGGAGCTGTCTGAAGAACTACTGGAGGAGCTGTCCGAGCTGCTGGAGGAATTATTATTGGTTTCCCTCGCTGCCTCTTCAGCTGCTTTTTGTGCCTTTCTTTCTGCTGCCTTCCTCTCGGCTTCCTTCCGTTCTGCTTCTTCCTGGGCAAGCTCCAGCTTTCTTTGGGCTTCCGCCGCTTCAGCCTCTGCCTGCAGCTTCAGGATTCTATTCTCTTCTTCGACTGATATCGCATATTTGAAATCAACCGAAATATTTATTAATTCCTTGCCATCTACTACCTTTTTAACAAAACCGGTAAAATCAGAACCGGTATCTTCATCCGTACCAAGGAGAATCTCAACCCATTCATCCTCCTCGTTAATTACAATATATTTTTCACCGATGGGAATCAGTGTCAAAATAGATGATTCAGTACTTGGTTTTTCGCGGACCCTTAAGGTCTGGGTATTGACCGTTGCCCACTTGGTAGCATATTTATCAACCATTGATTCTGCGTCATCACCGATCGCCAGAAAATCCATTGCAATGTAACCCTCTACATCGCCGGATTTAATTTTCACCCAACCTCCTTCTAAGGTATCCAGAATATCTGCTGCACATCCGCGGTAGAGCTTCCCGACTACTTCACTTTCTGTGGAAGGCTCCTTCCTTACATTAACATAATTATCGGCAATCGATACGCCAAGATTGGCGTAGGGTGATTCAATCTTCTGACTTAATATTTCAATGGATGCACTATACGCGCTCTCTAGTTCTTCAATCGATGCATTTTGTAAAATTGCTGCTATTCCTGCCACGCCCTGCTCGGCATATGCCGTCTCTTCTGCATGGGCTTTGCTTGTCGGAATCATAATACACGCCACGGCTGACGCTATGTATACTACAGTTTTAATAGCCTTGCTTCCTCTCACGTACCTACCTCCCAAGTATCATACGTACTCTAATTACACATTGTCCCATGAACCAATAAATTGTTACAAAATTATTACATTCATCGAGGTAATTATAATATATATGACACATTATGTCAATGAGATTTAGACTAAAACTGTAGAATTATTTGGTTTTTATTTTCGACATAAACTCCGATTCCTCGGGTTTCTTATAGTTTAAAACTGGTTTAAATACTTTTCTACCGCTGTAATGGCATTGGCACCGTCAGCAGCTGCCGTAATAATTTGTCTAAGATCCTTGGTTCTGATATCTCCGGCCGCATAAATGCCTGGGACATTCGTCTCACAATTTTCGCCAGCAATAATGTATCCGGCTCCATCAGTCTCCACAACCTTCTTATATACCTCAGAATTCGGCAGGTAGCCCACTGCGATAAAGACACCTGCCACGTCGTAGCTGGTCTGTTCCTCCGTCTTAATATTCTTTACCTCAATGGATTCCACCTTATCCCCGCCATTTATTTTACGGACAACGCTGTCCCAGAGTACTGTTACATTGGGCAGCTCCAGAAGCCTTGTGGCCAGATGCCTGGAAGCGCGGAACTGATCCCTCCGGTGGATGACATAGACCTGCTCACAAATTCTTGCAAGGAAAATGGCATCCTCCAACGCAACATCCCCGCCGCCGATTACCGCCACCTTCTTGTTTTTAAAGAAGGCTCCATCACAGGTTGCACAGTAGGATACCCCCATACCGGCCAGCTCCACCTCTCCCGGCACATCCAAATGCCTGGGGGTTCCGCCGGTGGCAATGATCACGCTCTTCGCCTCATAGCTCGTTCCATTGTCCAGGGTAACGATCTTGAGGTTTTTGTCCAAAGAAAAATCGGATACCTCGCCGTCTACGAAGGTTGCCCCCAGCTTATCCGCATGCTCACGGAATTTAACGCTTAACTCAAATCCGCCAATCCCCGGGATTCCCGGATAATTATCCACTTCATAGGTATTAATGACCTGGCCTCCGCTTAAACCGGCTTTCTCTATTACCAGTACGCTAAGCTCAGCCCTCTTTGCATAAATTGCGGCAGATAAACCTGCCGGCCCCGAACCAATGATAATAACATCATAAACCATACTTTATTCCTCCTTTGATTAAAAATTAATTGTCTATTATAAAAGCTGCATAAATACACCCTGTATTACAAAAGCTTGATTGATTTCTATAAAATTCGTGGTATAATTTATCCATAGCTATAACTAATATTAATTATAGCTGATTGACACCAAATTATTCACTAACGATCATTTGGCCGCTAGGTCACGGGGTGTCGGAGGTGAAATATTCTGTATTTCACACTAACGAACATTTGGCCGTCAGGTCACGGAGTGTCGGAGGTGAAATGATCTTCATTTCACACTATCCTGTGTGAGAAAGGAGCAGCCTATGCAAATCGCATCTTTACCCGTATCGACTACAGCGTACCAACAGGCCAGCAGCCCTGCCATCGGTATGGCGGTGTTATCCAAAGCGCTGGATTCTGCCATGGTTTCCGGACAAAACATGATAAAAATGATGGAACAGTCTGTTAACCCTGACCTAGGCACTAATATAGACATAAGGATCTGAACCATACCCTATTATGATAGGATTTAAAAATATGACAATGATTATATAATCATTGTCATATTTTTCTACTGTATAGAATGCTTTTATTCTTCCATCCCAAGCTTTCTTATCAGTGCATAAATCCAGGTCTTATCGCTGTCCGGCCTTGAATCCTCGCATTTCTGCAGCTCAAGCAATTCAAGGTTCTCATGCTTTAGGATTAATTCCTTTAAAGCCCTCGTCCTGTAATCTGTATAATATCGTCCGTCCCGCTCACCCTCAAAATCACCATACCTGAAGGACATGAACAAAACGCCGTTAATTTTCAAGCTGTCAATCACTTTATTAAATATATCATCTATCCTGCTGCTTGGTACATGCAATAAGGATGCACAAGCCCATATTCCGTCAAAAACCTCTTTAAAGTCAATCTCATCGAACGACAGCTGCAATACATCCTGTCCAATATGTATGCTGGCCAGCTCGCACATTTCCTCGGATGCATCCATTGCAGTTACATCAAAGCCATGGGAAATAAAATACGCGCTGTCCCGTCCTGAGCCGCATCCAAGATCCAGGATGCTTCCACCTTCGGGTAACAGGCTGGAGAATTTATCCCAGCTGTCCTGCATATCAATGTCCACAGTTTCTTCAAAATAATCTGCTGCGTTCTGATTATAATACTCTATCGAGTCCAATTAATTATCCCTCCCTAATCCACCTTAAGGCGGATTGTATTAAACAAAGCTATTATAACAAATCTGCCGGAATAATTCCAGCATTTTTGTAAAATGTCTTGTAACACGAAAAAAGGCTGTTAAAATTCTGGCAAAAATGTTATACTTTTCTATGGTATTCGTTAGACATTATAAATTATTTTTAGGAAAGGCATTAATATGTATAGTTTTAACAGCAGGGTTCGCTACAGTGAGCTAAACCACAGGAAGGGACTATTGGATTGTTCTTCAATTATAAATTATTTTCAGGACTGCAGCACCTTCCAGTCAGAGGATTTAAACCAGGGACTGGCATATCTGCAGGCCGCCAACCGGGTGTGGCTCCTTAACAGCTGGCAGCTTAATATACTAAAACCGGCCAGGCTGGGTGATAATATCCTTATTGGGACATGGGCATACGATTTTAAAGGCTTCTATGGCTACCGTAATTTCATCATGAAAAATGACCTGGATGAGGTTCTTGCAGTCGCGAACTCCATATGGGTCTATGTGGATACCAGCTCCGGTAAGCCGACACGTATCCCAAAGGATTACGCCGCAACCTCCGGATATGGCTTTGAACCGGCTTATCCGATGGAACAAGCCCAGCGGAAGATTGATTTCCCGGAAAAGTATGAGGCTCTTGAGCCATTCGTGGTTACAAAATCGAATATCGATTCCTATAACCATGTCAATAACGGCCAGTATGTGAAGCTGGCAGAGGAATATCTCCCGGATGATTTTATTGTCCGGAAAATGCGTGTTGAATACCGCGCACAGGCGACTTTAGGAAAAATCATAATCCCCTTGCTCGCTGTTAACAATAATTTCCATACAATCGCACTGGCCGATGAGCAGCATAACCCTTATGCCATCGTAGAATTCCATGGCAGCCCCTATGACTGACCACAGGTATTGTATCAATGTATCAAGGATCCTGACAGGATACCAAAATAGAAAGGATAATAAATAGTAATATGATAGAATTAGGAAAGTATCAGACTCTTGAGGTAGTTAAAAAAACAGATTTCGGCTTCTATCTGGGTGAGCCAGGAGGAGATGCCAGGCACACCATCCTTCTTCCCATAAAGGAGGCGCCGGAAGGGAGCGCGCTTGGCGACCAATTAACTGTATTTATCTACAAAGACTCAGAGGACCGGGAAATCGCGACCACTGCTGAGGTTCCCCTTACTGTCGGCGGCCTTGCCGTATTAACTGTAAAGGATGTCAGTCCCGTTGGAGCCTTCTTGGATTGGGGCCTGATGAAGGACTTACTTCTGCCCTACAAGGAGCAGGCCCGGAAGGTTGAGGAAGGAGACCAGGTCCTAGTCTCACTTTATATCGACAAAAGCAGCCGCCTCTGCGCAACGATGAAGGTATACGATCAGTTGTCAACAGGCTCCGAATATAAGAAGGATGACCAGGTGACCGGTACCGTTTACGATTTCATCGATGCTTTCGGTGCGTTTGTAGCCGTGGATAACAAGTATTCTGCCATGATACCAAAAAATGAGCTTTTCACCTCCGTTAAAATCGGTGATACCATTACGGCCCGTGTGCTGGAGGTCCGTGAAGACGGCAAGCTGACTCTCAGCCTGAGGGAGAAATCCTATCTGCAGATGGATGCGGATTCTGAATTGGTACTGGCAAAGCTAACAGCTGCCGGAGGCTCCCTGCCCTACGGCGACCATTCTTCCCCTGAGGCTATTAAGGCTGAATTCAAGCTAAGCAAAAATGCATTCAAAAGAGCCATCGGTAAATTATATAAAGCAGGTACCATTTCAATCACCGATAACGGAATCCGGTTGGTGAAATAATACCTGCCCCATGCCATTATAATTCTCTGCGGTTACCATTCTTATCTAAGAAGCGCATCTTGGGACTCTCTCTGGGGTCCCTATTTTGCTGCACCGGTTTCTCCGAAGGATATAGTTCAGTAAGCCCCTTTGCCAGTTTATCCTTGCAGGCCTTACAAAAGCGCCCTGTCTTAATCGTAACCCCACAGCCTTCACACTCCAGCCCGATCATGGAGTCATCTGCAAAAGCAAGCCTTTCCTCCCTGATCCACTGCTTGATCTGTGCAACACTTACATTCAGCTCCTCCGATACTTCCTGGATACCTACCCTCGGATGATCATAGACATATTCTTTTACCTCCTCGAATTTCACATCCAAGGCTGCTGCACATGAAGGGCACAAGGGCGGCCCTGACAGATAATTAAATAATTTACCACACCCCTTACAATTCCTGACTTCCATACTTACCTCCTTTGTAATTATACAGGAAGCAAATGCAGCTTCCTATCATTGGTATGCCCCAGGCCTACTTTACGCAGCAGAAGCGGTGCCTAAAAACCTCTTCCTATGCATAAAACGATAAAATAGACCTCTGAAACTCCCCGGGACTTTAAAATATTGGTGCATGCCTCAATGGTACTGCCGGTTGTATAAATATCATCCACCAGCAAAAGCCTCACCAGCTCCCGGCCATGCCTTCTGGCAGCCGCCTCATTCCACAGGAAGGCACCCATAAGATTTTTCAGGCGCTCTATATCGCTCAGCTCCTTCTGTGGCATTGTTTTCTTATTGCGCAGCAGCAGGTCGGAAATCACCGGAACCCCAGCCATTTTCCCAATGCCCCTGGCAAGAATGTCCGCCTGGTTATAACCGCGTTCCAGGTATTTGCTCCGATGGACCGGAACCGGAACGATAGCATCAGGCTTCATCCTTTTTATTCTATCACTGTACCTTGCGGCTACCTCCTCAATATAAAAGGCTGCATATTCCTTCCTGCCATGATACTTAAAGTTGGCAATGGACCTCTTCATCGTATCATTGTAAGCCCAGACTGCATATCCCCTGTCAAAATGATATGCCTTTCTTTCACAGTCACCACAGTATTCCTTTTCTTCCTGCTCTAAGGGCTTACTGCATTTCATGCAGCTGGGCTCCTGGATATACGGCAGCCCTGCCTTACAGGAGGGGCAGCTCTTATTTCCCTTAGGAACTGCAATATCACCGCACAAGGGGCATCTTACCGGATAAATGATATCAAGAATTTCCCGAAACAAGGATCGACCCCCGTCCTATGCGAATAATTTATGGGGATAATCCCCCTTATCGATCAAAGCCTGGATGGAATCCACTACGACCTTCTTATCCTCTTTATAGGTCACCCCAAACCAGCGGTCCCTCGTTGTCAATACGGATACCTCCACTTCACCGGCCTTTACAAGCTCACCTACCTGGGTTGGGAGAAGGTATTCCTTCTTTAGCTCATTCTCACCCAGCTTGGATAAAAAGGTCACAAAGCCCTTCTCCAGGTATCCGAAAATCTCCGGTTTAAAGCCCCACATGTTCATCGATACTACGCTTTGCAGGTCTATCGTAATATCCCCGCCTTCATTGTTCTTTGCAGCGGCATGGTCTCCCTTAGGCACGATTCCTGATGTTTCTACGATATCAACAAGCTTCCCGGCCTCATTTGCCTTGCATACGCCGCGGGTAACTGCGCCATTCTCACTTAAGGTATTTCCCAAGATAAATCCTGCCATACAATACTCATTATTTTGATGGGAAGGATCATTCAGGAAATCATATACGAGCTTAAATGCTTCTTTTCCATAGTAATCATCCGCATTAATAACTGCAAAGGGCTCCTGTACAATATCCTTACAGCAAAGCACTGCCTGCCCGGTTCCCCAGGGCTTCGTCCTCTCCAGGGGCTTCTTAAAGCCTTCCGGAAGATTATCAAGCTCCTGGAATACATATTCCACTTTAATTAATTTTTCAATACGGTTTCCGATAATCTCTTTAAAATCCTTTTCCAGATCCTTGCGTATAATAAATACAACCTTATTAAACCCTGCCCTCATCGCATCGTAAATGGAATAATCCATGATAATCTCCCCGCCCGGGCCAACGGGCTCAAGCTGCTTGATCCCTCCATACCTACTCCCCATACCTGCTGCCATAATTACTAATGTTGTCTCCGCCAACGCTATCTCCTCCAAATCCGGTTTATTATCTCTATCAATACTGTAAGAACATTATACATAGGGTTTCCAATTTTATCAAGCTTCCTTTTACCGGCTTCCAGATATTCTCAGACCCATTTCCTATATTAATTCCCTGGTCTATTCCTATCCACATAGCCAAGATATCCTTACCGGAATTCCTTGATCCGCCCACATAACCCTGAATAGCGGCTTTGCTCGCTCTTGTTATCGATCATGAATTGCAGCATGGAATCACTGCCAACGATCATAACACAGCTTTTTGCCCTTGTGACCGCAGTATAGAGCAGGTTCCTGTTAAACAGAAGCCTTGGGCCGTCTAACAGCGGTAAAATCACGGCTGGATATTCGCTTCCCTGGGATTTATGGATGGTTATTGCATAGGCCAGCTCCAGCTCATCTAACTGGCTGAAGCTATATTCCACCAGGCGGTTGTCATCAAACTCCACCAGCACATGCTCCGAGAACAGGTTGATCTCCTTGATCTCTCCCGCATCTCCGTTGAACACTCCTGTGCCATTCTGTGATACGATACCAAACTGGTTTCTGATCTCCCAGGTGACCTGGTAATTGTTCTTAATCTGCATTACCTTGTCACCTTCACGAAACCTTATATCGTGGTATTCCTTTTCCCTCTTATCCTTGGATGGCGGATTTAAGGCCTGCTGTAATATCTGGTTTAAGCGTTCCACTCCCAGTTCCCCCTTCCTCATGGGGGTTAAAACCTGGATGTCAAAGGGTCTGGCCTTTACATAGTTCGGAAGCTTATTCTTAATCAGGTTTACCATGACCGCTGCGATTACATCCGGGTGCCCGCGCTTCAGGAAAAAGAAATCCTTACTTTTATTATCCAGGCGGATATGCTCCCCATCATTTATTTTATGGGCATTGACAATGATATCACTGTCCGCCGCCTGGCGGAAGATCTTAGAGAGCTTGACCACGTTAAAGGTATGGGAGTTGATTATATCCCGCAGCACATTGCCAGGCCCCACACTGGGCAGCTGGTTGACATCCCCTACCAGTATCAGCCTCGTACCTACGGCTACAGCCTTTAATAGTGCATGCATCAGGCTGATATCCACCATGGACATCTCATCGATGATGAGGACATCGGTTTCCAGGGGATTCATTTCATTCCTCTCAAAGGAAAAGCGGTTCTCCCCGTCATCAGCCAGCTTGGAAAGCTCCAATAGGCGATGGATTGTCTTCGCCTCATAGCCGGTGGTTTCCGTCATCCTTTTGGCCGCCCTTCCCGTGGGAGCTGCAAGAAGAATATCCATTCCCTCTGATTCAAAGAATTTAATGATAGTGTTAATTGTGGTCGTCTTTCCAGTACCGGGACCTCCCGTAATGATAAGCAGACCATTGCCTGCCGCTTCTGTCACTGCTACCTTCTGCTGCTCTTCAAGCTCGATCTCAAATTGCTGCTCAATGGAGGATACCCTGCGGCGTATGCTTTCCGTCGGAACATCATACCTGATATTCAGATCATGGAGCATCCGGGCAATGTTTAGCTCCATATAATAATAGGCAGAGGAATAAACCAGCCTATGCTCATCCTCTTCCTTTATAATAACCTTCTTTTCCAACATTAATGCATTCAACTGGTGCAAAACCAGGTTATCATCTGCCAGCAGCAAGGCCTTCGCCCGCATTTGCAGCTCCTGCTCCGGGAGATATACATGCCCTTCTGCGCTGGCCTGGAGGAGTACATAGAGAATCCCGGCTTTAACCCGGTAAGCACAGTCACTGCCGATGCCAGCCCTTCTTGCAATCTCATCCGCCGTCTTAAAGCCAACTCCTGCGATATCCTCTGCCAGCCTGTAGGGATTCTCCTTTAAGATTTCATACATTCTGGGCCCATATTCAGAAAATATTTTCACCGCCAGGTTACCCGTAATATTGTACTGCTGCAGAAACATCATGGCATCCCGCATATCCCGTTTTTCTTCGAACTGCCTGTAAATATCCTTTGCCATACGTTCGCTGATGCCTTTTATTTCTACGAGCCTCTCCGGCTCTTCCTCTATAATGCGGAAGGTATCCAGCTTGAACTTTTTGACGATCCTTGCGGCCAGCGCCTCACCGATGCCCTTGATCGCGCCTGAGCCTAAATACCTTTCAACGGAGAATAAGTCCTCCGGCTGTTTTACATCATAGCTTTCAATTAAAAACTGTTGTCCGTATACGGCATGCTCTGTATAGCTGCCTTTGGCATGAATAAATTCGCCCTCGCTTATGAAGGGAAAGCTGCCCACGCAGGTTAACTCCTCTTCCCCCATATGAAGGCTGAGTACCGTATATCCATTCTCTTCGTTCCGGTATATGACCCGCTCGATATATCCTTCCACCAATTCCGCCATGGGTTCCTCCGCAATAATATGTTAAAAAGTCATTTCAACCGGATCCCTTTTGCCTGGACTTAGGATTGAAATGACTTAAAAAGTCTTATTTACAGTGCGTAGTTTATGAATTACGTTTCATTGATTCATAAAGCATCCGGGCTATGCCCAGGCTCTGGCTTTCCGTTGCAGCCTCAGCATATTTTTCATAAAGCATGTCGCCAAACTGGGTAAGATAGGCGTTCTCCTTTTCCTCGTCATCCTTCATTATGGTTTTCTCCATTCCCTTAAAAACCTGTTCCAGAAGATAGGATTCAAAGCTTTTACAAGCCTCCATCAGCTCTTCATCGGTAGCAGAGCTATTATTTAATGCCTGGGTTATGTTATCTGTTTTACCCGTATTGCCCAGCATATTTGTATATAAGGACGAACCAGCGTCAATGGAAATACTCATATTGCATCCCTCCGTCTAACGGCCATTTGGCTTAGGCCACTCTTCATTTCACACTAACGGACATTTGACCGCCAGGTCACTCAATGTCGGATGTGAAATATTCTATATTTCACACTAACGAACATTTGACCCTTAGGTCACTCAATGTCGGATGTGAAATGATCTTCATTTCACACTATTTACCTTAAATTATTTGCCTGCTTCAGCATTTCGTCTGCTGCAGTAATAACCTTGGAATTCATTTCATAGGCACGCTGTGCAACAATTAAACCCACCATTTCATCCACTGTCTGCACATTGGAGGCCTCCAGGTATTTAGACCTGATGGTGCTGGTTTTCAACGTCCCATCCTCAGATTCCAGGCGTGCCTCTCCGGAAGCATCCGTACTTTTAAGCAGGCTGTCCGAGAGCTTTTGCAGACCATTGGGATTGTTAAATTGGGCAAGACCTATGCGGATTCCGATAGGAATTGTTTGATTCTGCTCATCCTGGTTTTCTTCAGCATTTGCCTCTTCCCCTGCTGCTTCCTCCCCATCTTCCGTAGGGGCAGGGGTTGTACTATTTGTTCTGTTCGTATAATACAGCTCCCCATATTCGTTGATGGTAATATCAGTCACATTATAAGCCTCATCCAAGACGATGGGCTCTCCATCCGTGTCAAGAACCGGATACCCTTCTGCCGTGGCAAGGGTCATTCCCTCCGGGCCCCGGGCAAACTGGAATGCACCGTTACGGGTGTATGCAACCTCCCCATCCGGGGTCTGCACCATGAAGAAGCCTTTTCCGCTAATGGCAAAGTCAGTATCATTCCCTGTCTCTGAAAAGGTACCCTGGGTAAACTGGGTTGAGATAGCGGAATTACGGACTCCCAGACCCACCTGTATTCCTGATGGCTTCGGATTACCGTTATTATCCGTGGATTGCTCCTGTATGGTCTGATACAATAAGGATTTAAATTCCGCTGTCTGCTTCTTATATCCTGTCGTATTAATATTTGCCAAATTATTTGATATAACATCAACATTGGTCTGCTGACTTGTCATTCCGGACGCCGCCGTCCACAGGGCTCTCATCATAAGTTAATTCCTCCAACATAAAGGCTCGCATGACTTTTGCGAAACTATACACGGCCAACAGAGTTCGCTGCCAGCTCAAGTGTCTTATCAATTGATGTTATCATCTTCTGGTTTGCCTCATAGGCTCTTGTGATATTAATCATATTTACCATTTGGGATACTACGTTCACATTGGACTGCTCCGTATACCCCTGTCTCACCGAGGCGCTCACGTCGGTTTCCACCGCACCCTCCAGTGTCCCGTATCTGGTATCTCCTACATTAACTAAATAGTTATAGTCTTCAAAATCTGCTATTTTCAGGGTGTCCACATAGTTGCCATCAGCATAGATTGCGCCGGTAGCATCAATAACCACATCGACTGCGTCTGTGGGAATTGTAATCCCACCGCCTTCACCCATAAGGTGGTTTCCGTCTTCATCCACAAGCCGGCCGTCCTTTGTCATGGTAAAGGAGCCATTCCGTGTGTACTGTGTACTTACGTTTCCTGCTTTGTCCGTTACTTCCAGGGCGAAAAATCCTTTTCCCTCCAAAGCAAGATCATAGGTGTTCCCAGTCTGCCTAAGGGAGCCCTGCCTATGGTCCGTATAGGTTTCCCCGAGCTTAACGCCCAGGCTCATATATCCGATGGGACGGTCATAATAAGCCTCTGAGGAGTCCTTTATCTTAATCGTAAGCAAATCATCAAAGGATTGGCTTGTTACGTTCTGTACCTTGTAACCGGTCGTAGCAGCATTTGCAATATTATTTGAGATGATGTCCAGCCTTTTTTGCTCGTTTGCCATTCCCGTATAGGCTGTAAACAGACCTCTTACCATGCTATCCACCCCTTTCTATCTCATGTAACCAGATTTTTTTAACGATACTAATCTCTTTTTCCGGAGAGGAATTCAACAAATTTGCCTGTACCAATAGCAACCGCTGTCATAGGCTCTTCCGCCGTCATCGTTGTGATGCCTGTCTTCTCCTCGATTAACTGCTCCAGGCCATATAGCAGGCATCCGCCGCCAGTTAATACAATACCCCTGTCAGCGATATCCGCTGCAAGCTCCGGCGGGGTCTTTTCTAATACACTGTGTACCGCTTCCACGATCTGGGACGTAGTTTCCCTTAAAGCCTCCTCTGTTTCTTCAGAAGAAACCGCAATTGTCTTTGGAAGACCGGTTACCAGGTTACGGCCCCTAACCTCCATGGAGATGGACTCCGGCCTGCGGTAGGCCGAACCAATCTTTATCTTAATATCCTCTGCCGTCCTTTCACCGATCAACAGATTATGCTTCTTTCTCATATACCTTACAATAGCGTCATCAAAATCATCACCGGCAATCTTTACGGACGTACTTACTACAGTGCCGCCCAGGGAGATTACGGCGATATCCGTCGTACCGCCTCCGATATCTACGATCATGTTACCGCAGGGTCTGGATATATCAATGCCTGCTCCTATGGCTGCCGCGATGGGTTCCTCGATAATGGCAACCTCCCTTGCTCCTGCTGCATAGGTTGCATCCTCTACTGCTTTTTTCTCAACCTCAGTAACACCGCTCGGTACGCAGACACTGATTCTTGGCTTCCTGAATCTCTGCTTACCAACGGCCTTCTGGATAAAATATTTCAACATCTTTTCAGTTACTGTATAATCTGAAATAACACCCTGTCTTAAAGGACGAACCGCCACGATATTTCCCGGTGTCCTACCAAGCATTAACCTTGCCTCTTCGCCAATTGCTTTTATTTTATTGGAATCCCTGTCAAAGGCAACAACGGATGGCTCCTTCAACACAACTCCCTTTCCCTTTATATAAACTAATACACTGGCCGTACCTAAATCAATGCCGATATCACTGCCCAACATAATATATCTCCTTTCCTTTCCATGCATCTGCATGAACAAGTAGCTTCCTTTGATTTTTGCCGAGATTACAATTTAATATGATGATTACGAACTCGGGTAGATGTATAGTATTATTTTCTTCCAATCTTCGGCAACTTAAACATATACGAATATATTATATACATAATATTCGATTTTTTCAAAGGAAATTTTCAAAAGTTTGATTTTAGGCCCTTTTCCGAGCTTTTCAAAGTTAAGAATTGAGGCTTATCAGGAAATGTATTATAATATTAGCTATGAGGCATTGCTTTTTACTTCTATTCCTCTTTAATTTAAAGGAGTTTACCATGAACCATACTGCAAGCATAATGAAAAAAGAAATCCGGGCAATTGCCAGCTACCGGGCGTTGATTATCAGTAAGGCATTTATTAGTATCCTGCTTGGCATTGTGACCTTATATCTGGCTTACTTCAGATATCCGGCTTCCCCCCTGTATATCCTGCTGCTGCTTAATGCTCTTCCTCCTATCCTAAAATTTGCCTTCCAGGATTATGCAAAGCGTTATCCCAACAAGCTGCTGCTCGGAATCACACAGGATACCGATTTCACCCTAAACTACCTGAAGGGAAAATATAAGTACTCTAAACCGGGTTCTGTATCTAATTCTGTTTCCTATATAATCGCGCTCTTCCTGATGTGCTTATGGCAGCTGCAGTACAGCCGTTCAGGCAATACCGGCCCATACATGACCTTGGTCCCGGTCACCATCATGGCAGCTGGTCTGGGGCTTCGTTTCTTATCCGCCCTGCTTTATAATTTTAAGCTGCATTACGATATATCCCATAACAAAATGTAGACCTTCCACCTTCCTCAAATATATATCGGCGGTATCGCCTGTATTCTTAAGGCGCATGATCCATATTTCCCAGAACATGTGCCCATCAGCCACACAAAGAAACCCCCAGGTTCCTTATATCAAAGGGACTTGGGGGTTTTCTTAATTATGATTCAATATTATTCAACGATTGTAGCAACCTTACCGGAACCTACTGTTCTACCACCCTCACGGATAGCGAAGCCTAAACCTTGCTCCATAGCGATTGGATGAATCAATTCGATTGACATCTCAATGTTATCGCCAGGCATACACATCTCTACACCTGCAGGAAGGTTACAAACACCAGTTACGTCAGTTGTTCTGAAATAGAACTGAGGTCTGTAGTTGTTGAAGAAAGGAGTATGACGTCCACCTTCTTCTTTTGTTAAAACGTAAACCTGAGCAGTGAATTTCTTGTGGCACTTGATTGAGCCTGGTTTGCAAAGAACCTGTCCTCTTTCGATTTCGTTTCTCTGAACACCACGAAGAAGTGCACCGATGTTATCACCAGCCTGAGCCTCATCAAGAAGCTTACGGAACATCTCGATACCGGTACAAACAACTTTACGTGTCTCTTCCTTGATACCAACGATTTCAACTTCCTCAGATACATGAAGAACACCACGCTCAACACGGCCTGTAGCAACTGTACCACGGCCAGTGATGGAGAATACGTCCTCTACAGGCATTAAGAAAGGCTTATCTGTCTCTCTCTGAGGATCCGGAATCCAAGTGTCAACTGCATCGAATAATTCAACAATCTTGTCACCCCAAGAGCTTGAAGGATCTTCAAGAGCCTTAAGAGCAGAACCTTGGATGATAGGAGTATCATCGCCAGGGAACTCATACTCATTTAAAAGGTCTCTGATTTCCATCTCTACTAATTCAAGTAACTCCGGATCATCAACCATGTCACACTTGTTCATGAATACTACGATATAAGGTACACCTACCTGACGGGAAAGTAAGATGTGCTCTTTTGTCTGAGCCATAACACCGTCAGTAGCAGCAACAACAAGGATAGCGCCGTCCATCTGAGCAGCACCAGTGATCATGTTCTTAACGTAGTCAGCATGTCCTGGGCAGTCAACGTGTGCATAGTGACGAGCCTTTGACTCGTACTCAACGTGGGATGTGGATATTGTGATTCCTCTTGCCTTCTCTTCCGGAGCCTTGTCGATCTGGTCGAATGCGATAGCCTCACCAGTACCTAATCTCTCATGAAGAGTCTTTGTGATAGCTGCTGTAAGGGTTGTTTTACCATGGTCAACGTGACCGATGGTACCGATATTACAATGTGGTTTTGATCTGTTAAATTTAGCCTTAGCCATTTTTTAACGTCCTCCTTTAAAATTTATGCTATTAGCAAATGTTTATGCCCCCGGAGACAATTCTTGTCCTCCGCTTGAAGGGCTTGTTTATATTGCCTCATATGCCCTATTATATTTCAAGTAAGAAATATTTTCAAGCACAAAGATTGATATACACATATTTTTAACTAGTTTACAGCTTATTTACCCTTTGTGGATAAAACTTTCTCTTGTACATTCTTCGGAACCTGTTCATAGGATGCGAAGAACATGGAATAAGCACCACGGCCCTGTGTCTTGGAACGGAGGGTTGTAGAGTATCCGAACATCTCAGATAACGGAACAAATCCTCTGATTAACTTGGTACCGTTGATGTCCTCCGTGCCTTCAATACGGCCACGGCGGGAGCTGATATCACCGATTACGTCACCCATGTAATCCTCAGGAACAGTAACCTCTACCCTCATGATAGGCTCAAGAAGTACGGCACCACCTTTGTGCATCGCATCCTTGAACGCCATGGAACCGGCAATCTTGAACGCCATTTCACTGGAGTCGACCTCATGGTAAGAACCGTCATAACAGGTAGCCTTGATACCGAGCACCGGATATCCGCCAAGCACACCAGCCTTGGTAGCTTCCTGGATACCGGCATCAACTGCAGGGATGTATTCCTTAGGAATCGCACCACCAACAATTGCATTAACGAATTCGTAGGTCTTTTCTGCATTAGCATCCATCGGCTCAAAGCGAACCTTACAGTGTCCGTACTGACCACGACCACCGGACTGCTTAGCATATTTGCTGTCAACCTCAACCATCTTAGTAAAGCCTTCCTTGTATGCAACCTGAGGTGCACCAACGTTAGCCTCTACCTTAAACTCACGGAGAAGTCTGTCTACGATAATTTCAAGATGGAGCTCGCCCATACCTGCAATAATGGTCTGGCCGGTTTCTTCATCCGTATAAGTCCTGAAGGTAGGATCTTCTTCAGCAAGCTTTGCTAAAGCTTCACCCATCTTGTCCTGACCAGCCTTTGTCTTAGGCTCGATAGCTACGTTGATAACCGGTTCAGGGAATTCCATGGACTCTAAGATTACAAAATGCTTCTCATCACAAAGTGTATCACCGGTTGTAGTACCCTTTAAGCCTACTGCAGCTGCGATATCACCGGAATAAACCTTCTCAAGGTCTTCCCTCTTATTGGCGTGCATCTGGAGAATACGTCCAACACGCTCCTTCTTATTCTTTGTGGAGTTTAATACGTAGGACCCTGAATTCAAGGTACCGGAGTAAACCCTAAAGAAGGCCAGCTTTCCAACGAATGGATCGGCCATAATCTTAAATGCCAATGCCGCAAAAGGTTCTTCATCGGAAGATTTCTTGTGAATCTCATTGCCGTTCTCATCAACACCCTTGATATCCGGGATATCGGTAGGTGCCGGCATGTACTCAATTACAGCATCCAATAATTTTTGTACACCTTTATTCCTATATGCAGAACCACAGAGTACGGGAATGATCTGAGTGCTGATTGTAGCGCTTCTTAATCCAGCCTTTAACTCTGCTGTTGTAGGCTCTTCGCCCTCTAAGAATTTCTCAATCAGGTCATCATCTGTCTCACAGATGGACTCAATCATTGCTGCCCTGTATAATTCCGCCTCATCCTTCATATCCTCAGGAATCTCTTTGATTTCGATCTGCTCACCCTTATCATCCATATAATAATAAGCCTTCATCTCGAATAAATCGATGACTCCCTTGAAGGTATCTTCTTTGCCGATTGGTAACTGAATCGGGACTGCATTCTTGCCCAATCTGCTCTTGATCATACCTACAACGTTGAAAAAGTCTGCGCCGGAAATGTCCATCTTATTAACGAACGCCATTCTCGGAACGTTGTATTTATCAGCCTGACGCCATACTGTCTCAGACTGGGGTTCAACACCACCCTTTGCACAGAACACACCAACTGCACTATCAAGTACACGCAGGGAACGCTCAACCTCAACAGTGAAGTCTACGTGTCCAGGTGTATCAATAATGTTGATACGATGCTCTAATGCGCCAGGAATCTTATTGTGCTCAAACTCTTGTGTCCAGTGACATGTGGTAGCCGCTGATGTAATAGTGATACCTCTCTCCTGTTCCTGCTCCATCCAGTCCATGGTTGCAGTACCCTCGTGAGTATCACCAATTTTGTAGTTAACACCGGTATAGTACAAAATACGCTCGGTAAGAGTAGTCTTACCTGCATCAATATGCGCCATAATACCGATATTTCTGGTTCTCTCTAACGGATATTCTCTTCCTGCCAAGGATAATTCCTCCTTAATTCTTGACAAACGAATTCCCGGCAAGGAATTACCAACTAAATTCCTTTGCAGAAAATCCATCTTGCTTTAACAAACATTGATAAATATTAATTTATCTTTACCATCTGTAATGGGCAAATGCCTTATTAGCGTCTGCCATCTTATGCATATCTTCTTTTCTCTTCACAGATGCACCGGTATTGTTAGCTGCGTCCATGATCTCATTTGCAAGTCTCTCCTGCATTGTCTTCTCGCCTCTTTTACGGGTAAATAAGGTGATCCAACGAAGTGCAAGTGTTTGTCTTCTTTCCGGTCTTACTTCAATGGGTACCTGGTAGGTTGCACCACCGATACGCCTTGCCTTAACTTCCAATACAGGCATGATATTGTTCATTGCCTCTTCAAATACCTCTACGGCATCCTTACCGGTCTTAGCTGCGATTCTGTCAAATGCACCATAGACGATCTTCTGGGCTGTTCCCTTCTTACCGTCAAGCATGATGTTGTTGATCAGCTTTGTCACAACCTTGCTCTTGTATAAAGGATCCGGTAACACATCTCTTCTTGCTATATGTCCTTTTCTAGGCACGTTTCTTCCCTCCTTAACGATACTGGGCGAAGTGTTCTTTCGCCAGCCAATTAATTCAACGGTACTCACAATTGTTGATGAAGCTCACGCTTTGGTGAAGCCTGCTTCACTGTGATCGTGCTCAGTTTAACTTCTTTTCCGTAAGTGATTCCAAAAAATCACTAAGCATGTTACTGCTTTTTAACTTGAACCCACAGAAATACAAATCAAACGGGAATGGAAAATTAATCCGGCACTTAACTGTTCAATTAGGTTATTTGCAATTAAAATACGATTTTAATCGGCTTAATTATTTAGCTGCTGCCTTAGGTCTCTTAGCACCGTATTTGGAACGAGCCTGCCTTCTCTTAGCAACACCTGCGGTATCAAGTGTACCTCTGATGATGTGGTAACGGGTACCTGGTAAGTCCTTTACCCTGCCACCTCTGATCAGTACAACGCTGTGCTCCTGAAGATTGTGTCCTTCACCAGGGATATAGCTTGTTACCTCGATTCCGTTTGACAAACGGACTCTGGCAATTTTACGAAGCGCTGAGTTAGGTTTCTTAGGAGTAGCTGTTCTAACTGCTGTACAAACACCTCTCTTCTGAGGAGCGGATACATCAGTAGCTCTTTTACTTAAGGAGTTAAAGCCTTTTTGTAAAGCAGGAGCTGTAGATTTCTTCTCCATGGTCTGTCTACCTTTTCTTACTAATTGGTTAAATGTGGGCATTAATTTTTCACCTCCTGAAAATTATTATGGTTAAGCATCCTACTTAACCTCTGCTTTATTATAGAAAATTCTGTGGTTTTCGTTTTCTTTGCACGCAACGGATAAAAGGTTATCCCCGGATAAAGACATCCGCGGATAAAAAATAGCATCCGCAAAAAACGCACAAAAAATACATAGCATGCAGGAATCTGCACGCTAATTGATTATATATTTTTACGAATTAATTGTCAAGAAATTTTTTCTGTCCTCTAAATGTCTTTTAAGCGAATATTTTCAAGGTATAAAAAATCCGTTTAAAAGCAATGGGTATTAAACAAATATTTATTTTCGTTGACAAGCTATCATATTTAAATGTATACTAAATCCTATAAATATCGTATAAAATCGCAAACCGTTGAATAAGAGGAGTAAATATTGCCTTTATTTTCAGAGAGCTGCAGATGGTGGAATTGCAGTAATAAGACTATATTGAATGGGCTTATGAGGGTGGGAAGAAAGACAATTAATTGTCAAGTAATGCCCAACGGAATCTCCATCCGTTAAAAAGGGAGCATATATGAATGTATATGGAAGGAGTGGGTGCTTTTGCACCAAGCCGGGTGGTACCGCAGGAGCTGCTATAGCTTTTGTCCCAGTAGAAATACTGTGACAAAAGCTTTTTTTATACCTTTTTATAGCTCCTCCCAGTATCTTGCGAAGCAATTAAGCAGCATGTACAACAGCTGCAATTAATGAGTTTTTACAGTTACCTATGTAATCCAAAGAAAGGAGACATTATTATGTCAAAGAAAATTCCGCACAGACTCTATTTAACCGAGGATCAGATGCCGAAGCAATGGTATAACCTGAGGGCTGATATGAAGGAACAACCAGCCCCGCTCCTGAATCCCGGGACCCATGAACCAGCTAAGGTGGAGGAGTTATATCCGGTCTTCTGCGAAAAGCTGGCACAACAGGAAATGGACGGCACCACCAGATACATCGATATTCCGGAGGAAGTACAGGATTTTTATAAGATGTATCGCCCGTCCCCGCTGATCCGCGCATATAACCTTGAAAAGGCTCTCGGTACACCGGCAAAAATCTACTACAAATTTGAAGGCAACAACACCTCCGGCAGCCATAAATTAAACTCAGCTGTCGCTCAAGCCTACTACGCAAAAGAACAGGGGTTAGCCGGACTTACTACTGAAACAGGTGCCGGACAGTGGGGCACTGCTTTATCAGAAGCATGCTCCTATTATAACCTTCCCTTAACCGTATATATGGTTAAGGTTTCTTATGAGCAAAAGCCTTTCCGCCAGTCTGTTATGAGAACCTTTGATGCTGATATTATTCCCAGCCCAAGTAATACGACCGAGGTTGGCAGAATGATTTTATCGAAGGATCCTGCCACCGGGGGAAGCCTGGGCTGTGCCATCTCCGAGGCAGTTGAGAAGGCCGTTACCACTCCAAATACCCGCTATGTCCTTGGCTCCGTATTAAATCAGGTATTATTACACCAGTCCATCATCGGTCTGGAATCGAAATTGGCCATGGAAATGCTGGATGAATATCCTGACATTGTTATCGGCTGCGCCGGCGGCGGTTCCAATCTCGGCGGTTTAATCGCGCCGTTCATGCAGGACAAATTATCAGGCAAGGCCAATCCCAGAATTATAGCTGTTGAACCGGCATCCTGTCCTTCCTTTACGAGAGGAAAATATGCCTATGACTTCTGTGATACCGGAAAGGTTACCCCTCTTGCTAAAATGTACACCTTAGGAAGCAGCTTTATGCCATCAGCCAACCACGCCGGTGGATTAAGATATCACGGAATGTCCCCCATACTATCAAAGCTGTACCATGACAGATATATGGAAGCTATTGCTGTAGAGCAGACCAAGGTTTTTGAAGCGGCTGTATTCTTTGCAAAGCAGGAAACCATACTTCCAGCGCCTGAATCCGCTCATGCAATACGAGGCGCCATCGATGAGGCTTTAAGATGCAAGGAGACGGGAGAAGCCAAAACCATTCTTTTTGGTCTCACCGGAACCGGCTACTTTGACATGACCGCATACAACGCATACCTAAATGGTACCATGTCTGACTACATCCCTACTGATGCTGATCTCCAAAAAGGGTTTGATGAGATGCCCGTTGTGAAAGAGGCGTGAATGATATTATATAAATAAACTTTTTATCTTTAAAATAAAGAAATAAATGCTACAGGGGGATGCCCTATTAAGTATTGTAACGGCTCCCCCTTCCTTTTTTATACCGCTGTATCCTTTCACTGCCCTAATTCTTCATCCTGTTTTTCATTATCACCATAATAGTTATTAGTATTCCCACTGTTATTACCAATTTCCAGACCCTTTTTTATCGGTGCTATTAGAAATCCTAACACTAATCCAGACAAAAAGGCACATACAGATAAAAATATTATCTCAGACTTTTTCATGTGGTCACCTCCCAGGCCATCCATATTTTACCTTAACTCATTTCAATTCATTTTTATGCTGTCAAATGAAATTTCATGTTTCATTCTTCCCAACCATATGTTATAATGTTAGCTAGTGCAATTTTTTAATCCAAAGATGGAGGAACCATTATGAACGATCAAACTAATCATGATGTATTAGAGGACAAGTTCCGTGAACTGCTGGCTTTTGCGAATAAACAAAAAGGAATTTTAGAAGCCGAAAAGGTAAATACTCTAATCAGTGAGCTGAATTTAGATAATAATCAGATTGATAAAATATATGAACGGCTGGAAGCTTACAATATTGTTGTCTTACATACAAGCGAGGAGGAAGAACCCAGTGAGGAAATCCTGCTTGAGTTGGATGATGATGCTGAGGATGCCCAGCTTGAGGTTGAAGCCTTAACCCAGTCCTATAGCATGTCCGATGACCCTGTCCATTTATACCTAAAGGAAATCGGCAACTATCCCCTTCTTACGATGGCGGATGAGATTGAGCTTGCTAAAAAGATTGCTGAAGGTGATGAGGATGCAAAGCGCATCTTGGCCGAATCCAATCTCAGGCTTGTTGTAAGTATTGCAAAGCGTTATGTAGGAAGGGGCCTTTCCTTCCTTGATTTAATCCAGGAGGGTAATTTAGGCCTGATTAAAGCAGTTGAAAAATTCGATTATACCAAGGGCTATAAATTCAGCACTTATGCAACCTGGTGGATCCGCCAGGCAATTACCAGATCAATTGCCGACCAGTCCAGGACAATCCGTATCCCGGTGCATATGTCCGAGGTAATTAATAAAACCTACCGGGTATCCAGGAACCTTCTCCAGGAGCTGGGACGTGAGCCCTCAGACCAGGAGCTGGCGGATGCTATGAATCTTCCTATTGAAAAGGTCAGGGAAATCTTAAAGGTTTCCGCAGATCCCATCTCCCTGGATACACCAATTGGCGAGGAGGATGACAGCCACCTTGGCGACTTTATCAGTGACGAATCCATGATGGGGCCTGAAGATGCGGCTTCTTATTCCATATTAAAGGACCAGATCACCAAATTGCTGGATACCTTAACGGACAGGGAGCAGCGCGTGCTGATCCTGCGCTTTGGCCTAAAGGATGGAAGAAGCCGGACCTTGGAGGAGGTTGGCAAGGAATTCAATGTTACACGTGAGCGTATCCGTCAGATCGAGGCAAAAGCACTCAGGAAATTAAGACATCCGAGCCGCGCAAAGATGTTGAAGGGCTATGAGCTAATCTAATGTGCTGGCACGCGCATCTTAAGGCAGTGCTGTTAGACTAATTATAGGCGTGTTATCACACTGAAGTTCGGCTGAAGGGAGTAATTGCATGAAAAGAATTGCTTTAATGGTTATCCGCAGTATATTTGTCCTTCCTTTCTATTTCCTTAACATATTTCGTTTATGCAATATACAAAAATATGATGCTGCAACCCGTTATGCTTATCTTCATAAGCTGGTACCGATTGTAAACCGCCGCGGGAGGGTAACCATAGAATGCCACGGTATCGAAAACCTTCCTAAGGAGACCGGTTATATTATGTTTCCAAACCATCAGGGCCTATTTGATGCACTTGCATTTTTAGAGACCCATGAGCGCCCCTTTGTGACAGTCATGAAAAAGGAAGTAAAGGATACCATACTGCTAAAGCAGATTATCCAGCTGCTCCAGGCTGAGGTTATTGACCGTGAGGACATAAGACAGTCCATGCAGGTTATTATGAATATGACCCGCCGTGTGAAGGAAGGCGAGAACTTCCTGATCTTTGCCGAGGGAACAAGATCCCGCAACGGGAACAAGCTCCTGGAATTCAAAGGCGGCAGCTTTAAAAGTGCAACAAATGCAAAATGCCCCATTGTTCCTGTCGCATTAATTGATGCCTATAAGGCCTTCGATACTAATTCGATTAAAAAGCTTACCGTACAGATCCATTATCTTAAACCCCTTTATTATGAGGATTATAAGAATATGAAATCTACGGAAATTGCTGAGCTTGTGGCTTCCCGGATCGAACAGACAATCCGGGAATATGAATCCCATTAAAAAAATATTAGGGCTGCTGGTATGGTTTACCAGCAGCCCTGTTTAATAGCCTGCACATAGCTCCCTGCAAATCGAAACCACATTTTTTAATATGTACCCGGCTTTATATATATCAGACCTCTTACTACATATTAGTCCCTTAACAATATTAATTCTTTAATAATATTAACCCCTTAATATAATTTAACCTGGATTGGAATTCCATTTTTAAATTTGATATTCGTCTCTCCCTGGATTAAAGGCTTCAGGTAGGAAATCATCTCTTCCGTCACGTCAGTCCCATCCGGGGTAATCCATTCCTGTGGAACGGTTTTTTCATGGTTTGCAACCTCGCAGACCGGTACTGAGGTAAATTCCACCCGGTAGGGCTCATCGCTAAGCCTCCGGATGGCCGCCATCCTTCCCGTCTCACCATCAAGCGCACAGCCAAGCGCCTTCTGCCCAAGCATCATCGATTCCATAATATCCGTCTCACTTGCAATATGTGCCGCCGATCTCTGCATCAGGTTCAGTTCAACGGAACGGACCTTACAGCCGATTTCATGGCGGACCAGCTGCTCTAATGCACGTCCTGCACCTGCGATATATTTATGCCCAAAATTATCAACTGCCCCGTTTGCCGTATGCTCGGAGACATAGACCCCTTCACTGTTTTTTACGCCCTCACTTACGGTAACCAGGATTCCTGATTTCCGGGATAATTTCTCTCTTACGTCTGACAGGAACTTCCCAGGGTCAAGAGGCCTTTCGCAAAGATAGATCAGATCCGCCCCCGCCCCGCCATTGATTCTGGAGAGCGCCGCACTTGCCGCCAGCCAGCCTGCATTCCTTCCCATAATCTCAACGACGGTAACTGCCGGAAGATCAAAGGCTCCGATGTCTGCCGCCAATTCTGATATGGTTGTTGCAATGTATTTTGCCGCAGAGCCAAAGCCCGGACTATGGTCAGTTAGATTCAGGTCATTATCAATGGTCTTTGGCGCACCCATAATGATAAAATCATGTCCATTGATCCTGCAGTACTGATCCAGCTTATCAACCGTGTCCATGGAATCATTGCCGCCGATGTAGATAAAATATCTGATGCCATATTTGTAAAAGGTTTCTATGATTTTCTTATAGGGCGCTTCGTCTGCACGCCAATCCTTCATCTTATATCTGCAGGTTCCGAGGGCAGAGGATGGTGTATATGTCAGGGCATCCATTGCCCTGGTATCTGACACGGTTTCATTCAAATCAATTAATTGCCCCTTGATTGCACCTTCAATTCCATTCCTCGCACCATACACGATGTCAATTTTCCCGCTTGCCCGGACACCCTGTAATATTCCGGCAAGAGTTGCGTTAATCGCGGCGGTTGGCCCGCCCGACTGGGCAACTAATAAGTTATTCATTCCTTGTCCTCCTTAGAAATACATTGATTCTTTCAATTATTTCACATTTTGATCGCTTTATGTTTTGCACAATCTGCATAATAATCAGTTTTGTCTTTGTGCATTTTTACTCCTAAAATTGCTCCCTAATCAATGTATGGGGAGTACAAGGATTTGTCAAGATCAAACAGGGGCTTCCCGATATATTTCGGTGAGGAAACTAATGTAAATCTCCCGGATTCCGAAAAGCGCTGGGGGACTGTCCTGTAATTTTCTTAAAACTGGTGCTAAAATAATACTGGTTGGAGAATCCGGTTTTTTCACTGACATCCTTAATGGACAGATTAGAATGTGATAGCAGCTCCTGTGCGATTAAAATCCGGGTGGTACTTATGACTTCAATGATATTCTTACCGGTAATTTTTTTATAGGTAGCGCTTAAATAGGTGGGACTGACATTTACATACGCGGCAATTTCATTTAAATTCAGCTGAGAGTTTCCGTAATTATCCTGAATATAATGATCCACCATGAATGCAAGGCGTTTCTGATAATAAGAAACCGATGTATCCAACTGTTCGCTGGCCATAATACACAGTTTGGAAAGCCAGTCAAAAAGCTCGGTGCTTGTTGAGAAATTCAAATTACCAAAATGCCTGGTCAGGTTTTCATCCAGGGCAGACAGGCTTACCCCCATTTTATACAGGAAATTAAGGACTTTTCCTGCGATATCATTGATTGAAAAAAACAAGTTGACTTTGCTGGTATGAAGTTCAAGATAATCACGATATAGCTGCTCTAAGTATTGTTTTAAGTTATCTACGTCATTTTTACAAATAAGATTGATGATCTCCTTGCTCTTGGCTTCCATATTTATATCAGGAATGAAGTTTTCAGAAGGGATGTCCTTAAAATAGAAAACCCGTTCTTCCGGCAGAAAAAAGCGGTATTCCAGGGCTAATTTTGCACTTTCATAGGATTCACGGATTTTCCAAAAGGAGCGTACGGGATTACCAACTCCAATAACCGATTTAAGGTCTGATGGATGCCCCAGGATTAAGGAGATTCGCTCATCTGCAACCTCTAATAACTGATTCGCGCTGGCAAATGTCCTTCCCATAATTAGAACAAGGGAATTCCTGTTATGGAGAAGATAGAAAAGCTTAAAATCAGTAAATTGTTCCGTTATAAAATTCTTGAAGGACAGCAGATTCATATGATATTTTTCCAGGTCCTTCGCCGTTTTAAGCGGAGCGGAATTTCTAATCCTTATCACAATGCATAGATGATAATTACTTTCCGCATTAATAGAAAGGAAATTCAGATAGTCGCTATACTGAAATTTGGCTTCCTGCGGAGCATGATGCAGCACGTCATTAAAGAACTTTTCCGTCATTGCAGGTTTACTTGCTTCCAACTGCTTTTTTATCTGTATATCAAGATCAATCTGCTTGGCCGCTTTTTGGATAATACTTTTTAAATATTCCAAATCAATGGGTTTTTCAATATAATCAAATACACCGAGACGGATGGCTTCCTGGACATATTCAAAGTCTTCATAAGCACTGATTAAAATAACCTTGATACCAGGGTTTATTTCCAGAACCTCTTTTACCATTTCAAGGCCGGACATCCCGGGCATGCGAATATCCGAGATAATCAGGTCCACACGCTCTGAAGTAACGATTTCTTTCACCTTAAGAGCATCGTAGAGCACATGACTGACTGTAATGCCCAAAGTATCCCAGTCAATATTCTGCTTCAAAGACTCCGTCAGCAATTTATTATCATCAATGATTAATATATTTTTTCCCATGAAAACACCTCCCGTTTATTCAATGATCTGCTTTAAGTGAATGGTAAAGGCGGTTCCGATCCCCTCATGGCTTTCCAGGATAATATAATCGAAACCGGCTGCAAAATAAGGAATAAGACGGACATTGACATTCCCGATTCCATAATGCTTTTCATAATCAACCTTATGCAGCCTTAAGGTCTCCCTGATCTCCTCCCGCTGATCTTTCGCAATTCCAACGCCGTTATCCGATATTTGAATCAAAATGGCGTCTTCCTCATAACGAATGGCAATTTCAATATGAAGGGGACTGCTGGAATCGGCAACAGCATGGATTACTGCATTCTCAATAAATGGCTGTAATACAAACTTGCAGATTAAAAAGTTCTGAATTCCGTCGTCCGTTTTAAATTCCCATGTAATTGGGTTGGACTTCGACAGGCATATCAATTTTAAATACAGCTCCGCAGTGTGAAGCTCTTCTTCAATTGGAATTAATTTATCGGGATCATGGAGAAGCTCACGATAGAACCGGGACAAATTTGTAATTGTCTGCTGTGCCAATTCTATCTTTCCCAGTGCCTGACAGGAGATGATGGTGTTTAGGGTATTAAATAAAAAATGCGGGTTAATCTGTGATTGCAGCAATTGAAATTTTAATTTTTCCGTCTGCAGTGACATATTTAAAA
The DNA here is from genome assembly GCA_012839295.1 of Clostridiales bacterium. Taxonomy (GTDB): domain Bacteria; phylum Bacillota; class Clostridia; order Lachnospirales; family Lachnospiraceae; genus Mobilitalea. The sequence goes on from DUNO01000008.1 coordinate 73,518, forward strand.
TCTGCTTAAAGTACTTATCATTATCTAAAACCATATTATGAAATATTCCCGCCAAACGGTCGATTTCATCCTTTCCTGTTTCAGGCCGTGTCATCATTGGCTGTAAACGATTTAATATCTCTCTGTTTTCACTGGCTTTGGTTGCTCCCATCACATTAGAGAGGGTCTTTAACCTGGTGGTAAACGTTTTAGATACGAATACTGAAAGCAATACCGCACAGACTATGATGGACAAAGTCGAAATCAGCAAAAAAGTCAGGACGAAATTGCTGCTTTGCCGGATACCGGAAAGCGGTACCTGCGTGACAAGGAGCATGGAGTCTTTCATAATCGGCTGGGTAATGATAAGAGATTTATTTGAGATAAAAGTATTCTTATCCGTTTCCCACAAATTAATGTTTCCCATCTCCAGTCTTGTATTGATTTTTGAATTATCACTATGCATAATAATTCTATTGTCCTTATCAATAACGTAGCTGCTGCTTGTTCCTGCCGGGGAAACCAGGATATCTGAGAATTCGGATAATTGGATATGGCAGGCAAACGCATAATTTAACTTCCCTGTATATATGTTGCGGTAGGAGCTCCAGCAAGTGATAACCGACTTTGGCACCTGGGAAAAGGCCTGTGGAAACTTAAGGTCTTTGTTGGCTGCCCAGAAAGAACGGGCGCCTGCCTCATATAATTTGTCTTCCGTCATATTATAATCCGTTAATTTCTGAAATGGCAGAATGTCAATCCCGTTTCCGGAGGTACTAATCAGATGGTCTTCCGGCAAAAAAATGTTAATCTGAAAAAGCTTAAATGTATTTTTAACCGAAGAAATGTTATTTTTGCTTCTGGAATAGGCCTGAAGATATCCGGATAAAGGATCCATAGGTGCTTGAAAAAGGGAATAAAGATAAAAGGATATGGTATTTGAAAGGTCCTCCACCTGCTCCATCCGGTTGGTTATATTCAGGGCAATCTGTTCATTGGTGTAGCAGATGGAATCAATCGTCCTGTCCTTTGATATGGAATAAGCCATATAGTAAGAAATACCGCTTATTAATGTGAGGGGAGCCAGGCTGCAGACAAGGGTCAGGCAGACCAGTTTCTTATAAACGGTATTCAGCTTCAGGTTAAAATATCTTAAAATACGCCTTATTATTTTTTTCATAGTTACCGCGGACCTCCCAGGCTATTTTTACTTTTGGATGGCAATTTCTACTTTTGAATTTAAGCCGTGCTGCAGACCTGCGTTCTACCCCAGGCAAGCCTGCTCCTACAGATTAGCATGTCACAAATTTACCTGCGGCATTCCGAAATGCTTGTAGCAGCTTTTCTAATATATAGAATAAAAAATAGATGAATATCTGTCAATTATCACAATAAAAAAGTATAAAAACTTCATAAAAAATCAAATTTTAAAGAATTATATTTTTGCTTATAATGTGAATTACCAAATAAAAAGGAGGTTTACTTTTATGAAAAAGAAGTTAGTATGCATGATTCTCTGTATATGCATGGTTACATCCTCTTTCATCGGATGCAGCAAAAAAGCATCTGATAAAGACGGGGCATCCACCCCCTCAGAAACAACGTCCGGCGCAACGGATGCTACTCCCACCGCTTCCGCAGGTACAGGAAAGATTACCCTATTCTGCGACGATGCCGCAACGCAGGCGAATTTCCAGGAGTATCTGGATGCCGCAAAAGCTGCTACCGGCCTTGATATCGAGGTCATTGCAATGCCAACCAATACGGAGGACAGAACGGCAAAGGTTATGACCCTTCTTTCTTCCGGTGATGATTCCGTTGACATCCTGTCCGTTGATCAGGAAATGCTTTTGTCCCTATCCAAAACAAATTATCTGGAGCCTCTTGATGATGTACTGACAGATGATGTAAAAGCAGCATTTCCAGAATCCTTTATCGAGATGAGCAGCGGAAAAGGCGTTCCGATGTTCATGGAAATCTTCAGCTTCTGGCTGAATTCCAAATATGTAAAGGAGGCCGGCATGGACTCTATCAAGACGAAGGATGACTTTGTAAAATTCTTAAAAGCGGTATCCAAGGACGGAGTTTATGGATATGGCGGCGGCTGGGAACAGACCTATGTCTGGAATGATATCGGTGAATTCATCAATTTGTTCGGCGGGGACATGCTTGACTGGTCTAATCCCAATACACAGGAAGCAGTAAAGTTCTTAAAAGAAATGATAGATAATGGATATACTCCAAAATCACAGCTGGCAGACCAGTACACAGAATTAAATCAGCGTATTATGGACGGCTCCTCCGCTTCCATGCTGAACTACTCCAGCTTTATGCCGACCTATGATGCAGCCGGCAGATATGGCATGGACGACATTTATATTGCACCAATGCTGAACTTCGGTCAGGAGAAAACTTATGCCAATGGCTGGCAGTATGTAATAAATGCCGCATCCCAGAATAAAGAAGCCGCAAAGGTTTTCTTAAAGTGGGCAGCCAGCCTGGAAGGCCAGGAGACTTACGGAAAGATCTTCTCCAGATTACCAGCAAGAACCGATGTCGTGGATGACGCTAACTTTACAGTACCGGGTCTGGACCAGTTAAAAAGCTATCTGCAAAATACGACCTTAGTAACACGTCCTCTTCCGGCTAATTCCATGGAATATATCAATGAAGTAGGTTCTTTATTCCAAAAATATATCAGTGATGAAATCACATTTGACAAATATATAAGCGAAATGAAGGATTGCATAAGTACCTATTTCCCTGATCAGAATCAATAATTTCAATAGGAAGCAGGGGCGTGACAATGCCTCTGCTTTCCTATATAAGGAGGAGCAGCCTTGAAAGAAGGTACTAAAAAAAGAATGTGGATTCCGTGGCTGATGATTCTTCCGGTCATTGTAATCCGCTGTCTTACAACCCTCTATCCGGTTGTGATGACATTTATTAACAGTTTCCGCGATTTAAACATAATCAACGGCGGAACAGGAACGTTTATTGGATTAAAAAATTATGCCAGGTTGCTGCAGGATGACAAGATTGCATCCTCCATGCAGTTTACCATTATATTTACAGTGGTATCTATGATATTTCACATTATTCTCGGAGTCGCTCTTGCGATGATGTTGAATATGAAATTTAAAGGGAAGAAATTTTTGCGGACAATTGTCCTGATTCCCTGGGCAATGCCGACGATTGTCGCAGGCCGCGCTGCCAGGTGGGGATTTAATGGAACCTATGGTTTTGTGAATGATTTGATTAGCCGATTCGTTGCAGGCTTCCATTTTGACTGGTTAGTTCAAGTGGACACGGCCAGAATAGCAGTTATTATTGTAGACCTGTGGAAGGATGTCCCTTTCTTTGCCATACTTGTGCTGGCATCCTTGCAGTATATTTCGGATGATATCTATGAAGCAGCGAAAATTGACGGAGCAGGTGCCCTCCGGACCTTTTGGAGTATTACCATTCCCAATATCGCAAAGACAGTAATGTTAATCTCCATATTCTTTACCATGTGGCGAATTACCAACTTTGAACTGGTCTATGCAATGACATCCGGCGGACCATATGACGGTACATCTGTTTTATCCTATAGAATTTTAATTGAGGCATTCAATAACCTGAACCTGGGGTACGCATCAGCTATTGCTATCGTATTATTCCTGCTTATGCTTTTACTCAGCGGGTTAAATCTGTTTGCCGTTAAAAAAATCTCAGACTAAGGAGGGCCGGAAAATGAATCAAAAATTGAAAAAAAAGCTGTTAGCCATCTGTCAGTGGCTGCTTGCAATCATAGGGGCACTGATCATTCTGATTCCGGTCTATTGGATTTTTATTTCATCCATAAAACCCAATACAGAACTTCTGACAAGTCCGATTGACTGGATTCCAAAGCACTTTACACTGCAAAGCTACAAAACACTGATTCATACGGTAGGGATTCTTCCCCAGATAGGAAGTACCCTGATTGTCACAACCCTGACTCTGGTTATTACAACCGTTTTCTGTGTGCTGGCAGCCTATGCTTTCGAACGGTATTCTTCAAAAGGCCTGTCCCTCGCTTACGGAATGATCGTATTTTCAGCAATGATTCCCGGAATTGTGACTGCAAGACCCCTTTATGATTATCTGAAATCCTTAAAGCTGGTGGATACCTATCCGGGCCTGATTCTGCTTTATACCAGTGCGCTGATTCCATTTACCATTCTGATCTTGCGTAATTATCTGAGCGGCATTCCAATTGACATTGAAGAAGCGGCCGAAATTGACGGAGCAGGACATTTACAAAAGATAATGTTTGTGACCATGCCTTTGCTAAAGCCTGCTGTGTCAACTGTATGTATTATTAATTTTATTAGCTGCTTAAATGAGTTTTTTATACCTTTATTCTTTTCGCAGAAGATAAAAGTATTGACCATAGGAATATCCACTTTGCCAAGAGCCAATTCCTATGATGTTCCCTGGGATTTATTAAGTGCCATGGGCTGTATTATTCTGATTCCGATTATCATATTTGTCATGATATTCGAAGAAAACATCATGGAAGGCATTATGGCCGGCGGTGTAAAAGCCTGACCTTACGTTATTAGGAGGAAAATGAAATGTATAAATTGTCTATGAAATTAAGAAGAACGGCAGAAGACTGCAAAAATGCAGAAAAAGACAGGGACGAGGCCTTAAAGAACCCTTTGGTGCCCGGAGCCAGAATTATTCACAGTGAAGATGCGGTGCCGGTTTATGTTAACGACACTGCATGCAGACAATGGTTTTATCCTTTATCGGAAGTAAATGACCTAGGTCTGTTTTTCTATATCGAAAAGGACCAAAAAACGGATACGGACCGCCCCTGGACTGTCAGGAGCCACCCGGATGTTAATGTCTATTATTATGTTCTGGAAGGCTGCGGAAAAGTAATCTTTGGCGATAAGGCCGGGGATTATGAGACGGAATGCTATGACTTCCAGGCACAAGAACTGGTTATTGTACCAAGAGAGATTCCTTACCGTATGGAAGGAGACTGGAAAGCAATCAGCTTCCATGCAAGAACCGGTGTATTCGGAACCGTGGCCGGTACGACAAGGTTCCCTCATCCGGTAATCACTGTGGACAAGCCTTACAGACCGACAAAGGAAGAACGGGATCATTTAAAGGAAGCAGGAACTTACACCTGCTATGACCAGACCTACAGTAAGGAGCTTAGCTTTGGAAGAGCTGCAGGAATCAGGAATTTCCACGCAGATCTGCAGGCCTGCAGAAGTGATTTAGCGCAGGTTACCGAAGCCTATCAGAACAATGAAATCTACAGGGCTGTGACTCCTGTGGATGAGCAGACAGGCGTTACAGAGAACATTGAAAAGGCAAAGAAGAATGCATCCGTATTGGGAGCCAGGGTATTAAAACGCTCCGATGCCCCGGCTGTCTATAATGCCAATGCCGGCCTGAGGCAGTCCAGCTATCCTCTGACCTGGACTGACGATATAGCAATCTGCAATCTTGCAGAAAAACTGGCGGAATCCGATAAAGAGCGTCCCTTCGATTCCCATTCACATCCTGATATAGAAGAATATAAATTCATACTTTCCGGCTCAGGCAGTGTTACCATTGGTGTGGGGGACGATACCTGTGAAGAAGAACATTACGATTTTAAAGCAGGAGATCTGGTGATTCTGCCCAGAGGACTGGCCCATGTGGATGCGGGAGGATATACTGCTTTATACTTCCACACCAAGCAGAGCGTATTCGGTAAAACCCCCGGAGATAGCTTATATCCTCATATAGCATATGTTTATACACGTCCCCCAAGACCAACTAAGGAAGAGGAAGCAGCTCTGAATGATCCCGGAACCTTCATTAAGATGAATTCCAGAGAGACCTACAATGTATATTGCCCTAATCCAATTCTTCGGGTAGAGAAGAACCCGACCGATATGACCCACTTAAGACCGGATTTATTCCCGGACAAGCAGGAGGGGAAAGGTTGATTTAATTGGAGGCCGATAAGCGTTCGTCCGCTTACCGGCCTCCTTCAGCTCCTTGCTGTTCCGGGTGTTTTCTATTGTTAGTGCTTTTTTATCACTGTAAATCTTCTGCCGCACACTTAGCGTATAAATTATTGTTCATGGTGACAGGCACCGGTATTCCGACCAATATTCCGGGAATGTTACAATTCCCGGACTAATTTTCTTATGGGCAAAACAAAGGACGGCGAGACCGACAATTCATCTATTCCCATTTCAATAAATGTTTTTGTCAGGGCGGTATCCGCCGCCAGCTCACCGCAGATCCCTACCCAGCAGTTTTCCTTGTGTCCATGGTCAATAACCATCTGTATCATCCGTAAAATGGCTGGATGATGTGCATCATAGAAGGAATCCAGCTTGGAATTCTGCCTGTCGATGGCTAAAGTATATTGGGTCAGGTCATTGGTGCCTATGCTGAAAAAATCTACCTCCTTCGCCAAATCATCACTGACCATAACCGCCGCCGGCGTTTCTATCATAATCCCTTGTTCAACCTCACCATAAGGGTATTTTTCCTGCTTTAATCCATCCCTTACTTCCCCGAAAATTTCCTTCACCTTTTTAATCTCACCGACCGAAATGATCATCGGATACATAATCGATATATTCCCAAATGCACTCGCCCTCAGAATAGCGCGCAGCTGGGTTTTAAATAATTCCACACGGTCTAAGCAAATCCGGATCGCCCGGTACCCTAACGCCGGATTTTCTTCCTTTGCCAGGTTAAAATAATCCACCTGCTTATCTGCACCAATGTCCAGGGTACGGATAATCACCTTCTTACCGGCCATGTTCTGGGCCACTGTTTTATAGACCTGGAACTGCTCCTCCTCCGTAGGGTAAGTATCCCTTCCCAGATAGATAAATTCACTTCGGAAAAGCCCGATTCCTTCCCCGTCATTTCGATGGACAAATGCCACATCGGAGGCATTCCCAATGTTGGCATACAGCTTGATCCTCTTACCGTCCCTTGTTATTGTTTCTTTTCCTCTTAGCTCCTGCAGCATGGCTGCTTTTTCCTGGTCATTATGGATCCTTTTGCTGTATTCCCTCAGTGTGGCTTCATCCGGATTTATGATCAATGCTCCACTGACCCCATCCACAATAGCCAGCTTACCATCAAAATCATTTGAAAACTCAACACAAATCAGCGCCGGTATATTCATCGTCCGTGCCAGAATCGCAGTATGGGAGTTGGTGGAGCCCAATCTTGTGACAAAAGCAAGCACTTTACCGGTGTCCATCTGTACCGTTTCACTTGGAGCAAGATCCTCAGCAAGTATGATGACCGGCTCTTCCCCTCCCAGTGTCCTTTCTTCCTTTCCGGCAAGGATATTGATGATTCTCGTTGAGATATCCTTTACATCCTCTGCCCTTGCTTTCATATATTCATCCTTCATCCCTGAAAACATGGATGCAAAATTATCTCCCGTCGTAGCAACAGCAAACTCTGCATTCGTATTCTGGGTAGTTATAATATGCCGGATGGATTCCTGGTAATCCCCATCCTGGATCATCATCTGGTGAACGTCAAAAATCGCGGCGCCCGATTCCCCGAATTCCTTCACTGCTTTCTCATATAGCTTTTCAAGCTGGCCCACCGCTTTTTCCGATGCTCTTTTTACCCTTTCAAGCTCTGCCTGGGTATCCTCGGTATGGGTACGTTTTATACTCTGGTTCTCCTTTTCCCATACCATAACCCTTCCTATTGCTATCCCTGCAAAAACAGATTTACCCGATATAATTTCCACAGCTGCTTCCTCCCCTGCTTACAGACCTGCATCACTAGAAATAATGGATTCCCCTGCCCTGCCGCTGATGCATCAGGCCGGAGCACTGTAATCCAATGATTTGATTTAACCTAATTACCTGGATCAGAGATTCTCCTTAAAGAATTTTTCGAGGATGCTTACGTCCGAATCCTCCTCTTCACCTTCTACTATCACTGTAATTTCATCGCCCTTTTTCACGCATAAGCCCATGACCGCAAAAATCTTTTTTGCATCACCCCTGGAGCCGTCCTTATCAATAGTCACCTTACTCGTTAATTTACCGGCTTCCTTTACTAACAGCCTTGCCGGCCTCGCATGCAGGCCTTCCTCGTCATTAAGAATATATTTGAATGATTTCATATCCGTCACCTCGTATTCATTAACTAGTCTTCTAAATGTGGCACAAGCCGTAAGCCTGTGCCACACTTTTAAAAAGTACTTATGCCTCTTCAACATCCTCATCCATGGCAATCTCTTCCTGTGTAGGAGCCTTCTTAAACAGTAGGATCAGCGCACAGCTTACTCCTGAGCCGATGAGCAGAGCCAGTGTCAGCAGAACAGGCTTATTGCATAAGGCCACCACAAAATATCCGCCGTGGGGAGCCGCCATGGTACAGCCGAATAGATAGGAGCAAATTGCGCCAGCTGCACCGCCTGCCATAAAGCAAGGGATATAGAGCAAAGGATTTCCTGTTGCAAAAGGAATTGCAAACTCAGATATCATGGCAAGCCCGCCGACAAAGCAGCCGCCAGTCGCATCACGTTCCACCTTGGTAAATTTCTTCTTTCTTATAACCATTGCCAAGGCAATGGATAAGGGAGGAACCATGGAAGCTACGAAGTTTGCTGCCATAGGAGCATTGTTGCCCGCTGCCTGGGTTGCCAGGGCGAAAGCGTAAGCTGCTTTATTCACCGGTCCTCCAAGGTCAAAGGCAAGCATGGCTCCCTGCACCAGCCCCAGTACCACAAGGGCGCTTCCCTGTAATCCGCTTAAGAAGTCCAGCATTCCCTTGTTAATTGCAGCAATCGGATTACCTAATACAATCTCCATGATAAATCCAATCGCCAGTGTACCGATAACCGGGATAATTAATGTCGGCAATAATGACCTGAGCGCACGCGGCAACGGAATTTTCTTTAATAACTGAACCAAATATCCTGCGATAATACCTCCAATTAAAGCTGCAATAAAGCCTCCGCCAATATGATCGGCACAGATACCGGCGATCATGCCCGGCAGGATTGCCGGTTTGTCACCAATGGAAAATGCAACATAGGCAGCCATAATCGGAACCATCATACCAAATGCATCTTTGCCCCACCAGAAGATCCTGGACCAGAATCCGGTTTCACTCTGTGTAACCGCTACCGCTCCTCCCCCTGCAAAGCCAATCGCTACTAAGATACCACCTGCCACAACGAATGGAAGCATATAAGAAACACCTGTCAAAAGAGACTGCTTAATATCCTTTAAAACACTATTCATACCAATACCTTCCTTTCCCCTAATAAAAAACGCATTGAATTATTGCAATATTATTTCCGGTTTTTTGATTACCTCATGCGGTGAAAACTGCCTGATCTTATCCTTAGGAAAATCCTTAAACCGTTCAACCTTTGTTATTCCGACGTCATTCGCAAAGACCAGCAGGTCGGCCCCGGCAATATCCTTGGCTGATAGCATATTTTCAATCCCAAGGGCTCCCTGGATTTCTACTTTGCAAGAATGGCCGTTCTTCTTACAGACTTTTTTAATTGCTTCCGCAGACATATAGGAATGTGCGATTCCTGTTGCACAAGATGTTATGGCAATAATAAACATGGTACCCCTCCTTTCCCTATTTCTCCAATTGGTCAATACCATTTAATAGTTCCTCATAGCTTTGGGCATTTGCGATTAATTCCACAAACTCCTCCCTCACAAGATAGCCTGACAGGGTTGCGAGAATCCTTAAGTGGGAATTATCAGCCTGATTATCAATAATGGCCAACACAAAAATGTATTTTACAGGTCCTTCTTCCTCGCCGGACCGGTAGATAAAGCTGTCTTTGCATCGGATAAACCCAACTCCCGGCTTGATAACCTCCTTACACTTCCCATGGGGAATTGCTATGAATTCTCCCATGTAGGTCGGTCCCAGGCTTTCCCTGCTGTCAAGGGATTGTTTAAAAGCCACTTTGTCTGATACAATGCCTGTTTCTTCAAATTTTTCGGAAATATATAAGAATAATTCTTCCTTATCCTTAAAGGGCTCTGCATCAATAATCATCAGCTCTTTGAGTAATACATCTCTAATTTTGATTTCTTGATCTCCCAATATAAATACTTCCTTTCTGTTTCATAAGTAATCCTTCGAAAACATGCGCGCTTTTTTCTTTGAATCATCTTACCCTTATTGTAACAAAGCCAACCTAAGATAGATACCCTTCAAAAAACATGATTTTGCACCTTATTTGTGATAATGGTATATTTTCTATATCTTATTTAAATTAAAAGCGGTCATACTCCACAATTAGAAAAGAAGTACCACCGCTTATTCATTGTATTTTTATCTATAATCAAACCTATTACTGCTTTCAAACTGACAATTATGAACAATTTTAAATCATGCCATCTTATAAAAGCCTTTGAAAAGATTGTGCCATGGAGGTCAGCAGCAGGTAGCAGCTCGTAGCACCGGCATCCAGGACACCCTTCGAACGCTCCCCTAACCGGCTGGCTCTTCCTATTCTGGCAATCATGTTCTCAGTTGATTTCCATCCGTCAAGTGCCGCTTTTTTTAATGCTTCTAATGCCTCCGCAAAATCTTTTCCGGCCTCCAGCGCAGCATGATAGGCTTCCTTCGCGGGCAGCAAGGTATCCAGCAGGGTTTTATCCCCGCGTTTAGCACTTCCGATATCCTCTATGGCAGCGATTCCGTTTCCAAGCATTTCACCAAACACCTCCGGGCTGATTACTTCCTTTGCTGCAAAGGCCATCTCTCCAAAGAAAGCTCCATACAAAGGACCCATGGAGCCTCCGATATCCTCCTGCAGAGTTTCAGATAGGGCACTAAGCCCTTCGGACAGGCCAAATTCCTTTCCCTTTAATTTCTCTTCACAAAGGGTAAAGCCTTTATTCATGTTAATCCCATGGTCACCGTCACCAATCTTCCCGTCAATTTCACTTAAGAAGTCCTTGTTATCCCGGATGACCTTTACTAAATCAATAACCACAAATCCGGCCTCCTTATCCTTAATCATGGCCTCCACCTCCTACCGCTGTTTTAATCCGGTGCTATCAGCCGGCATATCAATACATTCCTTTAGCTCTTTGTCCAATTTCATGACAGTCAGGGTTACCCCCTTCATATCCAGGGATGTAAAATAATTGCCAACATAAGCCTTATATACCAATATTCCATTCTCTTTTAAGATTTCTTCAACCCTGTTATAAACAATGTATTGCTCCATGACCGGTGTCGCACCAAGTCCCGACAGCAATACCACCACTTCATCCCCTGCCACAAAGGGTAGATCCGGAAGGATGATATCCAGCATTTCCTGGGCAATTTCATCCGCAGTTTTCAGCTTTTCTACTTTTACGCCCGGTTCCCCATGATGTCCTATGCCCACCTCCATGGTTCCATCTGCGATTTCGAAATTCGCATGTCCAACGGCCGGGATTGTACAGGGTGCCACCCCTACTCCTACACTTCTTGTGTTATCAATTGCTTTCTGGGCTGCCGCAATGACTGCATCCAAATCCGCTCCCATAGCTGCCTTTGCCCCGCCTACCTTCCACATCAGGACCTCTCCGGCAACGCCGCGCCGTTTCTCCCTTTCTGTCTTCGGCGCAGATGCACAGTCATCATTTGCCACCACCGTCTTTACTGTAATCCCGTCCTTCTCAGCCCGGCGGATTGCCATCTTGACATTCATATTGTCACCTGCATAATTGCCGTAGAGACAGGCTACCCCTCTTCCTGCATCCGCTTCCACCATTGCATTATAAAAGGATTTAGCAGTAGGTGAAGAAAAAATCTGCCCTACGGCCACTGCATCGCACATGTTTTCTCCTATATAACCGATAAATGCAGGCTTATGGCCTGAGCCTCCCCCTGTGACAATACCTACCTTTTCTTTGATTGGGGTATTTACATACTTTAATACCTTATCATCTTTTGTAGCAGCGATTAAATTCCCGTTTGCCTTTATAAAGCCCTTTAGCATATCCTCTACAACATAATCCGGATCATTGACAATTTGGTTCACCTTGCATTCTCCTTCCTGATATTAGTTATTAACCGGGTGTACTGCCTGATTATGGGTAAGATCCTATACTAACCCCTGTATTGGTTCTCAACCTTCATAATCCGCTCTACCTTCTCCGTGGAGCCTCCGCCTGCAAATTCACAGGACAACCAGAGATCCACCAGATACTTTGCCAGCTCCACACCAATGACACGTTCCCCCATACACATAATCTGTGCATTATTGCTTTTACGGGAGCGCTCCGTTGAAAACGGGTCATGGCAGACTGCTGCCCGGATTCCCGGAACCTTATTCGCCGTCATGGCCATGCCTATCCCGGTACCGCAGAGCAGGATTCCCCGCTCAAATTCTCCTGCTACAATTGCCTCCGCTACCTTTTGTGCTACATCCGGATATAAAATGATTTCACCGGCCTTTGCCCCGAAATCCACAGCTTCTATACCCTCGGTCTGAAGATGCTTTATAATTTCAAGCTTTAAGCCATATGCTGCTTCATCACATCCAATTGCTATTCTCATCCTAATAACCTTACCTTTCTGATACCTGCAAATTTTGATCCGCAGATGCAATATCTGCAAAGTGAATTGGTTTTCACAATTTATACTAACGGACATTTGGCCGCAAGGCCACAGGGTGCCGGATGTGAAATGCTCTGCATTTCACACTTCCTACAAAGCATCTGAAATTGCCTTTAGGTTCCTAAGCCCTTCAATTGCCAGTATTTCACCAGTTTCGGCAAACTTCCGCCAAATGGCGCAGTTACCTGCCAGCTCCTCAAAGCTGGGGTCAAAGGATTCAATAACCAGAGGCCCCTCATACCCCACCTCTGCAACGGCCTGGAAAAATTCCTTGAAGGGTACAAGACCCGTTCCCGGGATTCCCCTGTCATTCTCGTTCACGTGGATATATCCCAGGTATTCCTTTCCACAGGTTTTCACGGCTCCGGCAAAGCTCTTTTCCTCCCGTATCATATGGAAGCAATCCAAGTGGACCTTTATATTTCCCGTCCCTACATCCTTGCAAAACTTCACTGCATCCTCCGCTATATTCAGGAAAAAGGTCTCAAAGCGGTTAACACATTCCACACAAATAATTACCTCTCCCGTTGCCCTTGCATATTCTCCAACCTGGCGCATACACTCTACTCCCCATTGCCATTCCTGCTCTGTGCGCGGTTTTTTCGTCAGGTAGCCCCAGCCTGCATAGTTTACTCCGCCCAGGATTGGTGCGCCAAGATAATTACAGATATCGACACAGCGTTTCATGGCCTCCACACCGGCGTTACGTATCTCCGCTTCCGGGGAAATAGGATTTGTCTGGGCCGTTAGGGTCGTAGTGCAGACACAGTCTATTCCTACGCGCTCCAGCTCCTGCTTTACCAGCTTCTCGGGAAAAGCATAGGGATCGGAGATGGCAAAATCTATTACTTCAAAGCCAAGCTCCTTTGCTTTCCCAATGATCCATAAATCTTTTTCACTAAACTTCTCTGTCCAAATAAAGCTATCTACACCATATTTAAAATACATACGCTCCCGCCTTTCAAAATAATTTTATAATTTCATCTGCCCTACTGACAATATAGGTGGCTCCGCTGTCTATTAATTCCTTCCGCTCCCGGAACCCCCACAGTACGCCAATAGTGTCCATTCCTGCATTTGTACCCGTCAGCATATCCGCCCCTGAATCTCCTGCATATAAAATCTCATGGGGTGATAATTTCATCTTCCTGGCAATCTCCAGGGCGGAATAGGGATCCGGCTTTTTGGGGATTCCCTTACGTTCTCCAATCACATCTACAAAGGGAATTCCGGGAAAATGCTTTTTGATCAAATTATTTGTGTAGTCCGTTCTTTTATTGGAATTTACAGCCAGCTTGATTCCCTTAGCATCAAGTTCCCCCAGCATCCTTAAAATACCGTCGTAAGGCGCTGTCTTATCCATGTACTTTTCGTCATAAATCCGCAGAAACATTGCCAATGCCCCATCAATTAAGCCCGCATCCCAAGACCCTGCGGGAAAGCTGACCTCTAGAAGATTTCGAAAGCCCCGCCCTATTTTTAATTTATAGTCCTCACAGGTGTGAACCGGGTGCCCATACTGCTTTAATACCTGATTTACACTATCCGATAAATCCTCCAGGGTGTTTAATAAGGTTCCGTCCAAGTCAAAAATTGCTCCCATGTAATGCATCATGGCCATAGCCTCCTTTTTTTGAAAAGAGCATTTCCGCAAAGACCCTTGCACACATCTTTGCAGCTGAGTTTCCCCTGGTACGCAAAAGGTTTTTCGCCAATGTCAGCGAAAAACCTTTCGTTTATCTTGGCATTACGGCTTATCTTATAATTCTGTAATTGCGAAGACCATCTTAATAGGGTAATTTTCAAAGTTTACTAACTGATATTTTGTTCCTGAAGGGAGGAAGAAGGAATCCTCCGGATACAGCACGAAGCTTTCCTGCTGATCCACCAGGTTTACCGTCACCGGCCCATCAATACAATAAAGTGCCGCATCTCCCACATGCAGATCGGGATCCGAGCAGCGCGGGCCGTAGCCTCCTGCCGGAAGAATAAATTCTCCAAAGTGGCCATAGTCATTACTTGAGATGAACCGCATCAGCATTGGATGCTTTGTTCCATGGATATTGTTCAATTTCTCGAAGTCACGTATGCCATATACTGCCCCGGTATTTCTTGCCTCCTTGGAATCGACAGGGGGCCAGCAGCCGATATCATCCGTGCAGCCCTGCCGTGAAATATCATGGATCCTTCCCCTCATGTCGGGGAGCTTGTCATTATTGGGACCTTTGTAGAACTTTGTCTCTTCATCCGATGGGATTACCGCCGGAGGTATCTCGTTGCTCCAGGCCTTTGGAGTGATGAAATAAAGGATTCTGGCCTTCTTGTTAGAAAAGTTGTGGCAGCAATGCCATGCCCCTTCCGGCATCCACAGCCCTTCCCCGGTCTCCAGATAGGCAAATTGTCCGTTACCGCTTCTTTGGACAACGGGTCCGTCAAGGATGTAGTAGGTTTCATCTCCAGGATGGATGTCTAGGGGCAGGAATACACCCCCTGGACACAATTCATAAATACCAAGCATAAAGGTATCGGTAGTCACAATGGTAAAGGTATTATCCGATGTAAATGCATCATTTGGTGGGTATAATGCTGTTGAATAATCCTGTTTGCGGATTAACACCGGCTTTTTCTCCCCTGCCGGAAACGGAAATTTCTCTAGTATATCAACTAATTTAGCCATGAATATCCTCCTTTTTATTTACTGGTTCTTACTTTTATCTGCCGCTATCTGCTGCTGTTTTTTATTTTCCGTTCTTAAAGGCCAGGATAACGTCCTTTGCATAGCCCTTCATGAATTGGTATGCCTCTTCCTGCAGCTCATGGTAAGGGATTTTTCCCTCTGTTTCAGCGATCCTGTCAGCAACAAATTTAGTTGCTGCCTTCGCCATATAGGAATAGTAATTTATCTTTGAGCAGCCTGCCTGGATGGCCTGCTTAACCTGGGAGAATTCAACCCCGGATGCCCCGTGCATTACAACCCTGCAATCCTCAGGCAGCGCTGCGCGTATTTCCTTTACCCTGTCGATATCGAGCACCGGCGGTTCTGCATAAATCCCGTGCATTGTCCCAAAGCATACCGCCAAAGCATCACAGCCGGTCTCTTCGGCAAATTTCTTAGCTTCCTGGGGCTCAGTAAAGAACTTCTTAATGTCTTCATTGGTAAGCACCCTGCTTTCGTCCCCTCCATGGCTGTCCTCCTCCGTGGAGGCCATGACACCAAGCTCTGCTTCTACCGTAATCCCTGCCGCGTGAGCTATCTGCACAAATTTTTTGACCTTTTTAACGTTCTCTTCAAAGGGTAGGGCACTGCAGTCATACATAATTGACGGAAATCCAACGCGGATCGCCCGTAATACAAAATCGTAGTCACTGCCATGGTCCAAATGCACACATACGGGAACGGATGCCTCCCTTGCATACTTGAGCATCTCCGGGCCGATTCTCTCAATTGGGATCAGGGAATCGTGAACCTGTGCATGGTCAATGATGATGGGTGTATCCAGTTCCTCTGCCGCCCCGATGACCGCACGGAGCGTCTCAACATTCGGGGTGTTGATGCAGGGAATGGCATATTGCTCCCGCTCCGCAATTTCAAGAATTTCCTTTAAGTTAACTAACATTTTTATCCTCCTTTACGTTGTCATGCCTTATTAACTGCTTCCTACCTCAATCATAGCGAATTCCAAAATGAAAGTACATATTCCATAATTTCGTATTTTGCACAGTATTTTTTTTATTCGGGCAATAAAAGATTTTATACAGGTATAAGACCCGGGATGGGTTTTGGCACCATAAAAATTCATGTGCATTTTTGGCATAAAGAAAGCACCCACTCCAAAGGTGGATGCTCCATGAAATCAAGTACAGATTGAATATTTGATTTTTCTGATTGAAATTCAGGCCTCTCTCCCTAAAAGCCAAGTGAATGAAAATTATTGTTTATTAATTTGTATGCTTTTTAAAATACCCAGAATCTGCTGCTTATTGCTATCAAAATTCTTTTCTTCAGCCTCGATAATTACCCCATTAAATTCTTTTTCTAAAACTAGATTTAATTTTACTTTTCCATCAGACCGAATGAACCTAATTATTCCTGAAATCCCTTCATTCGTTGTAAACTCTTCCCTTTCTTCTCCTTCTCCATAACTTGGAATTGATATATGACCATCTTGCCCATATACATAAATCCAATCATCTTTGATACTGTTTATATAAATATCTATACCGCCTTGGGGATCGCCATCCAATGTGTCAGTCTCTGAACTATTACCGGCATAAGATTCCCAGTCTTCCGGATAATCAACGCTAAATTTAAACCTCTCATCATAATATGTTTTCGGATTACTAATTTCAAAATTGTCTATATCAGAAAACAAACCAGATGCAGTATTATTAATTTTTTCTGTAGGAGCAGGTGATAATGATATCTTATCAGGTTGTTTATCAGGAATTCCAATCTGATTATTTTCATTTGTTTTACTGCAACCTGATAGTAATAGAATAAAAACCAAAAGTAGCAATGCTTTACCTTTAAATTCTATCATTTATAAATCCTCCAATAGTTTCACAATAATGAACATTTAACAAATAAGGGTATCCCGGACCACTACGCCGGGATGTTCCTATGAGCTGCTATTATACCTTTGAATTTAAAATATAGGCTAAAATCTGTTCACTGGTCTCCGCTGTTTTTATCTTTTTCAATAATTCCTGGTTTTCAATCAGTACGTAGAGGTAATGAAACAGCATTTTAACCTTTACCGGTTCCTTGTATTTGATGGCGATCAGGAATATCAGCTTAACCTTTTCTTCATTATTCCAGGTAATCGGATTCTTCACCCTTGCTACCACAATCCGGTTTGCATTGATATCCTCCTGGTAATGGTGGGGTATTGCTATTTCATTTCCGATGGAAGTGGGGCAAAAGCCCTCCCTATCAAGTACCTTCCGGCAGTACCCCTCCTCCACATACCCTTCCCTTTGCAGTAATTCAGCCATCTTCATAATGGCTTCTTCTTTTTTACGGGCATTTAAATCTGCTATGATCAATTTTTCATTAAAGACCTCATGGATGATCTCCTGCAGCACCTTGCTTTGATATTTCCAGTCCACATTCTCCAGGCCTTCCTTGATGATTTCCAGATCCTCTTCCGTTAAATGTTTTGTAATCTCGATTGGATTGTCCGCATCCTTTTTAAAGGGAACCGTTGAAATCACCAGGGCATCCTTTGCCAGCTCCCTGTTAAACTCCTTAAAATAAATACATCCTTTAATATTTAAATTAGGTATTGCTTCCTCAATCTTTCCTTTCTGGTACAGGGCTGTGTGGAGGTTTGTCCCATGCACCAGCAGGGCAGGTATCCTGTTTTTCACGTCCCTGATACAATTATTAATGAGAAGTGCCAGCCAGGCAACATCATCCTGCCTGAAACGGCAGCCGATCTTGCTCTCTACCCCGTGGAGGTTCGCCAGGCAGATTCCATAAAGTCCTGTCAGCTGCTGCTGGATGTCCCTATATAAATCACTCCAGTCCAGGATCTGATATTGCTCACGGATTTTAACACGCATGAAGGAAAGGCTCATTTCCTTTATCAGCTCATCATTTACGCTTAACACCTTCGTATCAATAATCGCTTCAATCCCAATGAGAAAATCAATGGCAACATCCCTGCAGTCATCATTGCATTCCACGTTGTTGTCATTGCAGGTAAAGGCCACAAAAAGCCTGGCGGCTAAATACTGGGCCTCCGCCTCATATTCCCGCTTTCTCTCCGGGAGCAGCTTCTTCAGCATTTTTGCAGCTACCTCCGAATATTTGGGGCCTATTTTAACTGTCTCTTCCCCTCTGGTATTCTTATTGATCGGCTTTCCTATCCGGACCCTCTCCAGCGTTATTGTCAGATATTCTAACAATCTTCCAAAAGCAATATCCGTAAATTGTACCCCTAATTCCTGCTCACCCCGCCTAAGCTCCTCCTGGATTTTGACTAAATCCTTGATGGAATAGGTATTGGATAAATAGGTGTACGCCTTTTTGCTTATTCTCTTATCCATGCCTCCAGTGTCCTGGGCAATCGTGTTGCGGTTCCAATTCCAGTATTTAGAATTGTTGCACTGGGTCATGGCCTGTCTTATATTAAATTCCTCCCCTTCAAGAATGATGCCTTGATTCCGCACCCGTTTAATCCTGACATGGAATTCTAACAGCTCTTTCTCAATCCGTTCCAAATCCTTTTGGATCGTATTTTTACTAACGGATAACTCATCCATAAATAATTGGATGGTATAGTTTGCCTGAAACAAAAACAAGGTTTCCAGGATGTATTCCTTCCGGAAGGTATAAAATTCCGAGGTCTGCCTGACCTCCTGGTTTAAGGCGCTTATGATGGCGCTCCTCTGCTCCGGCGTGGCTATCAGGCACAGACCCTTTTTGGGAATGCTTTGCAGCACTACATTGAATTTTTCAAGCTCCTCTTTTATATGTGATAAATTATGTTTAATATTACTAGCAGATATACCCGTCATTTCAGCCAGGGAGCTGGCTGTAATATAACCTTCTACCTCCACAATGCTTCTTATAACCTTCTCACTTATGATATCCATAATCTGATCCTTCCGCATATATTTAACATAATTGGCCTCTCTTCTGTGATTATAGCAACATAAGCTGTTTCTTTCAACAACAACGAACAGGGGAAGAGGAATATATTGTACCGTCTTTGTTATAGCTAGTGTAAACAAATTAATTAGTTTACATTATGTGTAAAAGGCAACCAGTAAAACGAAAGTATACCGGTTATTGCCCTTTTATATGAAAAACCATGTATAAAAAGAGTTTGACTTCTCTTAATATACATGGTTCTTGTTCATTTTAATCAAAAATATCCGTCTGCAAAATTCCGTCTTAATTATTATAAATTGAAGTATTGCCCCAGTCTATTTCTATATCCCCCCCAACCTAATTTCCACATTCAATGCTGATTTGGTTGAACTTATCCAGGATATCCTCAATAGCTATGGCGTTCTTCTCCTCATCGGCCTTATCGATTATCACTTCCCCCTGATGCATCATGAGCAGCCGGTTTCCGTATTCTACGGCATAGCGGAGATTATGGGTAACCATAATTGTGGTTAATTTCTTTTCCCTCACCACCTGGCCCGTTAGCTGCATAATCAATTCTGCCGTCTTGGGATCCAGTGCGGCGGTATGTTCGTCCAGGATTAAGAATTCTATCGGCGTCATAGTAGCCATCATCAGGGATAAGGCCTGTCTTTGTCCTCCTGACAGGGAGCCTACGGGCACCTCCAGCTTATCCTCCAGCCCCAGGTTCAGCGACTGCAAAATCTCCCGGTAGTTGGTGCGTCTTTTCTTATCGGTTCCCCTGGACAGGTTAAAGCTCTTTCCCTTATTATCCGCCAGGGACATGTTCTCAAGAATTGTCATGGTGGGGCAGGTTCCCATTGCAGGGTTCTGGTAAACTCTTCCGATCCTTCTCTGTCTCTTATGCTCCGGCATGTAGGTAATATCCTCCTGGCCAATGACAATCCTGCCACTGTCAATCGGTATGCTGCCGCAAATGATGTTTAACATGGAGGTTTTGCCGGAGCCGTTGCTCCCGACCACGGAGATGAATTCGCCCTCCTGTACCGTCAGGTTAAAATCACGGAAGAGGCACATCTCATTGACCGTTCCCGGATTATAGTATTTATTGATGTTCTCCAGCTTAATCACCCGCTCTCACCCTCCTTTTACGGCCATTGCTGACCACTAAGATAATAAGGAACAGTAAGGCCGTGATCAGCTTTAGGTCAGAAGCCTCCATTCCTGCCGCGATTGCCACAGCGACACAGGCCTTATAAAGAATTGCCCCTATCACAACAGCCGTCGTGGCCTTTACGGTAATACCCTTTTTGAATAATCCATTCGCTTTAATAAAAGGCTTCCGCTTAAATAAGTTCGTTCCGATGATTACACTTGCCAGTCCAATGACTATGGTTCCCGTACCGGTAGATATTTCAAAGAATCCGCTCTTCTGGGCATAGATACTTCCGGCAAGGGCTACAAAGGCATTCGCAATAGCGAGGCCGATAATCTTTACCGTACCTTTATCCTTCGCCAATGCGGTTACCAGCACCTCATTATCGCCAACAGCCCTTAAGAGGTATCCTGATTTTGTCTTTAAATACCCGTCCAGCAATAGCTTCATGATAACTGCAATAATAAGGAGCAGTACCAGCATGGTATATGGCTGCAGCACCTTTGGCACCACGGTCTTAAAAAATGCATTCTTAAAAATAGTATCCTGTGAAAAAATCGGCAGGTTCGCTTTCCCTGCAATCCTTAAATTAAGGGAATACAGAGCCGTCATCATAATAATACCTGACAGCAGGTCCCTGACTTTTAGCTTAACGTGGATCAGCCCCGTCAGCATGCCGGCACAGGCTCCTATGAGAAAGGAGATAAACAGTGTCAGGACTGGGTTCACTCCTGCTATAATTAATACCGCCGTTACGGCACTGCCCAGCGGGAATGTTCCGTCTACGGACAGATCGGGAAAGTCCAGTATCTTATAAGTAATATATACACCCATAGCCATGATGGCATATACTAAGCCTTCCTCCAATACTCCCAGGATGATTGATATAATCGCTGACATGTTCTACCTCCTAATCCCCCTCTAGATTCTTCCCTTAAAAATTTCCCCTAAAACAGCCTTCCACTATGAAGCTGCTCTTTCTCCGCGCTTTATTCACTAATTGTATCAAACATTTCCTTCGCACTGCTTACCAGATCCTCCGGCAGGGTGATTCCCAAATTGGACGCTACCGCAGAATTCCCATAGAAGGCCGCTTCGTCAATTACTTCAAAATTAATTTCACTTGCCTTTTTCTCTCCGCTGAGCACCTGCGCCGCCATAAGGCCCGTTTGCTTTCCAAGGTCATAATAATCTAAGCCCACTGCCGCAAGGCATCCAATCTTAACCTGCTCTATCTCGCTTCCAAATACGGGAATATTCTTTGCAGCGGCCTTCTCTAAGATTACCGGCAAGGAGCTTACAACCGTATTATCCGTTAAATTATTGATACAGTCTACCTTTCCTAATAAATTATCTGCCGCCAGGGGAATATCAGCCGTAGTTGAAATACCGCTTTCTACGATCTCAAAGCCATAATCGCCAGCCACCGCCTTATATTCTTCAATCGCGGACACAGAATTAACCTCACTGGTACTATACATAATTCCGATGGTCTTTGCATCCGGCAACACCTTGCGGATCATTTCCAACTGCATCTCTACAGGCAGCTTGTCGCTGGTACCTGTAATATTGCCTACCGGTGTCCGGTCAGCATTTGCCAGCTCCGCAGCTACCGGATCCGTCACAGCCGTAAAAATAACCGGAATATCCTTATCCTGGGCTGCCCCAAAGGCACTCTGTGCCATAGGTGTGGCAATGCCACAGATTAAATCCACCTTATTCGCTACAAAATTATTGGCGATCTGGGATGCAATGGCACCATCCGCCTGGGCATTTTCAAAATCAACCTTCAGGTTTTTTCCTTCCACATATCCCTTTTCAGCTAAGCCTGCAAGGAAGCCTTCCCTGCAGTTATCAAGGGAGCCATGCTCTGCAAACTGGCCAATCCCAATGGTAACACTATCTCCCTTTGTTCCACAGCCCGCCATCAGGCTCACCGCCAGTACTGCAACTAATAATACTGATAACACTTTTTTCATAATTATCCTCCATTCTGCCGCCTTGCGGCCAGGCACCAAGAAAAACAGAAAGCCGTATCGATTGCCACCGTCCCTCATCTGCATTTTGTGTCCGGGAATCCGCTTATGCCGCTGATTAGCAATAAAAGGCATAAAAAAAATCCCAAGTATTTTCATACTTGAGACGAATAAAATCCGCGGTACCACTCAATTTGACAAATGAATCCAATTCATTGTCCGCTCTTTCATATACGAACATATATGCCATGTTAATAACGGTTATGGTTTCCGTCAACTCCTACTATGAATTCGGGGTTGCCCTCAAAAGCCCATTCAGCTAAAAACTTCATATCGCTTCCCACCAATAGCGACTCTCTGGAATGTCGTACTAAAGCCTACTCTTCTTTCTCAACGGTTTCATTTATTTATTTTGTTAAACTAAATATTAATACCAGATTCACCATTTGTCAATACTATAATTTAAAAAATGCCGTTCCTATCATTTCTGCTGATTACAGGAACGGCATCAATTACCTATGAATTAAAATACTTTTTTAATTCTTATTTGCACAGATCCGCCGGGAAAGCAGGGTTAATTGCATAGAAATTCTTTGAATCCAGCTCATCCTGGATCATTCTTAAGGCTTCACCAAATCTCTGGAAATGGACGATTTCCCTCTCGCGCAGGAACTTAATCGGGTCACATACATCATGGTCATGAACCAAACGGAGGATATTGTCATATGTGGTCCGGGCCTTTTGTTCTGCAGCCATGTCTTCAACTAAATCCGTGATCGGATCACCTTTGCTCTGGAAATAAGTTGCGGTAAAGGGTACACCGCCGGCCGACTGGGGCCAAATTCCCAAGGTATGGTCTACATAATAATTCTGAAAGCCGCCTTCAACGATTTGTTCAGGCGTAAGGTTCCTGGTAAGCTGATGGACGATGGCGCTGACCATTTCCATGTGGGCTAATTCTTCCGTGCCAATATCTGTTAATAAGCCGGCTACTTTTCTGTTTGGCATAGCATAACGCTGTGATAAATAACGCATGGAAGCTGCCAGTTCACCATCCGGACCGCCAAACTGTGACATGATAACCTGAGCCAGCATCGGGTTGCACCGGTCAATGTTTACCGGGTATTGTAATCTTCTCTCATAACTCCACATACACTAGCACCTACCTTCCCATGGCCATGGATCTTCTACCCAAGCCCATTTACAATCACTCTCAACACGATAAGATTCGATTGGACCATAGCACTGTGTATATTCAGTTACGGCTTCATTTCTGACCTTTGACATTCTGTCCCAGTAATCCAGGGCTCCCCTATCCGTTGGATGTGTATCTAAAAACAATCTGAGCTCATCGCAAACAAAGCTGGTCGCCTGTATGCAGGCAAATAATTTCTCTCTACTACTTTCCATTACTTACAGCTCCTCCCATACCATTTTAGATCCAATTCCTTAAAGAGCGTTCCATTGGCAAGGGCCGTGAACTCATTTTCATACAAATTCCGGAAGCACTGCCATGGAACATAGCACATTGCGATTGGGAACCTGTCAAAATCCCCACCATACTTCTCCCTTTCACAGGTATCCTCCGGCCGGTAACAACCGGGCATTTCACCGCAGACTGGCTCATTTGGTCTATATGGAGGCGTATTGCGATTGCCCATATTGCCACGATACATCCGTCTATCCATAAATAATTCTCTCCTTTCTTTCTGTGCTGTCAGAAGAGGCATGAAGATAGCTTTCCACCAAGCTCAACTACCAACTAATTCCCAAGTCCTTCATGTTCTCCTGAAAACACCTGGCAACATCTCTCTCAAATGTTGTTCTATATATACTATGAAGGACGGACCATTCGGTGCCTGTATCGTACCAGGAAATCACTCCCCATTGACATTAAAACAGTTATCAGATAATATGGATTTAGGTAACCAACTCTACGACAAAGGGGTTTTTCATATGCATCATTTTATAGTTAATCCAAAATCCAGCTCCGGAAGGGGAATCCGCTTCTGGTGGACGGTAAAAGACGAATTAGATAAAGAAAATGTGCCCTATAACGTTTCATTTACAAAGCATATCGGACATGCTACGGAGCTTACACGCCAAATCTGCCAGAACAGCTCCGGGATAAAGAATATTGTAATTCTCGGCGGCGATGGTACGATGAATGAGGTGTTGAACGGAATTGATGACTTTACCAAGGTCCTGCTTGGTTATATCCCCTCCGGCTCAAGCAATGACCTCGCGCGGAGCCTTAAGATCCCGACGGATCCTGTTAAGGCCCTTAGGAACATTCTTAGGCCTACAAAATTTAAATACCTGGATTATGGCATCATACATTTCCCAGGTACTGACTATGCGGCCAGGAGGTTCATCTGCTCCAGCGGTATGGGCTATGATGCAAATGTATGCAATGAGGTCCAGGCTTCCCCCCTTAAGAAGAGGCTGAACCGCTTTGGCGCAGGCAAATTCGTATATATTGCCATTGCCATCAAGCAGCTGATCACCTTGAAGAGCCTGAGCGCCACCTTGATTGTTGACGGACGAAAAAAGAACACCTACCGTCAGGTGTTCCTAGTTTCAAATATGATCCACAAATATGAAGGCGGGGGGCTTTTAATGGCTCCTAATGCAGATCCCTGTGACGGAAAGCTAAGCATATGCCTTGTCCACAGCATGAGCAGGTTAAGAGCCTTCTTCCTGCTTCCCACCATATTCACCGGTACCCACATCAAGCACAGGGGTGTGGAGGCCTTCAACTGCTCCGAGCTTGAGATTATCATGGGCAGCGGCGCCGCCGTGCACACGGATGGGGAGATCCCGGCGGTATGCCACCACATCAAAGTCTCCTGCGTCCCAGGACGGATCCGCATGATCCTATAAAGGAAATACCATCAGGCATTCCAGAATCCCTCCAGGCAGGACTTCATGGATGCCTGATTTACTGTGACATTGGGAAACCATTCCCTGGGAAACAGGCTGTTGTACTGCCTTTGGGTAAACCGCTCATCCAGCAGTAAAATTGCACCCCGGTCATCCTTCGTACGGATCACCCTTCCTGCGGACTGCAGCACCTTATTCATCCCTGAATACAGGTAAGCATAGTCAAAGCCCGTGCCATTCCTCTGGTCAAAGTAGCCCCGGAATAATTCCCTCTCGTTACATACCATCGGCAAGCCCGTCCCTACGATGACTGCCCCAATAAGGCGGTTGCTCTTTAGGTCAATCCCTTCACTAAAGATCCCTCCCATAACACAAAAGCCGATCCTGCTTTTTTCCGGGTTCTCCACGAATTCCTCTAAGAACAGCTCTTTTTCTTCCTCTGTCATGCTGCTGCTCTGGACAACAAGGCCTTCCAGCTCCCCGCCCATCAATTCCGCTATTTCCTGCAGCATCTGGTAGGAGGGAAAGAAGACCATATAATTACCTGCCTTAGCCTGGGTAAAATCCTTGATATAACGGCAGATCTTTTCATATTCCCTGGCATTTCTCCGGGAGTATTTTGTGCTGACATCATTTGCAACCATAATCAGCCGGTTCTCTGTCAGAAAGGTAGAGGGCGCGTATACGGCATAATCCTCTTCCTTCTTTCCGCCCAGCTGTTCCATGTAATATCCGATTGGGAGCAGGGTTGCGGAAAAGAGGACCGCACTTCTTCCCCTGGCCATGCAATTTTGCAGGTTCCTGGACGGATCCATGCACTGCAGCTTAAGCCGGAAGCGCTCCTCCTCATAATCTGTATAGATGGTATAATTATCATCATGGATTTCATAGATGCTTAAGAAGTGGCGGATATCTAAAAACAGGCGCAGTATGGTCTCCTTTCCCTCAGTGATAAAGCCCTCCTGCAGGAAGGTCTCATATTCCGTCATCAGGCTCATTAAGTGGATGCAAAGGCCGTCCACATTATCAAGCACCTCAAAGTCATCACATTCCCTCTTTAACCGCAGCAGATCATTGTTACAATAATCCAGCTGCCTTGCCAGCTTACCGCTCTTATCCTTTACCAGCCGCTTTACCTCTAAAAAATCCTCCTTATAAAGCACGGCACTGTACATTTCCCTGGCCCGGTCCACCAGGTTATGGGCTTCGTCAATTAAAAACACATAGTCATTTTGCTTCTCATTATTAAAGAAACGCCTCAGATAAACATTCGGATCAAAGACGTAATTATAATCACAGATAACCGTATCGCACCACAGGGTCACATCCAGCCCCATTTCAAAGGGGCAGACCAGATGCTTTTCGGCGTAAGAGATAATATGCTCCCGTGAAATATCATTTTCACTGGTAAGCAGGTCATAGACCGCAGCATTCACGCGGTCAAAGTGCCCCTTTGCCCTGGGGCAGGCTCCCGGATTGCAATCCGGCTTGTCCAGGACACATACCTTTTCCTTCGCCGTAATCGTCACAACCTTAAAATCAAGGCCGTTTCCGCCAAGGATATTAAAGGCCTCCTCCGCCACGGTCCTGGTTATGGTCTTAGCCGTCAAATAAAACACCTTATCAACCAGCCCCTCCCCCATTGCCTTAACCGTCGGAAACACAGTGGAAATGGTCTTGCCGACACCGGTGGGAGCCTCAATAAACAGCTTCTTCTTACGCAGGATCGTCTTATAGACCCCAGTTACCAGCTCCTTCTGCCCTTCCCGGTATTCAAAGGGAAACTCCATCGCCTTAATGGCCCTATTCCTCTTTTCCACCCATTTAATCTGCCATGCCGCCCATTTCGCATACTCCTCCACCAACTGCCGGAACCAGTCACTTAATTCTCCATAATGAAAGGTTTCTTCAAAATAGCGCAGGTTCTCCGTCTCCAGATTACAATAGGTCATGCGGATCCCGATCCGCTGCTGCCCATATTTGCTTGCATAGATATAAGCATAGCACATTGCCTGGGCGCGGTGTACCCCGATCGGGGCCGTTAAATGGGAGAGCTCAAGATACACTCCCTTGATTTCATCTATGACAATCTCCGGCGGGTTCGCCTCCTCTTCCTCGAAAACCAGGACAGAAAAATCCTCACGTATAAACTTATTATTAATAATCCCATCCGCCCTGCCTTCAACAGTTAACTCAAAGGAAATATCTTCTCTACTTACAGGAACCGTAATGCTCAATGGAACCTCAGCCGTATAATTAGCCCCCATCTGCTTCTGCAGCTTACGGTGCATCTTACTGCCGGCCTGCATGGCATCCGCATCACTTCTCGCCCTTGTATTATCTAAATCACCGGAGCAAAGGATGAATTCCACCAGATTGCGTACCGATATTTTTATATTCCGCAGCTTCTCCTCCATCCAACTCACTCCCTTCCACCAATTTCATTAAACAAGGCTTCACCCACACCTATAATATTCTAAGGCATTTAGGCCCAAAGTCAATGCCTTTTAGCTAACAAATATTTCTCTTCGTCTGTAAATTCTTTTTAAGAAAGAATGTTTTTCTTTCTTTTTCCATTCCAGATGTTCTTTTTTCCTACTTGCATTTTTTACCTCAATCTGGTACATTCTACTTATATTCCTCTTTATGTGTAAGAGGAGTTCAAGCTGGATTGTATCTTTGGGTTCACTTGTAAAATATCATAAAAAGCGAGGTAGTAAAATGAGCGAGCATAATCACGGTGACGGCTGCGGCTGCGGACATGATCACGAGCATGAACATGATTCAATCACATTATCATTAGATGACGGTACCGAATTAAATTGTGTTGTATTGGACATTTTCACGGTGGATGATAAGGAATATATCGCGCTTCAGCCGGAAGAAGGCGAGGAAGAGGATGATAATGTATTCTTATACCGTTTCATCCAGGAAGGCGACGAGGATCCTCAGCTACTCAACATTGAAGATGACGAGGAATTCGAAGCAGTAGCGGATGCCTTCGAGGAGCTTTTAGATTCCATGGAATATGACGAGCTGTTCGATGAGGAGGACGAGGAAGAGGAATAATAGCTTCCTGTCCGCGACAAAGAGTATGCCCATCCGGTGCATGAAAACAAGCCCAGGCGGTTATAAGGCTGCCTGGGCATTTTATATTTTTTCCTTTTCCTTTATTTCATCAATAAAGCGTGACCACTGTACGGTTTTATTATACCGTTCCCTTGCACTGAAGATATAGAGAAGGCTTTTTGCCCTTGTCATAGCGACATAGAACAGCCTCCGCTCTTCCTCGATATCAGCGGGCAGGACTGCCTTTTTGTGGGGGGTGATCCCTTCATTGGCATCTACGATAAACACCGCTTCAAACTCCAATCCCTTCGAGCTGTGCATGGTGGCTAACATCACGCTGTCCTTCTTCTGCTCCCGGCTATCCTGGGCCTGCTTCTTAAGCTCCTCCTTATAGTCCTCCATATAGGAAAACCATTCCCCAAAGGCATTAAAGTCCCTTGCACTTTCCTGGATTTCATCCAGAACATCAATGAGCTCCTCTGCCTTGATCCTCCTAAGCTGCGCATATTCCTTCAGGTAATCCTCGTAGCCGACGGCCCTCCTGATATAATTAACGGCAGCATAGGGCTTCATTCCCGACAATAAGGCCAGATCATATTCCAGCTGGTCAATTCTCTCCAAAACCCAGGACTTGTCCTCATAATAGTCCTTAACCGAATCCAAATCAACCGTCGGAGTATCAAAACAATCCCTGCTTATGTAGCGCTTCGGGCGGTTAATGATCTGCAGGAACAGCCCCCTGTCCGACTTACCGAGGGCAATCTGGATATAGCAGAGAATATCCCTGGTGATCCAGTGGTCGAATACATTCGGCAGGTTATCCCGCATACGGAAGGGAATATTGTATTCCATTAATTTATGTACCAGGGAACCGGCTCCAAGGGTTGTCCTCACTAAAACTGCCATCTGGGATAGGGGGATTCCCTTTTTATTTAAGCTTAAGAGCTCTTCTGCCACTGCCTTATTTTCTTCAGAAAGGGTGGGGAAATGACGGATGACGGGCTCCTCTCCGGCTTCCTTCATGGCTCTGGCACTCTTTTTAAAACGGTTCTCATTATGCCTGATCAGACAGCCGGCAGCCCTTATGATATTGGAAGAAGAGCGGTAATTCGTATCCAGGATAATCTTCCCGCTCCCCGGGTAATCCGTGGGAAACCCGAGCATAATCTCCGGCTTTGCCCCTCGGAAACGGTAAATCGACTGGTCATCATCCCCCACAATAAAAATATTATTCTGTGGTGCTGCCAGAAGCTTTACGATCTCGTACTGCACCAGATTAATATCCTGGAATTCATCCACCAGGATATACCTGAATTTATTCTGCCAAAGAGCCAGGATATCCTTCCGCTGTGTCAATAGCTCGTAGCACATTAGCAGCATATCGTCAAAGTCAATCAGGTTCGCCCTTCTCAGCCTTTTATCATATTCCTGGTAAATTGCCCGGAATACCTCATCCGAGCAGGAAATGGAATAGTAATTCTCCAGGTTGATCCTGCTTCCCTTCACCAGGCTGATCTCCGAGAACAGGTCGGCAATCAGTTCCTTCTCATCCTCAAGCTCCCAGGAGGCTCCTTCCTCCTTTTCCATCCTATGGATGATATCCTTCATATATTGGAGCTTTACTTCCTCCCGGACAATATTTGCCGCGGTAAAACGGTAGGCATGCTTTAATATCGTAAAAAAGACCGCATGGAAGGTACCAAAGCTGATACCGGTCCGGCTCCCGCCCTGCCGGGCAAGAAAACGCTCCTTCATCTCGTTTGCGGCAGCCTTGGTAAAGGTAATGACCAGTATCTGGTCCTCCCGGATTTTCTCCTCCCTGGTCAGCCATCTGGTCCGTTCCGTGATTACCAGTGTCTTGCCGGAGCCAGGCCCGGCAAGCACCAGCATTGGTCCATCCTTATGATGCACAGCCTGCTGCTGTGCTTCGTTCATCTGCATAATTCCTCCGTCCGTAAGACATATCCTGCCTAGCTCAGCTTGTCAATTGCCACCTTGATGCGGCGAAGGCTTTCTTCCCTACCAAGAATACTCATAATTTCATAGGCACCGCCAGGCGTTGACTGTTTCCCGGACACTGCAGTCCTCACAGGCCACAGGCCTTGTCCGTTCTTAATGCCCTTTTCTGCAATATAAGCCATAATGAGCGCTTCTATGTTAGCTTCAGAATAATCCTCAAGTGCTTCAAATTGCGGTAACAGGTCCCTTAATACCTGGAGTGAGCCCGTACTGTCCGTCTTCATTTTCTTGTGGGTATACATTTCGATATCATAGTCCGGCAGCTCCTCGAAGAAGTCAATCATTCCCTTGATATCCACCAATGTCTCAATCCTGGTTTTTACAAGTGCGGCAATCCTTTTATAATCCAGCTCCCTCGTAATGACGGATTTAATATAAGGCAATGCCAGCTCATAATATTGGCCGAAGTCCATCTTTTTTAGATATTCCCCATTCATCCAACGCAGCTTCACCATATCAAATACTGCCGGTGCCTTATTAATATGGGTATAATCAAATTCCTTAATTAACTCATCTAAGGACATAATCTCTGTATTATTTGCAGAGCTCCAGCCAAGAAGCGCCACAAAGTTAATGATAGCCTCCGAAACAAAGCCCTGCTCCAGCAGATCCTCATAGGAGGAGTGGCCGCTGCGTTTGCTCAGCTTCTTATGCTCTTCATTGGTGATCAGCGGGAGATGGACATATACCGGCTCTTCCCAGCCAAAGTCCTGGTATAGCCTGGTATATTTCGGGGTGGAGGAAAGGTATTCATTCCCCCTGACTACATGTGTGATCTCCATCATATGGTCATCAATAACGTTTGCAAAATTATAGGTGGGATAGCCATCGGATTTGATCAGGATCATATCATCCAGCTCCTCATTATCCACTGTGATGTCACCGAAGATTGCATCATGGAAGGACGTAGAACCTTTCGTAGGATTGTTCTGGCGGATAACATAGGGCAGCCCTGCCGCCAGGTTCGCCTCCACCTCTTCCTTCGTTAAATGAAGGCAGTGCTTATCATACTTTGTAATTTCCTTTACTTCCTTCTCTTCCTCTTCCTCCTCGGTATTACCGTTTACTGCTGTTTTTAAGGAAGCAAGACGCTCCTTGGTACAGAAGCAATAATAGGCCGCTCCCTTTTCTACCAGCTGCTTTGCATACTCCAGGTAAATGCCGCTGGCCATACGTTCACTCTGTACATAGGGGCCGTAGCCTCCATCCTTATCCGGACCCTCGTCATGGACCAGTCCAGTTCCCTGGAGGGTTCTGTAGATAATATCCACTGCCCCCTCTACCAGACGCTCCTGGTCCGTATCCTCGATCCTCAGGATAAAGGAGCCTCCTTCATGCTTTGCAATCAAATATTCATATAACGCCGTCCTCAAATTACCGACATGCATTCTTCCTGTCGGGCTTGGCGCAAACCTTGTTCTTATCCTGCTCATAATCTACCTCTCATGCTTTCCTTTTGCCCCGGTAACCGCAGCCGCTGCAGATATACCATACAGGAGCTTGAGCCCAGAGCTATGCAATTTTCTGTTTTTCTTAGTTTATAACATTAGTTAATGCTATTATTCAGGCTGTTGTAGTAGTTGTTCATATCAAAGGTCCCATTCATCATCTGCTGGTAGATATCCATATAAAGCGGCATAACCATTGCCAGATAAATGATAACTAAGAGGAGCAGCACTCCCACAAAGATCAGCGTAGCTCTTGCCCAGTTTTTCTTACTGGTAGAAGCATTATTTCCAAAGCCCCAGACAAACAGCATTACGATAAATACCAGCCAGCCCACACAGGGAATCAACATAATTCCATAAGTGCCCAGCCAATCCAAAAAGGAGGTCGGCTTTTCCGAAGGAGCCATACCTGGATTATTGTACATCATGCCATCCGGTGCCATATTCGGAGGAACCGGCGCCATATTATAAGGATTGCCCTGGTCATGGGGCGGCATTTGAACCGGCTGTTGATGCATATGTTCTCGGAATGAGCTTCCGCAGTATTCGCAAAAATTAGCTTCTTCATTCATTGTCTGTCTTCCACAAACATTACATTTCATCTTATTCACCTCATCTTAGATTTTAAATTGATACTAACCTCCATTTAGAAGCCTTGACCAAAAAATCCCGGGAAAAGACTTTCCTATATGGCCTTTGCCCATGATCTTTTGGTCAAGGCTTCTTGATGGAGGTTAGTATTACACCCGCCGATAATTATACCATAAGTTACATAAAAATCAAATTCAATCTGAGCAAACTGCTCCGCTAACCAGAACCTAGAACAAGTGCCCAAAAGGATCTCCATCCTTCGGACACTTGTTCTAGGTCATATCTGTTATATCAAAATTAAGAAATAAGTATTTTAGCCTTCTGTCTTCATCGCTTCAATCGCGCTGATCCGTGTTGCACGCAGTGCCGGGAAATAGCCGGACAGCAGTCCCACCGTAACGGAAATAGCCAGCGATACAAATGGTAAATAGAAGGGTATGATGGAGTATTTTGTATCCGCCATCTCATTCAGATAGCCCCCGGACATCAGGGCACCAAATACCGGCCCTCCATAGGTATTTAGCAGGAAGGAAGCAATATATCCAAGGATAACCCCTACAAGCCCTCCGAATAAACCGATCATTGCCGCCTCGAATAAGAAGAGGTTTCTGATATCCCTGACTGTACAGCCAAGAACCTTCATAACACCGATTTCCTTCGTCCTCTCATATATTGACATGATCATCGTATTGGCAATGTTGATTGCGGATACTACCATGGCTACCGCACCCAGGATGCCGATTACGATTTGCATTGTTTTAGATGCGTTTTTCAGGGGCTCCAGATATTGCATCATACTATAGGATTGATATCCTAATTCCTTAATCGCCTCCTGGACCTCTGTTACATTGTTCACATTATCTACATTCAGTTTAATCTGTTGATATTCCTCGATTGTCTTAATCGCCTTTTTGCGGTCTTCCAGGGACAGGGTATTGCAATACTTCATATAGATTTCCTTGAAATAATCAAGATCCATATAAGTATTCCAATCATATTCCCCATTAGTCTGAACCATCTTGGAAATATTCTTCATTGGCAGAGTGAATGCCTTCTTCTTCGGGTCTGGCTGGAAATCATTAAACTGTAATTCAACCTTTGACTTTTGCATATCGATCTGCTTTTGGGAATTCCCCCTGGAATATGGATCATAAAAGCCATAGGGTTGGCCGCTGCCGAGGATAATCTGTGTTTTATCCTCCTCAGAAGGGTAGGTCCCATACTCCAGCGCCGGGAAATCAAAGGCCTCGAATACACTGGAATCCATGGCCGTGATGTTAATCCCGCTCTGATACTTTCCGCTGATCAGGGTGGCATATTTAGTAACCGCAGGCGATACGGCACGGACATGCTTGATCGTCCTGATCTGCTCCACCAGGTGGTCATCCAGCTTCTGTTCCTTACTACTGACCCATCTGCCGTCATCGTCAAATATATCAGCCTGGGTATTCACCGTAATTGTAGTAATACCGCCCTGCTGCATGACCTGGGAATCAAAATTGCTCTCCATCCCTTTTCCGATTGATATTACGATAATAATGGATAAGGAGCCGATAATAACACCGATTACCGTTAATACTGTCCTGGCTTTTCTACGGGACAAACTCCTTAATCCCATTTTGAACAAATCGCTAATCTTCATATAGCTCAATTCCTTTTTTGATTTTTCTCTTGGCAAGTAAGATCCCAAGAGCCACACTAACAAGCAGCACAGCTGCCGAAATACCAATTACAAAAGGCCATGAGGACAATAACGGATCTTTTGCGGAAGGCATACCCATCTCCGTATTCATGCCATCCCCCATATCCATGCCATCCCCAACACTCATTCCATTACCTGCAGCCGCCTCAAGGGCTACTTTGCTTGCTTCAGCTGTCTCAAGAACCACTACGGTGATGGGTGCTATATTCAATCCGGTCATACTTAACTCCATATTTCTCTACTCCTCCATTCTATGTCCAGAACTCTTGCTTTCTGTTAATACTGTTCTTCTTCCTTTTTGCGAAGCTTTGCTTTATAGGCACCTATTACAATCTTTCTGGTAATCGGCACTGCCAATACGAAGATAGCGATCTGGATAAGGACAAATACCCAGACTTTCAGGATTGGTGCCTTTGCTACCGGCCCAGGATTAAATACTTCACCGGAACCATCCCCGGGCATACTCGGGTCAATAATGGGTGCTCCCATTACATCGGCAGTGAATTCCTTTGTGAACTCAACGGTATCACCGTTGCTGTCCTCATAGGTTATCTTCAAAACCCCGTTGGCTGTTCCTTCCATACTCGGTATGGCCTCAAACTCAACATAGGAGGAGGTTCCTGCTGCCACATTTCCTATAAAGTACATATTGCCATCGGACTTTGTAAAGTCGCCCTCTACCGTTGCAATGACATTGTTCAGCTGGGATTTACCCATATTGTAGAATTCGAAGGAGAGATATGCAGGATTACCCGCTGTAACCATTCCCTCCCAGGAATATACATTCACATTATCAACCACTGGCCTTGCATTTTCAATGGCCTGGAGATTCAGCTTCTCCGTCTTGGACTCGCCAATCTCACCTGTGGTCGGGTTCGGCTCTGCGCCATCATATTCATAGTCAATGGTGATGTCAAGGGGGTATGCTTTGGTGGTCGCGTCAGACTTCACCTTCATCTCAAGGGTCTTTGAAACGGTTTCACCGGGATTTATCTTCTCGATGAAAAAGCTGTTACTGCCCTGGGTAACATTAAAGATATTATCTGCCTGGGACAGGGTCACCGTAATATTCTTGGCCGCTACTCTTCCATTGGTGTTATACAGATCAAAGGTAAAATTAAAGGCGGAGCCCGCACGGAGTTCATCCACATCCGTATAATATTTACTTACGATAATCTTTGGCTTGCTTATGGATACCTCATCATTTTTCACATTCAGTATCGGAATCGTAGCCGTTCCTTCACCGCCGCTATAGCTGTATTTTACCGTTATGGTGTTAACACCCTCTACAATGGTTTCTGAGACAATCAGCGGTATCTTTACCTGGACTGCCTTACCTGCCTCCAGCTCTTCAAAATACTGGTACGGCTCCGACAATACCGGTATAAAGGTGGCCGACGTAAGCCCCTCCGTAGAAATCTTCAGATCCTTTACCGTAACAGAACCCTTATTTTTCACGTTAAAGGTTACTACTACCTTGTCTCCTGCCTCGGGCTGCTGAGGGGACTGGGTCACGTTACTGATGACAATATCCGTACTGCCGGAGGTAGCGGTTGCCTTTACATCCACATAAACCGTATTCGTCAGGCTGTAGATATTCCCCTTCTCATCCGTATAGGTAATATTTAATTTTATTGTTTTTAATCCGCCGGTTGCGTATTTTGATACGGACAACGGTATGCTGACGGTCTTTATTTCTTCGACTTCAACGATATCTGCACTGCTGATGCCATCCGTATAATAACCTTTTAGGATGCTGGTGGTATCAATACTGGAGCTATCCACATCAACCAGGACATTCTCGGCATCCTTACCGCCGATATTCATCAGGTTAAGCCTGATCTTAAAGGCATCTCCCGGATCTAAGCTGTCCGCCACGATGACGCTGTCCACCATCAGCTTTGGCGTATCCTCATAGGTGGTATTCGGACTAAGGTTGACGGAGACATTATAGGTTGACGTCTTCGCTTCCCCGTCCGGTGTTTTATATGTAAAATTAGCAGTTAAGCTCTTTCTTCCCGGTGTGGCTGACTCCAGGATCGTAATCGGCAGTGAAAACTCCCGGTTGGCACCGGCCGTTAAATCCCCGACTCTGATCTGCTTCGCCGTATAGCCCTCTTCTATTCCCTCTCCGTAATTCATGGTAAGATAAACGCTCTTGGCATCTATTTCCCCTTCATTCTTGACTGCAAAGGAGATATTAGATTCACTGCCTATGGCAGTGCTGCTTAGGGATGCATACCCAAGGGTTAACTGGATCGGTGTTTTCTCCACAATCACCTTGATTTTCAGTGTTAAGGTCACTTCCTTATCCTCATCTGGAGCATCCCAACTAGTTTTCGTATATCGAAACCTGATGGTAACCGGATAGGTTCCGATACTTGCCGTCTCACTCATTTTCAGGTCAAATTCCAGGTTTGACTGTATAACATCAGAAACATTTAACACCCTGCTGTTCCCTACGGTTATGTAAGGCTCTGAACAGGTAAAGGGCTGTACTACCGTCGCATCCGTCACAAAATCTATCTTGGGCATTACAATATATTCCCCGTCTGCCATGATCGGGATCTTAAAATGTGTTGTCTGTCCCGGAGCCGCTATTAATTCCTGGCTGCCAATTACTTTAATCGATGTGCCTGCCGCCTTAACCTTATAATCTGTACCAACCATTCCTGTTGCCACCATTACAATCGCCAATAGCACAACTAATATCTTCTTCATCCTCATCCTTTTACCCCTTTGCTTCCTTTCATTTCAGTTTTATGTATTACATCAAGTATTACGACACTTCATCCACGGTTTCACCGGGCTGCATGGATGCTTCCATTGGCGGCCCACCCTTTTGTACCTCCTCAATCCTTTCTATCTTTCCGTCAAAGATATGGATGATACGGTCAGCATATTCCGCCAGCCTCCGGTCATGGGTTACCATAACGATGGTCTGGTGGTTCGCCTTTGCCATCTCCTTAATCAAATCCATAACCTCCTTAGAGGTCTTGGAATCCAGATTACCCGTCGGCTCATCGGCGAATACGATCTCCGGATTCGCCACAAAGGCTCTGGCAATGCCCACCCTTTGCTGCTGCCCGCCGCTCATTTCCTTCGGCTTATGCCTCAGCCTTGGACCAAGGCCTACCTTGACCAGCATATCCTTTGCCAGCTTCCTTCTTTTCTTGGCCGGTATCTTTTTAAAGATTAAGGGAAGCTCCACATTCTCCAAGGCGGTCATCATATTCAGCAGGTTATAGGACTGGAAAACGAAGCCCAGGTTATTCTGCCTGAATTTTGCCAGACCCTTCTCTCCCATCTTGCGTATGTTGCTGCCCTTGATGATGATTTGCCCGGAGGTCAGCTTCTCAATCCCGGCCATCAAATTTAATAAGGTAGATTTACCGGAGCCCGATACGCCATACAGACAGCAGAATTCACCTTTTTTAATGGTAAAGCTGACATCATCCACCGCGCAAATCCGTTCCTTTCCCATCCGGTAAACCTTTTTCACATTCTTCACTTCGATTATGTTTTCGGATATATTGTTGTCCATTCTATACTCCATCCGCCCCCCTTTGGCGCCATGCCAAATAATTATGAAAGACCGGGGAATCCCTTTCCCGAAAATAGTCTTAAATCTATGTTAACTCAAAAAGATTACAAATTCATTACATAATTTCTTAAATTTTCCTTACAATTCTGTTATAATTTGTTAACTTATGATTTAAATTACAGCACCTTTTGACGCTTTAATCGTTTTTTATGCTTTTCTCTCCTGATTTTTCTTCTCCTGGGGCTTCTTTTCCTTGGCCTTATGCTCCAGGCGCTGGTCAACAAAGCGGACAAAGACCAGTTTAATAAAAGCACCTACGGGTACAGCCAGCAGCATACCAAGCAGGCCGCCGATGGCGCTGCCGACAATCAGGGAAACAATAACCACCAGGGGGTGGATCTGGATTGAATTGCTTAACAGCTTCGGCCCTATGATATTGCCGTCAATAAACTGTATGGCAAAGAGGGCTATCATGGCGATTACCCAGGTCTTCAGATCCCCGGTCACAAGGCAGGCCAAGGACGTGCTGATATAAGCAACAATCGGCCCCACATAGGGAATGAGGTTTCCGATTCCTGCCAGAATACCGATAATAATCGCAAATTTCACGCCGACAATCGTAAGTGTTATACTTATGAGCAGTGCCATTACCATGGCATCCGTAAGCTGTCCCCTGACATAACCGGAAAATACTTCATCCAAATCACGGAGGGTTCCCCTGACCCTCTCATTAAATTTATCGCTGAACAATGCATTCATAAATTTATTCAGGAAGTTGGTAAATATCTTGCCATCCAGCAAAAAGTAAAATGCAATAATGAGGGCAAACACAACGGTAGTAACCTGGCCGGACACATTCTTAACAGAATTGACCGTGGCAGTCATAAAGCCCTTCATGCCACTGCCAATGGTATTGACCAGATCATTTACATATTTCTTAAACTCCTGGGACTGGATATTTAACTGGTCCAGTAAATCTACTGTAGAATCATAAAATGAGGTCAGATTATTCGCATATATCTTTGCCAGATTTGCAAAATCGTCAAAATTCGCAAGCCTCACCTGATCTGTTACAGTATATACCAGAAGGGAAATCAGCCCTACCACTGCCACAAGTATTACAAGCACGGAGGTCAATACGGCCCAGCTCCGGGGGTAAACAATACCTCCGAACAGCTTCACCTTTTTCAGCCTTTGGTACCGCCTTTCAAAAAAATCCACCACCGGGTTTAAGATATAGGCAAAGGCAAAGCCAATGATGACGGGCTTAATCACCGCGATTACCCAGCCCAGCTTTTCGAGCACCACGTGGGTAATCGCAGGCATATTGGTGATGATAAGCCCCAATAGGTATATAATAAGACACGTTATAATAACATAGACCGATATTTGCGTGTACTTCTGGTTAATTTTGTCCTTCCACCGCATTAGCTTGTTAGAACTCTCCTTTCTCTTTTGTGAAAGGAGGGTTTACACCTGCCTCTGCACTTTTTATATAGTGTATAATGCTCTCAACCGCGTTATCAATACCAATATAGTCGCTCCTGAGGGAGAGATGGTAATTCTCAGCTTTTCCCCACTTCTCACTGGCATGGTAGTTGTAATAATTTGCCCTTCTCTTATCCGCCTTTATCAGCTCATCCTCCACCTTATTTTTCGGTATATTATATAAGCGGACCGCCCTGTCTTTACGGGCCTCCATGCTCGCCCAGATAAATACATTCACCACATTTTCATTTTCACGCAGGACATAATCCGCACAACGGCCGACAATTACGCAGGGTCCCTCCTGGGCAACCTTGCTGATAATATTCGATTGTGCCAGATACAGCTGGTCGTCCAGGGACAGATGTGTGAACCCGATATCCTGGTTCCCATAGGCATTCATCCCCATGGCAATTGAGTATAAAAAGCTGTTCGTCGCCTTCTTCTCCGCGTTGTCAAAGGCTGCCTCCGCAAAGCCGCTTTCCTTTGCAGCCCTGGCGATTAACTCATTATCATAAAACGGAATGCCCAGTTTCTGTGCCAATTTCGCTCCGATTTCCCTTCCTCCGCTGCCAAATTGCCTGCTGATTGTTATTATTTTGTTCATTCCAGCCACCTCATTCCATAAAATATGTTCCTATTAATATTCTGCCGGCAAATGAACCGACAGGCTGCTCCGTCCATGGATCAGGGAGCTTCTGCCGGCTCCTGCGGCTCTGTTACAATTTCAGTATACCATAATTTTCAAACCGGCAATAGTACTTTTTCAGATAATTTACAATAATAGCCTTAATTTTAGATACATTTTCCCAGGGAGTGACAGCTCAGCCCATAGAGTCTCCTTAAGGGCAATATAAAATTCCTCCACCTGCTGCAGCTCCTCCGGGGCTATGGCATTCCTGCCAAACCTTGCTCTCCTTATGATCTCCATGACTACCTCAAATTCTTCTGCATCAAGATAGGGGCAATGCTCCTTCACATAATCCGTATTTTCCTCCAGGAGGGCGTTCTTATCCTTGCCCGTTGCCTTCGCCAGCTTAAGCACCCTTTCTATCTGCCCATAGATAAGAATTGCCTTTTTGTCCGGATCCTTTGTCCGCTTTCTTATGATACGGCTGGTTATGGCTACCGCTGCGATGCCCAGGCCTGTCGCTGCCAGCCAGATTACTATGATAATGGCTACGATCCATTTTACCTGCAGGTTATTCTCTTTGCGCCCCTGTTCCTCTGTGTTGTCCGTCCTGTTTTCTTCCTTCTGTGTTTCGTTTTTCTTCCCCGGCGTCGGCGTTGCCGGCTTTGGTGTCGGTGTTGCTTTATTATCCTCATCGGAGCTCTTGCCTATGTTTGAAACTGCAGAAATCCCCATCTCAGAGCCCGGGGTGAAGTCAACGGGTATCCAGCCGCAGCCATCCATGTACACCTCTACCCAGGAATGGGCACTATAATCCCTGACCACTACTGTCACCATGTCACCATCCCGCACTACGTTCCTACTGGGGGAAAATGCTACTCCTGCCCCTTCCGCGGGAGATGTTGTTACGTCTGAAGATGTATCACTATTTTCCGGAATGCTGCTATACAGCTGCGACGATATCTGGAGATTTCTCATTACAGCATTGGCGCTGACAGCATATCCTTCCACATATCTTGCGGGAACCCCCATGGCTCTCAGCATCAGGGTCGCCGCCGATGCAAAATGGGCACAGTACCCTTTCTTATTCTCATACAGGAAATATTCTACGAAATCCTTGTCCCAGGGAGTTTTGCCCGGCTCGAGACTGTAGTCCACATTATCCCTCAAATAATCCCGGACATAGGTGATTTTTTCAAATACATTGTCATATTCCTTGTCGTCCCGCAGAGGCTCAAACTCCTCGATCAGCTGCTCTACCCCCTCCTCCGGCAGCCGGGTATATACCTGGCGGACAAATTGGCGGTAGCCCGTCTCATATTCCTTGCTATAGCTATCTACATCCACCTGCAATGGATTCTGCATGCTGACCAGATTGCCGCTGCTATCCGCATCCAAATCCAGGGTTATATCAGCACCCTCTTTGCCCCTTGTCCTTTGGTAATAGTAGAAGGGAAGCATATAGCTTTTTTCCCTTCCCTTCAGGGAGGCGTAAAGATCCTGATCAAAGTTAACAGCCGGGATACCGTGATACTCCGAATAATAGGGGGCATAGAGGTATTTGCGGTTGGCCTCCCTGTATTGGATCTGCATATAGGATGCATAATAATCCGTTGTCAGGAGTCCATCAACTACAGCACGGTTCGGATGCGCAGATTTGGTAAGGGCACCTATTAACCTTTGCACATCGTTAATGGCAAAAAAGGGCTCCTCCCCCCATCCTGCCACCAGCTCGTCATAAAGCTTATCCGAAGCAGTGGAATGTCCAAGCCAGCGGTGTCCCGTATATACGCTGCCCACATATCCCTTTAAGTAGATACCCTCTTTGATGGCACCATAATTAGACAGGATCTCCAGCTGCTCCGAATTATCGAATTCTACCCGGTCAACTCCGCCTAATTTACCTCCATTGATACCTCCGGCGGCTCCATCCATGGACACATAGGAGGTCACAATGCTGACGAAGTCCTCCCAGGAGAAGTTAAACAAGGCCGTTTGAATCATCGTCTTTGTTTTATTTATTTCGGTAATACCATCATATTCTTCTTCCGTTAAAAACAGTCGCATTATCATGAATAAAAGGATGCTGACTCCACTTAACCAGACCGCTGCCTTGCTGTGGATCCTGTGCAGCAGGCTCCTCTGCCTCCGGTTTGTGGCATAATGCAGGGTATTGCTGGAGCGCCCTAAGTATAATGCGGTAATTACATAGGAAACCAGGCAGGCCTGGGAAGGAACCAGGCCGAATAAAAAGGTTGCTATTACCGGCAGCAGGAGCAGTAAGCCGGCCAAAGCCGCGAAACGGTTCCTGACCACCGCAATTACCAGCAGGGACACGACGGGCACCAGGATCATTACCATCAATAAAAAGCTATCCCTTTCCAAGGTTCCATAATTTACTGTATATTGGGCAGTCAGATAGCCATAATATTCCTCCACCCTACGTAGTATGATATTTTCAAGATAATAAAACCCATTCTTCAAAGCCTTAAGCTGCCAGGCCAAAACAACAAGATAACCCAGGGTTCCGGCTAAAAGCTTATTTTTATCATGCTCCTTCCACAGGCAGAGGACAAAAACGCAGCCGGCGCAAAGCAACCCCAGGAGTATAACTTCCCCGGTACGCCGCGTCAATGGGATTGCCTCTAAAAACGAAGCGCAAAACGCAAAGCAGCCGACCAAAATAGCCGCTGCCTGGAATATCCGCACCGAAAGAATATTGTCCTGTTTCTTATCCTCCGTGATAACGGCTTTTTCATTTATGGTTAAGCCATCCCGCCGTTCTCTTCTCATTCCTGTACCCGTGCCTTTCACTTTTTGATGGCCTATTCAAAAAGTGAATAGGCCTTAATAAATAGTTGAAAGTGACTTTCTTTCAAACTTTCATCACCACCATTCCCTGTGTGAAATGATCTTCATTCCGCACTACCCACTATCAATTCTTCCAGGTCCTGCCTGCTGTTGTTCAAATCTACGGGCCAGAACTCCACATGAAATCCGCCCCCATACTCCTGTACGAGTACTGACTGCTCCAACAGCTCCTCCTGCTCCTCATCGTCATGGATATAGAGCAGATGGCATTCCCGGGTCCTGAAAAGCGCCATGGAATTCGGGTTGACGGCTTTTACCTCCCCGGTCATGTAAAAGACTTCCGTGTACTGATCCCTCGGATATTCAGCCATGTAATTCAGGATGACATCCCGGGAGCCGGTACCGGAGCCCTTGCTACTGTAAAATTTAGCCTGGAGCAGTGCATCCACCGCATCAAATAATTCTTTTTCCTGGGATATCCTTATCCTCGTGCAGCCCCCATATTTCACATCATACCAGGCCAGGTAATGTATCTGCTTATGGAGCAGTAAGGTATAGGATAAGGACAGGGTACATTCTAAGAGCGCATCCGCAAATGGAAGCAGTGCCCTCTCCTTCCGGGTGGACAAATCAACCAGCAGAAGGATGGAGCAGTTAACCGGGTCGCTGAACTCCTTAATCATAAGCTGGTCCTGCTTTCTGCTCAGCTTCCAATGGATACGTTGGAGCCTGTCCCCTTCCCTGTATTCCCTGATAGCAAAAATCTCTGAGGGATCATCCCCACTTTTTGTTGTTGAATAGGTATCGCTGTCCACCAGCTCACTGCCGCTCCCGGAGAGTTCCATTTCCGTCAATTCATAATAAGAAGGAAGTACTGCCGCCTTTATCTCCCCTGACTGTTTTTTTCTCAGGGAAAAAAGCTTCAAATAATCATAGACACGGATTGCCTTCAGGGAAATCACCAGGTTACCTGCATGCTCCGATTTTAGGGATACGGTAACCTGGGTATTCGTCCTTGCATCCAGGGATACCATATATTCTGTTTTATATTTTCTATTGGAATATGCATTTTGATAGGTAAGATAAATCCTGACGCCGGTAACGGGAAAAAAGGAGCTGTTCCTCATCTGGACCGTAATCGGTACCGGCTCCCGGCGGTTTACGATATGGGCCGCAGAAACCAGCTTTGCACCCACATTCGCATAAGTATAGAATAGAAGCAGCAGCATGAAAAAAGGCATTCCAAGCACCGCTAAAAATAAAATCCCCATATAATACGTATTATAAAGAATCGCCAATAATCCCACTGCCCCTAATAGCAGGAGATATTTCAATTGGTTCCGAAGCATTTATAAACCCCTGACTTTCTATTGATGACTGCAGCCAGTGCCAAATTCAAGCATGCGCTACGTCGACTAAGGCTAAGTCCTGGATATAATCCTCGGTGCCTTGACAGCCCTCAGAATGTCCTCCAGGAGGTTGTCCACTGTTACGTTATTAATTCTCGCCTTTGATTTCAAAATCATCCGATGGCCGGCTACCTCTTTAAAAATCGCCTGTATATCCCCAGGGATCACATAATCCCTGTTGTTCAAAAACGCCGTCGCCTTTACCATATTCATGATTGCCAGGGAACCCCGGGGGCTTACCCCCAGCTCAACCAGAGGATTATCCCTGGTATGCTGTACCAGGTTCGTAATATAATCATAAATGGAATCATGGACAAAGACCTCCTCCACCAGATTCTGCATCCGGAGGATATCCTCCTTCTCCACAACGCGCTCCACATAATCCATGGGATTGGCACTATGACGTTCCTTCAATATCCCGATTTCGCTCTTTCTGTCGGGGTACCCCATGGAGAGCTTTACCATGAAGCGGTCCAGCTGGGATTCCGGCAGCATCTGCGTTCCAACAGACCCGATGGGATTTTGCGTAGCCATAACAACGAAGGGCTTCGGCACCTCTCTCGGTACACCATCCACCGTTACTTTTCCTTCTTCCATTACCTCCAGAAGGGCTGATTGGGTCTTCGGGGAGGTACGGTTAATCTCATCCGCCAAAAAGAGGTTGCACATAATGGCTCCCTGTCTATATTGATAGCTTTCCCCATCCTTACTTAACAGATGAAAGCCAACGACATCCGTCGGTAAAACATCCGGTGTGAATTGTAAACGGCGGTGCTCCAGTGCCATTGCTTTCGAAAATGCTACGGCAAGGGTGGTCTTTCCGACCCCTGGATTATCCTCCAGCAGGATGTGGCCTTTTGCAAGTATTGCAGTCAGTACTTTTTCAATAATTGCCCTTTTACCTATAACTACTTTTTCTACCTCGTCCATAATATGAATGGACTTCTCATAAAACGGCACCATGTATCACACACTTCCTATCTTTGTAAGTTATTGTCCATTATATCATGTAAAAACACATGATATTGGCACTCCGTGCCAGGGAT
The DNA here is from genome assembly GCA_012839295.1 of Clostridiales bacterium. GTDB lineage: Bacteria > Bacillota > Clostridia > Lachnospirales > Lachnospiraceae > Mobilitalea. Next base: position 118,489 of record DUNO01000008.1, read on the forward strand.
GCGCACTACGCTCCGCTTCGGCGCCATTGATATAATGTCTGACGCCATTATATCAATAGCAAGAAAAATATTCAATTAAATCTGCATTAAAAATTTTACCAGGGTCATATTTTACGATAATTATGTGAACTGGATTGATTTATATTGACTTATGCTTTAAAATTGATAAAATTAAATCCATGAGAATAGTGTGGATTATTAAAAAGCATAATTCACACGGCGAATTTACGCTGCCGCCCAAATTCGCAAGCTTGCGGCAGAATGGAAAATATGATGGAGGTAGCAGAAGGTGAACAACTCAAAAAAATTAAAAGCGAAAAAAGAGAAAAAAAAGGACAGGCTGATTGAACCCAAGTCATTAAGAAACATTTCTAAGCCATGGCTTATTTCATTCGGCGTACTTGTCATTATTCTGATAGGGGCCATGTTATTTGACCAGCTATATGAGAAAACCATCCTTACTGTTGATGGAAAAAAATATAAAGTGAGTGATTTGGCTTATTATTTCTACAACGTGGAATCCCAATATGATTACTATGACCAGATATTTGGCGGGAACGGCTCCTATTGGGATATGGTCTTTGACGAGGAGACGGGAGAGACCGTCCGGGACAATGCAAAGCAGGAGGCTGTTGACAGCAGCCTTTATAATGAAATTCTTTATAAGGAAGCAGTTGCAGCAGGCTATTCTTTGACCGATGAGGAAAAGAATAACATCAGCTCCCAGGTGGATTCCCTGTTAAAGAATACTCTGTCCTCCAGCGTAAAGACAAGGAATAAATTCACGAAAAGCTCCTTGACGGATGTCCTTGGGAAGGTTGCTTTGGTTTCCCGTTACCGCCAGGACAAAATCGATTCCTTTACCATCGATGATGAAGCAATTAAGGCCGGCGTTAACTATGACGATTACAGACAGTACGATATTGAGACCTTATTTATCCCAACCACCACAACAGATGAGGAAAGCAAGACTGTCCCGGTCTCCGAGGAAGAAAAGGCTGCCGCCTATGATAAGCTGAAATCCTACTATGAGAAGGCTAAGACCACCGAAGACTGGTCCAAGCTCCTTCCTGAGGACGAGGAGGACGTTACCTATGCGGACACCAATTTCCTGGAGAGCGGTACCACCTATTCCGAGGATATGGAAAAGATGATGATGGCCATGAACAACGGTGATGTCAGCGATATTTATGAGGCTGAGGATGGCTATTATATCGTAAGGATGGTAAATAACAATTCCTCCGAGGCATATGATAATGAAGTAAAGAGCAAAATTACTGCTGAGGAAGACAAGCAGTTTGAGGAATTCTATAACGAAGTTAAGGAAAAGCATGAATACAGCACGAATGAAAAAGCCCTGGCTTCCATGAAGATGGGTAATATAACAATTGATTAATAACCAAGCCGGTGTGTCGGCCTGTTGATACACTGATGCAGGTATACAAAACCGGAAAGACTATGAGCTGCCCGGTCCGCCGCCTGAGAGAAACACCATACTCTTTCGGGCAATGGACCGGGCAGATTCATAGTCTTTCTGGTTATTAGCACCTTGGGCCAAATTCTTATGTATAATTTTTCCCCTTTTAGAAATAATAATCATGACTCTAATACTGAAAGGAGATTATTATGGCTAAGAACAAAAACAATTCGAAAAGTAATGCTTCGAATAACAGCAAAAATACTACCTCGGGCAGTAGTAAGAATACTACCTCATCTGGTAGTAAAAATGATTCCAGTAGTTCTAGCAAAAGCGGAAACGGATCGATGAAGGATCTGAGTGCACAATTTCCTGATAAACGGCCCGCACGGAGCGGCCCAGGCGGAGAATAGGCTTAGCACCTTGGCAGACACATCCCGCTCTGGCTGCAAGGAATGAAAAAGGTCGGTATACCTGAGGCGTAGGGAGCTATATCGTATTGTTGGAAATAAATTACCACCCCACCATCTTCCAGATAAAAATTGTTTACTTTAAAATTTTCATTTACGAGGGCGGCATAATTTTCAAAATACGCAAAGCTTTCCTGCGCCACATCTTTGCCTATCTCATTATTGATGAACTGGATCAGGTAGTCCCGGTATCCTGTCTTGCCCGGAAAGAGGTCAGCAAGCTCCAGCTTTTTGCTCCTCGAAAAATCCCAGGTATCGGAATGGCGTACCGTCAGCCCATGGGCACCTCCCGCATATTCATATTGGTCAAAGTACAGGCTTACAATGCAGTTATGGTTATAGGTGACCTTGAAGTCGACATAAGCTTCAAAAACATGGATTGGATAATTGTTCGCTATGGAGTATTCATACTCTACCATAGCCATCTGGTAAAGGTTCATTATATTAGATCTTTCATACATTACCGCCTTTGTCCTGTATAGTGCATTCAGCTTATTTGCAACCAGGGGGTATGCCTCTGATATAAACTGTGGATATTTGATGAAATAGCGCAGGATGAGGGTATTTTTATAATACAGGTCCTGCTTTAGTTCCTTCTCCCTAACAGTTATCTGATTTCCAGTCATTCAGATACCTCCCTTATCAGGGGTTCTTGTCACACTATATGCTTTGTTTCTGGAGAATATTCTTGTACCGGACATGATATATCGGATAACCCAAAGGATATGTGTTCCCTGGACTTTGGACTGCGGCAGCCCGTAGCCTATCTGATCGGGCAGGCACCTACGGCGCATTCCTCATCAAGGATTTCCCGTTCCTCAGCATCCTCCAGCTCAGCCAGGAGCCCATAATCAATGGGCTTTATTTGACGGATGCGTTTCTCATAGTCCTCCTTCGTGGTACATTCATAAGGAAGCAATGGATAGGTTTCCTCCAGCAGGGGCAGGAAGGTAATGCCAACCACATATTCAAAATTTTTATAAATCCACTGGATCACATCCTCCCATTCATTCTCCCGGACATGAACCGTGATAGAGGAGTTATGGTCTGACCAGTATATCATCGTCAGCTTATAAAGCTCCAGCTGCTCAAGGGCACCTACCTCATACTTTGTCCTTCCCTCCGGTGCCTTTATGGGGAATTCGATGACCTTGATGGAACAGTCTTCGTCGCTTTGCCCAACCTCATTATGGACCGGATAGCAGCCTTGCCGGGCTATCATTTTATAAAGAGGGTCTGACGCTGCGATCCGGATTCTCCTGATATAATAGCCCGCATGGGCAAAATGGATGCCGGAGCTGACACTGGGAAGGGTGGATAAGCTGCCCTCTGGTTTAATCGTGGTCATAAGCTGTGGCGCCTCGATCCCAAGCTCCTTACAGTAGCGGTAGCCCTCCTGATGAACTGCCTGCCGAAGCTCGGACAGAAGTTCTGCCAGCTCCTCATAGCTCATGCCGGTCCTGTTGACCATATCCATCATCCCCGTAAGGGACACGCCGATAATACGATCCTCCTGCATAACCTTATTCCACTGGGGCAGCTCAACCTTAACCAGGGTCATCCTGATTGCAACCCTCGTTGAAAGCTTTATTACGTCTATTAAGCCTTCCTTGTCCAGCCTGCCATCCTTTACAAAGGCCATTAAATTATTCGTTGTGAGGTTACAGCACTGCTTTGACTTAAGCAATATCTCACCGCAGGGATTGCAGCCACGGAAGGACGGCTTCCTGCGGACCGCTTCCCCGCCGTTGATAAACCCAGGCTCCCCGTTAATTTTTATTGAGTTAATAATCTCCGTGATCCGCTCCAGGGACGGCCTGTGGGTGTAAAGAATGGAGTTATTGCTCATCTTGCGATGGGATATTTCCGTATCCCAGGTCCAGTTACCCTCCACTACCTTATAGATGTTCCTCTTTGCACGGATTACTTCCTCATCATCTTCATCACAGATTACCATCATGGCGCTCCGCCTTACTCCGCCGGACACTACATTTTCACTGATAATCGTCGCTATATCCAGTATATCAATAGTCCTAAGCCTTCCGTCCCTCCTGTTTAAAAAAATGCGGTTCATCTTTTCAAACATGCGTTTGATGGATTTATGTCCTGAGGCCCTGCCTCCGAATCGCTTCAGCCGTTCCCCCTCCGGTCTTACATAGCTATAATCCAGGGTTACCTTATGGATATTGCGGTATTGCTCCAGTGTCACCAAATCAAAATAGCCCTCCAGCGCCTCACACCAGCCCTCCTTACTATCGCCTACTTTAAGGATCGCTTCCGTCCCCTCACTCCCGCCAATAATCAGCTGTGTATGCTCCATTGCTTCCTTTGGCGTATGCAGGCGCACTTCTCCATCATAAATGCCTTCCATATCAAGCTGTCTCACCAAGGGTAAGGCTCCGACATGCGTCCTGTCAATCCGGATTCCCACTCCACTGCCTACCATGAGCAGGTAGAATATATCCACCAGATCCCTCATGTACTTAATATCGGTAAAGGCACAGTTGTAATTGGACAGGGGGTACTGCTCCACGATCTCCGTACCGCCCATATACAGGGTTCTCCCGGAGGTAAAGGTCCTCAGCCGGAACATCTGGTCATATAACAGCTCTGCCTCTTCTACCTCTTTGCTCCAATCAATGGGCAGATCCTTCTGCTGCTTGAAGCGGATTCCCAGCCCCACATTATACTGGGCAGTCCGATGGACGGTTTCCGGCCAGTGCTCCCTTCTTTTTTTATCCTCCAGATATCTGGAATATGTCCTGAGATATACGAACTCTCCCAGGGGGCTTAGGGGGCTTTTTTCATTCTCATATATTTTTAAAAATTCCTTCGATAATAATTGCTCCATAGTCTGCTCCATTCCACCGCAAAATACGGTAATCGCTTCTTTTAACGAAAGCGCGGCTCTTCTTTTCCAGCATTTTTCTCTTCAGTCAATGCTATTATTTCCATGGCTCCGTCACTTTATGTACAATATGTTGTATCAACATTATATTAAACCACAATATATATGTCAACCATATATCTTCCACTCGGACAGATTTCCTAGGGGACTTTTTTGAATCCTTTGGGAGGATACTTCTGCAACCAGGTCCTGATCTGTCACTTTCTGTCGATAGTCAGCATATATATAAATAGTGAGCACATGGAAAGGAAGGGATCCCTATGTTGTTTAATTTGATTACACAAGCCAACTTTTTTGTCGTTATTCTTGCACTTATGATCATCTTCTTCCTTCTCGGTTTTTTATTCGGCAGTCTTTCAGGCCGGCCCAAAAAAGACCGGAAGGCAAAGACCAGCGCCGATGCTGACCAATTTGTGCAGCCGTCCCTTGAAGAAGCCTTTGGACAAGACGACCGGGAAGCCTATTACGGACAACAGAATCAGGCACAGTACCAATATCAGAACCAGTACCTGGACCGGTACCAGAATTACACCCAAAACCAGAACTATACACAGAACCAAAGCCAGAACCAAAATCAAAACCAAAATCAGAACCAAAACCAAAACCAGAACCAAAACCAGAACCGGAATCAAAATCAGGACCAAAACCAGAATCAAGACCAGAACCAAAATCAAGGCCAACCCCAGACCCATATCAGAAGCGGGCGCCAGCCAGGTTCCTCCTACCGTTATCATAACTTCTGGTAAGGCATTTGATCATATCCAAAGCCGCAGAAAGGCTGTCCGAAGGGTATTCTAGATATAATACCCCCGGACAGCCTAAGCGGTAAGGTGCATTCCAAACGGATGGGAAAAAGCCGGTAATTGTCGGCAGCAGGTATAGTAATTACCAATAATTATCGTAAATATCTTGTATCGTCAACTCATCCTTTGTACCATCTGCATTTAACCGATAGTAAGTTTCTTTATCCATGTCATAATATACGATTTCATCTGCAGTGTACTTGAACAGACCTCCCTGTTCACTTTCTACATTGTAACGAAAATCTTGTGACAGGATAGCTGTCATTTTCAAATTACTCAGGGTCAATTTATAAAACTTTTCACTTTCATTGACTATATCTTCCTCCACAATATAATGCCACAACCGAATATAAGCATATTTTGCGGTGGTCTCATATACTTTCCAGCCATAGCAGGAAGAAGCAAGTTTTTTTTCTGCCCCTGTTTTTAGGTCATAAGCATATAATTTGTTGTCGCTGGAATATACCAGATAGCGCCCATCATACAAACTTTGCGGACCTGACGGTGCATTGGAATAAGCTACAGAGCCGCCTCCATTCCAACCATCCCAATTCTCAGCGAGGTCATTATTTGAAAGGTCAATCTTGGACAGGAACTTTGCAGGCACTATTTTTTTGTTTGTTACATTTTTGGTATCGATAACATATATTTTATTCAGATTCAATCCAATGTATATTTTACTGTCATAAATACCTAAGATACCATAATATCCACCGGTAGTTTCGGTGTGTACTTTGGCAGAAAAACTTCCGATTGCTTGGGATTTATGAGTACTGATTGTCATTTTATAAAGTGTGACAGTTCCTTCGGACGATGAAATGCGAGTTCCTTTTGTGTAATAGATATATGTTCCATTCGTCCAGGCGTCAGCAAGGCCTTCCCAAACGCCATCAGAGGTTAAATCTGTCAGCGCAATACCATTATTTTTAGTTTCTGAACCGGACTCACGAAGTATGGAATTTCCAGCTTCGTCTTTATCGTACCAAAAATAAACTCCTGCGATGTTTGTCCTTGATGAACTGGTTGATTCATCGTAATTAATTTCAATCTTCTCATAGCCCTGAGTGGCTGCGTTTGCTTTTATGCCGGGATTGAGAATCACTATAAGGACAACCATTGAAAATAATGTTAGATACCGTCTCATAATTTTTTTCCTCCTGCTAGATAATATTGTAGTAGTTTTTTATGTCCCTCTCAAGGGATATTGCTTAACGGCTAGATACTCAGTACCAGTTCTTCCCCCTTCCATTAATTGAACTAGGCTATGTTATCTTTGGTAATCAAATAAATATTATTAATTTTTTCATAAATCCCCGTGTTAATCTACTATTTTTGCAATACCCCATTTATCATTCTTTTTATAAAATACTGCATCCGGATCCATCGCTGTTACAGCGGTTGCATCAAACTTCCACGTTTCCTTGCTAACCTTAGTACCCTTTGCATTTATCAGCTTATACACCCCCTTGCTGCCTACGATAGCAATTCCCTTTTCCGTAAAACAATTTGCATCCGCATATTTTGTCTTAAATAATGTTTTACCTTTTTTATTAATATAGGAATATGTACCATCACTGTTTTTGACCGTGGCATATCCATTTACAAAAGAACTGCTTTGAGCATATTCAAATGGAATCACTGTTTTTCCCGCTTTATTGATAAATCCCCACTTTCCATCCTTTTGTACACATGCTAATCCATCATTGAATACCTTATATGTATAATTTGAATCAGTAACCCAAAAATTTGTGAATTGATATTTTATAATAACTTTTCCGCTTTTATCGATAAAACCCCATTTCCCATTCTTCATTACAGGTGCCAGCCCTTGATTAAACGGACGGACTGCCTCAAAAACAAATGGTATTGCTGTATTTACCTCACTGTCTACATATCCCCACTGCCCCCCTTCCAGTCCGTCATTGCGTATGCTGCATAATAAACCTTCCGTGTACCAGTAAGAGTAATCCATTGTTATTGGAAAAGACCGATAGTTTCCCTCCTTATCCACAAAATATGTATCGGCCTGCGGTAAACAGTCCGCTATCGTAATACCTTCTGCAAAAGAACTACAAAAACGGGTTATGCTTAACTCCTTATTATTAATTTTTTTATTGACCTGCCCTAAGGATAACACTATATTTCCTTTGGTATCTATATAATATGCATCAGTTGCCCCAGGATCAGGATTTTCCTCATTATAAATCGTAATACATGCCAACCCTTCATGAAAATTTTGAACCGTCATATCTTTATAGCCCCTGTCCAGCGTATATTTTTTTTCAGATAAATCAATTACCACCTTTCCATTTTGATCCAAATACTTATACACTCCGTCTTCTTTTACCCAGACTAGTCCCTCTGAGTAGTAACCAACTTCATCATAAACTGCATCGGTTAAAAAACTTAATGCCGGGCTTGTCGCCGCCAATACGGGACTTACTGCCAGGATGCCTGCGCAAAGGCTCACTACTATCATTGCTATTATTCTCTTCATTTTATCCTCCCTTTAAATTTTTCATTATTTGATGATTTGACAATGCCAAATCATATCTCTGCCAGATCAGCTGCATAAATGCATCATCTACTTGCATTTGCTAAAGCTTATGGACGCGGTATAATCTTCCGTCCAGGTAGACCAGAATTGATCCGTATTTATTAGGTACATAATTGCTGCTGCGATAGATCGCATTTTTCTTCGTAAAGCAATAGCTGCTGAGCAAGGTACCATCGGAACGCATTAATGCATAATAATCCTCATCGATTTTCCGGACAAAGGTATACCCATGATTAAAATCAGCCACATCTGTAAAAAATGTTTCATTATTGATTAATTTTCCCAGACCGTCATAATATTTGTCATTTAATTTCACAATATTATCCGTATACATTAGTCCTGATTCTCTTAATCCACTATAAGGAAGTGCTGACAAATTATAAGTAGGAGCCTCTATTGTACCGAGCTTCCTGCCGCCTGCACTATAAAATGTAAGCCTGTATCGGAAGGGATTGGAAAGCTCCTTCAGACTCACATATCCATCACCGGTAGGCTCTATTGCTTTGCAGTCCGTAGGGGAGATTATTATTTTATTCTTCCCTGTTACAAAGCATGAATCACCATCCTTCATAGTAAATATCATATCGTCATTTCCCGTATAAGCTTTGTTGACATTTGCATAATATTGTCCTGTATAAAATCCTGTTTCATCATAATAGACACCGGCTGAATTGATTACTGTATTGCCCTCAGTTACAGAAGTATATATTATTACAATCGGATATCCTGAATCAGACCGGAGTGTTTCATAGTTGCTGACCTTTGATATGGACAGCTTATTTGCTCCCGTTACGGCTTTCAGTGTCAGTATATTATCCTCGGAAAGCACCGCAATGCAGTCTGAGCCAAGGATTTCTGCTTTTTTTATTCCAGCCGGATTCTCTTTACTGCCGATTACTTCCGGTATACCTATGGACATGATCTGTACACCCGACTTATTATATACACCATATGCGGTAAAAAATCCTTGTGACACCTCCTCACTGACGCCGGCATTTAACAATTTTGTTTCCGCAAGTAATAATCCGTATTTAAAATAAGATGAATCTCCAATGGAGGGCTGTGTTGATACCTCCAGGCTGACCGGTGCCAGTGCCGAGTTAATATCCAGCATCCCCATATCGATACCTGATACATCCGCCCCTCCTAATACAAGATTCAAATCTTCCTTGGCATGATCTGTAAAGTCCAATTTCTTCTTTCCCTGCGTATCGACAAATCCATCGAATGCCAGATAAGAATTCAAATTAAGTTTTAAATCAGGATAATAATAGAGAATGACAGCATGTGCGTAGCCATCACTGAAGGTTCCCAGCTTCACGGAGCAGTTTGGCAGATTGGCACAGAGACTGTATTCCTTGCCATGGTTAATAATCAGCTTTTCGGACAAATCCATAGGATTTCCTTCCTGGGCGCTGTAGATATACTCTTTATCAATCTCACCCAGCAGAATCCCTGATTGACCGCCATCCATCAGAGAAGAAAATTTAAACTCGGACAGGTTTCCCGCCGCATCACAATAAGCCCATTTTCCCTCTGCATTTTCAAATATAGCATATCCGCCGCTGACCACCCAGCCATTTTCATAGAAAGGTTTTACTACTATATTTCCTTTTTCATCCATCATCCCATATTTTCCATCTGCCCTGATCATCGCAATCCCATCCACAAAGCCTGTGGTGTAAATGTAAGTTGATGAACTATAAATTTCCTCAAATTTATATTGATTTAACACTTTTCCTGTTTTGATATTGATGATGGCACCCTGTATCCAAACGAAATCACTATACCAGTCCTCTGAGGCATCAAGCTTTCCTGACGCATTCAGCCATGCATCCCTGTAATTATACTCCCCCTCATTTTTCTTCACATAGGTATTCTTGCGGATACCGAAGACCGAAGTGCCATCACTGCCAAATTCAGCAATCAGCGCCGAATCCGGTCCGTAATATTTTGTACTGCTTCCATCATAAGTCCAGACCAGATTACCAAGCAATCCAATGGTATAATCCTTATCTGTGACAGAATCATATGCGGTAAAATCAAAGCCGCTTGTATCCGTAATGACACTGCTGATTCTGTCAGCTGCGGAAACCTTCACATATACCTCCTTACTATAGGAGCTGTAGTACATCTTCCCTTTACTCTTTGCATATGCCCTGACCTTATAATAATAGCCTCCTTCGGAAAGTCCACCATCTTCATAGGCATTGAGATTACTTGTTTTTATTTTGGTATATCCTGCACTTTTTTGTTTTGAACGATAAAAGATATATCCTGTTGCCTTACTGACTTTTTTCACCTTCAGACTGACAGAAGCTTTTGACAAGCAGGATGCCGTAAGCTGTGGTTTACTCAATGTTATAGTGTCTGCTTTTGCACTGACCGGGATTGTAGCCATCGATAAAAACAATGCACAAAAAATTATACTGATACTTTTTTTTACGATTCCCTCTAAATACCTCATAATCACTCCCTGACCTTCCCTATTCAATGATCTCGATTACCTGTTTGTTCAAGAATCCATCGCTATTTAGTATTCTGCATATATTCTTCCCTCCCATGTAGTATCAAGGCTGTTCCCCTATTTTTCTTTTTGCAACTATCATAACAGAAAATTATGGATTTTAATTACAATTTCAAAATTGGGCTTTATTCCATCAAAAAAAGCACAAAAAAATTCCGGTCATAAACCGGCAGTCAGTAATTTTACTATGTAAGCGAAGCACAGGTAAATTCACTTGCCATAAATTGAAAAGCTCTGTATCTCCCACCAAGTTGTGTTACTTGGTGGGAGATACAGAGCTTTTTATAACCCCGCTGTCAGAGACAGCATCGCACAATAAATTCCATCTTTCCAGCCAGCCTGGAATTCACCGTTATACCGGAGGGCAATATCCCGAAGAATCTCCTGACCATAGCTTTTTCGCTCACGGGAATGAAGTTTCTTCGGCTCTAAGGAGGAATTTTCAACCTTAATGTGAAGATAGTCTTCCTTTCTCACAGCCTTTACACTAATAAAACGATCTTCCCCGGAACAATTCCCGGCTGCATGGATGGCATTATCCATCAGGTTCGTAAAAATACTGCACATATGGACCGGCTGTATATAAGGTTCTTCCTCTATCTCCAGGGAAGTATCCAGGCGAATGGCCTGTTCCCGGCAAAGCGGTGCCTTTTCGTCCATGACCGCATTGACTACCGGGTTGCCACAGTAGGTATATTCCTTTGTTTTCGCAATCTCTTCCTTGAGCGCATCTAAAAGTTCACGGGACTGTTTCGTATCCCCCTGTTCTGTCATATGGTATGCCGTAAGCAGTTGATTATTAAAGTCATGCCTCAGCTTTGCCATTTCACCCCGTCTGGCTTCGATCGACTGATAATGGACATTCTCCAGCTGATAAAGCTTTTCCAGCTCCTGGAGCTGCCTTGCCATTTCCTCCTTCCTTCCCTGCTCCATCAGTACATAGAGCAGGATAAAATCAGCAACAAAACCTAGAATCACACCAATGCAGACAAAAAAGTCATTATAGAATATCTCTGTATCAACACTGCCATTCATGAAATAGAGTGTGATCAGCTGGCTGACCGGAAACACAAAAAACAACCAGATTATCCGGGATGACTTTTTATAATTAATGATCCTGTTCCATGTAATGAGGAGTAAAATTGAAAGAATCATTACAATTGCAACATCTAAAGACACGAATACAACCATTTTAAGGCTATTAAAACTGGCATCAAAAACGGTGCCTGAATATTTCATCAGAGATATACAAAGGATGTCACCAATATATGTAATGATTGTCCATAATATATAGAAGAGTATCTTTTTCCATAGCTTATCCTTAAAACCTATGACCAGATAAAGGACCGCTATGGCGATACACAGCCAGTACATGATTTCTGCCAAAATGTCATCCGCATGGGTAATTTTTATATATGCCGGCAGCAGATTAATCAGCGTGAATATCAAGGCCAAAGTCCAGCGCGGCATTTGAGTCCGGCGAGGCTCAAATGCCAGGGAAAACTCCATTCCGGTCAAGAACATAGTCAGACACCAAAGCGCGAAATTGATCCATAAATACATCTTAATTTCCCCCTATAATATTTCTCCCATATAACGGAAATACGCCGAACGGGTCTCAGCATATTTTGCCTTGCTGACCGGCAGCTCCTCTCCCCGTTTCAAAATAATCTGCCTATTCTCAATCCGCCGGATATGGTCCATATTCACCAGATAGCTTTTGTGGCAGTGCAAAAACTGCTTTGGCAGCCGCTGCTTCAATAATTCCAGGCGCTCATAGCATATAATCCTATCCTGCAGGGTATGTATAATCAGCTGGTGCCCCTGACTTTCCATGTAGCAGATTGTATGGAAGGGAATTGCGTGAACTGCGCTGTTATGTTGAATGATCAGCTTCTGGGTCTCCAGTTTTTGAAAAGTATCCCAGGCTTTTTGCAGCATGTTGTCCAAAAGCACGGAATCAATTGGTTTTAGCAGATAACCGCAGAGATTTGACGGCTTTAAAAAGATTCTCTGTGAAAATCTGTCATTATAGCCGGTTACGTAGATAATCTGCGTACACGGACTGGCATTATTGAGCTCAGAAGCAAAATCAATTCCATTGAGGGACTGTTTCCATTCAATATCCATAAACACAACGTCAAAATATTCCCCCTGGTCTACCGCTTCCAGCAGCAGCTCCGGTGAAAGAAAGCTGCGCAGTGTTTGGATTTTCGCATGATGCTTCAAAAGCATCCGAAGTGAATCCAATGCTATTATCTCATCATCGCATATTGCGACTCTCATGGTATTCCTCCTCTAACCACAACCCTATCTGGATTAATCCGGGGCTTCATTATTTTTTTACCAGCCTGCTCACCCTGATGGTGAAGAATATGGGTATACCAAAAGCAACGGCCAGTACCACCGGAAGAAAATAAACCGGTAACGGACGTGCCTGCATGCTGTTATAATTCAGCCAGAAGAAGATGCCCAATACCACTGCCTTTAACAAAATCAGCATTGTTTTTAAGTTCGAGTACACAATCTCCCTGTTCTGGTCAGTAACCTCCACCGGCACATTCCAAACGGATGGGAAAAGCCCGGTAATTGTCAGCAGCAGGTATAGTAATATACTGACAATCGGTAAGGTTAGTAATTCTAATTTATTTCCCCAACGGTCAACCTCCCCCAGTGCATTGTAGTGTCCGGGGATTTTCTCAGGTATACTGCCCCAATTTAGAAACAGGACGATAAACATGGCTGCTAATATCAGGATTCCAATGACCTCCAAGATAATTTGCAGCCTAGTGTACTTTAATTTAAAGTTTCTATTTCCCATTCTGATCACCTTCCAATATAGCGAGTATATTCTTTAAACTTACTATCTTATCTTATACATAGCTTATCTTTTCCTTACTTGCTATTATATTCCCAGGCGACCATTCTGTCCATCCTTAATCCTCGTCAATTGCTTATCGTTAGGAGCTTAATTCCATTGACAAATTGTCGAATATTGCATTATTAATTTACAATTATTTTCAAATATTAATCCCGGCAGGGTACCAATAATGTACCTCACCGGGATTCCTTTATACCATATTTTGAATCACTCGAAAAAAACCTATTGCCTTTTTGTAATCAAAGAATCAGACATCCTTATTCCTACCCTTCTTTTTTGTTACTTTTCAGAAGTAAATCGCTTAATTCTTTTAGTAGTTCTTTGTCCGAAGAGGTTACCTTGATATTTGTACTTAGATTCTTTCCTTCCGGAGTGGTTATTGTTATGTCAATAATTGTCCCAGCTTCAATGCCTGTGTTCTCCACAGCCTTCATAAAAAGCGGAAACTTTGGATGATTTTGCACAAACTGATTCCATGCGATTGTGAGCTTAAATAATTTTGCCGGATTTACCATGTCTTCTTTTCACCTGCATTCTTGTATTAAGAGTTTTTATTCAATAAATAGTATTTATGCAGGATAATATATCATATTACAGATTTTAAGTCAAAAAAGAATTCATTAAATTTATAGGATATGATTCGTTAAATTTATAGGGAGGGCAGACAATAGAATAAAAAGACTTTAAATCCCACATATTCCAGCGGAACTTAAAGTCTTTGGGGGGCTTGTCATAATTTAACGGTGGGGCAAACAGGATTAGCTGTGTCTATAAACCTCTACACCCATGTAGTTTGTGAAGGCTTCCTCCAAAACATCTGCCACATGTCCGCGTACAAAGCAAACATGGTGCTCGAAGCCATTCTTACACATATACTGCATTAATTTCTGTAATTCCGGTACATAGCAGTTGGCAAGACCGCCCCTGGTCGGAATCTCTTCCTCCTGGAAACGCCCCTCCCCAAGGTAAGCCTTCATAATACCCTTCTGGTCATCCGTAGTCACACGGAAATAGGTCATATCCCCAGGTGCTACCTGACCCTTACATGCACCAAAGCAGTTTTCCTTGCCCAGGGTGCTGCCAAGCACATCGAGACATTCGATTTCAACCTCGGAATCAAAGAAGCTCTTCGGGAAGTTGGAGCAATGAAGGGATACACAGGTATCGCGTTCTTCACGGATATTATTATTCCAGTCCATCAGCGCCGGAGCGGTGCCTGCTGCCAGGTAAGATGCCAGCATGGATACTGCACCTGTAACATCACTCTCGCAGGCAGAGGGCTTTCCTTTATCGCCCATCATACTCATGGCAAGACAGGTGGCACAGCCATAGTTATTTTCAACACTGTCCCAGCATTGTACTGTGGAAGCATCACAATCCAACTCCTCGACTGCTTCCTCAATGGCATTGCACAGCTTTGCCTGACGTTCAATCAGATCATCACCAATGAAGTCCGGGATATTTCCATAGGCTTTGATTTCCTCTATTTTAGAGGCTATCTTCTCCTGGTCATCATAGTTCATGGCTTTGAAGATAATCTCCGAGAAATCCACTGTCTGTACTGCAATACGGTGCTTCTGCAGGATTTTCTCCGAGAAACGAACCGTATTAAAGGCAATCGGACGTGCTCCAAGCATGGCAATGCGGGAACCCTTTAAGCCGTTCACTACCCGACAGACTGCCGAGAATTTCTGAAGGTCCTTCTTAAATTCATCACTGCTGATCTTGCAGGTGTGAAGCTCCGTCAGGGAGTATTTAATATTTCTCTGGTAAAGGTTGTTGCAGAGGGACAGCTTGCCGCAGAAGGCGTCCCGGCGGTTGCTCATGTCCATCTTATCCCAGTCATCATCACAGGCCTGGATTAAGACCGGCACCTCCAGCCCGGACAGCTGGATGGCTTCTGCCACACCAAGCTCTTCGCCGAAGTTGGGAAGGATGACAATAATCCCATCGATGATGTCACTTTTTTTCTTGAATAATTCTGCGCATACTTTTGCTTCCTCATAGGTTACAACCGCGCCGTACTGCGTATCCTTTTCGCCAACCATGACATAGTCATGCCCCAGGGTGTCCAGCAAGTCTGTTATTTCATTACGCGCTGTTTTAACCAGATGGGACGGGAAAAAGCCTCTCGTTGTAACAATTACACCAAAGGTTTGTTTTTTCATAGTTTTTACTTTTACCTCCATTTGTTTTAGTATTGGTTGTTAATAAATTATTTTATCAGCAGGCCCACTGCATTCTTCCAGCCATCATAATGCTTTTTGCGCTGTTCCCCAGTCATAACGGGGCTCATGGAGCTGTGAAGGCCGCGCCCGAAAATGGCTTCTGAGGTAGTGCATCCAGCTGCAATCGAGGCAAGATATGCCACGCCTGCGGCAGATAATTCCTCAATCTTTGATACCGCCAGGTCTACGCCCAGTAAATCCGCCACAAACTGCATCAGGAACTGGTTCCTCGTTGCGCCTCCGTCCACACAGAGCTTCTGCAGAGGTTCCTGGCAGCAGGTGTTCAACTCCTCCACAATGTCCTTAATCTGGAAGGCAATGGCCTCCAGTCCTGCACGAACAATATGCTCCTTCTTTGTGGATGCGGACATTCCGCAGATGATCGCCCTCGCTTCATTATTCCAGTAAGGTGCCCCAAGGCCGGAAAATGCCGGTACCAGATATACCCCATTGGTGCTTTCCACAGCTGCGGCGATTTCCTCGGATTCCCTGGCATTTGCGATGAGCTTGATATCCTCCGCCAGCCATTTGATGATTGCCCCGCTGTAGTTGATATTTCCTTCCAGGGAATAGCTCACCCTTCCCCCGATTCCCCAGGCAAGGGACTCTACTACCCCCTTCGAGGTTACCTTCGGGCGTTCCAAGCCGGCATTCATCATAACGGAGGTTCCGGTTCCAAAGGTTGCCTTTGCCGTAAAGGAGCTATGGCAGCCATTTGCATAGAGGGCCGCATGGCTGTCACCCATCATCGCATGGACCGGAACTGGTGTATCAAATAAACCTTCAAGGGTGGTATAGCCAAAAACGCTGTCGCTGGACTGTATTTCCGGAAGGGCGGAGCTCTTAATCCCAAACAGCTCCACCATATCCGGATCCCACTGCAGGGTATCTAAATTCAGCAGCTCAGTTCTGGAGGCATTGGAGTAGTCCGTCTTAAACTCCCTGCCCCCCGTCAGTTTGTACAGCAGCCAGGCATCAATATTGCCGCAGTATAATTTATCTTCCTGGAGCAGCTTCTCCGCAGCAGGGACATTGCGCACGATCCAGGTGAACTTCGGTGCAGAAAAGAAGGGGGACAGGTTCAGGCCTGTGACACGGCGGACCAGCCCAGCCTTGCCGGCCTTTTCCATCTCCTGTGTAATATCCGTTGCCCGCCCGCATTGCCATACGATGGCATTGTATACCGGTTCACCGGTCTCCTTATTCCAACAGACTGCCGTCTCACGCTGGTTCGAGATCGCCACCGCTTTAATTCGGGATTTATCCAGCTTACTTTCCCCAACTACCTTTTTACAGGCCTTCACTGTATTCTGATAAATCTCCACCGGATCGTGCTCAACCCAGCCCTTCTCATTGGTAATCTGGCGGTGTGGAATATCGGTGCGGGAGACCAGTTCCCCCTCCGCCGTGAATAGGATAGCCTTCGTTCCCGCAGTACTTTGATCAATTGAAAGAATATACATGGGTTCCTCCGTTTTATGCAAATTTTCTTTTCATAACAGAAGGCTTTACAGAAACAAATCCTTCCCGCACTATAGGCCATCTGCTTATTTTCTTATTATTGCAATAACTTTCCTGCTACGGCAGCTACATTCTCCGGCGTTAATCCGTAATGCCCAAAGAGCTCTTTTGAGTTACCTATCTTGATCTCCTCATCCGGGAAGCCAAGGATTTTGACCTTCGCCGGCGCATACTCGCTAACCACATGGGTAACTGCTTCGCCAAGCCCGCCATAGATGCTATGCTCTTCCAGGGTTATAATTCCCTTTGTTTCCTTCGCTGCTTTGATTACGCTTTCCTCGTCAAGGGGTTTAACGGTAAACATATCAAGAACTCTTGCGCTTATTCCCTGTTCCTTTAACAGCTCCGCTGCTTTTTTCGCTACAATAACCATCTCGCCGCAGGCAATAATGGTAATATCCATACCGTCACAGACCTGCTTTGCCTTGCCAACCTCAAAGCTTTCCCCCGGTTCATAGACACCTTCCACGTCACCCCGTCCCATGCGCATATAAGTCGGATGATCCGTATTTGCCAGGTACTCCGTAAGGTATTCCGTCTGGACATTATCCGAGGGAGCCAGCACAAGCATATTTGCCAGAGCCCTCATGCTTGCGTAATCGTGGAGGGAGGTATGGGTTCCGCCAAGGGGGCCATAGCTGACACCGGAGCTGACACCTATGATCTTGACATTTGTCTTATTATAGGCCACATCCACCTTCACCTGTTCAAAGGCGCGCGCCGCTAAGAAGCAGGCTGGGCCTGTGACAAATACATTGTTCCCATCCTTTGCCAGGCCGCTTGCCACACCGACTGCGTTTTGTTCAGCGATTCCGCACTCAATAAAGCGCTTGGGGAATTCCTCCGCAAACTTCCCTATGGTTACGCTTCCACGGGAGTCCGTCGCCACGGCATAAATCTTCTCATTTTCCCTCGCCAACTCAAGTAATTTTGCTGTAAATGCTTTTCTGCAGGATACCTTTGCCACGCTAGGACACCTCCATTCCTTTTTTCGTTAGATCCGCTTTAATCTGTTCATATTCCTCAGCCGTTGGAATATTGTGATGCCAATCAGCCTTATTTTCCATAACGGAAGAACCATAGCCCTTTATTGTATCCGCAATGACCACCGTGGGCTGCTTGCTCTTTCCTTCCTTCAGAGCCGGGATTAATTCCCCATAATCATGTCCGTTGCAGGTTACCACATGGCATCCAAAGGCACCGTACTTCTCTGCCAGGTTATCCAGGGGCATGACATCCTCCGTACCGCCGCTGATCTGCAGCCTGTTCCGGTCAATGATCATGGTCAGGTTATCAAGCCCGAACTTTGCCGCTGCCATGGTGGCTTCCCACACGGAGCCCTCTGCCTGCTCACCGTCACCCATGAGCACATAGACATGAGCCGCAGAACCCCTGTTCTTAAGGGAAATCGCCATTCCGACAGCTGCGGATAATCCATGGCCAAGGGCTCCTGTTGCTATCTCAATGCCGTTGATGCCCTTCGTCGGGTGCTCCGCCAGCTTTGTCCCGAACCTGGTATAGGTCTCAAGCTCTGCCTTATCAAAGAAGCCGCAGTCCGCCAGCACCGTATACAGTGCTTCGGAGCAATGTCCCTTGCTTAGGATAAAGCGGTCCCTGTCCTCATCATGGTCCTTGATCTTTTGTATGTCCATAACGGAGTAGTACAGGCTGGTCAGGATATCCATACAGGACATGCTGCCGCCGATATGCCCCGACTTCTTACTGTATACCATTTCTAAGACATCCAGCCTTCTATCAAATGCTATCTTTTTTAAATCCATCTGCCTCTCCTTTTCTTAAAATCAATCACCAAAATAATATTTAAATTTTGCACACATATCATCCAGGATAAATCTTGCGTCAATCTCGTCGTAAATACGGATCTGCCTGCTGCCGGGCCTTGACAGGTCGTAGCTTCCGTCCGGAAGGAGGTCACAGGGGGCGGATGCCATATGCCATTTGCCAATGCTTGGATTATGGAGGAGTCCGACACAGGGGGAATCCCCTAAGGACCAGGATTCCGCATTGCAGAATACATCCACGTCCGTAGTATCCATCTGCATAAAGCCAGGGGAACCGGAGCCGTCCTCAGCCTTGCTCTGCCTTGCCCGTTCCGATACAATGGCACGGATACCATTCATGATCTTTTTCCCCTTAACCATGGTGTTTTCATACAGGTATCTGCCGATTTCCCCGCAGGGATAGATCCTTGTCAAAATCTCGGCAAAGGAGAACCGCATGGTAGTATATACATTCATGGGTACCTGCCATAATTTCAGCTTTGATTTAAATAAGATCCTGGCCGCATTCAAGTCGTTGTTCTGGTTAAACTCCCTGCCGCCATGGGGGTAAGCGCCACCGCCGATCCAAATTACGGTCAGGCGGTCTGCAATCTTAGGCTCCATCAGATAGGCACAGGCAATATTCGTAACTGCGCCCTGGTGGCATACGAATAAGGGTCTTGGGTCATCCTTCATCGCCTCTTCAATGATGAACCTGGCTCCTTCATTTTCAATCGGTGTATGCTCGTCTGCCAGTGCCTCCGGTGCCCCATGAAGAATATTCACTTCACCCTTCAAGCCCATAAGCTCTGTTACTTTAACAATTTCGTCATAGCTGTCCTGCTCGGAATTAACCTCACCATAATGGGCTGCTATGATTCCCTTAATATCAAGCTTCGGTGTCATCAGAAAATGTGCCACCGCATATTGGTCGTCACATTCGCAATTACAGTCCGTGTCAACAATTACCCTCAGCCCTTTTTCAAATGGAAATGGAACCGGCAATTCTTTTAACATTATGTTACCTCCATGTCATACTTTTTTCTCTCATATTATTAATAAACCATATTTTGCTGCTTACAGGCGGACATTCGTACCCTACTTTCCGTAACAAAGTCCCAGCTTCGCAAATAAGTCACTGATACTCATTCTTGTGTCTATAGAATCATATACGCGGATCTCTTTTCCCTCCGGGTTTGGCGTGTAGGTTGCGTCATCCCCGATAAAGGGGGCTTTCTCCATATGCCAGGATACCCGTTCCCCGCTTTGCAATAGTACGGACAGGGTAGGATTATCCCCGATACACCAGGTTTCCCCGTGGGGGAAGGCATGTCTGGCCATCTGTGGTGAGCTTCCCATTTTGTCATTTAAGGCGAACATCTGCTGGCACAGGTAGGCTCCTATGGCTCCGCAGGGCTTTACATACCTGATCAGCTCAGCAAAGCTGATCTCAATGGTCTTATAGGTGTTCTTCGGCACCTGCCAGACCATCATAGGGCTTTCAAATACTACCCGTGCCGCCTTAATATCCTGCTTTAGGTTGAACTCATCCTCTCCCGCCGGGTAAGCTCCCCCTCCGATCCATATGGCAATGACACGGTCTGCAATCCTTGGTTCCTTCAGATATGCGATGGCCAGGTCCGTCATACAGCCCATCAGCGCTACGTAAAGAGGTCTGTCATCCTCCTTCATTGCCTCTTGTATGATGAAATCCGCACCTTCGCTCTCCGGTAACTGATTTAAATCAGAAAGCTCATACCGCGATCCCCGGATCAAAGGGATATCCTCGATCTCAGCCAGGTCAAGGAGTTTTTTCCCCTCCTGGTAGCTTAATTCCATGCTTGTTCCCCTTGCTGTAAACATATTGTTATCAGAAGCCTCCAACTGCTCCAAGGAGAGACCCTGCTGCTTGGCAAACATGGGCAGCATACTTGCAATCCATTCGAAATGTCCGGCAACAATCCCCTTTACCTCAATGGAAGGTGTCAATAGATGATGCATGATCGCAAAGGGATCATCCGCTTCATTTTTCACATCCGAGTGTATGATCACCCTCTTCTTCTTCAAATCAGGAACTGTGAATCCAAGCCTTGCTAATACCTCATCTCTTTTCATACGCAAAAACTCCTTTTAAATTAGTTTTAAACTTCTTTCGCAATTTCTTATAATACAGTAATAATTTTATTTTCTTCATTGCTACTCAATTTATATAATTAATTGTAAATCCGTAGCCCTATACAGTCAAGAGCGCTTTGTATAATCTGCACAGTACACAAGGTTCAATATATCCATTTATAACAAATACACAACATATCCATGAAAATCTGTCTTGAATCACCACTGATTTAGTATATAATTTAGTCTTATATTTAGTAAATAAATCTAGTAATTTATTATGATTATTTAGCAGAAATTATTGACAAAAAAGAGGTAATCCTCTAAAATACAGATTAGTGTGAAATGAAGATCATTTCACATCCGGCACCTCGTGGCCTTGTTGGCCAAATGTCCGTTAGTATAAATAAGTAAGAATCGGAGAACTATTATGGCAATTTCATCTAAGGAACTTGCGGCAATGCTTGGCGTATCCCCCTCTGCCATATCAATTGCCTTGAATAATAAAGAGGGCATCAGCCCCGAGACACGGGAAAGGATCCTAAAAGCTGCCAAAGAGCATGGCATCCAAAAGTCCGAACGGTTAAACACGGGCAAAGCCCGCTCCATGTTTATTAACCTGGTTATCTTTAAAAAGCATGGCATGGTTTATGGTGATACCCCTTTCTTCTCGGAGGTGATCGAAGGAATCAGCAACCAGGTCAAGAAGGTGGGCTACAGCCTCCTCGTGACCTACCTCTACGGTAACCAGGACCGGAAGGAACAGCTGCGCTCCTTAAACCTGTCCGAGTGTGCCGGTATCATACTGCTGGCCACGGAGATGTCCGAGGAGGATATCCGGTGGTTTTCCTCGGCAAACCGGCCAGTCGTCATACTCGACAGCTATTTTGGGAACTATAACCTGGATTCTATCGTAATAGATAATATTCAGGGTGCTTACCTGGCCACCAGCCACCTGATTGAGCATGGCCACAAAAATATCGGTCATCTGGCATCCCAGGTCGAAATAAATAATTTCAAGGAACGCCATGAGGGCTTCGCGAAGGCGGTAAACCGTTCCTCTGAAACCTGCGACAGCATTTATAATACCATCCGCCTCCGCCCCACCACGGAAGGCGCTTATGAAGACATGAAGGCTTATCTCGGGAAGAAACCGGAGCTGCCCACCGCATTTTTTGCAGATAATGATATTATTGCAATCTCCTGTATACGTGCCCTTAAGGAGGCCGGTTATAAGATCCCGAATGACATCTCCATTGTGGGCTTTGACGATATCCCCATGGCCTATGTCACCTCACCTAAGCTGACAACGGTGCATGTGGCAAAAGAAATCCTTGGAATACGGGCTGTAATCAGGCTCATAGAGAAGATCAATGACCCCAGCGATGCCGCCCTCAAGATTGCGGTGAATACGACCTTGGAGATAAGGGAAAGCGTTTCCAGAAAATAAAAACCACAGAAAGAGACTCTTCATGAAACTGTAGAGATTTTCGGACAGGTCGGGGAATCGGTTAAGCAGCTTGTGGATTCCATGAAGGATATTGTAGAGGTAAACTCCAAATTTAAAACCATTAGCAAGGAACTCTAAAGGTCTTAAGATAAAAAGCCCCTGATAGTATAACACAGCCTTTTTTGTGTCTTACTATCAGGGGCTTCTGCTTTCACAATACGAATCAATCTATGGCATAGGCTGCCATCCCATTACTTCTTTAGCTGGAACTCCTTAAAATCCATAACACCGTTACCACAGTAAATAAAATAGAGGGCTCTCTTTCCGTTCTCTATTTTCAGCGGAGCTTTAAATATGGTCCAGCGGGTCGTCGGCTTTACCGCAATCTCCCCGACCATTTTCCCTTTTATACCGTCATATACCTGAAGCCTTCCGGTTGCCTTTCCCCTTACTTTCACCGCAATGGATCTTACGCCATCGATCTCAAAATATTTGAAGCCAACCCATGCCCCATTATACATATTTGCAATATACTGGTTCGGGTTATCTTCCCGGTCCTCCCCTTCCTGGGTAAAATAAGGGTGTTTGTTAAAGACCAGATTCCCCATCCCAAACTTATAGCGTCCGGCACTGTAAACATATCGCAGATGGCATGCAATTCTGGCTTCGTATACCCCTTCCCCACGGAGAGGTCCGCCATTTAAGCCGCAGCTGGTCAGCTCCACCTGGGGAATCCGGCCATCGGGCAGAATCGTAATCGGCTCCGCCATACCCTGCCTGGAAAACATATGGCGGTTTGTCTGCCGATGATAAAATACATACCATTGTCCCTTAATTTCTACAATGCTCCCATGGTTATTTCCAATATAATTATAAGCCTTTGTATCCTTTGTATGTCCGTTCAGATACAGATCCCCATTACTAATGATTGTTCCTCCGAACACGAATCCCTCCGTCGGGTTTTTACTCGTCGCATAGCAAAGCTCATGGCCGTTAATGGAGGAATAGATAAAATAGTAGGTGTCCTTAATCTTACGGATTGAGCTGGCCTCAAAAAACTCATGTCCCTCAAAGCCGGTGCCCCGGGCTTCTCCCACCTTCTTGAAAAGCTTCTTCGGGCTTCCCTTCACTGTCTTCATATCAGGCTCCAGCTCTATGACATAGCCACCGTCCATCCTCCGTTTTTTTCCCGACAGGAGGGAAAAAACCTTGCCCTTAGGCGCAAATCCGGAATAGAGGTATACCCGGCCATCATCATCCACCAGTACTCCCGGGTCAAATAAAAAAGGATCCCCGCTCTCCTGCCAGAGAATGGAGCCGTCCGGGTTCTGGACATAGCCGTAAAACTCGTACTGCCCTGCCGGAGTATCACAGACCGCAACCGCCATGACACTGAGGAAATCAAAGGCATAATAAAGATAATACTTTCCGTCCGTACCCCTGGCGACGTCCGGCGCATACAGCATACGCTTGCCATCCTTATTCATGGGATCCTGTGTCTTCTTATAAATAACTCCTTCATATCTCCAATCTGCCAAATCATCCACGGGGGCTGACCAGCATACATAATCATTCATACAAAAGGTTTTGCCATTAAATTTGTCATGGGATCCATAAACATAGACCCTGTCCCCAAACACATAGGGCTCCCCGTCCGGGACGTATTCGTAACTTGGTAAATATGGATTAAATGCCTGCTTCTTGATTTTCTCCATTATGCCTCACTCCTTCATAATCCAAATTGTTAAGATCCTCCCGGGCCTGATCCCTGTTACGCCTCCAAACTCTGCACCAGACAGGGGATATTATGCTAATATTAAGGCAGATTGCGCCTGTTTTCTAATGTTTGTACTTATTATAGCACTATTGCCTCTCTATTTATATGATATTTTTATAAAATTATCCAAATAATTTAAAGTTCCCCAAATTATTTGCCAAAGGCAAAAACCAGGACAGTCAACCTGCCCACCTGGTTTGGCAGATCAATTGACTATCCTGGTTCCTATTGTTCTTCCATATGAAATAATTATTCAGAACTAATATTTATACAGCTCAAGATAATAAGAGCCCAGTTGATCCTTTAAATGCAAGGCCATTCTTTCATCCCCGTTCAACACACGGCGGCCTTTCCAATTGCCATTTTCAAACTCTCCCTCCTCCAGCTTTAAAATATCCACCTTCCTGTTTTCCCCTGATTTCGGGAGCACCTTAATGCTGCACATCATGCCAATAACATAAAAGCTGTTCTCTCCAACCTCATATATCATTCCGGCGGCCAGCGGTTTATGGGGCTGCTTCGGGTTATAGCTTACGAGAAAATCATATTCTGCAAACTGGATAAGCTCGCCACAATCCGTCTCCGATTTCTTTACGAAGCTTTTTAGGGCCGGTGTGTGACGGTATTTAAAGTACAGGGGCTTTATATCCTCCATCACCCCATATACCCTGGAAAGGTATTCCTTGCTGCCCTCGATATCAAAGGCAGAGGGGTCAATATTTAATGCCAGCATGACCTCCATCGGCGGCTTGTTAATCGTTTCCGGCGCCATTGATAATTCCTCCACCGCAAAGGGGGAATAGCCGAGGGCATTATATTTTCCAAAGGCATATAAGGCGTAGGAGGAGGTGATGGCATCCTTACGGACCTCCGGGATCAAGAGGGGGTTGCCACCCTCTGCATACTCTTCCATGACCCGGGGGACATAGGGAACGTAAATATCCGGTGCAAGGCAGAACAAGGAAGGTGCCATCAGCCTCCACATTCTTTTCATGGATGCGACAGGGCCGCCGCAGGGGTAGGAGCCCAAGTACCAAGGATACTGCTTTAGCCAAGCATTAACATAGCAGGGAAGGTTATATTCCTTCTGGGCTGCCCCGGTGATACGCTCCACGGCCTTGGCGTAATAATATGCCATAAAATATTCCCCGGCTCCATAGCCAAAGCATTCCTTCCAGCTTCCATGGACTGAAAATTCCTTTTCCACCTCTGCGGGAACCTGGTCCGCAAAGCATTTCTCTCCTTCTGCGGAATAATCCCTGTCGGCCCCAAGAAGACCCATCTCATTTTCAACCTGGATAGCGATTACCGTATTTTCCTCCCCATCTACGGCCTTTAAATGTGCCATGATATGGGCCAGTGCATTGGCATCCTTTTCGACGGCAGCCTGGCATAGGGGAGATATGGTATTGATGGCCTCCCCATCTACCTTCCTGGCACGAAAATAGGTCTGGGAATCCCGCTTCATCCAGCCAGGTACATAGGAGGATTCCCCATTCTTCCACAGGCCGAACCATAGCAGAACCAGATGCATCCGGTTTCTCCTCGCCTGGTCGATGATGCCGTCTAAAAGGATATAATCGAATACTCCTTCTACGGCTTCAACCAGCTCCCAATAAATCGGAAGAATGACTGTATTCATGTTTAGGCCTTTTAAGTTAGGCCAGACCTCCGCCTCCATGAATTCAAGGCTGCTCGCGCTGGAATTATGGATCTCTCCACCTAGGATGAGAAAGGGCTCGTCGTGGACGTAGAGGGTGTCAATTCCGTTAAACTTTCTTATTTCTGGTATATTTCCCATAGGTTAACCTCCGAATATAGTTTATTGTAGTTGGTAATTTTTGATTTAGGGCCGGGGCAGATTTTGGGGTAATATCATCTAGTCTTTCTTAAAAGATTACCGTGATCTTCTCCATTAAACAGTCCTTAGAATTCGTACCGACGTATACATTGAATTCCCCGTTTTCCAGAAGATAGTTCATGTCATCATCGTAAAATCCTAAGCTGCTTTTCGGAAGCTTCATCTCCACTATCCTCTTTTCTCCTGGCTGCAGAGATACCTTCTGGAAGGCCTTTAACTCCTTGACCGGGCGCACCAGGGATGCTGTGATATCCTGCACGTACAGCTGGACCGTCTCTTCTCCTGGGCAGTCTCCAGTGTTTGCAACTTCAACCTTAGCTATTATCATGTCCTTGGCCTGCTCTGCCGTAAGATTGTCATATTGGTAGGTTGTGTAGCTAAGCCCGTAGCCGAAGGGATACAAAGGCTCTAATGGTGCGTCCAGGTATCTGGAGGAGAACTTGCTCTTAGCCCCTGGCCTTCCTGTGCTTGGATGGTTATAGTACCTGGGGCACTGGCCTGCCATCGCCGGGAAGGTGCAGCATAATTTCCCGCTGGGATTATAGCTGCCGAGCAGCACCTCTGCCACTGCATTTCCCATCTGGATTCCTAACTGCCAGGCCTCCACAATGGCTGGTACGCTCTGGTCAACCCAGGGAATTGTCAGTGGTCTGCCGTTCATTAATACTGCAACCACAGGCTTACCCGTAGCCAGCGCTGCTTCCAACAGCTTTTCCTGCTCTCCCGGAAGGGAAAGGTCTGCCCTGGAGGATGCCTCTCCGCTCATGGAAATGGTTTCACCGACCACAGCTACGATGATATCTGCATCCTTTACCACCGACTGCAGCTCCTCCGGCTGGAATGGAGAGGTTACACCGCAGGCCTTGGCATAGGAGACGTCTGCCCCGGCGTTTAACAATCCCTGGTGAATGCTGACGCAGTCCTCTACATTAAAGCCCATTGACCAGGAACCAACAATCTCTGAGGACATATCCGCCAGCTCACCAACCAATGCAATTTTCTGTCCCTTTTTCAGGGGCAGGATATTTTCATTCTTCAGCAGGACGATGGAGCGCTTTGCTGTCTCCAGGGCTGTCGCCACATGCTCCTTTGGCAATACGTCATATAGGGTGTGCTTCTCCTCGGGAGAATAGGGATTTTTAAATAATCCAAGAGCCATCTTAACCCGTAGGATCCTTCTGACCGCATCATCAAGAAGTGCTTCGGGAACCTCCCCAGCCTCGACCTGCTGCTTTAGGTAACCGCTGTAAGCATGTGAATTCATGTCCATATCCATACCGGCGATACAGGATTTCTTTGAGGCATCCTCCAGATCCGCTACAATGCCATGCCTGATGCAATCATCAATCGCATTGGCATCGCTGACAACAAAGCCCTGGAAGCCGCATTTCTCCTTTAGAACCTCACGCAGCAGGTATTCGTTAACGGTACAGGGAACTCCGTTAAAATCATTAAATGCTGCCATAACCGTTGCGGCGCCTTCCTCTACAGCAGCCTTAAAGGGAGGAAGATACGCATTATAAAGAAGGGATTTGGCCATGGATACCGTATTATAATCCTGACCGCTTTCCGCTGCCCCGTATGCCACATAGTGCTTCAGGCAGACCGCAAGATTGTCTCCCGCATCCAGCTTCTTGCCCTGGAAGCCCCTTACCTTTGCCCTTGAATACAGGGATGCCAGGTAGGGATCCTCCCCCGGTGATTCCGCAATCCTTCCCCATCTCGCATCTCGGGAAAGGTCCAGCATTGGGGCAAATGTCCAATGGATATTACGTGATCTTGCTTCCCTGGCTGCAATTCTGGCGGTTTCCTCAAAAATACCCTCGTCCCAGCTGCAGGCCTCAGCCAAGGGAATCGGGAATACGGTCCTGCAGCCATGAATTACATCATAGCCAAAGATCAGGGGGATCCCCAACCTTGATTCCTCTACGGCAATCCTCTGTAGTTCGTTTGATTTTTTCGGGTTATTCATCAAAAAGGATCCTATCCTGCCTGCCCGGATATTATCCTCCTGGTAATCCATTTCTGCATTCTGCATGATTTTGCTGAATTCCTCATGGCTTATCCTTCCTTCGGTAACCATTTCGATTAATTCGGGAAAGGGCAAATCAAAGCCCCCGACTATGGATGGGGACAGCTGGTTCATCTGCCCTACCTTTTCGTCCAGGGTCATTTTGCTTAATAATTCTTCAATTTTTTGTTCCTGCATTTCTGATAACCATTGATTGGACATTATAAATACCTCCTGTTTTGCATTTTTAATACATTATAATTTTTCTTATTTTGTGATGATGCATCCTTGCTTTAAGCTTGAGCATATGGATCTAATGAAAATATCTGGTTATTTTTATTATATCTGCCATTGTAAAGTGAAGTAAATATAAATATAATAATATACATGTAACTAACTTAAGATATGGTTAAATTTAAAAGGAGGGTATCGGGATGTCCAAGAATGAGAGAGACGAAGCTTTCGCAGAGGATTTTATATCCAGTAATCCAGGCCTTCCATTATCCCTTGACGGAATTCTCTTTCATTATTCCCAGGAGCCGGTTAAACGGCCGAACGGAGTTCCCTTCTATCAATGGATGCAGTGCATCAGCGGTACAGGCGAGGTAATATTGGACGATCAGAAGATCATTGTCAGGGAGGGGCGCGGGATCCTTTTAAAGGCTCATATTCCTCATTCCTATTATGGTACTACAGACCAATGGATTACACACAATATAAGCTTTAGCGGCTCTGCCTGTGAGCAGATTCTAAATGGTCTTGGGATGAAGCAGTCAGGGGTCTATCAGGTGACTAATTTAGATATTACCAAGAAATTTGTTAAGGGCATAACAATACATCAGAAGACAAAGGGTCCCTGCCTTGACAGGATTTATTCCAAGGAGCTTTATACCTTTTTGCTGGATTTATCATATGATATTCAGCGTATCCACATATCAGAGCCGGCGATGGAGAATAAAATACTCAGGATTGTTGACCAATATCTTATCGATCATTTTAACCAGCCTGTTTCCCTTGATATATTGGCGGAGCTTGTTGATCTTCGGAAGGAATATTTATGTACCTTGTTTAAGAAGCATATGCAGCAGACTATCTCCCAGCACCTTCAAATAATACGGATTGCCCATGCAAAATATTATCTGGTCCATTATCCAGAGAAGACTGTGAAGGAGATTGGCGTCTTATGCGGATTTGAGAGTACCAGTTATTTTTGTAAGGTTTTTAAGAAGATAATAGGCTACTCCCCGGATGAATACCGGAGATTGCATTAAGACAGGACCTTAGCCCGGTAGGTTGCTGTTTCGGAGGGCTTGGGTATATTTTTTGAAAAGCCAGAAAAACCAACTTTAGTTTGCTAATCCCACATGCCTGTTGATTTTTCTGGCTCCCATTAATATCAGCTTAATCTACTTAAATCTACTTAACGTTCCCGCAAGTAATTCTTTTTATTTCTTCCAAATCAGCCTTCGGCTTTCGGTCGTAAGTAAGCAGCCCATTAATTTCCTGCTCAACATCCGTTAACTGTGTATAGCAAAATCCCTGAATATTCCCCGATTGCAGTAATGGCGTTACTACCTCCCGGTATCTCTTTAAGAAATCTTCCTCTGATGATGCGTTGGAATAGCCCCAGCCCTTTGCACCATTCTTCTCAAAGGAGATCCCTCCAAACTCGCTTATGATAACCGGTTCATTATGATACTGCCCGCCTTTAACGTATAAGGCTCTTCCGGCCGGGCGGTCATTTAGGATATGCTCCATGCCGGCATACCGTTTTGACAGGATTTCACCGTCAGACTCATAATCATGTATTGTTAATAAATCACTTTCCACATGCTCCCATCCGTCATTATCAACGACAAGGCGTGTTGTATCTATTGCTTTTGTGACAGCATACAGCGCCCTGCAAAAATGCTGTTGCTCCGTACTTTGCGATATCTCCGATACTCCCCATGACTCATTTAAGGGGGTCCACACCACAATACAGGGATGATTATAATCCCTTGCAACAGTGTCCATCCATTCCTGCATCATATCCGCTACAAGACGCCTCGAATAAGCATAGCCTGCCCCAATCTCTCCCCAGACCAGAAACCCTAAACGGTCTGCATGGTATAAAAATCTCGGATCTTCAACCTTTTGATGCTTGCGCACCCCGTTAAACCCCATCTTTTTTGCAAGGATAATGTCGTTGACAAAATCCTCATCGGAGGGAGCTGTCATAAGCCCGTCAGGCCAGTAACCCTGGTCCAGAAGTAATTTTTGAAAATATGGACGGTTATTTAATAAAAACCTTCCATTTTCAACGGATATCTTCCGCATTCCAAAATAGGACTGTACCTCATCCAATAGATTATCGGTATCTTTTAGGGAATATTCCACGTCAAACAATCTGGGCTGCTCCGGCGTCCAGGCCAAATCCTCCACCATATTCCAGCATCCAACCACCGCTTCGTCCAGTGTTACCGTATGGGTACCTTTCGCTTTTTGGACCAGGACTGCAGTTTCACTGACCAGCTTGCCCTCGTATGTAATCTTCGTTTCCAGGGTGCATCCAATTGAATTCTCTGTTTCATACTCAAATTTTACTGACTTCTCATCAAATAAGGGGGTAACAAATACCTGCCTGATGAACTTTTCAGAAACCGGCTCCAGCCAGACGCTTTGCCAGATTCCGGTAGTGGGGGTATAGAAGATACTTCTTGATTCTTCCTTCCAAAATTGCTTCCCCCGCGGTATGTCCAGCTCCTTATGATAATCCTTAACACAAATTCTTAATTCATTGTCATCAGGTACGAGGTAATCAGATATATCAACGGAAAAACTTGTCTGGCCTCCCACATGGCTGGTAACGAGCTGATGATTAACCCATACCTTACATTCATAATCAACTGCCCCAAAATGAAGGATTATACGCTTTCCAGCCCATTCCCTTGGAACCGGAAAATATCTCCGGTACCAAACCGTTTCAAACAAATCCCTTTTCCCAATGCCTGATAGCTTAGACTCATATGCAAAGGGTACACAGATTGTCTGGTCATATATTTCTTTTTCAAAGGAAAAATCCCATATACCGTTTAAGGACATCCAAGCTTTTCTTTCAAATTGGGGTCGTGGATATTCCGGTCTTAAAATTTTGTTCATTTTTTTCTCCTGCCTATCGTCTTATGATACGCCTCAGTGTTGGCGTACCGTAGTTTTCTATTTATCAATTTGCTCCGTACCTCAGGCTTCCCAGCCAGCCAGCCTGCCTGCCATTAACACCTTGTATTCACACGCTAATCCCAAACCTCTCAACTGCCAGCAGGCTATCCTTTGCCCAAACTCCCGGGCATCCATACATGATCGGTTCGGTATCAGCTACTACTATCTGGGGCGTTTCACTTTGGTCAACATATACTGAAATCTCTGCCCCCCGTATCTCTGCACGTAATTCGTAGCACCGGCCCGGTTCCAATACAAAGGGACGACTTGCCAGTATCCTGCTGTCATAGCTATGGCGGGTAACGACTAATTCTTTTTTCGTAAAGCTCACGGAATAGCCGATGAAAAAGTGGATACCTAATACCCTATCCTCTCCCTCTCCGCCCTCGGAAGGCTCCGTAACCCGGAGCAATACCCCGGCATTACCCTCTTCACCCGTTAGCTCCGGCATGATTGCTGCCGTGACGGTGTAATCGCTCCAGGCTGCTTTTCCAAATATTCTTTTTTCATACCTGCCTACCTTCATCGGTAAGGGTAACTCTTGGTTTTCTTCCCCGTTCTCCCTTTGGATAAAGCAAATTTTCTTTATGGTTAATTCTCCGCCGCTTCCGCATACCTTCAGGACACGGGTACCTTCCGATAATTCTGCCCTGTAAGACTGCAGCCCTTGTTTTCCGGTAAAAAGCCCTAGCTTTTCGTTGTCTATTAAGAGCTCTGCTTTGGCATCATCATTTCCACTTTCACCGGCAACGAAAAATTGATATTCCATCCTATCTGCAATCAAAATCTGATATACTGCCTCCTGCCCTTCCTTTAACAAAATACTTCCATCCTGGTTCCTCTTAAATTCACCTTGGCCGAATACAGGATAAAAGGAGGTGCCCACCGGAATAATAGCCTGCTCCGATGCCTCTTCGGAAATCGCCTCCGTGATTGCAGTAAAGCCGCAGCCAATTTCCCTCCCGTTGGCAAAATAGCCAATTCGGGCTGATATAAGTTTAATTCCGGCTTCCTGGATTTGAAGCCTGTTGTCAACAAAAACAGATATCAGTCCATCCTGCCTGCATTCTACACGGACACAATGAAGTGCCTCAAATATATAACCGGCTGGCAATGTAGATTGTTTTACAAGCTTATTATCACCTTGTCCGCTATACCACAGCTGCATACTATGTGTAGCTATATCAAATACAAGGCTATAAAACCTTGCTCTGCTTTCCCCTAATACAATTCCACAGCTTCCATCCTCACTGCCCTTTTGATTTATTATATTAAACTCTGCAGTAAAGCATGGATTAAATTTTTGCTCCGAAATAATAAAGAAGTCATCCCCATTGCTATAGTAAATATCCTTCTTACATTCCCGGCCCCCGCGGAGAATTCTCCACTGCAGCTCATTTCTCCCACCCGCCGGGAAAGAATAATCGGATACCGCAGGTGCAGGCTGGGGTGTTCTTGTCGGCCCCAGGACCTGGGTAATATTCCCACGCCACAGCTGGCGGTCTATATTTAAATACCGGGTTAAATCTTCATTCATATTATGGTAGACAATATAGCAGGAAACCAGGTCCGGTCCCATCACCGTACTGCTGTGCCCAAGGCCTACAACC
Organism: Clostridiales bacterium; assembly: GCA_012839295.1. Classification (GTDB taxonomy): domain Bacteria; phylum Bacillota; class Clostridia; order Lachnospirales; family Lachnospiraceae; genus Mobilitalea. Next base: position 151,607 of record DUNO01000008.1, read on the forward strand.
TCCCCCTGGGTGTGTATGACTATGGGATTATATGCGTTGTCCCGGTAACCCCTTAGAGGGTGGGTACTCCAGGCTCCATTAATACGGTAGCCCTTACTCAGGTAATGGTTCCCCGTATACGTCATATGGTAAATCCCATTATGTTTACATATAAATGCCCCTTCTGTCCAGCCATGCATGCTTGCTCCGGTCAAAACAGGCTCTCCCGGCTCCGTCGGCGACTTCATTTCACAGCCCCAGATACCCTCATCACCGGCCCAATAAAAATACCACTTCCCGTCATCATCAATGAAAACCGTTCCGTCGATTGCATGCTGTATATTATCACTGATTTTCCGGAAGGGTCCCGCCGGATTTTCACTTTCTAATACATAATGGCCAAACCCGGATGGAGAGGTATACATATAGAATTTGCCGTTTGAATACACTACTTCAGGCGCAAATGGAACCAGCCCCGGGAAGGTGTCTTTTTCTATTGCATCCCCTTCTAATTTCCATTCCAGCAAATCCGCTGAACTCCAGCAGCTTATATACGGAGTGGTGCTATAGAGGTAATATACCCCGTTATGCCTTAATACGAAGGGATCTGCAAAATCCCCATTCTTTGCTATTGGATTCTGGTATGTCTTTGTCATGTTTTCCTCATTTCTACGCTGCTTTCATTGCGTCTATCCTTTTAGCCCTGTTATTGCAAAGGACTCGGTAAAGTATTTCTGGCAGATGATAAAGACGGTTAATACGGGCAATATGGCGATTAACGCCGCGGCCATTACCAGCGGGATATCCGTCTGTGTCTCATGATAGGAATTAAGCATTGCTATAACCACCTGGATCGTCTGCTTCCTTTCATCGTTGATAAAGATCATGGGACCAAAGTAATCATTCCAGGTTGCCATAAATATCATAATGATGTTGCTGACAATCGCCGGCTTACTTAAGGGCATGAATATCCTGTAATAGATTTTAAAGTAGCCGCACCCATCAATCTTTGCCGCTTCTAACAGCTCTGTGGGCAAACCGGTCATATACTGCCTCAGAAAGAACATCATGGATACATTCCCCAGCGCCCCGGGAACGATCAGGGGAAGCAGGGTATTAATCCATTTGATTTTTGTGTATATGATGTATTGCGGAACGAGCAGTACAACAAAGGGAATCATCATTGATGACAGCACGCACAGGAACAGACCCTTTTTGAAAGGTACCTCCAGCTTCGCAAAAGCAAATGCGGAAAGTGTAGAGGAAAATGTCCCGATCAGCACGACACAGGCCGATACTATGGTGCTATTTTTCAAGCCGCTGAGCAGCCTCGAATTTCCCCACAATTCTATATAATTTTCCCAGTCCACAGGATCCGGTATCCATTGGGGTGGAATCTGATACACATACTTAGCCTCTTTCAATGAAGTGGAAAGCATCCACACAAAGGGTATGACCATGGTAAAAGCTCCTGCCAGCAGGATGATAAAGGCCAGTCCCCGGACTATTCTTGTTTTATTTTTAGCCTTCATACATCATTCTCCCTCATAAACCCACTTATTAGAAATCTTAAACTGTATTAACGTCAGAAGCAATATCATCACTCCAAACAAAATAGCAGCTGCACAGGCATAACCCATCTGGCTATAGTTAAAGGCCTTCTGCCAGATATAATAAATGATTGTTGCAACGCCGTAATTGCGGCCTCCATCCTTAGTAAATAAATCTACTTCGATGAAGGTTTGCAGCGATCCGATGATATTAACCGTTAACAGATAGAAAATGATCGGAGTGAGCAAAGGCAAGGTTATTTTAAAGAACCGCTGGACAGAGTTTGCCCCATCTATGGTAGCTGCCTCATAATAAGGAGCAGGGATATTTTTTAAGCTTGCAAGAAAATAGATTGCTGTTATTCCAATCATTTTCCAGGATATCATGATTACTATCATTCTCTTTGTCCATACCGGATCATTGAGCCAATTCGGGCCTCCGATCCCAAAGAAGCCAAGCACCTGGTTTACCAGGCCAAATTCAGAATTAAACAGCCATTTCCAAAGAAGAACCAGGGCTACGATGGAGGAGATATAGGGTAAATAATAGAGCACCCTGAAGAGCTTATCCCCCTTTATCTTCTTATCACAGGCCATAGCGAACAACAACCCCAGGGTCATATAGACGGGGATCGGCAAAAGCATATAAAATGTATTTCTTAGGGCAATCCAGAACTTACTGTCCTGGAAAATCTCAATAAAATTCTTAATTCCAATAAATGATTTGTCACGGACCAGCACATTCCAATCTGTCATAGACGCAAAAATACATAAACACAGCGGCAGTAAAAAGAAAAAAACAAATTGGAGGAGTGAAGGCATCACAAATAATAATCCGGCCATTCTTTCCTTATACTTCATATTTCTTTTGAACATATGGCAACTTAACTCCCTCTTTACAAGCTTAGCCCCTAAGGCTATTTTATTAACCGGCATCCTCTGTTATATAAAAAGGCAGTCTTTGCAAAACACCAAAATTTTATTTATTAAACTGGTTTTCCATACTGCTTTTTTAATTATGCATTTCGTTTTTGAAATACATTAGCGAGAGCAGGCTCCCGCTAATGTATACCATATTTTTATTTTTTCAGCGCCTTCTGCTGTTCAATGCTTTTATCAAGTAACTGCTGGACAGAATCTGCCACCGATTCACAATAATCCTTAGCACTTATCTCCCCGTCATAAACAGAATCAAGGCCGGAGTTAAACTCACTCCACCATTCCTGGTTAAAGGTACGGGACTGTGTTGCCAGCCTTCCGTAGTCGTCCAAAACATTTAAAAATGCTTTCTTGTTGGCAGGTGCCTTATCCATTTCCATATATTCGCCGTATGCCATGTCTTTTAACGTAGGCACTGACATACCCTTCGTATAGCTCGTGCGCTGTGCATCCTCATTAAAGGCAAGGAATGCTGCTAAATTGCAGGCCGCTTCTATATTCTTGCTTGTCGGTGCCACCGCCAGGCCTGCGCTGCCAAACCAGATAGCCTTTTCGCCGGTATTCGGGCTTACAGGCCAATCCATGATATCCCATTCAAAGTCACAATTGTTCCACAGATCTGCTGTTGCCCAGGAGCCAACACCCATCATCCCCAGCTTACCCTGCATAAAGCGGTCATAGCTGCTTAAAGACGCTTCCTCTGCTGAGGAGGGAGCCACCTTGTATTTAGAACGTAGATCTGCAACAAATTGAAATGCTTCCGTAAATTTTGGATCTGTAAATGCAACCTTTGTCAAAGAATCATCGAGCCAATTAGCGCCGTTGGACCACACTGCTGATTCCATGGAATACATTGCAGTACCATATACATCGCCCTTTGTCAGCTTCTTTGCCGCATCAAGATAATCATTCCAATCCCAGGGATCCGCTTCTGTCGGAGGTGTTATTCCGGCTGCTTCAAACAGATCCTTGTTATACACAACTGGAAATGCGCTTACATCCTTTGGCAATGCATAAATAGGTCCATTTCCTAAGCCTGTTCCATCATATCTATAAATATTAATGGCATTTTCCCATATGTTGCTTACATCAAAAACCTCATTATCATTTACGTATGTAGTTAAATCATATAGGTTCCCAGTTGCCGCATATTTCATCACGTAGTCAACACCACAGTAAAATACATCCGGCTGGTCTTCTGCCGCAATCATATTCTGCAGCTTCGCATCGTAATCAGCGGATGGCACCACGATATATTCCACCGATACATTTTTATATTTTTCTTCAAACTGGTCAATCATGGCTTGGAACGTAGCAACCTCAGAATCATTTCCCCAACCCATGAATTTAAGGTTTATTTTCTCATCCTGCCCTGGCGTTGTATCGTCTGTCCCTACTTTTCCTTGTTCTGTTGGCTTAACCGCATCCTTATCCGTTTTTCCTGAGCATCCCGCCAAGCTAATGACAGACATAGCCATCACTAAAATTACAGCCATTATTTTCTTCATGCTACAAACTCCTCCTATAATAAAATATTTTTAAACAATAATAATGTTTTAATCATATCTTTTTTTCCTCTCTCTCCTTTCGCTCTCATTAATTAATAACATTATTTTTGTTTTTATTTAATTAAATCTTATCATTACATCACATTTATGTCAATATATATTTCTATTTTATTATTATTTTTGTGATTATTGCTCATTTACAACATTATATTTGTTATTTATACGTTTCATGCTTTTTATGGACATTTTTTATTTCATATGTTATTATCATTTTAGAACAACTTTATTGGAGGTATCCTATGCCGAAAATTCTGGATCTGAATGCAGATAATGAAGAGATTCTTTGCAATGTGGCGAAAGCACTTTCATCAAAGGATCGGATTAAAATCATAAAACTTCTATATTATAATAGCTACAATATCGGGGAAATAGCGGACCTGCTGCAAATCCCCGCCTCTACGGCAGCCTTGCATGTCAAGATTTTAGAGGGTGCCAACTTAATCCATACGGAGCAGCAGCCCGGATGCCGCGGCTCCATGAAGCTATGCAGCAGAAAAAATGATTTTGTAAATATACGTTTAAATGGGATCTCTAAAGGGGTGGATCAAATCTCTACCGTCGCAATGCCTGTAGGCGCATACACGGACTGCAAAATAACCCCTACCTGCGGTCTTGCCGATGTCAACGGTTACATAGGATATGAAGACCGGCCATCTGATTTCTTCCTGCCGGCCCGTTTTAATGCCCAGCTGCTTTGGACGGCGGGAGGCTATGCGGAATATAAATTCCCATATCCCATAGACCCTGATATTAAGCTAAAACAATTAGTCCTGACCTTTGAGGCCTGTTCGGAGGTTGCCAATTACCGTGAAAATTGGAAGTCTGATATAACCATATGGATTAATGGTTATGAATGCGGCACTTGGCGCTGCCCTGGCGACTTTGGAGCCCGAAGGGGCAGGTTAAACCCTTCCTGGTGGGAAAACGGGGTGACCCAATATGGATTGCTTACAACCTTGACCATTACTGAAACCTCATCCTTAATTAATAACGAGGAAAGCAGCCGGATTGGATTATCAACCTTATCGCTGAAAGAGAATAGTTTTATTACTGTGCGTATCGGGAATAAGGAGAATGCGGATTACCCTGGCGGGTTTAACTTATTTGGACAGAAGTTCGGGGATTATGAGCAGGATATTAATATGTCTTTTATATATGAGAATAGCTAGCTGCACATAGATAACACCGAGGGCTTCAGAGTCATCAAAACTCTGAAGCCCTCGGTGTCTCAAATCTGCACTGATTCTGAACTATTCAAAATCTTTATTTGTCCGTTTTTAACCTCAACTTTTCATTTTAATCCAAGGTAATCAGATGTGATACCCTCTTCCCCAAAATTTATCTGACCCCCAAATGCATAAAACACCCATTCATCCTTATCATTTTTCTTGTAGAGGCATTCCCTGTACCAGCCCTTTAATTTGTTGTCTTCGCCCAAATATTCTTCTCTTATGGTCAGGATACTGTTGTTAAAGCTCTCATCCTGGTAATATTCATTTTTTATCTGGGCAGACACGATCTCTACATCTTTATGATATATGGTTGGATAAAACATATCCTTATTCAAATGAAGAACAGCGGACTGTTCATCCTCAAATTCTTCATTATAGAAAAACATGTATTCCCATTGTGCATCTTCGTATCCGTTATAGGCCTCATCCAAAGCAGCTAAAAATTGATTGAACTCATCCCTTGTAACAGTGTCCTTAAGGGATATATCTGCAATGATTTTTTCACCCTTTTGAACCATCTGTGCGGCTGTATTAATGTCAAAATCAACTGTTTCTGTTCTTAACGGCTCCAGTTGCCTGCCGGTGTTTGTACAGGAACAGAGCGTCAGTGTAAAGAAAATGATTAAAAAAACAAAAAAACTTCTTCTCAAATTTGTTCCTCCTCGATATACCTTGACAATAAGAAATAATATTCTTTGGGATCTGAAAAGAATGCGGCAAGGCTTTAATTCAGCGGGTTATCATCAGCGTCAAGAAAATCGTATTCTTTCGGAATCTCTTCAAAATAAAATAAAAAGGGAAGTTTTCCGACCTCAACCAATTGCAGCTCTCCGTCTGTTAATGTTATTTGTATACTTTTACACTTATCGTTATTGACAATGAAAACATATCCGTCCTTCCAGAAAGGCTCTACGTGAATATCCATGCCTCTCCCTAGCATTTTATGAACCTTGACAAATTCATACTTTCCACGGCTAATCCTTTTAAATTCTATAGGGAAAAAGGTCTGTGCCTGGTATTCATTCCCCGTCATAAAACAGACCAGGCGGTTTTCATCCTTATCGATGGTGCCAATGATTTGCATGTCTATTGTCTCGGCATCAGCGATGGGTATTTCTTCACGGGCTATTTTCATCATGTCTTCACTATCGGAAGCCGTCTTTTTGCAGCCGCTTAATAATAGGATTGGAATTATTATCATAAAGGCGATAAACATCTTCTTTTTCATATCTATGCTCCCTTTATTCTTAACGCTAAAAGAACTTTTTCAAAATATGGTACAAAGCCTAATCTTTTATACATCGAAGTTGCTTCCGGACTGGAGCCTAATATAACAGTTTTTACATCCTGCTCCTTCAATTGTTTTAACGCTTCCACACAGACAGCAGTACCTGCACCTTGTCTCCTATATTCTTCAAGGGTTGATACAAACTCCAAAGAAGCATTATCTTGATCAGTGATGGTTGCCGCAGTTGATATTGGAACTCCATTCAAGTATCCAATATAAAAAGCAATATTGTTTTGTGAAACCCATGTAAAATAATGCTCGGCATCAATCATTTTCCATCCATGTAAAGCAGAGTTAACTATATCTATCCAACACTGAAAATCAGAAAAGTCTTTTACTCTTTTTACCTCTATGGATAAATTAGTATCTATCCATTTGTTTGTGGTTTGTAAATCAAGTGCCATACCATATTCTTTTTCCTCTGGATTCGTTGGGATTTCTCCTACAAATCCTTTTTCTTTAAGGATATCAACAATATTGTTAGGTGTCGCATTAGGCAGGACATACCAAAATGACGGAATAATACCGTCTTTGATTCCTTTTAAAATTATATCGATATCTTCATCAGCCCCGAGCTTAACTCCATAAACAATGGACGGCCCTACTTCTCCTTGAATTGGCTTTATCCATTCAATACTTCCCATATGATTATAAATGATACCTGATTGTGCAAAAATGCGGAAATACCTCTCAATCCCTTTAACAATACAATTTATATAATATTGCTCGTCCAAACAATTTCTCCCCCTCATAACAAAGTATATGTTAATAGCTCTAATAACGATGTGTCATATTCCAAAAATATAATTCGAAGATCCTAAGCCGTTTTTACAGATTTCTGTTTGCGCTTATGCTTATTCTACCATATAAGCCCAAACATTACACTTCTATTTCCGTTTTACTGCACTTCTTTTCCAAAACTTCTATAAGAAATTTTCGTGTCTTTTTAATATAAGAATTGTTAGTATCTTTTCATAGTTGACAGTGTTATAATAGGCATGTACAAACCCATTGTATAATCAGGAAAGGAAGTGTTACGAGCTATGCCACTACCACAACCACGGATAACTACAATCGAAGAATACGAAGCGCTGGGGGAGGATATCCGGGCAGAAGTCTTTGACGGCCAGATTCAATACATGGCTAGTCCCTCACAGATGCATCAGGAAATATTACGGGAGCTTCTTTATGTCCTTACAGATTATATCAAAAAGAAAAACGGTTCATGCAAAACATATTCCGCTCCTTTTGATGTAAAACTGAATGATGCCCCTCTTACTATAGTACAGCCCGATATCATGATAATCTGCGACAAAAATAAGCTTGATGGGAAACGATGCAATGGTGCACCTGATTTTATTATTGAGATTGTATCTCCCGGGAATTCTTCTGACGATTATATCAAGAAATTGTATTACTATAAGAATTATGGTGTCCAGGAATACTGGATTGTTGATGCCGGACGGCGAATTGTAACGGTCAATTACTTTGAAAATGACAGCGTATCTGTTCAATATCCTTTTGAGGCTACTGTGAAGGTTAATATTTATGAAGATCTCTATATTGATTTCAAAAGCATTGAACCGCTTTTTAATGTATGATTTACTTTCAGTACGATTATAGCAATCTTTTATTTCATTTTGTAATTTTGATTTTTGAGATAAGCTCAAGAGCCACAGTTCAGCTTGGCAGCTGAACTTATGACCTTTGAGAAAATCTCAAGAAAACCCCCAAGAAAATTAAAATAAAAAAAGGTTGCATTTGTATTCTGATTCTGCTATAATCTCTATTGTTCGTTGCGAATAATGAACACCAGAAATGCACTCGTGGCGGAATTGGCATACGCGCTAGACTAAGGATCTAGTCCGGGTTTCTGGGTAGGGGTTCAAGTCCCCTCGAGTGCACTACCGGAAAAACAAGGGCTCCAAAGTTTTATTCAAACTTTGGAGCCCTTGTTTTTTGTTTTCGGATCTGTCGCCAGAAAAGGGGGCATCCAGCTTGATATTATTCGTCCGAGCGCATATAATAAGATCAGTTATGGGGTGTCCTCACGGACTATAGCCATGCCAAAAGAAGCGGCTAAAAAACAGGGTATCTCTAAAGGATAAAAGGAAAACGGGGTGATAATAATGGCAAAAATACTTGTCGTTGATGACGATATAAATATCCGCGAGCTTGTCAGGCTTTTTTTATGCAATGAAGGCTTTGACGTTTTGGAAGCCGAGGACGGAAAAATCGCTCTTAAACTGCTGGAAAAAACTAAGGTTGATATGGCCATACTGGATATTATGATGCCTAATATTGACGGTTATGAACTATGTGAAGAACTCCGCGAAGGCTACGATATTCCCGTACTCATACTTACTGTGATGAATGCAACCGAACAAAAAGTCAAGGGGTTTTCCCTTGGAGCGGATGATTATATGGTTAAGCCTTTTGACCCCGTGGAATTAGTCGCAAGGGTAAAAGTACTGCTGAAAAGATATAAAATAAATGCTTCACGAGTGATAGGTTTTGGAAATGTTACAGTAAATAAGAAAACACATGAGGTTTTTCTTAAAGACCAGCGAATAAACCTCCCATTAAAAGAGTTTGAACTTCTTTATAAATTGGCATGTAACTTAGGGCAGACAATATCCCGTGAACGTCTTATTGAATCTTTATGGGGTTATGATTTTGATGGTAATGAACGCACCCTTGACGTTCATATCGGAAAACTCCGTGATCGATTCCCCGAGAACATCAGCGCATCCTGGGAGTTTCCGCGGAAAAGTGCTTGCGCTCAATTTAATTCCAATGGCAAAGACCATCGTGATGAACACAGCGACAGCTCTGTCCTTGCTTGTCATTGCGGATCAGCCGCTGATCCATTGCGTTATACTCTGGCTTGCGCTCTGTAGCATGACCGTAACGAACCTTTATTCAATTGTGTTATTCAAATGTCTTTTTTCAAGACGGGCGAATAAAAACACTTTGTTTAAGTTAGCAGAGGGTCTAAATGAATTGGTAATTCAAATTCCTGCTTTTACCATTGCTTATATGAGTTATCTTGTCATGGCTGAAACCGCGGTATCGCTGCTTGTTTTCGCAATGTGTAATCTGCTGCTCCTGGGACTGACCATAGCTCTTAGTGAAAATGCTTTTAGTAATCTGGAAATCTTATAAATTAAGCTATCCATGAATATTCTTTTTACATTCTGAAATACTAACTACGAGAATATTTTTGAAAGGAGCTTTCTTATGTCACAATTAAACCAAATTGAACTACAGAACCTGCGCCATTTAATCGGCGCCCATGATACTGCCCACCAGAAACTGACAGCCTATGCCGAGCAAGCAAATGACCCTGAAATCAAGCAATTTTTCCAGAATAGCGCACAGGAAGCAATGAAAACCAAACAGCAGCTATTAGGCTTTTTGAACTAAAGGAGGAAATAAAGTAATGATAAACGAAAAAATAATGGTTAATGATGTTCTTTCCTCTGCAAAGAGCAACCTCACATTTTACGCTAACACCATCTCTGAATGCGCAAATCCTACATTGCGTTCTACGATCCAGCAGATCCGCAATTGCGACGAGGCATCTCAGTACAAGCTGTTCCAGATGGCGCAGGCAAAAGGATATTATAAGCCTGCCATCACAGCTAAGGACGACGAAGTACAGCAGACTAAATCCCAGCTTACTGGCCAGTAACAATTAAATGCTTTCAACCGTTTAGATAACAACAGCCCCAGGCAGCAAAACGCTTGGGGCTGTTCGTTTAAATATTCATTTAAATATTCGTTTAAGCATTAGACCAAAGCTTTCCTGCCTGCATTCCTTATTTTTTTACTACCTCTAAGGTATTCAACAGGTACTCTCCTACCGTATAAGCATCCGGTGTTGTGTTACCTGCCATATCCGATACTGATACCTGGATTAAATAATTATCAATATAAACATCGTAGATAGCCTGGGAAACAACCATACCTTCTACCTCAATCTTATACTCTGTTTTAAAGGCAGTTCCTAAGGATGATTCAAAATCGCTCGTCTTAAAATCAGTTACCGTTATTTCCAGTCCCTGAGCTGCTAATTGGGAATTAATAAGCTCTTCCGTAATATAAGTAGTAAAATAATCCTTTACCTCGCTATATTCCATTTTAGGAAGGCCATTATATTGAACCAGTAATTGAACCCCTGATACTGTTGCCGTAAGATCTGCTGACTTTGGATAAGCAGCGGATGAATAAGTGCCTTCTGCATTCACCAGAACCTGATTTTCCCAATCCTTAGGCAGCACACCCTTTAAATCTCCGAATACTACTTCCTGCGCCTTAAAAGGTGCCTTCGCAATCTTAGGATCCTGAGCCTTCACTGTAACCTTGCAGGTGTATTTCTTCTTATTCACAGTGGCTGTGATGGTAGCAGCTCCTGCTTTAACCGCAGTAACCTTTCCTGTCTTGTCCACTGTTGCAACGGTCTTCTTACTGGTTGCCCAGGTCACCTTGCTCTTTGTTCCGCTTACGGTAAGCTTCGCTGTATCACCAACAGTTAAGGTAAGCTTACTCTTATTTAACTTGACCGTTGCCGCTGCCTTTTTTGTTGCTGCCTGTGCTGCTGCCACAGTATTTGCAGGAGCGATGGAAGGCGCTACAACAGCCAGGGTTAATGCCAGCGCACATACTTTAAAAAACTTTGATAATCTCTTCAATGGAATGGTCCTCCCTTGTTTTATTCTTATTTTGTACTTGTAAGTATATACCATATACTGGTGTTTGACCACCCTTATTTGTTAAGAATTTGATTAAAATCCCAATACCGGATTTGATTTCCTCCACTGATATGTTATACTTCATTTAACTGATTTAATATTCAGATTAACTATACCAGGGAGGACATTAATGAAAAAAGGTTATCCTAAGAGAATAATTGCAATTGTATTGGCGTTATTATATGTAAATATCTTGAGCCCGGTCGTATACGCACAGACCAGCGCAGTTACTTCTTACAGTGACGCTATAACTACATCAGCCGGAGCTGATACAGCGGCTTCAAGCTCTGTGGGCTATGAAGAAACCAAAAAACTGGCGGAGAAAAAAGCTTCTGCCCTCAAAATCCTTTACGGTACTACCAGCGTGCAGTATGCATTAATTGATGGCGGAGAGATTGTACTGTCCGGACAGGCGGGCGTTTATAGCAAGAATAATTTAACCGCACTTACAAAGGATCATATGTACGGCATCGGCTCCATCAGCAAGATATTTACAACAGTGGCTGTTATGCAGCTGGTGGATCAGGGGAAGGTAAAGCTGGATAATCCGGTTATTGATTACATACCTGAATTTACAATGGCAGACGAGCGTTACAAGGATATCACCGTAAGAATGCTGCTGAACCATTCCTCAGGCCTCCTTGGCTCTTCCTTCAATAATTCCATGCTGTTTAACGATGAGGACCAGTCAGGCTATAATAATCTGTTGAACACCTTGAAAACTTCAAGATTAAAAGCGGCTCCCGGCGATTTCTCCGTATACTGTAATGACGGTTTCTCTCTGGCACAGCTCCTTGTTGAGAGGGTGTCCGGCATGGATTTTACCAGCTATATCAGCGAGAGCATTGTAGCTCCGCTGAAGCTGGACCATACGAAGACTCCTTATGAGGATTTCTCCGCCGCTTCACTTGTTAAAACCTACCTGCCCACCTTTAAAAATGCACTTCCCATAGAAAGCCTCAGCGTAGTCGGGGCAGGCGGGATTTACTCATCAGCAGAGGATCTATGCCAATTTTCCCAGATTTTCATGAAGGATGGGGCACCGGCGGTATTATCCCCGGCTTCAGCAAAAGCCATGGAGAATCCGGAGTACCTTAACGGACTTATGAAGTTTAAAGAGGCTTCCTCCCTTTCCTACGGCCTTGGCTGGGACAGCGTGACCACCTCCCCCTTTACGCAGTATAATATCAAGGCTCTGGTGAAGGGCGGGGATACCATGCTCTATCATAGCAGCCTTATTGTATTGCCGGAGGAGGGTATGGCCATGGCGGTATTTACCTCCGGCGGTGCCAGTACCTATAATCAGGTAATGGCCCAGGAGGTTCTGCTGTCCGCCTTAAAGGAGAAGGGCTCCATAGCTGAAATCAAAGCAAATCCGACACCCACAAAGCCAGAAAAGGCTGACTTAACAAAAGAACAGAAGAAATACGAGGGCTCTTACGTTTCCTCCGTGGCTGCCATAAAGGTAACCCTGAGCAAGGATGGCATCCTTACCTTATCGGATCTATCCGGCTCTGGCCAGTCAGCCAAATACAGCTACACCGGTGACGGCAAATACTATTCTGCAAATGGAAGTGAATACCTGTCATTTTCCGAGGAAGCAAACGGTAAAACCTATCTATACGCATCCGCCTACAGCAACCTTCCCAGCCTTGGCTCAGTAGGTTCCTTTGGGTATCAATTTCAAAAGGCGGAGCCTAATGACCTGACCAAACAGGTGGCGGCAGCCTGGAAGACCCGCGCCGATAAAAAATATTACATCATTAATGAAAAATACACCTCGCAAATATACGCTGGTGGAGGAATGTCATTGCAGATCAAGCTTCCAAAGGATTTGGAGGGCTATTGCAATAACGCACAGATTATTGATGAGAATACCGCCAGACCAAATATCCAGATCCCGGGTGTCTATGGCAGGGATCTCAATGATTATAGCTTCTATAAAAAAGGAGTCTCTGAATACTTAACCTATGGCAGCTATCTGCTGAAATCAGAGGATAACATCCGATCCTTATTTACCTGGTCCGGTGTGTCCTTCCAGATCGGCAAGGAGGGTTATGCCAAATGGTATAAGATCGGCGATAAGTCCAAAAACCGCAAGCTTAAGGTGACAGCTCCTGAGAACTCCTCCTTTACCGTATTCGATTCAAATGGTGTTTGTCTCTTTAATTCCTGGGTTTCAAAGGAGAACACCGTTACATTGCCTGAAAACGGCATGATTGTATTTGCCGGGGATCCTTACGTGACATTTGTTATACAGTATATAAAGTAGAAGTCTCAAAATTTGCTTGATATTAATCTGGTTTGCAAAAAGGTGAGCGTACACAAGGATAACCCGTCCCTCTGTGTATACTCACCTTTTTATTCATCTATTTCTTTTTTCTCTGGCAGGCGTCAAATACATCCCGCATGGCAGGATTACTGATCAAATTCCCCCGGTAGTCGAACCGGGAACCATGGCAGGGACAATCCCAGGTCAGTTCATTTTTATTCCATTCCAGGCTGCAGCCCAAATGGGGGCATTTGGTTGTGACAAAATAGTACTTATCATATTTGTCCCTGTATACCCCAATCTTCATTCCATCCTTCAGGACAGTGCCCGCTTCCCCGGGGCCAATGTCCCTTAACCTGTCATGGGTAATCCTGAGGTGCTCCGATAACAAGTTGATGGTTACTACTGCCGCATCCTTTAACAGTTCCTTACTGCCGGACAGCATCAGCCTGCGCGGGTAAAAGACCTTCTGGAATTCATTCTTCCTGCCTGCAATCATGTCACTGATAATCATTGCAGATACCATGGAACTGGTCATGCCCCATTTATTAAAGCCTGTGGCTACATAGATATTCGGCGTATTGGCAGAGTACCTTCCGATATACGGGATGGAATCCGGCGTCATGCAATCCTGGTTTGACCAGGTGTATACAACATTGGCTTTGGGATACCATTTTCCAGCCGCCTCTTCCAGCTTGACGTAAGCGTCCGGCGGGTTACTTTTCCCCGTCCGGTGTCCCGCGCCGCCCAGAAGCAAATAATTTTTAAAATTACGGAAGGAGTAGCCCTGCGGGTCTGCATCCAGGTACATTCCGCCAAGGCCTGCCTTTTTGTCTATGTCCTCACCTTCCAGGGCTATCACATATTGGCGTTCCTGGTGCATCCGGAAGAAATAGAAGCCGGGTGTATTGATAAAAGGATAGTGGGTCGTAATAACAATGGATTTAGCGTTGATGCGCCCCTGTTCCGTGACAACGGTCCCATCATCCCGCACCTCCGTCACATGGGTATGCTCGTATACTGTAAGCTGCTTTGCAACCGCATCCAGGAACTTTAGAGGGTGGAACTGAGCCTGGTGGTCAAACCGTACTGCTGCCTTTACCTGAAATGGCAGCGTTGTCTCCTTTGCCAGTACCGCAGAAATCCCTACCTTTCTGGCAGCCTGGACCTCCTGCTCTATCTTCAGCACATTATCAAGGGTATAGATATAGCTGGGCAGGATCTGAAAATCACAATCAATCCCCTGCCGGGAGATGATTTCCTCAAACTTCTCAATTGCTTTCTGGTTTGCAGATGCGTACTCCCAGGCACGCTCCTCTCCCTTATAGGTAAGGAGCTTATGATAAATCAAATTGTGCTGTGAGCTGATCTTCGCCGTCGTATTCTTCGTCATACCACTGCCAACTGTCTTATAATCAACCAGAACTACTGAAAAGCCCTGCTCCTGAAGCATGTAGGCCGTAAGCACACCCGCCAGGCCAGCGCCTATAACCGCAACATCCGTAGTAATATCCTCCTGCAGCACGGGCCGCTTCACCGGTTCCTTTGCCCCTTGGTCAGCATAACGGAATTGTTTCTGGATCCATAGGGATTCTCCCTTCTCCTGCCCTGTGCTTTCTACCGTTCCATTTCCATGCCAAATCGTATTCATAAAAAGCCTCTTTCCTTGCACTTATGCAGCTAAACTCTACATCGTCTCAAGGATAGATTTTCCGCAGGAAGAAAAATTTATGCATCCGGCGCTCTTCCTGCAGCCATTCTCGGCAAATCGAAGATTCCAGGGCAAAAAAATAACTCCCCGAGTAGGGCTCGAACCTACAACCCCACGGTTAACAGCCGTGTGCTCTACCATTGAGCTATCGAGGAATATGTTAGTTATTTTAATACTTGGGGCTGGTGCTGTCAAGCTTTTTTCTAGGGGGTTTTTACCGTATTTTTACCTTTTATGCATTGGAGCTCTTTTTGGGCTTATATTTTATGCGATTTATGTGGGGGTTATAAAAACAAAATATATAATAGAGAAGACAAAAATTAAGCATAAAAAATAATAGAAAATTATAATCGATAAAATAAAAATTTTAGTTGAAATTAGATTTTTTGTGTGTTATAATCTAATTCGTTC
The DNA here is from genome assembly GCA_012839295.1 of Clostridiales bacterium. Taxonomy (GTDB): domain Bacteria; phylum Bacillota; class Clostridia; order Lachnospirales; family Lachnospiraceae; genus Mobilitalea. The sequence goes on from DUNO01000008.1 coordinate 167,311, forward strand.
CGTAGTTTCGGTAACATGCCTGCAGTTGTGGCGGAATTGGCATACGCGCTAGATTCAGGTTCTAGTGAGGGTTTCCTCGTAGGGGTTCAAGTCCCCTCAACTGCATCCTTATAAATCAAGGGTTTCAAAGTTTTTATAGACTTTGAAACCCTTGATTTTTTTGTCATTATAAAAGTGCGTACTTTTTTGTATCCTAAAAGTCCCTTATTCATACGGAAATTTGAATGTCGGCAGGCAAAATAAACACCTGCCGGCTATTAGATTTTCTGAGAACATTTATCTGTTTATTTTCATAGGTACCGGCAATTAATCCTTTTTCCTATTACGTAATATATCGCCTAAAACCGCTACCAATAATATAATCCCAGTAATAGTACGCTGCCAGTAAATATCAACACCAAGAATGTTAAATGCATTAACAACTAAAGCCATAATTATGACTCCTAAGTAAGAACCACTTATTGTACCGATTCCACCAGTAGTAGATGCACCACCTATAACACTAGCGGCAATAACATTCATTTCCATATTTTGACCTTGTGTCGGAATTGCTCCACCCATTCTTGCAGCAAGTAAGACACCGGATAAGGCTGCCATAGCTCCCATAAATGTAAATGCCACGATTTTCATTTTATTAACCTGAATTCCGGAATATCTAGCTGACTCTGCATTCCCACCAATGAAATAGAATTGCCTAAACCAAGCGGATTTAGCAAATAATATCGCAAACACGATTACTAAAACAAGTGATACAATAATTGGAAACTGTATTTTTCCAAAAAACATATAACGGCCAATTATATTATACTCATCCGGGAAGCTTGGTTTACCCACCCCTTTGGTTAATACATAAATCAAGCCACGTATAATCATCTGCATGCCTAATGTTGCAATCAAAGAATTAATTTTTATTTTTGCCACTAAACATCCATTAACAAATCCTATGATCACCCCTGATAACAGACCCATAATAACTGCCACAAATACCGGCATGCCTACGTCTAAGCACATTCCAACTATAACACCACTAAATCCAGCTATCGAACCAACCGACAGGTCAATTTCACCTGTAATAAGCAATAATGTCATTCCTATAGCCATAACAGCCTCGAAGGAAGCTCCTAAGAACAACGAATGGATATTTCCAAATGCCAGAAAATTATTATTAAAAAAATACAAAATTATTGTAGCTAATATAATAACAAGCAAAAGTGGTACTTCATTAATTTTAAATATATTCTTCATAGTACTCTTCTTTGTATCCATTATCTTACCTCGCTAATTGAATTATGCATAGAAATCATAATCTTATTTTCATCAAATTCATTAGGTTTGAATTCTTCCGTTAATGTTCCAGAGTTAATCACTAATATTCTGTCACTCATAGTCAGCAATTCATCCAGCTCTGATGAAATAACTATGACAGAAAGACCTTGAGCTGATAATTCACGCAAAATATTATGTATATCTGCTTTTGCAGCAACATCAATACCTCTTGTAGGATCCATTGCTACAAGAACTTGTGGATTGGCAGCTATGCACTTGCTAACCAAAACCTTTTGCTGATTTCCTCCAGATAAATAACGAATGATTTCATTATTATCACCCATTTTTATCTTAGTAGCTGCCTTATATCTTGAAACAGTTTCATCAATCTTTTTATTGCTTAATAATAAACCATTTTTCATTTCATCAAGGATACATGTAATCATATTGTCTTTTATAGAATGATCCAAAAACAGCCCCTGGGTCTTTCTGTTTTCAGGTAATCCAAGAATTCCATTTTTCTTTGCAACATGAGGATCTTTTATTTTTACAGCTTTTCCGTTAATTTTTATATTTCCACTATCCGCTTGCCTAATTCCAAATAACGTTTCACATAATTCTTGTTTACCAGATCCAACAATACCGGCAATCCCTAAAATTTCTCCTCTTCTAAGGGTAAAATTAATATCTTTAAAATAAGGATAGCGACTTAATTCCGTTACTTCCAACACTATCTCATTTGATATGTTATCCTCATTTTTACTATAATTAATATCAAGTTTTTGCTCGCTTCCAACCATAATATTAACAAGCTGTTGGATATTACTTTCTTCTTTTTTGCAATCTAAAACTTTCTTTCCGTCTCTAAGCACCACTAAGTTATCAACAATCTTAAATATTTCACTCATATGATGAGATATGTAGATAATCGAATACCCTTCTCTTTTTAACTGTCTTATAAATTGAAACAAAACATCAATTTCTTTTTTCTCCAATGAAGATGTAGGCTCATCCAAGATTAAAATTTGGGGCTTTTTTGAAACTGCTTTTAGAATCTCAACAATTTGTCTCTCTCCTGAAGATAAATCACTTACCTTATCAGCCGGATCTATATTTATATTAAAAGAATCAAGCAATTGTTTTGTCCTATCATATAATTCATCTTTCTTAACAAGTCCAAGATTATTTTTAGGCCAATTATGAATAAAAATATTATCCGCTACCGACATATTTAATGCCAAAGATAACTCTTGAAAAACCAGCGCAATACCTTTATCGTTTGCTTCTTTTATTGTTGAGAATGATACTTCTTTATTTTCAATAAGAATAGATCCCCCATCCTTTTCATATACCCCAGTAAGAATTTTAACCAAGGTACTCTTACCGGCACCATTCTGTCCCATAAGACCTAACACAGTACCACGTTTGATTGAAAATGATATATCATTTAGAACCACATTATTATAAAAACTTTTCTTTAAATTTTTTACTTCCAGTAAGGTAGTTGCTACCTCATCCTTCATATATGTTATCATTCCTTTCGCTTCGCTCAAGACACAAACAAGATATGAAAAAATCGTTGTGCCCCTTTTCCCTTAGAATTAAAATATTGTTTCGGCTTGATGTCCACATTTCTGTTCTCTATTGAAACACTTAATTTATATGAGCTATGTGCATGAAGCTCATAGCTCATATGTTTCATCATAAATCTTATTTCGATAAATAAAAGTATTTGGCATTATCTTGGTTTATTACAAATGTTCCAATGTCAACTCTATTAGGTAATATATTCAATTGCGCCGCAGAGTCATCTTGGGAAACTTGAATATTCGTATAGTTTTTTAAAGCAAGTATTTTCATAGCAATATATGGCTCTATTCTCGTTTTGATTGCAACAGTTGAATTGATTTCTCCACTTTCAATCAGCTTCAGAGTTGCCTCATCCTTAGAATCTGCTATAATTGTGATTTCTCCTGTTTTTCCAAGCTCTCTCACTGCTGTTGCCGCTGCCACACCTCCAGTTGATACCATTGTAGATATACCATCTACTTCCGGATGTGCTTGTAGTGCTGCTTTTAAGGCGTCTGAGTCTTTGGATAAATCAGCTTGACCACCTACTTCCTGAACTATCTGAATTCCAGGGTACTTAGCAAGTTCTTCTTTGAACCCTTTTGCCCGCTGATCCTGACTGTTTTGTCCCACATTATAATGTATCAAGATTTTACCTTCTCCATTTAAAGCCTGGGCAATCGTTCTTGCATGGATACGTCCGTATTCTAGAGTATCACCACCAACAAAGAAATCTCTTTGACTGTCTATAGTATCCATATCAATCGTTATTACTGGAATTCCTGCTGCTTTTGCCTTATTAATCGCTGGTGTAAGAGTATCTTCAAAGGCCATTACCAAAATCCCTTTTGGTTTTTGAGAAATAGCATCTTCTATCATTTGTGCTTCTGCAGTCATATCATAGCCAGAAGGTCCTATAAACCTGCCCGTTACACCAAGTTCATTACATGCTGTTTCAAAACCCATCTTATGGTCAATAAAATATGGCTGTTCTAATAATCCGCCAATTAGATAATATACATCATCCTTACTTGGCTCGGTAACTTTAAGGTCAGAATAATCAAATGGATCTGCCTTTTGATAAAAATTTTTCACTGTATCTTTTTTAATTACATAAGTTCCTATATCAATAAAGCCAGGTAATGCATTAATACCTGCTGCTTTATCATCTGCAGAAATGCTAACACTATTTCTCAGCATACCATCAACCAGCATTTGGGCATATAGATTTTCAGTTATCGTTTTAATAGCAACAGTAGCATATAGATCTCCGCTTTCAATTAACTTTAATGTGGAATCATCCTTAGAATCCGCTATAATAGTAATTTCCCCTGTTTTTCCAAGCTCTCTTACTGCCGTTGCTGCTGCCACACCACCAGTTGACACCATGGTAGATATACCATCTATATCCGGATTTGCCTGCAGGGCAGCCTTAATTGCATCTGCATCTTTGGATGTATCAGTCTGGCCAGCTACTTCTTGAATAATTTGAATATCCGGATAGTTTTTAAGCTCATCTTTAAAACCTTCCGCTCTTTGATCCTGACTGTTCTGTCCTACATTATAATGTATTAATATTTTTCCTTTTCCTCCCAATGCCTCTGCTATAGCTCTCGCATGAACACGTCCATAATCAATAGTATCTCCGCCTATAAACACATCTCTGTTACTCTTAATTGTATCCATATCAATTGTAAATACAGGAATCCCGGCAGCAACAGCTTTATCAATGGATGGAGCTATTGTATCCTCAAATGCAGACACAAACATGGCCGTAGGATTTTGTGGAATCTGTTGTTCAATAGCAGTTGAAAGCGCTGTCATATCATATTCACCAGGTCCACTAACCGCTGTTTTTCTGCCATAGATCTTACCGCTAATCTCCAGTCCCACTTTATGGTCAATAAAGTAGGGCAGTGAAAATAATGCTCCAACATAAGGAGTATAACCAGTTTCTTTACCTATACCAAATGCTTCACTATCTACTTTACCATCCGCATTATCTGTTTTTTTTGAACATCCGGAAAAAGACGCTATTAATAGCAAAAATACTAACAACATGCTAATCTTTTTTTTCATTGTATATCCTCCCTAGTAATTTAGATTTACATTTTGAATCAAAATTAATATACGACAATCTTCTTTCTCAAACTTAAATATTTTTAGGAAAAAGAATATTTATAATTAAGCAAATACTATCTTTGAACTTAATACAAAGATTGTTTATTTATTAAATCATAAATTTCCTCACGATTAGGAATAGCAGAAATTACTCCTCCTCTAGTAACACTGATTGCACTGGCTGCCGAAGCAAATGCAACTGCTTCATGTATTGTTTTATTTTCACACAGTGAAACACATAATGCAGCAGAAAATACATCTCCAGCCCCGGTAGTATCTATAGATGTTACAGGCCATATAGGCTGACAAAAAGATTCTCCAGCCTCAGTTAATACAAACGCCCCCTGTGATCCTCTGGTAATAACAACATTCTTCGCACCTAAATCCTGGAGCCGTGATGCAACTGATAATGGTGAATCGTCAATCTTAGAATTAGTCAATTCCGTTGCTTCACCCCAGTTGGGTTTTACTACATCGCAAAATCTAAAGATATCAGTACTCCTTTTAAGTTCGTTTGTAATAGGTGCCGGATCAAAAACCGTAATCAAGCCATTTTCATGTGCAATTTTTAAAATCCTGTAATTGGCTTCGATTGGAATTTCATTTTGGATTAATACGCCTTTGTTATGTACTATTAAATCCTTTATTGAACTAATGTGCTTCTCACTAATTTTTGTAGAAGCTCCTTTATTTAATATTACATAATTATCACTTGTATTATCTATTACTACACAAGCAAAATCATTTGGTATATCATCAAACCTAAAATAACCAAAATTATCCTTCTCCAGTTCATAAATCAATCTCTCTGAAAAAAAATCATTTCCAATTGCAGTATAGAAATTAACACTAGCTCCTAGTTTTTTAGCTGTATATGCTTGATTATACCCTTTTCCACCTACTTCATAAAATGAAGTCTTGCTCCTTATGGTCTGTCCTTCTTTTGGGAAAGCATTAACATGAAAAAAGGAGGTCATTCCAAAAAGTCCCGTTACAAATATTTTATTCTCATTCATTCATTCCACCTATAGATGCTTAACTTTATACTTATAGTTTTTAAGCAGTTTTTGATTTTGAATATCACCCTGAGGCACATTTCCACTTGTAAAAATCGGAAGATTTTCGCTTTCCTTACTCAATATTTCACTTGCAACAAGGATGATGGAATTTGCTATAAAAAATACGTTTATACTTGATAACGGGCCAGCTTTCACTCCTTCTTCTGTTACCTTCACAGAAGCATCTCCATATCCAGCATGGTTATCTATATACATATCGCAAACGTCCATCAAATGTAAATTTTTTGGATGTCTGGAAGTTACATTTTTATAAGCTTCTGAAGTAATCCCAATTACATAAGCTCCTCTGTTTTTTGCTTCTTGCGCCATCTCAATAGGATAAGAATTAATTCCGGAATTTGAAATTATTAAGAATATGTCATCTGGATTAATCTTATAATTATCTATTGTCAACTTAGCATGACCTGACATCCTTTCAATTTCAGAGCTTCTCCTCGCACCTTCATGCAACATTGTGCTAGTATCAAAAATAGGGTTTATCGGCGCTAATCCACCTGCCCTGTAGAACAGCTCTTCTGAAACCATATGGGAATGTCCACAACCAAACACATGTAACAATCCATTATTTTTAATGGTAGAAGCCATCTTTTCTCCAGCCGTTATTATTTTATCCATTTCCTGTTCCTTAATATTTTTTAAGGATTCATGTACATTTTTATAGTATTCTTCAGCAAACATTACAGTGCCTCCATCTAACATTTTCATTATTCCTTCCTAATTCCATCCTTCATTTTCCAGGAATATTTTTGCTTCAGAAGCCACCATATCGAAATCAGTCAAGCCAATCCCACCTGGATCACCAACACCGGTTAATCCACCATTTTGCCAGCCTTCCCATTCAACTGAACACACACCTTGATAATCTATATCCTTTAAAGCTTGTGCCATTTCTTTGAAATCTACGTATCCAGCCCCAAACCAAACATGCTGGCACTGTATGATATTGGTGAATCCAACTTCATCTTTCACATGAACACAATTAATATGCTTTCCTAATTCTTTAATTGCTTCTTTAATTGGCTTCTTAGGCTTGATGGTTGTATAGAATGTTCCTGTATCAACGGTACAGTATACATTATCCATTCCTACTTCTTCATACATTTTAAAATATGCTTCTACGGAATTAATTAATGTCCCTTGTAAAATTTCTATAGTAACAGTCATCCCTTTTTTCTTCGCATATTGGGCAATTTCTTTTATACTGCCGATCAGCATATCCCATGCTTCTTTCCTAGTCATAAGATTGTATAATGCAGGATCATAAAAGCCCTGGGCAGGTAAGGTACACACAGTATATGCCCCTAAGTCAACAGCAGCGTCAACTGCCTGCTTAAACGTAGCAACCCCTGCATCTCTTTCCCACCATCTTGGAGTTACAAGCGTGCTATGTTGGGCAATATAGCCAATCTTAACCTTTCTTTCTGTCATTGCTTCTTTTGTTTTTCTTATAACTTCTTCATAATTCTCCGGCCTAATCTCCTGAAGTTTAGCATAAATAATGTCCATAGTGTCATACCCATGATCTGCCACCTTATGCACCAGATCATAAATAGGCAATTTGCCCCAACTATTAACAGCACACCCGCAAATTTCAAGTCTGCCCCATGGCATGTTAGGCCATATTTCCATTGATAAGTGTAATTTTGACATAATACTTTACCTCCTTATAATACAACTGGTATATTTTTTATAAGCACATTATACTACTTGTATTATTAAAATGCAACTGCTTTTATTTATTTTTTTACATCTTTTTTAATAATATATTACAATTATAGTGAATTTCATCATTATATTTACATGTATTTTTAGTATATAAGCACTCCGGGCAATACAAGTGGTTTGTAATTATATTAATAAATTTGTAATTAGCGAGCCTCTTCGGAATCCATTTTTCTGTTTTTAATCATAAAAATAGAACTGTTGCAAAAGTAGATTGTCCATCTACTTTTGCAACAGCCCCACAAGAAAAATGATGAATTGCATAACGCGCAGAAGAATTCAGGGTTCCAAAAGAAACAGGCTGAATAAAATCAAACTATCTCTTTAAAAATAGTTCAATACAAAACTTATACTTACTTCCTCGATATTTAGATTCTACAAACTCAACAACATTATTATCCAAATCGTACGTTTTTCTCTGAATAAAAATGCACGAATCTTCTCCTAGCAAATCGGATTCCCAAATTTCCAACTTTGAAAGTTCGAAACTTTGAAGAGCCCGCTGTGCTCTTACATTATAATATGTCTCTAACAGTTTATATAAGGATACGTTGTCTTTCAAATTTTTCATCAAAAAGTGTTTAAACTTTATCGGAAGATATGCAGTTTCAATTGCCATAGGTTCATTATTTGCCAGTCTTAACCTCTTCAACATTATTACTTCTTCCGCATAATTAATATTTAAATTATCTGCTATTGTCTTAGTTGCAGGTATTACTTCTAACGCAAGAATCTTCGAGCTGGGCTTTAATCTCCTGGAGGCCATATCATCTGAAAAGCTCGCTAAATAACCTAAATTTTGCGAAATTTTATTTCCACTTACAAAGGCTCCCTTCCCCTTAATAGTATAAGTCAAACCTTCATTCTCTAATTCATTTAGAGCCTTTCTAACCGTAACTCTACTGACAGAATACATTTCAGATAATTCTCTTTCTGAAGGGAGACCGGTTTCAGTATTATACACATTATTCATAATCGCCTTTTTAATTTCATCTCTGATTAATATGTATTTCGGCTTAACACTACTATTTTGTTTCAACATATTTACTCCCTTGTACTTTATTTTTGTCCCTCAATTTAAATCTTATTGGTACTTCCTTCTGCCAGAGCATTGTGTTGATCATTGTCCGACATTCCAATAAATTCATCTTGATTCATCTTATCCCTTTCCTAACTGATAAGATAATTATATTACTTTTGTACATTAAATTCAACCATGCGGTTGTCCTGGTTTATTATCCCATCCTGATGTGAAGAAAAACGGTGACCGGGAAAATCTATTGACTTTCCTTATACATATCCGAATAAATTCCTCATCGTTTGATATTATCATAGTATATTTAAAATATATTTTCAATGGAAATAGCGTTATATTAAAAGATGCATTTCAATTTTCCAAAACAAAAGATAAAATTATAATACGACTTGATAGCCCCAAACTATTGAAATTTAATTTATCATATATTGTAAATTATAGATTGCAAACACAATATAATAATGATATAATAACGACATAATAATGGTACAATTAAGCCATTTTATAAGGAGGTTGATCGAATGCCACAGATTATTCCTATTAAAGATTTAAAAAATACAGCTGAAATATCAGAAATGTGCCACACCGCAAAAGAGCCAATCTATGTAACAAAAAATGGTTATGGCGATATGGTTATCATGAGCATTGAGATGTATGAAAGTACAATGAAGAGATTAAATATGTACTACGACCTGGACCTTTCCGAGCAACAGATTGCTGCTGAAAAGACCAAGGACGCAAGACAATCTCTTGGCAAATCAAGAGAGAAATATGAAATATAGACTCATTATTGCGAACCGGGCAGAAGAACTATTAGATCATATTTTATATTACATTATAAACCAACTAAAGAATCCTGGGGCTGCACGCCGTTTTATGAGTGAGATAGAACATGTATATGATAAGCTGGAGAGCAGCCCCGAAGTATATCCCTATTCAGAAGATACTTTTTTAAGATCCAGAGAATACAGAAAAGCCGTTGTTCCACATTATGATTATGTAATAATATTTCGAATTGATAAGGAAAGAAAGACCGTATACATTGTTGGCTTCTTTCACGATTTAGAATTATATAAAACAAATTATAGCTGAACCAAGAATAAGCTTCGTCCCCCCTGGTTCAAAAGACCGGAGACCCGATTTATCGTAAATGAAAACAGAAATTAACTTCAGTTATTAAAACCCACTACATGACGTAAGAGGCTAACCTTACGAACCTTCAAACCCGATCAAAATAGTCTGCTACCACTTGTATGCTTTCCGAAGTCCATCCGCCGCTGTTCGTTACCGCCCCATTCTCTATAAAGATAAAATAGTTGCAACACGCAGCAACCAATTCAGGGTCATGCGTAATAATAAACTGTGTTTTCCCTAAAGAAGATAGCCGGTGTATATTTTGGGCGACTTCCATCATGTGCCGGTAATCTAAACCGCTGGTCGGCTCGTCAAATACAATAATCTCTTTATTCGATGCAATTGCGCCGGCAATCGCAACTCTTTGTCTTTGTCCACCTGAAAGGGACATAGGATGGGCGTCTTTGTATGCCGACAGATCGAGTGCCGACAGGATTTCTCCTGCAATTTTCTCTTTTTCTGTGTTTGTGGAAATATCCACCCCCAGCATGACCTCATCCAACACGCTTTCGGAAAATAACTGGTGGTTGACATCCTGCATAACCATATAGCATAGTGTGGTGCGTTTTTTCCCTACATACAGTTTTCCTTTATAGTTCAAAGAACCCTCCGCCTTTTTCAAAAGTCCGCAAAGGCAGCGGGCAAAGGTCGTTTTTCCGGCTCCATTGTCGCCTAAAACTGCTACCACGGCGCCCTGGGGAATCTCCAGGTACGGAATATTCAATACGGGCGCTTTCTTATAAGAAAACCGAAAATCTTTTAGCCCAATTTTCCCATGGCCGCCTGTTTTTAACTTCTTTTCCGGGGCAAAGCGGTTGTAAGCACGCAAGCCCATATTATGGAACTCTTCCGGTGATATTGCCCAAAAGGAATCTCCAGCCAGATCCTTTTCGATTTTTCCATCCTCAAAAAATAAAACCCGGTCCACAATGCCACGCAGCCAGGACAGGCGATGTTCCGCGATTATAATCGTTTTTCCCTGGGCCTTCCAGGTAAGAAGAATTTTCTGTAAGTCCCAAATGGCACCGATATCAAGATTAGATGAGGGTTCGTCCAGAACAAAAACCTCCGGCATCAATGCACTTACAGAGGCACAGGCAATCTTTTGCTTTTCTCCGCCGGAAAGCGCAAACAGGCTTTTCCCCAACAGCCTTTTAATATGCAGGGCTTCGACCGTCCCATCAAACCGGGACAAAATATCTTCTTTGCCAATGCCAAGATTTTCACAGGCAAAAACAATCTCTGTGTCAGTTAAAAGCGTATAAAATTGAGATTTCGGGTTCTGAAAGACCGAGCCCACAAAAGGAGCCAGCTCATACAATTCAGCACGCCTTATGTCTTTCCCTTTTACAAAAACATCCCCAGACATTTCGCCTTCGTAATAAGAGGGAATCAGCCCATTAACCAGCCTGCCAAAGGTGGTTTTCCCGCTGCCGGATTCCCCGCACAGGAGTACAGCCTGGCCCTTGGGTATTTGGGCGTTGAGCTTCGTGACGGCTGCACCGTTTATGGAATTTTCATAGATAAAAGAAGCTTCTTTCATATAGATCAATTTTTCACCCCTTCCCCGCTAGCCGCTTACCATCCCAGGGCAGCGGATAGTGTAAATAATACGATAACAGCCAAACAAAAGCTAAAGGCAACCGCATCCTGCCAGTGAAACCCGATAGGACACATATTGGTGCGGCGTACCGGCGCGTTTAATCCCCGCGTCAATGCTGAGGCTGACAACTCGTTTCCGATTGCAACCAGTCCCATTAGAAGCGGGACGAGCCGATATTCCAGCATTTTCATTGGATTGCGCCAGGAACCCACTTCCCGGAGCCGCATGGCGTCCCGGATGGCGGCATATTCCTCCCGGATGGTGGGGAAAAAACGAAACATCACCGAAACAGGAATCGTGAACTTTTTCGAAATGTGCAGACTGTCCATAGCGGCCACAAATTCACTCACCGTTGTCGTGAGTATCAAAAAGTAGAACATGGACATGCCCGGGAGCAATTGTGTAAATATTGCCACCATTCCAGCAAACAGGGCATTGATGATTGGAGGGCAGTAATCCATCATTAAATGGGGAACTGTTGCCGAAAAGATATACATCGTCCCATAGTAGACGGCAACGAAGGGCTTTTTCAATATCACAAAGGCAATGAGCGGGAATATTGCCAGGCAGGGCAGCACATAGCGCATTATTCCTGTGCTATGGCCGGAAAACATTATGAAAGAAACCGTGAGACAAAGCAGAGTTTTCGTGCGTGGATCCAAGTACATCTGCTTTGCGGTGGGGCGCGTATTTCGCAATACCGTATCCATTAAACCAACCCGCTTCGAATGAAGTGCTTTTTGAAAACCGCCTTACCTAAAAGTCCTCCAAATAATCCTCCGATAAAAGCAGAGGCAAAAATCACCGGCAGCACCCACCCGCGTTCATAATATCCAGCTATTGTGTTCACATAGTCCGTTCCGTATGTAGCAGCTTTTTCCGCCAAAGCCTTCCCTCCTGCCACCACCATCTGGAGCACGTTTGCGTTGGCGCCGATGCTCACAACCGCAAAGGCCAAAACAGCCCGATTGGCGCTCTGATATTTTCCGGAACGCAAAATCAGCTCCGCAATCAACGCACAGATTGTTCCAAAAATCAGCGAATAAATTCCCACGCCTGCCAGGGTCAGAAAAACGCCATAAACAATATAAGTGATCAGAACCATACCAAATTTTTTGATCCTGATGAAATACAGCATCATAGGGATACCTAGAATCAAGGAGCTTACCAGCGGTATGAGCATGCTCACAACAGGTATCAGCCCAAGGGCCGCTGCAACCAGCAGGTTAATCAGGAAATAGATTGCCGTAAAAATTCCGGTATTCAATAAATCTTTTCCATTCAATTTCTTGTTGTTTTTTTGCTTTTCCATCTTTAAAACCCCTTTCTTTTGAAAAGAACCGTTTATTTATGAGAGCGCCTTGACTGTCCACGCCATACTCTCATTTTGAAGGGAATAGAGACGATGGTATAGGCTTTTTTGCTCCATGAGCTCCTTGTGGGTACCGGATTCCAGCAAATGTCCCTCCCTTAGAACGACAATCCTGTCGCAATCCACAATGGAGCGCAGCTTATGGGCAATGATCAGAACCGTCTTGTTCTCAATCAGCTTCCCGATGGCCTCTTGGATTTTCGTCTCATTTTCAGGGTCGATGGATGCCGTGCTTTCGTCCAGCAGGATGATCGGCGCGTCCTTCAAAAACGCACGGGCAATCGACAAGCGCTGCCGTTCGCCGCCGGACAGGGTTTTCCCGTTCTCTCCGATGACTGTTTCATATCCCTCCGGGAGCCGGTCAATAAATTCATCACAACGGGCCAGCTTTGCGGCGGCAAGGATTTCCTCTCTTGTCGCATCCTCTTTGCCAATCTTGATATTGTTGTAAACAGTGTCGTTGAATAAAACCACCTCCTGAAAAACAATGGAGAAGTTCTTCAGCAAAGCTTCCGGCGCAATCCCATTTATGTTGATGCCGCCAATGGACACGCTCCCGCGCTTCACATCCCAGAACCGGGCGGCTAATTTGCACAGGGTGCTTTTTCCGCAGCCTGACGGCCCCACAAGGGCTGTAATCTCCCCCTGCCTCGCGGTAAAGGAAACATCATGGATCACCTCTTCCTGATTGTAGCCAAAGCTCACATGGTCAAAGGTAATATCATACCGGGACAGCTCCACGTCTTCTTCCCCTCTCTGCTCCGGATAATCCAGGAGGTCACGAATCCGCTTTGCACTGACCAGCGAATAAATCAATTCCCCCAGCATTTCGCAGGCCTTGGTTAAGGGCTCATATACTCTCACGGCCACAAATAAAAACAGCAAAAACGCCACTAAATTAATCTCGCCGGCAATGAGGAGGGAGGATCCCACAATAATGACAAATCCAAGTCCCAGACGCATGACATTATAGGAAACAGAGATTGCAAAACCGGCCAGAAATTCATATAGCACAAATCCGGGAATCGCCCGTTTGATTTTGCGTTCCAGCCCCTTTTGATAGCTCCCCATTTTGGAAGAGGTCTGCAGGACTTTTATGTTTTCCAGATACTCTTGCAGACCATCGCTGATGTCCAGCTTTTTTTGTCTGTTCTTCTTGTTTGTCCCTTCAGAAATTGATCTGCTCAGCGCCATGACAATTGCGGCAACCGGCAGGCAGGCGGCAAGACTTAAGCTCAGACGCCAGTCATAAAAGGAGAGCACAGCAATGGTAACCATCCCGGATAAAAATCCGCTGGTAAACTCCGTTGCCGCCGTAGCAAGCGTGTTTGCGGCAACCGCCACATCGTCCATGATAATGGAAGTAAAGTCACTTAAATTCCGTTTGCCAAGATAAGAAAGCGGGAGCCTGCGTATCTTGTCGGCCAATTCCATCCGCAATCTCAAATCTTCTTTGCCGGATGTGAGATATTTTTTGCGGTAGGTGACCCTATAAGCGCAATAGATTACACCCAAAAGTGCCAGAGCTGCGCCCCAATACCCCCAAAGAGGAATATCTCCCTGCACATATCCAAAATAACGCCGGAGCATTTCATCCGCAATCAAAGCCAATAACACAACCGGCAATAAAGTGGCAAGGTTGAATAGGCTCATGTACAAGCTGGCTTTCCTGAGCGCACGGCTTCCTTCATCACTTAAACGAAAGATCTTTTTAAACATGCTGTTTTCCTCCTACCCGCCACGAAATGCTGTTTTGGTACTCCTCAAACATATGGGCATACACGCCCCTTGCTTTGAGCAGCTCGCGGTGGTTCCCCCTCTCAATAATTTTTCCGCGCCCTAACACGCAAATCTGATCCGCGTGGATGATCGTGGACAGACGGTGGGCGATCATAAGAACTGTTTTCCCACGAAGCAATTCGCTCAAAGCCTTTTGGATCAGATGCTCATTTTCGGCATCCGAAAAGGCCGTTGCTTCGTCCAGAAGCACGACAGGCGCGTCCTTCAAAATCGCACGGGCCAAGGTAATGCGCTGCATTTCTCCACCCGACAGGTAGATGCCCTTTGTCCCAATCACGGTATCTGCTCCATCCGGCAGTTTTTCAAGGATATCATCGCATTGTGCCAGATGAAGTGCGCGCAGCACATCCTCTCTGGAAGCGTCCGGCGTGTAAAAGGCGACATTGTCTATAATGGACATCTTGAAAAGATTGGTGTCCTGAAACACGATGCTGACCTGCTTCATCCATCCGCTGTAATCCATATCCCTGACGTCAACGCCGCCTATTTTAATGGAACCCTCCTGGACATCCCAAAACCGCGCAATCAGATTGGCAACGGTACTTTTCCCTCCGCCCGATTCACCGACCAGCGCCGCAACCGTTCCCTGGCTGATTGTGAGAGAAACATCGTCAAGGACCTTTTCCGCTCCAGCCTCATAGGAAAAAGAAACATGGTCCAAGGTGATATCGTAATTGCCGGGGTCCTTCGGATTCTCCGCTTTGGGTAAAGGCTGTTCCTCTAGAATTTTGTCAATGGCGTCCAAGGATGATTTTGACACCATCAGGTTGGAGGAGCTTTTCATGATCCGTGTCAAAATGGTGACTACGGCAGGGATCAGTACGGCAAAAAAGATGAAGCTGAGTATCATCCGCTCCGGGTCTTTGCCAAAATTGAACAGGATAATCCCGCCGGGTATCAAAAAGAAAAAAATGCCGTTAATAACAGCATTATAAGCGCTGTCCGTGCGCTCCATAGAAAGCGCATACTGCGTCACATAATCGCTGTATTCCCTGACCGCTGCACTGTAGCGCCTGAAAGAATTTGCGGTCTGCCCAAACACTTTTACAACAGAGATTCCCCGCACATATTCTGTAGCCGCATTAC
Organism: Clostridiales bacterium; assembly: GCA_012839295.1. Taxonomy (GTDB): domain Bacteria; phylum Bacillota; class Clostridia; order Lachnospirales; family Lachnospiraceae; genus Mobilitalea. Next base: position 183,099 of record DUNO01000008.1, read on the forward strand.
TGATGTCCTCCGCAGATTTTTGGTATTGTTTTGCCAATCCCTGGCTTGCACCTTTCAGCATGGAGGCAAGGATTAAAAATCCAAGGACGATGGGGATCAGGCAGATTAGGGAAAGACGCCAGTCATACCGGAACATGAACACCAAAAACGCGGCAGGAAGCACCGCCGATTGCACAGAATCAGGTATCTGATGGGCAATCACCGTCTCCAGATTGTCGGTATTCTTTTCAATGATTTTTCTCTGTTTTCCGCTTGGATTGATGGAATGGTACCCCAGCGGAAGCTGGCCGATATGTTCAATCAACCGCATCCTTAGCTTCGCTACCGTATGAAAGGCTGTAATATGGGAGAAAAGTAACGCCATCCCGTATGTTCCAAAGGCCATGGAAATCAGAAAAACAGCCCTCCACCCCAGCTCGGTCAGGGAGGCCTGATCCAGCTTAGCAAAGTCCCCCAACGACCGGACAATTTCCTTTCCAACGTTATAAACGCACACAAATGCGCTCAAGTTTACCACGGCAGCGGCCGCAGCTAAAGCAATGGAAAGAATCATTGTAATTTTGAATTTTCCCATATAACCGAATATACGGGCCAATACACCCTGTTCCTTCATTTCTTCCATCCCCCTTATCCCTTTTTTAGTTAGCATTAACTAACTTTTTGTCAAAAAACAAATGCCGGTAAAGGCATTTAAGTTTTTAGATGAAGAATATCGGCCCACCCAACATCAAAGAAGTGTTTTAGCTGTTCTATATAAATGCGGGCTTTCTCACGGCTCATGCCATGAGTAACCGGCTCAAAAAAGCCATATAGATTCGAGCTGATCAAAATATGAATGGTTTCCGGTGCAGCTTCTTTTCCCTGTATGACCGCTTGATGCCCGGTTTCTTTCATGAAGCGGATGGTAGAGCTGGTAAGGATATCTACCAACTCGTCTAAATAGTTCTCATAGGAAGAACCTTTGGAGCATACGATCAACAGCTTAAAAATATCAAAGTGATCATAGATGTAATCAACAAAAGCTGTCACCTCTACCTTCGGGGTAAGTGCCGTGATTTCTTTCTCCGAATCGGAAAGAGCATGGAAGCTGTTTTGTTGTGTATTCAGAGCAGCTTTGAATTCATCGGCTATGGGAGAAACCAATGCGCGAAACAATTCATCTTTTCCGGAATACCGTTTATATAGGGCTCCCGAAGTCACTCCCGCATTTTTACATATCACATTGGTAGACGCTTTTTCATAACCGCAGGATAGAAACTCCTCTTTGGCAGCTTCCATAATGCGTGGATCAATGCTTGTATCAGGCTTTGACATAACACGCCTCCCATCTGAAAGTTATACTATCGATAGTAGCACTATCAGTATAGTCTTCTGCCATTCCTTTGTCAACAGGTTTTTTTATTTTTCGCGACTTCCTCCAGGGTATGCCACCCAAGGACGGCACATTTTACCCTGGCAGGCATATGGGAGATATCCTTTAATGCAACAGCATCCTCTAATTGTTCAAGTTCCTCCTCGTCGGTTATATTATTTTTGATCATCCCGGTGAAAATATCGGCCAGCTTCTTGGCCTCCTCCACTGTCTTTCCCTTGATCAGATCCACCATAATCGATGCCGAAGCCTGGGAGATTGCACATCCGCTGCCGGTAAAGGATGCATCTTCAATTCTTCCGTCCTTGATAAATACCTCCAGCTCGATCTCATCTCCGCAGCTGGGGTTAATTCCTCTGTGTGTATGTGTCGCATGGGCAAGATGATGCTTATTATGGCTTGAATTCGCATGCTCCATTAAGATTTCCGAATAAATATTTTCAATTCCCAAGGCCAAGCCACCTCCTGACTTTCATAAGACTTGCAATAAGCGCATCAATATCCTCTTTGGTATTATAAAAATACAGGGACACACGGCAGGTAGCGGCCAATCCCAGATATTTCATCAGAGGCTGGGCGCAATGGTGGCCTGCCCGGATGCATATCCCGTCCGCATCCAACAGGGATGCAGTATCGTGGGGATGCACTCCCTCCAGGTTAAAGGATATTACTCCGCATCTGTTCTTCGTCCGACTATCCTCACCATATACTGTAAGATAAGGCACCTGCTTCAAACGGTCAAGGGCATAGGCCGTCAGCGCATCTTCCACCGCACCGATTTGTGCATACCCCACCTGCCTGATATAATTGATTGCCTCCAGCAAGCCGACCGCTCCCTCTACATTGGGGGTACCGGCTTCGAATTTCTGGGGCAGCGGCGCAAAGGTTGCCTCCTGTTCTGCAACATAGTCAATCATCTCACCGCCGGTTAAAAATGGCGGCATCCGCAGCAGCAGCTCCTTCTTCCCGTATAATACGCCAATTCCCATGGGACCCAGCATCTTATGCCCGGAAAAGACGGCAAAATCCGTATCAAGCTCCTGTACGTCAAGCGGAAAATGCGGTATGCTCTGGGCACAATCCAATACCACCACCGCCCCGGCACTGTGGGCTTTGTCAATAATGTTCTTAACAGGATATATGGTACCCAATACGTTGGATACATAGGCAAGAGCAACGATACGGGTTTTATTTGTTATCTTTTCTTCGAGCTCCTCTTCCCTCAGGGAGCCTTTTTCATCCAGGTAGATGTACTTTAAGACTGCCTTCTTTTCCCTGGCCAGCTGCTGCCAGGGAAGGAGGTTGCTGTGATGCTCCGATATGGGTATTAGGATCTCATCCCCCTCCTCCAAGCCGCTTCTGCCATAGCTGTAAGCGATCAGATTAAGGCTCTCCGTCGTATTTCTCGTAAATATAATCTCTGCTGGTTCCTTTGCGTTAATGAAACCAGCCGTCACACTTCTTGCTTCCTCGTACCTATCCGTTGCCTTTACACTGATTTCATACAATCCCCGGTAGGGATTGGCATTATATTCCCTGTAATAGTCCTCCATAGCCCTGATTACTGTCTCCGGCTTCTGCGTAGTAGCCGCATTATCAAGATAAATCAGCGGTTTTCTTCCGGGCTCCTGCCTCAGGATGGGAAAATCCTCTTTATATCGATTTGACATGATTAAGCCTCTCTTTCACATATCCAAATACCTGCTCCCTTAGGGTTTCAGACGGAATAGTGTCAAGCACCGGATGAAACCAGGCTTCCAGTATTAATTTCTTGGCTTCTCCCTCGCTGAGCCCTCTGGACATCAGATAGAAGAGCTGATTTTCATCAATTCTTCCGCTGTTTGCCGCATGCTTTCCGGAGACATTTTCTTCTCCGCAGAGGATTAACGGTACTGATATGTTCTTAATATTTTTATCAAACAGAAGCGTATATTCTCCCTCCGCTCCTTCTGAACCGGATGCCCCTTTCTTAAAATCAATCGTACCCCTGAAAATCTTCCTGCTGTTGTCAAATAGGGCTCCGTTTACTCTCATATTACTTTTCGTATTCTTTCCATAGTGATTGGCTACATAGTTAAGATCCAGGAAACGCTCCCCGTCACCCAGATAGATCGTATCCACCGTCATCTCACTATTCTCTCCCCGCAACGCAGTCATGATACCGCTTACAGCATGACCTCCGCCCAGTTCACATTGGGTAATCTTAATACTTGCGCCTTCCCTGCAAGCTCCGCCGATATTATTAAGATGAATCCCTTCCCCCGGAAGAAGCTGTATCTGGATCAGGTTGATTACGGCATTCTTGCCTGCCAGCAGATAAATCAATCCTCCATGGAACAAGGGGAGACCCGCTTCTCCTTCATAGGTAATCACCAGGGTCAGCTCACTGTCCTGCTCCGCCTGTATCAAAAGCTCCTCAGCCAGAACAGGGTTCTCCTGATCCAACCGGTAAGAGAGAAAAAGCGGTTCCGCTATCTTTTTCCCCTTCGGCACGGTAATCGCCCACTCCCTGTTTCTATACCTGTGCAGGAAAGCACTGGTCTCTTCGCCCATTCCGGTCTGGGGTAATTCGATCCCCGAAGGGTTATGCTTAAGGCCTATCACCGCGTCCCGAACTCCTTTCCCTGTCAGTTCTACTGGGGGAAAAGGCTTAATCTCCGGAATTTCTTTTATTAATTTTAATTCGTTGACACCCAGCCAACGAAAGGTTTTTACGGGCAATTGATTGGCTTCCTTTAATTCCAGAATCATAGCCATCCCTCCTATCCGATGCTGCCTTCCATTTCAAGACGTATTAACTGGTTCATTTCAAGGGCATACTCCATGGGTAATTCCTTGGCGATGGGTTCCGCGAAGCCGCTGACGATCATTGCTCTTGCATCTGCCTCGCTCAATCCCCTGCTCATTAAATAAAATATCGTATCATCACTGATTCTCCCGATCTTCGCCTCGTGTCCGATATCTACATTGTCATTACGGATGTCCATCACCGGAATGGTATCGGACCGTGACCTGGAGTCAAGCATAAGGGATTCGCAGGATACGGCGCATTTTGCACCCTCCGCCTCCTTTTCGATTATTACGGCACTCCGGAAGGTACTGGTTCCTCCATCCTTAGAGATGGATTTGGAGCTCATATGGGCGGAGGTACCCGGTGCGGCATAAACCACCTGGACACCAGTATCCAGATCCTGCCCCTTCCCGGCAAAGGTTATGCCCGTATACTCCATCCTTGCATTTTCCCCTTTTAGAATATTCATGGGATAAAGGCAGGATACCCTGGAGCCGAAGGAGCCTGATACCCACTCCATGGTTGCATTCTTTCCCACCTGGGCCCGTTTTGTATTTAAATTATACATATTCTTTGACCAGTTCTCGATGGTCGAATAGCGCAGCCGTGCCCCATCCCTTACAAACAGCTCCACGCAGCCTGCATGCAGGTTGGCAACGTTATATTTTGGTGCGGAGCAGCCTTCAATAAAGTGCAGGCTGGCTCCTTCATCCACAATAATCAGGGTATGCTCAAACTGTCCTGCCCCGGGTGCATTTAACCGGAAATAAGACTGCAGGGGGATTTCGACAGATACACCGGGCGGAACATAGACAAAGGAGCCTCCGCTCCATACCGCACCATGCAGGGCGGCAAATTTATGGTCCCGGGGTGTAACCAGCTTCATAAAATGCTCCTTCAGAATATCCTCATGCTCCCTCAAGGCACTTTCCATATCCGTATAAATTACCCCCAGGCTTTTTACTTCCTCCTTCACATTATGGTAGACAACCTCAGAATCATACTGGGCTCCTACGCCTGCCAGCGAGGTTCTCTCTGCCTGGGGAATGCCAAGGCGTACAAAGGTATTTTTAATATCCTGGGGTACCTCCTCCCAGGTAAGCTGCAGCTTTGTGTCAGGCCTCACATAGGTTACAATATCATCCATATTCAGCCCATCGATATTCGGTCCCCATACGGGAAGCTCAAGCTCATGGTATATTTGTAACGCCTTCTGCCTGAATTCCCTCATCCATTGCGGATCCTTCTTTTCTCTTGATATCTGATCTACGATCTCCGGGGTCAATCCCCTGGAGGTCTGGTAGGCGGCATTTACTTTATCTTTCTTATCATAGATACTTCTGTTAATGTCATCGACATAGGTTTTGTTTCTCGGCGTCTCCATGCGGGAGCCTCCCTTCCTTATACAAGCGCCAGCTCCTTATAGCCCTTCCGGTTTACCTCATCGATCAGATTAGCGTCTCCGGTTCGGATGAGCCTTCCGTCCACCAGGATGTGAACGTAGTCCACCTCCAGAGCTTCCAGGATCTTTGTGCTGTGAGTGATTATTATTAGAGAATTGCCGTCATTTTTAAAGGCTTTGATTCCCTGGGATACGATTTTGACAGCATCCACATCAAGCCCGGAATCCGTCTCATCAAGAATGGCAAGCTTTGGGTTTTGCATCAGCATCTGCAATATCTCCGATTTCTTCTTTTCCCCTCCGGAGAAGCCCACATTCAGGTATCTGCCCGCATATTCTTTGTCCATGCCAAGCTCTTCCATGGTTTTATCAAGCTCCTTCTTAAAAGCCAAAACCCGGACAGGTTTATCCGTGACCGCTTTCTTTGTAGCTCTGATAAAGCTCTCCAGGGTCACCCCTGACAGCTCCTCCGGATTTTGGAAGGATAAAAAAATACCTTTTTTTGCTCGGATATCCGTCTTCTCATAGGTGATATCCTCTCCTTCAAAAAGAATGGTGCCTTCCTCCACAACATACTTCGGATGTCCCATGATGGAATAGCCCAGGGTTGACTTGCCCGCCCCGTTGGGTCCCATGATCACGTGTACCTCCCCCTTTTTAATGCTCAGTTCCAAACCGCTGAGGATATCCTTATGGTCAACGCTGACCCTGAGTCCGCATATTTTTAATAATTCGTCCGACATTACATCACCTTATACCTTTCTCATTTTTCATCCTTTTAGGGTTTACATTTCATGCCAAAATAATTCCTACTATTTTAATTAGTATTATATTACTCGGATATAACCTTTGCAAGTATGAAGTTAAATTATTTACAAATCTCTGTCAAGACCGCCGTCTTAGCCTCGGATTAATGCTCCGCCGACTAACAGCCTAAGCACAACAGGATAAAGAGGATTCTTTATCCGCTGTTCACATCAGTAAGCTATCATATAAAAACAGCGATTAAATACCATATACTCATGTTATCGTAAAGGCATTTAATCACTGTTATAAATAGTTCTAAAAAGTTAAAACAGGAAGCCTCCAGAATACTTCTGCTGACTCCCTGTTTTTCTCTATTTAATTGGGGGTAAAATAGCAATATTATCTCACATTTGATCGCGCAAATTGCTGCATTGTTAACATATTACAGGATTCTTTTACAAGATTTTCCCACGGAGAATAGTATAAGGGATTTAATCAACATTGTCAACGCTTTTATATATGTTTTTTTACAACAAAGCGCTTAAATGCTATTGAGACTAGATAGTATAAAGGGTATCTTAGATTTAGCATTTAGGAGGTATTTAATGAGCGATATTACTAAGATTATAGGCAACAGGATAAGAACACTCAGAAATGATAAAGGATTTAGCATTGAGGAATTAGCTGAGAAGGCTGACATAAATACCACTCATTTAGGACGCATTGAAAGGGGGGAATCTATTCCCAGATTGGATAGTATAGAGAAGATCATAAACGCTTTGGGAATAACATTTGAGGAACTATTTAGATATATACAGCCTGCTGCGAAAACCAGCGGAGAAAATGATACGTCTCTGGCTTTTCTGATAAACAAATTGAACAGCCTTAAACCCGGGGAACAGAAAGAGGTATTAAACCTCTTTGATATTCTGTTTAGGCTTATTAATAAGTAAGTACGGGAAGCTTACAGCCGTTAACTGTAAGCTTCTTTTATTTATTAACTAAGACAATGATGAAGGCGGAGGTACCATGAAGTACGGTCTGACTAATCAATAGCTAATAAATCGCTATTGGCCCATGAGGACCATCCATAATGTCTATTTTCGTTTCAAAAATATCTGTCAAAAGTTTTGCATCCATAATCTCCTCCACCGTTCCAAAAGCAGCAATCCGTCCATCCTTCATGGCGCAAATCCTATCAGAATATTTGGCTGCAAAATTAATATCATGCATCACCGTCAGGATTGTCCTTCCAAATTCATCGGCAGCATGCCTTAAATGCTTCATCATTTGAACAGAACGGGCGACATCCAGGTTGTTTAGAGGCTCATCCAAAAGTACATATTCCGTCTCTTGGCACAAAACCATCGCTACATATGCCCTTTGCCTTTGGCCGCCGGAAAGCTCATCTAAATATCTGTTTTCCAAAGCAGTCAGATCTAGAAAGTCAATGTATTTGGAAATAATCATCTCATCACCCTTTGTTAATCTGCCTTTGGAATAAGGAAACCGCCCAAATCCAGCCAGCTGCCTGACAGTAAGCCTTGTCACAAAATGATTTTCTTGCCGTAAGATAGTCAGGATTTTTGCCAGGTCTTCTGATTTGGATTCAGAAACATCCATATTCGCTACCTTAATTTGGCCTTCATCCATATTCAATAGTCTTCCGATCATTAAAAGTGCCGTAGATTTTCCCGCTCCATTTGGCCCAATTAAAGAGGTAAGGCCGGCTTTTGGTATTTGGATATTTAAAGGTCCTATTTTCACCTCATCCGTATACATTTTTCTAGCATTAAGAATCTTTATCATAAAGTTCCCTTCCTTAACATTACGATTAGAAATGTTATTCCACCAAACATTTCAATAATAACGGAGACTACACCTTGAGCCCTGAATACATGGTACATAAAAAAGTATGATCCTGTCAGCACCAAAAATCCTATGGCAAGAGCCATCGGAAAAACATATCTGTGATCATAAGTCGGCGCTGCCTGATAAGCCATAGTCGCAACTAAAAACCCAAAGAAGGTAAGGGGGCCGACCAAAGAGGTTGAGATTGACATCAGGACAGAGACTAAGATAAGGGTATATATTACGCCAAATTGATGGTTCACTCCCAAAGAGGTGCTGGTACTCTTTCCAAGGGACAGGACATTTAGTTTTTTAGAATAAGCAAGGATGAGTGTTGCGGCAATTATCACAATTGGAATTGCAACAGGAAAGTACTCAGCATCCGCATTATTGACAGAGCCAAACAATCTCGCCTGTAAAACATCAAACTCAGAGGGCGCTAACAGCTTTCTCATAAAAGTCGATACAGACCTCAGCCCGGTTCCAATAATAACCCCAACTAAAAGCATAAGCTGTAGGTTTCCATACTTTCCGGAAAGCAGCCATCCATAAAGCATCAAACACATCAGGACCATAACAGTAACTTGAAATAGAAATGATCCAATACCACTGAATTGCAGAAATACACCAGCGCCAAAGAAAAACATTGTACTGGTATGTATTGCCCCGTAAAGCGCTTCAAACCCTAAAAGAGAAGGAGTTATAATCCTATTATTCGTACTCGACTGGAAGGCAACGGTAGCCAGGCTCTGGCAAATTACTGAGATAAGCATTGCGCCAAGAGCTACCAGCCTTCTTTTAACAACCGGGATAAAGGAAGGGGAATCCACCGGAACAGGATTGTTATAAACCAAAAGTCCGTAGGATGCAAGGACACCTAAAGCAATCAATGTTATCAGCAAAATCCAATAACGTTTTTCTTCCTTCTTAGAACGAAAGGCTCTGGCTGATCTGTTGCTCTGGTCAAGGCTGGTATCGATTCCGACATTATCCTTATTACTATATATAAATTTACTCATCTTAGCTTCCTTTGTTTCAATAAGATAATAATAAATGCAACCGCTCCCACGGTTCCAAGTATCAAAGAGACGGGGACTTCAAAAGGCATTATAATTGTACGGGAAATGATGTCGCAAAGAGTGATAGCGCCCATTCCTAATACACATACCCAGGGCAGGTTGCTCTTAAGATCATCGCCCCGATACATTGAAACAATATTGGGTACAATTAAACCTAAAAAAGGTAGGTTCCCGATAACAGCCGCAACAATTCCAACTGCAATAGAAATCAGCCCGGTGCCTAAAATAACGATCTTATTATAATTTACGCCAAGGCTTGTTGCCACATCTTCGCCTAATCCGGCTAATGTCAATCTATCCGCATAGACAAAAATAATGATATTAACTATCACAATTAGCCACAAGTATTCATACCGTCCAATTTGAACCGGCGCAAAGGAACCTACAAACCAGGTTTCAATATTTTGCGTCATTTGAAAAATAAGTCCAACAAAGGTGGAAATCGCGGAAATGACTGCCCCGAGCATCATTCCTATAATTGGCACAATTAAAGACGAGCGGAGCTTCACCCTTCTTAAGAACAAAAAGAAAATCATAGTGCCGATAAAAGAAAAAATAATTGCACCAGTCATTCTTAGCACTAACGTTGGTGCAGGAAATGCTAAATAAACAAAAACAAGTCCCAAGCCTGCCCATTCAATTGTTCCTGTCGTGGTAGGTTCAACTAAGCGATTCTGTGTAATCAGCTGTGTCACCAGCCCCGACATTGACATTGCCGCACCGGTAAGCATGAGTGCCGCTGTTCTCGGAACACGGGTTATGAAAAACATATTTATTCCATCTTCCTGTCCCTGTATATCATAAACTCCGGTAAACAGCGATATAATCCCTAAAATAAAAACAAGAATAATCACTAATATAAAAGGTTTTGTCCATATTTTATTATATTTAAAATGCTGGGGCTGAGAACTCTCAGCCCCTGTTGTTTTTTGTATTGTATTCTTCGGCATTTTAGTATACGTCCTTTATGCTACTTACCTAAGGCGCTTGCAAGGTCTTCAAACAACTCCAGATAAGTCTGTATGGATTCGTTTGTATATGTATCGTTTGGCGCATAAACGATCTGTCCTTTCGTAACGGCAGCCGTGTTTTGAAGGGCCGGCGAATTATTGATGACATCCTGGGCAGGAACTGCATCTTCCATAGAAGATATTGCCGCATCGCGGTCCAGTACGAAAATCCAATCAGGATTACTTTGTGCAATCGCTTCAACAGAAATATCATCCCCCTGATGATCTGAAGTAGCACCGTCAACTTCTAGTGCCGAAACCCATCCGAAAATTTCATACATCGGACCCCAAACACGTCCGGAACGGGGAGCAGAAAAACCAATATCTCCACCGGAAACCACGACACTCATAATTGTATCTGTTCCATTATACGCAGCTTTTGCATCTTCGATAGCTTTTTCAAAATCAGCTACCAATTGCGCAGCCTCTTCATTTTTATCAAAAATCTGTCCCAAAGCAAGTGTAGAATCCTTAAGTCCATTTACTAAGTTATCTCCAGGTGCATCAGCTTCCACAGAAACATCAAAATTGAGGTTAATCACAGCCGCATTTGGCACCAATGCTTTTATATCCTCATAATAGCTGGCAAATCTTTGGCCGACAATAACAAGCTCGGGGTTTACAGCTGCTATTATCTCAAGATTTGGTTCACTATGGTTTCCAATATCTTGGACAGAAGCGTCATTTACATAGGGTGAATCCGCGGGCATTACCCCCTTGGGAACCGCCGCTAATTGAATCCCCCAATCCGATAAGGTTTCAAAGGTCCTATTATCCAAAGCCACTACATTCTGGGGATTTACAGGAACAATAACCGTTCCATAAATATCTGTGACCTCAACTGTTCCCGCCCCGTCAGGCTCACTTGCCGGCTGGGTGGGTTCAGAAGCGACGGGAGTAACTGCCTGTTGGCCCGCTTCATCCTTTGAAGCTGAATTTGTGCAACCCGTTAATAATAAAGCAAAAACTGCTATAGAAACAGTTAATTTCGGTAAAATGAATTTTCTCATGTATATCCTCCTAAATATGTTGTGATAGGCAAGCAAATTATCGAAGTTAATTGCTATATTCCTATAGCCAGGCTAAGGCTGGCTGTTAAAAGCTACATTGTTGTATCTTTGAAAAATCTTTGAAAAGCATCACCCTTTCTATCATAAAATACATTGCAGAATTACGCTCTGTCTAGGGTTAATGGCAACTAACCCTTTGGTAAAAATAAGTTAGCTGCCGCTAACCTTTTTGAGAGTTTACCATAACAACCAATCATTGTCAACAGTTATCCCATAAATTGTTGGGTTACGAATCGGGTGTATCTACTTCCAAATCAAGGGTTCCGGAGTTTATATTAACGTCCGGAACCCTTGATTTTTATGCATTTGTGAAGCACTCAGCCCCAAGTACGTATTTGGATTTTTTGACCTATCCGACAATTTGGACTTTTTTTACTGCTTCTAAACTTATTTTATTAATTCTGGCAATTTGTTCTTCAACAACTTCATAACGGGCTGCCATAGCTGAGCTGTTATCCACATAGGCGCCCTTTTTCTTAGGTGAAATATATAGATACATGCCATGGCTAAGCAATTCGTCCTTATACGGCATTAAATCAATTTCCCATGCCGCCCCATTGCAGAAATTATCATGAAACATTTCACCATTGATAAACGCATAACCTACATCGCCTTCATACTCTACCTTTAATAACAGCTGCTTTAATCCTTCAAAATCCTCCGGTTGAAAATTAATGACAGCCCTTGCATTTACGACTTTGGTCGATGTTAACGGACTTCCTACCACCGGACGCTTTAGCTCTGTATCCTGATCACTATTTACGGTACTGCAGTTTTTCACAGTATACCCGAATGATTTATCCTCTTTATAGGAAGCAAACTGTTTAAATATTCCGTCAAATTTTTCAATATGCAGTTTCTTATCATTTGCAATTAATTCATCCTCTTCCGCCGGGAAAATGCGGATAGCGATCTCTTCTCCCACCGGATATTCCAATTCCAGTCTGCCGTCCTTCACAAATGCCGGACAATCGGATAATATTATCCTTCTCTCCCCTTTCCACTCTACCTGCCATAGCTTTAAGGAATCTGCCTCTGTCAACGTACAAATAATATAAGTTTTTCCGTCTTCCCCCTGGAACGAGAAGGAGCATACACCGCTGTTATCTTCTAATGTTATTTTCTTTCCGTCCATTATACAGCCGGCCGGATGATCAGCCTGCAATTCCTGGTCAAATACATATTCGCTTCTCATTCCCGGTACCCTGGTAAAGAAATAATATTCTCCATCCGGTCTTGTGATCCTGGTAATTAACTGGGTTGTCGCATATGACATGCGTATGTTGCCAAACTCAAACCAAACCGGTAGTATAGCGTATGTTTCTTTATTTAAATCAAGTGTTCCCTGCTCCGGTATTCTGACTGTTCCTAAATCCGTCCCAACCTTAATAGAAAATTCCTTTTGATCAATTCCGCATACATGATCCTGGTAATTATTGATAAATACAAAGCCTTTTCCTTTTTCATCGATTCTGGCCACATATCGCAACGTCTCAACATCTTCCGGAACTTGGGTAATTGCTTCTTTCGATAAAACCGTCTTTGTTGCCGTCATCTCTGCCTCAAACTCTTTATATAACAAATGCTGCAGCTTCAACTGATGAAAGGATTTACGCACCTGGCCAAATTCTCCAAGCGCCGCCTGATAGTCATAAGAAAACTTCGGAACCGCGCATTCATTTAAATATGGGACTTTTTTTCCCTTCGGATGGGTTCCTCCATGGTACATATAATAGCCCAGAAAGTTACAGCCGCTTCCTACCTTAACCTGTGCTAAAGCACCAACACTTTCATAAGGGAGCTGGAAGCGGTAAGGATAATATACATTCATGCCGCCGCCCATTTCGCAGCAGGCATACGGAAAATCTTCAGCGTTGTATTCCGGATCAAAATTATAATACTTAGGTGCCGTATTACAATGAAAATCCCCATAAAGATATTCCGCTGTGGCCGGATGCTCTTTTAATTTTCCATCATAGAACATCCATGGCCGGAAAGCATATCCTCCCCATAGCGGAAACACCGTATCCACCGGTGCGCAAGCGCCGCCCCATGCTGTCGCTGTATACAGCGGTACATCAAATCCTGACTCAATTGCCAGTTTCTTCAAGGTTTTCATATGGTTGATTCCGTCTTTTCCACTGACAACCCATTCCTTACTATTTTCCGTTGTCATTTCCCAGGGGCAGGAAGCATGCTCATGTTCATTTTCCAACTGTACTCCGATAACCGGACCCCCATCTTTAAATAGCAGTCCATCTACCTGATTGTATATTTCCTCAAAAAAACGTTTTGTATATCTCAAATAGTTCTCATCATCACACCGAATATCAAAAGGTCTCCCGAACATCCAATCCGGATATCCCCCATTTCTGCACTCTCCATGGGAAAAAGGCCCAATCCGTAAAATGATATGCATTGAGTTCTTTTTACATAATTCAACAAACCTTCTGAGGTTTTTATTCCCGCTCCAATCAAACTGACCTTCCATTTCCTCATGGTGAATCCAGAAAATATAGCTGGCTATGATATTCAATCCACCCATTTTCATCTTTATAATTTCATCTTCCCAAAGCTTTTCATTCATTCTGGAAAAATGAGCCTCTCCGCAGATTGCATAAAATGGTTTTTCATCATACTGCAAATAGTAATTCTGTATGGAAAAAGCTTGACCCTTATCATTACAACCTCCCATATTAATAGGAGCAGGGTAAATCGGATTTTTAATATTTCTTGCATCGATGCTGTATTCTCTCATGGCAATTTCTCCTGATCTTTATTTAGATGAACCTACGATTCCTTCAACGAACTGCTTTTGCATGGTTAAAAACACAATAATAATAGGCAATGTCGCAAATACAATTGCAAGCATCAGCTGCCCGTAATCCACATAATATGCGGAGGCCAAGGAGGACAATAGTAGCGAAAATGTCTTCTTTTCATTGCTCTGAATTACGATCAGCGGCCATAAATAATTGTTCCATTGCTTCATAAATGCATATATTGCAGCTGCAGCAAAGGTTGATTTCATAGGCATAAATACTAACTGGAAGAAAATAACGAACTCATTGGCCCCATCTACTCTGGCAGCTTCAATTAACTCATTAGGATAGGACTGAAAGCTCTGCCGGAAGAAAAATACCAGGAAGGGCATGGCTAATGTAGGAAGAATAATTGCGATATGGCTATCCAGCATATTACCCTTTGCCGCCATTTTAAAAAGAGGTATCATCTGGGCTGAGAATGGAATCATCATCGACAGCAAAAACATAGCATATACAATATTTTTGCCTTTGGACCGATATTTTTCAAATCCATATCCCGCCATCGAACATATTAAAATAGATAAGATTGTATATATTACTGTAGTTTTAATCGTATTCCAGCTTATTTGCAATATATTCGCGGAGCTTTGTAAATTACTCCAATTATCTTTCAGCGCCTTGCCTAATTTCATCGTTCCTTTTGTAATATCTACACTGGCATTGGTTGCACCCGTAATCATCCAGAAAAAAGGAAATACGGATATAACAACCGCTATCACGAGAAATACGTGGATTATACTAATTCTTAATAACTTCATATTTTTTTCTTTCATAATCTTTTCTCCTAATTATCTTTACCGGCAACTCCAAATTGTATAATTGCCAGGATAATCATAATAAAAACAACTACATAAGATATTGCCGAAGCATAACCAAAATTAGGTGCATATACAAAAGACTGATTATATATATAATGGGATACCGTCATTGTAGAGTTAGCCGGCCCTCCCTGCGTTATATTCATAGTTTCGTCAAATAATTGCAAAGTACCATTAGTAGACATAATTGTTGTCAAAAGTATAATTGGTTTTAATTGGGGAATGGTTACTTTAAAGAAAACATAAAAAGCATTTGCACCGTCCACCTTTGCGGCCTCGAAGGTTTCTTTCGGAATATTCTGCAGTGCGGATAAATAAAAAATAACGTTATAGCCAGTCCATCTCCAAAGCATTGCAATGATGATAACCGCTCTTGCCCAGCCGGAATTCTGCAGATATTGATAAGGTGCATCCAGGATACCAAAGTGAATCAATATTTGATTAACAATCCCATCCATTGAAAACATCATTTTAAACAAAATAGAGTATGCTACCAGGGAGGTTACACATGGCAAGAATATTGATGTTCTAAAAAAGCCTTTCCATTTCAGAACCTTGCTGTTTAATAAGGTTGCAATGGACAATGCCATCACAAGCATGACCGGAACCTGAATGATCAGGTAAAAAAACGTGTTCTTCAACGACTGAAGAAAAATAGTATCTCCAAGCATCCGTTTGAAATTATTTAAGCCTGTAAAAACATATTTTCCGCCGTCCATGCCCTGAAAGGCTAACATCAATGACGCTCCTGCAGGATAAATCGTAAAAATCAAATACAATAGAAATGCCGTTGAAATGAATATCCACCCATACCAATTATAATTAGGACCTGCTTTTCTTTTCATTTCTATACTCCTTTACAAAAAGGGTGTCCTGCTCCTCATATTGGAACTAAGTTTACAGAACACCCTCTTATTCTGTTATCTTCCTAACTGATTTGCAAGCTGTTCTTCCGCCTGTTCTAAGGCACCGTTTACATCTGTTTTTCCTTCAAACAGATTAGACAATGCTGTCGTTATTGCATCATTTGCTTCTGCAACATACCCGCCATAATTAACAGGAATAACTTCTGGAAGCACTTCGGTAAATAATCCATTCAGCTTCTGTCCTCCAAAGAACTCATCCTCCGCCTTGTACGCATCCGTAGCATAGCCCGGAATATAGGAGCCCATGGCACCCTGGTTTAATAAAATTGTATCATAAAAATCAGTATTACCCTGCCATACACCCTGCATAAATGCAATTGCATCGTCTTTTACTTTAGACTTTTCCAATACATACCAGCTTGAGCCACCTACATTGGATGCGTTAATGGACGAAGAGACCTGGGAAAGCCTAGGAATTCTGGCTGCTCTCCATTGTCCTTTCTGGTCCTCCGCCTGTCTGAGGGAGGAGATAAACCAAGGAGCATTAACAACAGATGCAACTGTGCCGCTATTCAGCGCTCCGGCGCGCCCTTCCGTGCTTTCAGCTTCAAAAAGTATGCCTGCTTGTTTCATCTTCAATATCGTTTCAAATGCAGCTTTTAATGCCTCATTGTTTTTAATATTGATATTACCGTCCATGTCATAATACCACAAACCGCATGACTGCATCATGGAACGAATTAATGTCGTTTTATTATTTGCAATTTCTACAATCATTTGGACACCGGTTTTTTCGGTTACATCTTTACCGATTTCAATAAATTCATCCCAGGTAAGATTCTGCATATCTTCTTCCGTATAACCGGCCTTTTCAATCAGGTCAATTCTATAATATAAAGCTGTAGCGCCTGTATCAAAGGGTACGGCATACACTTTACCGTTTTGGGTTACGGCATTTACTTTAAAAGGTAAGAACTGGGAGTAATCAAATTTATCTGTTAAGTCAACAAAATCGCCAGGGAAAGTATTTAGATATTTACCTGAAACATAGTCCTCTAATAATACTATGTCCGGAATTCCACTTCCGCCTCCGGCCAGAGCTGTCTGTAATTTTACATATACGTCTTCTTTAGATAAGCTCACAACATCAATTTTTACGTTTGCATCAGGATTACTCTCAGCGTAAACTTCTGCTGCCTCTTTCATTACTGCAACATTAAATTTATCATCCCATGCCCATACCGTAATTGTTTTAGCCTCACCGGAAGTCTTGCCTTCCTCTGCTGTTTTTCCGGCTTCAGTTCCTGCTGCCGAATTCTCTTTTGAGTTTTCTGTTTTTGCTTTTCCGCAGCCTACAAACAGGCTCATTACAAGTACTGCTGCCATAATTATGGCGATTGATTTTCTTTTCATACCTTTTCCTCCTTTATTTTGTTCGTATATACGAACAGTGTATCTATATACGTTTCACACACTTATACTAGCACAGGAAAATAATTTTGTAAATGCCCTTTTGGCACTTTTTTATATTTGCCTGTATTTCTTTTATTTATAGTTGTGTAATATTTACTATTTGAGGCGATTTATGTGTAATTTATTATAAATCCAATGTATAATCAAACTATTACATCTTTTCATTTGACACATTTTATAAAGAATGCTATAATGCATTTGATTCTTATATACGAACACACATCTTATATACGTTTTACAATGGTAATTATAAGTTTTACGGAGGTAATTATGAATAGTGATAAAAACATCCATCGATCCACAAGCAGGGTACTGGATATTTTAGATTTGGTTGCTGCAAACCCTTCCAAATATACCCTTACAGATATTTGTGAATTAACAGCTTCACCAAAAAGCAGTCTTCATCCCATATTATATACGCTGGTATCCAGGCATTTCCTGGCATTAGATTCAAATTCACGCTACCGTATTGATTATTCCGCTTACCAAGTGGGTAATTCTTATCTTACACAGTTGAATTTCTTAGATAATGTTGAGAAAATTTTGAGAGACCTGACAAATGTCTCTATGGAAACCTCGCATTTCGCTATTTTAGTGGATGGGGATGTCCTTTATATGAAAAAGATTGATTCACCGGAATCCATCCGGATGACTTCCCATGTCGGAAATCGAATGCCGGCCTATGGAACCGCTTTAGGCAAAGCACTGCTGATAGACTGTGAATCGCCTGAATTAAAAAAACTATATCCTAATGGCCTCCCCCCTATTACCCCCAGTACCATTACAGATTTAAATGTACTTCTTAACCAGATACACGAAGCCCGTACAAATGGATTTACTTACGAAATCGAAGAATCCACTCAATACATCCGTTGTTATGCAGTTCCAATTCGCAAGAATGGACGGGTAGTAGCAGCTATCAGCGTGGCCATTCCCACTTTTCGTTATACAGAGGAAAAAGCTTCATTGGTAAAACTTCTTTTATTTGATTCTAAAAGTAAAATTGAAGGTATTTTAAATAGTATTGATACGGATTTCAGCAGTTTAATATGAAACTAATAGAAAGAGGCGATATCATTGAATCAACTGGTAACTATTGGTGAAACCATGGTTTCCTTTGTCCCGCAATCTAACGAATTATTACGGTATGGTGCATCTTTAAAAATGTATATTGCAGGAGCTGAAAGTAATACCGCCATCGGTGTTCAAAAATTAGGGCATTCCGCCTCCTATATCACCCGTATAGGAGATGATAGCTTCGGGCAATTTATATTAAGAATGATACGTGCAGAAGGTGTAGATACCTCTTATGTCAAAATAGACACTGAATATCCAACTGGCATTATGTTCAAGGAACCTTTGCCAAACCGGGAGACCGCGGTACACTACTATCGTACGGATTCTGCAGCATCTCACCTAAATATCCATGATATTCCGGAGGACGCCATAGCTCAGGCCAAAATCCTTCATTTTACGGGGATTACTCCTATTTTGAGTGACTCTTGCAGGCAGGCTGTCTTTCAGGCAATCGAAATTGCTGCGGCAAACGGCTGTTCCATCAGTTTTGATCCAAATATCAGGGCTAAATTATGGAAGATTAATGATTATAGCCCTCTGATGAAAGAGATTATTTCCAAGTCATCTTACCTGTTACTTGGCTTGGATGAAGCATTCACATTATATGATACAAATGATATACAGGAGCTGCGCTCTATTATTTTTTCTTCCGGGAATTTGCAATATCTGGCGATAAAAAATGGCAGCAATGGAGCTTGGGTATGTGATAATGACCAAATCCTTCATATACCACCCGTATCCTGTAATTGTATCGATCCTGTAGGTGCCGGCGATGCGTTCAATGCCGGATTTATTTCCGGTATCCTTAAAGACGAGCCTTTGTCGGTATGCGGTTCGATAGCAGCTATTACCGGCGCGCGAGCTACAGAAACCCCCGGTGACATTGAAGGGATGATTACAGAGCGGGATATCCACAATACTCAAAATAATATTTCACCGGTATTCCGATAGAGAGGTTTTATATGAAAAATTTAATTAAGAAAAATCCGGTTATATCAATTTTACGCAATACACCGGATTCAGATCTTCCAAATTATGCAAACAGCCTTTACGAAGGAGGTTTGCGTTCATTCGAAGTATCTTTCAGCGCTGAAAATGCTGTTTCCCAGCTTAAATGGATGAAGCAGAATATGCCGGAAGATACTATTATTGGCGCAGGTACGATATTAACGGAAAAGGAAGCTGCCCTTGCAGTGGAAGCCGGTGCAGATTTTTTATTATCACCTTCCACCAATTTAGAAGTCCTTAGCTACTGCGCTAAAAATAAAATACCATTTTTACCAGGTGTTAATACTCCAACCGATGTGAGTATTTGTTTGCAATACGGATTTAATACATTAAAATTATTTCCTGCGGGAGATTTACCGATAGGATACATAAAAAGCCTGCGCGGGCCATTTCCCAATACAGAATATGTAGCCGTAGGCGGTATTTCGCCACAAAATACTCCTAACTACTTACAGGCAGGTTTTATTGGAGTTGGAATTGGCAGCTCATTGGTTAATAAAAAACTGTTTCAAGAAAAAAATTGGCCCCAGATTACCAGGGATATCCATACCTTCATGTCTACATTAAGAAAGGATAACTTATTATGAAGATTATAAAAATATCCACCTACTTAGTTAGACCCCGCTGGTGTTTTGTTGAAGTAGAAACAGATGACGGAATTACCGGTTGGGGTGAAGCTGTTATTGAAGGGAAAGCTTCCACCGTAAGTGCCTGTGTCGAAGAGGTCACTGATTATTTGATAGGAATGAATCCCCTAAATATTGAAGATATCTGGACTCTTCTGTACCGCGCTGCTTTTTATAGAGGCGGCCCGATTATAATGAGTGCAATTTCCGGCATTGACCAAGCCTTATGGGATATTAAAGGAAAATACTACAATGCACCGGTCTACGAACTAATGGGCGGCAAATGCCGTACCAAAATAAAAGTTTATTCCTGGATAGGCGGAGACCGCCCTGCTGATGTAGCGAAAGCTGCAAAAGAAAAACAGATGTCCGGCTTCAAAGCCATCAAAATGAATGCTACTGAAGAATTACAATTTATTGACAGCTATGATAAGGTGGATTCTGTTCTTGAAAGGGTTGCTTCTATCCGCGAAAGTACTGGGAAGAATTTTGGAATTGCCATAGATTTCCATGGAAGAGTGCACAAGCCTATGGCTAAAATTCTGGCAAAGAAATTAGAAGAATTTGATCCTATGTTTATTGAGGAGCCTGTTTTATGCGAAAACATGGAGGTCTTTAAAGAAATAGCCGCCAGCTGTAATATTCCCATAGCTACCGGTGAGCGGTTATTTTCAAAATGGGATTTTAAGCGCTTGTTACAGGCTGGCGGTGTTGATATTATTCAACCGGATCTATCCCATGCAGGCGGTATTACCGAAGTAAAGAAAATTGCTTCTATGGCTGAAGCCTATGATATTGCCCTTGCACCCCATTGTCCTTTAGGACCCATTGCCCTGTCCGCCTGCCTGCAAATAGATGCCACCTGCTATAATGCGGTTATCCAGGAGCAGAGCATCGGTATTCATTATAATGTCGGAAAGAGCGTACTGGATTATATAAAAAATCCCGAGGATTTTGCATTTACGGATGGCTATGTTAATCTACCGATACTTCCCGGTCTTGGTGTTACTATAAATAAGGAGCTTGTTCTGGAAGAAAATTCATCCCCCCATCATTGGAAAAATCCTGTATGGCGTCATGAGGACGGCTCTATTGCGGAATGGTAATATTAATATCATACATTACTTGTAATCTGATGTTTCTCAATTACTTAACGCTGCTGGATATGCACGGTGCAAAAAAATAACAGAAAAGAGCCTATAGAGTGAACTCTCTGCCAGATTACCGGTAGACCGCGCTTTATAGGCTCTTCTAAGCATAAAGAATTTTATGCGAAATCCTTATGTTCAATAATCCTGCCGGATATGGATATCCCAACGAAAAATACGAAAAAACCAACCAACACACACAAAGCGGAGAGCTCAGCAGTACGGTCCAAGATCCAATTTAGTTTGGCAGTTTCCCCACTCTTTAACCAATTTAACACGTAGTTGCCAGCAAAGAACATGATAAACGCCGGAATTATACGGATGATGGCCATCATTTGATTGCTCTTGCCTTTTCCCAGGGAATAAAACAGAATATATTGCAGGGAGCAAATGACCATGGCGCCCCCAAAGAATATGCAGGATACGGTTAACGCTGGCTCCAGGCTGATTCCATGCTTCATATCGTATACGACCGTCGCACCTAGCCCTAACAATACCGAAAGTAAAATCAGGATAAATGCAAATAAATATCTTCCCGTAACCCGGTCACTCTTTGTCCCCGGCAGCATATTAATGAAGCCTGACTCCGACATTTGTTCCATAGTAAAGGGCTGGATTGCAAATACAATAGCGCCGAAAACCATGTAAGTAATCGCAAACAGCTCGTTGTCCATCCCCCTAAAGGCCAGCACCACTGCCACCACCGGAAAAAGTATCATGATTTTTAATTGGGATTTGCAACGGATCCAGTCCACTTTTAAGAATTTTAAAGCCTTCATCCTATCTCTCCTCCATTCTGTTACGGATTAAATGTATCATGATTTTGTCAATGGATGGATTATTTATGACAAATCCTTTGGGAACATACCGTGCTTCATCACTTTTTATCAGCGCTTCAAATCCAAATTCCTTCTTTTCTATTCCAATCAGCCGGCTTCTTAGCTCCGGCGTAAGCTCTGCCTTATCCCCTTTGATAAGGATATAGGATTCCAGCAGATCATCCTTGGCCTCATTAATGATTATTTTCCCCTGGTCAATAAAGACGATATAGTCTGCTATCTGCTCAAGATCTTCCAGCATGTGGGTGGAAAAGAGTATGCTCCTCTCACCATCTGAGATATAATCCTGAAGGATTTTCAGCACCTCCGACCGTATTACCGGGTCGAGACCATTGGTGGCCTCATCTAAAATCAGAAGCTTCGTGTCCCTGGACAGCGCTACCGCAAACATCAGCTTTACTTTCATTCCTCTGGAAAACTCCGATATCCTCCGCTTTTCCGGCAGTTGAAACCTTGAGACCATTTCATTAAAAGCGCCTTCCTGAAAGCTTTTATAAAATGTTTTTTGGACGCTCCGGACATCTGATATCTTCATCTCCTTTGGAAAATATGATTCATCCCCGATGAATCCAATTTCTTCTTTATATCCGATTGGATTCTCTTTATATCTCCGGCCATTTACATAGACAGTACCGCCATCGGCATTGCATATCTGGTTAATGCAGTTAATTGTCGTTGTCTTTCCTGCCCCGTTCTGTCCAACGTATCCCATGATATATCCCTTGGGCAGGGAAAAGGTTACATCGTCAAGTAAAAATTCCTTATAGCGCTTGGTTAAGCCCTTTACTTCTAACAGCTCCATATTTATGTCCATGCCTGTCACTGCACAAATCGCCATGAAAGTGCTGGCATGAACCCGGTCCTCCCTTCGCTTATTAGTTTTATTTCTTTCAACCTTCCCGATATGCTGCGGCAGCACAAACATAATTGGGAAGAACGCTGCTCTCGCGTTCTTCCAGTGTGAGGTTTTAGAAATTCTTAGGTGGCGTCTTCTGACACCTTAGAATTTCTCTTCACACTTCATTCTTCCCACAGCTTATGCAATAAGTCTACAAGTTCCTCTTCCTTCATTCCAATTCTCTTCGCCGTCTCTACCGCTATTTCCATGCCATCTTCAATCCGAAGCAGGTATTTTTCCTTTAGGAGCTCATTTTCCTTAGACAATACCATGCTCCCTTTTCCCTGCATGGACGTAATAAACCCCTCTTCTTCAAGGTCGTTATACGCACGGGTAGTAGTTATGACGCTTACCCCAAGCTCTTTTGCCAGCTTGCGGATGGAGGGAAGCTCTGTCCCCTCCTGAATCTGCCCGTTCAGTATCTGTTCCTTGATCTGTTCCTTGATTTGGGCATAGATCGGCAGTTCTGACTGGTTTGATATTAATATCTTCATAGTACCTCCAGTATACCCTATGATATTCTGCAGCAATATCACCGGATTATTCACTTCGCAAAGCTCATACTGTATATATTAGATTATATACAGTATGAGCTTTTTGTCAATACCATTCTTTGAAATAAATAGAAAAGCCCGCAGAATTCTACTTGAGACCTACGGGCTTGCCGTATTTAATGTATCTTACTTTGTTTTTCTCACGCCGTTTTCATCCACCTCGTAACCATCAATCCGAGTGCTTTTTGCAAGAACTCCACTGGCGAGGCCGTTGCCGTTGCCGTGACCGGTATTGCTCCGTATTACCGCACTATTATACAGCATTCCAATCAACAAAGAATAAACAGACAAAATTTGACCCCTGTATTGTATAATACAAGGGCCGAAAAATTCCATATTCAGTTTTCCAACTCCGCTGTTCCCTATAAGCGCTTTCTGGGAGCTAATACCAGGGGCTTTTCCTCATCTGAAAGGAGCTGTTCCATTTCCCTGCACAATTGCTTTGCCTTTCCCTTCCTGCCGGTCCGTATGTAGAGCCCGAGCAGTTTTCTGTATGCCTCTTCGTGGAACGGATCCAGCTCCAACACCCGCAGGTACAGGGCTTCCGCAGCTTCATGCAATTTCTCTTCTTGCCGCTGTTCTGCCGCTCTAAGCAGATTGGAAATCATACTTTTCTCCAATGCCAGCGTCTTACCAAAGGACCATTCGTAGGTTTTTCCCTGGAACAGCTCTCCACGGTACAGCTCATTCAACCGTTCCAGCTCCTGCTTCGTATTCCACGCAGATTTTTGCAACCGCTCAAACTCATACAGGTCGCAGTAGATTTTTTTAGCATCCAGGGAAATCTGCCGGCGGGTGGTCATCATACAATCTGCCAGACCATACTGCTGCAAGGTCTTACGGATGTAGTAAACGGTGGAGTTAAGATTTTTCATCGCTTTATCCAATGTGAATCCATCCCACAGGGTGTCCGCAATTTCGTCGCGGCTGACGCAGTTCTTGCAGACCAAAAAGGCAAACAGCTCCTCCACCTTGGGCGACCTCCAGCCGATGGCCTCGCCATCCTTCTCCTGAACCGATACCCGAAAGCCTCCAAAGCAGGAGACGTACAGCCGCTGTGCTTCATACTGCTGTATCTCATACCGCTGTGTTTTCATCAGCCGCTGCACCGTTTTTGCAAGGCGTTCCCTGCTGATGGGCTTGAGTAAATAATCTACCGCATCCAATTCAAATGCCTCCACTGCATACTCCTCATATCCGGTAACAAAAACCACCCTTGCAGTGCTGCCTTTGTCCAGCAGTATATTGGCAAATTCCATACCATTCATTTCCGGCATACTGATATCAAGAAAAACAACATCCGCAGCTTTTGTTTCCATATATTGCAATGCTTCTTCCGCTGTGCCGAAGGAACCGCAAAGCTCTACACCTTCCAGCTTTATCAGTAAATTAGAAAGACGGCAGCGGGCCAGTTCCTCATCATCAACAATGATTGCTTTAATAACAATCATCTCCTTCCAATAAAATATTTTTTGCGCCTTTCCTCTTTTTTTAGGGGCAGCGCAAAGGTCACCTGTGTCCCGGATCCTTTTTCGCTCCTTATTGATAATTCTCTGCCATACAACATTTTCAGCCGCTGGTTGATATTCCACAAGCCAATTCCACCTGATTTCGTTTTTTCCTCCAGTAAGCAGTCCAGCCTGCCCTGTTCCATACCAATGCCGTTATCCTCAATGGTAAAGACGGCCTCGTCCCCCTGGCATTGAATGGAAACCTTCACTGTTACCCCGGCTACGCTATCCATCAGCCCATGCTTCACCGCATTTTCCACCAGGGGCTGCAGAACGAGGGGAGGGATAGGCAGGTTAAGGGTTTCGTCAATGTCATATACCACCTTCAGGCGGTCACCAAAGCGGGTCTTCTCGACATACAGATATGTCTCCAGCAATTCAAGCTCCCTTGCCAGTGTGGACATGGCATCCATCCGTTTAAAATCAAAGCTCCTGCGCAGATACTGGGAAAGCTCAACCACCACATCCTCCGCCTTTTCCGGGGCTGTTATGCACAGTGCCGCAACGGAGTTGAGGGCGTTATACAGGAAATGGGGATTGATCTGCGCACGCAAAAAGGCAATTTCCGCCTCCTGGGTTCTC
Organism: Clostridiales bacterium; assembly: GCA_012839295.1. Taxonomy (GTDB): domain Bacteria; phylum Bacillota; class Clostridia; order Lachnospirales; family Lachnospiraceae; genus Mobilitalea. The sequence goes on from DUNO01000008.1 coordinate 208,646, forward strand.
TTCAGGGAGGCCTGCTGTTGTCTGATTGCGGTAAAGTACTGCCCTGACAGCAGAAATATCATCATAGCGGCAAAAATCATAATATATACCTGCAGAAAGCCAGAGCTTGTCTTAAAGCCCAGAGAGAACAGGATTGCATCTGCGGAATACAGGTTGATTGCCAGAATAGCGATAAAAAGCAGTAAGCCCTCACCCTTTCGTATATACAGCCGGACCGACTGGATCAGGAGCAGCAGCAGGATAGCGGTATTGCAGGCCATCACGAGCAGACATATCTTAATATAAATATAAATCGGAAGAAGCAGTATCCCTATCAGGTAAACGCTACATGCAACCGAGATGATACGGATCAGTCCCAGGGGCAAAAGCCCCTTTTTAGACATGTGAAAAACCCAAAGCATCACAATAAAGTTAGCCGCCAAAAAGAAGTCCTTCAATTTGAAAGCCAGCGCGAAGGACATATCCGGGAGAAAGAGCAGCAAGGGTCTCTGGTCAGCCAATGAGTTCGCTATAGCGAACAGAATACAGAAAACGGAAAAAAACAGCATTGAATATTGTTTTACGCCATTAAATTGAGCAATCACAAAGAAATTGAGATATAAAAAAGCCGTAGTAAACAGGATAACCAAAATTGCCATGGAATACAAATAATTTCTCTGATGCTGGCGCAGCAGGGCCTTGTCACTGCCTAGCTCAAGGGAAGCAGGTATACCGGAATTCGGATATTCATAATTGGCAACCTGTACAAGGATTTCAATGTTGCCTCTGTCGCTGCTGAAAAAGCCAAGCTGGGGAGTATTACCCGGTTCATAATCCACCGCCCCCCCTGCCGGTACACCATCAGAAAGCAGTTCCTGACCATTGACAAAGACCTTGCTGGAAAAGCGCGCATTGACCTTTTTAAGTCCAAACACACCGTTACAGGGGGGATTTTCCAATACCAGGCGGTAGGTGGCGCAGCCAAAAACAGGAAGCTTTTCGCCGCCGGGCGCCTTCCCATTCCACAGCGAGGGTACCTGCATATATCCGGTAAGCACCGGTCTGTCCGGCTTTTCCACCGAAAAATCCGCCGGGGTCAGAAGCCGGTTCCAATAGAACTCCCATTCACCATCCAAAGGAAGGACCTCCGTGCGATCCATATCCCAGCTGGCAAGCTCCATTCTGCCATTTACAGCCTGCAGCCCGTTATTGCCTGCCTGCTTATGGCCTGGAAGGGACAGCAGCAAAATCGAGAGAAACATCAGGACGATTATAATAACCGCCAAAGACCTTTTAAGCAAGCCGCCACCTCCATAAATCCATAGTATCATATTACTGATGCGGTATAGCTATTGATGCGCCGTTTTATGCGCTTTTAGGCTAGCTATTCCGTTATATTGCTTTATTATATTTCATTCCTCCAGATATTTCAATCCATAGAAAAACACAGGCTAAATATTTAAAAGTGATTTTTTTGGACTATGGTGATATAATCAATCTGTCCCAATTAAACTCGATACAGATCCGGGTATGATTAACCTATTATTTGATGTATTACCAATAGAACTAATTTACCTGGTAAGATCAATACAGAAGGAAGAAACTAAATGGAGCAATCACAGCTTATTGAAATGATAAATAACAATCCCAGCGCCATAAAAACCCTTCACCAGCCTTCCGACGAGCTGAAGCTGATCGCCCTAAGGAAAAACGGGCTATTGCTGGAATATATCGAAAACCCTACCAAGGAAATGGAGGAATTAGCCCTGGATAATAATATTCGGGCAATTAAATTCATTAAAAATCCTACGGAGGACATGATGATAAGGGCCATCAAGGGCGGCTGGACCAACCTGGAATACCTCAAAAACCCCACCGAAGCGGTGGTCAGGCTGGCGGTTGAACAAGCCGGCTGGGCGATCCGCTACATCGACGATCCAAGTGAAGAGCTGCAGCTATTAGCCGTAAGAAGGAATTACGATTCCATCAAATTTATAAAAAATCCATACGAAAGTGTCCAGGAGGAAGCTGTAGCCATAAATTACGAGGCTCTGCGGCTGATTGCAACCCCTACCTACCAGGCGCAGCTGATTGCAGTTAGGAATAACGAAAGTGCTATTAAGTTTATTAATGACCTGGACAAGAACAGGATACTGGAATTTTTGAAGGTAAATTTCCTGATCCTGAAATATGTTATAAAAGAAGTCTCAAAGGCAGAGCTGGAAGAAGTATTAAGGGAGGTATTATCGAGGGAGGATGCGGACGAAAAATATGTCCGGGATTTTCTAAACTACAGCACCCTAGACCACAGCACTATCAGGGACATGGATAAAATGCGGTTCATCTACCAATACGGAAGCAGGAAAGCGAAAAAAATAGCGGTGGATGAAAAGCTGAAGCTGGTGTAGCAGTTTTTGAGTTTCTCAATTACCTGCTGCCACAGAAAAAAGAAAGGAGCGTATGATGTATTATTACCGGATGCATCATTTAAGATAATCATGAATTTTACAGACACATTAAAAAGCGTGGAGCTGGTACTGTCAACGGATGAAGTACCCTTGATCGTCGGCGAAAGCGGCATCGGAAAGACCGCCTTAGCCAAGGAGCTTGCAGAAAAAAACAATTGGAGCCTGGTTGTCATTGACGGCAACCTCCTAAAAGAGGGGGAAATCGGCGGCCTGCCGACGATCGAAACCTATACTGAGGTTAACGATAACGGGGAAGAGGCGCAAAAAAAGACTACGGTATATGCGGTCCATCATAAGCTAAGGGAAATTGATGAAGAAATATTAAAGGGAAATACGGTCCTATTATTTATCGACGAAATTAACCGCTGTGAACACGCGGTACAGCAGGAGCTTATGAATTTAATACTGAACCGGGAAATCAACGGCTACCGCCTTAACCGGGGCGTGAAAATAATTGCCGCCATGAACCCCTCCAGCAAATATGGCGTGGATTTTGATTATCAGGTTGTGGACATGGACGCGGCCCAGGAAAACCGCTTTGTCTGGCTTTCCATGGAGCCGGATTATATGCAATGGCTGCAATGGGCCATCGATGCCGGCATCGAGCAAAAGGTGATTGAATTTATCCAGGCCTTCCCGGAATATTTACACAAAATAAATGAAGACAGCATCCGTGCCACACCAAGAAGCTATGAACGCATTTCAAAGGCCTATACGGTATATAAAGAGAGAAGATCCTCCATCCCCAGGTCTGTATTCTTAAATGTCATCAGGGGAAATGTAGGAAAATTAATTGCCGGGGAATTCATCAGCTTTATTGAAGCCGACCATAGCCCCCTGGTATCCTATGAGGATATCTATTCCGGGGAAGACATACCAAAAGCTGTGGTGGAACAGATACAAAAGGAAAGCCATACCAGGCTTTATCTTTTGGCAAGGAATATTTTAAAAAGCCTGGAGGCAAATATAAAGAACTACTATGGGGAATCCGGCTTTTATGTAAACCGGTTAATTGAATTCCTAAGGATATATCCGGTAGACCTAAGAATCGGCATCATGAAGGATATCAGGAACAGCTACCAGGAAATTTATAAACAGGCCATAGAAAATGAAGCCTTTGTGAACCTCTATTTTGAATCCTACGGCTTCTTTAGGGAGTGACAAATGGACCATTATCTTGATAATCAAATCGGGGAGCTGCGCAAGAAATCAAGCAAGCTGCTCCGGACCTTTTCAAAGGCGGAACAACAGGCTGCAAAATTCGTGGTCACAATGCCGGAGGAGTTTCAGAAGGAGTTTTTCCATCTGGTAGACCAGGTTAATTTAAGCCTTATGGAGGATGAGGATAATTTTTACGGTTATTTCTTATTCCAGATGTCAAAGGAAATAAGATATGATATCAGCAGCCCTACCGCCGTTAATTTTAAGGACGCAGGCTATGTTATTTATTTTAACCCCCTTATATTTTTGAAGCTTAAGGTGGGACAGATGCAAAGCTCCATCAAGCACGAGATACTCCACATCCTGTCCCTGCATTTCATAAGAGCCAGGAAATTAAAAAGCAGTTACCACAGTTTAGCTATCGATATGGCAATGGACATCGTTGTAAATGAATACCTGGATCAGCTGCCGCCCTATGCGACTACCCTGGAACGGGTAAACAAGACATATTCCCTGGATCTCAGACCCTATCAGCCCTTTGAATATTATGTGGAACAGCTTCATACAGCCATCCCTGCACCGGAAACGGAAAAAACCGAACCGGCAGAAAGCCGTGAATCCGGCAACCCTGTAAGAACAGAGTATGAGGTAGGAAAAACCCACGATATCTGGGAGGAAGCTGATACTATTGATGAAAAAACACTGCTGGGCTTCACGGAAAAGGTTGTAAAGCTTTCAGAAAAAGGCAACCTTCCCACCCATGTAAAAGCCCTCATCGATTTAATGGAAAACTGCGAGGATGAACTGCCCTGGGATTTATATCTGCGCCGGTTAATGGGGACCGTGGAAAGCAATCCAAAGAAAACCATAACCAGAAAGAACCGGAGGCAGCCGGAGCGGTTAGATTTAAGGGGGCAGCTTAAGAGCCATAAGGCCAATATTGCTGTCGCCCTTGACATCAGTGGAAGCATCAGTGATGAGGAGTTTAAACAGGCCTTAAAGGAGGTACTGGGAATCGTAAAAAATTATAACCATGAGATTACCTTGATTGAATGTGATAACGAGATCAGGCGGGTGTATCCGGTTACGTCGTTAAAGGATCTCAGGGATAGGCTCCATAAAAAAGGAGGTACGAAATTTAACCCTGTTTTTGAATATGCCAACCATAACAAGGTGAATTTGCTGGTGTATTTTACGGATGGGAAAGGTGAAGATAAGCTGATAACCATCCCCCGCGGATATCACGTTTTATGGGTCATCTCCGGGCGGGGGGAAGGGCTTTCCTTAAAAAAGCCCTATGGTGCAGTAAAAAAACTAAGCCCTGTAGAAGTAAGGGATAATCATATACTGGATACCGGTGATGTTACAAGCGGCGGCTTTTCCATGAATAACCAGGAGAAAATCATTTAGGTTTTGTCTTCTGGTTATTTATATAAAGCCCTTAAGGAACAATAAGATAATTCCTCTGTTTATCAATTTAACCTAATATCCATCGACACAAAACAATCCTGTGCCAATGCCCGAAGCCCGTCTATATCCCGTATCACAAAGGCATGCCTGTCTTTTGCCAGTATCCCCTGTGTGCATAATTCCTCCAACGTCCTTAATAAATGCCGGTAGCTTATGCCTAAAAGCTCGGCTACCTTCGTCAAATTAGCTTTGAACCGTCCATCCACATTGCTGAGCAAAATATAGGACGCTACCTTTGCATCTGCTAAATTCAGTATGTTCGTTGTATTATTCTGTATACTGCGCGTTAATTTCTTTGCTAAGGTCAAGCCCAGAAAATACAATAACTTCTCATTCCCTTCCACATCCCGTAACTGGGCAAAGGGAATCGTAAGCAGGAGGGCACGGTTCATAGCCTGGGCGCTTGATGTGGCAAGACCATCGGTAAAAAACTCGATTTCGCCGAATATGGTCTGATTTGTACAGATTGCCAGGAGCAATGTTTTCCCATTCTTTGCAGTCACACTGATGCTTACCTTACCGGAGTACAGCAGATAGATACAGCTAAGCTGCTCTCCCTGATGAAACAGGTATTCTCCTTTTTCATAGGCGCGGGGCAGGACACACTCCGTGTCAACAAACCCTAATCCATTCGCTGCCAGAAAGTCTCTATGATCCTTGTTTATCTTTAACAGCTTCATTATAATCCCCCTCCTTAAAATATTAAAGCAATTATGACATATGTCATATTTATTTTCAATGGCATTCTATAGAATTAGGCTGCGGACTAATTATGAATACAAAACAAATCAAATCCGGGAGGGATTACCATGTATAATTCTCTATCTATTTTTATTGGTGCCTTAATTGCAGCCATGGTCGTATTAAACGGAGAGCTTTCGTCAATTGCCGGGAGCTATCCTGCTACGGTCATCATCCATATTGTTGGCTTACTTCTCAGTCTTGTGCTTTTAATTATTAAGCGGGGAAAGAGAAAATCACCGGCAAAAATCCCGTTCCCTTTCTATCTGGGGGGAGTAGTCGGCGTGGGCACAACGCTGTTCACTAATCTGGCCTTTGGTAATATCAGCATTTCAGCCATCCTCGCCCTTAGCCTGCTGGGAGAAAGTGTAACCGCATTGTTCATTGACCAGTACGGTCTGTTCGGTTCCGTAATCCGGAGGATTAACAGGCGGAAGATCGTTGGACTGCTATGGATTATTGCAGGTATTTCTGTAATGATCATTTTTTGAAAGGGGGATATCAATGTATTTGGCCATTCTTTTTGCCTTCCTGACAGGTGTTACAAAGGTTGTGTCCAGGACGATTAATGCAAAGCTCTCCGCAGAAACGGGAACCTTAAGGAGCACTGTCTATAATTTCGTCTTCGGGCTCCTTACCTCCTGCCTGTTAATGCTTTTTACAAATACCTTCCGTTTTTACGGCCAGCTGCCTGGGATAAAGGGCTGGATGCTGTTAGGGGGAATCCTGGGCGTTGCCGTTGTTTTCCTCCTCAATGTAGGAGTTGCAAAAATTCCGGCCATTAATATGACCCTGCTTTTATTTGTTGGCCAAATGATCGCTGCCCTGCTCCTGGATGCCTTTCTCACCGGAAGCTTTTCCTTTGCAAGGCTTGTGGGGGTAGCTCTCGTAACCTTTGGGCTGATCGTTATATTATCCGATAAGAAATCTTGAATAAAAGCTTGAATCTTCCACCTCCATCCATTACAATATACAAAAATACCATCCCAAAGGAGGATCCCTATGTTAGCCGTATACGCAAAATGTATTGTAGTAGAAAAAAATGTTGACCAATTTCTTGAATGTGCAAAGCCATTAATCGAGGAAACCCGGAAGGAACCGGGAAATATCAGCTATGAACTGGTCCGTGGTATCGATAACAGGAGTTTATTTGCTTTTGTTGAGAAGTGGGAAACCCAGGAAAGCCTGGACGCCCATATGAAAACCAGCCATTTTAAGACAATCCTTCCGAAGCTGCAGGTATTATCCGTTGGCGATACGGAGATCGCTGTACATGAGGTGGTGATATAAAGCAGGAGTTGCCCCGAAACAAACTGCAATTTACTCTGCCCCGACAAAAACCCTTTATTACCTACCTGGGCTTTATCGGAGCTCCCTGGCTCACCCCCTGGCTTCCCGGCCCGAGGTCTCCCTGGGGGAATTAAGGCAGGAGCATTTTATCCTGATGAATAAGCACATCAGTATCCACTCCCTATGTATCAATGCATGTATAGAAAGCGGCTTCACGCCAAATATCCTTCGGACAGCGCGGGTGGAATCGATTCTGGGTGCCGTAGCTGAAAATGAAGCAGTCAGCCTCCTCATGAAAAGAAATATCGGGGTTTTTCTTCATGAGAAGGTTGCAATTATTCCAGGAAATGCGCCAATGCTTCCTTATTCATCAGCTTAAAGCTGTTCCCATAAAAATCGATCAACCCCTCCTCCTTCATCCTTGCCAGCTCGCGGCACATGGAGGTGCGGGATACATTCAGGTAATCTGCCAGCTCTGTGCGGTTCAGCATTATTTGGAACATATTGCTGCTGCGTTCATTCGCTTCATTTAACAGAAAGCTGGTGATCTTCTCCCTCATGCCCTTTAAAGTCAAAAGCTCCAGTTTACGGTTCAAGTTAACATTCTTCTCCCCGAGCACCACCATCATATTCTGTATCAGGCTTACATGGAAGGAGCAGCTGTTGCCGCAGGATTTAATGATTCTCTCATAGGGAATAAATAAAATCTTCGCCATCTCCTTGACCCTCACAGTAACTGGGGAAATCCGGCGTGCCGTACATACAATCCCCTCTGCAAACATGTCGGAGGTTCCCAAGAATGCAACAATATGCTTATTTCCGGCCAAATTCTCCTTCATAACCTCAACCATCCCTGACAATACGATCCCCACCTGGTTTACCTGGTCACCGGAAAAGAATATATATTCCTCCGCCTTAAAGCTCTTTGTCTGTGCTCCCAGGCATTGTACCAGGGATTCAATTTCCCTGTCCCCCATTTTACGAAATAAGGCACAGTTTTTTAGAACAGCATAATCCAGCTCCACTTTCGTCTCCTTCCTACCTGAACATGCCTAACAGTCATTGTACCGTTCTGAATGCTCTGCATAAGCAGTTTTCAGACATGCTCTGATCGCTCCAATCAAGCTCTTTACCATTGGTAGCTTCCTAATTTATCCCCGCTTAATAATTAACTTAGAAATTCTTTTTCAATTTGTAGCTCAAGCTACACTTTTAATTATGTAACTGTATTATACTCATCTTGTTTCCAGGAAGTCAATAAAAAGAGATTACAATTCTTCCCCAGGAACTATAAAATTTATTTTATAATAGACCAATTAAAAATTTTAATTATAAGGAGAATGGATATGGAAAACAAGATGTTTTGTTATCAATGTCAAGAAACCGCAGGCTGCACTGGTTGTACCAAGGCCGGCGTATGTGGTAAGTCCCCGGAATTAGCAAAAATCCAGGATTTATTAATCTACACTACAAAGGGCTTAAGCGCTGTAACTACTGCTCTCAGGGCACAGGGTGAAGCAGTTTATGCCGATGTAAACCACTACGTTACCATCAACCTGTTCACAACCATCACAAATGCAAACTTTGATAATGAGATTTTCTATAAGAGAATTGAGAAGACCCTTGAGATCAAAAACAAGCTGCTTGCTAATGTAAAAGATACCGCTTCCCTCCCAGAGGCTGCATTATGGAGCACTACCTCAAGAGAAGAGATGGATGAAAAATCTGCCGTTGTAGGTGTTCTTGCTACTGAAAACGAGGACGTAAGAAGCCTCCGTGAATTAATTATCTACGGTTTAAAGGGTATGGCTGCTTACTTAAAGCATGCAAATGAATTAAAATATGACAGCGAAGAGGTTTGTGCCTTCATGCAGAGAGCTCTTGCAGCAACTTTGGATGACAGCTTAAGTGCAGATGATTTAGTTGCATTAACTCTGGAGACCGGTAAATTCGGCGTTGACGGTATGGCTCTGCTTGATTCCGCTAATACAGGAACCTATGGAAATCCTGAGATTACAAAGGTTAACCTGGGCGTTGGCACAAGACCTGGTATCTTAGTTTCCGGACATGATTTAAGAGACTTAGAGCAGCTGTTAGAGCAGACAAAGGGCACCGGCGTTGATGTATACACCCACTCCGAGATGCTTCCTGCCCACTACTATCCTGCCTTTAAGAAATATGACAACTTTGTCGGTAACTACGGTAATGCATGGTGGAAGCAGAAGGAAGAATTCGAATCCTTCCGTGGCCCGATCCTCATGACAACAAACTGCGTAGTTCCTCCCGCAGCTTCCTATAAGGACCGGTTATTTACTACAGGCGCTGCTGGTGTTACTGGCTGTACACATATTGACAAGGATGAGGACGGCATTAAGGACTTCTCCCAGATTATCGAATTAGCTAAGACCTGCGAAGCTCCAGTTGAATTGGAAAAGGGTGAAATCGTCGGCGGTTTCGCACACAACCAGGTACTTGCCCTTGCAGACGCTGTAGTTGGAGCAGTAAAATCCGGCGCAATCAAGAAATTCTTTGTTATGGCCGGCTGTGACGGACGTCAGAAGGCTAGAAATTACTATACCGACTTTGCCAAGGCTCTTCCGAAGGATACCGTTATCCTTACAGCAGGCTGTGCAAAGTATAAATACAACAAGCTTGATTTAGGTGATATCGGCGGTATTCCAAGGGTACTGGATGCAGGTCAGTGTAATGACTCCTACTCCCTAGCTTTAATCGCCCTTAAGTTAAAGGAAGTATTCGAGCTTCAGGATATCAATGAGCTTCCAATCGCCTTCAACATTGCCTGGTATGAGCAGAAGGCAGTTATCGTACTCCTTGCCCTTCTCTACTTAGGCGTAAAGAACATCCACTTAGGACCCACACTTCCAGCTTTCCTTTCTCCGAATGTGGCAAAGGTTCTCGTTGAGAACTTCGGTATTGCAGGAATCGGCACTGTAGAAGATGACATCGAATTATTTATGGCTCAATAATTAACATATCCATTCTTTTGTAATAATTCATAGTAAAAAAGGAAAATCTACCGGGTAAGGACATAGATCAATACATTTTACCCGGTAGATTTTATTCTTAACAGGTGAGCCGCCTTCCAGGCCGGCTCCTGGCATTAAAAGGAGGAAGTGCAATGAGTGCATTTTTAGGCCCAATCCATTATTGGCTTTATAACAAAATACAGCAGCAGCAAGCAATCGTAGATGAACTCTATGCTTTAGGTGAGAAGAATGCCCTCTCCCTGGAGGCAGAATGTAATAACCTCTTCGGTACCTTTGAAAATAAACCCCTTGAGGAAATGATTGACCACGGCAATATCCATGGGTGGCTCCAGGAGCGTGTATCCCAGGTTGAATATAAATATGCTTATTGTATCACAAAGCTGTTAGAAAAGGATCCACAGCTGAAGGCTTCCGTCACCAATATCGTAGCAAACAACGGTACAAACCTGGCAATTACCATGAAGGAATATTCACTGGATGCCGCAGGGGTGTTCAAGGTGATTGAAGACAATCTTTTAGACGGCATGCCCTGTGACCATGCTAACCGGGTGCTCAAAAAGAGCGCGGACCAGGTAATCTGGGTTCGGAACCTCTGTGTCCACAGCCCTTATTGGGAAGAACTCGGCGGCGACATCAATATTTATTATGAGCTGCGTGATGCCTGGATCAGCGCCTTAGTCAAGGAGCTTGGCTTTAACTTTGAAAAGCCGGATGAAATTACTTATTTAATTGTAGCTTAAGCTTCATATACCCATAGATCGGAGGTAAAGCCATGAACAGTATTCAATTAATGATGGAGGAACACCAATATATCCTGCGCATGCTGGCCGTTGTCCGCAAGGCCTGCTACCGTGTAATGAAGGGTGAGGATATCAATTATGAGGATTTTAATAAAATGATAGACTTTATCCGTAATTACGCAGATGCCCACCACCATGGCAAGGAAGAAAAAATGCTATTTAATGAGATGGTGGTCCATTTAGGAAGCCTGGGTAATAAACTGATCACCCATGGAATGTTAGTAGAGCATGATTCCGGAAGACTATTTATCAAGGAATTGGACGAAGCCCTGATGCGTGTCAAGGCCGGTGATGAGGAGAGCAGGCTGGATGTCATTGCGAATGCCATCAGCTATACCCATCTCTTAAAACGGCATATTGAGAAAGAGGATACTGTGGTTTATACCTTTGCAGAGCGTCAGCTGTCGCCGGATATTATAGAAAAGGTGAACCGGGAAACCGTTGATTTTGAAGCTGCTGCCACCCAAAAGGGAACCCAGCAGAAATATACGGATCTAGTGAAAGAGCTAGAAGAAAAATACCAATAACTCCTCTATTTTACTTCCCCTTATTAAGGAAAGGATGAAGGGAATTGCATGATTACCATTTTTGCAATTCCCTTCATCCTTTCCTTTTTAATTATACGGTAAACCCGGCTATTTCCTCCTGTAACTGTACCGAGCTTTCCCTTGCTACTTCAACCTGCTCCGTTACTCCTGCGGACTTATCGGTAACATCGGCAATTTTCTCCGCAATGTCCCCGGTGCCCATTGCTCCCTCCGTTGCAGCCTGGGCAACCTCATGCACGGAAACCATAATATGCTCAATGGATGCCAGGAGCTCCTCCGAGGTGGCGCTATATTCAGTAATCAGCTCATCTACATAGGCCGCATCCTCCCTATAAGCTTCTGCCACCTCCAGCATCCTTTGCAGGCTTGAATTAATGTCAGTGGATACAAAATGAAGCAATTCACCGGCACTCTCAGACAGGTTGTCCACCGCTCCCGTTACCTGGGTGGTCACCTCCTGTATCCTTCCTACCGCTTCCTTGGATTGATCTGCCAAATGACGTATTTCATTTGCCACAACCGCAAAGCCCTTTCCGCTTTCCCCTGCCCTTGCCGCTTCAATGGATGCATTCAAGGCCAGCAGGTTCGTCTGCTCGGTAATGCCCATAATTGCTTCCGTCAGCACCCCGATCTGTTCCACAATCTTTGACTGTTCCAATGCCCGTCTCAGTCTTTCCTCTATTTCCATGCCTACCGCATTTGCCCTGTCCCTGGAATCCTTCACATCCATCTTTGTATTCTTGGCCCGCTTGCTGATTTCAACCACCTGCAGTGCGGCTTCCTGTGATTTTTTTGCAATACTCCGGCTGGCGGCCTCGATCTCACTGGAGGTAGTGGTCATAACCTCCGCTGAGGCTGCTGTTTCCTCCATGCTTGCCGCAAGCTCCTGGCTGGTAGCTGCTACATCCTCGATACTGGAATTCAGCTCCTTCATAGTCCCGTTGACCTTCTCTACAACTGTTATGATCCTGTCCGCCTCAACCTTCGCACTGCCTACCAGCCTTGCAACGGACTCCCTCATGGTCTCAATCTCACTTCCGAGAACGCCGAAATCATCCTTTCGCTCTGTATATCCCCGAGGTAAGCTTATCTTGAAGTTTCCCTCGGCCAAGGTATTAAAAAATTGGCTCAGAACAGCAAAATCCCGATTCAGTGTCCGCGAAAAGTAAATTGTTATTGCGACGGATAGGAGGATGGCCGCACCCAGGATAATGCCAAAGCTTGCCATGCTGGAATACAGCGCCTGATCCCCCTGGTTCTTAAGCTCCTGGATCTCCCGGTCAATATAATCCGTATAATTGCCGGTTCCTATGATCCATTGATAAGGCTCATAGGCCAGGGTATAGCCCCGCTTTGGCAAGGGCTCCGTCTCGCCTTCCTTCGGGAACCAATAATCCGTAAAACCTCCGTCCTCCTGGCGTCCTGCTGCTATTAAGGCCTTGATAAAGTAAAAATCGTTCAGATCCTGTTTTTCCATCCGGTTGGTTCCTTCTGTCTCGCTGCCTAACAGTACCACATTATCCCCTTCATAGGTATCAATCCAGAAATATCCGTTCTCACCATAACGGATCTCCCTGACCAGGTCCGCCGCCTGCTTCTTGGCCTCCTCCAGGGTGTATTCTCCCTTTTCCCTTTTTGCATCAATGGTGGCAATTAAGGATACCACATTCTGCACCTGGCTCTTTATATTATTATCATAGCTGATCCGTATACTTTTCTCTTCCTCCTCCAATTTCCTCTCATTCTCCACTACCCTCTCATAGATGGAAAATACGGAGACTATGGCAGTTACTAAGAGCAAAAATACAGATAATAATATTACCTTTGTTCTAACCTTTAGATTTTTTAGGCTGAATCTTCTCATTTGTAAACCTCCCAATTCTGATAGGAATTTCATTAAAAATAAGCCATATCTGGTTCTTAACTTACTATTATCAATTTTACATTATACTACATCTATTTTCAATATTTTCTATTAAAAAAGAATCCGTAATCACCAGCGGTAGCTGCTGTTTACAGATTCTTTTTGGTAACCGGTTTTACGGTGGGTTCTATTTTATAACTTCCCTCACGATGTTATTTTCAGCTTTACCGGGATACCGGCCTTTACCCGTCTTTTCTTCCGGTAAAACCTTATTATTTCACGATATAGCCATCCTCATCCCACAGGTCATGCCAGTCCTTTGCCCCTTCCCATAGGAATACCTGTCCTTTTACCAGACGGTTGTTCCTTTCCAGGGTAGCAATGACAGCCATCTCCTCCTCGGTCAGCGGATCTTCGGTAGTGCATCTTAGGTTGCTTACATATTCATTCTCTTTCACGGAGAAAGGAATTGGAATCTGTCCCCGTTGTACCGCCCACTTTAAAGCCACAACTGCAGGATGGATACCATGTGCCTCGGCAATTGCCTTCATCTCAGGAAGCTGGATGTCTGCAACATCTTCCGGCATCATATCACGTTCCGGCCTGGTGGGGGAACCAATCGGCATAAAGCCGATGGGCTGGATTCCATGGGCTACCAGGTAATCAAACAGCTCCTGCTGCTGGAAGCAGGGATGCAGCTCCATTTCACAGGCCACGGGTTTAATCTCCATTCCTGGCAGTACCGCCTCTAATTTCGGAATCGTCATGTTGGAAATACCAATGGATTTAATCAACCCCTTCCGGACCAGCTCCTCGCATTGCCTGTAGGTATTTAGGAAACGCTCCGGGTCAAAGGGCTTGGAATCAGGATTACGGGAATCCACATCACAGCCGGGTGCATGGTAATTAGGGAAGGGCCAGTGGATGAAGAACAGGTCAACATAACCGCACCTTAAGTCTGCGATGCTCTTCCTGCAGGACTCTTCCACCCTTTCATGCATGTCATTCCAAACCTTCGTCATGATATACAGATCCTTACGCTCTGCCACACCTTCGTCAAAGGCAGCCTGGAACACCTGTCCAATCTGTGCCTCATTGCCATAGCAGGCAGCACAGTCAAACATACGGTAACCGCAGCGGATTGCCCCGCCTACGGCCGCAGATACCTGCTCCGGTGTAAAGCGGTCGGAGCCGAAGGTTCCCATACCGATGCAGGGAATTTCTTCTCCTGTATAAAGTTTTACTTTTGGCACAAGTGCCGGATCAATAAATTGGCTCATCGTCATTCTCCTTCTATGATTTAAATTTATATGCCTTACTTCTTTATCTCCAAGATCTGAATCTTATCAAAAAGCTGTTCCATATCTTCCTTTACAAAGAACCCGGTCTCCTCGCGCAGGGCTGCCGCAGCAGAAATGGCGCTGGCTAACCTTAATGTCTCCTGTATCGCAAGCCCTCTCTCAAAGCCAAGTGCAAAGCCCGCAATCATTGAGTCCCCACAGCCCACCGTATTTACGGCATCAATCCTCGGAACCACTGCCTGGAATATGCCTTCCCCACAGACTACCAGGGATCCGTTGGCTCCCAATGAGATAACCACAATTTCCACTCCCCTGGTATGGATTTTCATAGCCGCTTCCAACAGCTCCTCCCTTGTGTCACAGGCCTTACCGGTCAGGAAGCGGATCTCATCAATGTTCGGCTTTACCAATGTGGGCTTTGCCTCAATTCCCGCCCTGAGCAGCTCACCGCTGGTATCTAAGATGACCCTCTTACCGGCAGCCTTGGTAACAGCCACCAGCTGCTGGTAGGCGGTGGAATCCAGCCCCTTTGGGACACTGCCTGATATGGAAACCACATCCGCATCCTTAACTAATTCCGTGAATTTCCCTACAAAGCCTTCCCAGTCCTCCTTCGATACCGTAAAGCCCGGTTCCAGATATTCGGTCTGAAGCTTATGCACGCTGTCCCAGATATTAATGCAGGTACGGCTTTCCTCTGCCACATGATAGAATTCACTCTGGATTCCGAAATCCTTCAGTGAAGCCACAATAAAATTGCCTGCATGCCCTCCTACAAAGCCCGTTGCTACCACCCTTGCCCCGGCTATGGAGGCGGGCTTGGATACATTTAGCCCTTTTCCGCCCGGGGTGTAGGAGCATTGCAGCACCCGGTTTACCTCGCCCATTTTGGCGTCCTCCACCACATAGCGCTTATCGATTGCCGCATTCAGTGTCACCGTCAAGATCATAGTTATCCTCCATTCCTAACTCATCTTTACTATGCTTATTTTTTGATTCAAGCTATATCTTCTACTTTTCCAGGCCTTCAATTTTCTATGCCTTCTTTTCTATACCGTCTTCTTTTCTACGCCTCACTATCGATCAATATCTTACCCTTCACCGCACCGGCCGTCTTAAACATCTCAAAAGCATCTGCAATCTGGCTCAGAGGTATTTTCTTAAAGATCAGGGAATCATCAAATTTTAAGTCCCCCCGTTTGAAATAATGGGCTGTCAGCTCCCATTCCCTGCCCGGGAAGGGTGCGCTATAGGACATCCAGGAGCCGGTCAGGTTAAATTCCTTACGGTTCATATTCTCCCACTCTTCTACGGAAAAGGTCAATTCCTTGGTGGGGGTTCCGATAAAGCAGACACCTGCCTTATTTGCCGCCAACTTAAATGCCATTTTCATAGTAACGGTATTGCCTGCAGTTTCATAGACATAATCATAGCCCTTTCCGCCGGTAAACTCCTTTGCCTTCTGCATAAAATCCTCATCCAGCGTGTTGATTACAGCCGTTGCCCCCAGAGCCTTTGCCAGCTCCAGGCGCTCCTTCGCAATATCAAATACCACTACTTCCTTTGCCCCATAGATTTTTGCCCACTGCATGGTGAAAAGCCCGATGGTTCCTCCGCCTAAGATTGCAACGCTCTTTCCTCCCTGATAATCCAGCCTCTGCAAGCCGTGGAGTGCAACGGTTGCCGGTTCAAAAAAGGCTCCCTGCTCAAAGCTGACCTCGTCGTCAAATTTTACCGCATTTTTCTCCGGTACTACCACATATTCAGCAAAGCTTCCGTATTCCCTGGAGCCAATAAAGCTATAATGTTTGCACAGGGAATAGTTCCCTTTGAGGCAGTCCTCGCATTTCATGCAGGGGACCAGGGGAACTCCCGCCACCCGGTCGCCCACCTTCAGGGAAGTGACTCCCTGCCCCAGCTCCTCAATCACGCCGGAAAACTCATGTCCCAGCACATTGGGGAAATAGTGGCAGGCATCCCCGTTAACGCGGGGGATATCGGAACCGCAGATTCCGGTGTATTTTACCTTAATTAAGACCTGTCCCGGCTTAGGACTGGGCTTCTCTATCTCATCATAACGGATATCATTCTTTGCATATACAACTCCAGCTTTCATTACTTGCTACCTCCTTTTTTACTCATCAAATCCTTTAAGCTCCGGTATAATTCCAAATAGGTCTCATAATTTTCCTGATAGCATTCCTGGTTTTCCCGGTTTGGCTCATGCCTTCTGGTTACCTTTACCGTGGTGCGGATGGCTTCCTCAAAATCCTTATAAACTCCTACGCCCACGCCCGCCAGGATTGCCGCACCCAGGGTCGTTGCCGTATCTGAGGAGGGAACCACTATGGGCTTGCCCGTAACATCGGCCTTGATCTGGGTCCACAGCAGGGAATTTGCACTTCCTCCCATTGCCCGGAGCTCCTCCGCCTTAGCCCCGGTGGCCTCTGCAAGATCCAAATTGTGCTTTAGGGAGAATGCCACCCCTTCCATGGCTGCACGGATCATATGCCCCTTGGTCTTACTAAAATCAAGCCCGTAGAATACCCCTTTTGCCTTTGGATCCCAGATCGGGGAGCGCTCGCCCGCCATATAAGGCAGAAATACCACTCCATCGCTTCCCGGAGGAACCTCTCCTGCCAGTTCATTAAATTGTACTAAAGAGGATTTGTCCTTTTCCTTTGCCACGCTTCTCTCATAGTCACCCAGCTCCTGCTCCAGCCAGCGCATCACGCCTCCGCCGCCGGTAGTTCCTCCCTGGAGCAGCCATCTGCCCGGAGCCACATGGAAGCTGAGGATCAGTCTGGGATCTGATGCATACCGGTCAATGCAGATGCTCATTCCCCCGGCCTGGCCGCCCTGCTCCTGGGTCTCTCCTGCATGCAGGACACCTGCGCCCAAGGTCCCGCAAGCCGCATCCAGACCTCCGGCTACCACCGGGGTTCCTATTGCCAGACCGGTTTCAGCCGCCGCTTTTTCCGTTACTGTTCCTACGATATCATGGCACTGGTACAGGTCAGACATGAAAGAGAAGGGGATTCCAAGCTTCTCACACATCCCTTCATCCCAGGTGCCGGTCCTCATGTTAAAGCAATGCATTCCGTAGCCCTGTGACATATCGTGGGAGCAGATTCCGGTCATCCGGTATACGATAAAGGCGTTGGATTGGAGTATCCTGTCTATCTTTCCATACACCTCAGGCAGGTTTTCCTTATACCAGAGGATCTTTGCCGTCGTATAGGAGGGCTGCAGGGAATTTCCTGCCACCTCAAAGATCTGCTCTGTCCCGATGCTGTGGTTTAACCGGTCACAGATATCCTTCGCTCTGGTGTCCATCCAGATCGGAGTATTTGCCAGTACCCTGCCTTCCTTATCAATGGGAATCGCCGACCAGCTCTGTCCGTCCACACCGATTCCGGCGATATCCTCAGCCTTAAATTTCCCTTCGGATAACAGCCTTCGGATTGCCTGGCATACGGCCTGCCACCATTCCTCCGGGTTTTGCTCCGCCCAACCGGATTTCGGATAATATACATTATAATTTCCCGTACAGCTTGCAATTACTGAACCGCCCTTATCAAATACGGCTACCTTGCAGGCACTTGTTCCGATATCAATGCCTAATAATAAATTTCTCATCCGGGTTTCTCCATTCTGCGACTTGAGTACTTCCAGAAATTTTTTATATGCAGATTGTGGCTACGTTTCCTGGAGTTCTCCTATTTGTCTATAACCTTATTTCGAAATTCAGGTGCATCATTTTTTTATTCCGCCTTTCCTGCGCAGCCGCATACCTTCATACGGTTCATGACCAGTGCTTTTACTGCTGCCATGGCTGCCTTTCCAAAGGCCTTCGGGTCA
This sequence comes from Clostridiales bacterium, assembly GCA_012839295.1. Taxonomy (GTDB): domain Bacteria; phylum Bacillota; class Clostridia; order Lachnospirales; family Lachnospiraceae; genus Mobilitalea. Next base: position 227,137 of record DUNO01000008.1, read on the forward strand.
TATTGCTTCGGGTTTTCATTATATAGCTGGTTCCAGCCTTCCGTGAAGGCTACCCGCAGCTCCGTGGCAAAATTCACCTTGCAGATACCTCTCCTTACACAGTCCATGACCTCCTCATCACTGATCCCGGAAGCACCGTGCAGCACAAGGGGAATGGAAACCACCTTCGCAATCTCTGATAACCGTTCCTTATCAAGTACCGGTATTCCGGCATAAAAGCCGTGGGCTGTACCGATAGCCACCGCCAGGGAATCTACCCCTGTCCTCTCGACAAATTCCTTTGCCTGCCCGGGGTCTGTATTGGTATCCGCCTCTGCCTCCAGGTCATCTTCTTTGCCCCCGACTTTACCCAGCTCTGCTTCTACCGGAATTCCCATCTCCTTTGCATAATCTGCTACCTTTTTAGTAATTTCTATATTGTCTTCAAAGCTTTCATGGGAACCGTCGATCATGACAGAGGTATATCCGTCCTTGATACACTCCACTGCCAGCTCATAGCTGCTGCCATGGTCTAAATGCAGGCATACCGGAACCTTGGCCCTGGCTGCCTCTGCCTTGACAATCCCCGCATAGGTTGCGCTGGTTCCATAACGGATGGTAGAGGGGGTCGTCTGGATCATAACCGGGGCATTCAGCTCCTCTGCTGCTGCGATGATTGCCTTGATCATCTCCATATTTTCCGCATTGAAGGCCCCTACGGCGTATCCGCCTTTTTGGGCTGCTGACAGCATCTTTTTTGAATCAACTAATGGCATTCTCTAATCCTCCTATATGTTTTTATTTAGGAGGATTTGTCCTCCTATATGTTTTTTTGTTAGGAAAAAGATCCTCCTAATATATTTTTCGTCGCAGGGATTATTCCTCCCTTAAACGATTGATTTATAGTTCTATCCTTATTATAGATTTTTCTGGACAAAAAATAAGAGAAATACAAGACAGAAGGACTTTTTTCATGTCGTATTCTCGAAGGTAGGGCGCGCAGCGTCAAGGATGAGGCGGAATAGTGGGATGTCCAGGCTAAAGCAGGCTAGGAGGGTTCTAAGGATATTGACTTGTCATTATGGAATTGGTACACTTAAGTGGAAAATCTTCAACAAGATAGGAAGGGTGGGTCATGCGTACAGCATATACGGATTTAGATATTAAGATCACTATTGATGATACTATTTTTTATGTATTGCAGATTGTATTCGAGCATTTCAAGCGCCCCATGCCCAGGCACAGCCACGGCAATAACAGCTATGAGCTCCACTACATCCCCCATGGGCATGGCTCCGTAAATATTGATGATACGGTATACGATGTAACCCCGAACACCCTGTATATGACCGGCCCCCATGTGGAGCATGAGCAGCTTCCCGCAAAGGAAGATCCTATGTCGGAATACTGCATCTATTTTAAGCTGCAAAGCAGCCCTGCCTCCGGTAAGCGCTCCCGAAGCGCGACAGCCTCCCTCTTTGAAAAAACCCATTTTTGGTACGGCCAGGATTCCCAGTCCATCTACCCTGTCCTGACACAGCTCTTCCAGGAGCTGGAGCACCAATATACTGGTTACCGCCTCCAGGTAGAAGCCCTATTACAGCAATGCATCGTGAAAATTGTACGGAATTATGAAAACAAAAAAGAATCGGAGGCTCATTTCCAGCCCTCCAATTTAGTGGATAGTAAGTATTTGATTATAGAGGAAAGCTTTTTATATGATTATGAGATCCTCACCCTGGATATCCTGTCAAAGCGCCTTGGCCTGGGTAACCGCCAGACGGAGCGTTGCTTGAAAGAATATTATGGCAAGACCTTCCTCCAGAAGAAGACGGAGGCAAGGATGTCCATGGCTAAAATTTACCTGAGTGATCCATCCCTGACCATTTCCGAGATAGCAAACCGCTTGAATTATTCTTCTGTAGAGCATTTCGCTTATGCTTTTAAGCAGTATTATAAGACCTCGGCCAGCGAATACAGGAAGCGGAAGCTGAAATGAGCAGGCCTTATATAAAGCTATGTATAAGACCTGCTTTTGTTTTTTTATTGTATACTTGTTTATATTCAGAATGATTTAATACGTTCTAAAGAACAAGGGGGACAACGGGGGATTGATAATTTCCCCGCCTATTTTACCTTAAAACGCTCCACTTCCCCCATCATCTGATTCGTGGCCTGCTGCAGCACGTTTGCGGCAGCGGCAACCTCTTCGACAGAGGCACTCATCTCTTCTGAGGAAGCTGAAATCTGTTCTGAGGAAGCTGAAATTTCCATGGCAGAGGAGGCAATTCCCTCGATACGTCCCATTACTTTATTCTTGTCCTCTTCAATATCCCTGGCAGAAGCTTGTATTTTTTCCATTTTAGGGATAACCTCGTCAACGGCTTCCACTATCTTTTGGAAGGAAAGCAGAGAGTGTTCGATAACGCCCACTTGATTCATCAGCTCCTGATCCATTGTAATGGAATTTTCCACCATAGCGTTAGTTCCCGCGGATATTCCAGCGACTACCTTGCTTATTTTGTCGGAGGATACTTTGGATTGCTCCGCAAGATGGCCGATTTCGTTTGCAACCACTGCAAAGCCTTTTCCTGCTTCCCCCGCTCTGGCGGCCTCAATGGAGGCGTTCAGCGCGAGCAGGTTCGTCTGGTCTGCGATGCTGTTGATCAAATCAGTAATCTCGCCAATCTGATGGATTTCCGCTCCAAGAGAAACCGTCTGCCTATGAAACTCTTTAAAGGATTCGCTTATCTTCGATATTGATTGGTTCAGCAGATCTGCCTCTTTGCTGCTGTCCGCCGCCAAATCGCCAACTTCTTTTGAATTTGCACCTACATCCTCTATCTCGCCGATAATGTCGGTTAGTTTTTCATTAAAGCGATCCATAATACCTGTAATCATTACCAAATCCTCAGACTGCTGGTTGGTACCCCTGGCAATTTCGGTTATGGTTTCCGTTACATTTTGCGCCGCATCCGCAATCTCTTCGGTCACGGAGGATAAGTTCTCCGCCTGCTCATTGATGTCGCCGGTATTTCCGCGAATCTTTCCAATCATGCTGCCGGTGGATTCCTGCATCGTTTTCATGGAGTTCATCATTTCCCCGATTTCATCCTTCTGCTTCAGATACCGGGAGGAAATCTCCCTGGAAAAATCTCCGGCCGCCAACAATTTTAAATGCCCCGAGGTCAACTTAATTCCCTTCGTTATGGTATTCGCCATAAAATACATGGCTACTAAGCTGAGCAAGATAAATATCACTGAAATGGACACAGCTGTTACCTTCAAGTTATCGAGAACAGACAAGGCTTCATGCTCCGTTACGGTAATACCTACGGACCAGCCTGTCTGGACAATTGGCGCATAGCCTATAAATTTGTCTTCGCCCTGATATGCAATCTTGCCCATTCCGGTCTCTCCGGCAATCATTTTCTTCTCAATTTCGGCTAACGCGGTAAGGCTTGCATCTGTTTCTGCCGCCTCAATGTCGCTTACTTCCTGAATTACCTTCTCTGGATCCGGATTCGCGATGGAAACTCCGGCGCGGTTTATCATAAAGGTGGTGCCGTTTTCTCCTATTTGGATGGAATTCGTAATTTCGCTCAGCGCATTTCCATCTCTCGTTTCCAGAAGGATCGCCGTCACTTTTCCATTGTTGAAAATAGGCGCTGCATAAGTCACGACAAACCGCTTGTCCGGCGTAACGAGAGGATCCGATACCACTCCTTTTCCGGTTAGTGCAGTCTGAAAATAGGCCCTATGGCTGATCTCAGCGGTGGAACCATCCGTATTCAGCAGATTTCCGTCCAAATCCGCAATTCCCATCCGGATTGCTCCGAGCCGCTCTCCTTCACCCTCCAAAATCTTAAGCTTTTCATCCAAAGAAAGATTTAAGCTCTTGATATCGTCCCTTTCTGCAACAGTTTCCAGGGCTTTTATCTCTCCGTTGACTCTGGCGATTATATGTTCCGACGTTTGCTTTGCAATTTCCGGCAGTATAATCTGTAGGTTCGACTCCAATGCGGACTTCGCATTGAAATAAGAAGAGACCCCGATTCCGGTACATACAATTACAATTATGACCCCAAAGAACACCATCATTTTTGTTTTTATACTTTTCATTTCCTTCCTCCGTTCCATGTTATTCCGTTATCTTTATGTAAGTAATTCTATATACAATAATACCACGAAAATCGACAATCGGGAAGCAAAATCATATATTATTCCCAGGATTGCACTTAACAAAAAAAGCTCACATTTCCCATGTAAGCCACTACTGAATCTGGCATGGACCATCTCAATATCCCGAGCCTTACTCACTGAATTTCTAATGGTCTGCACCTGTTGAAATATATTATTTTTTGCCTTATTTTTGCTGTTTTTCGGTGCTCTTCATATATTTGTCATCCCACGTCACTGCGCATTCTTTTTTGAACAATAAAAGCAGCTCCTTTACGGGTCGATTTAACCTTATACAGCCGTTCTAATCAACCGTGGCGGGACACGGTGCAGAAGGTCGTTGGTGGCCTGATTATCCATAATCCAGGTTCGTTCATAAAATCCAGTTGAGGGTATGATGCAACGACGGTTTAGCAGGCTATCACAGAAGGTTTTCTTTTCAAAGGCCGCCTAACAGCAAACGGACCTGTCGGGAATTCCGGCAGCTTGGACTTTCGTCAAGCTCTTCTTCATGTATGTTTAATACCATCATCTTTTCTTTCATATTATCATATTTTGCTGCATTAATAAAAGCCATTTTTCAAAGATAATATTATATCATCCTTTAAATAAAATAACTCATACGACATAAGGACATCCTGGGGCTGCCCTGCCTGAAAGGGTTGGCATTGCTTCGTAACCCAACTGACTTATGCAATGATCATTTAGGACTTAAAACCCCTGGTACACATGATAATATTTGCATTAATAGACAGCAGATTATCCCACCGATAATCTGCTGTCTATTATTTACATATTCTTTTCATATATCTTATAAAAAGCTAAATAAGCAAGGATAAAAAAGCTGATTAAGCACATTAACACCTTTACAATAATCGGTATAAACAGTCCTCCAAATAGACCTCTTATATATCTAGTTTGCTTTACATTTTTAGTATAGTTCACTTCACACTTGGTGTTAAGTAATGCTCCCAACCTATATGCATAAGTTGAACTATCTTTCCTTTCCCATGGTAACCGCCAACATATTCCAGCTTAAGAAGCCGCCATCGAATTACCCCAGGCCATCTCCTCCTTGTGCAAAAGCAACTATTTGTATGAAAGCGGGTGGACGTATATCGAATATAATCCATTCTGGGTTTTAAACGGATTAATGCCAAATGAGAAAATAATGATTGTTGCCTGTGAGCAGGAGGAACTTCCGGCGATGGAAAAAATATTCCATACAATTTATCAATCCTTTCACCGCCTGTCAGCACCTATTACCACGGTTATTCACTCCTTCAGTGATACTTCCTTAGAACTTCTGCCGTCTCACTTACTAAAAATGAATAAGGTTATGAAAGAAAATATCATTTTTTCACAATCCATATTCATCTCGCCGGATCATTTATCGGCTGCAAAGCTGACAATGAAATTCCTGACCACAGAAGAACAGCGAGAACTCTCCATATTTTTCAAGCAGCACAGTCAACAGAACTTACAAACACTAATTAGTAATATCTTCAGTAGAATGGAAGCCGGGAACTATAAACAAACAGAGCTGGAAGAACTGCTGATGCAGATGATACAAATTTTTCTGGAGAGCGTGGAAACCTCCTGTACACCTGCTTTATACCGTAACACGATTTCAGAAATTATCAGTTATCATTTCACTTATTCTTCTCTTCAGAAAGAATTTTTCAATATGATTCAAGAGCTTATTGATATAAAACAATTATCCGTTCGGGATCAGGTACCAAAGAATATAACCGCTAAGGCTGTGCGGGAATATATCGAACAAAATTATACCACCCCCATTAATATTCAAACATTAGCTGCCATGTATGGCATCGTAGCTCCCTATCTGAGTAAAATTTATTATGAATATTACGGCCATACCATCAAGGCAGACATCATCGGCCTTCGAATGAAAAAAGCAAAGGAATTGCTAAAACTGAAGCCTCCCCTGCCCCTGCGGGAAATTGCTGATTTATCCGGTTTCAATGATCAGTTTTATTTTAGTAAGGTCTTTAAGCAGTACTATCATATCAGCCCGATCACTTTTCGTAAATATATTAACGATGAAGAATAAGTCTTCCCTGCCGGTTAAAGCGACGGGGGATGGTCATTGCCTGCCTTTTTTCAATCCTTTCATAATATGCTAATAGTTACTACTATATTTGCTATTGAAAATATTGTTTTATGGTGTATTTCAATCGCAAGGAGCAAATGATTTCGGAAGTTCTGTCCTCCGATATTCCGACTTTAATTTGAAGGAGCAGGCAATGACGCATTTTAAGCTGACACTGTAAAGGGGTAGGATTACTGCTGCTAATTGCTTCTTATCATTTTCAGACTATTGACACCGGATGCCATAACAAGCCTCCTCAGGGGCGGAAAGTACATAAATGGAGACTTCAATACCTTCAGATATAATTTCAGCCTCAAACGAAAGGTCTTCCTCCGGTAGGCCTTACACGGATCAGAGCTTTTGGCATTCAATACCTTACTTAAATAATACCCCGTATTGATCGCACTGCTGATCCCCTCTAAGGAGCTGGGACTAATAAATCCTGCTGCTTCACCAATCAGAAATATATTATCCTCACCTGTACAAAAATCATCAAGTCTTGACGGCCGGAGCACAAGACAGCTTTCCGTCCTCAGGGCTTCCCCAAAGTGGATCCCCAATTTCCCAAGCCGCTCCTTTTGGTTTTCAAAACGCTCACGGCACCCGTGCTTTGGATATGCACCCCCGAAAATAAAATATCCATCCTTTGAAATTGTCCAGGAATAGCAATCCGTGTTTTTTGAATCAAAGATACAGGAGTAAAAGGGGGTAAGATTCCTTTCCTTAAACCATTGCTGTATCGATACATAGCTCCTGATTTTTTTATCCGGATACAGGTATCTTCTCATGATTGAATTGGCTCCATCCGCTCCGACAAGATATTTTCCGGAAATCACACGTCTATGATCCCCCTGCATAAATTCAACATCATAATATTCCCCCTGCTTCCTGATGCCAGTACAGAGACAATTTCCGAAGATCTCTACGTGGTTTGGAATCAGGGTCTTTAGCCACAGGTCAAATTTCTGTCTGTCCAGGTTGATATAAAACCGCTGATAATGCTGGGTAGCGCCCGCATCCAGGTCTATGGTCCGAACTGCAAAAATCTGCGGATCAACAAGAACTTCTTTGGGTAAGGTAAGGCCAAAGCGGGAAAGAGCCTTTTGCGCATCCATTGCCAGCAGTCCGCCGCATGGTTTACGAAAGCCCTCTTCCCCTGATCCCTTTTTATCTATAACGGCAACCGAATATTTTTTATCCAAAAGACGCGCCAATGTTGCACCGGCGGGCCCTAACCCTACAATAATGACATCATACATAAAATGCACCCTCTTTTTACCAAGCTTTCTAATTAAGCTTACCGTTGGTTCTTACTAAGCTTCTATTAAGTAAAATATCATAGCATGAATCGAATGTCAATAATAATTTATTGTTTATCAATAAATTATTATTGACATAAAACAAATCTAAATTTTAAAAAACAGCAATTCATGAAACAGCAATTAAACTTAATAGAACTAAATTGTAGAGCGAGATGCCACTTTGTAAAATGAGATGCAGTGTTTGTAAATCCTTATATACTAACACCCTTCACATATGTTATCAGAGGTTTGATCAATGCTTTATCCGAGTGGTCATTTGACTTCATAAGGGCATTCATCATGCCGGTTTCCTCATCCGTCCTATCCTTCTTTTTTTGAAGTGATTTGCACATACCTTTCAAAAGTGTTTTCGAAAAGAATCCCATATTTTCGTAATTTATCCCGCTTTCGAAATAGTAAAAGGGGATACTTTCCTGTTCCTGCTGGGACAGATTGTTATCCCTGATGCTGTTAATGATCTTGGAGGCGTTCCTGTCCGTCGCCCCTGTTGCAAACAAAATAAGCTTCTTGCCGTAAATATGGGGATTTTTCTTCAATTTGTCAAGACCGGCGATCCTGCCAGCCGTGATACCACCACCATAGATTATTACATCATAATCGCTGATTTTCTTTGACGCAGCTTCATGGTCTGCAAGATCGCAGGACAGTTCTTCGGCGATCCACTGGGCATACTTTTTTGTAAATCCGGTACTGCTTTGATATACGACAATTGTTTTCATTTTTGGCCCTCCCGTATTGAGATAAGATTGCTCTCGATCTTAATCATTGCTTTCAAGGTGATTGCTATTTCCTCTTCTGAAAGTCCGTCAAACAGCCGTTCCATAAACTCCACTCCCTGGTTTTTATGCTTCATTTCCAGCTGCATTAATTTATCCGTCGGAATAATTCGTACTTTTCTCTTGTCCTGCTCATCCGGAAGGAGCTTAATAAATCCGTTTCTCTCAAGCTTATTTGCAATTTGCCTTACATTCTGGTGTGAGCTGCCCATGATCCCAGACAATTCATTAATCGTAGGACAGTGGTCATGAAATAGGGACAGACAGATTGTAAGAAAAAATTGTTTGCTGGTGATACCCTCGTAGAAGGTGTCGCCGGCTGCCTGCAATTGATTATCAAAGGCAAAAAAGAGGCCAAAGAGGATGCTTTTATCATTTAGTCCGGTTAGCATGGTACTTCTGTCCATAATTATGTCCATGCCGTTTACCGCATAAATGCCATGAAAGTGTTGGCATGGACCCGATCCCCCTTTCGTTTATTAATCTTATTTCTTTCAACCTTATTGCTCCTTTCCTTTTTCAAGCGCGATACTTACCGCACTTTTGATTACTTCGCTCGAGAGGGTGGCTCCGCTTATTGCATCAACCTCATATGTATTCTGTCTTACCATTTCCTTTGTTATAGCCTCTGCTTTAGTGCCCAGCCCATTCTCATGCTTAAGAATATCAATTCTAATAATTGTATGATTTTGCACCGTAACCTTAACCTCAGCCTTAACCAGGCCCGCATCCGCCATGCCATGGTATACTCCATCGGCCACCTTTGAAGCCTCTAACCCGGAATAGTATAGCTTTTTCCTTTCATGGTTGGCGGATGAGACCATAAATACAATCATGATTATCAAAAGCGCCAGGATTACAGCCAGAAGCCATCCTAAGAATTTTCCTGCTCTTTTCATCGAAGTTCCTCCACAATAAGTAATATATTACATATAATACGTAATATATTACTTATTGCATCTCCAGTCAAGTAAAATCTGAAAAATCAGAGAGTTTTTCAGATTTGGGCGTCCACGGGGCACACAAAAAAGTTCCTTACATTTATTTAAATTCTTGCTTTAATCCAGCTCTTCCCCTTATTTACTAGATCCTCCGCCATAATAAAAATTGGAAGCATGTAAAGGTATCCATTCCCCGCTGGAAAAACCTTCTCTGTTTTATATAAGATAACAATGGCCCCACACTCCAGTATAACCGCAAGAGTGGCCAGGCATAAGCCATTCGTTTTACCTAAAAGACTTCTTATATGCAGTGCAAATATCCACACACCAGCAAGGGAAATCAGTGTATACACAATACATCTTTTTACATAACGCAAAAAAATGATATCCTTTACCGTCGGTGCCAGATATACTGTTTGCCCTATTTGTTCCCTAAGCTCCTTATATCGCCCTGCCCAAAAAGAAAAATCTGACCATTTGGTAGGAATGAACCGTTCCGGTAGATTAATTTGCAATCCCAACAGCCATTTTAACAGCATCCAGACTGATATAAGGATTACCAAAAGAACCACCACCTGTAAGGGTATGGTTCTCCTTTTCCAAATTGCTGCCAATATCTGACCGAGTATGTAGAAGCCCAGAAACCATGCGGGGGCTTTACAAAACCCATCTATAATCCCGGCATAGAAGGAGCCGTCTAATACGGTATAGGAAATGGCTAAATTATTTTGCTCCATAAATGCCTTTGCCAGCTCCTGTCCCTTTTCCATATCATCATATACCAGCTCCATATTGGAATAGGTGTGCTTTTTATCATTCATTTGAAGGAAGATAACAGGCTCCGGCGATTTTATGATTCCCCGTATGTAATATTGCTTATTCTGATAGGTAACCGTATTCCCCACTGCATCTACCGTTCCAAATAATTTATATGCCACCTCCTGGTCTATCATACAGCCTTCGTAGTCCTCAGGGGTAAGTATATTTCCTTTGGCCAGCTTCATCGGATATACCTGCCTGATATCACCGGATACCTCAATCAGCTGTGACTTATAGGAGGTTGCCAATGTCCCGTTCTCAATGTTCTGCTCCTCCAAGCGGTTCCAGGCACTGATTCTGGGGATGTTTTTTGGATTTTTAACCTCCTCGTATTGTAACGCAGCCATGAATTTCTCTTCTGAAACCCCAGCTTCCTCCATCCGTATGCTAACAGCTTGATAATGCTCTTTTATATACTGTCCGTAATATATTCCGCTGCCCCATATCACCAGCGCCGCCAAAGAGAGCAGAATAAGGAACGGCTCTTTTTTTATCCTCCTAGTCATTGTCATTTAAGCGGACCCGGTCGCCTGCCTTAATATTTTTATTACTGCTGACAATAATATTGTCGGGAGGGCCATCCTCAATAGCGGCTGTGGTATGGTCCTTTCCTAAAACGGTAACATCCATACGCAGTGCAGTTAATTCATTTCCCAGGATGGTATTGGTTTCCACCGCGACCAATACATAGGTCCTGTTATTTTCATCCATTCTTAGCGCCTGTACGGGTATTGTGCTTCTGTATTGCTCCGATTTCTTACTTACCTTAAAGGAGGCCGGTGTTCCTACGGAGTAATTACCTTTTGGCATAATTCCTGTTATGGTAAGCTTCCCTTGTGCATCCTCCGGACTAATATTTTCTAATAATACGGCTAATTCCTCCCTGCTGTCACCTACCTGTACCATCATCTCATCCCCCACAGCAAGGTGCTTTGCTTCCTCCCTGGAGACTTTGGCTTCAAAGCCATAATTGCGGAGTGCAAAGCATACCCTCTCAGCTCCGGTTATACGGTCTCCTATTACTGCCCCGAGCTCTACCAGCACACCGGTTACCGGGGAAGCCACCTTTCCATCCTCCTCCAATATGTCCTTTATTTCTGCGGCGGCTTCCTTCTTGCTTTCAAGCTCCATTTCCACTAATTCTAAATCTATCCTCTGGAGCTGCCTGTTAAGCTGATTATTTTGGGCGGTATCTGCATCGCTTTTCCTTGCCGCCTTTAGTCCTATTTTGGCATCCTCCAGATTTCTTTCGGCGGTTATTACCTGCATCTCCTCTGCCTTAACCTCCTGAGAATAATCGTAAGTATTATTCCTTATTTCGTCATACTGTTCCTCGGCCTTATTCTTTGCTTCCTCCGCTTCCAAAACCGCCCTTTCCGCCTTATCCATTAGCTTCTGCCATTCTGCCCCAGTTTCCTCCAAGGATTCCTCTGCGGATATAACTGCTTTATTTGCTGCTTTTATCAGCTTTTCCTTATCCTTATCCTCCGTATAAAGCATGGCGTGTAAAGCCCCATAGGCCTTCTCAATATCCGTTTTATTGTATAGAATTGCATTGCGATAGTTCCCCATTGCGGCCGTCAGGTCGTTGTCCTTCTTTGTCAGCTCTGCCAAGGCATCCTCCGCATCCTCAATAGCCCGTCTATACCTGGTATATTCTGAGGAAGACAGGCCTTCCTCCCCCAAGGCTTCTGCCATCCAATTCCAATAATCCTCATTTGCCCTTGATAAAGCCTTCCTTGCCCTTTCCACCTCCTTTCTATGCTTCTCATATTCTGCTTCGCCATAATATCTTTTAAATATATTAGCTTCCGCTTCACTGACTGCCTTTGAATTGTTATTCCCAACTGCGGCTTTGAAATTCGCCAGAACAGTTTCCGTGTCTATCCTATCCTGATCCACATACAATTCCTCCAACGCTTCCTTTGCTTCTTCAAGTCTCTTATTTGCTTCCTTAACCGCCTTCTGCTTCTTATCCTCCTGGTCATCATAAGCTTCTAAAGCATCCAAATAGGCCTTGTCTGCTTCCTCGTAGGCATCCTTTTTCTCCTTAATTCTTTCCTTGATAATATTCTTTTTTGCTGATTTTAAAGTTTCCTTTGCTATTTTTAAATCAAGCTTCGCCCGCTCCAATGTAAGCTCTGCCCTTTCTTCCTCACCACCTTCACTTCCTGCCTTATAATTTAATCTTTCCTTTTGCAGGTTAAGCTCTGCCTTTACCACTTCATCCTCCAAATCATCCAAAATATCCTCTAAATCCTTTACGTCATACTGGAATAACAGCTCTCCCTCCTCCACATTTTGCCCTTCCTTCACAAAAACAGCCGCAATCCGGATCCCCTCATGGAGCTTTAGGTATTTTTCCGCCTTTGCCCCTAAGGTTCCTACACCACTCACTTCAAATTTCAGCGTCCCTTTTTGCGGGGATGTTGCATCAACCCTTGCAGTTATCACAGAGGCCGCCGCCCTTGATACAAATGTTAATAATAACATCAGGATAAGAAATCCAACAAACAACCTTCCCGCACGTGCTTGAAGGGATAGCTTTTTTTCTTCCGGTTCCCTTTGTAATTCATATAATAATTTTTTTCTTAGCTTGCCCATAATTCCAACAAAACCTTTCCCAGTGTCAGTCCACTAACTCCAGCTCATTCTTTTATACCGGATGCAGCAATACCCTGTTCAATATACTTTTGGCCATATAAAAAGATCAGGATCGCAGGCATCATAGCAATTACAGAGGCCACCATGGCAGCTCCCAATTTTTCTTTGGAAATCTCCGGCAGGTACAAGGATAAGGGCCATAAAGCTCTATCCTTTAAAAAAGTCAATGGTTGTTCTATCCCATTCCATGCCTCCAGGAATCCAAGCACCATTGCCGATACAATCCCGGATGCCCCCATAGGTATCCCAATATGCATGAATATCTTAAGCTCACCTGCGCCGTCTATCTTAGCCGCCTCAATTAAGGATCCAGGTATGGCCTTAAAGAATTTTTCCATGATAAATACGGGAAATGCGGAAAATATATTAGGTAAAATCAGAGCGAAATCCGTATTAAGCAGACGGAATTTATCTAAAACCAAATAGCTTGATACCATGGTTACCTGGAATGGCATAATCATTAAAACGATATATAAAATAAACAATGGCTTTTTTCCTTTGAAGCTATATCTTGCAAAGCTCCAGGCTGCCGGGACTGCAATAAACAACTGCCCTATCAGCCCGGGGAAAACCTGTCTGCAGGAGTTCCAGAACATTACAAAGAAATTCGGGGAATCCAGCAGTAATTCCACATATGGCTTTAGGGTTGGGAACCTTGGTATAAGGTGCCAGCCTGCCATTTTATCCTCATTGCCAAATACCGGCCCAATCATTTCATTGATCTCCTGTGCCCCCATAAAGGAACCTGTTACCATCATCCATAGAGGCCCCCATATGAGCAGTACAATAATAAGAAGAAGCCCTAAGGACAGAAAGCTTTTTGCCTTCACTATAAATCCTCCTCCCTTACGCCGCTGTACCTCCTGACAATTAATATGAAGAGCAGCAAAATAACTGCAACTATAATGGCCGCCGCGCACATTTTCTGTATATCCAGGGTAACAAACCAGTTGTTGAATAAATGCTGGAGCATATAAATGCTGTTATCCGGATAGCTCCCCGCAATCAGGTAGGCTTCCCGGAAAACCTTGAAGGAATTAATTAGGGACAGCACAAAAAGGGTAAATGCAGTCGGTAACAGTCCGGGCAGCGTAATGTACCTGAATTTCTTCCATGCCCCGGCACCGTCTATGGAAGCAGCTTCATATAATGCAGGAGCGATTCCGCTCAGGCCTGCCAACCATAGCACCATATCGTATCCGGTGTTCTTCCATAGATAGCTAAATACCAGCACGTAAAAGGCCTTTGATGTGTTCATCCAGTCAACAGGCTGATGGCCTGACATTAAGATCATTCTGTTTAACAGCCCATTCTTATCAAAAATTATATCCCACAGCAGGACAATGGACGCCACCGGAACTGCCATGGGTATTAGAAAGGAGCTTTTAAAAAAGTCACCAAGCTTCCTTTGCCCCATGACTAAAACCGATAGAAATAAAGATATGGCCAGCAATAAGGGTATGCAGGTTAGTATGAACCTGCTTGTATTTTTTGCCGCTAATTGAAATGCCCCGTTGTTGAATACAGTTATGTAATTGGCCACACCGGCAAATTTTCCACCCATTGCTTCATAAAATGATCTTCTTACCACATCTCCAAAGGGGATTAATATGAAAAGCGTAATACCTGCCAGGCTTGGCGCCAAAAACAACCAGGCCGCCCTGGATTCCCTTTTTTGCATTGTTGTTTTTTTCCTTGTCATAGCACCTTTTCCTTCATACGTAAACTTTTTTATCAGCTCTTGCATTTCTTTACAACCCTTGCTTTTTTTATAACTTTTATATTTCTTTACAATCCTTGCATTTTACAACTTTTATATTTTTTTACAGCCCTTACATTTCCTTATTAACCCCTAAGAAGTACTCCTTTTTCCGCACTATAGTAATAATTTTATCCCTGTTATCTCTAAAGAATCTTTAATTTTAAAGAGTATCCTCCCAAAGCCGGATTTTTTTGGAGGAAGCAGGAGCTATGCCACAAAATTATCTAAGTGATTTTCTATATGGTAAAACGGCGCCCAGACTGAAATTCCAGCCTGCGCGCCACTTCTTGCCAAAACCCTATTTAGTTTTCCTCTTCCCTACCAGGGAAGCCGCAGCGCAAAGGTAGCGCCGCCTCCGGGCGTATCCTTTATGAAAATACTGCCATCATGAAGCTCTGCCAACTCCTTTGCAATGCTAAGCCCCAGACCAAAATGCTTCTTATCGCTTCTTGACCGGTCCCCACGGTAGAACCTCTCAAAGACCTGTTTTTTATCTTCATCACAAATCCCAGCTCCATGATCCTCCACTTCTACCAGCACATAGCCCTTTTGGTTGTAAGCCCGGAGGGCAATGCTTCCCCCTGGGGTCGTATGGCTCATGGCGTTATCTATTAATATGGTCAATATCTGCTTTATGCGTTCCCTGTCCCCATAGACCTTTCGCAGCTCTTCCTCCGGTAAATCGAGGGTTAATTGATACTTTTTCTCATTATAGCAGGTGCAAAACATATCATAGGTCTCTATAAGAAGGGTGTCCATTTCTACCGGCTCCTTTAAAAGGCTCCAGGTCTTGGCATCAGACGAGGCTAATAAAAGCATATCACTGATCAGCCTCGTCATCCGGTTACATTCCTCCTCAATATGGGGGAGAAAATGATCCGCCTTTGACAGATCCTCCCCTATGGAGGCCAAACCTGCTTTAATTACAGTAAGGGGTGCCCGCAGCTCATGGGATGCTGCAGCCACAAAGGCGACCTGCTTTTTTTGTCCCTCCTCCAAAGGCTTTATCACCTTTCCGATATAGAGTGAGCTAATTAGGAATAGTGCTGCCACACCAATAAAATCAATAAAGACATACAACAGCAGCTGTTTTAATAAAATTCCCGATCCCAGATTGTCACAGCTTATTGCTATTATATTCATCCAGCCTATATTCCTCGGAATCATGACTGCCATGCCGTAATAAGCCTTCCCGCTGCCCGGGCTTACTGTATACACCGGAGTCTTTTCCATGGACTGGTACAGGGGCTTTCTATCCAGGTTAATCCCTTCCCCTGCTGCCATTTCCTTTATCTTCCCAACCAGCATCCCGGAATCCGGCAGGCTGCTCCTCTGGTATTTGGTCAGCTTTCTTCCGTTATCCTCTATGTACAAAAATAACCGGTTATCCTCCTGCATTCTAACTAACCAGGTGTTGTCAATTACATCTGTCTGGCGCACCTTCTCAACAATCTGTTCCATATTCTTCTGGAACAAAACCATGCTTTGCTCCTGGCTCTGCTTATTATTTATGATACATACCCCTATTATAATTGCTGTTAATATAATACTTGAGGTCATACCATACAAAAGCACCAGCCTTCTTTTCAGCTTGTTAAACATACCTATTCCTCCATTCGGAATACTACTCTTTGTGGCTTCTTGCTACCTTTCGTAGTTTCTCGTGAAGCATTATTAATCACGGCTTTCAAGGACTTAATCTTTACTAAAGCTGTGTAATTCATGGTGATCTTTAGTATCATTTGTGATTCGTGTCCGTTAAAAGTCCGTTATGAGAAAAGACAAAAGCACCCCGAAGGATGCTTTTTAAAAAATCCTTAAAAGAGCGATTTCTAGCCAATAAAGACAATTTTCTAATGTTACTATAATACTATTATACCGCATTTCCTGTGGATGATGTATGAACATCTATTTCATCAAGCTTTTTTAATTATTATGCTATCACCCTCAAGTGATATCAATACCTCTCTATCTTCTATTGTTAAACCCAGCGCATTGACAAACTCTGGCGGCAACGTAAGCCTCGCCATAATGGCACCTTTGCTTGCTGTACCTCCCGGTTTATTAAAAAGTATCTTCCTTTTTACTTCCATTATTAGACACCTCCATGCTTACAGAATACGCTATTCGTACAAATAAATCAAGTTAATTTTACAATTCGTACGAATTGCACAAATTTCATTCGTACGAATTAGTAGATATGCCTATTGTATTATTCGTACGAATAATTTATACTAACATCATAAGGAACAACAAATAACAAATGGAGGTTGAAGATATGATGTTAGAAGAAGCGCAAGCCCGATTGAAGAAAGAGAAAATCAACACACAAGACCAACTTTGGGCGATAAATTCACTTTATATTCTTCTTGACTTACACAAAGATGATTTTTGCAAAATCATTGATGCAGTTGGACTTGAAACCCTGATCAAGAAGCAAAGCCATTATGAACGTCTTAACCGTGCTGAACAGGAATTGACAGCAAAAGAAAGATACTTAAGCGCGAAAGCACGATTAGAAGAACTCGAAAGTGAAAAATCAGATCTTGAACAAATTGTCTCTGGGTATAAGCCCATATAGTGACTAGGGTTTCCGGTCATCCTTAAACCGGAACAAATCAAATGGAGGTAATTATGGCCGAAGCAAAAATTATGAAAGTCCAGTTTAAGTATAGCATTCCCGGTTATTACAAAAATCAAGTTTATAGGCAGAAAACAATGCAAATGGAAATTCCAACAGATGATTACGGTTTTACATTACCCGGGAAACTGTCTGAAAATATCACTCAATGGCTCAGAGAGAATGTAGATGTTCGTGCAGTATTGATATGGCACAGGATAATAAATTAAATACCACGCTGGACCAGCGGCATGACGGGCGGAAAGAGGACGATATGACAAAGAGAGAATATGAAAGATGTACCGATTTGATGAATGACGCTCTAATCCATGCGAAGCGATCAGAAAGATACTATTCTGAATTAAGAGAAAAGAAGCTTTCCGAAACTGATAAATATATCAAGGAGCTGAACGGACAAAATGATTTAGGCTATGCGCAAGGAATTAACCAGGCTCTTGCTATAATAGGTTTTAAGCATGAGCGGATGAAGGAATTAAGTAAACTTATATAGTCCGGCAAAGGCAGAAAGGAAGGGTTTATGAAACTGATACCTACGTTTATTGATGGAAATTTCCACGGCCATGATACCATTAAGGAAATTATAAGCCTGAGAGATGAAGGCTATGAAATAGCATGCACAAGGCAGAAGGATCAACAGGCAGATCACATGGTGTACTGCCACTACGATTTAACCGAAGATGGAGAGATTCGCACGGTATGGTTATACACCGGCATGGCAATGACGGATGAAGAATTTGATAGAATAGCAAATATGAAACATGCTTACATCGGTGCAATACACAAATTAAAATAGCCCCGTCTGATGATGGCTGTCTGGGCGGCAGCCGAAACCGATCCGCTTGGACCGGTCACGGGAACCCACGGCATAGAGGATAAGCGCCGCCTCTTTTATTATAGATTGTACATTGATAATTTAACCTGCTATACGCTTTGTATTTGTCTGCTCTATAAAGGCTTTTATCTGATCGTAGCCCCATCCGCAATCAACAAGACCGCTTACCATGTTTTCCATTGACTGGATGGCCTTTAACTCATTCGCGGATAGGTAGTCCCTGAGATTATCTCGTTTTGATATCCCATGTTTATCTCGCAATTGATTAGCATTCATACTGAAAAGCACTTTATATATACAGTTCGTGTATGTGGAGTAAGCATGTCCATGCATCCGGTCATTCTCGGTTGATTGCTGTAGCGCCTTTGTAAGTGATTGCCGCACAGCAATGCCTTTTTCTCTTTCGATCAGTTTGCTGGTGAGAAGTTTCTCCATGGCATTAAACTGCTTAATGTATCCCTCTTTGAATTTCATTGCTTTCGCACCATTATACCCAAAAGCGAGCATGGTAAACCCGTCTCTTGTCATATGGTACATTGGCTGCTTTTTGTTCTGGGAGTTGATATAGTAGGACTCTCCAAAGTTGGCGAGTCTAAATTCTTCGCTGCATTCAAGCTCCCTTATGTCTCTCAATACCTTATCGTGATTTTTCTCAAACGTATCAGCCACATCTAGGCTGCTTACTGCGGTTACCTCTTCTTTGTTAATCTTCGCGATTTCTACTAACATAATTCAACATTCCTTTCTGATGCTTTATTTTTTCACATAATAAAAGCGCCTGGTTATCCCAAGCACTAATTCGATAATATTACTTTATCACGAATGTATGTCCTCGAAGTGGTCATTTAGCAAGGCTTTTGATTGTAGACGCGCCTGCCGTATACCCCCAGGTAGTAGACCAATCCCAGCCCTTGGAATCGGCGTACGTCAGGATGGCAATCCTGGTCTTTTGGTCAAATATACCCGTAACGGGCACCTTTAATCGCTCCTGGAGCCATTTAATGTCCTGTGGTGGGGATGTCTTTGTAATCGGAGCTACCGGGACGTACGCCTCCGGCACATATTTAATACCGGCATACTCACACACTCCCCTGGCGATCTCCTGGGCACTCTCCAACCAATAAGCCGCGTTGGCCATCATAGTTGTAGCTTCGTGTAGGTTGGTCATAAATGCAAGCTCCACGAGGATGGCAGCCTTGGTATCCAACGCATTACAATTGCACATTGCCAGCGCTTGCTTATTCACTCCACGGTTTGTTTGTTTGGTGCCTCCTGCAAGGTGCTTAAGGACGGTTTGAGCCAGCTTTTCTGATTGCCCGGCGTATTTATCGTGGATGTAGATCCCGACCCCCTGGGCGCTGTTAAAGCTGTTTCCATCCCCATAAGCATTAAAATGGATTGATATGCTGTAATCACAGTTGGACTTGGCTATGACTCGCTGCCGATCCGTCAGGGCGGTGTCCGGATCATCAGTGGCATTGCTATCATTAAAGCCGGTTTTAACTACCTCGAAACCACAACGCTGCAGCTCTGCGACTAACAGGGAGGCTACGCCGACATTGGCATAATGTTCCCGATACTGCTCACCCTTTTTAATGTCAACCTTACCATCCTGATCGATATCGATAGCAGCCGGAAGAGGTGGCGTCCTCTTGCCGGCCGTGTTCGTTCCATGTCCTGCATCTACATTAATTTTCATTTCACATCCTCCTCTGCTTTGCTTTTTAACATGTCAATGGCATTCTTTAATATTGGTGGGTACTTCATTCCCATAAGGCCACCATTTTCAAGGATAGACAGGGCTTCATTTGCAACAAATCCAATGACCACTGCATTTCTTATAATTTCTGTCCCGGTGAGTTTGTCAACCTGGGCAGCGATCAGGACATACAACAAGATCATGCCCTTTTTGCATAACCCCTTAAACCCAGCCTTGCTCTCTAGGGCTCCATTTTCGGTTTTGGTTGACTTCTTGAATACTCCTGCTACAACCAATCCTGTAATATAATCAACTGCCATAAATAGAGCCAGTGTCTGCAACGCCATGTCCCACCCCCCAAGTAATTGAGCAAGAAAGCTCCCTATTAGTCCGATACCTGCAAATATAATATTATGTTTCATATTTTTCTCCTTCCTTTACGAATCGGCTGTTTACTGCGCCTGGGCTGCCAACAGCGCCCTGATCTCCTTGAGCTCAACCACCATGGCATCGGTCGACACCTCAATGGTGTAAGTACCAGCTTCATAGTCTCTCCTGATTGACTTAAGCCCTACGCCGTCCAGGTAAGCGGTTAATACCTCCCCGTCCTCGGAAACTACCTTAATATTCGAGGTATCCGCGAAAGCCGTCTCGATTTCCGCATATTGTGCCCCGGAGGCGATTGTAAAGCCCCGGCTCTTATCCCGATCCGTAACTCCATTTACAACGAGTTCAAATTCGTTTGTTCCAATCTTGATTTTTTCCATAAATTTTTCCTTTCTTAGCATAAAAAATAAGCCCTTCCGGACTTGGGTTAATAGATTGTATTCGAATGCTTGTTCCGAATTTTTGTTCACTAAATGATAATTTATGTAGTCTTATATATTATATCGACAAACACATACATTCCTAGAGTTCCGGAACTAACTATTACTCCACCTCCGGGGTAGATTTTTACCATGCATGGATATATATTCGCTCCGGAAGCATCATACATACACGCAAATACATCTTCTTCTGATGCAGGCCTATATCCTTCTGGTACATTTGCAAATACAGCAGTTAATGCGTGTGATGATGCCGCCTTTATATTGAGCGTTAATCTTATATCTTTGCCAGTTTTTATTATGCTGTTGCGACCGTTGACAGTATACCCGGTCGGTATCACGCAAGTCGAGCTTGTGACTGCTAATTTATCATTTAGTGACTGAACTGTTTGAGCTAAACTGTATACTACGGCGGCGCTGACATACTTTGTTGGATCATTTAGTATCGACTGGATCATCCTTGCATTGAGATCATCCACACCGTTACAGGCTGCCTTTATTCCGGCCTCATCAATATTAAGATTTTCGGCGTTCAATGGTGTGCTGACAGACGGAGCATTCTGCCAGCCGTTTCCTCCGTTTACCCCAGTAAAATTAATTGCCATCCTTTTTTGCCTCCTCTTCATGACTTTTGCGCTCAGCTTCGATTGTCTGAGCCGCAATACTGTTAACCTGTGATGTTAGCTCAAATAGAGCCATCTGAGTTATTGTAATTGGCAGATTGGATTCATTGATCACATTTGTAAGGTTTTCCTTCAGCTCTTGGATTTGCAGGTTAATACCTTTCATACTTCCTCCTTTCGCGCATAAAAAGAGCAGCTGCCTTTCGGAGCCGCCCTGGTTGCTAAGAATTATTTAGTTTTACTTTGTAATGCTTATATCACATCTCAAGACGATCACTTGTTTATCCGGCGTGGTGATCGTGCAGGTAACATATGCCTCGCCTTCCCCGACCGCCCTAATCTTTCCGGATGCAGAATTGACACGAACCTTTGACCAATCGCTGGAAGCATATTTATATTTGCTCTTTGCTATGCGATTCTCGACAGTGATGTAAAAGACATCATTAATTGAGAGGTCAAGTGCTTCATCGGTCAGTACTGGGGCGTTTTCATCATAGCCTACAACCACATCACTGGTTAGAGTTTCCGACCTTCCATCCGGCAACGTGGCTTTACATGTAATAGTTGCCTTGCCTGGCTTTATGGCCTTTACAATGCCGTTTTTAGGGTTCACCGTGGCTATCTTGGGATCGCTGCTTGTAAATTCGTATTTGGTTCCCTTTATGTTGTCTACAATGTTAATATCGTAAGATGTTGCTGTTGCAAGTGATACGGATGTAACGGTTAGGGATGGAGTGGTTATTTCCTCTACTACGGCAGTTTCGTCACGCTCCAGTAGTTGCACATAAATATATCCCGTTTTCGCTTGATATATTTGATCTCCTGGTGTAAATGTCCACTTTATTTTTTGCATATTAGTTGTGCTTGAATCGTAATCGGAATACGAAAATGTTCCAGTGACAACATTACCGACTTTACTATACATTTTTACATTAGGCAAAATATTATAAATATCATCACCTAAATATCCATTATATACATCATACATATCTGATCTGTCGCCTAGTTCTATTTGATTGGATGCTGCTGTTATTGGAACTTTAAAAACAATTTTCTCATAAGGAAGCAGTATTTCACAAATCAAATTTACTGTTTGTTGGCCTTCCGCAATAATATAATCAGGATTTTCCCAGTATAATAAATTAGATGTCGCAACAGTATCTCCCTTTGTTACTATTCCAATGAGACTAAAGTCTTTTAATTTTTGACCTTTATAAAACCCATCACTATTAGGATTAGTGGCAATAAATGAGATATTATAATTGCCATCCACAGAGATTAAATTAATAGCCTGTGCCTTTGCTGTATGTTCCGTTGCAGAACATGTAAATGAAAGAATGAATGCAATTGCAAATATGATTATTTTCTTCATCATAACACCTCCTATTGGTATTATACCATATTGTTACAATTATACAACAAAAGTTACAAGTAATTTATTGTGGACAAAATATTATTAATTTGCTCTTGTAGACCTTTTATGGTTTCCTGTTGATCCTGAATTACAGCTATGGCTGGGGATATAAATTCATCATTTCTTAGCCCGTAAGCATATCCAATGACTTCACTATTAGTGTCGTATTCACCATATTCATCTCTTAATGCGTGCATAGGAGATTTAATAAATGCAGCCAGATCTTTCGATGCAAGCCCCAGCTCTTCTATTAACTCTTCTACATCCTGAGATATAAATCCCGTGTGATATCGATCACTTGTACCATTATTATACTTGAATCTAACTGGCTTTAACCTTTTGATCATTTCTTTATATACGTAAGGCAAAGCCTCAATGCTATTTTTCTCACTTTTATCTGACGTTATGATAGTACCTGTATTAGCATAAACCGTTCCCCACTTGGCTCCAGGAGAACCCAGATCCCCACTGCTTCCACTGGCAAAATTCCCACCGGATGATAAATACACTTGATAGCTGCCATTCCATAATGTAGTATGTGTATGCGATATTGGTGCTGCATAGGATCCAACATTAAGTGATGTAATTGGGGTTCCACTGTTCAGCATCGTACAAGACAAATATCCATCCGCTGATAAAGCTCCTCTAACCACTCCTCCTATACTCATTACAAGCCCGGTATGAGACAGTGACACATTATAGTTGCCTGATTGGAAAACTGCATTCCCCGCCGTAAGCTGGGATGAGGTACCGCTGCCATACTGATAGATCAATCCCGTAGTAATGGCCCCATTCGCAATCGTAGTGGTGTATGTGGTTCCCACCTGGTTAAATGACGTACCGTTGATGGTACCGCCGTTGATCCGGTCTCCCGTGAACGTGCCGGCCGTTATCTGGCTCGCGTTCAGGTTATTAGTATAGATCCAGTCCGATCTAACCGTATCCGCTACAACGGTACCGGCTTTTAAATTCCCCCCATCTATCTCTACACTTCCCGGGGTATTTAATGACGTTATGGTAACATATCCAGTTAGATTGATTTTACTTGCCGAAATCTTCGCCTCTTCTGATGTCAGGTTGATAGCCGCTATAACCCCGGCCTTGTCGACTTTTAATTGGATCTCTCCGTGCATTACATTAAATGACGTATCCACGTTTTCAGCCAGGTCTGACAGCTCAACGGACACGCCGTCCACATCCACGCGGAGCTTGTTGGTTCTGTACTTAAGCTTTATGATCTCCGTATTCTTACTGGTGTTCTGCGTCCTTTCACGGCTCCCGGGGGAGATATACTCATCCATAAGCCCTTGGGTTCCCGTAAGTGTGCGGCTTAGTACATAACCCGTCACAGGCTCATCCTGGTCAAACCTCAGCATGTCACCCGGCTTTACATAGGGCAGCCCCAAGCCCCTGGATTCATAGGGGCGGTAAGGACGCTTAGCAATATACCCGAAGGCGTTCCGCGCTATCGTCTGCAGCTCGGCAGCTGACTTCCCAAGGGCGAGGAAGTTTCCTTCGATTATGTATGCATTGGTGCCTTCCCCTACAATGGCCCCGATATCATCCTCTTCGCTCCGGATAATCAGCTTATCAATTTCCGGTACCGTGAATTCCTCAAACCGGATAGTTTCACGCATCTCTATTGATACTTCTTCGTCAAGCAGGCTCGGGGTCACATAAGATGTATCATTCTCGGACCGGGGATACTCCTGGCCGGGATAAAACGTCCCGGGGTATAATCCATATGTCGGCTTCAGGATCACATGCGAAAACTTTCCCTCCGGATTAATTGCGCCGAAAACGCCGTTGATTTCCTCTACCGCCTCGATTACTTCCTGCCCTGGCAGCTGTGCGGCCTCCAGGGTCTTTTCAACGGTCATGTTGTCATTAGGCAACGGAAGCTTAACTGTATCCTCAACCAGGCCGACATGAGCCAGGAATGAAGCCCGGAAGGCTGCCAAGGTCATGGGAAACGATAAGCCGTTGTACCATGCTGCCACGTCCGTATTGACCCTTTGCATACGGTCATAAGCGGTGATGTCCTTAAACCTTAAATCATCCTGCTTTGGGCATGTATCCACCGTAAAATACCCGAACGGCATTTCATAAGTATCATCAACCGTCTGTTTCAGCCTGAATTCCTTGCCGGCAATATCGTCCGTTACATCTGCAACCGTAAATTTTACCTGGGCAGAATTACACTTCCCGAATTTAAGGTCAACATCCCGGCATATGCCCTCTGACAGTTCAAATTCTCCCTTGTCCTCGGCGAACCGGTCACCGGAAACAACAAGGTCAAGGTCAGCGAAGCACGCTTCCATGTCCTTAGGATGTGCTATAGTGGACATTGGGAAGCGGTCATTCCTGTATATAGTTTTCAGTGCAGGATCTATATTAATCAAAATAATCACTCCCCGTATGCTATGAATTCAATTTCTACCGGCTGGTAGTGGAAATTGCCGTCACTGTCGATATGGTCAACGACATATTCCACGTCCGGTATGTAACACTCACCCGTTTCATAACTATTATCCTCATCATTCCACCGGATTGCCGTAACATGATCGCGGTTCGGGAAAAATGCCTGTACAATCAGCTTCTGGCCATAAGTAAGCGGCATGGTCTTGATCTTACTCGTAGTACGTTTTACCGGGAGGATATTCCTATGGGTTTCCCCGCGTGCGTCCGTATAGCTGTTTTTATCCTGCCTGCGGTTCGGTGTATTGCTGTATCCACCCTTCGCGATTAAGGCGTTGGGGAATACAGTCCCGCCGACTTTTAATACATAACCATTTCCAGTCAATATACTCCTCCTCCCCTTAAGGCGTAGCAAAAGCAGATATACCGCTGTTTTGCTTGCGATAATCGCGATCAGCTGCAACCATGCCTTCAAAAATCACTTTGTTATTCATGTATATAGTGTAATGCGCCATGCCTTCACCGGCACCACGTCTATTTAGTACATTCTCAACAGCTTCTTCTATCTTTGATACCGGAGATACCACCTCTGCTTCCCGCTTGTTGTCTCCTAATACCGCGAGAAACTCCCCGTAGTTTGCCGGCACAACGGTACCGGTTGCCAGCCTGGGGATCTTCGGTGCGGTAATCTTGGTAATATTTACGCCATATGTCTTACCTCCCAGGAAATCCGGAGCTTTGAAGCTGAGGCTGTTGGCCATATCTATTACGGCATTAATCCCGGATACAACCGCACCTATAAGACCGTTGATTATATCTATGACGAGGTTAATAGCTCCCTTCGCAATACCACCGAGCCCGTCAAAAATACCCTTAAAAATATCCTTAATCCCTTCCCAGGCTTTTTTCCAGTTGCCGGTAAATACGCCGGTAATGAATTTTATGATACCCGTCAGCACGGTCTTAAGGCCGTTGATAACATCTTTAATAGCCCCGAATACAGTTTCAAAGGCCGGTTTAAAGTTATCCCAAAGTACATCTATAATCGGATTGATAACTTTCTTCCAGAGCTGTGTCAGTATGTCTATGACCACTTTAAAAATGGGGATGAGGGTTTTATTCATTATCTCGTATATCGCGTTCCAGGCCTCTTTAAGCACTGATCCTATGGCATCAGCCAGCGGTAGGACGACATTTTTCCATAGCATTGTGAGTAAATCTGCCAGTATCTTAAATATCGGCTGCAATACAGTGCCGATAAAGTTAGCCAGTGGTACCAATACCTTTTCCCACAGGTTTTTAAAAGTGGTGATCAGCTGCGGGAGCAGGGTCTTTAGGAAAAATTCAATTATAGGCTTAAGTATCTTATTCCATGCATCCGCAAGTACCACGCCTACGAAGTCGGCCAGCGGCTTAAGCGCCTCATACCATGTCCTCCCCAGCTCCGCAATGGATTCCCGGAAAGTCTCGCTGCTGCTGTATAGGTCAATGAAGCTGTATATCAGTAGTCCGAGGGCTGCGACAATCAGCACGATAGGGCTTGTAAGGGCTCCGAACGCTGCGGTTATCCCGGACAGTACCGCGGAGAGCATCCCCCCGGACGTGATAAATGCCCCGAGTGCCGTAATCAATGGGGCAAGGGCTGTTACCAGGCTGACTATAGCAAAGGCCGCGAAGAAGCTGCCGATCAGCAGGGCTGCCCTGGCGACCAACTCTTGGTTATCCATGATCCATGCAGATAGGGCATTCAGCCCGTCCGCAAGGAGCTTAAGGCCTTCGATTATCATCCCGCCGGTCCATGCGGCAAGCGGCTGCAGGAAATTGTCCCATAGCCATAAGGCATATGGCTTAAAAACCTCCAGGATCGAATTCAATACCCCTATGGCAGCTCCTAAAACATCCAGGAAGCCCGGAAGCAGGTCGGAAACCGTCCATTTGCCTAACGGGATCAAAACATTATCTAAAAACCATTTAAGCCCTGCGCCTACATTCTTGGCGAATGGGGCAACTGCTACCTTAAACCTGTCGAATGCTTTTATAAGCGGCTCCAGCTGCTGCTTTAGGTTCTTTACAAATTCCGTAACCTTGCTGTCAATTGGAACCTCCTCGAACATCTGGGATGGGCTCGGTGTCCCTGCCTTCCCGGATCCTCCGCTTGAATCGCTGACGCTGTTGAGCTTGTCAATCGGGCTTAAGGATTTATTTGCTTCCTTTGCTGTGTCCGCAAGTGATTTCGCATAATCAACCTGTGCATCCTTAGCCTTTGTAAAAGTAGTAGCTCCGTTAAGGAATACGGCAAAAAACTGCCCCGCCGTGGTAATGGCCTGGGACAAGTAGTTGATCAGCGTCTGTAATGCCGGCGTGATGGCTGTCAGGATCGGGTCAAATGCCGTAGCAAATGAATTTTTCAGGGTAAGGGAGGATGTCATTAGGGCGGAGAGGTTTTTATTCGTGGAGCTGCTGTATTGTGCAAGGTTCTGGAAACCTTCCTTTACTGCATTAGTTGCAGCACTAAGCGCCTTAAACGCAACCGAAAACATAAGGGACATCTTGAGCAGCTGCATCATCTTTCCAAGGCCTCCTACACTCTTCTTTGCCTTGTCCGCGTTCTTTGCCACCTTCCTTGTGCTATTCGCTGCCTTTTTCTGTTCGCCATCCGCCTGGGTAAGGGATTTTTTATATTCATTCAGCCCCTGTGTAAGACGGTTAAGCCTTGCATAAGCGTCATCATATTCTTTGTCCCCGAAATAGTAACCCTGGGATTCAAGGCTTTGGATATGATCCTTGTACCGGTCAATTTCGTCAACCATGCCTTTTATCTTCTGGTTAGATCCGTCAGTCTGGGGGTTCAGCGCGTTCCTGATGGCACTGCCCGCACTCCTGGCAGAGCTTACTGCTCCGTCAAAGGCATTTTTTATATTGGATCCCACCTGCCCGAATATTGCCGGCAAGTCATGGACAGTCTGCTTTATAAAGTCTAATGTGTTCTTAAACTCTTTTGCTTTCTGGTCTGCCTGCTCAATATTCACTGGCGTATTCTCAGGGATAATATCATTAACCGTAGCGCTGTCAATCTGTTGGGCTGCAACAGCTATATCTTCCAATGCTTCGGATAGGGATTCAGCGGATGCGGCCTCGCTGTCCGGTACGATGTCTATAGATTCGGCGTTCATCCGTTCTATGGCTGCGTCCATATTGCGCATGGATTCCTCCATACGCCTGGCACTGTCACCGGCACTGTCTATAGCCTCTGCTGTGCCGTTAACAGCGGCCTCGGCCTGCGCCGTGTTAATCCCTGTAAAGGCATTCTTTATGCTTTCACTCAGGCCATCCATTGAGGATTTCAGCTGCTTCATTATGTCCTTAAGGCTGTCTGCATCACCTTCAAAACCGTCAGTATCTATTTTAGTATCAAAAATCAGGCTGCCGTCTGCCATGCTACACCTCCAATCTATCCAAGGATTTTATTCCAGTAATCAATTTCAGCCTGTTCCTCAGCTGACAATTTCACCTTCAGGTCAATAAGTGCTTTATTTTCCCTGTAAAATTCCTGCTCGTATTTCTCGAGTTTCTTGCCTTTATTTTTCCTATTCCGGATGTTTATTACCGTTGAGAAAAGCCCTTCCCCGATCTCGTTAAAGAATCCAAGGAAAGTCCACCAATGCATGTAATCAACAGCCCGGGTCTCAAAGCCGGCTACCTTATTTACAGCTGAGAAGATGATCCTTTCATCCTGTTCCCAATCCAACACTTTCTTTGCCTGCTGGTGCTTGGAGTTTTCATCCGGATCCGAACCGCCTTCCAGGAACCACACCGCCATATCGTTAGCCGCCTGGTAATCATCTGGAGGAATTCGCTCCGGTTCCTGATACAGACATTCGATTATGACCATGACCTTTTCACGGTCTGACAGTTCCGGATCGTTGCAGGCCTGGAATATCAAAAGAGCCACACGGTAATCACTCCGTATAGCCCTGTAGGTTCCATTAATGTTTAGTTCCTTTGGTAATTGGCCAATCAAATCATCTCACCTGCTTCGTATACTTCTCAATCCGCCTCTGGCTGGCTGCCTGTTCTGCTTTGATCTCCTTTTCAATAAAAGGACCCGCTGCTTCCAGGAACCTCTCGAATAAAAATTTACCCTTTACCGTACTGATCGGCGACTGGTTGCCGAATGCCACCTTAGCAACATCTGCATCAAAAATGTAATTAATCTGTTCATAAATCAAATTCCTGACTTCGGTCAATAAGCCGGCCGTTTCATCAAGTTCATCCTCGCCGCCGGCCTTTAATTCCAGGCTGTCAACTGACTTAATAATATTCTTTCGGGCCTGCGAAAACCTTTCCAGCATCCCATAGTCAGCCGGATTAAACCGGATTACCCTTGTTTCATCGTTGTTGATACAAAATTCTTTGTATCCATCGTTAAAATTAAGACTTTGCATATATCCTCCTTAATATGGGCAGCGGAAGGAGGTGACCGCCGCCCATCAAACTAATACATATAGGTTAATTAAGCATCCTGGGTAAAGGTCTTGGTAGCTGCTACAAATGTACCTTTTACCCTTCCTCCGATGTTGTGCACGTTGAAAGATATCTGATAGCCGGTACTATCGCCGCCATAGGAAGCAATTTCAATCAATGCATCCTCACGGTATGCCACAAAGGTTCCCGGTGTCTCTTCGTCCTCTTCCCACAGGTGCACATCCAATACGGTAGTTTTTAAATCATCAAGCACAAGACGGTCATCAATGATCTTTTGCAGCTTGGGGAACATTGGGTCGTCCTGGTCCGCATAAAACGGTTCCACGGAGGCCTGCGCCTCATAGCTGCTTATGGTCTTACTGGTCTCCCCCAGGATGTTCTGGGTGCTGTTGACCTCGGCATTCATTTCCACATTGTACTCTTCCAGATCCTTTCCAAGCCGCGTGTATGTCGCGGTAGAAGTCAGGGAAGCATCAATGTAATGTGCCATAAACTGTCTTTTAATCTTTGCCATTATAGCAATACCTCGCTTTCTAAATGGTATTGGGCGTAAATCTGCAACTGGTATGTTACCTGCCCGGATAAAGTCCCATCCTGGTACCCGTACAGCATACCATTGGCGCTGCTTAACTTCGTAAGTACACCGGGTACAGATCTGCCGTCTATAGTTACTTCTATCCCCTGGCTTCTGGCCGCATGTTCAAGCCAGTATGCCAGGTCTAATAAAAAAGTACTGTTTGCAAGTCTGTCATAGTCATTGACGCTTTGAAAAACTGCATACAGTACAAAATTGTGTCTCCTATCCTGGTTCCCTATGATGTCTTCTTTCAGGAGTTGGTCTCCCGTAGGATATAATCCACAACTACCGTCAGTGCTCTCCGTAAAATCCACATTTACTCCATTGTTCAGCATGGATATCTGGGGGAATCCGGATAAAACTTCTTTTACCAGTTCAATTATATTCATTTTGCACCCGCTACCTTTCTAGATCCTTCCAGGATATCTTCCTGCTTATCAGCCTTCATGCGCTCAAACCAGAACGGGCCAGCCTGGGGATGTCTGCTTTTATCGTGCATAAGGTCTTTATCTGTCAGTACCTTTTTTACACCCTTACCAGCGAATGGGCTGCCTGTCTCGGGGTCAACCATGACTTTTCCGTAATACTGGAATCGCACATGCGGAGCCTCCTGCCGCACTAACCCGCTGCCGATGACAGTACTGATAGCTGCCGATTTATCCAACATGCCATCCCTCATGGGTATGTATGGGCTCATCAGTCTTATAACTTCGCTATCAATAAATTTCTGCACCGGCCCAGTGTCCTGCAGGCCCCTGTCCTTAAGCAATTGGTTTATATCCTTCATTTCAAGCCTTCCGTTAAACTCCATCCTGCCACCTACTTACATGATAATTGATAATACCTCATCCCAGGGCTGCCATAAAGCTTTGCATCAGCGGCGTTGATACCGTATACTGCATTGGCTGCCTTAAGAGCCTTTAATGATGCTGACCTGGAGGCCTCCGAGGTATTATCAAACTCAAAACCAATTACGTCTTTTACAACCATGTCCTTGGCCGCCGTAAAACTTATTCCTTCCGGGAGATTGGCAACCGGGACCATGATCTTAATTGTATCTGCATTTGTCAGTCCACTTTTCAGGATGTTTGCCTGTTTCACTTCATCCCAAAAGGCTCCCTTTTTACCATCCTTCCCGGATACGGGGAGCCTGGTTACGTTTCCACTTTTATCGTACAGGTACAAGGTAATATCCGTATTGGTATACATCAGCAGCACCCCCTGTACAGCAGCCCTGTAAAGGCAAGCCAGTTATAAATAATGTTACCGGTGGCTTTATTATGGGCCTGTTCCCTGGCCTC
The DNA here is from genome assembly GCA_012839295.1 of Clostridiales bacterium. Classification (GTDB taxonomy): domain Bacteria; phylum Bacillota; class Clostridia; order Lachnospirales; family Lachnospiraceae; genus Mobilitalea. The sequence goes on from DUNO01000008.1 coordinate 258,509, forward strand.
TGCTGTTTCGTAACTGGCTGAATGCCCCCCGGTAGTCTCAGAGGTAAGTCCCTTAATACCGGCTTCCGTATCCTGGTCAGCCGCATCTTTTTTTGATAAATACTCAGCCAGCTCACAGCAGCACATTTTCACGTCATTTGGGACATCATCATCTTTTATCCGGTTAAAGGTATGTTGCCTTATAATCAGTGTGGAATTTCGGGAGTAAGCATCAAAAGAGGCGGCATCAAGAACCGCCCCTTTATATGTATCTTTGTAATATGCAAAGTCTGCATAGCTGGTCATCGGTACCGACCTCCTGTCTTTATCCCCTTGTAACTACTCTGGCAATCGGAATAGCCTTATGTGGGAAGTATTCGCTTGATCCACCTTCATTGCTGTTTGCAAGCGTCCAGTTTGCCCCGTTTTCAAGATTTGCATCTGTAGGTGACAGTACCGTGTTATCCTTGTAAGAGATGCCGTAAGGAGCAAATATCTTCCTCTGACGGCCGTACAACGTATCCTGTCCACCGTTCTTTGCCGGGTCTCTATCGGTCTCATAAGGTACCTTTGCGCCGCAATCGGTATACTCAATTGCCCCATCACCCAATACATAAGATGTATATTTAGTGTAGGCAGCAACCTCACCGGCTGCCGGAACCTCTTCCACCGGCATAGTATCATCAATCAGTACTAGTTTGCCGTTCAGAGTGGCAAGAGGGAGCGATCTCTCGATTCCGTCACTGTCGGTATATTTCATATACTCCAATAGATTAAGGTTTTCCAGGCCTGTAGCAACAGCAGAATGCATGATTGCAAGCGTGAATTTAGCCTTGTTATCTCCTAACGCCTTTTGAATAGCGTTATTGAGGGTTACAGCACCAAACACACCGCTACCATCTGTCTTATCGGATACGTCATAGGTATGCCCATTGACAAATTCAAGGTTTTTTGCCCCGGTCATTGAGAAAATACCCTTGAGAACGCTAAGCAGCGTCTGCTGGTCAATATCATCCCAATACTCACCCACCTGGGAAGCGATCTGAGCCATAAAGTCCGTGCCCCCGGTGATGTCATAGCCAAAGTCTGTTTCTACCCATGCATTTGCACGGCCTACGACTACGCGACCCTGTGTATAGGTTTTAAACTTGTTTGCCGTAATGTCAGTAGAGCCGTTGTAATTCTGTGCAGCCCCTCCAATACGCCCAAAGATCGGTACAGTTGCATAATTACCGCCCACCTGATCGGTAAATTTAGCGGCAATATCAGCCCTGTTGCGGATCGCCTTGGATTTAAGCAGCTCATTCCTGTTGAGGTTGGGTGTCTTTTGGACATAAGCCATAAACACCTCGGAGTTAAAATTCTTACTATCAAAAATTCCCGGCATATTATTTTACCTTCTTTCTTAGATTAATGTGGAGATGTCGACATCCGGATGATCGTTTTTATACTTCATAGCCTCCGCAAGCGTCATTTTCTCCCCTGGTTTACGTGGTTTTGTTGGTTTAACAAGTGTAGGCGGTTTTTCTCCGTCATCCTCTGCCTCAAAAGCTGTAGGATTAGCTTCCTTGAGCTGCTTCATATAATCATCGCCGCCCAGGAATGTGCCGTTCTCTAGCTTAAGCTCTTTCTTACGGAATTCATCCATTGCCGCTCTCTTTGCAAGATCAGACGTGAATTTAAAGCTTTCAAAATACTTATTAATGGCTCCGTCATATTCCATCTGCGACAGCTTCTCCTTGTATTCCGTATCCTTATTGTCCAGGTCATCCTTAAGCTTTTCGATTTCACCCTGGAGATCCTCAACATTGACACCTTCAAACTTTTTAAGGGTAGTCTGAGCCGTTTCAAGCAGGGATTTGTAATTGTTCCTGTCCTGCTCTATGCTGTCATATTTGGCCTTTCCTACATATTCTCCGGAGCCGAGGTTGGCAAGCTTGACCTGCTTATCCTTATTCTCCGGGAGGGCATTGTAAGCCGTGATGGCAGCTTCAAATTCGGGGTACTTATCGCCTAAGATTGCTTTTAAAAACTCCATGTGTTCTCCTTATCGAGCCTGTTTTTAATCGTGGTGCCATCCACTTCGATGCAGTGTTTAAACGCCTGCCTGCAAGGCGTGATTAGTTTAAACGTCATTTCGGACAAAATAAAAAAGCCGTATTGCTACGTCTCTTCATTTTCATTCATTTCACCAATCCCAATCCATCCGAATAGATACGCTCTCTCTGCTGCGGCAGCCCCATACCTTTTGAAAACTTAACATATTCATCCATAGTGCCGTGATAAAGAGCCTTTGCACTGATAATATCATCCTCAGCCGCTCCAGCCATCTCCAGCAGTTTAATATCCTGCCTCTGCTTGCGCATAATGGTTTCAAGCTGCCGTTGCCGCTGAGTAGCCTCGTAGGTAGTATACTCTTTCCCTCTGTAAGCCTTTTTTTCGTTCTCCTTGGCGTTCATATCGTCAAGTTGTTCGTCCGTATAGGTTCGCTTTGATATGCCAGGAAGAAAAGGATAATATGAGTGATAACAGTTCCATCCGCTAAGGCCGGGACCGGTACCCAATCCGCAAACCGTTTCAAGCTCCTTCCGGCTGTACACTCTTCCTTGCCATACCTGGTGGGCAGGCCTGGCAGTCGCATGCCAGCTTACTTCAAAATAATCTGTATCCAGAGATTCAGCGTTCATGTCATTTATTTTAGCCGTCACCTGGGTAACACCGGTCATTATAGCTCTTCTGGCAGCAACCTCTATCCGGTTATGCCATCCGCTCTCATATTCCACTACCCTCACACCGGATTTAGTCATTTCATGGATAGTGTTTTTGATCGTCCTATTATAGTCAAACGATCCGGAAGTAATATCCATAGCGGCTTCATCGAGCTTTTGTTTTAGGTATTCTGCTGTTGTATGGTATGATGCCACACCACCGGATTCAACTCGGAAGGCTGTTGTCTGGGTGATATTCGACAATTCATCCTTCGTTTGCCGCTTAACAGCCTCTACAAGCTGTTGGATGGGCTGATTGTCCTCATATCGGGTAAATGGCTTTCCAGTGGCTTCATACAGCTCCTCAGCCCTTGCATAGCCATCCTTTATTACCTCGCCATATATCCTATCAATCTCAGCATCCGTTTTCTGCAAAGTGTTTTTGATTGCCTTACGGATGGTATCCGAGGATAGCCCGACTTTGCTTAAAAGATATAGCTCATAATCTGCCGTGCGTGAGATACTGTTGATCATGTTGATCCGGTCAACGACATCCTCCATGATTCGGCTTGATAACCCAATCATGAGCTTTTGTACCTCTACTGGGATGCGTTCAAGTTCTGCAGGAGTTAGCATATAATCACCCCTAGCAGTTATTCCGGCAGTGTATTACTCCTCTTCTCCGGAAAAATGGGACATAATTCTTAATGCCGATAGATCTGAGAAATTTGTATCTCCTTTTAGGCTCAAGGCTCACAATGTAGGTATTGAAAAATTCTTTTACCCTATTTATTGTTTCCTTTACAGCTGCAATAATTTTGCGGAATGCTTCGGCAATTTTCCTGATTACTTCTTTCTGCTCCTGTGTTAATTCCATGGTAATCCTCCTTTACATCACAACATCAGCCTGCTCACTGATCATTCTAGCGGCCGTTATCTCATCCTCTTTGTACCATTTCATGCGATATTCAAGGAGCGTCATAGCTCCCATAGCTACCTCTTGTCTGTCAGAAATTCGCTCTTTATCCACATCAATGATGATACTGTCATCCCACTTAGAAGAAACTTTATTATTTGTCTTTACCGGTAGGCCTGCCAGTGAACCGACAACACCCATTGCATACACCAGATGCTCCAGGGCTGTCTGTAGGGATTTCTGCGCATCGGTTACCGACTGGTAGGATCTCTGTTTGCTGCTCTTTATCTCCTCCGCCGTCTTTTCCACCTGCTGTGGATCACTTATTGTGCCGTATGCAAGGCCGCATTTAAACTCTATCTGTTTTAACAGGTTGTTTAGTCCATTAAATAACGACACATCACGGATATCCGGGGAAAATGTCTCGAAAGGTTTTTTATAATCATGCGCCTCATAATGCAGCATCCGGAATAATCTTTCTTTGCCTCTCGGAAGCTCATATCTATCCTGGCCGCTAACCTTAAAGCAATCAATACTTGCATCAATCGCAAGCTCGGATCCATCATACTCCCACAATATTCGGGAATACTGCCGGTCAGCCTCCTCGATATCTCCAACCGCCCTGGAGTATACCGAAACACCTAATGGAGATGATGGATCAATTGTATTGGCCTGTGGCATCTTGAAATAAGCAAATAGAGGCTTATCCACGTTCTGGATCATCACCTCCGGTTCAAGCTCCGCCCAGTCATCCACCTCCGTAAGGGGGATTTCTTTCCCAAGGGCTTCACTGCCTTCAATTGCTTTTGTTACATACGCCTGGTTGGCTATGTAATATCCATCAGCAGTCAGGTTGTGATACTCCAGCCTCGTATATAACTTTTCCCCTATTGTCTTGGTATCCACAAATACAGCCCCGGTAATCTCTCCCCTGCTATTGTAGGAAGTAGGGAAGAAATAATCAGCCTGGGTAAAATCAACCTCGATGTTTTCGCCGTTGATGAACGGCTTGAACACAACGCCCCCTTTTGCACATGCATACTCTACAAAAGGCCGTATACCATTAATAACAATTTGGTATTGTTCGTTCAGGTAGTCATTCCCCTCGACCTTGCTTTCCATTTCAAGAGTAATCAGCCGGGCGAACTCAGAAGCAACCGTAGCAGCTAGGTTCATGCTCTTTACCGTATCGCTGAGCCAGTGAGGGCGATTCTCGTACATCTCTGTCCACTCATTTATGGCTCTGGCCATCTTATCACTTGTCACTATATCAACCTGTAGCTCTTTTTCAATTGTGCCACGCTTAAACATTTTCCCCGTCACCTGCCTTATTAAATCCTTTATTCTCTGTAGCACTATTGCCCCCTCCTTCTCCATATCTCTTCTAGGGCATATCTGATTGCATCAATATGATGATTGTTTTTGTCAGGGTAACCGCTGATTATATTACCTTCCTTGTCCCTCTCATATTCATACTCTAAAAACTCTGTTGCAGTATGAGGGGTCCTTGTATTATCAATGACGATCTCAGCGAGGGAAGCAAGCCACTTCATGGAATAGTCTACTGACCCGGGACCCTTGATAGCTCCACGGGCAAATAATCCATAGTCTTTATAATCTGATACTGATTTTTCCTCGGCACTGTCACATGTGATTTTATCATTCGGAGTAATTCCGTGCTCTTCTCGTAGTATTCTGGCTGTCTCGGCATTTTTGGTCTTATTACGTCTATCCTCACCAATAATGACAAGACGATGTTGTGCAGCATTGTAATACATTTTGTTAAATGCCCATGGATCAGGGAACCAGCCCCAGTCAACGCCGAAGTATAGCCTATCGAATACAGCAATCTCTTCATCGGTGATTTTTCGGATCGTGACATTATCAAATACATTGCCACCGGTGCCGTTTGCAACGCCCATGTACTCATTTTCATAGGCTGTTGGATTAACCTCTTTGAGGTGTTCAGCATCATCGAGGAATGGCTTACCCAGCCAGCTCTTTGGAACATCTAAATAATTGCTGAATGTTACCAACATGCCAGGCTTAGGTATTTTGATATATTTATTCGCCCAGTTATTTGCACTTTTCGGTGGATTGAACGATTTGAATATGTATGTTTTTTCGCCGCCACGCACAACGGACTGAGTAACGGTTCTTACTGCTTCCGCACCTTTAAATTGATCCAATTCTTCAAACCAGAGGATGCCAATATAGCCACTCTCAACTTTCATCGCCTCAGTAGGCTTATTAAGTGCTTTTAGCTTTTCCTTGTTTACCTTGATCCGGCGAATAGCTTCTTTCTTTAATGCAGGGGCTTTGATACCCTTGGATTTCATCGGGTCATCGTTTCCACGGAAGAATATCTTTTGGCCTGTGGATTTCTTTGTTATTTCCAAAGGTGAAACATTACATTTATATTCATCCTCTAAGCCCAAGGCCGCTATAGCCCAGCAAATTTGTGCATATACGGAATCCCTTAATGTATTGCCTACTTGCCTAAATACCGCAGCATGCATATCAGGATTCTTTTCAATCAGGTCAATTATCTCCAGTGAAATGAAAGACGATTTTGCGGAGCCTCTACCGCCTGGAAATACATATTCATTGTAGAGTTGCTCTTCTATGTCATGGACAACCTTTATGAATGCTGGCGCTATCATTGTGGCAGGCAAGCCATTATATCTCGCACCTGATGTTGTTTCATTCGGATCCAACTTCTTGCGTTCCAATTCCAATTTCAGCATATCATATTCGACTTTGTGCTTATCCATTGGATTCATCAAGAAGTGTTTATCGAGCCAATCCATTGATTTTTGTCTATCTGCCAGTTTAATACTAAATCCATCTTTACCTTGCTTAACTTCTTGTATCAGCTGAGTGTCTACATTGGCCGAATCATTAACCTTAACTGAGTTGACAACCTTTGTTACCTTCTTCCCTGTTTCTTTATCTTCGAGGTATCCAAACATCGTCATCACTGGAATTTCCTCTTGCTTAAATGATATATAATTTCCTATGTCCGCAAAAGCCATTCTCATATGCAATTCAACCAAATCAGTTTCGCTCACTATGATTTGCTGCCTCTTTATTTCGTTTAGCCGTTGCAATTCTTCTTTAACCTTAATATTTCTTAGCAGATTGGAGCCATTTACCATTGCTGATTCATATGTGCATCCATATGCCTTTTGATAACTTTGTGTGGCGTTGAATATCTTGCTGTAGTATATACAAAAAAGTCTTTGCTCGTGTGTGAGGCTCTCATTCAGCATGGTTTCCTTCGTCCCATCATCAAAAGGCTTTTGCGTTGCTCTATTACTTGCGTTGCATTGCGTTGCGTTGCACTCCCACTTGTCCCGTGCCTTCCAGCTACGTACCGTTGTGACCGGTATGTTTAACTGACTTGCAATCTCAGTTAATTCTATCCCGGGATTGTTATCATAGATTTCTTTAGCCTTGTCTCTGTTTGGATCCCTTGCCTTTGCCACTACCACCACCCCTCAATCGTGTTGTTTTATCTTAATCCACAGCCCCACCCTGCCTTGTCTGGATTATTACCCGGCTTGCGCCACACCTGTTTAATTGCAATATAAAAGGCTCCCAGGACATGCCGTACAGGAGCCCGCCTCCGCTCTTGGAGGTCTTTGATATTATTTAATCGCCATAAGGCTTAATAATTTGCTAAGAGAGCATCCTATTAGTACCGCACATTAAATAAAACGCTCTCTCGATAGGTTGTACAGTAACCGCCCGGTTAGATGCGTTTTAATCAGGCGGCTAATCGGCTGCAAGCCTTATCAACTTACAGCCGTAGGAGGTCATAAGAATAATGTTATAGATGCTCTATTACACTTATATATAATAATATCTTACCACTTTATTATGTGCCATTCAATGCCATTTAGTGCCATATTGGTATTTTAAAATGCATCAGTGCATTTCCATGGTGCCTATGAGTTTGCCTCCAGCTGTATCCTATTTCCATGCAGATATCCTCAAACTGTTCTCCCTTTATGTATTTCTTATACAGGATTGCACTCTCTATTCCGTCTTCCATTTCTGCTATACCATTTTCGATATTTAACATGATCTGCTGGCACTCTGCCTTAAGCCGTATTATCTTGGCAAACAATTCATCCTGCCTTACCATTACATCCGACAAATCGGTCTGTATGTTTCCCTTCGGCATATCTGATATTGATTGAGCCTTAGCCGATCTCGAAGATTCTATCAGGGATTGTAATTGATCCTCTAATGTTTTGAGCTTTTCACGGTTTTTAATATAACTTTTAAGATATCTCTTTTTTACTTCTATCTCTGTCATGCCTCTCACCACCTTCCCCTATACATGACCTACAGTTATCTCTATCTTCCCACGGGCAGCTCACGCACCCAGTCATGCAGTTAATGCACACCTGGCTTCCCTCTGGGATTATTGCTCCGCAACATACACATCTATCTACTCCCATACCAATCTCCTTATACCGCATATCTCCTATGCGCATCCTTGATTACATAGCTGCTCAGCCGGGCATAGCATTGCAAAGTGGTCTGTACCGATGCATGCCCTAATATCCTTTGCACATGCTCCGCTGGAGCCCCGTTATTTATCATATTGGTAGCCATGGTGCGCCTGATCTTGTGAGGATACAGCTTTACATTGCTGATCTTGCTATTTGACACGACTTTTTTCATCATTGCACGAACACCTGAAGCTTTCAGCCTATTGTGAGGCGCGCGCTTTGTCACAAAAAGGGCTGAATTATCATCCTTCCTGCTCTCCAGGTAATTAATTAGATGCACTTTCGATTTTCCTGTGATATATACCGGCCTTTCCTTCCGTCCTTTCCCATATACGATGCATTGTCCGTTAGTGAAATCGATATCAGATCTATTCAATTTGACCATTTCACCTATACGCATTCCAGTGGATTCCAGGAAATCAATTATCGCCAGATCTCTCTCAGTTTTGCAGCTGCATCTAATTATTTCAGATTGTTCATCGGTCAAAACCTCTTTTACCAACTTTTCCGTTTTAATCGCCCTGATCTTTAGCATGGGATTTTTAGTTTTATATTCTTCTGCCGCCAACCACTTGAAAAGCGATCTCAGCATACGGATACGGTTGTTAAGTGTAACATCGGTGTTCTTTCGGACGGATTTACAATATGCAAGGTAAGAGTAAATATCATTTGTGGTAATATCGCGGAAATTCTTGTTGACGTGCTCGAAGAATACCCGATATTCAATGGCATAGGCCTTTATTGTTGCCTCTGTCTTGCCCTCTATCGACAACGTAGCTAAAAACAGCTTTATCTTATCATTATTATCATCCATCCCTGTTGACAGTGCCGTTTCCTCTTCAATGATCTGATACTTACTCAGATTCATTTGTAGGACAGTTTTCAACTGATCCATTTGTTGTTGCTCTAATACAGCCATCATACCCATTAAAATCTTTGTTATCACTTCGCTTACGTTTACTTGCGCTTGCATATTGCTTCCTCCTTCCGTAATTTTTATTCTTGGTTATACTAAATTTTTCTTTCCACACCACCCCGGCGAATCCACCGTGATGGTTACGATTGCTTATTTTTACTTATCGATATGCAAGATTTTAACAATTCCAGTTTACCGACATATCTTTTCAATAATTTTCTTTTGATGTTCCTCGATTTTCACTATGACTTTACACCAAAAACGAACATTTTTATTACAGTGATCACAGCAATTAATCAAATTGCAATAGCCTTTTTTAGTTCCATAAATGTTCTTGCCTTGATGTCTGCTTTCATTTACTTGTTCCATTGTGAGTTTCTTTTCCATGCTCTTTTATTCCTCCACTAAATCTTTATTTAAAAAAATTACAACTGGTTCCATAGTTTATGTTTATACATTTGTTCTTTCAGGCTATCGTATTTACCCATCCCGATGCTTTCTTTTTCCATCATATCAATCAAGGCTTTCTTTACTGTTCTTCGGCAAACAGACTTATTTGGAACCGATACCGAGTATCTTAGACCTTCTTTAAAATCAAAATGACGTTGGATTTTTATATAACTCTCAATCCTAATACCCCTATTGTTTTACTCCACGTTTTCATGTACTGCTCCTTTCTTAGATAAATACTTAAAAAATTTATTATGCAGAAACATGTTTCCGCAATTCTTCCCAGGACTTAATCGGGAGGCGCTTCCCGGAATAGAAAACCATTTTTAAGTTATGATGATCCGGGAGCCATTCAATGTCGTCCAGTAAATCACTCCCATCGTCATATTGCTTACATATGTCTCTGTCTCTGTTTATATCATGCATTATTACAAAATACGTCATATCCTCACTCCTCGCTAAATACTTAGTTTTGTTAATCTTCTTTTGGCTTAAAAGTAGCCATTCCACCAAAACCAGTAATCTCAACTTTTTTATGATTCTGTAAAATCATTCCCAGGTAAAGCACTTGTCCAGATTCTAATTCATGGAACTCCTGAACTTCTTTTATATTGCTTGCAGGTGTTACAATCATATCCGCTCCTCCTTCACTAAATCCTTACCTATCCTTGTCTTAATTTTCGATCATCTATTCCAATCAATTAACTGGCCGCAGTACTGACAATATACTTCGGTTACTAAAACCTTATGTACTGCACCACCACATGAAGGGCATACATTCTTGCAACAGCTGTCACTCTGAATTTTCTTTGGCATCTGCTTATCTAATGCCTCGATTGCATCATTAAAAGCTTCTCCAAAAGCTTGCTTCTCTGATGCATCAGTTATCATATTATCATTGACCTTCTTAGTCTGAATTAAAATCTCTAAAGACTGTACTACATTATTCATAATTACCTGCTTTCCGCTCATATGAGCTAAGTCCTTAAATTTAACTAACTAAATCGAATTTTAGTCAATTATAAAATCATAATCATGACAGTTAAAATCATCTTCCCTTTCGGGTATTGGCATACAAACCCCCACTGCATCTTTGAGATACAATTCGCCATCACGCTCTTTTATTTCCATAGGGTAATAACCAAATCTTCTTACTTTACAATCAATTTTCTTACCTACAAGTTCCTTTGCTTTTGCTATGTTTAACTTCATTTTTTCTCCTCTAAATACTTAAATTTCTTCCTTCCATTCCAGCGGTTCACCGCATCTCTCTTCCAGCGCCCTGATCGCATGTGACAGTGCACAGGCATACAGAGGATCGTCATCCACGCTTGCCGGGGTTAGCAACAATCCCTGGTGGTTATACTCCTTTAGTTCCCTTATTACTTCTAAAGCATCCAGATCACTCATAAGTTACCTCCACCAAATCCATACGTTTCTTGCAATTCTTCTATAAATTCCACCAATGCACTATATCTGTCAAGCAGCTTCACGCAATCATTTATGGATTCAGCCATGTCCTGCCTGTCAGGCTCTACCTCTAAAATTGCCTCACTGTCACGTTCCTGTTTTTCAAGCCTTTCGATCCTTTTTTCATATAAGACTTTTCGTTTGTTTAGAAAATCAGATATATCAATTTTTTGGTTTCCCATCCTCTTTCCTCGCTTTCTCACATTCTTCCCTGACTTCACATCCGCTACAGTCACCAAAGCAGTGTTCCATAATCTCTAATGCTGTCATAATTCCTCCTTATATGGTTCCGGTCTTTCTCTCCATGCGACAACATAAGCGTCTACGCAGCTGGGACTATTCCACCAATGTCCATCTCCGAATTTATAGTGTCTTACATCTACTCTCCCATATCCCCAATAGGCAGTACATTCATACTCGAAATAATCAGAGGTAACAGGATTGATTTTTTCTTCTGGAAGCCGCTCCGATACCGGTATCCATCCACCGGTTAATTGCAGCTGGAGGGCGGAGATAGCCGTATCCAAAGCATCTGCCACATGATCGTATTCTCCTGTTTTTATTTCCTTTTGGGATGGATATATCTGCTCCAATATTTCCATAGCCTTTTCAATCTCCTGCTTATTCATCCCTGCCGCCTCCTCTCATCACTTTTTCATAACATGTATCGCACGAGAAACGGTTTCCCTTGGAAGAAACAACCACGACATTTGGGATTTCATCATCTGAAAATCTGTGACCGCAAATAAAACAGCTCTCAAATTGTTTTACTGATTGATTATTTCTAACTCTTATATCAATAAACCTTCCGAATGGCATACCCCATTTCTTGCTATTGCATCCGGAGCTTACTTCATAAGTCTTTGTTGTGGTTCTGGTTACTTTCATCCCTGCCGCCTCCTCTCACAATATCAGCCACATCACCCAAGCAAAGTAGATTATTAACCGTCTGCCCATCCCATCCGTGATCATATAAATCCGCTGTGAAGGTTACTGTTTCCATCCGATCCATAACCTTATTAACATCATAGGCAGTTTTAGCCGATTTAACGCATATATCGATAATTGTTTCAGCCATTTCTTTACGGATGAGATAACCTGCGCTTTCTGATACTTCTCCGCATTGACTGTGTGCGTATGGACTTTTTAGCAAATCCTTTATATCTTGTATAACTGCCTTTCGGCTGATTAAATCACTCATATCATCCCTCCTGACATTTAGGGCAATAATTCTCCCATGCCCCATTATATTTCTCTGTTCTCCATCCGTTTTCTTTTGCGTAGTCTTTGGCTTCATCAAAATCGTCTAATCCTACTACGGTATGTCCGCATATATCACAAATTAGGTCATAGCCCTCCGCTCTGTTTCCGTCTATCATGATCATTCCTCCACTTTTGTCAAACCATCAGCCGCATAACCACCACGGTAGCCTTCAAGCATTACGCATTCGGTTCCACATAAGTCAAATGGTTTGCTTCTGACAGTAAATTCCACTCCTCTATTTTTATCAGCTACCCAATATTTATCATTCATGGCGACTTTATCTCCGATTTTTAAATTACTCATAATGCTATCCATCCACTTCTTCATCTGATGGCATCTGGAACACTTTAGGCGGCGTAAATGTGAATAGCTGAAATACTGCGCTTGATGTAGCCATCTGACCGCCTTGACTGTAAATGTATTTCGAATATTCACCCTGTATCATATCCAGCACCTTAATTGTTGTTGGGTATCATAGCTTCTATATCTGCTATGGCTTTAAATATTGGATAAAACTGCATTGGTACTACCGAATTACCTAGGCTTTTAATTCTGTCCACTGATCCGGGAAGCCCATGATAATTTCGCAATAGTTTGGGTTCAAATAAATTGGATCGTTCACGCCATTCCTCAACACTGAATATATACCTATTTGGTTCTTGGCTGTTGATCCTATATATCTGCTTTTCACGCTCCCTTTGTAATCGCTGGCTACTAGTGTTCGCAATAATCGCAACCCGTTCTCTGGCGTGAACTGCTCCGACATCGGCAGCCCTGTAACAACACCATCCAACATCATACCCCAAGTCGGCAAAATCCCGGAGTATTCCTCGAAAGAACCGTCCATCTTCACTTGTAAGTAACCCCCGTACATTCTCAGCCACAACCCATTTTGGTCTAATTTCGCCAATGGCTCTCCGGTACTCAGGCCATAAGTCACGTTCATCGTTAGACGCTTTACGCAATCCTGCAAGGCTGTGCGGCTGGCAGGGGAAGCCCCCTGATATGACTGTGAGATGTCCCCTCTCGATGCCGGACCGTCTATAAAAGTCATCTGCTGATAGCTCATGTATATCCCTCCATCTCGGCACGTCAGGCCAATGTTTTTCCAATACCTTTGTCGGATAGTCAGCCCATTCGCACTGCCCGACCGTCTTAAACCCTGCCCATTCTGCCGCTAAATCAAGCCCTCCTATGCCGGAGAATAAAGATAAGTGCGTTAATTCCATTTTTCTGTTTGGAGTAAAGAGCTCTTTATCCCGCGCGGAAAACTCTACTCCCTTCTTGTTTTAATTTGAAATTCCTAAAGAAAACATATCCATTTGGCTTATATGAGGCTGTAGCCGTCTGTCTGCCATCTTTTTATACTCTGGATTGATTTCAATCCCGATGAAGTTTCTAAAATTCCTTACTGCTGCCATGCCCGTTGTTCCGGACCCAAAGAACATATCAAGTACTATCCCCCCCTGCGGGCATCCTGCAAGGATACATGGAGTGATTAACTCTTCCGGGAAGGTTGCAAAATGAGCCTCTTTAAATCCCTTTGTGGCAACCGTCCAAACAGATCGCTTATTCTTTTTTTCTCTTGGTTCGTAAGCATTCCCTGATTTTGTTCTGTAAAATTGTTCTGGATTGGCGGTGTATTTATTCCCGCCGTATCTGGTTCTTCCAGTCCTATGGATCGTACCGTGTGACCCTTCTTCCGTGTCCCATCCAGTCGGTACTTTATAGTTTCCCTTATTTTTCCGTGTTCCTCCTGCAGTATTATCAAATGTCTCATTGTTACAGTAAGCTCCGTCTCTAAATCCGTTTGCCATTTCATCCTGCACGCAATGTTCCTTTATAATTTCGTTGTCATAGTAATAATGTGCTGATTTTGATAAAAGGAATATGTATTCATGGCTTTTGGTGCAGCGGTCAGTTACGCTCTCCGGCATTGGGTTTGGTTTGCTCCATATTATGTCCTGACGCAAATACCACCCGTCAGCGCGTAGTGCAAAAGCAAGCATCCACGGAATCCCGATTAAGTCCTTTGGTTTTAATGAATTTTCCGTCATATATTTTGTTCTTTGATATCTTCCGTCTTTTGGATTGCTCTGCTGCTGATGATTAAATATTTCATTGTCAACCGGATTTTTTCTGTCTCCTCCGGTACCAACGTAACTATCTCCGATGTTGATCCATAGTGTTCCTTCTGGCTTCAGCACCCGTCGAAATTCCCGGAAGACGCTTACCATATTTGCAATAAATAACTCCGGCGTTGTCTCCAGTCCTAATTGACCATCTACGCCATAATCCCGCAGGCCGTAGTAAGGTGGAGAGGTCACTCCGCAATCGACGCTGTCTGAAGGAAGAGTTTTGAGGATTTCCAAGGAATCACCGCAGTAGATATGATTAAGTAGCATTACACCGCCTGCCTTTCTCTCGGCTTAACATACTTGTGCGGCTTGCCTTTTATCATCACAACAACAATTCTTCCTCCTCTTTTCAACTCTCTGGCAGCTCTGCACATTTCGTTCCACTTGTCCGCAAGTTCGTCCCTCGGCTCTCCGTCAACTATGATCTTGTATAACCCCTTTGCTTTCGCGCCTTTCCTGGCATAGTTGCTTGCAGATCCTGCTGGGATACCTATAAGTGCAGCAACTTGCGCACAGGTTAAATTCTTTCCTAGAGTTGTTTCACGGCCGTTAAATGGATGTACCTTTATAACCGTATATGTATTCATTCGTCATCCTCCTCTGATTCCAGGATCTCGCCGTTACCAGTTATTTCGATCCCATATTCCCATCCGCTTGCAGGCTTGCCGTCCTTATTTACCTTCCGTCTCTTAGCAGGGGCTACAGTGTATCCGCTTTCGACAAATATCTTGGCAGCTTCTCCCCTGTATTCCGATTTTATTTTGTAAAACATTCTTGCACCTCCTATAAGCCCTTACTTAGCAGGGCACGCTCCAGGCTCTCCATATCCTGTGTTGTATAGCTCCTCTGCTGGTGGTTATTAAATTTATTTGGTGTAGGGGAACTTGATTTCTGCCTATCCCCCTTTTCCCAGGTTCTAACACATGCTTTCCAGTCCTTCATCTTATTTTTCCCAACCATCCATCCCTTGGAGGAATAGAAATCAATAAAGCCTTCTGGATCTACTTTGTTATTACGCTCCATGCAGTATGCCTTCACCTCTTCAAGAGACGGAGGAGCAAAGCGACTACTATTCTTTTTAATATCTTTATCTATATCTTTCTCTAACTCTATCTCTATCTCCGTTTCATGTAACGTTTCTGTAACGTTACAATCCGTTTCAAGTGCTAATTGCTTTTGTTTTTCCCTGAATTTTTTAACACGGTCCGTAGATTTAGCTTCTCCAAGCATCTTTTTTGTCTCGGTCATATAAATGGTCTTATCATCAAGAATCTCCATCAGCCCAAGATTCTGAAATAGCCGCACCGCATTTCTTACAATGTCTATATTGGTATTGGTTATAGTCGCAAGCATTAAGTCATCGTAAGGAATAAATTCGTTAAATCTTAAGCATCCGACATGGTCTATGCTTTCAAGGAGTAATTTCATGTAGAACAATACATAATCTTTGCCATTTTCCTGAGTGTTTTCAATGATGCGGATATCATGGCGTTTAAAGAAGTTTCTATCAAGCCGGAGCCAATAATATTTTTTTTCATCTGCCATCTAATCACCAACCTCTTCAATGGTTACTTCAATCCTTGGATTTTTGTTATCGCAAAAGAAATTATCAGTATAGCCAACAACATTTTCCCATCCGTCATTATTCAATACCCCAGTCTTTACAAGGCTATCCTGGATCACCTTGTGGGCAAAAGAAGAAATGTTGTCAAGGTCACGCCTTTTATTTGGCTCGTAGAACTCGTATTTCAGCCGTACAGGCTTTGTAATATGTACCTTGGGTAATTGCTGCCTGATCTGCCAAATAATCGTTTCCTCGGCATCTTTTTTCATCTTGGACCCTTTATATGGATTAGTGCGGTTGGCTGCCGTGTAATTGTTAAGCCCTTCCAGCCTCCCTAAAATAGTCAATTGATATTGCATGGTCCTCCTTCCCCCAGGGCAGTGGTCAGCTGCCCTGGATCAATATGTAATCGGATAAGGTGACATCGTGATATGTTATACTTATCCTTGAGGTGCTATAAATAAGATTTTCCAAATATTTTTATAAAGTCCTGCCTATGATGCGTTTCCTCAAACTTGCGTTGTGCTATCTCCTTCAGAAGAAGATCAAGCACCCGATTGTTATGTGCCCCAGTATTCCCCCGGTGATGTTCTTGGCATAGCCACACTTTCAATCCATGCTTTTCGCTTAATTTGCGATTTGCGGTACCGAAAAAGATATGATGATCCTCGATTACATAATTACTCCGTTCATTGTTATATGGAGCAAATACAAGGTTGTGCGCACATACATAGCATTCCTTTTCTGATTGTAAAATTGATTTTATACACCCCACCTCTCTTTCATCTGTCGTAATTCTTGCGGTGTAGCAGTCTCAATTTTTAACTCTTTGGCATCTGTCACTGTCCCATCAATTAGCAGGCTCATTTCGGCTGTGTCATATGTACTTGATCCTCTGTACACCTTGTAAAATACGGCATCATCTAAAAACTTTATAGGAGTACAATGGATAAATTCTTGCTCCAGCATATATTCAACGGGAGCGTTGGTTTTATATACCATTACATTCCCATCTGGGAGAATCTCAGGCTGCCCATATTTGCAGATTAAAATATTCTTTGATTTTGCCTTCGAGATCGTAAGTGCTTCTGCGATCTTGTCAGACAATACATGGAAATACCTATTAGCATCAAGGCTGCGCTTTTCCCGGTATTTATCAACCCGGATCCTTAGTTTTTCACAGCCTTTGAGCTTGTAATATTCCTCTATGATTTCGGACTTCTCATTAACCGTAAATGTTATTGTCATTTCGTTATCTAAAGCACCGGTCCCTACTGACTTGCCAGTGAATTCCATTTAACACACCCCTTTACCTACTCGGTGTCTTTTTTAATGCATCCATAACCCTAACAAACATTTCTTCCGTAATATCAGATAGGCTATCAACTTTATATCTTTCACAGATAGCATTTGCATCAACACCGGTTCTTCCTAACTCTTTTTCAATAGTATGGATTTTAACCTGTGGGATCTTCGCCTTAGCTATATCATCCATTTCTTTTTGTTGCTGCTTGGTTTGATGATCCGGTAATTTATTTTTGTTTTCGGGTTCTGGCTCACTTTTTGAGTTAGGATCAAAGGTGTCGTTTTCTGATATTTCAAAGGCTATCATGTAAAGATATCTCCTGGTATATGTTGCAAGTCCTCCGATATTCTGAATACCATTGGCTCCTTTGATAGCCACCTCTGCTAAAGGAAGCGAAAATTCAATCTTTTCGTCTAAATTCTCACAATTAATAAGGGTTAAAACTGCCTCTTCTTTATGTAATTGATAAATAAAGATTGTTTTATTCATAGATGCTATTTCATTGCACTGTGGCAGGAAATCACCAAGCTCAAAATATTTGAACTTTGAATATTCGTTTTGCCCTGTTTTTTCTATGCCTTTATTCTGGAGGTCTACCCTCATATTCATTAGTTTGGTATAAAGGTTGGCATTATCCATGTTAAATCCTCCTATAAGTACATCCTAAGCTTTCTAAGAATGCTACCAATGAATCTTCCATATCATCATCAATAATCACCTCATATCCAAGTACTTTCTTAGGTACTATAAAAGGCTGTTCATCGACTTGGAAAGCCGGCTCTTTGGCAACAAATGGATCCTCGTACAAATCAACCACTTTAATCTCTTTAGCAATCAATTCCTGCTCTCTTCTCATGTGGTTTTCCTGTTCAATACGTTTTACTTCTTCATCTCTTTTCCGCTGCTCTTCTCTTCTTGCTTCTTCTAAAGCTTTTCTCTCTTCATTGGCTTTGCGCTTTGCCTCTTCCTTGGCTAAAATCTCAGCCTTTTGTTTCTCATAATCATTAATTACCTTGATGGCATCAGAAAGCCGCTTCGTTGCCTTATAAGCCGCTATGGCCTTATCCTCTGCTTCGCTTGACATAGCCTTTATTGTGTCGATATCAGATACACGGTTGCTTATAGCCGTGTCAATATCGGATTTAATGGTCTTAAAGGAAGTTGCTGTGTTAAGCCACTCCTGGATAAATATTTCATCGAACGTTATTAATTCTTCGTTTCCGGCAGCTTTTACAGAAAAATAATCACGTGCTTTCTGTTTCTTTTCTTCCTTCTGCTTAAGTTCAAATTCCTTGACCTGTTTATCCATGGGAATAATTACATCTTCGAGGATACCAACAACCTCTTTGCACTGCTTTTCAAAAGTGTCATATGGCTCCATAAACTTTCTCTTGTAATCTATTCTCACCCGGTCAATATCTTTTTGATATGATCTAAGGTCAGCAATATCAACCTTAGAATTTTTAACAGTATCCTCAGTCACAATAATTCCTTTGTAAGTGTCTGCTTTCTTTTGAGCTGCCTTCTTTATCTCTTCAAAATTACTCGTAATTACTCCGGGATGCTGGCTTACTTTGACCGCTAATTCACTCATCTTCTATATCCTCCAATTCTATATTTTCTTCATGCTCAAAGCGCTTCCTGAGCCGCTCCATGCGCTCCTGCTCATTTATTATGTATTGCCCTATACTCTCGTTATCTGGTACTGTCATGTTAAACCACCTCTTTTGGATCCTTATCCCTTTTATAGGGAGGAAGCTTAAAGCCTAGAATATCTGCTATTTTTTCATTTGAGACATAGTCATTTTTCATTACCATTGTTTTTAACACTTCCGACCTAGTCTCTGTATCAAGTAATACCTCAAGCCTGCTGTATGGTATATTTACCATTAATTCATTTTCACCCATTATCCTGATCCTCCATTTCCTCTATAGCCTTAACTTCTTCCTTATATGCCGATAGCTCGAATTTAACCGTATACTCCACCACGTATGACACAATGCCGTCTGGGTATACATCCGTTATGATACCGGGGGTACCTTCTGGTACATCTTCGTTTTCTGCCGTGGCTATTACAGCCTGTCCTACTTTATACATCCTTACCGTCCTCCTTTGGATTTTCGAATTTTACAATCTCCAGCGGAGTTTTGGCAGAAATATAGATCTTACCCTTTGTATAGTCTCTAGCAATGGAACTGCCGTACATCACCTGGACGCTGGAACTGCCGCACATCCTCTGGACGCTGGAACTGCCGTACATCTCCTGGACGCTGGAACTGCCGTACATCCTCTGGACGCTGGAACTGCCGTACATCTCCTGGACGCTGGA
>DUNO01000009.1 GCA_012839295.1 Clostridiales bacterium
ATCGCCTTGCCAAGGCGAGGGTCGCGGGTTCGAATCCCGTCTCGCGCTTAATGAAATGACTGGGAAGTCTTGAATTTTCAAGACTTCCTGGTTTTTTATATGTCTATCGCCTGTAGACACTTGTAGACAGCTTACAAAGCCTTTGTTATGAGGTCATAGGTTGTCATTTGCTGTATATATGGCAACATACATTTCCGAGATGCTTTCTGAGTTTCTGGGTGTCTTCTTTTTTGTCAAAGTGAAAGATATCAAAGTTTTTGAATTTTATATGTGGCATGGCTTCCCTATAACATCTCCTTTATAACAAATCGATTTTTACAAATCACTTCTTTTACATAACATTAATTCTTGATACAATTCATGACTACACTAACCATCATCTCCTTTTCATCCGGTCTGGATTCCGCAATCAGGATTGTAAGAGCTACCAATGTATAATCATCAATTGATTTCTCGCCATTAATGAAAAGCGCATTATTTCTTTCGAGAAAATGCAGAAACATTGTGGCAGCAATTCTTTTATTTCCATCAATAAAGCTATGATTTTTAGTTACAAAATACAACAAGTTGGCTGCTTTTTCTTCTAACGACGGATACAAGTCTTCACCGTTAAAGCTTTGGTAGATGGCACCTATACTTCCTCTGAAAGAATCATCTTTCTCATTCCCAAACAAATCACTATTCTCGCCATATTTCATAGTACTAATTACTTTGATACACTCTTCATAAGTTAGAATATAAACAGCTTCGTTGCCCTTTGGTCGTGTCATATTCTGGTGGTCATATGCATCCAACAGATCAAGTGCTTGGCTATATTTTTCTATTACAGACAACACTTGCTTCGTATCAAGGTTATTTTCCACTCTTTTCATTACTCGTATTACCTCATTTAATTGGTTGATACGAGTATGATTAACTGCATACCCTTTGATTATGTAATTTTTCAAAATCGAATTTGCCCATTTGCGAAATGCAATACCTCTTTTTGATTTTACGCGATACCCTACCGAAATAATCACATCCAGATTATAATACATAGGAGGTCGTGATGCTGTATTTGTACTTCTGTCGAAGATTTCGACAGAAGTATTTTTATCAATCTCACCTTCTTTGAATATATTTCCGATGTGATACGCAATGGAAGAGCGTGCTGTATCAAATAGTTCAGACATTTGTTCCTGCGTTAGCCATACAGTATCCTGCTCCGGAGTAACTGGAACATGCAATTCTAAATTTTCATCTTTAAATAGTACAATTTCATTTTTATCCATTCTCATTTTCCTATTCAATATATTAGAGTAAATGCTTATAAGTTCCGAATTATTACTTCACTATTGCTTACGAAGTCGAACCAACCTAACTTCAGATAATGCTTATTATGTGTAAACTAATCTTTGAGCATATTTTCAAGTTCAAGGATATTTACACCAACATCGCTTTGTTTATGCGCATCAGAAGCTGTCGCAATTTTCACATTATTTTTTTGAAAAACAGATAGCAATTTTGAATTCAGACCCAACTCCAAATCCGGGCAATAATTTAACCATAGACCACCACTATTTTCAGCATACATACCATGTTTACATAAAAGAACAGATAATTCATTATAATAATCTGTTAAGTCAATATCGGGTATGTAACCAAAGCACTTGATTGAATCAGGATGCGCAAGACCAGTGAAAAGACCGCTTTCGCATAATTGGAACATTATGTTATAGTACCTTTTATAAACCTCATTTACGTTCATACTTTTCCAAAGCCCTTTCTGTCCTGTATGGTCAAATCCCCAACCATCAATCCAATGTACAGAGCCTGTAAGAAAATCAAACTCATATTCGTCAAGAATGCTTGCTAGTACGTCAGCAGTTTCAGGAATATAACAAACTTCAAGACCAAATTTAACTTTTACAGGGTATGGAGTATCCTTTACTGTTTCTATAAAATTAATATACTCTTTTATCGAACTGTTCATTTTTTTACATATCCAGTTACGCTGATAATCGTTGTATGTCTTTATTGGTTCGTATACTTTCTCAAACTCAATGAATTGGTGGGTATGTTCAAGCAAGTATATTTCATCAAGCCCTGTATTTTGAGCAGCTTTGATAAAACCCTCAAAAAAATCAATATTATAGCCTCCACCATTTCCATGTAAAAAATGTACATGAACATCTCGCATTATCCTACACCCCCGCATTATATAAATAATTTTCAATTCACAGTTGCTAACATTAGTGTACTATCGCTTGATTAAACAAAATATTCTCTATCCTTTGATAGCATATCACTTACATATAATAACATCAATATTTACAAACAGGATTTTTCCAATAAAACAGTTGTAGACAGGCTGTAGACACTTGATAGACAGTGTGCTTTTCTCCTTTATTTTATAGGGTTCACGGATGGCGGTAATGTTCGAATCCCGTCTCGCGCTTAATGAAATAGTTGGGAAGTCTTGATTTTTCAAGGCTTCCCAATTGTTTTTTATATAAAATATTATGGATAGCTATATTGTTGATTATAGGAACTGTAAGGCTGGATTTAGTGATTGCGGATTACTGTAATGGAAAGGATGTCATCTTCATATTCCACAGTGGCAGAATCCACCAGGGTTCCCAGTAGGATTAGTTCCGGATATTTGCTGTTGCCGGCCAGATTCCAATAGTACTCATCGTAATCGTCTTGCCGTGAGACGTTCACAAGCTCGGCAAATCGGTCTAATTTTTTTTGGTCCGGGTTTTTATATTCTCCTTGCACCGTAATTGTAGTGTGTGTATCTTCCATGTCTATATGAATTCTTGGATGAAGTATGTCTAATATGAAGAAAAAGCATACTAACTCATTCATTATTTTAAGGACTTTATCTTTTTCGCCCCTCATATTCCTCCTACCTCTTTCTGTTTTTATTTTTATCATTTTGTTTATTTTAATTTTTTTGTGATTTGCCCCTTTATTTTTCTTTTTTAAATGCTTCTATCAGAGGAACTAAGGTCGCGGCTACAAACCCACCAGAAAATCCGTTATTATATAGATTCATACCTCCGTGTAGGGGGCCTAGGTTGACTACAAATATTAGATGCAGAAATCCAGCTGTTATTCCTGCCAGCCAGCCGAATCTGCCTGCAATGGGAGCCAGGGTGGTGCTAAATAATGTGGTTACGAGTACACTTGTTGTATTTACTTCTAAGCCTTGGAATAGGGCGCCTATGAGTACACCAACTACGACAGGGGCTATATTCTTGGGATGCTTACCAAATGCACCAAATCCCACAACGGTCAGGATCCCGCCGATAACTGGGCCATTGAGCTGACCGCCGACCAGAAGGATAAAAAGGGTTAGTAATAGGCCTAGGGTGCCCATGTTTAGCATAGCTATCGGAAAGCCATCCATAATCACAAAGTCTTCTACCAGCCGCCCGGAATGCCTGAAAAGGCGGATGAAGTTACGAAAGCTTTTGTTGTTTAATAGGAAGCCTATGAGTATCATAGAAGTAAAGATAAGAAGAAAGATTATTCCCATTCCTTTATTATTTCCCGAGGATAAAAAACTTACAAGTGGATGCTTCTCTCCAAAGGCATGTATGAAAGACATGGCAAATGTTCCTATCATACCACAGGTAAATCCGACATTATAGAGATTGAAGCCTTGATGGAATTTAACAAAATGTCCAGCTAAAGGCGGAAGGACAATTCCTACTATAAGGCCTGCCAGATTTCCTGTTAGGATATGTAGAATACCAGTTTTCTCCGCCCCAAAGGTTAGCTGGCTTACTAGTGGACCTAATGCTGTCCCAAAAAAAGCGATGAGGATGAATTTGCTGTATTTTTCTTTCACTATCCGGGAATAGATGTACACACCTGCCATAATAGCATAAGAATTATAAATATTCTTTCCGAAGAACGCGAATCCGCCTACAGTAAAGAGCGCTGCGATTAATGTTCCGTTCATATGTGCTTTGTTTATAAAGGCCAGTGCTATTCCGCTTAACATTAGGATACTGCTGTTAAAAAATGTAGCTCCTATATTGCCTATGTGAAAATAATCAGTAAGTAGGATACTTGGAGATTGGACAATCTGTTTTAGTCCTTCCATAATTTCTTTTGGAGAGTTCAATAAGAAGGAGATTATCAGGAAGATGACGGCGTAAGATGTAATTATGATATATTTCATGTTTTCACTAGTATCATGTAGGGTATCAGTTGGTACTACATGTATGGCTTGCTTCATCCAAAACCTCCTTTTTCTTTCAGCAAGTTTTTTATTAATTGTACTATTCCCTGTTTCTTACTATAAATTTTATTATATTTTAGAAGAGCAGTCAATAAAAAACGTAGAAAACCGTCTAGGAGGCTTATGGGAATTTGCAATTACCGTGTCAATAGTCGTCTTGCGCCTTCTCAGAATAAGGGGTTCCAGTGATTTAACCAGCCCCCCTTATTATCTTTCCTGAGAAATTATCAGCTACATTTGCTCAGGCTCATTTTATTTCTTGATTATTACCTTCTTGCCTTAATCTTTATTCTTTAAACGACCGTTCTAACGATCCAGTCAGGCAGATATTTGCTTGTATTCTTAAGCATGGTATGAAACAGTTCCCTGGCATCAGCTAATGAAAGTTTGTCTGTTAGCCTGTCTGTGACAAAGGCATTAAATAACAGATCCATGTCTTTATTAAAGAATCCATTAAGAATATTGTTCTGGTTATAAACAGCGGTAGCCATTATCGAATACACATTTTCGGGAATTTTGCCGGAATGAACAGGAACAACGCTATTGCCTGAGAATATGGCATTTGTTTCCACAATGGTACCTAATGGAATGTTTTCGATCTGCCCTTGATTGGGAAGGTTCACGTTTGTTACCATATCGGAAAGTCCCAACAATGCACAAATCTGGTTAACCCCTTCCTCGCCGGTAGGCTTGTATTCAAAATTAATCTCACCTGAAACTATTTTTCTTGATGTTTCCTTTCTTGTCAATAGATCTTCTTTTCGCCAGCTTACGGGTGTTAAGTTAAACTTCCAGCTATTTGCAACATCTGGGGATTCTAAAAACCAGCTTCCGGGGCAAAATTCAGCAAGATGTCTGTCACCGGCTGCCGCAATTACTCCAAACTTTTCAAAAAGCTCAAATTTGACCATTTCTGCAGAGGAAAAAAAGTTATTCATCCAGTTTTGGTCAGCTTTGAAGATACCCTCTTGCTTATGAGCTTTAACAAATTCCTTATACAGAGGAAATAAATCGGTATTCTTATAATAAGCACTGGTCAGCCAGGTGAAGTGATTGATGCCTACAGGCGTTGTAGCCAGCTCATGCCGGTCAGGCTTTTTTGCTACGCCCATCTCATCTAGCATATGACAAAGAACTTTTTGTGTGCCGAACACTTCATGGCAACAGCCAAAGGCCTTAATCCGGGGAAATACTTTATATAAGGTTGCAACGCATAAAGCCATTGGGTTTGTATAGTTTATTACCCATGCTTCGGGAGAATATTCCTTGATTCTTTCCGCTATTTCCACATACATAGGCATAGTTCTTAATGCACGGATAAGTCCGCCTGGACCTGTTGAATCGCCCACTGACTGATAAATTCCATATTTTTCAGGTGCATGCACATCCGATTCCATTTCATCAAATGTACCTGGTAAAATAGAAATAATGACAAAATCTGCACCAAGAAGAGCTTCTTTAATTGTTAAAACGGCTTTGTACTTAAAATTATCGCCAAATTTATTACCTATGGTTTCATTGTCTTTTGCCGCCTGAAAATCGATATCATAAAGATATACATCCCCTGAGATTTCCTTTGATTGGGATAAATCACTCATAAGTCCCCATGCCCAGCCTCGTGATCCTCCGCCTATGTATGCAATTTTCAAATCTTCAACTCTGTTTCCAAAATGTTTCATATGCCTAGGGCCCTCCTTGCATTTATTTAATAATTTATATCCTGAGGAATAATAGTATAAAATGGATGTTTTGATTTGATGCACATTTTGCAATCCTCATTTTGCAATTGTTTATTGATTCTATATAATTCTATGACAAATATTAAATATTTTCATGTCATTTTTTATCTTTTTAATGAATAATATTCATTTTTTGTGCTAGGCATGTTATACTGGCAGAGGGGTGTTTTTATGACATTTGAACATAAAATTACAGGTAATTTTGAAGTAAGCATGATCAAGCAGACAAAATGGACTGAGATGGTGGACCCGCATTTTCATGACTGCTATGAGCTTTATTATCTGATGCAGGGAGAAGTTTTTTATTTTATTGAGAACGGTGTATTTTCTGTTAAAAAGGGAGATATGGTTTTAATTCCTTGCCATATCATACATAAAACCCGTTCCCATAATAAACCCGGTTATAAAAGAGTTCTTATATCCTTTAATGAAAAGTTTGTCGGGGATATGGTTAAGGATGATTCTGACCTTTTGAATTGCTTTCATCAAAAGGTTATCAGCCTGACGAAGAAAGAACAGCAGATTTGCGAAAGCTTGTTAAATCAGCTCTTAGATGAATACAGCGGAATATACAAGCCGAACAAGGCCCTGACCAAATGTCTTCTAGGGCAGCTCCTAATACTGCTTTCAAGGCATGTGCAAAGTGATGAGGCTGAGAAAAATATGCAGACCACAAATATAGCCTCACAAAAGATAATTGAGATTGTCGAATATATTAACAGAGAATACAGTAATGAAATCACTCTTGAAATATTATCGGAAACTTTTTATATGAGTCCTGCCCATTTGAGTAAGCTGTTTAAAAAATCAACAGGCTTTCATTACAGCGAATACTTAATCAATGTACGCTTAAGGCAAGCGGTGCGCATGTTACAGAATACAGATAGGAATATTACCGAGATTGCTTTTGAAACAGGTTTTAATTCAAGTAACCATTTCTGCAAAAGCTTTAAATCAGTTATGGGAGTTTCACCACTTAAATATAGAAAAATGTCATCAGCATTTATTCCAGACATTTTTAATTCCAAAACCACGCCTATACAAAATACCCATAATATCCTATAATTAAAATGACACTAAAAAATAAACAGATTACAGGAAGTAAAAATCAACTTCCTGTAATCGGGATGCACGGCGCAAATGCAGCGCCTTTTATGAGAAGTTAAAAGGCAACTTCCCATAACTTATATTATCGTGAGGTGACAGTATGAAGTATGGAATAATTAAGGATCAGTTTGGCAATCCACACAAGTTTGCAAAGGTTATCCTGGGAGCTTTTCCTTTCGGAAGCATTATATCCGAGGAGCTTTCCTTCCAGGCCATGGATTATTACCGCGGCCAGGGTGGGAATGTGATTGATACCGCCAGGGTTTACTGCGATTTTATTGAAAATGGTTCCGGAGCCAGTGAGAAGACCGTTGGAAAATGGATTAAGGAGAGGAACTGCAGGAATGAGTTCTATATCATATCCAAGGGCTCCCATCCGGCCATATCAAATATGCAAAAATCCAGGCTGTCCCCGGAAGAGATCAGTTATGATCTGGGAGAAAGCCTGAAGGCTCTGGAGATGGACTGCATCGACCTATATTTTCTTCACCGTGATGACGAGAAGATCCCGGTAAAAAATATTATGGACAGTCTCCACGGGCATGTTGCGGCGGGGCGGATCAAAATGCTGGGTGCTTCCAACTGGAGGATCGAGAGAATCCTGGAAGCAAATGAATATGCCATCGCTAACGGCAAGACACCCTTTGTTGTTTCCGAGATCCAATGGAGCTATGCATACTGCT
Organism: Clostridiales bacterium; assembly: GCA_012839295.1. Lineage (GTDB taxonomy): Bacteria > Bacillota > Clostridia > Lachnospirales > Lachnospiraceae > Mobilitalea. Next base: position 7,764 of record DUNO01000009.1, read on the forward strand.
CAAAGGAAATCTTCGGTGACAGTACGGTTGTATGCATGGACGGACAGCAGCATCAGCAATACCTTAAAGCCGGTATACCGGTGTTAGCCTTTACCTCCCAGGCTGGAGGGCTGTTTTCAGCAGGATATCAGCAGGATTTATCGGATATTGCCCCAAAGCATAAAAAATATCATTGTGAAGAAAATGTAAAACGCTATCAGAAATTATTGGAGACCTGTGCAGCAAAGGGCATTACCCCCACCCGGGCATGCCTGGAATACATCATTGATAACGAAGTAAATGGCTTTGCCATAGTGGGCTGTACCAAATTAGAACAGCTCCAGGATAGTCTTAAAGGTATCTGATAATATTCTTTGGGAGAAGGAATAGAAGAATGTTTTGCTTTTGAATCTATAAATTACTCCGGAATAATAACAAAAAAGGCACGGATAAATTACTCTATCCGTGCCTAATCCTATGCGCTAATTGATATTAAGCTAACATAACGTTGACAGCCTGTAAGCCGCGTGCGCCCTTAGTAATATCAAAAGTTACATTTTGGTTTTCATCTAAAGACTTAAAGCCTTCTGAAGCGATTCCTGAAAAATGTACGAATACATCCTCACCGCTCTCGTCATTTGTGATAAAACCAAACCCCTTTTGTGCGTTAAACCATTTTACTGTACCTTTGTTCATGAAAGATACCTCCTATAATATAATATTTTTGAATATTTTGGGTGAAAATAAAAAATCACATATTTTTGTTAACCATTAAACTTCTTAATGATTAACAAAAATATGTGAATCAAAATTTACATCTAAAATAACTTCTTAACTATAACATGAATGTCAATGGCTGTCAACAACTATTTTACGTTTATTATGTGATAGTTTTCTAACTGAGAAAAACTCCCCGGCAAAAGCGGGGAGTTTATAAGCGAAGCATTTCTAATCATTAGCAATTGGTATGAAAATGGCTGGATTCTATGGGATATTGCGGATCGGGGTACAATCCTCAAGGATATCTTCAAAAAACTCATCCTCCTCCAGCTCTTCATTTTCCGCTAATTGATAATGCTTAATCTCATGCATTTTTTCATTAATCCTGGAATAAACCAGATCAGCAAGCTCCTTAGATTTCAACGTCTTGTATTGCTCATAGTATATCGGCTCCAGGTAATGTACCTGGGTAGTAACAGGTCCTATGGTATTTTCACCGAAGGGCTTATAGGAATCATAAATTGCAACCGGAACAATGGGGCATTTTGATTTTAATGGTATTTTAAAGGATCCGGGGTGGAATTCCTGCAGATTGTTCCGGTTATCCCTATAGCCGCCTTCAGGAAAAATAAGATATCTTCTGCCGGCCTTGATCTCTGCGATAACCTGGTTAATCACTTCAACCTGCTGTCTGGGATCCTGTTTATCTAATTTCTTTCCCTGTAGTAAATTAATAAAAAGCCTGGGTACTATTTCATCCCCGGTAGCCTTATCCATAATGACAGTGCAGGGTTGTTTATGTGAATTGATAATGCCAAGCGAGTCGTATTTTCCCTGGTGGTTGGAATACATGATGTAACCTCCAGTTTCAGGCAGGTTCTTGGTTCCCGTCGTAACCGTCTCTACACCGGCACGTTTTTTTATTAACCGTACCAGCCTCTGCCCTACCTTATAGCAATCCGCTTCTGTATACTTATCACGGTACTTAGCGTAATACCACATAAGTGGAAGGTAATATAGATTAAATAAAATACCGGTAATAATAACAAAGTAAAATCTGAACATAACATAACCTCTTGTGTAAAATATTTAGCTGCCTAATTTATTTTAACACAGAAAGGGGAAATATGCTAATCCTTTTCGTGACGATCTATTCGAATTTAACCGGGAATTCTACCCGCAAGGGCATATTATTGAGCATAAGAACCCTCCGCACAATCAATCGTCTGCTTCCCATGCCAGTTTTTAAAGTAATTGGAACCAATACTGGTAACGCTGCCCGGCTGATACCGGTTAAAATAAGATATATATTTTAGGGATAAATATAATCAGGCCGATAGCGGCAGCCATAATGGCGGTTACAAGGACAGCACCGGCAGCTATATCCTTGGCAGCTTTAGCGAATGCATTGTACTCATCCCTTTGAAGCTGGTTCTTTAAGATATCAATACAAACTAAATCAACTACCTTCTCAATTGCCGTATTAAACAGCTCGGCAGATATTACGATGCCGATTGCTATTATGAGCAGGAAAAGCTCCGTTTTTGATACTGATAAAAGATATGCGGCAGCTAGCACGGCAACCGCTATGACTAAATCAATTTTTAAGTTTTTCTCTGTTTTTAAGGCCAAACATATCCCATTGAGGGCGTGGCTGGCGCCAATAATATCATACTTGCTCTTTTCCACCATGGTGGTTTACCTCCATATCGATTTGCTTTGATGCTTAATCTTGTCTGTTATGGCAAGCTAATAATAGGGTTTAAATTCAATGTAGCACAAATATTGGAATTCATCAATCATTTATAAATAATAAAAGAAATTAGGACGGCTATTGTTTGCCAGCGGACATTTACAGTGATCTATGGTTTGGTGTATACTGGAGTCGTAAACGTCCTGAAAGTAAATCATGCCCTGGATGGCAGGCTATAGAGCTGAAAAGCCGTCCGGAGGAAGCTTAGAAGGTACAAAAACAGGAGGAAAGGGAGGAAGAGATGGATAGTTTTGGGAAAAAGCGGCCAGACCCGGATATTCTGTTAAAAAACATTTCTACAGAGGCTGATTCCAGGGGTATGCTGAAAATATTCCTGGGTTATGCCGCCGGAGTCGGTAAAACCTATGCGATGTTAGATGAGGCCCAGGCCCAGTTAAAAGACGGTGTGGATGTTGTGGTAGGGTATGTTGAACCCCATACCCGCCCGGAGACCCTGCAGTTATTAGAAGGCCTGCCGTTAATTCCTCCCCTTGTGGTTGATTATAAAGGGCTGCTGCTAAAGGAATTTGACCTGGAGGCTGTTTTAAAAAGGCATCCTGGGCTTGTCCTGGTGGATGAGCTGGCCCATACGAATGCGGCGGGTGTACGCAACCGGAAGCGGTATCAGGACATTGAAGAGCTTCTGAATGCGGGAATTAATGTGTATACTACGGTGAATGTCCAGCATCTTGAAAGCCTGAACGATATTGTGGAGGATATCACCAGGATATCTGTCAAGGAAACGGTTCCGGATTCTGTCTTTGACCAGGCGGAGCTGGTACGGTTGATTGATATCGCACCGGAGGAGCTGCTGCGCAGGTTTGAAGAGGGAAAGGTCTACCGGGCAGACCGGGCTGCCGCTGCGATGCAGAATTTCTTCACGAAGGAAAACCTGCGTCTGCTTCGGGAAATTGCCTTAAGGAAGGTTGCAGAACGGATCAGCAATGAAAATAACAATGAATACAGCCATACGGAGAAAACCGTCAGCCAGCGTTTTCTCGTATGCATCAGCCCTTCCCCATCCTCGGCAAAATGCATCCGGTGGACAGCCAGAACGGCAGAAGCCTTCCATACGCCCTGGACCGTGCTGTATGTGGAAACACTGGACAGCAGGAATTTAACGAAGGAGCAGCAAAATAATGTCCGGGACCACATGGAGCTTGCGGCCAGGCTTGGAGCCCAGATCGTTACCTTGAGCGGCAGTGATGTAGCCGCAACGATTGCAGAATATGCCAGGCTTACGGGAATTACCAATATTGTGATTGGAAAGAGCAGGAGACAGAGAAGCATTGCAGGGCTGTTTAAGACGGATCTGGAGGACCAGCTGATCCAGGAATTGACCAATACGGAGATTTATATCATCCCGGATAATGATTTGACCACGGGCCATAAAAGACACCAGCAGTTCCAGTGGCGTGAGAATTTTTATTTCTCCTGGAGTGATACGTTAAAGAGCATTGCCCTGTTGGCAGTGGCGACCCTGCTGTCCTTGCTGTTCCAGGAATTTAAAATTGGGCATGTAAATATCATTATGATATTCATTCTTTCCGTTTTGATGATATCAAAGGTCACGACGGGCTATGCCTATGGAATCCTGGCATCGGTTTTCAGCGTGCTTGCCCTTGATTTCTTCTTTGTGAAGCCCTATCTTACCTTTGATACAATACAGCCCGGGTATCCGCTCACCTTTTTGATTATGCTGCTGGTAGCCCTGCTGACCAGTACAATGGTTGTCCGGATAAAGGCACAGGCAAAGGCAGCGGTGGACAGGGAGAGAAAGACCGAGGTGCTGTATGATATTAATAAAAAGCTTCTGGTGACAAGGGGGCTGGAGAATATCATAAAGCTTACGAACGATTATGTCACCTCCATCTTTGGCAGGCCGGCTATCTTTTATCCGGAGGATCCAGAGAAGGGGAAGCAGGGTTATGTGATGCAGGGCGGTGCAGGCGGGGATCCCTCCTTATTGCAGACACCGGAGGAGGAAGCGGTAGCACATTGGGTATTTGTCAACAAAAAGCGTGCAGGTGCGGGAACAAATACGTTGATGGGGGCAGCAGGATTTTATATGCCCATTATCTCCCAAGGAAATGTGCTGGGGGTTCTTGGTATTTCCTGTGCGGATGGAAATAGGTTAGACCATGATAACAGGACATTTTTAAGAATGATTGCCTCCCTTGTGGCAATGGCACTGGAAAGGCAGCGGCTGTCTGATGAACAGCGCCGTATTATGGTTGATTCTGAGAAGGAAATTATGAGAAGCAATCTTTTGCGTGCCATTTCCCATGATTTAAGGACACCCCTGACAGCCATACACGGCGCCTCTTCTGCAATACTGGAGAATAAGGAAACGATTGACGGGCAGACTCATGATAAGCTATTATCAGATATCAGGGAGGATTCCCAGTGGCTAATCCGTATGGTAGAGAATCTGCTGTCCGTAACCCGGATTAATAAAACAGGCATGAGCGTGGTGAAAACACCCCAGGCCGTAGAAGAGATTGTATCGGAATCCCTGTCCAGGATCCGTAATAAATATAAGGGCTACCATATTATGGTCCGGGTGCCGGAGGAATTGCTGTTAGTGCCAATGGATGCCACATTAATAGAGCAGGTGATTATCAATCTGCTGGAGAATGCGATCAAGAATTCTGAGAAGGAAGCCCCCATTGAACTGCTTGTAACAAAGGATGGGGAGAATGCGGTATTTACAGTAAGCGATCATGGCAGGGGAATTTCCCCGGAGGAGCTTCCCATCCTTTTCGAGGGCTATTCCACAGGAAAGAACAAAGGACCTGATTCCTCCCGCGGAATGGGGATAGGGCTTTCCATCTGCCGCTCCATCATCCAGGCCCATGGAGGAAAGATAGAAGCTGAAAATAAGGCAGGCGGCGGTGCAATATTTCGCTTTATATTACCAATAACAGGAAGTGATAAGAATGAATAATAAGCAGCTGATTTTTATTGTTGAGGACGAGAAGGGTATCAGTAATTTTATAACCTCGGTGCTTACCTCAAATGACTACCAGGTTCTTAAATGCCAGAATGGCAAGGAAGCAGTTTCCCTGACAGCGGCCAATGGACCGGATTTGATTTTACTTGACCTGGGATTGCCGGATATGGATGGTCTGGAGGTTCTGGCTGAGATCCGCCAATGGTCTGACGTTCCGGTTATCGTTGTCACTGCCAGGGGGGATGAGACAGAGAAGGTCAGGGCGCTTGACCTGGGTGCGGACGATTATGTGACAAAGCCCTTTGGAACCTTGGAGCTGCTGGCACGCATCAGAACCGCGATCCGCCATAAGCAAAAGAGTTATAATCCCTTGGAGACAGATAAGATTACCATTGGGGAGCTTGTGATTGATATTGTAAAAAGAAAGATAACAATGAATGGAGAAGTAGTCCATCTCACCCCCATAGAGTATAAGATACTGCTGCTTCTTGCAAGAAATGCAGGCAGGGTACTTACCTTGGACTATATCTGTAAGGAGATTTGGGGGCCATATACAAATGAACATAATGCGCTAAGGGTCAACATGGCTAATATACGCCGTAAAATTGAGGTAAACCCTGCAGAGCCGAAATACATCCATACTGAGGTTGGGGTGGGGTACCGCATGGCGGAGGAGCTGTAAGCTGTATCACTTGAAAGAGAAGCTGCCGGAGGTACGTGTAGCAGAGAAGTCGTAGATATCGGCATGGCAGGGGCAGCTTAATTATCAAGAAAAGAGAATGACCGGGAAAAAGGAATGACAGCCGAGGCTTTCATTCCCTTTTGTCCGGTCTTGTTCTTATGAGTCTGAACGGTTTGTATAAGAATTATACTCATTATGAAGCTTGTCCTTATTTAACTTATCCTTCTCGGAGCCGGGGGCAGTTATATCAATTCCTGCTTTGCTTAAATGCTCCTTTTCCTTTTCTTTTCTATATCTTTGGTTTGACTGTTTGCTCATAGCTTCACTCCCTTTGGTTGTTATGGGTTTAGTGTGCCTGGATCCAATATATTTATACAAATATGGGTAAGATGGTTCATTTGGAGCAGAATATTGACTTTAGTTGATTTAAGGGTATAAAAATAGCGGGTTTTTATGGTTGCAGTAACTAAATCCAGCCTTGGATTTTCCAGTATTCCATGTCAAGCGGACTATAATCCATCCCCTTATGCACCTGCTTCATAATAAAAAACATAAATCTTGCCTTAATTCCTGGTCTTACATATCCTAATTTATGCTGGACCGCCTTTGCCAACCTGGCTGTCCTTTGTTCTGTCTTTGCTTTAATTTTTTCACTTACCTGGTTCCAGCTCATGGCGGCAACGGTTACCGGGAGCTGATAGGTCTTCCCGACGGACCACCAGAACATCTGCGATGCGATCATTTTTGTGGTTTTCCTGGCACCTGCTCCGGCTGTGGTCGATATGGCAACCCCTATTTTCCCTTTCATGGAAGGATGGGGGCGGTGTGAGATATAACGATACCCCATATGGTCGAAAAAGGTCTTTAACTGGCCTGACATGCTCAGTACATAAGTAGGGGAATCAATAATAATTACATCCGATTCCTCAAGGGCAGCTATCAATGTTCCTATTTGGCTGCGGTGGGGGCAGGTATCCTCACCCTTCATAATGCATTGATAACATCCTACACAGGAACCAATACCATTTACGTAAAATTCGGAAATCTCTTCTTTGGCACAATTTAAGTGATCCAACAGCATATGGGTGATATGATAGGTACTCCCTTTATGTGATTGTCCATGGATGACTGCTATTTTCATAGGCCGTATACCTCCGCAAATTGGGTAACCAATAGTTCTATCTGTTTTAACGCCTTTTCCAGTGTTACATTTTTATAATCATATTCCTGTAATAGAATAAGGATGGGGGTATAAAAATGGTATGCCATAATAAAGGGATCCTTTCCCGGGGAATATAATTCCTTGGAAGCTTTTGTTTTTTGGATCGCTGCAAATATCCCGGACTGGTATTGGAGAGGAGTTGTAATAAAATATTTTGCGTACAATTGTCCGGTCTCCGGCCTGCCAAAGGAGCTTATCATAAATAATCTCCTGCATTTTGACAGAAAAGGGTCACTTGCATATAGCTGGAAGGTATGCTGGATCAGTCGGACCAGCATTTCGGGAGAACTGTCCATATACTGGCTGTTCTCAAGCAATTCCGGATGAAAGATACTGTCCGTTTTTTCTTCAAAGCTTCGTACAATTGTGTGGAATATGTCCTCTTTTCCGGAATAATGCTTATAAATGGAGGCTGCTTTAATCCCGACTGCCCCGGCAATATCCGACATAGACACGCCGTCATAACCCTTTACGGAGAATAAGGACAGAGCCTCATTTAAAATTCGTTCCTTTGTATCGCGCATTTTTTTAACATCCTTCATTTGATTTGGCTAATGATTGTTAGCTTTATTTTAGCTAATGATCGTTAGTTTGTCAATATTTTCATTCTTTTAGATAAATAATTGCGCCAACCAGAAATACGATAAGGCCGGCCACCTTCCTTGCGCTGATCGCCACATTGTTTGCGAGGGCATCGATCACAAGTCCGCTTAAGAGCTGCCCGGAGAGGATTAGGATAATTGTACTGGAAATCCCAAGCTCCGGCATGGCTTTCGCTGATAAATAGATAATGGATGCACCAAACAGGCCGCCGATCAACCAGATGGGCTTGATAGTGGTGACCTTGCTATAGTAGCTTAATTTGCCATTGATTAAATTGATGAGCAGGATAAAGGTCATGCCCACAATCAGGCTATGAAGAGTGGCCATGCTTGGGGTGATATATTTGCTAAGCTGTGAATTTATACTTGATTCGATGGTCGTAAAGATACCGGCCAATATTGCCAACAGCATATAGAACAGGTCCATGATATTCTCCATAGGTGTCTTTGTTTATAATTATGATTGGGAGAGAGAATATATACAAGGCGAGTACAAGGATAATGATTTTTTAATTTCTGAAGAATTGAAGAATTATATTGAGGTTATTCGTTGAAACATATATAATAATGATGCTGGCAAAATTTACACTATTAAAAAGGAGTACGTTAAATAATGGAATTGAATATAATTGAAATCCTAAAGGTTATCATTCTCGGTATTGTGGAAGGAATTACCGAGTGGTTGCCTATCAGCAGTACCGGACATATGTTGCTCATTGATGAGTTCCTGCAGCTTAATATGAGTGAGGCATTCAAGGAAATGTTCTTCATTGTCATTCAACTGGGTGCAATTTTGGCGGTAGTGGTATTGTTTTGGAATAAAATGTTTCCCTTTGAATTAAAAGACAGGACGAAGCCCATCATCAAAAAAGATATATTTTCTATTTGGTTTAAGGTTGTGGTCGCCTGCATACCGGGTGCTGTTATAACCATTCTTTTTGATGATTATATTGAAGCACATCTGCATTCCCCCGTTGTCATTGCAGCGGCTTTGATCTTTTATGGTATCGCATTTATCCTGGTTGAAAGCTGGAATAAAAGAAGAAGGGTGCATATCAGAAAACTATCTGATATTACCTATACGACGGCACTGATGATCGGCTTATTCCAGGTATTGTCCATTATACCGGGAACCTCCCGTTCCGGCGCAACGATTATTGGTGCATTGCTGATCGGTGTGTCCAGGGTTGCCGCCGCAGAGTTCACCTTTTTCCTCGCTGTTCCGGTTATGTTTGGGTTAAGCGCAATAAAGATGGTGAAGTTTGGTTTGGCATTTACCGGTGTGGAGGCATTAACGCTGGTAATTGGTATGGTAGTGGCGTTTGCCGTATCGGTGATTGTGATTAAATTCCTGATGAGTTATATCAAAAGGCACGATTTCAAAGTATTCGGCTGGTACCGGATTGTCCTTGGAATTATTGTGCTGCTGTACTTTGGGATTAAGGCGTTATAGAAAAATTAGACATAGAAATAAAAATAGAGGGTGTTGTAAAAAGAAGAACCGATACCGTATATTACAGGGTTATCCTCTGATATCTGTAATATAGGGTATACTCTTTCAATTTGCAACACCCTCTGTGATTTTCATTGTTTATGTTATTCTATATGCACGAGATCCAGGATTTCAATATTTCCGTTTTTATCAAAGGCATAATATATGTCAACTCTTCCCAGGGGGTTAAATTTACCGCCGATTCCCTGGAGCCCTTGCTCTGCGATGATACAATTCCGCCCATCGTAGGTTCCGGTCCAGGAAGACCATATTCCCCAGCTGGAGACATAGCCTACGGTATCACCTTTTGAAAAATGCTGGTTTTTATAAAGCTGGATAGAATTGCCTTCTATGTTTCCGTCATCCGTATAATAGGAGGTGGCATCAAAAAGAAGCTGCTTATCCGTATATTCTGAGGAAAGAATAAAGTCAAATTCCCCGTCACCCTTCGTTATGGTAATTGGAAAGCAATTATTACCTATCTCGTTCAACGGAATGTCCATCATACGCCATTGGCCATCGGACAGCTTTAAGGTCAGGACTTCAGTTAAAGGCATGCTGTTTACGAGAGGGTCTATTGTTATAAATATCTCATTTTCATGATCCTGGTCAAAATCCAGATATTCAAATGAATTAACCGACATCAGGCGGAGGTCTTCCCATTCATAATGAAAGATAGTTTCACCGTTAAGGATTACGGCTGCATACATTGTGCCATCTGTTCGTTCCAGAAGCTGGACCGAGTCCATGATACCATTATTATCTATGTCCTTATCTAATTCACTAAAAACGGTTTCATTTTGGAGCGGTGTTTCTGCTATAGCGGGTTCCTTGGAGGGGGCATTGGCAGATTCGTCAGGGGTTCCTCTGGAGGTTTCCGGTGCAATGACAGTAGGCTCTTTCGGGATGCCCGATATATCGGCATTTTCCGTCTCAAGGGATGTTTTCGCGATTACAGTTTGGTTACAGCCTCCCAGGTATAAGCTGGATAGTACTATTAAAATCAAGATAAAATGACGTTGCCTCCTCATGCTTGAGACCTACCTTTCATAATATATTTTTATACGTAAAATATATTTCCCATAATGTCCCCTGGGTTATTCTTATTCATTTTAGCATTTGTAACGCCATTATTCAATTAGTCTATTTCTGAAGTACAACTTCTTCAATTGCCTTATCCAGAAAGACCTCACCGTCTAAATGCTCAAGCTCGTGGCAGAAGCATTTTGCCATTTCATCTTCCCCGGTGATCAATATCTCTGCGCCAGTTTCATCCAAGGCTTGGATTGTTACTTTCTGGGGACGGATCGTTTTTACTAAGCGGTCAGGGAAGCTTAAGCAGCCTTCGATACATTCCTGGGTGCCGCTGCGGCCCACAATTTTGGGGTTTACCAGCTTCAGAAAATATCCGCAGTAATCTATCACTACCAGCCTTTTTAATATACCTACCTGGTTGGCTGCTAAAGCTGCCCCGTTCTCCGTGTAGTGCAGGGTATCCATCATATCATTAAGGATATCCCTGATTTTATCGTCAATTACTGTTACTTCTTTGCATTTTTTCCGTAATATCCCATCATCATTAAACCTTAATTGTCTAACAGCCATTAACGACCCTCCTACTGCTTACAGCCCTTGATTTGCGTGGGCTTTCTTCAAAAATAAAAACCTCTTCAATGGAGCATTCAAATACGCTCGATATATCATAGGCAAGCCAAATGGAGGGTTCAAATTTCTCGGTTTCTATGGCGTTAATAGCTTGCCTGGAGGCTCCTACCAATTCCCCCAGTTGCTCCTGGGTTAGGCCCCTTTGTTCCCGCAATTCCCTGATTCTGTTCTTCATTGCCCTGGTTCCTTTCTGTAATGTTTACCTTACATTGAGTATAAACCTATTTGAATGTAATGTCAACCTTACATCAGATATATTTGGGTGTAATGTCAATTTCAGGATATGGAAAGTCAATCTTAAATGGAAAAGTGTAACATCTCGTCAAATGTATTTTTAAATTCTTATGCTGACTAAAACCATGTACATGCATTGGAATAGTTTTCTATTGTATCAAATTGAATAATGCTTAAAAATGTATTTCCTTAGGAAAAGCCTCTTTTCGCATAATACCCCACATTTTATCAATATAAGAGAGTGTATAATAATTTTCATAATAATGATAATAAAAAGCGCCTTTCAGTGTCATCTTATATACGTCGCCATCCACTTTTATAAAGCCTAATATTTTTGCCAGCCAAAGTTCCAATCCATAAGCCTTCCCTAGCGGTTTCTTAAAAAAAGCTTGAAAATCATGGGAGGAAATGCTTGTGCTGTATGCAGTCCAAAACAAGTAATAAATCATTCTCTGCCTTTCCGTAAAGCGTATTGTCAAGGATGTGGGCAGTTTATTCTCAGCTATTCGTTTTTCGTATTCATCAATTGAAAATGTATTTATTTTAAACTGATCTTTTAAAAGGGTTGTCGCCGAACAACCAAAGCCTAAAAAATTATCCCTGGTCATAGAAGAGTACTTAATATGCGCATTATTGGAAAAAGTCCAAATGGAATCCCTGTGATAACCTTTGCTTTCACAGTATAAGGTGATTTCATCAAGGAGTTTTCTTTTTTCCTTCTTGCGCATAGCAGGAATTGTGGAATCAGTAAAAGAAAAATCTATGAATGGGTAAATAGCGATATGATTTGCCCCATTTGCAAAAGCCATAGCTATATCAGCTTTTAAATCATCTATATTTTGTTCAGGAAGTGCAAAGATAAAATCCATAGATACGGTTTCAAGCTTTACTTCATCCAGGGCCTTGAACATTTTAGAATAATCGGGGCTTGTTCTTCCCAGCATAGTAATAAATTTTTCCTGAAACGACTGAATGCCGATACTGATTTTTGTAACACCAATATTCTTTAATTTCAATAGGTTATCAACCGTGACATTTTCAGGGTGAAGCTCCACGCCGACCCCCTCGGTAATAAGGAAGTGGCTATTGATAGCATCAATAATTTCCTGCAGCCTGTCAATAGCGAGAGCAGGTGTCCCGCCACCAAAATAAAGGCTTGTCACCTGTTTTCTTCCGCTGCTTGAACCTGCCACAGCATGGATTTCTCTTATAAGATAATCAAGATAGCTTTCACAGCGTTCTTTATTATATTTTTCTTTACAATAAGGACAAAAGGAACAGATATTATTACAAAATGGAATATGTATATAAAGCCCTAGCTGCTCTGTATGTTGATATGAAAGTGTTTGATCATATTCATTCATAAATTGGAAGGGCTTAAATGACCGTGTAAGCCACATCCTTGTCATAGTTGTAATTATACTCATTTCCACCTCCTAAATATATTTTAGATATGTTTTTAACATTTCAAACATTATTTTTAGCTTACCTTGAAACAAGAGAGTGTATTCTGCAACAAAAAAGTATCCGCACTTTTCGCACAGGTACGGAATATCAATACATCTGCCGCAAATGCTGATCTTTCCGTTTTCGATTACAACGCACTGAAAGCAGGGAGTTGGAAAGTTGTTGTTTATGATATAGGGAAAGGCATTTTTTAAATTGAAAATAGGTGCACCCTCGTCCATCATCTGGGATATAACATCACAGCACTGTTTTTTTTCATCTGTTGACAGTTGAAGGTTTACCGTTTCAGGGTATGGCGTATGAAAGTTAAAGGATACAGCACGCACATTTCTGTTAGATTTCGCAGTATGGCAAACGTCTTTTATCGTATCTTTATTTATCTGGTTAACTGCCATATAAAAGCAGATATTATCAGCAGTGGCATTTTTAATGTTCTGCATAATGGTATCGTATGTATTACCGCGGATTTCATTGTGTTTCTCTTTGTCGCCGTCAAGGCTAATAAGTATTAAATCCGCCTCGGGTAAATCAATTGGAAAGGTTCCGTTTGTTACTGTATTTACAATTAAAAAACCCATCTTTTTTGCTTCCGAAACCAAATCTTTTAAGGTTATGTCCCCGTCTTGCCACATAAATGTTTCGCCGCCGCAAAAAAATAAAATCCGCACACCCATTCCATAAAGGATTTCCATTTCTGCTTTAATCTGTTCATATGGGTGGATTATTGCTGAAATATTATTAACGGAGCAGTGTTCGCAGGATAGATTACATTTATCGGTCAAAATTACCGTACCGATGATTGGCTTCTTCTGACGAAATAAAATCGTCCTGACCCCGTAATTAGCGAAATATAAAAATGATGATACTTTCATCAAGCCCACCCCCCCTGCTTTATAAAATTGTTTACAGTTAGTTATCTGTTCTCACCCGAAAATACTGAAAGAAAGCGTACGGTCCACTGCTTATCTAATATAAATATTTGAAGGAATACAGGCGGGGCGATCCAGACTATTAAAATTATTCATAGAGGATATACTCGCCATTTCTATATTCCTTTGGTGATACGCCTACCACCTTTTTAAAGATACGTGAAAAGTAATATTGGTCATCATATCCCAATTCTTTACCTACTTCACAAATGTACATATCGGTAGATCTTAACAATTTACAGGCCTCTTGCATTTTCAAGTTGATAAAAAAGTCAAGCGGTGCCCGATTGGCATATTTTTTAAATATCGCATTAATATAGCTTTTAGACAGATTTAATTCATTGGAGATGTCCTCCAGTGAAATATTCTCATGAATATGCTTATACATATAGCGGACAATGACCGTCATATGCCGGTTCTGTTTACCAATCTCATCTACTTTCTCACGATGATAAATCTCCGATAAGATCAAAGACAATACTTGAGAAATATAGATGAAATTCCCCAGTGTGTAGTTTCGCTCCAGGACACGAAACAGTAGATCAAATAGAAACATCATCCGGTTGTTTGCGTGACGGGAATTAATACCGATAATATTACAGGATTCCAGCGGGAAAAACTGGGTGTTGGTTCCTTTGAAATGCACCCATAGGATACTCCAGGGATCATCATCACTGGCGTAATACTTATGCTTTGTATTACGGGGAATGCAAAAAGCCTGCTCCGCGTGCAGTTCATAGGTTTTGTTATTTACCTGAATGACCCCTTTCCCTGAAGTACAATAGATTAGAATATATTCTTCAATCCCTTCTTCCCGTTCCCTATAATGATGGGCGGCATTAGGAAAGAAGCCTACATCTGTCAAATATAGCGCTTTTATCATAGGATGCTGCGCATACTCAAGAAATGACTCTGTAGGTATTATAATATATTCTTCATCTTTAAATCCATCTCGTTTTTTGTTTTCTGATTTTTCCATAAAGAAATTATAGCATGACTATGGAATATTGTCCATCTTTAGCTGGAATATGATATTTTTATCAAGAAAAAACTATGTTACTATGAATGCAGGAAGATAACAACGTGATTCATAAAATTTGAATGCAAGGAGTATAGCTTTATGCAAACAACAAAAAAAGTAAAGGTTTGGGAAGAGCAGGTTACAATACCAACCTATAAAGTATTTCAGGCAGAAAAGAGCCCTCTCTTTATTGAAAAAAGAGCGTACCAGGGAAGTACAGGAAAGGTATACCCCTTCCCTGTAACTGAGAAAATCTCAGATGAAAAGGAAGAGGTATCCTACCGGGCTATTTATCTTGAAAATGATTACCTCCAGGTAATGGTTCTTCCTGAATTAGGAGGCCGCATCCAAAGGGCTCTCGATAAAACGAATAATTATGATTTTGTATATTATAACCACGTAATTAAGCCCGCTCTCGTTGGACTTACGGGTCCATGGATTTCCGGCGGCATTGAGTTTAACTGGCCACAGCACCACAGACCGTCCACCTTTTCTCCCGTAGACTATAAATATACAGAAAATAAGGATGGTTCCTGTACAGTATATGTAAGTGAGATTGATAGAATGTACGGTACAAAAGGAATGGGAGCCTTCACACTATATCCTGATAAAGCCTATATTGAAATCAAAGGGCAATTATTTAATCGTACGGATACCCCGCAAACCTTTTTGTGGTGGGCTAATCCGGCAGTTCCGGTAAATGAAAATACATATTCCGTTTTCCCCCCGGATGTCCATGCTGTAATGGACCACGGAAAGCGTGCGGTTTCCACATTCCCGATTGCTACAGCAGAATATTACAAATATGATTATTCCGCAGGTATCGATATTTCGAGATACAAGAATATAAAGGTGCCAACCTCCTACATGGCAGCCCATTCCGATTTTGACTTTATTGGTAACTATGATGAAAAGATAGAAGCAGGGCTTCTTCATGTAGCAGACCATCATATTTCTCCCGGTAAAAAGCAATGGACCTGGGGGAACAGTGATTTTGGACTGGCCTGGGATCGTAATCTGACTGAAACAGACGGACCTTATATTGAATTAATGACAGGTGTATTTACAGATAACCAACCTGACTTTACCTGGTTAAAGCCCTATGAAGAAAAAACCTTTACCCAGTACTTTATGCCATATAAAGGTGTTGGCCGTGTGAAGAATGCCACCAGGGACGCCATGATTAATTATGAGATCCTGGATGGAAAGGCAGTGATCAAGCTTTACACCACCGGTTCCTATAAAAATGCGGAGATTAAAGTAAGCTTTGAGGGAGAAACTCTATTTTGTGAACAGGTGGATCTTACACCCCTAACAAGCTACGAGACCTCTTTTGATACAACGCTTGCCATACCCGCAGGCTGTATGGTAACTGTTACTGATCAGGAAGGTGTTACTTTAGTTCAATATAAAGTGGTAGAGAAAGAACTGATGCCTACACCGGATCCTGCTGAGCGTCTGCTTCCGCCCTCCGAGCTAAAATCAACAGAGGAATTATACTTAGGAGCCCTGCATCTGGAGCAATATCGCCATGCAACCTATGAGCCGGCAGATTATTATGAGGAAGGACTTCGCAGGGATGCATCAGATATCCGTCTTAATAACGGATATGGTATGCTGCAGTTCAAACGGGGCAACATAAAAAAAGCGATCAAGCTTTTTGAAAAGGCGATTGAAAAGCAGACCTGGAAAAATCCGAATCCATATTACGGAGAAGGTTATTTTAACTTAGGCCTTGCGCTGGAAATGGCCGGTGAGGATGTAAAGGCATATGATGCATTCTATAAAGCTACCTGGAGCTACGAAACACAAAGCGGCGGTTTTTATTGGCTCGCCTGCTTAAGCTGTAGAAAGAAGCAATACGCAGAAGCGCTGGAATTTATAGATAAATCGTTGATCCGCAATTGGCACAATATGAAAGCAAGATGCTTAAAGGCAGCCGTTTTAAGACTTCTAAAGAAAGACAATACAATGTTTTTACAGGAGAGTATTGACATTGATCCATTGTGTATGGGCTGCCTCTATGAAGAGGCTATTTACAAAAATGATTTAATTTCGTGGAAAAGGATTATGCGTAATCAAGCCCACAATTATCTGGAGCTATCAATCGATTATATGAAATATGGTTTATATGAAGATGCGATTCGGATTCTTGAAGCCTGTGAGGATAAAACGCCGCTGGTATACTATTACCAAGGCTATGCTTATATGCTGGCAGGGGATCTGGCGAAGGCTAAAGAACGGTATAGGATAGGAGAGGCCACGAATCCGGATTACTGCTTTCCTAATAAAGTAATTGAAATTAACATTCTAAAAAGTGCCATTACAGCATTAGAGAAAGCTCCATTTGCCCATTATTATCTTGGTAATTTACTTTACGATAAGAAGCAATATGAAGAAGCCGGCAATCAGTGGGAAAGTTCATATGCTGAAAATGCTTCCTTCGCTATGACCTGCCGTAATCTTGCAATCTACTACTATAACAAGCGGGAAGATACCCACAAAGCCCTGGCTTATATGAAGAAAGCTTATGGTCTTGAAGCGGATTGTGCCAGGTTCCTGCTGGAGTATGACCAATTACGGGCGAGAGCAGGTGTAAGTAATAAAGAACGCTTAGATTTATTAGAAGCACAATTAGAGATAGTGAAAACGCGGGATGTTCTTTATCTCGAATACATTACACTGCTTAATAGCACAGGACAATATGATAAGGCTCTCAGCTGTCTCTTGTCCCATACCTTCCATCCCTGGGAAGGGGGAGAAGGCAAGGTCAGCTCCCAATATCGCTTTGCTTTAACGGAAAAAGCGATTCAAGAATTGGATTCAGGTAATATAGCAAAAGCAATTGAATTTTTGGAGTCAACAATTACCTATCCGAATAATTTGGGCGAGGGAAAGCTTCCTAATACACAGGATAATATGGCTGACTACTACATGGGAAAAGCGTATGCCTTAATGGGTAATCAGGATAAAGCGACAGAGTATTACAAAAAAGCTTCCATTGGACTGGAGGAACCCAGCAATGTGTTATATTACAACGACCAGCCCTCTGATACCATTTTATATCAAGGCCTGGCAAATGAAGAATTAGGCAATGCCGCTGCCGCAAGAAAGGCTTATCATCAACTCCTTGCCTTTGGTGAAAAGCACCTGTTTGACAAGGTGGATTATGATTATTTTGCAGTATCACTCCCGGAAATTGAGGTGTTTCCCGATAATATCCAGTTGCGTAATGACATCTATTGCAATTATCTAATCGGTCTAGGGTATCTTGGCCTCGGAAAATTGGAAAAAGCAGATAGTATCTTTGATAAGATTTTAGAAGAGCAGCCGAATTATCAGGGTGCAATTAGGCATAAGAAAATGCTGGAACGGTTGATTCAGCCGCAAGACATTTAGTGGTTAAGTACTGCTACGATGATTAAAATGTAATAAAATAGTCCATTAATTTTAAGAATACTGAATTTTGGTATATAAAAGGTTGTGATATAATCGATAGCATAGATAAGAAAAATGTATCCGTTAGGCAAAGAAAAGGTAGAAGGAGGGTAAATGAAATGGCAGATAAAATTCCGGATAAAATGTTGGGCATGAAATTACCAGGGGGTGCAAGGGTTGCTGAGGGCATGTTTGATGTACCGTCACCCGGCCCAGGGCAGGTATTGCTGAAAATGAAGGCAGCAAGTCTTTGCGGAAGTGATTTAAAGTACATCTATTATGAACACACTGACAAAACCGGTGGCGCGAGGTATGACGATGTTATTGCAGGACACGAACCCAGCGGACAGGTAATTGCAGTCGGCGAAGGTGTGGCAGATTTTAAGGAGGGAGACCGGGTAGTAGTGTATCATATCCAAGGATGTGGCTACTGTGATGAATGCAGAAAAGGTTTCTTTATTAATTGCCAGCAGCCGGAGCGGCGTGCCTATGGCTGGCAAAGAGACGGTGCATTAGCGGAGTATATGGTGGCGGATACAAGTACCTGTATTCATTTGCCGGATTTCCTTACCTATGAAGATGGGGCAATGATTGCATGCGGGTTTGGAACGGCTTATCAAGGTCTTTTAAGAGCGAATGTATCCGGTAAGGACAGGGTACTTGTTATGGGATTAGGCCCTGTAGGGCAGGCAACCATTATTTTGGCAAAAGCACTGGGAGCACAGACGATCGGTGTTGATATCTCACCTGAGAGAATGGAAATGGCGAAAAATGTTGGTGCGGATGAAGTGCTTGCCGGCGATGATTCCCTGGTTGATAAGGTGATGGAGATGACAGACGGCAAGGGAGTAGAGGTTGCCATAGATTGCTCAGGCAGCAGCATTGGACGCCATAGATGTTTAGAAGTTGCAAGGATGTGGGGCAATGTAGTATTTCTCGGTGAGCAGGGGACAGTAACCTTTGAACCTAGCCCATTGTTATTGCATAAGAATTTAACCTTACACGGTTCCTGGGTAACCTCAGTAGATAATATGGAACGTTTGGTTGAATTACTGGATCGGAAGAAAATCCATCCAAGCCAGATTATTACACATCGCTTTCCGCTTAATAAGACACCGGAGGCCTTTGAAATATTTGCGACAGGTAAGACCGGCAAGGTTGTAATTAATATGGATTTAAAATAGCCGGAAATAGATGAAATATGTTACTGGTACAACCTTGCATAAATTTCACTTAATTCAGCACCCGCTATTTACGCTGATACTGCGTTGCCGTCAATCGGCGTAGGAACCACTGTGACTCATCCCTCCGCCTTGCCTCAGCGCAAATATCGGACACTGATATTAAGAGAGATTTACGCAAGGCAGTACAGCTATTAGAATTATCTTTCCGAGATTCATCACAGCAAAATAATACAAAGGGAGGCTGTCTATGGAAGGGCTGGAGAGAATAAGATATTGGTTAAAAGAGCAGGGATATGATGGAATAATCCTGAGCAGAAGAGACAACTATACCTGGATTACAAAGGGGAACACTAATCATGTGGTACAGAACTGCGAAGTAGGAGTCGCCGCCTTATTTATTAGAGAAAATACGGTTGACATTATTGCGGACAGCAGTGATTCGGCTAGAATCGCGAAAGAGCAAAACTCCCTGGAAGGTAACCGGGTCCTGGTACACTGGTATGAATCCATGGAGGAATTCCTGGCTGATTACCTAAAGAATCTTAATGTGGTATCCGATACCGGAGTTGCAGGAACTAGGAATGTACAAAAGGAGCTTGTTACACTTAGAATGCAATTAACAGAGGAGGACCTTAAGAACTATCAGATGATTGGCGCACAGTGCGCTGGTATCGTTGAACAAATATGCAAGGAAGCGAAGCCAGGGCAAAGGGAAAATGAAATTGCTAATCGGCTGAGAATTTTATGCATAGAAAAAGGGATAAGCCCCGATTGTGTCCTGGTAGGAGCTGACGATAGAATTCTTAATTACCGCCATCCAATGCCGACGGATAAAAGGATTGAAAAAAGCCTTCTGTGTGTATTGGGAGGTGAAAAAAGGGGATTAAATATAAGCTTGACACGAATGGTCTATTTTGCCCCTGTTCCAGAAGAGCTTCAAGAAAAGTACGAAAAGCTGCGGTACATTTTTGCATGTATGCAGCTGGTAATGAAAGAGGGAATGTCATATTCTGAGTACTTTGGAAAAATTGAAAAGCTATATGAAGAGGCTGGCTATAAGGATGAGTGGAAGCTCCATCATCAAGGCGGACCTACCGGATATGGTTGCCGGGAATTTATTGTGAAACCTTCAACGAAAGGCTGCATCCATGCAGGACAGGCATATGCCTGGAATCCAACAATTACGGGGGTCAAGTGCGAGGAAACTACCTTTTTGGGTAAGGATGGACTTTTGACATTTACAAGAACAAAGGAATGGCCGCGCAAGACAATTGCAACGCCGTATGGAGATTTTGATGTAGCAGATATCTTACAAAGATAGATGTAAGAAGGACGTGCAGTGACCTTAGCCTTAGTCAAAAATTTAATGGGCTTATTATAGAGCATTAGGTTAATCCGGTGCATATTCCATCACAAAAAAGCGGAAACGAAAATACGAAGATCCATGCACAGCATGGATCTTCGTATTTTCGATATTTCGGAACAACAGTGATGTATGTGAAGCTATATAAAAGTATAGGGGAGTATCCTCCCATCTTGCTATAATAATTTCTATAGAAGTACGTTTATTCAATATTTTCCCCACACAACTAACCATCACTTACGGACAACGATATCAAACTTCCCCTTGAATTTGTCACCATCAATACGGATATTATAAGTTCCAGATTCTAAAGAAAAAGACTCTTTCTGTAAACAATTTGTATTAAAGGTGTATAGAATTTCATGATTTTCATTTTGCAATGTAATCAATGCGTCACCGTCATCGATGGAAGATTTTACAGAAATTTTTACTATATCTTTTTTGTTAAGAATAAATCCGGCGCTGCTAGCAATCATTCCAGTTTGTTTTACGCTATTATGTACCTCGGCTAGTAAAGTATTTGTATTCCATATATAGTAAAAAAAGAATGCTATAGCCAGTAATATACCAATCATGGTAAATATTTTTGAATAACGGTATACTGATATTTTTTTTATGTTGTCGTCCATAAAACCATACCATCCTTTTTGAAATTTTTGTAGAGAGAAAAAATATTTTCCCATTTTAAAACTTGTCATGATCAATATCAATAATCCTTATTAAACCATATTTTAGCACAATACTCTTAAATTATCCAGAGGAGTTAAAATGCCGAAGATACTTTTTGGTTGAAAGAAGAAATGACCCTTATCTTAATTAACACAGACGCTTAAAATATATTATATTTGCATTTCCATACTCTTTATTAGCTTTATAAAATTCTCCTTCACTTACAATTTTGCTTTCATCGCCAATAAATCCTATCGTTATTACATTTACTTCTTCACCTATTGTATAGAAAAACATTATATATTTATTTATCAATTTTAGTTTTCGATTTTGAATATCTAAACCATACTTTGTTACTTCGTGCCCACCCGCGGTAAAAATGCCTGTTGTATTAGCTGAAATAGGATACGCGGTTCCATTTGAGCCTATTTTACCAAATATTGTTATTTCGTTGTTAACAGGATAATAAATATCTGTCCCCATTGCAACTTTACACCCATCTTTATTATAAACACCATCCGAGAGTAAAAGAATTGGATAATCATAACCAACTAATTCTATAAAAGAGTAATAATACGCTTTTCCTTGGCAGTTAAAATTATTTAGGAACGTGTCATAAACATCTGCATTTTTTATGTGTTTATTTTCCAGAAGGATAATATTAACGTTTTTATCTGATATCCTTTCATTTTCTTCTCTTCGAAAATGTATACTATATACGATGGCACTAATACAAATTAAAAGTAAAATAAAGCTAAGTTTTAACTGAAATTTTTTATTCATATAAACACCATGTTTTTTTATAAACATATGGATTATTTTTTGAAGATAGACCCCGATTGCTAATACAAAAACACCTTAATGAACTTCAAAGCTGACTACCAAGATACTTAATGATTTCTTTAAATACGGGATATTCTTGGACAAGTCGATGAAAAGACAACGCTTGGTTACATTTACAATCCGAATACGGAACAAGAGAACCTAAACATTATGAATGAAGTTCTGAAAAAGAATGATAAAATAAACAAGAAATAGTGCACATATAAGCGCGCAACAAAAAAATCCCTTGAAAATTAAGGGATTTCGTAAGCGCGAGACGGAATTCGAACATTACCCCTGTCCGCAAAACCCATTAAAATAAGGAGAAAAGCACACTGTCTACCAAGTGTCTACAGCCTGTCTACAACCGTGTCTGTGTAAGTGAATTCGGTAAAATCTTTGAAGAGAAATCGGGTAAAATGTCAATCCGCACAACTAACACAAAAATCCCGTAACTACGGCCTATTACCATTATCTCTTCATTTCTATGGCTTTTACCAATTTCACTTCAGCTTTTTGCAACAGATTTTAAATAATGCAGATTAACAAGAAGTGGTAAAAAGCCCGATTTTACTGACCTTTTACCACTTATATCCACCTCTGATTTATGTGCACATAATTGTGCACATATTTTTTATGATTAAAACCTGTGCCAATACTTAAGAAATATAACATTTATATCTATTTATATGGGGTACTTTTTCGCTTGAGTTTATCACCACTATTCTCTTCGTTCTCAGCTCCATTTATTTCTCTCATTATTGCATTTCTTTCATCCATGCACTTTAACATTTTTCTTACTTCGTTACCTGCAACAGGTCCCGATAATAATGTCGTGCAAATAGAAAGCATAATAAAAAATTGCTTGAGGCGTTTATATATTCTGTTTTTCATTTTTACTCCTTTTTTACATAACAAAAGAAAGACACCTTTAAATGTCTTTTTATATCATGGTGTAAAAAGGGGTTTAATCATTTAAACGGATTTTTTGCGCTATTAAAGACCTTTTATAGATTTTAGAAAAATAGTCATGCTTATAGAAATAGTACTCACAGATTTGAATAAAAAGTATAATTGTACTAAATGTACCAACCGCATAAAATAGTAACTCAGACATAATTCTTGCATTAATACGATTAAGTATATTACTAATTATTTTATTCAGTAAAGAATTATTGCCTCCGTCACTAGAATAATTATATTCATTATTTACAGATGCTAGCTGTGCCTCTTGCATCTCTTGAACAGATTGAACTCCATAAATAGCCAGATGAAATGATATACTAATTACGCAAAGGAACAGTAATAAATATATGATAAGTTTATATACTAGTTTGTTTTCTGTCTTCATTACTGTCCTCCTTACCTTTGATAGGGTAATTGTAATGCAATGTCATATACTAATCAAGCAATTTCTTATAAATCCTAATTCGCACTACTAATCTAGAAGGTTATTTGCTGAAACTACATAAATAATAGTGTACGCAATCTGGAATAGCGTATTATCTACACTTTCTAATAATGTGTACACTCTGATTCTGATTTTATAAATGAATTTCAGTTTTTATATGTAAAAGTTAGTCAAATAAATGTGATGAATCTACAAAAAAAGCTCTATGAAAGTGCAAATTTCAACTTAGAGAGGATGGAATCGAAAATACGAAGGCCCATGCGGTGCATGGACCCTTCGTATTCTTGATGTGGGGATGATGCAAAAGCGTCGCAGATCCCTCGGAGAGCGAGCAGGGCAGTTGTCAAACTGCCCTAGTGAGTTTATACAAATAATCTGAATTATAAGAGTTGAAAATCATTTTCTTAAAAAGTCGTAAAAAAGTGCTCCTTTTTAAAATTGTCTGTCATTTTTATTAATGTAGATAAACAAATTTTTAAAGAAGGAAATTTTATGGCAAATGTTTGTATTTTAAGACATCAAGGTCACATAAAATCCAAGATGCATTTTCCGTATCGACATAATTTCAGGACACTGAAAAACTACGGGAACAAAAACGTTGATTCATCACTTACCCATCTTAACACTTGTATAGTGAATGATCTAAAAAATGGCGAAACCTATCTCACTGCTTTCAATCGTATGTATGAAAGCGGAGAATTTAAGGGGCAGTTAAAAGTGCAAGGTGCAGTGGATAAGCGTATATATTTTATGCTCAATAAAATGAACAAGAATAGTAGTGCACATATAAGCGCAACAAAAAATCCCTTGAAAATCAAGGGATTTCGTAAGCGAGAGACGGGATTCAAACAGGGGAATATTGTGATATAAATATATTAAATTATATGGTTTGCTTCTCTTCTAAAAGTGGTTCGTACATCATCAATGCGTGATTTTCAGTAACATATTCGTCTGCAATTTCATTCCCTTCTATATCTAATATTTTTCGATAAATAAAATTATGGCGGCTGTAATTTCCAAATAACTCTTTTTTCATAAAATGCTCTTTCTCATATACCTTGTAGGTTTCAATCGGCTTTACATTTGTTCTCCAACAACCACAGAGCATTGAATCATTTAACCATATTTTTAGTTGTACAGGCGATTTTGTATCATTACGAATCATTAAGTCTCTATAATTATAAACACAGGTTGCACCACTTCCAAAGGGTAGTATTCTATTACTATCGGGAAAAACATCATAACTATGTCGGTAGCGTTCTATAATAGTAAGAGGGGTATGTATTGTCATCCAATAGATAAGATTAGAGAGTTGACATAAACCTCCCCCAATTCCTGCTTTGACAGTACCATTAAATAAAATCATACCTTCTTTATAACCTTTTCTTTTTGTTGGTTTACCGATAAGTTTCCAATAAGAAAAGGTTTCTCCTGGTTTTACAATAATATCATTTACTTCTTTAATAGCTATTTGTAAATTCGTTATCTTATTGTATTGTAGAAACATATCTACAACTTTCAATTGACGTAATAATGGTGTACTATGATAAAAATATGTAAAAGGATATGGCTTAGATTCTTTTGTTGTTGCGAATTTTTCAGCTCCAAAAATCCAATACAATCTTCTTTTAAATGAATAATAATTTTTTCCAAGAAAAATTCGGAGTTTAGTTCTCTTTTTAGGCTTTAAGTTAACGTATTCCATTCTGCCCCCTTATTAAGTAGTAAAATTATTTACTTCTCTATTGCAAACAATTGTGACCATACTTAATTCTATCACACAGAAATTTAATCGTCTATATTAAGACCTATAAAATGGAATGTTGAACAAAATTACAACTCAATCAATCTAAGTTTTCGTTAAGAAGAACGCTGCTGAGCCTCAAACGGTTAATTCAATTAAAAATGAATGCAGATAACAAAAATCAATGTGCTGAGAAATACGCAGAGCGTCAAGGCTTGGCTACAAAATCAACACATAAGATGCGCAAGACCTTCGCCAGCAATCTAAATGCAAGCGGTGTACCGTTGGATAGCATCATATCTTTAATCCATTGACGGAAAAAGAAACCTATGACCTCATAACAAAGGCTTTGTAAACTGTCTGCAAGTGTATATAGGCTATAGACAAATAAAAAAAGCGGGAAGCCTTGAAAATCAAGACTTCCCAACTATTTTATTAAGCACGAGACGGGATTCGAACCCGCGACCCTCGCCTTGGCAAGGCGATACTCCACCACTGAGCCACTCGTGCATATTATGCTGCACTTATTTTTTTTATTCCGTAAGCACATGACATAATATACTATAGTTTGAAACATTTGTCAATGACTATCTGAAAAGTTTTTGGATTTTCATTTATAATTTATATTATATGCGTAATTCAACCAATTGCTATGGTACAGACATAGTCGTTTTTCTGCAGCGGCTTATTCTTTAAGGTCTCTGACTTTGATAAGGAGATATCTACCCATAGCTCCTCCGCCGCCAGCAGGAAATTAGCCAACATGACACCCATATCAATCGCCTTGTTGTAATCAAGTACCCTTGCTATGAATGGGTTCTTCTTGGCGAAGACATGGATGCGGTTTTTATAGACTACGAAACGCCAGGGCTGGGTATTGTTTAAACTTGGAGCAAGGCGGGCAGCATTTAATACCTGCCTGATATCAGGAGTAACCTCCTCTTTATAGACAACAACTGTACTTTCGGGAAAACGCTTTGCCTCTTTACTGCCGCGGAATAGGGCAGTGGAGGTTTTTCCAAAGGCAAGGGCAATGACGAATTTATATTTCATAGCTGCTTTCAGGTTTCTGCCAGGACTGAGGATAGAAAAGCAGGAACCAAGATCCTTGGAAGCCAGGTATAGATTCAGCTGCTGCATCAGATATCCGGCATTCAGCAGATAATCCTCCTTCTCCTCCGAGGAGATACAGATATAGTAAGGCGCTTTTACATTGAAAGGACTGTAAAAGCCCTGTTTTTCTTCAATATTGCTTACCAACTTAAATTCGACGGCTATGCCTTCTATTAACATAGGAAGCTTATTGGCGTATTCCAATATGTCGGAGATAAGTTCCCATTCGAGCTTTTCGTGCTTAAAATGACGAATGGACCGCTTTGAAAATATAGCTTCAAAAGTGTTCATTTCATGACCCTTCTTCCTTATCCGTTTCATACATCTTTGCATTATATAGTTTCTATTATTATAATTCATTTTATAGAAAAAATCCCATGAAATCAATGGGACTAAGCTTCTAATTATCGGTCATAATGTCCTATGCTCTGTATTATAACATTACTATTATTCCAAGGTAAATGGTTTTTTACAAATAAATTTTCACAGCTTTTTTCAAAAAATAGTGGTTTTTTTATACAAAATTATAGAGAGCCTTCCAATTGCCCTGCTTTTATCTGGAAATAGTTGAATTCCTGCTCCTGCATGGGTTAAAATAAGGTGTTAGAATGGAAGGAGTATCAGCATGGCATACAATTATGAAGTAACCGTACCGTTTTTATTGGACTGGTTTGATTATAACGCACGTATTTTACCCTGGAGGGAGAACCCTAAACCATATTATGTATGGATATCGGAAATTATGCTGCAGCAGACGAGGGTAGAGGCAGTGAAGGGTTATTTTGACCGGTTCATTGAAGCGCTTCCGGATGTGGAAGCACTGGCAAAGGTAGATGAGGAAAGGCTTCTCAAGCTATGGGAGGGCTTAGGGTATTATAACCGGGTACGTAATATGCAAAAGGCAGCAATTAAGATTATGGAGGAATACCGTGGCGAGATCCCTGCAGACTACAAAAAACTGCTGGACTTACCCGGAATTGGCACCTATACCGCTGGGGCGGTTGCATCCATTGCATACCAGATTCCTGTCCCTGCGGTGGATGGAAATGTACTCCGTGTCACAAAACGGATGGCCTGCAGCTTTGATGACATCACGAAGGATTCCGTAAAGAAGGAATTGTGGCAGGAGCTCTATGATATCATGCCTCAGGACCGGCCAGGGGATTTCAACCAGTCCCTGATGGAGC
The DNA here is from genome assembly GCA_012839295.1 of Clostridiales bacterium. Lineage (GTDB taxonomy): Bacteria > Bacillota > Clostridia > Lachnospirales > Lachnospiraceae > Mobilitalea. Next base: position 35,414 of record DUNO01000009.1, read on the forward strand.
TGGGTGCTACAGTCTGCCTGCCAAATGGCAAGCCCCTCTGCGATAAATGCCCTGTGATGCATTTATGTAAGGCTTTTAAGGAAGATAAAATAATGCAGATACCTGTAAAGCCGGTAAAAAAGGAGCGGAGGATAGAAGAGCGAACGATCCTTTTAATTGAATACCAGGATAAGTTTACCTTACATAAAAGGTTGGAGAGAGGGCTGCTAGCGGGACTTTGGGAGCTTCCAAGCCTTGATGCCAGGTTAAGGCCGGGGGAAACGGCAGAGAGACTTAAGGAAATGGGGGTGGAGCTTGCTGAGATAACTCCTTTGGGAGAAGCAAAGCATATTTTCTCCCACGTGGAATGGCATATGGTCGGATACCATGTACGGGCTGGCCGCCTGGATTTATCCCGGATGGAAGAAAAGAAATTCATCCTTGCGGGCAAGGATGAAATTGATGAGAAATACAGCATCCCTAATGCATTTTCTTCCTATATAAAGCAGATACCTTAAAAAGCCGATACTATAAAAAGTCGATACTATAAAAAAGCAGATACCATAGGAATTATAGAACGGATATTATAGAACGATAAAGAACAGGAACAAGACATGCATATGTCGTATTTCTATGTTGCGAAGCCTTGCCCGCCCCGAAGCCTAAAAGAAAGGAAAGATAAAAATGCTTAAACTAAATACAATCGGCCTATTTGTAAACGATATGGAAACAATGGTTTCTTTCTATCGGGATGTGATGGGCATGAAAACAGACTGGATGGGGGACGCAAATGCAGAATTGTGTTCCGGCGAAGTTCGGTTAATCATGTTCGGCAGGAAAGATTTTGAGGCAATGACATCAAGAAACTATACCTATCCGGGCGGATTAAACGGTACAGTAGAATTGGCCTTTGATGTTGCTAAATTTGCAGAAGTCGATACTGAGTATGCAAGAATCGTAAAAGCTGGAGCCACGCCGGTATTCCCTCCTACGGATGAACCGTGGGGACAAAGGACAAGCTATGTTGCTGACCCGGATGGAAATTTAATTGAAATATCGTCTTTCACACATTGACCAAATGAAGAAATGGCGTAGCTTTTACGCTGCGCCACACTTCCTTCAATAGTGTTTTACTAAGGACGGACGAAAGGCGGTTCTTTTGACGATTTCACAAAATTATTGTTTGTATTATAGGACAAATGTGCTATGATAATAGAGGACTTGCTTGTATTTGAAATGTATTAAGTTGTTTGGAGTGTGAATAAAATGAAAAAAGGCATATATTTATCCCTACTACTAATGATAGTCATACTACTAACTGGCTGCGGTAAGGAAGAAGAGATGACTAGCTTTATACCAACCCAGCCTCCCACAAAGGAAGCAGATGTGACGGCTACAGCCGCTGCAGATGCTGCAGATACAGACCAACAGGAGGATCCACAGACCTCACCTACACCCAAAGTAATTCGCATAGGGCAGACGACACCGAAGTATGTTAAGATGGATAAATACGGTGCAACCCTTAATGTACGGTCAATTCCTTCCACCAGCGGGGAAGTGGTTGGTTTTCTGGTACATGCAGAGAAGATTCGGGTAGCAGAGATTGTAGACGGATGGGCAAGCTTTTTGTATAACGGCACCCTCTGCTATGTCAATGCGGATTATCTGGTAGATGAACAGCCGGAGTATTTGGAGCCACCGACACCGACACCGACGCCAGTACCGAAGGCGGAGGCATCGGGTCAGGGAGCTACAAAGCCGGAGATTTAAAGACCCATGGCCAGGATATGTCTAAAGCATCTAAAGCAGAGATGCCTTAGGATTTGGCTATAAACCCGAGAAATTTATGTAAGGAATCAGAGAGGAAGGCGGTTTTCGCATAGGAGAAGCCAACCTCTCTTTTATTGACCGGGGTAGACAGGGGAATCTCGATTAAGGTACCCGCCCTGAGCTCATCCTCTACAAAGCCCTTTATTACACAGGCAACACCAAGGCTGGTTTTGGCAAATTCAATCAATAAATCCATGGTACTGATTTCAAGGATCTGCTTAGGTTCAATGGAATTTTCACGGAAATACCCATCAATATATTTTCTTGATACATTTTCTTCATCCAAAAGCATAATATTTGCCACGGAAAAAATATTTGAAATATTATCCCGGAGCAGGAGGTTGTCCACGTAGGAGGGGGTAGCGACGAAAATATCCTCAATCTCACCAAGGGATATAAAATGAAAGGCCTCTTCATGCATGGGCTTTGCCACTAACCCGATATCCAGCGTATTGTTTTCCAGTTGTTTCAGCGTATGGGCAGAGGACTGGTTTTCAATTGTGATCTTTATATGCGGGTGATCCCTTACGAAGGCGTCCAGGTACGGAAGTAAAAGATACCTGCATAGGGTCGTGCTTGCACCGATCCGGAGATGTCCAATGCCAAGCTCATGGATCTGGCGGAGGTTCTCCTCGGCGCGCCTTAAGGTATCAAAGGCCAGATGGGTATGCTCATAAAGGAGCTTTCCCTCCTCTGTCAGCCTTACGCCCCGGGAACTGCGGATAAACAGGGTTGTCTGCAGGTTATCCTCCAGGCTCTGAACCGCTTTACTGACAGCAGGCTGGCTGATATAAAGCTGCTTTGCGGCATGGGAGATATTGCCCGCCTCTGCAACGGTGTTAAAAATATGGTATAAGGATAAATTATCTTCCAATGGTCACACCTCCTTAAGCTATATAACATCAAGTTATATCAAACATTATTAATATGTATTATTATTATATCAAAACATATGTTAAAATAGCAACAAGAAAAAAATTCAGTATTTATTAATGAAATTTAACAAATGAAATTTATCAATGGGATTTTGTTAATAAAGAAAATAAAAGAAATAAAAAATATGGATCATAAAGGGATAAAGGAGGATTTGGGTTCATGAATTATAATATTGCGGTGATTCCCGGTGATGGAATCGGCCCGGAGATTGTTGCCGAAGCAAAAAAAATACTTAACAAGGTCGGCAGTAAATGCGGACACCAGTTCAATTATACTGAGGTTCTTATGGGAGGTGCATCCATTGACGCACATGGTGAGCCTTTGACAAAGGAAGCGCTGGAAACAGCGAAAAAGAGTGATTCCGTTCTTTTAGGGGCAGTCGGCGGCAATGTTGGGCAGTCAAGCTGGTATACCCTGCCGCCCCACTTGAGGCCGGAGGCAGGGCTTCTTGCCATCAGGAAGGGCTTAAACTTATTTGCCAACATCCGGCCCGCAGTTCTGTTTGAGGAGCTGAAGGGTGCCTGTCCGTTAAAGGAAGAGATCATTGGTGAAGGCTTTGATTTTGTTGTGATGAGGGAATTAACCGGGGGCCTATACTTTGGGGAGCGCAGTACCGTAGAGGAAAATGGGATCAGGAAGGCTACGGATACCCTGGTATATGATGAAAATGAGATCCGCCGCATTGCAAAATGGGCATTTGAAATAGCAATGAAGAGGAATAAAAGGGTCTGTAGTGTTGATAAAGCCAATGTGCTGGATTCCTCCAGGCTATGGAGACAGGTGACAAAGGAAGTGGCAATGGATTACCCGGAGGTGGAGCTTACGGATATGCTGGTGGATAACTGTGCCATGCAGCTTGTGAAAAACCCGGGACAGTTTGATGTTATCCTTACGGAGAATATGTTCGGAGACATCCTGTCCGACGAAGCCAGTGAGATTACCGGCTCCATCGGCATGCTGGCCTCCGCGAGCCTGGGCGACACAAAGCTGGGCTTATATGAACCAAGCCACGGCTCAGCACCGGATATTGCGGGCCAGAATAAAGCCAATCCCATTGCAACAGTCCTTTCAGCAGCCATGATGCTCCGTTATTCCTTTGATTTAAATGAAGAGGCGGAGCTGGTGGAAAAAGCGGTGAAGGCCGTATTGAAAAAGGGATACCGTACCATTGACATCATGTCGGAGGGCATGACCTTAGTCGGAACCAGGGAGATGGGAGACTTAATCGCCCAGGAAATATAACCGGGTAATGGACCAAAAGAGAATTTATAGAATATTGAGAAGAGATGAATAAGGAGGAATCACCTATGGGAATGACAATGACCCAGAAGATATTAGCGGCCCATGCCGGGTTGGAGCAGGTAAGCGCAGGCCAGTTGATCGAGGCCGACTTGGATCTGGTGCTCGGCAATGATGTTACCGCTCCGGTTGCAATCCATGAGATGGAAAAGATGAAAATCAAGAAGGTTTTTGATAAAGACAAAATCGCCTTAGTCCCTGACCATTTTACACCCAATAAGGATATTAAATCCGCAGAGCATTGCAAATGCGTCCGTGAATTTGCCATGGACCAGGATATTACCAATTATTTTGAAATCGGCGAGATGGGCATTGAGCATGCCTTATTGCCGGAAAAAGGACTGGTAGTTGCCGGTGACGTGGTAATCGGTGCGGATTCCCACACCTGTACCTATGGAGCCTTAGGAGCATTTTCAACGGGAGTCGGAAGCACGGACATGGCGGCAGGGATGGCAACAGGCAAGGCCTGGTTTAAGGTTCCCTCTGCCCTTAAATTCGTACTGACGGGCAAGCCTGCCTCCTGGGTAAGCGGTAAGGATGTCATTTTGCACATCATTGGTATGATTGGTGTGGACGGGGCTCTTTACAAATCCATGGAATTCGTGGGTGATGGTATCTCAAATTTAACCATGGATGACCGTTTCGCAATGGCGAATATGGCCATTGAAGCCGGTGCAAAGAATGGCATTTTCCCGGTGGATGAACTGGCGGTTCAGTACATGAAGGAGCATTCAACGAAGGAATATAAGGTTTATGAGGCAGATGGGGACGCGAAATATGATGAGGTATATGAAATTGACTTATCCTCATTGAAGCTGACAGTAGCCTTCCCCCACCTTCCTGAGAATACACGTACCATCGATAAGGTTGGGGATATAAAGATTGACCAGGTTGTTATTGGCTCCTGTACCAATGGCCGTATTGATGACCTGAGGATTGCGGCGAAGGTCCTGGAGGGAAGAAGGGTCGCAAAGGGAGTCCGGGTTATTGTATTCCCTGCAACGCAGAATATTTATTTACAGGCGATGGAGGAGGGGCTGCTTGCAACCTTTATAAAGGCCGGAGCCGTTGTAAGTACACCAACCTGCGGCCCATGTCTTGGAGGCCATATGGGAATCCTGGCAGCAGGTGAAAGGGCCGTAGCAACAACAAACCGCAACTTCGTAGGCCGTATGGGCCATGTGGAGTCCGAGGTATATCTGGCAAGCCCGGCTGTTGCGGCAGCCAGTGCGGTGACAGGCAGGATCTCAGGGCCGGAAGAATTAGGATTATAGAATGGATGACAAGCCGTATGGTGCGGCAGAATGGAGGCAGGTTGAAAAAAGAACATTTTCAACCTTTATATTCAGGCCTATCCAATTTTGGGAATAGGTCATCAAAAAATCGAAAGGCGCGGGTGTTAAGATGAAAGCTTTTGGTACAGTACACAAATATGGTGATAATGTAGATACGGACGTAATTATTCCGGCACGTTATTTGAACTCCTCTGACCCTAAGGAGCTGGCAGCAAAATGTATGGTTGATATTGATAAGGATTTTGTAGACCGTGTAAAGCCGGGCGATATTATGGTTGCAAATAAAAATTTTGGCTGTGGATCTTCCAGGGAGCATGCGCCCATTGCAATTAAGGCATCAGGCATCAGTTGTGTTATAGCGGAGACCTTCGCGCGGATCTTTTACCGCAATGCGATCAATATTGGCCTTCCCATCATTGAGTGTCCGGAGGCTGCCAGGGAGATCGAGGCGGGTGACCAGGTGGAGATTGATTTTGACAGCGGTATGATTTATGACAGGACGAAGGGAACCAGGTACCAGGGTCAGGCATTTCCGGAATTCATGCAAAAGATCATCAAAGCAGAAGGGCTGGTTAACTATATTAATAATCAGTAGGTGAATTTATCAGGTTTCTGAGTAACATTTTCTTTTGATTATCATACAGTGAAATAGAACTTTCTATAGGCGATGGTAATTATTATGAATGGTGCAAATGGTACAAATGGTACGATACGGTACGCAATACGGCCATATGATACTATATGGATGCTGGCACAGATATTTAATACTACAGTTGACTCAATTATAGAATTAAATCCAGGGATTGACCCAAGGAATCTTATGATAGGTCAGGTGATAACAATAAGGCCGGGATTGCAGTATTTCCCGTCATACTCTGATATCGAAGATGATTTTAATGACATGAATGAGTTCGATAATGTGGCCGACATTAATAATAGGAACGGAACTAATACCAGGACTGACATGAATACTAGACCGGATATGAATACCCGGAACGGAATGAACACCGGAACGGATATGAACACCAGGACGGATATGAACACCCGGAACGGAATGAATATCGGGACGGATATGAACACCCGGAGCGGAATGAATATCGGGACGGATATGAACACCCGGAACGGAATGAATATCGGGACGGATATGAACACCCGGAACGGAATGAATACTGGACCGGATATGAATACCCGGAACGGAATGAATATCGGAACTGACATGAACACCCGAAATGGAATGAACACCAGGACTGACATGAACACCAGGACCGACACGAATACCGGAACTAACATAGGTACTAGGACCGGAACCAATACCGGAACCGATATGAACAACCCCGGCGATACCAATGTATTTGATGGTATGGATGGCCGGGGTCTGAATGATGGAAGTAATGAGTATGATATGCTGGATCAGAATGTGGAGGAATTGGTCAGTGATTTCCGCAAACTCTGGGAACAGCATGCTAATTGGACGGCGATGGTAATGTTGGGGATTACCCATGATTTACCGGAGACGGAGCTGATGGCCCAGAGGCTGTTGCGCAATCCTTTGGATTTTGCCGCCGCCATGCAGCCCTTCTTCGGTGATGAGGCCGCAAGGAATTTTGCTAATTTATTAACCCAGCATTTAATGCTGGCCGACGAATTAATGCGTGCGGCGAAAGCGGGAGACAGCAATAGGGCAGCTGATGCGGACAGGAGATGGAGGCAGAATGCGGAGGACATGGCTGATTTTCTGGCAAGCATTAATCCGGAGTGGCATGAGGATGACTGGGATGCCATGTTTGAAGAGCATCTGGATTTAATTAGTGCGAATATGGCCGACCTGCTCTCAGGAAATTATGAAGAGAGCATTAGGGGCTTTGATGACATAGGGGACCAGGCGCTTGAGATGGCTGATGCAATGTCGGATGGTATTATAATGCAATTTATGGATTAAAATCAAAAATATAGCACGAATTTTTAAGATTCCTTCTGCAAACAATAATAGGGCAATATGATGATTTGCTGTATTAATAAGTGGAATGGAGGAAAAGAACATGGCTATAAGAAAGATGGATAAACCAAATGAAGGCGTAAAATGTGTGGTAAATACCTGTGAATATTATATGAATGGTGACCACTGTGCGGCAGAGCAGATCCAGGTGGAACCTAGAAATGCAAAGCATTCAGACCAAACAGACTGCTCAACCTTTATGTCAAAGGATAAGGCTTATTAATTAAATAAGTATAAGCTGTTTCAAGCTTCAGGCTTTTATGGTAAAACGCAAATAACTGAAGTATGAAACAGCTTATTTTTATTTTTTAAACAGATGGATCGTCCCTTCGTCGTTGAGCTTAACAAGGAGTGTTGCCAAAATAGGAAGGATGAACAATCCCAGGACTCCCATCAGCTGGGCACCTACATACATTAATAATAGGGTGAGTAACGGATGAAGCCCGATCTGCTGCCCTACAATCCTTGGCTCAATCGTCTGGCGTACCGCCGTAATGATGATATATAGGACCAACATGCCGATTCCCAGCTTGGTATTGCCCAGGATGAAGGCAATAATTGACCAGGGTAATAATACGGCGCCGGTACCTAAGATTGGCAGGACATCAATAATTGCAACCACGATTCCGAATAAAAACGGGTTTGGGATACCAAGGATCCAAAAACCGACGGATAATTCCAGGAAGGTGATCGTAATAATTAAGGCATAGGCCCTGATAAATTTACCCAATGTCCCGATTCCGTTATCCTTAAGCCTTAATATCATTTCCCTGCGTTCACCGGTGAATTGGCGGACGATGAACCGGGTGATCTTATAATAGTCGATGGTAAAGAAGAAGGAGGCTACAATGGTAAATATTAATTTTATTAACAGGCTTGGAACCTGCCCTGCTAAACCATAAACAGCACCGCCTACGGTAGAGGAGGCAGTCGTTATGAATTTTGAAACAGACTCACCGATGTTTGGCATAAAATCATCAAGGTAGCCCCTTATGCTAGGGAAATCATTTGATAAATCCGTGGTTACCTTCTCAAAAGCCGGTATGATGGTATCATGGTACAGGGTCGGCAGACCATAAAATAGTGAGCTGATAAAATTGAAGACCTTTACGCCGATAAGGCTGGCCAGCAATCCTATGAGGCCATAAAAGGCAATGAGAATAAAAATAGAGACAAAAACCCGTTTAATACGGGTCTTTTTCTCTATTAAGTCAATTAATCCGCGAAAAGACACTGCAATGATCATACCAACCACGAAAGGCATTAATAAGGGAAGACAGTATTTAATCCCTACATATACTAACAATAGTAAAAATACAAAATAAACAATATGAATAATAAATGCTTTCTGTTTTTCAAGATTCATAATTAACCATGCCTTTCCTGACGGAACTTCTTTATAAAATAATTATCGGCTAGTTAGGAGTTCTTCATAACAATACTTTCAATAATATTAGCGACATCTTCGCAGTTATCACAACATTTTTCGAGGCGGTGGAGCACTTCGGTCCAGCACATCAATTCAATAGGATCCTTTGAAGTCTGGAACAGGTTACGCATGGTATCCACATACAATGCATCCCCTTCCTCTTCAAGACGGTTGATTTCGATAATTCTATCACGGAGCTTCTTGGAGGTTTTGAAGCTTTTGAATTCACTTAAAGCCTCGTCCAGTGCTTTACAGCAGGAGACAATCAGCTTGGTGAAGTTAAGGACCTCGGGGCGGATGGTCTGGATATTGAACATGTCAACGTAAATCAGGACATCCTCCACGGAGTCGGTTACATCATCAATTTCCTGAGTTAAGGAGGTGATATCCTCGCGTTCAATTGGAGGAAGGAATTCTTTTACAAGACGGTTCATGATATCATGCTTGGCAATATCCGCATTATGCTCAATTTCATGGGCTGCCTTCACCTTGTCCGTAATCTGGGTGGGATCAAAGTTAGTAAAGGTTTCATGTAAGGCCATTGCTAATTTGTAGGAATATTTTGAGAGGTCAGCAAAAGCATCAAAGTAATTATAATCATTCTTTCTCTTCATTATGGTGGACTTCCTTCCTTATATTAGAATAATTTCATGAATATATATGCCATAAGGTAACCTAACAACCCACAGCCCGGGAATGTTAAGACCCATGCGTAGATCATTTCCTTAACGACGCTCCAATTAACGCTGGAGATTCTTTTTGAGGCTCCGACACCCATGATGGCAGTTGTTTTGGTATGTGTTGTACTGACGGGGATACCTGTTATAGATGCCAGCCATAGACAGAAGGTTGCAGCCAGGTCTGCGGAAAAGCCTTGGAAGGTACCTAATTTAACCATTCCCATACCTACAGTTTTAATAATCTTGTATCCGCCAATGGAGGTTCCCAGAGCCATAACGGCAGAGCATAGGACCATAAGCCAGACGGGGATGCTAAAGGAGGATACATCTCCCTGTCCCTTTGCAAGGAATACTCCTAACAGGAATACGCCCATGAACTTTTGTCCGTCCTGTGCACCGTGCATGAAAGCCATGGCTGCACCGCCAAGAACCTGTCCCTTTTGGAAAAATGAATTAGTCATGCGTCGGTCCATACCCTTACATAGGAAGCCAAGAAGCTTTGTAATGACGTATCCTGAGCCAAAGCCTAATACGGTAGATAAGAATAAACCATAGACAACCTTGATCCATTCGGCACCATTGATTCCCTGTCCGCCCTGAAGCGCCAGTGCGGCACCGGTAATTCCTGCAATTAAGGCATGGGATTCGCTGGTAGGAATTCCAAAAGCCCAGGCAGCCGTAGCCCATACAACGATAGCAAAAAGCGCGGCGCATAAAGCGACCAATGCATTATGTGAGTTATTTCCGAAATCAACCATGTTATAAATCGTCATAGCGACTGCATTACTAATCATCGTCATAACAAGTACGCCTAAGAAGTTAAAGACCGCTGCCATGATGATTGCATTTTTGGGGCTGATGGACCGGGTGGATACACAGGTAGCTATGGCATTTGGTGCATCTGTCCAGCCATTTACCAGAATAACTCCGAGCACCAACACAACCGTTATAAATAAGGCCGGGTTTGATGTCAGCTGATGTAGAAACTCAGCTAAAGTAATTGTCATAATTGCGCCTCCTAAAACTCAGTATTAAATTTTTTGTTACTACTTGTAACCAATCATTAAAATCTTATCACGAATAGAAGTCATTAGCAATCATATTTTAGACGAAATTTACGTGAAATTTACATGATATTCGCATTTATCGAATAGATTTTACACAGACTTTACATAAAATTTACGCTGGTCGGTCCGTGTAAAAATATGGCGAAAGTGCAGCGGTGTTCCTTGGGCAAAATCCAGGGCAGGCGGCAGCCTGGAAGAGGACTTTATGTCAAAACGCAGCCCGAAAGGCTGAAATTCCGCCGTACTATAGCTGTGGTTCATACCACGTATAAATATAAGTTATGACGAAAAATCTTCCACGCTGATTTTGAAATAAAACATTGATTTTTGCAGAGAAATCCTTTATGATATAGCTTACTACTTTAAGGTAATGTTGTATCCCAAAGGTGGGATAGCTTATATGGGCATAAACAGATTTCATCAGGCAACGCAGCTAGATGGAATTAGTGTCTATCCACAGACAGACACTGGGGGATTATGCCTGCAGGCAGGCACCGGGAAAAATGCATGGCATATTTCTTCGGTGTATAATTATAATTAAGGGTGTGAAAAAGCTACACCCCGGAAAGAAAAGGTGGTTAAAGGATGAGAAGTGACGCAGTAAAAACTGGTATAGCACAAGCTCCTCATAGATCGTTGTTTAATGCTCTGGGGATGACAAAGGAAGAGATGAGGAAGCCGCTCATTGGTATTGTGAGCTCTTATAATGAAATAGTTCCCGGCCATATTAACCTGGATAAGATTGTAGATGCCGTCAAGCTGGGCGTCGCTATGGCAGGAGGAACACCGATTGTATTTCCGGCTATCGCTGTTTGTGATGGTATTGCAATGGGCCATCAGGGCATGAAATACTCCTTGGTGACCAGGGATTTAATTGCAGACTCTACTGAGGCAATGGTAATGGCCCACCAATTTGATGCACTCGTTATGGTGCCAAACTGTGACAAGAACGTACCTGGCTTATTAATGGCAGCAGCCAGGCTGAATATCCCTACCATATTTGTAAGCGGCGGTCCAATGCTGGCAGGAAGGGTTAAGGGACAGAAATCCAGCCTCTCATCCATGTTCGAGGCAGTAGGTGCATACGCAGCCGGCAATATGACGGAAGAGGAAGTGGAGGAGTACGAGAACAAGGTCTGTGCTACCTGCGGTTCCTGCTCCGGTATGTACACAGCAAATTCCATGAACTGCTTAACAGAGGCGATCGGCATGGGCCTGCAGGGAAATGGTACAGTTCCCGCAGTATATTCCGAGAGGATCCGTTTAGCAAAGCACGCCGGCATGAAGATTATGGAATTGCTTGAGAAGGACATCAGGCCGAAGGACATCATGACAAAGGAAGCTTTCATGAATTCCCTGGCGGTAGATATGGCTCTTGGATGTTCGACCAATACAATGCTGCATTTGCCGGCAATTGCCCATGAATGTGGCTTTGAGCTGGATATCGATATTGCAAATGAAGTAAGTGCCAGGACACCGAACCTCTGCCACCTGGCGCCGGCCGGACATACTTATATGGAAGATTTAAATGAGGCGGGCGGCGTATATGCCGTGATGAACGAATTAAGCAAGAAGAACCTCTTAAATCTTGAACTGATTACCGCAACAGGCAAAACCGTCGGAGAAAATATTAAAAATTGTAGAAACCTTGACCCGGAGGTTATCAGGCCGATTGAGAACCCCTTCAGTGAGTCCGGCGGTATCGCAGTCCTGAAAGGCAACCTGGCACCGGATACCGGTGTCGTAAAGCGCTCCGCAGTAGCACCGGAGATGCTAAAGCATGAAGGGCCTGCAAGAGTATTCGACTGTGAGGAGGATGCTATTGAGGCAATCAGAGGCGGCAAGATCAACCCGGGTGATGTAGTGGTTATCCGCTATGAAGGACCAAAGGGCGGACCGGGCATGAGGGAAATGCTCAACCCTACCAGTGCAATTATGGGTATGGGTCTTGGCTCATCCGTAGCCCTGATTACGGACGGCCGTTTCTCGGGAGCCTCCAGAGGAGCCTGTATCGGCCATGTATCCCCGGAAGCAGCAGTGGGCGGTAATATTGCCCTTGTGGAAGAAGGAGACATAATACAAATCGATATTAATGCTAATTCCCTGAACTTTGTTATTTCTGACGAAGAACTGGCAGCCCGCCGGGCAAAATGGCAGCCGCGCCAGCCAAAGATTACCACAGGCTACCTGTCGCGCTATGTGACAATGGTTACAAGCGGTAACAGGGGGGCAATCTTAGAAGTGCCCAAGGTTCAGTAGATAAATTGTCTTGGACTCAGTTACCGAAGCTTAGCAAGGCCTGCTATTAGCGCTGAGTAGAAATGGAGGTATTGATGGAATTAACAGGATCCCAGATTGTAATTGAATGTTTAAAGGAGCAGGGCGTGGATACCGTATTTGGCTATCCGGGCGGAACGATTTTAAATATATATGATGAATTATATAAGCACAGCCATGAAATAAGACATATCCTGACAGCCCATGAGCAGGGTGCTGCCCATGCTGCAGACGGATATGCAAGGGCTACCGGCAAGGTCGGTGTGTGCTTTGCAACCTCAGGGCCGGGCTCCACAAACCTGGTAACAGGCATAGCTACGGCATATATGGACAGCGTGCCGATGGTGGCGATTACGGCCAATGTGGCGGTGAATCTTCTGGGAAGGGATACCTTTCAGGAAGTCGATATTGCAGGCATAACCATGCCAATCACAAAGCATAATTATATTGTAAAGGATGTTACGGACCTGGCAGAGACGCTGCGCAAGGCCTTCCGGATTGCCGGCTCCGGCAGGCCGGGACCGGTGCTGGTGGATATAACAAAGGATGTAACAGCTGCGAAGACAAAATATACCCCGGCAGTTCCGGAGGAGATTAAGAGGCGGGTAGAAGAGATAACAGAGGAAGACGTCCATAGCGCTGTTGAATTAATTAAGCGTTCGAAGAAGCCCTTTATCTTTGTCGGAGGAGGGGCAGTTATATCGGAAGCCCATGATGAGTTAAAGGAATTTGTAGATAAAGTGGATGCCCCTGTCTGTGATACCCTCATGGGAAAAGGTGCCTTTGACGGAAGCGATGAGCGTTATTCAGGTATGCTGGGCATGCATGGCACAAAGGCTGCCAACCTGGGTGTGACGGAATGTGACCTTCTGATCACCATCGGTGCCAGATTCTCCGACCGTGTTACCGGCAATGCTAAAAAATTTGCTAAGCATGCGAAGATCCTTCAGATTGATATTGACCCGGCAGAGATTAATAAGAATGTAAAAGCCCATTATAGTGTTGTCGGGGATATCAGGGAAGTGCTCAGGATCCTGAACGGACACATTCCCCAGCAGGACCATAAGGAATGGGTAGGGCATGTGGAAGATTTAAAGAAGAAATATCCCCTAAAATATAATAAAGAGCAGTTAACAGGGCCTTATATCCTGGAAAAGCTATATGAGATAACGGACGGTGATGCCATCATTACAACAGAGGTAGGCCAGCACCAGATGTGGGCCTCCCAATATTATAATTATAAGCTGCCCAGGACCTTCATTACCTCGGGGGGCTTAGGCACTATGGGATATGGCCTTGGCGCCTGTATCGGGGCAAAGGTCGGCGTGCCGGATAAAACGGTTATCAATATTGCAGGCGACGGCTGCTTCAGGATGAATATGAATGAGCTGGCAACAGCCACCCGTTATGATATCCCGATCATTGAAATCGTCTTTAACAACCATGTGCTCGGCATGGTGCGCCAGTGGCAGACCCTGTTCTATGAAAAGCGGTACTCCAATACCAACCTGAGGGATAAGGTGGACTTTGTTAAGGTTGCGGAGGCCATGGGGGCAAAAGCTTACCGGATTACCGGGAAAGAAGAGGTGGAGGCTGTACTTAAGGAAGCCATCGCTTTAAATGAGCCGGTATTGATTGAATGTATTATCGACAGTGATGATAAGGTTTGGCCCATGGTTGCTCCGGGAGCCGCAATAGAAGACGTATTTACAGAGGAAGACCTGAAAAACCGGAAATAATCCGCCTATGACCAATGGAGCTGATTATTGCCATTGGGAAGCTGCCTATCGCTTTATCCTGTTGCCGCTTTACTTATGGGGAATTGGAGTAAAGAGTATATGGGATAAGGCCATGAGGACTTCTGCGTCTGCAGAAGTCCTCATTATTAGGCCGTGCCCTGTCATATAAATTATAATCAATAATATTGATATTGACAAAAAAATAACACAGCCATATAATTAAGTTTATACTTTACCATAATAAAGTTTTGCATTATTATGATATATAAAGGAACGTTTTAAGGAGGAAGATAAAGTGGGAAGAATTTATAATTTTTCAGCGGGACCGGCTATGCTACCGGTAGAGGTATTGCAGGAAGCGGCAGATGAGATGCTTGACTACAGGGGAAGTGGCATGTCCGTTATGGAGATGAGCCACAGATCCAAGGAGTATGAGACGATTATCCAGGAGGCGGAGAAGGACTTAAGGGAATTAATGAATATTCCTGATAACTATAAGGTGCTTTTCCTGCAGGGCGGTGCCTCACTTCAATTTGCTGCAATCCCAATGAATTTAATGAAGAATAGGGTGGCAGATTATATTATCACAGGACAATGGGCGAAAAAGGCATATCAGGAGGCGAAGCTTTACGGTACGGTGAATGCTGTCGCATCCTCCGCGGATAAGACCTTCTCTTATATCCCTGATTGCTCCGATCTTCCTATTTCTGAAAATGCAGATTATGTCTATATCTGTGAAAACAATACGATCTATGGAACAAAGTTTAAGACACTTCCTAACACGAAGGGTAAGACTTTAGTTGCGGACGTATCCTCCTGTTTCTTATCTGAACCGGTGGACGTAGAAAAATACGGACTCCTGTATGGCGGTGTGCAAAAGAATGTTGGGCCGGCCGGTGTTGTAATTGTAATTATCCGCGAGGATTTAATTACGGAGGACACACTTCCCGGAACCCCTACCATGATGAAATATAAAATCCATGCGGATGAAAAATCCCTTTATAATACGCCTCCCGCATATGGCATCTATATCTGCGGTAAGGTATTTAAGTGGATTAAGAACAAGGGCGGCTTACAGGCCATGAAGGAGCATAATGAGAAGAAGGCAGCCCTCCTTTATGATTTCCTTGACCAGAGCGGGATGTTTAAGGGTACGGTAGTGAAGGAAGACCGTTCCTTAATGAATGTGCCCTTTGTAACCGGGGATGAGGAGCTGGACAGTAAATTTGTAAAAGAGGCGAAGGCAGCCGGCTTTGTTAACCTAAAGGGTCATAGGAGTGTTGGAGGAATGAGGGCATCCATTTACAATGCTATGCCGATTGAGGGTGTCGAGAAGCTGGTAGAGTTTATGAAGAAGTTCGAAGCTGAGAATACAAAAAAATAGGATGACCAAAGGGGGTATCTTCATGAAATATAATTGTCTGAATCCGATTGCTGATGTCGGGTTAAATATTTTTACCGGGCAGTATGAAAAGGTGGAAAATATAAATGATGCGGATGTAGTGCTGGTAAGAAGCGCTGCAATGCATGATATGGAATTCAGCCAGAATTTAAAGGCTATTGCAAGGGCTGGTGCTGGTGTAAACAATATCCCGCTGGATAAATGTGCGGAGCAGGGTATCGTAGTATTTAATACCCCCGGTGCCAACGCAAACGGTGTTAAAGAGCTGGTGATCGCAGGCCTGATGCTGGCATCCCGTGATATCCTGGGTGGTGTGGAATGGGTTAAGACCATCAAGGATGAACCGGGCGTTTCCAAGCTGGTGGAAAAGGGCA
The DNA here is from genome assembly GCA_012839295.1 of Clostridiales bacterium. Classification (GTDB taxonomy): domain Bacteria; phylum Bacillota; class Clostridia; order Lachnospirales; family Lachnospiraceae; genus Mobilitalea. The sequence continues at coordinate 51,717 of DUNO01000009.1, forward strand.
AGGGCAAATTTGCCGGTAAAGAGATCCTCGGGAAGAAGCTGGGTGTTATCGGACTTGGTGCCATCGGTGTATTGGTGGCAAATGCGGCGAACCGTCTTGGTATGAAGGTGTACGGCTATGATCCCTTCATTTCTGTTGACAGCGCCTGGAATTTATCCCGCGATATTATCCACGTTAAGACAAGGGAAGAGATTTACAAGGAGTGCGATTACATAACGGTCCATACTCCGCTGATTGAGGATACGGATCCCAGCGTCAATACCAAGGAAATGATTAACGAGGAAACACTGGCCCAGATGAAGCCCGGCGTGGTAATACTCAACTTCGCCAGGGATCTGCTGGTAAATGATGCGGATATTGAGGTGGCATTAAAGGAAGGCAAGGTTGCCAAATATGTGACGGATTTCCCGAATGAGAGTACCGCAAAAATGGAGGGTGTTATAGCAATTCCCCATCTCGGTGCATCTACGGAGGAATCAGAGGATAACTGCGCGGTAATGGCGGTAAAGCAGCTGAAGGATTATATGGAGAACGGTAATATCAGGAATTCCGTGAACTATCCTAACTGTGATGCAGGAGTCTGCAAGACTGCCGGACGTATCGCCATCCTCCACAGGAATATTCCGAACATGCTGACCCAGTTTACAGGTGCATTTTCCACAATGGATATCAACATAGCCGACATGGTGAACAAGAGCCGTGGTGACTATGCCTATACTGTACTTGACGTGGAGGCGAAGATCAATGAGGACGTTGCCAATAAGCTTTCTGCCATCAAGGGCGTGCTGAAGGTCAGGATTGTAAAGTAATAGCCGGACATAATATAGGTTATGAGAAGTTGCACTTTATGATCTTTTCATCCGGATCATATGGACTGCTATAAAAATTATTCGGGACATTGCATTTTTTGGGGAGCCAGAAAATACTGTGTCCCGATTTATACGTAGGCTGCATCCAAAGGTTGTCCTTAATAAACCAAGCCTGCGTGAGGTTCTTATGACAGCGTTTTCTTGGCGATTTTTTCTCATAAATGAAAATGATGATTAAATCTGACGAATTTTGTGTTAAAATAGACGCATATGCTTTAGACATAAGAAAAGGAATGGAGAATCAGGCATGAATCAAAATCTAGGCTATAACTACAGGAGAGCGCATATTATTAATCTGATCATTATTATTGCTTTAATCTTGTTGTTATGCATACAGATCTTTCTGGCAGAGGGGTGGCAGGGAGTTAAGCTGCCCGCCATAGCAGGGGCAGCGATAATGGTACCCTGCATCATAAACCTATATTTACCGATCAGTGACTATATCAAGGGGCTGGTCTTTCCTACGGTGATTATCCTCGCAATCACCGGGCTGATCTTTTTTGACGGCTACACCCTGAATAAGCACTACATGCTTCTAATAACCGTCGCAATGGTTTCCCTCTATTTTAAAAAAGAGCTGATTGTTGCCTTTGGGATTATTTACAACGTGGCTTTAATTACCAGCTATATATTTGTCCCGGAAAATTTGTTGTCGGAGGGGGCAGACCTGAAAGCCTTCATTACAATCATAACGCTGGTGGACGGTATACTGGTTATTCTGTATTTCCTCACAAAATGGGGAAATGAATTGGTGGAAAAAGCGAAGGAGAGGGAAAGGGAGTCTGAGGCGCTGCTGGAGAAGCTCGGCTTAGCCGTAAAAACGGTGGAGGGCAGCGTTGAAGTCCTGGATACAACAATTGAAGATTTTGATGCCAGGGTAAGGGGTATCGGTGAAGCCAGCAGGGGTATAGTGGATTCCGTCCAGCAGATGGCCCTGGCGGTTCAGGAGGAGGCTGCAGGAGTATATAAAATCAGTGAATCCATGACTTCTTCCCTGGAAATGGTAAACCAGTCGATTGCAACTTCAGAAGGCGTGGTCCATAAATCCAGTGAAATGGGCAGGAAGGTGGAAGACGGCTGGAATAAGATGAATGCGGTAAGCGAGCATATGAAGACCTTAAATGAAACCGTTGACCGTTCTGCAGGGACGGTAAGTGATTTAAAGCTCAGCCTTGAGGAAGTAAATAAATTATTGGTGGGTATTAAGACAATCGCAGACCAGACCAATCTTCTGGCATTGAATGCATCCATAGAGTCCGCCCGTGCAGGAGAGCAGGGCAAGGGCTTTGCAGTTGTTGCGGAGCAGATCAGGAGCCTTTCGAACCAGAGCAGGGACATCATTGAAGAGATTAACACGGTTACCTCTGAGCTTTCTGAAAAATCAGACCGGGCTTCCAAGATATCCCAGGAGGGAATGGCAGCGGCGGAAGGGGGAATCAAGATTATCGGAGAAGTGGCAGCTTATTTTAAGGATATCAGGGATACCTATGAAATAACCAATGAAGAGCTGTCAGGCAGCATGAAGCAGATTGAAATAGCCGCCAATAATTTTATCCGGATGCAGGAGCAGATTACCAACCTGGCCAGTATTTCGGAGGAAAATTCAGCATCCACCCAGGAGATACTCTCAATCATAGAGGATGAAAACTCACAGGTCGCATATATTAATTCCTCCGTTGGGGAGGTTCATAGGTTAAGCAGGGAATTAAAGGATATGGTAAGGAGCATATAGCGAATACTGCATTATGCAATGCAGCACCACTAGTACCGCGGGATAAAGACAGCGGAATGGATAGGAGAATGAGGATGGCAACAGTAAAACCATTTTTATGTATCAGACCAAATACGGAGGCAGCCCATAGGGTGGCCGCATTACCTTATGACGTATATAACCGGAAGGAAGCAAAGCTGGAGATAGAGCGGGAGCCAATGTCCTTTTTAAGGATTGACCGGCCGGAGACAGGATTTCCTGATGAGGTGGACACCTATGACCCCAGGGTTTATGCGAGGGCAAAGGAGCTTCTGGAGCAGATGCAAGGGGAGGGGATCCTGGTTGCGGAGGACAAGGAATGCTACTATGTGTATGAGCTGGTTATGCAGGGGCGCTCCCAGACTGGATTGGTCGCCTGTGCGTCAATCGACGATTACCTGGACAATACCATCAAAAAGCATGAGAATACCAGGGAAGAGAAGGAAATTGACCGCATTAACCATGTGGACACCTGCGATGCCCAGACCGGCCCGATTTTTCTGGCTTACCGGGCACATCAGGTCATCAGCACCATTGTAGCCGGGGTCAAGAAGGAAGTTCCCCTATATGCATTTACGGCGGCGGACGGTGTCACCCATAATGTATGGAGGGTCGCCTGTGAGGATAGGATCCATGAAATTAAAAAGGCATTTCAGGAGATTGACAGCATCTATATTGCGGACGGGCATCATAGGGCAGCCTCTGCGGTTAAGGTGGGCTTAAAGAGGAGGCAGGAAAATCCGGGCTACACTGGGGATGAAGAATTCAACTTCTTCCTTTCCGTGCTATTCCCCCATGATGAGTTGATGATCCTGCCCTACAACCGGACTGTAAAGGATTTAAACGGTTTATCAAAGGAAGATTTTATCTCTAAGGTAGCAGGGAATTTTAAGGTGGAGCTGCTGGGAAGTACCCCTTTTAATCCGGCGGAGAAGGCTAGCTTTGGAATGTACCTGGAGGGGGAATGGTACTGTCTAAAAGCAGAGGAAAAGCTGCGTGAAATCAAGGATCCGGTGGAATCCCTGGATGTGTCCCTGCTGCAGGATTATTTGCTCCGGCCGGTTCTTGGGATTGAAGATCCCCGGGTGGACAACAGGATTGATTTCATTGGCGGAATCAGGGGTCTGGCGGAGCTGGAACGGAGGGTAAAGGAAGATATGGCAGTTGCCTTTTCTATGTACCCAACCTCCATCGTAGAATTATTTGAGGTTTCTGATGCGGGCCGGCTGATGCCCCCGAAATCCACTTGGTTTGAACCGAAGCTAAGAAGCGGGTTGTTTATACATAAGCTGTCCTGATTTGATTCATTAAAAAAACGATAGGGCTTTTCCGTTATTTTATAATTTTTTTCCTTTCTTAAATGGGACAGATATGTTAGAATAATAAAAAAACAAGCTTTAGGAGATGTGCTATGGGAAATTTATTTAGTTTGGATAACGGATTCTTTTCATTCCTTAGTAAGGTATGTGATATAATATTTTTAAGTATCATATTTGTGATTTTTTGCATTCCGGTGATTACCATTGGACCGGCCTGTACCGCCTTATATTATGCAACCGTTAAGGTAATCAGGCGGGAAAGGGGATATGTATTCCGGGAGTTTTTCCGCTCCTTTAAATTAAACTTTAAAAAAGGTGCAATCGTTGGCATTTTGCTGACAATTGTATATATTATAGTAGGGTTTGATTTATGGGCGGCCTACAGGGCACTGGATGGCTCCACCCTCCGCTTTGCGATGTTTGGTGTTTATCTTGCCATTGCAATATTGGCTCTTGGCTTTTCCGTATATGTATATCCGGTGTTGTCAAGATTCGACGTGTCCCTGCGTCAGTTAATCAAGACGGTTTTAATTATTTCACTAAGGCACCTGCCTTCTACCGTCTGCATGATAATATTGACGGGTGCAGCTGTATTAGGCGTTTATATTATACCCTTTTTGCTGTTCGTTATCCCGGGCGTACTTGTTTTATTGAACTCCCTGCTTATGGAGAAAATATTGAAAAAATATACCCCCCAGCCAGAAGGCGGCAGCGAGGATGAAAGTAAGAAGGATGAATGGTATTTGGAGTAGCGCTTATGAATTTCGTATAATCGAATAAATGTAGGGTGCTCCTTTCGGTCATTTTTCATAAAAAATAAAAAAATGAAAAATAGTACTTTTCTTTTTAAAAAAAACATGGTATAAAGTTATATATTAATTTATATCTTTGGAGCAAGGGTGTTCTCAGAAGGTTTTCTTGAGAACACCTTTTTCGTAATCATGAGAGGAGAAATGATATGTCGGAAAAATTAACAGAGCTTTTTGGAAGTGACGTATTTAATGACGCGACGATGGTAGAACGACTACCAAAGAAAATCTATGCAGCGCTTAAGAAGACAATTGAGAATGGCGAGGATCTTAATCCAAATGTAGCTGAGGTTGTTGCGAATGCAATGAAGGACTGGGCAATCGAACGGGGAGCTACCCATTATACCCATTGGTTCCAGCCAATGACCGGTATTACGGCTGAGAAGCACGATTCTTTTATCAGCCCTACATCAGATGGCAAGATTATTATGGAGTTCTCCGGCAAGGAATTAATTAAGGGAGAACCGGATGCCTCCTCCTTCCCTTCCGGCGGACTGCGTGCCACCTTTGAGGCCAGGGGCTATACCGCCTGGGATTGCACCTCCCCGGCTTTCTTAAGGGAAGACGCTGCAGGCGTAACACTCTGCATCCCCACTGCCTTCTGTTCCTACACCGGGGAAGCGCTGGACATGAAAACTCCTCTTCTGCGCTCCATGGAAGCAATCAACACACAGGCTGTACGCATACTCAAGCTGTTCGGACATGATACGGTAAAGAAGGTCAGCGCTTCCGTCGGGCCTGAGCAGGAATATTTCTTGGTTGATAAAGCAAAATATTTAAAGAGGGACGACCTCATCTTTACGGGAAGAACCTTATTCGGTGCAATGCCTCCAAAGGGACAGGAGCTTGATGACCACTACTTTGGCAGCATTAAGGAAAGAGTTGCTTCCTATATGAAGGAGCTGAATATTGAGCTTTGGAAATTAGGCGTTACGGCAAAAACCCAGCACAATGAGGTTGCCCCTGCCCAGCATGAGCTGGCACCCATTTATGCAACGGCGAACATTGCCTGTGACCATAACCAGTTAATCATGGAGTGTATGAAGAAGGTTGCCAACCGCCATAACCTGGCCTGTCTGCTTCATGAGAAGCCATTTGCAGGCGTGAACGGTTCCGGTAAGCATGACAACTGGTCCCTCGTAACTGATACAGGCAAGAACCTGTTGGATCCCGGTAAGACACCCCATGAGAATGTACAGTTCCTGTTATTTTTGTCAGCCGTATTAAAAGCGGTGGATCTCCATGCGGATTTACTTCGCATATCTGCAGCTAACCCGGGCAATGACCACAGGCTTGGTGCAAATGAGGCTCCTCCTGCAATTATCTCCGTATTCCTTGGAGAACAGCTGGAAGACGTTATCGCACAGTTGATTGAGACCGGCGAGGCGACAAGATCCAAATCCGGAGGCAAATTAAGCGTTGGAGTTCAGACAATCCCCGGATTTATGAAGGATGCAACAGATAGAAACCGTACATCACCCTTTGCCTTTACCGGTAATAAATTCGAGTTCCGTATGGTGGCATCCTCCATGTCAGTTGCTACGGCAAATACAGTACTTAATACCATCGTCGCTGATGTGCTCAGTGAGATGGCTGATGAATTGGAAGTGGCCGAGAATTTTGAGGTGGCTCTCCATGACCTGATTAAGAAGACCTTAACCGAACATAAGAGAATCGTATTTAACGGTAACGGCTACGCTGAGGCCTGGGTGGAGGAAGCAACCAGGAGAGGGCTTCCAAACATCAAGTCCATGGTTGAGGCAATTCCTGCCCTTGTTACTGATAAAGCCATTGAGGTATTTGGGAAGCATAAGGTATTCACCGCAGCGGAGCTCCATTCCCGTGCGGAGGTTCTGTTTGAATCCTATGCAAAGGCCATCAATATTGAAGCGAAGACAATGATTTCCATGGCCCAGGCGAAGTACATCCCGGCAGTCATCCGGTATACGAAGCAGCTGGCTGATTCCATCAACGCGGTTAAGGCTGCCGCAGCAGATGTAGATGTCAGCGTACAGGTTGGCTTATTAAAGGAGATCTCCGCATTGCTTGCAGAAGCCCAGACAGCCCTGAAGAAATTGCAGGAGATTACCGCCAAGGCTAACAGCCTTGAAACAGTAGAAGAACAGTCCAGATTCTTCAAGTCAGATGTTACGCCCGCAATGGCAGCCCTAAGAGGGCCCATTGATGCACTGGAGGTACTGGTGGCAAAAGAAGTATGGCCCGTTCCTTCCTATGGCGATTTGTTGTTTGAGATATAATTTTTAATAGGAACATCCTTAACAGGAAACCGTTCGTAAAAACGAGCGGTTTTTTTGTACTAAGAAAGTGATGTGATAATCCTCCCGGCAAAAGGCTTCCGTACACTAACGCGGTGAATAGGAGGGGCTATCTATCCGTCTGGGCGCAGACCGGGCATCCCGTGGTTGCCTGTACTTGGCAATCATGGGATGTTAAAGGCAAGCCCAGACGGATAGATAGCCCCTCCTATCCACCTCACGACCCAAATCACGTAACTGGAAGTTAATGGTTTGTTAATAAAAATTAACTTGACATTTCATATGCCATGCTATATATTTTGATTATCAAAATGTTTGTAATACAAAGCATATGCTTAGGAGTGAAGCAGATGGATGAAAAGCTTGTAATGATTAATAAGATGCTGGTCGAGGTCTATGATGATGTGAACCATATTGAAGAGTATTCAATAAAGCAGGGTGAATTCAAGGATTTATCAATCACGGAGATACATACCATTGAAGCGGTGGGCTTATATGGGACGAAGACTATGTCCGAGATTGCAGCTGCATTAGAGATTACCATGGGGACTTTGACAATTGCAGTCGACAAGCTGATTAAGAAGGGTTACCTGGAACGCAGCCGGAGCAGTTCGGACCGGAGGATTGTGAATATAAACCTGACCAAAAGAGGAAAACTAGCATATCGTATCCATGAAAAATTTCATTTGGATATGGTAAAGGCTATTATGATGGATTTTTCCCCTGAGGAAGAGGAAATTCTTCTGGATGCACTAAGCAAACTGAACAAGCATTTGAAGGAAATATACCGGGAGCCGAAAGAATAAAAGGGCGGACCGGAAAGAAGTGGAGGACTCGCAGATGAAGCATGCGACAATCATCGGCACCGGAAGATGTTTGCCGGAACAGGTTATGACCAATGATGATCTGGCAAATATCGTGGAAACCAGTGATGAATGGATTACATCAAGGACAGGGATTAAGCAGAGAAGAATCTCAACTGGCGAAAACACTTCGGATTTAGCTTATAAAGCAGGACTAAGGGCTTTAGAAAGGGCAGGGCTGGAGGCAGAAGCCCTGGATCTGATTATCTGCGCCACAATAACACCTGATTCCTTCATGCCTTCCGTAGCATGCATGGTACAGGAACGGCTGGGTGCAAAAAGGGCGGCGGCCTTTGATTTATCCGCAGCCTGCACGGGTTTGGTATTTGCGATGACAGTAGCTACATCCTTTATAGAAAATGGAATGTTCCAAAATATTTTAGTAATCGGTGCAGAGACCCTGTCCAAGGCTATGGATTGGACGGACCGGGGCACCTGCGTACTGTTTGGTGACGGCGCGGGAGCAGTTGTATTACAGGCTTCTGAACAAAAGCAAGGCATCCTGTCGATGCATATGGTCAGTGACGGGAGCAAACAGGATTATCTGTGCCTGCCTGCCCTCCCGGTATCAAATCCATTTGTGGAAAAAAGGGATAAGGAATTTACCCCCTATATCTCCATGAAGGGACAGGAGGTATTCAAATTTGCCGTGCGTACCATAAGTGATTTAATTAAAAATGTCCTGGCAAAAGCGGAGTTACAGGTAGAGGACGTCAAGTATGTAGTTGCACATCAGGCCAATTACAGGATTATTGAGCAGGCGGCCAAATTTGCAGGTATCCCGCTGGATAAATTTTTTATTAACCTGGACCGGTATGGCAATACATCAGCGGCGACCATAGGGATAGCGCTGGATGAGATGAATGAAAAGGAAATGCTAAAACCCGGGGATAAGCTTATTCTTGTAGGGTTTGGCGGTGGAATGACGAGCGGTGCGGTTTTGCTCGAATGGAATTAAGGACTTATATTTTTTTATGTCAATAGTTCAAATATTTTAAGAGAATTTGGGCGATATCAAAGAAAGAAGTAAATGCAGCCTGGTAAAACTTAAGCTATAGGCTGTACCAGAGTAAAAAATCTGGAAATAATAATATTTATAAATATTTAGGAGGAATTTAAAATGGATTTCAACAAGATTAAAGAAGTAGTGGCAGAGCAGTTAGGAGTAGAAATAGCAGAGTTAACGGCAGAGACTTCCTTAAAGGACGATTTAAATGCGGATTCCCTGGATCTTTTCCAGATCATTATGTCACTGGAAGAGGAATTCGGGATCGAGATTCCTACGGAGGATACGGAAAATATCAATACTATTGGTGATATCGAGAATTACTTAACAAAAAGAAGCGGGGAAGAGTAATTCGCAGCTGTGCTCCTGCGGGAGCATTTTCGGGAACAAATGGAGGATTAGGCATAATGAAGTCACGTATATGTGAACTGTTAAATATTGAATTTCCTATATTCCAGGGCGCCATGGCCAGGATCTCCGATGCTTCCCTGGCATCGGCCGTGTCGGAAGCGGGGGGGCTTGGAATTATTGCAGGAGGCACGGCACCCCTTGATTATGTCCGTACCGAGGTCAGGAAAGCAAAGGAAATGACAAAAAAGCCCTTCGGTGTAAACATCATGCTGCTCAGTGAAAATGCTGATGAAATAGCGAGGATGGTTTGCGAGGAAGGTGTGAAGGTAGTTACTACGGGCGCGGGAGCGCCGGGGAAATACATGGAGATGTGGAAGGCCCATGGCATTAAGGTAATCCCGGTAGTGCCATCAGTCGCAATTGCAAAAAGAATGGTAAGAAGCGGCGCGGATGCGGTAATTGCCGAAGGGACGGAGTCCGGCGGACATGTGGGTGAGCTTACTACGATGGTGCTGGTGCCCCAGGTTGTCGATGCGGTTGAGGTTCCTGTCATAGCAGCCGGCGGAATCGCTGATGGAAGAGGAATTGCTGCTGCATTTATGCTGGGAGCAGATGCGGTACAGGTAGGTACCCGTTTTTTAAGCGCCTATGAATGTACGGTCCACCAGAATTATAAGCAGAAGGTACTGAATGCGAAGGATATTGATACAGTAGTAACCGGCCGCCCGACAGGGCACCCCGTCCGTGTGCTTAAGAATAAGCTGAGCCGCCAGTTCACGGAGCTGGAGGCAAAGGCCGCACCCCTGGAGGATTATGAAACGCTGGGAATCGGTGCCCTTGCCAAAGCAGTAGTGGAGGGGGATATTAATTACGGCAGTGTGATGGCCGGCCAAATTGCGGCCATTGTAAGCAAAGAACAAAGCTGTAAGGAAATTATCACGGAAATGTTTGCAGAGGCGGACCGGCTGTTATCAAGGTCCTGGGACAGGTAAGGGATGGAGAGAGCAATGGAGAAGACGGCATTTTTATTTGCAGGCCAGGGCTCCCAGTACATTGGAATGGGCAAGGAGCTCTATGATAATTTCGAGGCATGCAGGAAGGTTTTCCAGGAGGCAAATGACAGCCTTAATATGGATTTGACCGGATTAATCTTTGAAGGCAGCAAGGAAGAGCTTGACCTGACGGAGAATACCCAGCCGGCGGTGGTAACCACATCCCTGGCAGCATATAAGGCCATTAGGTCATATGGCATCAAGCCGGAGGCAGTGGCCGGCCTAAGCCTGGGAGAGTATTCAGCGCTTACGGCCAGCGGGGTGTTTCAACTGTCACAGGTGGTGCCCCTGGTCAGGAAAAGGGGCCGCTTTATGCAGGAGGCAGTTCCGGAGGGGATTGGCAAGATGTGTGCCATCCTTGGCCTGGCAGAGGATAAGGTCAGGGAAGCCTGTAATGAAGCGAAGGACTTCGGCATTGTGGAGCCGGCTAATTTTAACTGTCCCGGCCAGATTGTCATTGGCGGTGAGAACAGGGCCGTAGATGAAGCGGCGAGGCTCGCAAAGGAAAAAGGCGCTTTAAAGACCCTTGATTTGGCGGTCAGTGCCCCCTTCCATACCTCAATGCTTAAGCCGGCGGCGGAAAGACTGCGCATTGAGCTTGAGCAGCTTCCGCTCCATGATATGCAGATACCGCTTATTAGTAATGTAAATGCGGAGTACGTAAACAATAAGGATGAGGTTAAAGGGCTTTTGTACCGCCAGGTCATGAGCAGCGTCCTCTGGGAGCAGACAATCCGTAATATGATAGCGGACGGGTTCCGTAAATTTGTTGAAATAGGACCCGGAAAGACCTTATCAGGCTTTGTAAGGAAGGTTGACCGCAGCCTTAAGGTGTACAACGTTGAAAATATGGCTTCCCTGGAAGCAGCTGTTAAAGCTTTAACGGCAGGGGAAGAGTGATAGAAAGGATAATATTGATATGCTGGATGGAAAAGTAGCGGTGATTACCGGGGCAGGCAGGGGGATCGGCAGGGCGATTGCACTGCAGTTTGCCCAGCAGGGTGCGAAGGTAGTGGTCAATTACCGCAATAGTATCGCCCAGGTGGAGGAGCTTTTAGCCCAGATCAGTGTGGCGGGCGGTCAGGCAATTGCCGTGCAGGCTGACGTCAGCAGGGAAGAGGAAGCGAAGAAGCTGATCGGGGAAGCCGTGAAGCAATATGGCAGACTGGATGTGCTGGTAAATAATGCGGGTATTACCAAGGATAACCTGATGATGAAGATGACGGAACAGGAATTTGACAGTGTGCTTGATATTAACCTGAAGGGCACCTTCTTTTGCATGAAGCATGCATCACTTATCATGCTGAAGCAAAGAAGCGGAAAAATAGTAAATATATCCTCTGTGGTTGGCTTGGCAGGAAATGCGGGGCAGATTAATTATTCCGCATCAAAGGCCGGTGTTATCGGAATGGCAAAGTCAGCAGCAAGGGAGCTGGCATCCAGGGGCATTACGGTAAACGCTGTTGCTCCCGGCTTTATTGAGACTGATATGACGGATACCCTGCCTGATAAGATGAAGGAAGCGACGGTAGCGACCATTCCTTTGAAACGGTATGGAAAAGCGGAGGAGGTTGCAAATGCTGTCAGCTTCCTGGCATCCGATGCGGCAAATTATATCACGGGCCAGGTGATCCAAGTGGATGGCGGCATGGTAATGTAGGGAGTTTATGAGAATGCTCCTATAGGCAATGGAGGTAAAACGCTATGGTAAGAAGAGTAGTAGTTACAGGAATGGGGGCCATTACCCCGATTGGCAACAATGTGAAGGATTTTTTTGATAATGTAATGGCCGGAACCTGCGGCATTGATTTTATCAAGGATTTTGATACGGAGGCCTATAGTGCGAGAGTGGCTGCACAGGTCAAGGACTTTGATCCTAAAAATTACATGGACTTTAAGGAAGCGAAAAGGCTGGAACGCTTCTCCCAATTCGCGGTTGCGGCAGCGGAGGAAGCAGTAACGGACTCAGGGCTTGATTTTGGTAATACAGATCCGGAGCGGGTCGGGGTTATTGTCGGCTCCGGTATCGGCGCAATTGGCGCCATTGAAAAGGAAACGAATACCTTAAGGGACAAAGGGCCAAAGCGTGTCAATCCCTTATTTATACCACTGACGATTACCAATATGGCGGCAGGGAACATTGCAATCCATTTTGGCCTCAAGGGCATCTGCACCAATGTGGTTACGGCCTGCGCTACCGGTTCCAACTGTATCGGGGAAGCTTTCCGGAACATTAAGCATGGGTATTCCGATATTATTTTGGCAGGTGGTACGGAGGGCTCCATAACACCCCTTGCAGTGGCTGGTTTCCAGTCCCTGACTGCATTATCTACAAGCCAGGATCCTTTAAGGGCATCCATACCATTCGATAAGGAAAGGGATGGCTTTGTCATGGGGGAAGGTGCCGGTATCCTGGTGCTGGAGGAATATGAACATGCCAAAGCCCGCGGGGCTAAAATCTATGCTGAGGTGGTCGGATATGGCACAACCTGTGATGCATACCATATTACCGCTCCGGCCCCGGATGGGGATGGCGGCGCAAGGGCAATGAAGCTGGCAATGGAGGAAGCCGGGATTACACCAAAGGAGGTTTCCTATATCAATGCCCATGGTACCAGTACACCCACGAATGACCGTGTGGAAACCCTTGCGGTCAAGCTCGTCCTGGGCGAAGAGGCGTACAACACGCCTATTAGCTCGACAAAATCCATGATTGGACATTTACTCGGAGCAGCCGGTGCCGTAGAAGCAGTCGTCTGTGTGAAGGCAATCGAACATGGCTTTATCCCTGCAACCATTGGACTAAAGGTACCTGATGAGGAATGTGACTTAGACTATGTACCGGCCGTGGGAAGGACTGGGAAGGTTACTTACGCAATGTCCAATTCTCTGGGCTTTGGAGGCCACAATGCAACCCTGGTTTTCAAAAGCATGGAATAAGTGCTGCAGGTAATAATGGGCTTATGCAAAAAAACAGCGCAGAAACGAGGTAAGTTATGGATTACAAAGAAATTATCAACCTGATGAGGGAAATGAATAAGACCAATTTAACAAAGCTTGAAATAGAGGACAATGGGGTTAAGATCTGCATAGAGAAGGAAGTGCCGGCCATAAGCGGGGCACAGCAGGCAGTTCCCGGGCCTGCCTTTGTCTCCGGATATGCACCGATACCTGCCCAGGCACTACAGCCCCAGCTGGTTAACCAGACAGTGGTGGCGGCTGCCCCGGCCGGGACGGCTGAGGATGGGGAAGGAAAGCTCCAGGAGGAAGCTGGAACAAAGAAGCTGGTGTCACCGATGGTGGGTACCTTCTACTCAGCGGCTTCACCGGATAAGCCCCCCTTTGCCAAGGTGGGCGATAAGGTGAAAAAAGGCCAGACCATCTGCATCATTGAAGCGATGAAGCTCATGAACGAGATTGAGAGTGAATACGACGGAGAAATCGTTAAAATACTTGTCAATAATGAAGATATGGTGGAATTCGGCCAGCCGATGTTCCTGATTAAATAGACGGATAGACGGAGATGCCAAAGCATCCTTTAGGAACGCCAAAGAATCTTTTAGTATGCTTAGCAGAATGGAGTTTTATAATGTTGAACATTGATGAAATACAAAAAATACTTCCACATCGGCCCCCCTTCCTATTGGTAGACCGGGTAGAGGAGCTGGAGCCAGGAGTAAAGGCCGTCGGTATAAAATGCGTTTCCATGAATGAGCCCTTCTTTCAGGGGCATTTTCCGGGAAAAGCAGTAATGCCGGGCGTCCTAATTCTTGAATCCCTTGCACAGATGGGTGCTATCTGCATGCTGACAGTGCCTGGAAATGAAGGAAAGATCGTATATTTTGGCGGAATCGATAAGGCGAAGTTCAAACGCCAGGTGGTTCCGGGTGATGTGCTGACACTGGAGGTCCAGATTACCAAAAGTAAGGGCAATATTGGTGTCGGAACTGCCAAGGCTTATGTAGAGGGGAAGGTCGCCGTACAGGCGGAATTAACCTTTGCCATTGGGTGATTTTAATGCTAGGAGAGTTGCGATGTTTAAAAAAATATTAATAGCAAACCGTGGAGAAATTGCGGTAAGAATTATCCGTGCCTGTAAGGAGATGGGAATTGAAACCGTAGCGGTATACTCGGAGGCCGACAGGGAAGCCCTGCATGTCATGCTGGCTGATGAGGCAGTATGTATCGGACCGGCAAAATCGAAGGATAGTTATTTGAATATGCAAAATATCATCAGTGCGACTGTCCTGACAGGGGCCACCGCAATCCATCCCGGATTTGGCTTCCTGTCAGAGAACAGCTCCTTTGCGAGGATGTGTGAGGACTGCAATATTACCTTCATCGGTCCAAAGGCAGACACAATTGACCTGATGGGCAATAAATCAAAAGCCAGGGAAACCATGATTAAGGCTGGAGTGCCTGTTGTACCGGGCTCCGACGGTGTTGTCGAAACGATAAAGGATGCCCTTGAATTAGCGGAAAAGATTGGTTACCCTGTTATGATTAAAGCCAGCGCCGGCGGCGGTGGAAAGGGCATGAGGGCGGTTTTTGGAAGGGAAGACCTGGAACGGTTATACCTTTCTGCGAAGGCAGAGGCAAAGGCAGCCTTTGGCGATGACAACCTATATATGGAAAAGCTGGTGATCAACCCGAAGCATATTGAATTCCAGATTCTGGCGGACAGCTATGGAAATGTAGTCCACTTAGGTGAAAGGGACTGCTCCGTACAGCGCAGGAACCAGAAGATGATTGAGGAGTCCCCCTCCGCGATTATGACCCCGGAGCTCAGGAAGAAGATGGGTAAGGCTGCCGTGAAGGCAGCAGGAGCGACCGGATATATCAATGCCGGAACCATAGAGTTTTTAGTGGACAATAAGGGCAACTATTATTTCATGGAGATGAATACCAGGATTCAGGTAGAGCATCCGGTTACGGAGATGGTCACGGGAATTGACATGATCAAAGCCCAGATCAGGATTGCGAATGGTGAGGCGCTGCCTTACCGCCAGGAGGACATAGAGGTGAAGGGGCATGCCATTGAATGCAGGATTAATGCGGAGGATCCCTCAAAAAACTTTATGCCCTGTCCGGGACGGGTGGAAAATGTCTTGTTTCCGGGAGGCTTTGGCATCCGTGTGGATAGTGCCCTGTACCCCGGCTATGTGGTGCCCTCCTGCTATGATTCTATGCTTGCAAAGGTCATAGCCTACGGAAGTGACCGTGAGGAGGCTATCAGCAGGATGCGGCGTGCTTTATCCGAGCTGATCATTGACGGAATAGAGACAAATATTGAATACCAGTATGAGCTTTTGGAACGTGAGGAAATTATCTCAGGCAAATATCATACCGGCTTGATAGAGGGAAAATAAAGTATGAAAATGAATCCATTTAAGGCAAAGCAATATGCAACCTCAAAGGTATATCATACCAGGCCCCAGGAAATCGGTCAGCAGGAAGAAGAACGTCCGAACATACCTGAAGGCATTATGACAAAATGCCCGAAGTGCGGAAAGGCTATCTATACAAAGCTGTTACTCGCTAATTTGAAATGCTGTAATGAATGCGGCCATCACTTCAAGGCTTCAGCAAAGGAGCGCTTTGGGATGCTGCTGGATGATGGAGAATTGTTCGAATATGATGCCACATGTACTACGGTTAATCCGCTGAACTTTCCCGGCTATGAGGAAAAGCTGGCGAAAACCCAGGCCAAAACAGGTCTTGTGGATGGCATTGTTACCGGTAAGGGTAAGATTGAAGGCCAGCCTGCCATGGTTGGCGTCATGGATCCGGCCTTTTTCATGGGAAGCATGGGAACTGCAATAGGTGAGAAGCTTACGAGGATGTTTGAACGGGCCACGAAGGAAGGTCTGCCTGTAATTGTCTTTACCGCCTCCGGCGGGGCAAGGATGCAGGAAGGCATCTTTTCACTGATGCAGATGGCCAAGGTCAGCGCTGCGGTCGCAAAGCATTCAGAGGCGGGCCTGCTATATATCACAGTACTGACCGACCCTACCACGGGAGGCGTTACGGCGAGCTTTGCAATGCTTGGAGATATCATACTTGCGGAGCCGGGAGCCTTAATCGGCTTTGCCGGTCCCAGGGTCATTGAGCAGACCATAGGGCAGAAGCTTCCGGAGGGCTTCCAAAGGGCGGAATTTTTATTGGAGCATGGCTTTGCTGACCAGATTGTGCCGAGGGATCAGTTAAAACAGACCCTGGGAACCATACTTAAGCTCCATCAGACAGCAGGAGGGAAAAAACTTCAAGAGGAAGAAGAGAAAAGCTTCCAGAAAGAAGAAGCAAAAAGCCCCAAAAGAGGGGAAGCAGAAAGCTTCCAAATGGAAGAGGGAAAGTACTCTGAAAAACCGAAGGAAAAATCCTCTAGGGATATGGAAGGGAAATCCTCTGAAAAGAAGGTGAATTGAGATGAATATTACTGCTTGGGAAAAAGTTAAGCTGGCACGGATGGCCGGAAGACCGACGGGCCTGGATTATATTGAACTGCTTTTCCATGACTTTTTTGAACTGCATGGCGACCGTTTTTTTGCCGAAGACCGTGCCATTGTTGGAGGGATTGCCTTCTTTGGTGAGCTTCCGGTCACGGTCATAGCACAGCAGAAGGGAAGGAATACGAAGGAGAATATAGCGAGGAACTTTTCCATGCCCCACCCAGAGGGGTATAGAAAGGCACTGCGCCTGATGAAGCAGGCAGAAAAGTTCCATCGTCCTGTCATCTGCTTTGTTGACACCCCAGGGGCTTTTTGCGGCCTGGGTGCCGAAGAGCGGGGACAGGGAGAAGCAATTGCGACGAACCTTGCCGAGATGATGATGCTTAAGACACCGATTATATCCGTGGTGATCTCGGAGGGAGGCAGCGGTGGAGCCCTTGCACTTGGCGTAGCCGACAAGGTGTATATGCTGGAGCATGCCGTCTATTCCATTCTTTCCCCGGAGGGCTTTGCCAGTATCTTATATAAGGATTCCTCCAAGGCCGAGCAGGCGGCAAATGATATGAAGCTGACCGCCCAGGATTTGGTGCAGTTTGGCATCATCGACGGCGTAATTCCTGAACCCCGGGGCGGTGCCCATAATAACTGCAGGCAGATGGCAAGGAATATTAAAAAGACCCTTGAACATGACTTAAAGCTCCTGCAGCAGCTATCAGTGGATGAGCTGCTGGAAAAGAGATACCAGAAGTTTAGGAATATGTAGCGAAATATTGAGATATTGTAAAGATGAGCTGATACACTTGTTGTTATATAGACAGCAGCAGTGTACAGCTTTTTTGTTTTATTAACCGCCTATTTGCATATAAAAAGATGGTTCTGTACAAATAACCGGGAAATTCTGCAGATCCTGCCTTCTTTATATTCTTTTCTAATGCTATGTATTATTTATAAGCAAATTGCTGGGCTATAATGCCGGGGCAATCCGGTAGGGTAATGAAGGGAACGCCCTGTTGGTGGATTATATTTTCCAAAGGGAAGAATCTACAGCATTTTAAACATATGTATATGGTTTTAATAAAAAAATATAAAATATATTGTAAAATACGAAGATAAATGGTAAAATATTTTACTAGAATAGATAAAAAATCGAAATAGCAGGGCTGATGGATGGGAGGAATTATATGGTCGGGATAAAAGACATTGCTAAGAGGGCAGGGGTATCGGTATCTACGGTTTCCAATGTGTTAAATAATAAAAAGAATGTCGGTGAAGAGACCCGGCAGAGGATCTTAAGGATCTGCGAAGAACTGTCCTATCAGCCAAATGTGGCAGGGAAGGCGCTGAAATCCGGGAAGCCCAATACGATCCTGTTTAATTTCAGTGATTTTGACCGGAGCTTTTACCTGAAGATAATTAATGGCATCAGTGATTATGTAAACGATAATGATTTTGACCTTATCATCTGTACCGATAAATCCTGTGAGAAATATATGAATAGCAGCCTGACCAGCGGAAGCATTATCCTGGATAAGAAGATGCAGGATGATACCCTGACCCGCCTCGCGGGGGAGAACTATCCCATCGTGGTGCTTGACCGGATCATGAATAATCAATATATCAAAAGCGTGGTCGTCAACAATTATGAGCCCATGTATGAAATGATACAGGGCGTGATTGACAGGGGCTACCGGAGCTTCGGGTTCGTAGGCGGGCCGGAGGAGACTGCGGATAATAAGGAGCGCTATAGGGCTTTCCGGGATGCGCTGGAGGCAAATCAGATCCAGTTCCAGCAAAAAAGCTACTTTGCGGGGAACTACCGGGAAAAAAGCGGCTATACGGCTGCCAAGATCCTGATGCTGAGCCGGGAGCTGCCGGACTGCCTGGTATGTGCCAATGATAATATGGCCATCGGGGCTATGAAGGCCTTCCGGGAAAATGGTTTGCGGGTACCGGAGGATATAGCCGTTACCGGGTTTGATAACTGTGACCTGGCTGAGGCGATGGGGCTCACAACGGTATCGATACCCAATTATGAAAGAGGCTATATTGCAGCAAGGTATCTGATTGAAAATATCAGGGGTCAGCGTAATGTGGAAACCTTTAAGATCTCGGCCAAGATCATATTCCGGTCCAGCGTCGGGAGCAAAAAACAGGATATCTAGTAAAAACATAGTAAAATACTGCTGGAATTTTAGTAAATCCACGTAATTATCAACAAATTATTGAGAAATTACGTGGATTTTTTTTGAATATATTCGTTGATTATTTACGAAAAATTAAGAGCAAAACATGTTTTAGTTAAACAAGATTGACAAATAAAGTTGAAAGTATTATTATTTTAGTATAACGTTTTATGAAAAACATTTAATAAAGGAGAGGATGTTATGAAATTAAGAAAAGTGTTGGGGATTTTACTTGCAGTAACCATGATGTTCACCCTGGCTCTGACCGGCTGTAAAAAGGCAAATGAAGAAACTGTGACAAAGGATACACAAAAGACTACACAGGCACCGGAAAAAACAGGGGATGGGGCAGCGGATTCAGAGAAAAAAGCGGAAGCAGCCAAAAAGATCATTGTTTTCCAGTCCAAGGTTGAGATTTCGGACCAGCTGGAGGCTTGTGCTGAGGATTACCAGAAGGAAACCGGCGTTGAGGTTGAGGTGTGGGGAACAACCGGTGACGATTATTTACAGCAGTTAAAAATGAGGCTGGGCAATAATCAGGGACCGACGGTTTTCTCCCTTGCACCCGGCTCCGAGTCAGAAGAATTGAAGGCTTACCTGGCTGATTTAAGTGACATCTCCTTTATCGGTGATATCGCTGAGAACATGGCGAATGTCATTGATGGCAAGGTGGTTGGTATCCCGTACACCCTGGAGGGCTTTGGCGTGGTTTATAACAAGAGCCAGATTGATGCTGCCACCGTCACTGATTTTGCTTCCTTTGAAAAAATGCTAAAGGATCAAAAAGCGGCAGGAGTTAACGGCTTTAGCCTGTCACAGGAAAGCTATTTCCTGATCGGACATATTTTAAATACTCCCTTTGCGTTACAATCTGATCCCTTGGATTATATCAATAAGCTGGTGGCTGGGGAAGTGGCTATGAAGGATACCCCTGAGTTTGTTGATTTTGCTAAATTTATGGTAGCAATAAGGGAAAACACGAAAAATCCGCTGGAAGTGAATTATGATACGGAAACCGGTGATTTCGCCACAGGCAAATCCGCGTCCATCCATCAGGGCAACTGGTGCTATGGCATGTTCAAGGATTATGATATCGGCTTTGAGATGGGAATGATGCCGTTACCAGTCAGCGGAAATGACAAGATCGCCGTCAGCGTACCTACCTGCTGGTATGTGAATTCCCAGGCCAGCGAGGCTGAGATCCAGGCAGGTAAGGATTTCATTAATTGGTTATATACCAGTGAAACAGGTACAAAGTATCTGATGGATGAATTCGGTTTTATTCCGGTGGTATCCACGATGGAAAGCCCCAAATTGGATCCCCTTTCCCAGGCGGTATCTGATTATGCAGCTGAGGGCAAGACGATATCCTGGCCTATGAGCCATTGGCCGGCAGGTATTGTGGATGTATACCTGGTACCGGTAGCGCAGGAGTTCTTTACCTCGGATATGCCGGCGGAGGAATTCCTGGACGCCCTGACCAATGCATTTGTAGAAGCAGGGAAGTAGGGTATAGGCATATATAACAGGGACGGAAATCTAACATCTTCTTAATACACTTAGGCGGATGCTAGATTTCCGCATTTCTAAGGGAGCGGCGTACCGGGAATGAGGGGCAGGTTTAGGAGCGATGGAGGTTATTCCTCTGGAAAGACAGGAGTGTTGGGATGAAAAAGCGTAGTGATAAAGCATGGTACATTTTATTTGTAGCACCTTTGATTTTTGTATTTACGACAGTTGTAATATTACCTTTTATGATTGGAATAGGATACTCCTTTATCTCGTGGGACGGAATGCCCTTGAATGAGAAACTCTTTGTTGGCTTTGATAATTACATAAGACTGTTCATGGACAAAAGATTTGTAGCATCAGCGGGACATACAGTCTTGTTCACTATATTTTCAGTTTTGCTGATTAATCTGCTGGGGCTGTCCTTTGCCCTGATAGTGACGGGAAAAATGATAGGCCGTAACCTGGTAAGGACAATGCTCTTCATGCCATACCTGATCGGCGGTTTAATCCTGGGTTTTATATGGAAGTTCATTTTTACGGATGTATTTAAATTTATCGGTGAGGCTACCGGATGGAGCGGGGTATTCTTTAGCTGGCTGCTGGATCCGAAATACGCCCTGGTGGCAATGGTCATTGTTGCTACCTGGCAAATGGCGGGCTATATCATGATTATTTATATCAATGGGATCCAGGCCATGCCGGAGGATATCGTTGAAGCGGCAAAGGTGGATGGAGCAGGCTTCTGGCAGACTTTGATGAGGATTAAATTTCCTTTGATCATGCCTTCCTTTACCATCTGTCTTTTCCTCACATTGTCCAATTGCTTCAAGATATTTGATGTTAACTTTTCCCTGACCACCGGAGGACCCAACAATGCCACTGAGATGATGGCCATGAATATATACAATGAGATTTTCTCCCTTGGCAATTACGGATATGGGCAGGCAAAAGCAATCATTTTCTTTATTGCCGTAGCGGCGCTCACCTTAATACAGGTTTCGATTACTAAGAAGAGGGAGGTGGAAATGTGATGAAGAGGCTTAGCCGAATAATTGTCTCAATTGTTGGTTTTCTCCTTTGCATATGTTATCTGTTTCCTTTTTATATCGTAATTGTAAATGCCTTTAAAAACCGGAAGGAGCTGTATGAGAATATGCTGGCCCTGCCCCAGACCTTTACCCCGGAATATTTCCTAAAGGCAATGTCTAAAATGAATTTCCTAAGGGCCTTCACCAACTCGCTGATTGTAACGGCAGTGTCCATAGCGTTCCTGGTCGTGCTGGCATCCATGACGGCCTGGATGCTGGTAAGGACTAATAACCGGCTGAGCAAAACCATCTTTATGGTCTTTGTGGCAACTATGATTATTCCCTTCCAGACAATTATGATGCCTCTTTTGCAGGTCATGGGATGGATAAAAAATATAACACATATTCCAATGGTGAACTCCCTTGGAGGACTCATTTATATGAATATAGGCTTTGGGGCCAGCATGGCAGTATTTTTATACCATGGCTTTATTAAGACGATTCCGGTTTCCCTGGAGGAGGCGGCTACCATTGACGGCTGCAATAAATTCTGGGTATTTTGGAAGATAGTATTCCCGATCCTGAAGCCGACAACGGTAACGGTTATGATACTTGATGTTATCTGGATTTGGAATGATTATTTGCTGCCATTACTGATCCTCTCTAAAAAAGAGCTCCGGACCATACCGCTTTCAACCTCATCCTTTTTCGGGCAATTTACGAATGAGTGGAATTTGGCGATGGCAGGTTTACTGCTTACCATTATACCGATTATCATATTCTATCTGGCTGCCCAAAAGTATATCGTGAAGGGTGTGGCAGCAGGTGCCGTTAAGATGTAGGGACAATAAAATACTTAAAACATTAGTGAACGAAGGGAGGACCGGGTCCATGCCAGCATTCTCATGGCGATTTGTGCGGTACAGGGGCAATGCCGGTAATGACGGGTATGGACGTAATAATGGGATTAAAGCAGCTGGTTTATGAAATAGAAGAGATAAGCCTTGATAACCGTGACTTGATCGTGAATGAGACCGTATTTCATAACGCAAATGGTTACATAGGAATAAGATCCAATTTTGAAGAAGGCTATCCGGAAGGATATGATACGATCCGCGGCTCCTATATCAACGGCTTTTATGATATTGCAGAGATGAGCCAGGCTGAAAAGCTATATGGACTGGTAGAAGAAAAACAGACGATGTTAAATGTGGCGGATACCCAAACGATCCGGCTGACCGTTGATGGCGAGAAGTTCAGCTTATTTGAAGGCAGGGTATTAAGCGGCAGGCGTTGGCTGGATATGGAAAAGGGGGTCAGCAAAAGAGCCGTCCAGTGGCGCTCCCCTTCCGGCAAGGAAATCGAAATTACAATTACAAGGATGGCATCCTTCCACCAATTATCCCTGTTTACCATTGAATATGGGGTAAAGGCATTAAATTTTAAGGGTAACCTGGAATTCGAGTCCTTCCATTATGGGAAGGCCGAAAATTACAGCAATGAAAATGACCCCAGGGTTGCCAAGGAAAGCGGGCGCTACCTGGTTCCGGCGGAGGCCGAAATGGATGGGGGAGAATCCTATCTTACCTCCCATACCTCAAAATCCGGGCTGTCCGTCTGCACCGGAGTGGCTCACCGGCTGTCAAAGGAATGCCGGATTGTCACATCGCATGACGCAGAAAACCATTGCGTGGTCAGCAATATGGAATTGCCCATAGACCAAAATGAAAGGGTTACCTTAATCAAATACACGGTATTCGGCGATTCCATCAGGAATCCGGACCTTACCCGGCATGTAAAGGAAGAAATGAAAAAAGCACTTGGACTTCCGCTATCTTATTATTATGAGGAACAAAAGGCTTATCTGCTGGAATTTTGGAGCAACTGCATGCTTATGATTGAGGGTGACGACGCTTTAAACGAAGCGGTGAACTACAATATGTACCAGTTGGTCCAATCCGTAGGCAAGGATGAATACTGCAACATAACGGCAAAGGGACTTAGCGGGGAAGGGTATGAGGGGCATTATTTCTGGGATACAGAGATGTATATAGAGCCCTTTTTTAACCTGACGGAGCCGGCGGTTACAAAGAACCTGATCAGCTTCCGCTATAACACCTTAAAGCAGGCGAAGGAAAATGCAAGGCTTCTTGGCCATGCCAAGGGAGCCCTATATCCCTGGAGAACCATTATGGGAATAGAATGCTCCGGCTATTTTCCGTCGGGAACGGCGGGCTACCATATCAATGGGGATATCGCCTATTCCATCGTTACCTACTACCTGGCGACCAAGGACCTGGACTTTATCGCTAACAAGGGTGCAGAGATTATTTTTGAAACAGCCAGGCTGTGGATGGATGTGGGCAATTACAGGGAAGGCTCCTTCCGTATCAATGAGGTGACGGGACCTGATGAATATACCTGCATGGTAAATAATAATTATTATACCAACGTGTCCGCACAGTATAATCTGAGCTGGGCCTATAAATTCTATTATATGCTGGAAGCGGCCGGATGGCGGCAGGCAGCTGACCGGATCGGGCTTACAGAGCAGGAGGTCATTGAGTTTAAGCAGGCAGCGGATGCCATGTATCTTCCCTATGACAGTGAGCTTGGGATCAATCCCCAGGATGATTCCTTCCTGGATAAAAAGCTATGGGATCTGGAGAACACGCCAAGGGAGAAGTTTCCGCTCCTGCTGCATTACCATCCCCTGCACCTGTACCGCCATCAGGTATGCAAACAGGCGGATACGGTGCTGGCACATTTTATTTTTGAGGATGCACAGCCCCTGGAGGTAATCCGTAATTCCTTTGCTTATTATGAGAAGGTAACAACCCATGATTCCTCCCTGTCCACCTGTATTTTCAGCATTATGGCTTCGAAGCTGGGGTTGGAGGAAAAGGCTTATGAGTATTTTGGGGATTCTGCTAAGCTGGATCTTTTTAATACCCATAAGAATACGAAGGATGGGATACATACGGCTAATATGGGTGGAACCTATATGGCTATTGTGTATGGCTTTGCAGGGCTGAGGATTAAGGAAAGCGGGCTGTATTTTGCTCCGGCGATCCCGAAGCAGTGGGAAGGGTATAAGTTTCAGATAAGGTATGAGGATAGCTTGATCAGGGTTGAGGTGGAGCCGGATAAGAGTGTCTTTACTCTGGTGAAAGGGACGGGGAAGACGGTATATGTCTATGGGGACAGTTATATATTGACGGATCAGTTCGTGGTGCCGCGTAAGCATCTTTGAGGCGTAACATCTGAGGCTAGTATGATGATTCGAGGGTTAAATGGGGGGATTTGGGGTGTGAGGTTTAGGCTGTGAGGTGGATCTGAGTTTAGATCTATCCACCTGGGCTTGCCTTTAACATCCCATGATTGCCAAGTGCAGGCAATCATGGGATGCCCGGTCTGCGCCCAGATGGATAGATCTAAACTCAGATTCACCGTGTTAGTTGGTATTAAGAAGCATTTTGGTGGGCGAATCATTATGATACGAATAGTAATGGCTTAGGTAGAGTGTAAATAGGATTATGGAAGCTTTGGATGAGAGTGTAGTGTGTATGGCTGTTATAATGGAAAGAATAAGGATTAAGATTCCCTTGCCGTTGGTTTGGGATATCTTAATCCTTATTCTTTTAGATACGGGTTTGCCTATTTAGTATGCTTTATATTTGTTTAAAATACGGTTTGCACTTATTTAAGGCACGTCGCATTTATTTGAAATACACTTTGCATTTATTTAAGATACGTCACACTTATTTGAATGTGCTTTGCATCTATTTAAAATGCTTTGCACAAGCGTTCCGGCTCCGCTTTTATTCTTCGTCCTCGGAGACCTCGTCTTCTGTCGTGTCTACCTCATAAACCTGTCTCTTCCTGGCCATTTCATCGCTGTCAAGATATTCGTCGTAGGTCGATATCTTATCAATCAGATGTCCGTTTACGATTTCCATAATACGGTTGGCCGTAGTCTGGATAAACTGATGGTCGGGGGAGGTGAAAAGGGCAACCCCCGGGAATTTGATCATGCCGTTATTGAGTGCGGTGATGGATTCCATGTCAAGGTGGTTGGTGGGCTCATCCATGATTAATACATTGGCGCCCATAATCATCATCTTGGACAGCATGACACGTACCCGCTCGCCACCGGAGAGGACGTTGACCTTCTTGGAGCCTTCTTCGCCGGCGAACAGCATTCTTCCCATGAAGCCACGGACATAGGTAACATCCTTTTCCGGGGAGAAGGGCATCAGGAAGTCTACAATGGTCTCTTCACCGGCAAATAGCTGGGTGTTGTCCTTGGGGAAATAGGACACGTTTGTGGTGATGCCCCATTTATAGGAACCGCTGTCCGGCTCCATCTCACCGGATAAAATCTTAAAGAGGACTGTTGTAGCCATAGTGTTTGGACCTACAAAGGCGATCTTGTCTTCGCGTCCGACGATAAAGGAGATTCCGTCCAGGACCTTGACGCCGTCGATGGTCTTTGTAAGGTTTTCGACCGTGAGAACCTCGTTACCGATTTCCCGGCTGGGCCTGAAATCGATGTAGGGGTATTTCCTGCTGGAGGGTCTGATATCATCCAGCTCGATCTTCTCCAGGGCTTTCTTTCTGGAGGTAGCCTGCTTTGACTTGGAAGCATTGGCGCTAAAGCGTTGGATGAATTCCTGTAATTCCTTGATTTTTTCTTCCTTCTTCTTGTTCGCTTCCTTCATCTGCTTTACCATTAACTGGCTGGATTCATACCAGAAATCGTAGTTGCCGGAATAGAGCTGGATCTTTGCATAGTCAATATCTGCGATATGGGTACAGACCTTATTTAAGAAATAACGGTCATGGGATACTACGATAACTGTATTTTCAAAGTTGATTAGGAATTCCTCCAGCCAGCGGATTGCTTCCAGATCCAAGTGGTTGGTAGGCTCATCGAGGAGCAGGATGTCAGGGTTGCCAAAGAGTGCCTGGGCCAGCAATACCTTGACCTTTTGGGAGCCGGTAAGCTCCGCCATCTTTTTGTAATGAAGGTCTGTTTCAATTCCTAAGCCGTTTAGGAGGGATGCGGCATTTGATTCTGCTTCCCAGCCGTCCATGGCGGCGAATTCGCCCTCCAGCTCGCTGGCGCGGAGGCCGTCTTCTTCGGTGAAGTCCTCCTTTGCATAGATGACTTCCTTTTCCTTCATAATATCGTAGAGGCGCTTATTGCCCATAATAACGGTTTCCAGCACGTCGTAAGCGTCGTATTTGAAGTGATCCTGCTGCAGGAAGGACAATCTCTGTCCTGGGGTGATGATAATCTCACCCTTGCTGGGTTCGATCTGCCCGTTTAATATCTTAAGGAATGTGGACTTGCCGGCGCCGTTTGCGCCGATTAAGCCATAGCAGTTGCCCTCGGTAAACTTAATGTTTACATCCTCGAACAATGCCCTTTTTCCTAATCTCAGTGTTACATTACTTGCCTGTATCATTTATAACCTCCGTATACTTCCTATATTAACAAGTGAATCAGTGTACTGAGGCACTTGCTTATTTTTAATCACCATTACTATTGTATCGTATATTTATGAATTTGCAAGCGGTTTTTCATACGGAGGCTCCCGGATACATAGAACCGGATTGACTTTTAATTCCGTGTCAGCTAGAATATTGTTAGTGAAGGTGGGATGATTATGGCAATCAATAAGGCCATGCTGATGGCGCTAAAAGCTATCTCAAACCAGGAGATTGATTTAAAGAAGAACTATCAGATAAAACGGCAGTTGGACAATGTAGTCCATCCTTATATCAGGCTCCCCTACCGGATGTGGGACCATAAGGTGGTTGTCGGGGAGCATGAGGTGCCCGTCAGGGTATTTTTTCCTGATATAGATAAATACCATGGCGGAATCATGATCTTCTTCCATGGGGGAGGCTGGGTTAGCGGCAACATTGACAGCTATTCCAATGTATGCCGTAATTTAACGAAGCTGACGGGGCATATCGTCATATCAGTGGATTACCGGCTGGCGCCGGAACATCCATTTCCGGCAGGCCTTGAGGACTGCTATGCGGTAACGAGGGAGATCTATCTGGATGCGACCTTGTTTGATTCCCGGCCTGAGGATATTACCCTGATTGGGGATAGCGCAGGAGGAAACCTGGCAGCAGCAGTTTCCCTGATGGCAAGGGACAGGGGGGAATTCCTGCCCACCAACCAGATACTGGTCTATCCATTGACGGCAAGCGACCATAGTGAGAGCTCGCCCTATCCTTCCGTACAGGAGAATGGGACGGATTATCTCCTGACCACAAGACAGATCAATGATTATATGGAATTATATAAAACCAGCGATGAAGATCTGAGAAATCCTTATCTTGCTCCTATCCTTGCTGAGGATTTATCGAACCAGCCAAGGACACTGATCATAACGGCAGAGTATGACCCGCTCCGGGATGAGGGGGAAAGCTATGGGAAAAAATTATATGAATTTGGGAATGAAGTGGAGGTATTCCGTATGAAGGATGCCCTGCACGGATTTTTCTCCCTGCCAAAGCGTTTCGTCCATCCAAAGAGGGCCTATGAATTGATTAATAAGTTTCTGGAGAAACCAGAAAAGGAACAGATAGAATTGACGGGAGAAAAACCTGGTGAAATCGAAAGATGAATGAAATCAGGAAGACAATCTATTTATTGGAGAAAAAATTCGGTGTAATTCGTTTTATTTTGGTGAGCTTTATATTTTGTGGATCTATACATTATACATTGATGTATATGAACGGTTCGGAAAGGGGTATGATAATATTTGACACGAAGAAGACCCGTTGAGTGGACCAGGCTTGATAATGCAGCGAAAATATTCCCGCCGAACACCAACGAAAAGGATACAAGAGTGTTTCGGTTTATTTGTGAACTTGAAGAGGATATCGATAAGGATATATTGCAGCAGGCACTGGATAATACAATTTCTTTTTTTCCGATGTACCAGGTAGTTTTGCGGAGGGGATTTTTTTGGTATTATTTTGAGGCGACGGACTTAAAACCCCAGGTTAAGGAGGAGTATAAGCCGCCCTGCAGTATGCTGTATTTCCAGAATTCGAAAAATTTATTGTATCAGGTGACCTATTATAATAAGAGGATCAATCTTGAGATATATCATGCTTTGGCGGATGGGACAGGCGCTTTAGGCTTTTTAAAGACTTTGGTTTACTTCTATATTACAATAAAGCACCAGGAGGACTTTAAGGACAGGCTTCCCATCCTGGATTATGATGCATCCTTTTCACAGAAGATGGATGACAGCTTCTTAAAGCATTACAGCGGTGACCTGAAGCTGGACAAGATTAAGCTTACAAAGGCCTACCAGATCGTAGGCCACCGTACCATAGATAACCGTATCAAAGTGATTGAGGGTGAGATGTCAGTAAAGCAGATCCTGGAGCTGGCACACCACCACAATACGACACTCACCGTGTACCTCACGGCGCTGTTCATGCAGGCAATATCCATGGAAATGCCGGCAAGGGCGAAAAAATATCCGGTCGTATTGTCCGTGCCGGTGAATTTACGCACTTATTTTCCGTCAGTTACGGCCAGAAATTTCTTTACTACGATTAATATCAGCTATCATTTTGGGAAGGAGCCGGAGAGCCTGGAGAATGTTATTAAGGCTGTGAAGGAGGCCTTTGAGAAGGAATTAACACAAGAGAAGCTTAGGACACATATGAACCGTCTGTCCGCCCTGGAGCATAATGCTTTTATGCGGGTGATCCCGCTGGTCTGGAAGGATTATATCCTGCGGTGGGCAAACCGTCTGGCTGACAGGGGAGTTACTGCCTCCCTGTCCAATGTGGGAAAGGTTACAATAACAAAGGAATTAATGCCTTATATCCATACCTTTAACTGCTTTACCAGCGTAAGAAGGCCCCAGATTGCAATGTGCTCCTTTGGTGACCGGCTGATGGTGAGCATAGCCTCTCCTTTTACGGCCACGGATATCCAGAAGAATTTCTTCCGGATCCTGAGCAGCGAAGGCGCCAACGTGTCCATCGCTTGTAATATAAGTTATGAGAAGTCGTCTTCTGACTTCTCATAAAAGGCGCTGTATTTGCGCCGTGCATCCCGATTATCGGAACATGTACTTAGTTCCGATAATATAAGTTATGAGAAGTCGTCTTCTGACTTCTCATAAAAGGCGCTGTATTTGCGCCGTGCAAAGTGTGCCCTGGGGGCACAAGGTTGAAAGATGGGAGTTGAAGGTAGATGCAGTTTTGTGATAATTGTAAGGTTTCCTTAAAGGGAAATAATAAGATATGTCCCCTATGTGGAGGCATCGTCCAGAAGCAGGAGGAAGATGAGCCGGAGGTGTTTCCGTTTGTTCCTACCATATATCAGGAATTCAATCTGTTAATCCGGACAATGCTGATGGTTTCGATCTCAGCGATTATTGTCAGCTTTGCCGTGAATCTGATATTTACAAAATCCTCTAATTGGTCTTTGTTTGTAGCGGGAGCTATTCTTTGTATGTGGGTCAGCCTATATTTTGTCATACGAAAAAGACACAATGTTCCAAAGACGATAGTGTGGCAGGTGGTATTGCTTACAGCCATATCCGTTATTTGGGATTTTTCCATGGGATGGCGTGGGTGGTCCATTAATTTTGTGCTCCCGATCGCCTGTGCCGCTGCAATGGTCGTGATACCAATTGCCCATAGGATATTGAAGATTGGTGTAAGGGATTTGTTGATCTATATATTTATGGATGCCATTTTTGGATTTATCCCGATGATATTCCTGGCTCTTGGCCTTTTGCAGGTTATTGTTCCCTCCATCATATGCGCCGCCTTCAGTGCCATCAGCCTGACCGCAATCGTGCTTTATGAAGGGGACAACCTGAAATCTGAATTAAAGAAACGGATGCATATTTGACCGGAAAGGATTGACCTATGACCACTTTTGCTTTGAAGCTGCTTGCAATCAGCTTGATGTTAATTGACCATATTGGAGTAATCATGATATCCCCGAAAGAGCATTGGGAATTATATGTAATATGCAGGGGGATAGGCAGGCTGGCTTTTCCTGTTTTTGCGTTTTTATTGGTAGAGGGCTTTTCAAGAACCTCAAATGTCAAAAGATACTTGGAACGGCTGGGACTTTTTGCGCTGATTTCGGAAATTCCTTTTGATATTGCTTTTTACAAAGCCCGTTATGGCATCTCCCTGTGGACGGATATTGGTAAAGCTGTGGGCGGCAGCTTTGATATGGACGCCCTACAGCTGGTGTTCCATCGTTTGTGTGCCTACCAGAATGTCTTTTTTACCTTGTTTCTCGGGCTGTTCCTGCTGTATTACATGAAAAGGGTAGGGTACAGGTACCGGAACCATAGGGTATTGTGCAATGTATGGGAGGCATTATTGGTTATCGGTTTTAGTGCGGCTGCTTATCTGGTCCGGTCGGATTATGGGGTTGCCGGCATTTTAATTATTATAGCCTTTCATGCATTCCGTGGCAGCAGGCTGCTGCAGTCGCTGTCGTTATTTGTAATAACAGTTTCCCTTTTATGTAATATTAATTATTTTATGGAGACAGGCAATATATTAAGCATTATCAGCCTGCTGGCAACACTGGCAATGATACCTATCGCTTTATTTAACGATAAAAAGGGAAAGGATGTAAAATACTTATTTTACATCTTTTACCCCGGGCATTTAATAGTGTTGTACCTGTTGAATTTGGCTATTTCATAGACTGGGTCACTGTATCCTCCGTGTCGGGCTTCCAGCTGGCTTCATACCGGACGGCTTCGCCGCTGGCATAGGGTTTTTCAGGAAAGTAATATTTTAAGTCCATCCTATGGATACTATTGACGGAAGGAAATCGATAATAGTTTTTTTTGTCCGCTTCAAAATACATATTTTCAATCCTCCTTTTTTTTAGGAGGATTTGTCCTCCTTTTGCTGGAGGATTCATCCTCCTGTTAATCTTTCTTTAATGTTATTGTTCTCAAATCAGCAGGAAGTATACCAGGTTAAAAAGGAATGTATTTTCAACCGAGGAAAGAGTTTAAGAATTTATAAATTTTGCATATCATTATTATGAGATTATAATTAGGACTGGGAGATAACAATATGATTTCATTGAACATGGTCGAGGTGAAGGTATTTATGTCAAAGCTTTTGGCAGGAAATTCCTTTGATGCCTTTTTGCTCCGGGAAATGGAGCTGCAGACCTTTACAGGCTTTACGATAACCGGGCAATTGAATGAAGCCTTTTTTTCGAAGGACGAAATGGAGCTGCGGGAGGAACAAAAATCGGTGGTCTGGGGCGATGTCCGCCAGATCGCATTTTCCATGATTAAGGGGAATAAGACGCCTTTATCACTTAAAATAGTGTTCCAGCTGCCCAGGAACCAATGCGAAGCCCTGTTGGATTCCATTGGCACAGGATTACGTTTGGAGGAAATCGGCGGATTGTACCTTAATATACGCTTTGAAAAGGGGAAATTGCGGGTTATTACCGGGACGGCAATCAAAACCTTTACCCTTGATAAGACATTGGAGCAGGAATGGGACAGGAGGGTAAAGGAGATCCTAAAGGAGCAAGGCCTCTTGTTTGAGGAATTATAAAATGCGATGGATTGTTAGCACTCCTTTCAAAGGAGTGCTAATTTTATCTTGACAATTCTATTTACCCGTATTATGATATCCTTTGAAGGAAAATATACCTATCTAGTATAACGTGTACGCGAAGCATTTACAGAACCAGGCAGATGCTAGTGCGGCAGGCGACTATGACAAAATGCGCACCGACGTTATATTAAAATGACGTTATATTTAAGAATACAGAATTTAAGAAGGAGTGTTAACATGAGTACAGAACGCGGTAATTTATCAATCCATTCTGAGAACATTTTTCCGATTATTAAAAAATGGTTGTATTCTGACCATGACATCTTTGTCCGTGAATTAATCTCCAATGGCACCGATGCCATTACAAAGCTGAAGAAGCTGGAGATCATGGGAGAGGCTGATATTCCGGAGGATAACCATTATAAGATCACGGTTACCGTGAACCCGGAGCAAAAGACCATTACCTTCTCTGATAACGGTGTTGGTATGACGGCCGACGAAGTAAAGGAGTATATCAACCAGATCGCATTTTCCGGTGCGCAGAAATTTATGGAGAAATATAAGGGTAAGACAACGGAGGACCAGATCATCGGCCATTTTGGCCTGGGCTTTTATTCGGCATTCATGGTAGCTGCCCGTGTATCCATTGAAACCTTATCCTGGCAGCCGGATGCCACTCCGGTTCACTGGGAATCTGACGGCGGTACGGAATATGAGATGGGGGAAGGTACCAAGACAGACCGTGGTACGGACATCACACTGCACCTGAACGAGGAAAGCTATGAATTCTCCAATGAGTACCGTGTGAAGGAAGTCATCAGGAAGTACTGCTCCTTCATGCCGGTGGAGATTTATTTTGTAAATGCAAATGCGCCTGTAGAGGAGAAGAAGGAAGAGGTAGTGGACGCAGTTGTCGGGGAAGACGGAGTTGCTGCTGAGGATGCCAAGGAAGAGAAGCAGGAGACGAAGCCCCAGCCAATCAATAACCCGAATCCGCTCTGGGCAAAGCACCCGAATGACTGTACGGAAGAGGAGTATAAGAACTTCTACCGTGATGTATTCCATGACTATAAGGAGCCTTTGTTCTGGATCCACCTGAACATGGATTATCCCTTCAACCTAAAGGGTATCCTTTATTTCCCGAAGATTAATACGGAATATGATTCCCTGGAAGGTTTAATTAAATTATATAATAACCAGGTATTCATTGCCGATAACATCAAGGAAGTAATCCCGGAATTCTTAATGCTCCTTAAGGGTGTCATTGACTGTCCTGACCTTCCGCTAAATGTGTCCAGAAGCGCATTGCAAAATGACGGCTTTGTAAAGAAGATATCTGAGTACATTTCCAAAAAGGTAGCTGACAAGCTGGTTGGAATGTACAAGGTTGAAAGGGAGAACTATGAGAAGTTCTGGGATGACATCAGCCCTTTCATTAAGTTTGGCTGCTTAAAGGATGTTAAATTCCATGAGAAGGTTAAGGATGCCATCATCTATAAGAACCTGGAAGGCAAATATATTACCCTGGAGGAATATATAAAGGCCGGCAAGGGAGAGGATGCAGAAGGCGCCAAGGCAGCTGATGAGGCTGGAGAGGCTGAGACAGCTGAAAAAGCGGCTGAAGCAGGGACAGCTGAAAAGGTAGAGGCAGCAGAAGCTACGGACAAAGGCGCGGAAGCTGGCAAGGAGGAAAAGGACAGCCACGACCATGAGCATGGGGAGAACTGTGACTGCGGGCATGACCATGATGAGGAAGAAGAGGCAGAGGAGAAGAAGACGGTTATCTATTATGTAACCGACTTAAAGCAGCAGGGACAGTATATTAATATGTTCAAGGAGGCCGGCGTTGATGCATTAATCCTTACCCATAACATTGACCAGCCCTTCATTACCCGCCTGGAATCCGATGACCAGAAATTAAAGTTCCAAAGAATTGATGCCGATATTACGGATGGCTTCAAGGAGGAACCGAAGAAGAAGGAAAAGAAGATCCTAAAGAACAATACGGAGGCGATGACTGCATTATTCCGTAAGGTATTAGGCAAGGAACAGCTTGAAGTTAAGGTTGATAAGTTTAAGAACGAAAAAATCTCATCTGTCATGACTTTATCTGAGGAAAGCAGAAGAATGCAGGATATGATGCGTATGTATAATATGACTGGCATGGATATGGGAGGCTTTGGCGGCGGTGAGACTCTGGTGCTCAATGCGAATAACCAGTTAGTGCAGTATATTATTACGAATGAAAATGCGGAGCAGACTCCTATGATCTGCGAGCAACTGTATGATCTTGCGCTTCTCGCCCACAAGCAGCTGGAGCCGGAAGCAATGACAAAGTTTATCCAAAGAAGTAATGATATTATGCTGTTGATGGCAAAATAATAGTGTGGCTTGAGTGAGGGTTAGGCTGTGAGGTGGATATGGGTGCTTATCTATCCACCTGGGCTTGCCTTTAACATCCCATGATTGGCCAAGTGCAGGCAATCACGGGAGGCTCCGGTCTGCGCCAAGATGGACAGATAGACATCCATATCCACCGCGTTAGTATTTGGGATAGAGGGAGCCATTTGTTGGGGTGATCGGATTATTATAATGATAGAGATAGAGGATAAAAGAAACCTTGGGAGGATCATTTTTGGGTTATGCCTCCTGAGGTTTCTTTTTGTGGTTTTTACCTGGAGCTTTATGCCAGAAGTTTGGGATGTCTTTATAATTTGGAGATGTTAGTAAAGTGGGATATGTTTGTCA
Source organism: Clostridiales bacterium (assembly GCA_012839295.1). Lineage (GTDB taxonomy): Bacteria > Bacillota > Clostridia > Lachnospirales > Lachnospiraceae > Mobilitalea. The sequence continues at coordinate 86,540 of DUNO01000009.1, forward strand.
TTTGGTCATGAATATTGGGATGTGTCTACATTTCTGGATATTGTGCCAATATTTTTTCGGAGGCAATTTCCGATTGCCTGTAATAGCTGGCATAGGAAGGACTTAATTTTTTCATTGCCGGAATAAAAATATCATAATAACCGTTGCTGCTGTTAAATTCTTTCAGCAAAATGCCAAGTTTATATGCCGGTGAGCTTTTGTACTCCTCTGACTGCATATATGTCCAATAATGCTCCAGGAATTCTTTGTTTTCTGATAGGAATTTCTCGGGATTTTCAATTGATTTCCTTGTGTTTTTTAGCATGCCAGTAATTTGATCTGTGGTAATCTGTTCTGTGTTTTCATTTAAATAATCTTGCAGCTCTGGGGGAAAGTTAAAGGGAGGGACATTGTCAAGAAAGGCCAGGATGTCCTGGTATGCGGCCTTTTGTTCCTCTGTCGTAATCGGCTCGTTTAGGAAGCTTGCAAAATGCAGGCAGATAAACCTGCCATAATACCCTGGGAAGGCTTCCAGTAATTTTTCCGCTATTGTTGTATTTTGGTCAATGGAATCTAAAGCCTTACTTAGTTCAGCATAGTCCTTTCCGCTGCTTAGCTGGTCAAGTATGGTTTTTTTTGCCTGTTCTTTTTGCAGGGTTAATTCCTTTTGGACGGACAGGCGTTTCAGTGTGCTGTTTGTCTCGTCGGCAAGCACGGATCTTATTTCTTCCGTGTTAAGTCCAAGCTTACGCAGGACAGAGATTTTTTTTAGACGGCCGACCGTAGCTTCATTAAAATCCCGATATCCGTTATTTAGGATGGAAGGGGAAATTAAAGCCTGCCCTGCGTAGTATTCGATTGCTTTTTTAGTTAAATTGGTTGCTTTGCTTACTTCGTTAATCAACATGTTTATCACCTCAAAGCCATTGTAAACTAACACCCAAGGTGGTAGTCAATACTTATTTTAAATTATTTGTTTTCGCAATCCCAAAGACAAGAGAATCCAATACCCCAGGTACGTTTTAACGGAAGGTAACTCAGGCAGGAGATGCAAAAGTAACAGATATTCCTGTTTGGATGTTTATACGGAGATAAATGGTTAATAATGTTACTGGATATTCTAAAGTTGTGTGAATTTTTCTAAAAGTTTTATTAACAATAATAATGCTATTGATTATATGGGTAGGTTTATGATATTATATAGTAATCAAAACCATATAATAATAGTACGAAAACCTGATGACGTGACTGCAAATACAATATTAGGAAATTCCCGTATAGGGGCACCTATTAGAATTCAACGAATAGGTACAGGAAAACAGTGGTTTTAATAGATTAGTTTATGTCATGAACAGGAGGATGAAATATGTCATATAGAATTATAGGAGACAGTTGCACGGATTTACCAGGGGAGCTAAAGTCTGACCCGCATTTTAAGCTAGTTCCATTAACTTTGATTGTAGATGGTGTTTCGATTGTTGACGACGATACGTTTAACCAGAAGGACTTTCTGGAGAGGGTAAAAGCCTATCCCCACAGCCCGAAGTCGGCCTGTCCTTCGCCGGAGGACTATATGAAACACTTTGATTGTGACGGGGATGTTTATGTCGTTACCCTTTCTTCCCATTTAAGCGGTTCCTATAACAGTGCTGAGCTGGCAAAAAAGCTCTATACGGATGAGCACCCGGATAAAAAGATCGAGGTCTTTGACTCCCGTACTGCTTCCGTCGGACAGACTTTAATTGCAATGAAGATAAAAGAACTGGTTGAGGCACAGAATCCCTTTGAGGCCGTGGTGGAGAAGGTATTTGCATTCCGGGATGAACTAAATACAAAATTCGTGCTGGAATCCCTGGACACCCTGCGTAAAAACGGAAGGCTGAGCGGAATCCAGGCAATCCTTGCAAGTGCTTTAAATATCAAGCCGGTCATGGGAGCGACACCGGAAGGGACGATCTGTAAGGTGGATCAGGCAAGGGGTATTACAAAGGCATTGAATCTCATGGCAAAATGCGTTGAAGCGGATGCAGTGAAGCCTTCGGAGAAAATTCTTGGGATTGCCCACTGTAATAACCGGGAGCGGGCAGAATTTGTGAAGGCAGAGGTGTTAAAGCGGATACCCTTTAAGGATAGCTTTATCGTGGATACTGCTGGAGTGAGCTCACTCTATGCGAATGATGGCGGTATTGTGGTGGCGTATTAGAAGGAAATTTGCCGCCAGGAACCTCGTATTATTCAAAAGGTAACCGCATCGACATAATAGAAAATAATGTGGGAATATCGCAGATAATAAAAAATTCAGACCTAGATAGGGCGTTCATCGCCCCGTCTCAGGTCTGTTTTTTTACCCAGGAAGCGCTTTTCTCCCCGCACTGATACACCCATCTGTGTCCGCAACTGCGCTAGTCTTTCCGATATGTAATTCTCATCCATTGGTATCAACCTCCTCCCTTGCAATAGATTTTACCCTATGAAAGAAGTATGTTGCCGATTTTCAGAGGGTTGACATTCGTGCTGTGGGAGGACGGCGGTTTATCACCGCCTCCTACTCGATGTCGTTACTACAAGTGTGAAGCCACTCATCCTATTTGCTACCGATATTCCTAACGCTGTCGCCAATAATATGATTACAGGGCAGCAAGATTTCGTTCTCGCTAGGGAGGATGCCCTCTAAAATATTAATCAAAGTCTGCGCTGCAGTATTCCCTATATCGCGGAAGGGTGGAGCTGTGGTGGTAAGTGACGGGGTGGCAAGCTCAGAAAAATAGAGTCCGTCAAATCCGTGAATGGATATATCTTCCGGAATGCGAACGCCTCTTTCAGAACACGCTCTGATTGCTCCGTATGCCATAACATCGCTTAATGAAAATATGGCCGTGGGAGGATCGGGAAGGGAGAGTAATTCTAAACAATTGTTGTAACCGTCCTCAAATAGCCAGCTACCCATCTTCCTGTAGTTAGGGTTAAACATGATATTATGCTCGCCCATGGCAGCCTCCGCCCCCAAAGTTCTTTTATAGGTTACGGTGTCTAAAGAGCCACAAAGTAAGGCTATTTTTTTGTGTCCGTTTTCAATCAGGTGCTCCACAGCCATTTTGGAGCCCTGAAAATCATCCTGATTCACCACAAAGTCTGTCTTTTTGGAGTGGGCATAAGCGTATACTACGGGTATATTAAGTTCGGGTAGGATATGCCTTACATCTCTGGGATAGGTGGCCACGTAAATCAGTCCGCTTGGTTTTGAACTGAAGAGTATGGATAGGTTCCTTTGTATTTTTGAACGGAATTCTTCGCTTTCTTCCATTTCCTTGTATGTAAGCTCGTTTATAAGACTGATCTTGCGGTCTAGGTTCAAGGTGCACAGGTTCATAACATAGCCGCTCTGCTCACATACATCGGCGATACCGTCTATTATGTTCCCTGCGAAATAAGAGATGATATCCTCCGCTATGACACCGATGATACTGTTGGTATTAGTTCTTAAAAATTTAGCCATGGTGTTGGGCGTATAGTAAAGTGATGATATTGCGTCTCGCACCCTTCGCTCTTTGTCGGGTGAGACCTTCTTTGTGCCATTTATTACATTGGATACAGTGGCTATCGAAACCCCAGCCAATTTTGCCACATCATTCATAGTCACCATAGAAATACACGTATAATCCAATTATCCTCACAGAGAGGGTGTTTAGATCGTTTTCCTTTCTCCCAACCTTTTGGTTAGGGTAATCTCTATTACTCCATTATAAATGGGTTTGATGAATTACTAACATACTCTGGATAATCCAGACGAATTAAGAATAGTATTTGAAAGTACTGGTCATTATACTTTAAACCTGAAGTTATTCCTTAAAAGCCCACTGCAGCTTCATGGAATCTAATCCTGCTCTTCTTGTTAAGTTTAACAAGTCTCAAACCGTAAGGCATACCAAGACAGATGCAATAGATTTTACTTCTATTGCCCGCTGGCTAATGACGGTTAAATACAAACCCTATCCAATAGGATTTTATCATACTTATTCGCTTAAGTCACCTCAAAATCAGTTATTAGAGTTTATATAACGCTATAGCAAACACATTTTAACACATAAGTAAGGCAAAAGCAAATATGCCTGGGTGCAAAGGAAGGAAGTAAATAATGGTACTTACATCCAAATGATTTAAACGATTAAAAATATTATAAAATTTATTTATATGACAATAAATTTATAAATAAATGCCAGTAATTATAAGATTTAACTAAAAAACTATATTAATATTAGATATAATTCACTCTTGACAGATATGGCATTGAATTATAATATTAAAGTATTAAAACGATTAAATTTTAATTTTAGGCGCTTGGCGGACATTTCCGCTTAGATTTATACATACGAATTGCACGAGTAAAGTGGCGCAGCTCTCGCAATTCAAAAATTCATAAAGGAGGATGAATTATGAAAAAAAGATTCACAGCGGTACTGACAGCCTTAGTAATGGCCTTCTCTTTGGTACTCACATCGTGTAGCGGTGGCTCCGATGAAGATATTGGGGAGGGGTCCGCAGCAGCTACACCGACTGTAGCCGAGGCGACTGGTAATCTCAATGAATACGGTTGGGAAGTTCCGGAAGAGACGATTAAGTTCTCTGCTTACGCAGGTGTGACAGATCCCGCTACCTTTGAGGAACAGCTAACAATATCGAATAACGCTATGGCTGATTTTCTTAAGGAAAAATTCAACGTGGTAATAGACAAAGAGGTTTATCTGGACGACTCCACGCAGCGTATCAATCTTATGTTGACACAGGGCAAGCTGCCTGATCTTTTAACCCATGTTGATGAAAACGCATCTCAGATTTTCGTGGATTCGGGAGCTGCTATCGAGCTTACGGACTTGCTGAAAAAATACGGACAGAATATTCTTGCGGAAATCGGAGACTACCTGCCCCTCTATCAGGATGAGAACGGCGAAATCTACAGGTTGCCGGCTGGTTACGGTTTTAAAGTGGATACCGTAGGGTGGGCTTTCTCAATTCGCTATGACTGGTGGAAGGAGCTGGGAGTAGACGTTTATAAGACTCCCGAAGAGTTCTATAAGCAGGTGAAGCAGGTGCTTGCAAACCATCCTACAAACGAGCGAGGGCAAAAGGTTTATGCACTTACTGACTATGACCAGGGACAAAATATGTTATCAGCTCTCTTAGGTGCATGGGGTTTCTATGACAAATATGCTGTTGACGACAATGATAATCTGGTTTACTGGATGTTTGATGACCGCGCAACAGAAATTGCGAAATACATAAACAAGTTCTGGACAGAAGGTATGATTGACCCTGATTTTGTTACCAACGAGTATGAGACTGCTCAGACAGTATCAGTTACAAATCGTATGGCAGGTTATCTCGGAATGTGGTGGGTTGGTTTTACCTTTGGACATGAGTATTGGCAACAGGAAGATCCTAATACACCACTTGAGAAAAGGTTTATGAACGTCTCACTTGCGGCTGAAGGTGTAGATCAGCATACGATGTCATATGTTGGTTTCAACAACGGCGGAGACACAACCATTGGCGGCTACTGGATGATTTCAGAAGACTGTGAGAATCCCGAAGAGGTAATAAAATACCTAAACTGGGAAAGCAGTCCTTGGGGCACCTTAATCGCCTGGAATGGTGTTCCGAACGAAGAGAACATGTACAACATTGTAGGTAACAAAGTGGTTATGAAGGAAGAAGCGCTTGACGCTTCCCAAAAGAATGTTGAATGGCACGGACGGCATGATTCCTGGGGCGCAAATGATTATTTGCTTGTGGCAAGGAGAAGCGCTCTTTCAAAAGGAAATATTGAGCTGCCATTTACGCTGGATCCCAGGGTTGAGGATACATTCGGCACAGGCGAGGCCTATATAAAGACCGAGGATAAGACCCAGTATCTGGATCCAGGCTGGAATATATGCTGGCAGTATTATGACGACTCCGTGTCTTATAACCAAACACCTTTTGAGGTAAATATACCCGTGTCTGATCCCATGTTCACCATTAACCAGAACGTGGCTGATATCGCCAAGACGGAATGGGTAAAAATCGTTACCGCTGATTCCGAGAAGGCTGCTCTGCAGGCACTTGAAGCCGCAAAAGCTAAGCTTGAGGCAGCCGGTATCCATGATCTTGAGGCTTACAGAACCAAATCCTTCAAAAAGAACATGGAGCTTTTAGGACTTGATAGCTTATTTGTAGAAAATAACCGCTTGGCGCAGTAATTGAGTATCCCCATAACAGGTGATTTTAGGAATACTATACTTCTAATCCGCGCATTGCGCGGATTAGAAGATTCTTTTTAATCCCTATACCATATTTGAAAGGTAAATTGTATGAAACCCAAGAAAACTAAGCCTATAAAACCTGCGAGTAGTCGAAAGAGGCAATTTTTGCGAGAAAGACAGTTCTGGTTCATATCGATTGTTGCCTTAGCTTTTCTTTTGGTATTTTATTTTGTCCCCATGTTAGGTAATTACATGGCATTTATCAATTATAAACCGAGAAAAGGCATCTTGGAATCTGATTTCGTAGGCCTTGAATTTTTTCAAAAATTCTTTTCCTTGCCTGACGTCTGGAACGTGTTGCGTAATACCTTGGTCATGGGTACCATCAATATTACCATCGGCTTTGTTGCACCGATCGTACTGGCGTTAATGCTTAATGAGCTACGCCTTATGAAAGTAAAAAAGGTCGTTCAGACGGTCAGTTATCTGCCACACTTCGTTTCATGGGTGGTTGTGGCCTCAATAGCCAGATCGCTTTTTGCCACGGATGGTGTGGTGAATGAACTTTTGGTAAAGGCCGGCGCTTTGGAAAAGCCCTATGGCTTCCTTTCCACCGGAGGAACCTATTGGGTGTTTATCTCAATATTAAACCTATGGAAGACGGTGGGTTGGGGCTCTATTATATATATGTCTGCAATAGCAGGCGTGGATCATGAACTTTATGAAGCTGGAGCAGTTGACGGTGTGGGCAGATGGGGTAGAATACGCCATATTATACTTCCGGGGATATCAACCACCATCATCATGCTGTTTATACTGGGTGCGGGCGGTATTATAAACGGTGGTTTTGAGCAGCATCTATTGCTCGGAAACGCGACTACCAGAGAATACTACGAGACCATCGATACTTATGTATATGCTTATGGTCTGGAGATGGGTCAGTACTCCTTCGCGACTGCTGTAAGCCTTTTGAAAGGCATTATATCAATAACGTTAGTTATAATCACAAACGCGCTTTCCAGACGATTCTCAGACTCGTCAGTATTTTAGGAGGTAAATGACATGAATCAAACGAATGTAAAAGGTATTAAGAGCGGCATGGTTCACGGCAGAAAATCAGCAGTAGAATGGATATTTGATTCGTTAAACCTGATTTTAATCCTATTGGCATTTGCTGTATTTCTATATCCGTTTTGGAACCAGCTTGTATTGTCGTTCAACGTAGGTACGGACGCTGCAAAGGGCGGAATCTACTTTTGGCCGAGAAAATTCAGTTTGGATAATTACACCTATGTACTTGGGGTTACGCATTTCTTTCGTTCGGTGCTTTATTCGATTTTGCGCGTGGTTGTCGGTACGTTCGGTAATCTCTTTTGCTGCGGTCTGTTGGGTTATGTGCTGGCGCAAAAAAGCTTTTCTGGCAGCAGGTTTATGCGGACCGTAACAGTTTTGTCCATGTATATACCCATTGGGCTTATCCCGATTTATGTACTGTACAGTAACTTGAAGCTGCTTGACAGCTTTACCGTTTACTGGCTACCCGGCCTGATCACCGGATGGAATGTGCTTATGATTACATCGTTTGTGGAAAGCCAGCCTGTGGCACTTTTTGAATCAGCCAGACTGGACGGAGCCAGCGAACTAACCGTATTTACAAGAATTGTGTTTCCTATATGCAAGCCGGTATTCGCGGCTTTGGCGATAATCACAGCTGTTAACCACTGGAATAGCTGGTTCGATGTATTAGTATACAATCCTTCAGGGAATTTTGATACGCTTCAAATGGTGTTACAGAGGCTCCTGATTAAAGCTGACATAGCAAAGGATCTCATGAATCAGAATAATAACCCTGAATCATATAAGCTGCTTACTCCTATAACCATACGTGCTGCTACTACTATGATTGTTACGATACCAATAGCGGCAGTGTATCCATTTTTCCAGAGGTATTTTGTAGGCGGTCTGTCACTGGGAGCGGTGAAGGGGTAAGTGCGTCTAAGAAAATAAATATTTAAGCAAAGGAAAGGTATGGTACGTAAAAATGAAGGAACAAATACAACAATTTAATATTCCCAAGCTCTCCATAAAGGACGGAAAGGTTTATATAAACGGCGTGTTGACGGAAAAGCACTGCAAAGCAGGTGGCTTTCGGCTTATGTCCCTTATTAATATAGAAGCCCTGGGAGAAGTTGCAGTGATGGAAGACCTAAGTGACGATGGCGCCATCATTTATCAGGATAAGGACGGCAAGGTTCTGTATGAATTCGAAAGAAGGCTTGAGAGCACCAAGCCGAATAATGAAACAAGCTATTTGGGGTACCAAAAGCATGTTATAACCCGTTCCAATGCGGATATAATGGGAAGGGAAGTCCTCTTAAGAGATGAGGATCCGTCTTATGCATCTATTAAACATATTATTCCCCCCATCAGAAAAATGAAAGCCTATGATGAGTTTGGCGAGCTGCCACATACGTTTATCGGTACCCGGGAAAGTAATGATGTTCTCCCGTTTTATTACACCTATGACAATATGTCGAGGATTCATCATGCTTATGTGACAGATGAAATACAAAAAGCTATTGAGTCCTGCGATGTGTCGGAAGGCCTTTTGGGCGGGTATCTTCCCTGCGTCATATTTCGTTTTTATATCGGGGATGGCGCCTATTGGGAATGCACGGCGTTTGCTAAGACCCACGGCCAATGCGAAAGCATTCAGCCTGCCTGGTATAGGTACATGAAGGTCAAGGACGGTGAAATAGCTGAAGTACATTATTATGACTCCTATCTACCTTACCCGCTAAGGGATGAGCCTGATCCCGAGGGCTTCTATTATGACCTCTATCTTATGAAGGAGTATTGGGACGAGGCGACAAAGGGCGGTATGGAAATTGAAAGCACCAAAGAGGATTGGATAGCAGATTTCTGTAAGCACAGCATGGTAAGGGATATGATATGTAGGAATGGTTATTTTCCTCGTTATGGATTTGTGGTGCGCGCTTATGGTTCAGCGGAACACGACGGATTTCAGGATGTGCTTACTGCCAGTGTGGACTGCTACCTGGAATGGGGACGCTATGATCTGGTAAAAGCCTATATAGAGAATTATTTTGATTACTATGTGCGTGATAACGGTCAGTTGGAATACAGGGGACCTGAAATGGGACAGTACGCCCGGATGCTGACGGAATTTGCCCAATACTACGCCTATACAAAAGACGATTCTCTTGCGTTGAAATATGCAGGGAAGGTAGAGGCGATTACAAAGATTCTGCTGGACCGCAGAAGTGAGGCGAAAGAGCTTCCCAAAGATGATCCCGCCTATGGCATGATAAAAGGGCATCACGAAGCCGATATAGGCTTTGTCCATCACAAATATAAAAAATTAAATTTTGAACAGCCGTATTTTTCTAACAGTACCGAGGCAGTAAGGGCCTTTCGGGATATAGGGTATATGTGGAAGGAAATCGGCCAAAGCAAAAACGACGAAGCTGTCATGAGAAGAGGGGAAGCATTGATTTCAGAAGCGCTGGTGTTTGAACAGGATCTGTTAGCATCCCTTAAAAACTCTGTGCTTACGGAAAGAAGTTCAGGCTTCCTGCCGCCCATCGCGGGTTGTAAGGTATATTACTACGATTATCCATACCGTTCAATGCCGGAGTCTTTTGATGATAACCGCGTTTGGTGCGAGATGATGCATTCGGGTGTAGTACCCAAAGAATACATCAGTATGATTATGCGTGATGGTATGGTTCGCAATGGTATGAAGCTCGGTATTTTTGGTAATCAAGGTACTGATGTAGCTTTTCTTTGCTACGGCGAGGCTTACGGATTAATCCAACACGATATGATAAGGGAATTCCTGATGCTTTATTATACCCACGCCCTACATATGCATACCCGTGGCACATGGACAGCTTTTGAGTGTAACGATATTGACAGGGACAGAGGAGCGGGATCTGGTTTTGTACCACCGGCCCAGATGACGATACCCACCATAACGAAGTGGATGCTGGTATTTGAGGATCCCATGTATGATATTCTGTGGCTGTGCAAGGCTACCCCGAGGGAGTGGCTTATGGACGGTGAGCATATCAGCGTAAAGGGAGCACCCACACGTTATGGTAGCGTTGATATCCACTTGGAATCACATATAGCGGAGGGTTATATTTCAGGAAAATTAAATTTACCTGAAGGCTCCTATAAAAAGATATTGCGGCTCCGTCTGCCCGGAATATCCAAAATAACGGGTTTTTATGTGAATGAGAGCGATATATCGCAGCAACTTCAAGATGAAGAGAGCATTATACTTCCGGCTGAAGTCAAGGGGGATATCAATATCAGGATAAATGTTAACGCAGACCTATAACTTTCAGTAGGAATTTGAGGGGATAAATGATGAATAAGAATTTTAAATTATTGATTGAGAATGAGGCTTTGACAGGTTCCTTTATAAAATCTGACGGTAGTACAGAAAGACGGGTATTGTCTTACAAGCCTTGTTTCAATGAAACAGATTATGTTGAATTAACCATGCAAGCGGAAGCAGTTGAAACAGAGGGCTTCGCTAAATTTATAATTGAATTACATAACAATAGTTCAAAAGAAGTGGTTATCAATGATTTTTACGTTGATTTTTCGGTTGAAGGCAGCGATAAGAAAATAGTTTTTCCTGAGCAGGAGGATTATTATTTGCTTTTACCCATAGCAACCGATATGAATGAGAGGCTCCTTGTTTTCCCATATGATAAGACACAGATCGAACTTTGCGAAATCTTTCCGGAAAGTGGGGTGATTCGTTGTTATCTGTATGCAGCCGCTCGAAAAAGCGCACCTGAATTTAGGCATGCCCCATGGCAGAATCCCTCAAGGAGCTTAGTGATGGCTCCGGGTACCGGATTTCAAGCAGTGTTTTATCTAACTTTCGCCGCAAGTGAAACTGAGGTTATAAATTTCACGGGCCGCTATGGCAAGACGCCGCTGGAAATTAATGGGCCTGCCTGCGGCTTAAGAACCATTGGGCATCATTTCTTTGAAACCCCTGTGTCACTTGACATTTATAAGGACATGTCAAACGGGGAGATCAGTGCGACCGTTACAAACGGTAGGCTCTCAAGCCTTAAGAGTACGAAAGGCAGTATAGAATCCATTGACCCGAAACATCCCTTCGGGGATATCTGTCTTGAATGCTCCGACGGCAGGAAGTTTACTACCAGGGGGGAAATAGGTACTTTCGCAGATGACGCAGGTTATACTTATGATTTGGAAGACTTGCGTGTAACTACAAAATACGATCTTTGTAATGAGCTGTTAACGTTTGATTTATCTATAAAAAATACAACTGCTAAGACACTACAGTTGGATGATATCGCCCTTCCGATACCCCTTTACAGCCGTATGGGCTGGGGTGTTAACCCCGCCGAACGGATGATCAGGCACTCTCAAGTGGCGGGGAATAACTCATTTTTCTTAGGTACACCCTGCGATGGAAAAGCACCTTACCTTCTGTGTGTACCTATGGAAGGTACAGCCTGGCAGCTTTTTGATATGGTTTCATTTGATGATGAAAAGGGTAATTATGAAGGACCCCATGGCCATTATTGCGTATATTTATATGGCGGTGGTTTAGCAAAAAGAGCTGCTTTGGATGAGGGAGGCCGTACGAGGCTTCCGGCATCTTCTTTAACCCTTGAGGCAGGAGAAGAGCGTACGTTTGGAATGTGCTTTGAATGGGTGGACAGCTATGAACAGGCAAGGGAAAAGCTGATAAAGCACGGTAAAGTAGATGTACAGATTTTGCCGGGACTTACTGTCCCCCGTGATCAAAAGGCTAAGATACTTCTTAGGAGTACTTATAGTGATGTTACGATTAGCCCAGAGTTTCCTAAAGATACGGATATTAACCTGTTCTCAAAAAAGGACGGTTCTGTCTTATATGAGGTATCTATGCGACATTTGGGAGAGAATCTGCTGACACTGCATTACGGCAACGGGAAGGTCGGTTACATAGAGATGTTCGCCTGCCTACCGGTAGCAGACCTGCTTAAGGCAAGGGCGGCGCATATTACGGATAATCAATTGCAGCACAGCGGCAAATGGTATGACGGGCTCTTACGGGAGAGAAATAACAAGACTGGTGTATTCTTGGATCCGGATCATCACGACGAAATAAATGACTGGCGAATATACGCGATTACTTGTGACGACCCGGGGCTGTCCAAACCGGCATTTCTTTCAGCGAAAAACGCTCTTATCCCAAACCAAAGAGAAGTAGACGCGTTGGATTACTATATAGAACACTTTATCTGGGGAGGGCTGCAAAACACGGATAAGTCGGAGTATCCCTACGCAATCATGGGCATACCCGACTGGAGCTACAATCGCTCAAAAAAGAACCTGAACGCGAACGAACTACACCACATATGGAGGATATACGATTATCCGCATATCGCACTCATGTATTTGAAAATGTACCAATGTGCCATCGCGTATCCTAATATCAAGATGAAACTTTCACCCTTGGAATATCTTATTCGGTCATACGGAACATTTTTGGCAATGTATCAGTATCCTTTCGAAATAGAGCATACATATGCCTGGAGCAACGGCTATTGGTCACCCTATGGTACGGGCTTTTATAATGAGTTGGTCATAACGGAAACCATAAACGCCCTCAGAAGCGAGGGTCTTACAGAAAAGGCCAGAAGGCTTGAGTATCATTGGCAGCATAAGGCGCATTTCTTTATAAAGGAGTGTTCTGATCTGTTTGGATCTGAGTACGCATTTGACACTACGGGCTTTGAGACCACACAGGCGGTGGTAAACTGGGGAAGAGAGCACGCGACGCCTTTATATACGTCGGATCAAAGAAGCCTTTTGTCCTATACACCGAAGGATGTGGAAGCCTTTGATTTAAACCAGCGTTTCTGCAATCTCGCTTGCCGGGGTGTGGTTGAAAATGCCTATTATATCACAGGCAGCGATATTCGGGGGGAGAGCTCCCGCTATACGTTGGGTTATATGGCGCAAATGGGCGGTTGGGCCTTGTTACAGGATGCCCTTTACGCCACTTGCGAACCGTTTGATCTCTTAAGGATAGCGTATACATCCCTCCTCTCATCGTTTTGCTTAATAAACGCTGGAGACAAAGACAGCAACTACGGCTATTGGTTTCCGGGTCTTGAAAATCAGGGGGCGTCCAGCGGTGGCTTCGAAGGGGTGCCGATAGGCTACTCGTGGCTGGGTCAGAAAACTCACAAGGGTTATTGGATTTACAGCTCTGAGACTGATTTAGGATACTGCGGTTATCTTAGGGGCGCTTCCTTGATCCTGGCAAATGATCCGGATTTCGGGGAAACCTGTTATGGCGGTACCATTACTGTTGACGGCGGTGTAAAGCGCCTTAAACCGGCGGATGGAGTTGGAAGGGAATTTCATATGATTCAAAGTCGCACGAAGAGGCTACATATGATAGTTTCGAACGCATCCATTATGGAAGTGCAGATATATTCGGATGGGCATATAAACATAGCCTTCAATGAAATCTGCTCCGAACAGGCCGCGATTAAGATATTTACACATGAAAAATCCGACCGATTCCGTGTAATTGACCATACGATGGATGCCTGTACCCATACAGAAGTTAAATTAACCATGAAACCTGACATAAGTATTCTTTTCACATAAAAAAGGAGATTGTAATGAATCCATTAGAAGCTCATGAACAAAGGAATAATTTTTGAAGCAGTAAAAGGATAAAGAAAATTTGTAAGCATAAGGAAAGGAAAGGTTACTCATGAATAGAGAGATTGACTTAAAGAATATTAACATAAAAGATGATTTTTGGACTCCGAGGCAAGGGCTGATTTCCAATGTGGTGATACCATACCAGGAGAAAATCCTGGATGATCAGATTCCGGGAGTGGAGAAAAGCCACGCCTTTGCCAATTTCCGCATTACTGCAGGTATGGAGGAAGGGGAATTCTATGGCATGGTGTTTCAGGATAGTGATGTGGCCAAATGGCTAGAGGGGGTTGCGTATTCCCTGGCGGTAAAGCCGGATCCGGAGCTTGAAAAACGGGCGGACGAAATCATCGCTTCCATAGAGAAGGCACAACAGCCCGATGGTTATTTGAACACGTACTTCACCATCAAGGAGCCTGAGCACAAATGGCAGAATCTACAGGAGTGTCACGAGCTTTACTGCGCAGGACATATGATGGAGGCTGCAGTTGCTTATTATGAAGCGACAGGTAAAGATAAGCTTTTAAAGGTTATGGAGCGGATGGCAGCGCATATCGGGGACACCTTTGGTCCGGACAAGAGAGCCGGAATTCCGGGTCACCAGGAGATCGAAGTGGGCCTCATGCGGCTTTATCATGTCACCGGCAAGGAGCAGTATGCGAAGTTGGCACAGTATTTTATCGATGAGAGGGGCAAGAATCCGGATTTCTTTAAAGAGGAAAAGGAAAAACGAGGCTGGACGCACTTTGGCATGAACCCTAATGATACAAAATATAGTCAGTGCTTCGCTCCGGTCAGAGAGCAGAAGACTGCCGAAGGACATAGTGTCCGGGCCGTTTATATGTATACGGCCATGGCTTATATCGCCGAAGTTACAGGAGAAAAGGAGCTATTACAGGCTTGCAATACCCTTTGGGATAATATCACGAAAAAGCGGATGTATATCACCGGAGGCATTGGCTCTACGGCAGAAGGAGAGGCATTCTCCATCGATTATGACCTTCCAAATGATACGGTATATGCAGAGACCTGTGCTTCTATTGGCCTTGTATTCTTCGCCAGGAAGATGTTAGATATTCACCCCTCCAATAAGTATGCTGATGTAATGGAAAAAGTCCTTTATAACGGAATCCTTAGTGGAATGCAGTTGGATGGCAAGCGTTTCTTCTATGTAAATCCCCTGGAGGTAAACCCTGAAATCTCAGGCAAGCTTCATGGGTATAAGCATGTGCTTCCGGAACGTCCGGGCTGGTATGCCTGTGCCTGCTGCCCTCCCAATCTGGTCAGATTACTCATGTCCCTTGGGAAATATGCATGGAGCGAGTCAGAGAATACGATTTATTCCCATCTCTATATCGGAAGCAGTGCAAAGCTTAAGGCAGCAGAAATTACAGTGGAAAGCAAGTATCCGTGGGAAGGAAAAGTCATTTATCATATTGATAAGGTTATGTTTGATGAGGATTTCACCTTGGCGGTAAGAATCCCTTCCTATGCTAAAAATGAAAAGGTAATCTTAAATGGCTCTGCTTTGTCTGCCAATGGACTGTTAAAGGAAGGTTATTTCTACCTTAAAAAAGCATGGGTGTCCGGGGATCAATTGGAAATCTCCTTTGACCTTCCCGTTCGAAGAATCAGAACCAACAGCATCGTTCGGGATAATGCAGGCTGTGTTGCTCTTATGAGAGGACCATTTGTTTATTGTTTTGAGGGCGTCGATAATGGAGAAAGCCTACAGGAATTAAGAATTCCGAAAAACGCAGAGATTTTAGTGGCAAACTGTGAAGAAGCACCCTTGGAGGGACTGCCTGCATTGATATTTGACGGTGTAAGGGTCCAAAGCGGTGAGGAGCTTTATACGGAAGAGGGGCCGGAATATATCACTGTGCCCATGAAAGCCATTCCTTACTTTGCCTGGGGTAACCGAGGCATCAATCAGATGAAGGTTTGGATGCTGGAGGTGTAATCCTATGGTAACAGGCGCTCAATCCGTGTAAGACTAACGCTCCAATAGAGTGGCTGACTGGCTGGTCTATTGGAGCGTTATTTTCTGCTAAAAACTACTTCCTTGTTATTGAAACACGCCATACCTCGGGACCTTCCTCAAGGTATTCCCACTCAAATTCTTCCTTATGCTCCATAATAAATTGATAATGAAGGGGGCGCGGATCGTGATCGTTAATCAGTTCCATCTTTTCTCCCGGCTTTAATGAGAAAAATGTATTAAATATTACGGGATGTTTATCTTTCGGCTCATATTGTCTGGCATCTACAGTGGCTGCAAAATCTAACATTGAAATCGACTCCTTTTCTAATTGATGAATTTCATTATAAGTAAGGTGCACGTAATAATCTGTGATTGGAATCATATTTATACCTTATAACCGGAGTGGATGTTGCTTTTGAGCAAAATGGCTGGAGGAAGCTGCTTTAGGATGAAGATATTTACGGATCTGTAAAGAATCTATTTCTTTATGAAAATATTCACAGAACTGTGCGATAAATCACAGTCTTTCTTTGGGCATTCCAATACAATAACTACGAGTAGAAAGAAGAATTGGAGGTATATCTATGATTAATTTAAATATTTTAAACCAGCAACACGGGAGAATTAAGGAAGAATTGAATTATTTGGAAGCAGAAACCAAGAAGGGTGACAAATCCATGAATACATCAGAGCTTGTACTGCATATCAACAGGCTGGCCGGACAGTTAAGAATTCATCTTTTAGAAGAAGATAAATTTCTTTATCCCAATTTATTAAACTGCCACGACGAAGAGATTCGGAAACTGGCTCATCAGTACATGAAGGAAATGGGAGATCTTACAAATCAATATACCAGTTTTAAAAATAACTATAATACCGTTAACAAAATTATCGGTAATGAAAGCAAGTTTTTGAGTGAAGTTAAAATTATTATGAAAGCATTAAAAGACAGAATTGCGAAAGAGGATAATAATTTATATTATTTGATTAAATTAAAAGAGCTATAACCGTAAGAGGGCAACCTAGAAATAGGCTGCTAAGAAGGAGTACAGCCAATGCAAATCAAGAGAATAGAATTGAACGAAAGGGATAAGGCATTAAAGCTTGTTTTGGAGACATTTATGCAATAGGATAGAGGAGTGGCTAAATGTTAGTAAAAAATCACTTGGACTAGGCATTACGGAGGGGGTTATATGTGCGGCAGATATTATATTGATGATGGGACTTTGGAGATTAAAAAGATAATATTGGAGATGAATAAAAAATGGGATAGTCCTGGTATTAAAATGGGAGAAATCTGTCCGACTAACGAGGCCATCATCCTAATTGCAAAGGGCGGGATGATGGAACCTGTTATATCGAAATGGGGCTTTCCTAATTTTAAGGGCAGTGGAGTGATTATAAATGCCCGTTCTGAAACAGTCTTTGAAAAAAAGCTGTTTCGAGATAGTTTGGTTTCACGCAGATGTATTATTCCAGCGTCTGGATTTTATGAATGGAACGCAAATAAAGAGAAAATATATTTTACCCCCCAAGAAGAGACAACCATGTATATGTCTGGTATTTTCAATGTTTTTAATAATGAGATAAGATTTGTAATACTGACAACAGGTGCAAATTCCTCTATTTCTGATGTACATAACAGGATGCCGTTATTATTGTCAGATAGTCAGTTGGAAGAATGGCTCTTTAATGACACGCAGACACAAAAGATACTGAAGCAAGCTCCTTATATGCTCAACAGAAAATGCGATTTTATACAGCAAACCCTTGATTTGTTTTAGGGGAGGATAGGGATAAACCATAATGGAGTATAGATGAGGAAATAATGCGAAAGCATCTTAAGAACAGACCTGGATAGGGCATGGATACCGCAGGGATTTTCCACCCTTTTTTAGAGGCGGAATCATTAATTATTAACAAAAATGAGCTGTAAAGATAAATCGGTGGGTAGAATTTTTTTCTACATCACCATGAATAAATCAGGTTTATTATTTATTTCATTAACTATGTTTAAAAAAGTATGATTTATGTGATTTCTGGTGAAAATTTTCAAAAGTCGCAATAAGAACATTTCAGGTCTTTTTTTTAATAGAAATGAGAATGTAAATTAGCTACAATTAAATTGTTCCAATTAAGAAACGTATTTGCCTTTTTTGTCTTTTTTACTATGCTGTTTAATGGAGGACGGGTTCTTTTAATTGATTGAAGCAGTAAAAATTGATGGCGGAACTGAGACAAAGACTTTGTTAAAAGTAATTGTACCCTTATCAAAACCAATGATAGCAATCTTGACTTTTATGATTGGACTTGGGCTACTGGAATGACTGGATGAATGGTTTGTATCACGTTACCGATTCCAAATATTACAGTATTCAAAATATCCTGAATCGAATGCTTCAGGATGTACAGTTTTTATCATCTGCAGCAGCAACGCAAAGCGGAATTACTACCGTGACCTCTAATCTTCCGACAACAGGCGTTCGAATGTTAGTTGCAGTAGTTGGTTTAGTTCCGATTTTGATGGCTTACCCGTTTTTCCAGAAATATCTTGTTAAAGGCATCATGATTGGTGGTGTAAAAGGTTAGTACGGGGAGCTAGAGTATACAAAAGTTCATTATATAACTTTTGTATACCCTATACTTTAAAACAATTCAATATATGCAGTATTATCATAACTTGTTTGTGCTTCGATTGAAGTGAAAGGAACGATAAAAAATATGAAACTTGTGATTTCACCTAATAAACGTTATTTTTTAAAAGACGATAAGCCATTTTTTTTGATGGCGGACACCTGTTGGAGTGCATTTACTCATCCGAATTTGGAAGAATGGCGTGAATATCTTGATTTCCGCAAGGAGCAGAATTTCAATGCGGTGCAGATAAATCTGTTGCCACAGCGCCAATCTTGTGCGTCGCGTGAGTGGATACACCCATTTGCAGTTACTCCGGCTGGAGGTTACGACTATTCTTGCATTCAGACAGAGTATTTCAATCGGGTATGTCTTTATCTAAATGAAATGAAACAGCGGGACCTGCAGCCCATGATTGTGCTTTTATGGGGGAATTTTGTACCAGGCACATGGCAGGGATATCTAGATGCAAGTCATAAAAATGTGGAAGAAAAACCATATTATCAGCCGATGACTGTGCCGGAGATGGAGAACTTTTTGCAGTATGCAGTGCCTCTGTTACGGGAATATGATCCTATGTTTTTGGTAAGCGGTGATGTAAATCTCTCAGATGATACGGAATCTGACAAACCTCTGGATTGGGGAAAGGCCAACCCTGAAACGGTAACCTTCTATTACAAAGCTTTGCAAATCACTAAGAAACTTGCACCACATTGCCTCACAACTTTGCACATTGCACCGAAGGTAGAATTGCCACAACGATTGATTGATGCTCCTGAACTTGACTTTTACATGTACCAACCGGGGCATCAGTATTCGGGACAGCATTTAAACCGTACGTTGGCGCAGAATATACGAGCATATTCTATAGCACGCCCGGTATATAACAGTGAGACTTGTTATGAAGCCAATATTTACTTCGATAGTCCGCAGGGGCGGTTTGACGAGCGGCAGGTGCGCAAGGCTTTTTGGCAAGGGGTACTCAGCGGAGCTAACGCGGGATTTACCTATGGTGCAGGTGGTGTGTGGCTATGGCGGCAGAATCAAAATATCTGCAGTGATAAAAATGCTACCGGTTTCGTAAATGATTGGCGCGACGATTTGCGCTTACGTGGTGCTTACGACATGGGATTTGCAAAGCTGGTCGCTGACACCATAGGTCTGTACGATTTAGAACCGGCTACCAGCCTGGTGTTACAAAATCCATGTGAAGAGATCGTATGTGCGGCAAGTAATAACCGAAGTAAACTTGTCATTTATCTGCCTTTTACTTGGCCACTGAGCCTAGATCTTGATTTAACAGGTTACATTGTTCAAGTTATAGATTTGGAGACTCACTGGGCACTATACCCTACAATCAATATAGAAAAAGGTGTTACTTCGTTTAGACAGCTACGTTACAACCACGATTATCTCATTGTTGCATACAAAAAATAAAAATGGCTTTAAATGCAGTAAAGGAGTGGGATTCTGAATTCCACTCCTTTGCTGTATTTAAAAGTTATTTTAATGCTTTTGCTTATACTTTATGTTGTGGTCATTCCAAATAAGACTCTTTGTTTTATCATTGTCCAGTTCATATCAGTATCTAGTATAGAAAAGGAGTACTATGAAATTCTAGGAATGTACATCGTGGATGTAATGAGAACGAAAAAGTCTCTTTATTTGGGGCAGATTGGATTGTATTTTATGCGGGGCATCATCTTGTAAAATCAGTGGAAGCGCCAATCAGCAGCTCTGAGAAATACTCCGCAGAATGGGGAGTGGCACTTCCATTTTGGATAGATTCAATGCACTGAATAGCTTCGCGCGCACATTCATGGTAAGGGTGACGAAAAGTGGTTAGAGATAGAGGAGACATAGTGCTTACGTCAACATCGTTGTCGCAACCGATGACACAGATATCTTCCGGAATCCGGATGCTGTTTTTGAGTAAAAAGTTTATGAGAGCAACAGCGATACGATCAAAGCTACAAACAACAGCTGATGGTCGGGGAGAGAGAGATAGAAGCTGAGTACCAATACTATCTACTTCACTTTGTATATCTGTTATGGAACCAATATTTGTTCTGGTAAAGGTAAATATATTTTGAGGATCAAGTGCTACACCATTCTCTTCCAGAGTGTTCCGGAAAGATAGGAATCGATCTTGTATAGGCGAGATTTTATTATAGGCTTTAATATATGCAATGTGATAATGATTCTTTTGCAACAAATGATTGGCTGTTTGCGTGCCTATAGAAGAGTTGCACACTCCGATATAGTGAGTTTTTATTCCGTGGATATAACGGTCAATCAAAACAAGAGGAATTTGAGCGCAAATATCCTGAAGCAATGATACATTTGGGTTGGTTGTACTATCACATGTAGTTAGAAATAGATAATCAGGTTGTGTAGAGGAGGGTTTTGCGTAAATACTTTCTAATATATGACGTTCTTCCTCCACAGAGTTATGAGTATTACTAAATACCAAATTAATTCCATGGCGGGAGAAAGCGTTTTCAAAGCTGGATAGGTATTTGTTGATTGTATAGTTCCATGTTGTAAAGGGAAGGAGATACTGCACAGTGATCTCTCTATCGGTATAGGGAGTGCTTGTGGTATCTATTTTTTGGCACAATGTGTAACCCTGACGAGGGGAATCTCCTTTTAATATGATGTTTTTTTTCTGCAAGGATCGTAATGCGGCCAATACAGAATTGCGCGACAAACCAAGACGAGCTTGCAGATTACGCACAGAAGGAATGGTATCACCTATCTCTAACTCATCCAATATTATTTGTTGTAAAATTGTTTTTTCGTAGGAAATTAAATTATTAGTTTTCATACTAATTATCATAGTAGAAGGAATAGGAAAAGTCAATTGAAATTTGTAAACTTGAAAATTAGTTGAACAAAGTAGGAACAAAAAAAATATATATTTGACAAAAGGAACAAAAAATAAGCAAAAACCAGAAAGATACTATTGACAATGACGGTATATTTTACGTATAATGCAGATGTAGCAGTTAATAGAGATAAAATTATTGAAAATTATGAGGTTTAATATGGGAACAAAACAGGAACAAATAAGAGATGGAATAAAAATGGCTGTGTGTGCTTCCGGAGGTGGACATGCGGGAGGAAGCCTTTCCATAGCAGATATTCTTGCCAGCTTATATGGACATGTGATGAAGCACAATCCCCAGGTACCCGATTGGAAAGATCGAGACCGGCTTATTTTGTCAAAAGGACATTCCGGCTTAGCCTTATATTCTGCACTAGCAGTGAGTGGGTATTTCCCTATTGAGGAATTAAAAAAATTTGGTTCGGCCGGTGCAAGATTGATGAATCATCCGGATTCTCATACAACGCCGGGTGTAGAAATGAGCACAGGTTCTCTGGGGCATGGACTTCCGTTAGCGGTCGGAATAGCATTTGCCGGACAATTAAAAAAGCAGGATTATTTTACCTATTGTATTCTTGGAGATGGTGAATGTTGCGAGGGGAGCGTGTGGGAAGCGGCGATGGCGGCAGACGCACAGCAACTGAAACGTTTGGTGGTTGTAGTGGATCGCAACGGAATTGGAAATGACGGTCATCTGGAAAACATCGTGCAGATAGAACCTTTGGCAGACAAATGGCGTAGCTTTGGTTTTGCGGTAGAGGAAGTAAATGGACATGATGTGCAAGCGATGAATGCTTTGTTTATGCACCAGCGTGAAGAAGCACAGGGGCCATATGCAGTTATTGCCCATACAGTGAAGGGTAAAGGCCTGATTGAAACAATTGCAGGAACAGGCAGTAGTCACTATTTATCAGGCACGCAGGATTCATTAAAACAAAAATTTGACTTTTAAGGAGGAAGACCATTATGCAGAATACAGGAAAGACAAATACCATGCATTCGCAGTTGGAAGCATCTGCGCTTATGCTGGAGCATTTGATGGAAACAGATGACAGTATCATTGTAATGACGGCAGACTTGGTTGGCTCTTGTAAATTGAGCAAAATTGAGCAACGGTTTCCTGAACGATTTATTAATGTGGGTATTGCAGAGCAGAACATGATGTCTATCGCAGCGGGACTTGCCCATGAAGGCATGAAACTCTTTGTGCATACATTTTCTGTTTTTGCTACACTAAGGGCATGTGAACAAATGAGAACTGATTTATTTTATAATGGCGCAAATGTGAAGGTGGTTGGCACACACTGCGGTGTAAGCACCGGTCCTGCAGGCTCAACGCATTTTTCTGTGGAAGATATCGGTGTTGTGCGGGCAATGCCGAAAAGCACAGTGATTTCTCCAAGTGATGCTCCCTCTGCCGCAGCATTTATTCAACTGCTGGCAAAAACTACTGAGCCTGCTTTTATTCGTCTTGACAGGAATCCCTTGCCAGATATTTACGATGAGGGGTATGAAGCCGTTATTGGAAAAGGACATATTCTGGCACATGGAAAGAACATTGCAGTAATAGCAACAGGATCAACAGTGACCGCGGCCTTAGAAGCACAGAAGCATTTGAATGAAAAAGGTGGTCCGAAAATTAGCATAGTGGATATGCCGACCATTAAACCGTTAGACAAGACCTTACTAAAACAGTTAGCAGATGATCACAATGTGTTTATTACAGTGGAAGAGCACAACGTGTATGGCGGTTTAGGGAGTGCAGTGGGGCAAGCAATTGCCGAAATGGGACTGGGTGTGCGATTGCATTGTTTGGGTATTCCCGATTGCTATCCATCTGGAAATCCAGTGGAATACAATCGGTCATTGCTGGGGATTGACAGCTTAGGAATAGAAGCGACAGTGATGAAACTACAATAATGTAACTATTGCTTTATACCGAAAGGACGATATTAAATTATCAAAGGATGATAATTAATATAAAAAAATATAAAAGAAAGAGGGAGTTATTATGAAAAAGTTATTGGTATGTATTCTTACACTAGCATTGACCCTTTCCTTACTTACAGCTTGTGGCGGTGCACAGTCTAAGCCAAGCGAGTCAGTCCCAAGCGAGGCAGTCGAGCCAACTTCAGGCGAAGCAGAGCAGACCACCAAAACGACCTTTGGTCTTGAGCCGTTTGCTGAGCGTCAAACATTGAGGATTGGTGCTATTGCAGGTTCACAGACAGCAATGCCCTTTATTGTAGCAATGGGAGAAGGCTTTTTTGATGAGTTAAACATTGAAGTAGAAATGTCTACTTTTACGGCAGGTCCGGCCATGATGGAGGCTAATGCGGATTGGGATATTGCCGCTGCCGGAGTGGCAGGAAATCTGGTGGGTGCGATTGGCTATGATTTGCCCGCAGTTGGTGTGTGCGATCGTGAAACTAACCAAGTATTGTTTGTAAGAAAAGATAGCAAAATAGCCAAGGATCCGACAAATCCAGAGTTGTACAAAGGCACTACTTGGCTGCTCCCACTTGGTACAACTGCACACTATACTCTTATCAAACAGTTGGAGTCACTTGGTCTTTCCATGGATGAAATCAAAACAGTAAACATGGATGTTTCCAGCGCTTATACTGCTTTCAATGGTGGAGAAGGTGACGGCATGGTATTGTTTAATACCAATGTATTTATAGCTGAGGATGCAGGCTATGTGCGAATCGCTGACTCTGGTTCTTTGAATGCAACAAACAGTGCATTTTTGACCATGACACCGGATGCAATTGAAAATGAGCGTGATTTAATGATAACAACTTGGGCATTATTCTATTTGACAGCTGACTGGATTAATGAAAGTGAAGAACACAAATCCATCGCTTCAAATTACTATCTGGAGCATTGTGAGGAAGAAGGGATTGCTTGCACTGAACTAACAGCAATGCGTACTTTAAATATTTGGAAGTGTCCTAGCCTTTCTGACAGTATTGCAACGATGACTAACGAGGTGGATGATGACAAGGGCTTGTTTACTGAACGTAAATTATTGCAAGCAGAAAGTGAGATGCTGAAGACCATGGACTTCTTTGTGGAGCAGGAAAAATACAAGGCAGAAGATCGGGTTTATTTGTTGGAAAATAAGCTTGTAGATAACTCCATTACAAAAGATGCAGTGGTAATGCTAGATAAATTAGGTATTACACACTAAAGAGTAAGATTTAAGACCGGTTCCGGCGAACCAAAACGGAGCCGGTCTTATATATGTGAAAGATTTATTACGGAAGGAGATAAAGAATGAATGGGAAAGTAAAAGAGTCCGGATTGGGCTTGGACGTAGAAGAATTTAAACGAAAAAAGCAAAAAAATGCATATATGATGACAATGCTTTCGGTGGTGGGCATTTTAAGCTTTTTATTGCTTTGGCAAATTAGTGTATCTATGGAGTGGGTAAATCAAAAATTTTTGGCATCACCCATGCAGGTACTCAATCTCTTTTTGGTAAAGCTGACGGATGCTAGTCCAGACGGCAATACACTTGGGATGAATGTGCTTGCAAGTTTACAGGTATCATTGACAGGCTTTACGTTGGCTGTTTGCATTGGTGTGCCGTTGGGGCTTTTGATGGGATGGTATCGTGGGTTCGACAGTTTGATACGACCGATTTTTGAAGTGGTTCGTCCTATTCCACCGGTTTCATGGATCCCGCTTATCATCGTATGGCTTGGTATAGGGTTGCAAGCAAAAGCGTTTATTGTGTTTTTCTCTGCATTTGTTCCCTGTGTTATCAACTCCTACACGGGAATACGACAAACCGTGCCTGTACTTATCAATGTTGCAAAAACTTGTGGAGCCTCAAATTTTACAATATTCTGGAAAATTGGCATTCCATCTTCTATGACGATGGTGTTTACAGGTATCAAGGTTGCATTGGGAAATGCGTGGTCTACATTGGTGGCAGCTGAAATGCTAGCGGCATCTGCTGGTCTTGGATATATGATTTTGATGGGACGGCAATTTGCGCGTCCGGATATTATTATTTTAGGGATTACAGTGATAGGCGCTATAGGTATGCTGTTCTCCTCGTTACTTAATATAGCCGAAAGCAAAGTGTTGGGGTGGAAAAAGGTATGAAAAAGCGAACTGTAAAATTAAGCGTTGCTGAACAAAAACAGCATAATCTAGAAATTATATATAAATTACTCCCGATTTTATCATTCTTGATTCTCATTGGTGTGTGGTTATTGGCTGCAAGTGTAGAAAATGCACGTTTTCCATCACCGACAGCTGTGTGGGAAAGATATTTACTTTTATGTGAAAAGCCCATCAAAAAAATTGGACTTTTAGGGCATGTTCTAACAAGTCTGCGGCGTGTGTTTATTGCGTTTGCTATTGCATGGTCCTCCGGTATTGCATTTGGAATCCTTACAGGTTGGAACAAAAAGATGGGTGCAGTGTTGAATCCTATTTTCAATGCAGTTCGCGCGGTTCCTCCTTTGGCCTGGATTCCGCTGATTACTATTATGTTTGGCACAGGAGAAGGACCAAAAATTTTGGTAGTTTTCATTGGTGCATTTATGCCAGTGGTGGTAAACACGCAAGCCGGTATGAGTAATATAAAACAATTGTACTTAAATGTCGGAACAATATTCAATGCCAATAAATATCAAAGGCTATTTCAAATCGCCATTCCATCTGCATTAGATGCAATTTTTGCAGGGTTGCGTACCTCTGTTAGTTCAGGATGGATGGTAGTACTGGCTGCAGAAATGTTAGGTGCGAAAGCTGGTGTTGGATTCTTGATTACACGTGGCATGGAGTCTGGTGATCAGGCATTGGTTCTGATTTCCATGATATGCATTGGACTCGTGGGTGCTTTGTTAGCAATTGTAATGCAGATAATGGAAGGAGTGATTTGCCCATGGACCAGAAAAAAATAAAGCTGAGCATTAAGAATATTAGCCATGGATATATTGTAAATGACGATGTGTTTCAAGCTGCTTCGAATATTTCATTGGATGTATACGATAATGAGTTTTTGGTTATTTTAGGACCGGGTCACTGCGGAAAGACAGTGCTACTCAACATTATTTCCGGATTGGAAGAAGCAGAAGTAGGTCAAAAAGAAATTGATGGACAACCTTTTAAAGGCAGTGACAAACGCATCGGTATGGTTTTTCAAGAATTGGCTTTGATGCCATGGAAAACCGTAATGGCGAATACGGAGTTTGGCCCCCAAATGGCAGGAATGTCGAAACAACAACGACGCAAAATTGCCCAAAAATACATTGACTTAGTAGGTCTGCATGGATTTGAAAAATCTTATCCAAATAAACTTTCAGGCGGTATGAAGCAACGCGTGGGTATTGCGCGTGCTTATACAAACGAGCCAGAAATACTACTTATGGATGAACCATTTGGACAGTTGGATGCCCAAACTCGCTATGCTATGGAAGAAGAAATACAACGTATTTGGCAACAGGAAAAAAGGACGATTATTTTTGTAACCAATAACATCGAAGAAGCTATTTATTTGGGTGATCGCATTGTTCTTCTAAGCAAATGTCCCGCACAAATTAAAGAAATTTACGATGTAAATTTACCTCGGCCCAGGGATTCGGTATCACCAGAATTTTTAGGACTGCGAAAACAAATATCAGATAACACGGATTTACCACTTTAAGACGAGGAGAGATACTATGAATAAAAAAAACAGCGATTACAAAGTAGAAGTTAAAAATCTCACGAAATATTTTGGTGATCTTCATGTGTTGGATGATATCTCTTTTAATATTAAAAAAGGTGAATTTGTTTGTGTGGTTGGACCCACAGGCTGTGGAAAAACAACCTTTTTGAATTTGTTGACCAGAATTTATTATCCCACCGAAGGCGATTTGTATATCGACGGAGAGTCTGCTGATCCCAAAAAGCATAATTTAGCTTTTGTGTTCCAGGAACCATCCTCTTTGCCGTGGCTGACGGTAGAAAAAAACTTAAGATTTGGACTGGAATTAAAGAAGGTTCCTAAGAGTGAGATTGATCGTCGCGTAGAAGAAATTATACGTTTGCTGGGATTGGAGCAATTTCGGAACTCGTACCCACATCAACTTTCCGTCAGCACAGCACAACGTATCATTATTGGCCGTGCATTTGCAATGAATCCAGACTTGCTACTTATGGACGAGCCATATGGACAAATGGACGTCAAGCTACGTTTTTATTTAGAAGACGAAGTGATTCGGTTGTGGAAAGAACTTGGTAGTACAGTAGTGTTTATCACCCATAACATAGAAGAAGCTGTTTACCTTGCGGAACGTGTGTTGATTTTAACAAATAAGCCCGCTACCATTAAAGAAGAAGTGGTGATTGATATGCCACATCCGAGAGATGTTTCGGATCCAAAATTTATTGAATTGAGAAAATATATTACTAGCCAGATTAAATGGTGGTAAATGAAATTTAGATGGGAGTAAAAATATGCGAGTAGCACTAATTAATGAGTTTAGTCAGGCTAGTAAAAATGCGCTGCTTTTGCGCGCATTAGAAAGCAGCGCTAATAAGTATAATGTGGAATGGTATAATACAGGTATGAAATCGGACAACGATGAGCCTTATTTGAATTATATTCATTTGGGCATCCAAGCGTTTGTACTGCTGAATACAAATGCAGTTGATTTTGTTATCACGGGTTGTGGATCTGGACAAGGAGCATGCATGTCCCTTAATAGCTATCCAGGTGTCAATTGCGGTTATGTAACAGATACGAGTGATGCGTTTTTGTTTACGCAAATAAACAATGGAAATGCTATCTCCTTAGCATTTGCAAAAGATTTTGGCTGGGCGGCAGAACTAAAAATAGAGGATATCTTTGATAAAATTTTCTCTTCTGAACGCGGTGCTGGTTATCCCCCTAAAATGCAGGAAACACAGAAAAAAAATGCAGGTATTTTCAATCACGTAAAATCTAAAATTTGCAAGGAGCCTGTTGAAATTTTAAAATCCATTGATGCAGAGTTTATTACTACAGCTCTTGCCGGTAAGGAGTTTCGTAAATGTTTCCTGAAAAATGCAGTAGATTGCAATCTTACAGCTTATGTAAAAAGCATGATAAGTGATAATGGATATGCATAAGGACGAAGTTTGAACTTTTGCTGATGCCAATGCCCCGGAACCAGATACGAAAGAGGTTGCGTCCTATCGCCGTAAGCGGTTTCCAGGTCAGAAGGAAGAACTATTAAAAGCTATCCCACATGAAAAAAAGCTCTGCACCCTTGCAGAGGACTTAGCTGAGAACAAATGGTATTAATCCTTTTAAATATATTCAGTTTATTTTAAGTGATCTACCTGGTAGCGCATTTCTCCAATATCTTGAATTTTTAGAGTAGTAATCATTGGGCATGTGGTGTAAAATGGGAATAAATTAAACACTATTTTACTCTGGAGGAGAAATGAAGGTATTTATTGTTTATAGCCATCCCAGCCAAGATAGTTTTACCTATATGATTCGGGAACGATTCATTCAGGGTTTGGAAGAGGCGGGACATTCTTATATCATATCAAATTTGTATGAGATTCATTTTAATGAAAGCTTTTCCGAACAGGAATACTTAAGGGAAGGCTTTTATCAAGAGAAACTAAAAGTTCCACAGGATGTATCTGATGAGCAGCAAAAGATAAATTCATCAGATGCAATCGTTTTTATATATCCTGTCTTCTGGACAGAAGCTCCCGCTAAACTTGTCGGATGGTTCCAACGCGTTTGGACGTATGGATTTGCATATGGGAATAATCCGACTATGAAGACTTTGAAGAAAGCGTTATTTCTTGTTAGCATGGGTGGCAGTTTGTCGGAGAAAGTCAGGCAGCAGCAAGTGGATGCAATGAAATGCGTGATGCTGGGAGACCGTATTCATAACAGAGCCGAGTATAAGGAAATGATAGTTTTTGATGAAATGACCAGAGGCTATGGTAATGATGAGAATCGGGAAAAGAGGATTGAAATATTTTTGGAAAAAGTTTATAAAATGGCTTTGGAGTTTTAGAAGCACTAATTTCTATGAAGTAGCGAAACAAAGAGGATATATGCAAGAATTTATTAGTATAGCAGCAGGCATAAATATTCATGAAGCGAGGAAATGACAAATGAACACAAAGCATGTTACAGTAGAAGATTATAATCCTGAATGGAAAAATGAATTTAAGCGTATATCGAATGAGTTGTCGGCAGTTCTAGCAGATAAAATAATATCCATTGGGCATGTAGGAAGTACATCGGTTGAAGGATTGGCGGCTAAACCAGTTATTGATATTGTCATAGATAATAATTTTGAAGAGGCAAAGCAGACATTGGAATTAACCGGATATCTTTATGAAGGAGATTTCTATTTCGATCCATTTAAGCTAGAATTTTTATGGGTTGACGTTAAAATATTTAATAAAGCGGAGAAATATTCATTGGAAGGTTTGCTATAGATACAAAAGTTAATAAAACTTTGGAGGAAATCAGCATGTGGTGTCACTTTTTATTCAACAATAATAGAATGCGCTAATGGATTTTAATTAACGAGTGGTCGGAATAGCTTATGCGAAAAGCATAGGTTTATTTGTTGTTTAGAAAAGGAAACCATAATATGAAGATAGATAATAGTATTCTTAAACACTATTTAAGAAATGTGATGTTTATTACAGGAACAGCATATGCAGGTAAGTCAACAATGGTAGCAATGCTGGCAGAAAAATATGGATTGATCCAATGTGGGGAAAATTATCACGCCAAGGTAGCAGGTGGCTGTTATGCTGTCGCCACAGGAAATGTCAGTAGAGAAATTTTTTGACCGGAACGATCCGGATAAGGTTTTTATAAGGGAACAGATTATGCAATCAGAATCTCCCCAAAAAACAATGGAGAATTTTAAGGCATGTTTGGCTAAAGTGAATAGTAAAGAGAACTACGACCAGTATGCCAGAAGTGGATTTTTTACGTTAGTAAGAACCGATGCAGACAAGGATACGAAGGATGAAATACTGAGAATGCTATCAAATCATTTTGGACTGGATCAGGGTATTACGTCTTGAGCTGATGGGGCGTAAAAAACTCGGAAGTACATATTGCGTAGGAACGATGGGGCTTTATGACATATTGATATGATTTTTAGTTTTAAGTATTAAGGAATATGGACTCACCGAAGGTGTGCTTTGCACTACATTTGGTGAGTCCATTTTTGCAGTAATTATTTTAAAGCAAATGGTAACCCGCGATTATTTAATTATTAAAAGGAGGGTTATGGAAATTGAGGTGGTGAAATAAGAGGCGATATGTTACGATAGTATCAGGGGGAAACTAAAATTTTTTAGATGTTTTCGAATACAGGAAATGATTTCACTGGAGGTTAAATTTATGAGCATGGCATTTATTCTTTTGGGTACGATATTAGTTTTAGCGGGAGTATTAACAATTACAAAAACGTGGATGTGGATTCAACAGGGGGTTCTAAAAAGACCGGTACATGTGGAAAAATACACGGGATATATGGGTAGTGTAGATATTTTATTTGGGCTATTGGGGATAGCATTAGGAGTTCTTAGGTATGGAAAAGATATATATGACAGTGTTTCGTTCGCTTATATATTGGCTTATTTTCTGATTAAAATATGGGGTGAAATTAAGTATCGTAAGAAACAATAACATAAAAAATACAGAGGGAAACGCACAATATGTGATTACTTTGATTATCCGGAATTCCAGATTAATTAAATGCTAAGAAGGAGTACAGTCAATGCAAATCAAGAGAATAGAATTGAACGAAAGGGATAAGGCATTAAAGCTTGTTTTGGAGACATTTATGCAATATGAAGCACCGGATTACCCCGAGGAAGGTATTAAAACTTTTCAAAACTCCGTTATCAATAACGACAACTACTTAAATAATATTGTATTGTATGGGGCTTATAAAAGGGATGTCATTTATGGTGTTATTGCAACAAGAAACCAAGGAAATCATATTGCGCTATTTTTTGTTGACGGTAAATACCATAGGCAGGGAATCGGGAAAAAATTGTTTCATGCCGTTTTGGAGCATAGCTCGTCAAATGTAATTACGGTGAATTCATCGCCCTATGCCGTTGAAATATATCATCATTTAGGCTTTATTGATACTGCACCTGAGCAGGTAGTGGATGGAATAAGATATACGCCGATGATATATATAAAGTAAATATAGTATTAGTTGGGGCATGTAGCAACTTGCTATAATGGAGGGTATAGATGAAGAAGGTAATCATAATTAATGGGCCGATAGGTGTAGGGAAATCTACCGTAGGAAAACTACTTTGTAGTAAATTAAATAAATCGGCGTTTCTTGATGGAGACTGGTGTTTTGATTTGCATCCGTTCATCGCCGACAAAGAAACGAAAGAAATGGCAGTTGATAACATAATCCATATAATCAATAATTATCTTAATTGCTCACATTGTGATTATGTTGTATTCAACTGGGTTATGGATAAGATGGAAGTATACCAGAAAATAATAAATAGTATTAAAATAAACAGAATGTATCTGTATGAGGTTACTCTAATTTGCACGGAAGAAGCACTAACAGATAGATGGTATAAAGACAACCTATGCGAATGGAGGATAGAGGAGTGGCTAAATATTAGTAAAAAATCACTTGATTATTTTAGGGGATTAGATACTATTTGTATAGATACAAGCGGTAACACAGCAAGTGGTGTTACAGATGAAATATATTCTATTGTAGTTAAAGAAGTATTATAGCGTAATAGCTGTTGGAAGTATAGACCATGGAGAATCTATGGTGCAAAGCTGGATGGACTGTATAGTAATGTGGATTTAACTGGATCCAAAAGTGAAGATTCGGTAGCAGAACCGATAGATATACCACATTATCCATTAGGGATATCTATCATTCTTGCCCATCCCAAAGATGTGATAAAGAATATTGGCGATGCTCCGACAATGGATTATTATAATGCATATCACGACTTGAATAATAAACTGGATAATTTAATTGTGATGTTTCTGAATGGAAAGGGAACAACACTAATCCTATTCAGGAATTGAATGGATTTTGGCTAAATTCTTCTTTGAAAATTTCCCCATCCGGACAAGTGCGGATACTGGCAAGAATATTTGAAGGAAAGACTATATATAGCGATAAAAGTATAGATGTGCTTAAAAATATTATGCTAGTTGATGATAACAGTACACAGAAGATTTATGGGAAAACTGGTTCAGGTTCTAATGGGGAGGCCTGGTTTGTTGGATTTTCAGAAAAAGATGGGCAAAAAGATTATTTTGCGATATATTTATACGATAGTACACAAAAGGAAGTTGTTTCAGGGAAGATAGCAAAAGAAATTGCTTTAGAAGTGATGAGGTAGAAAAAGATTACAATTTATAATACGGATTATACTTGAAACAGGTTACAGAAAACTAGAACCTCATGCAGCGCATAATATGAAGCACGATGGATTCAAACTATGTAAAGGAGGACTCGGGAATGAATATACATACAAAAAGGCTGTTATTGGTTCCGTTAGGAAATTATCAAAGGTGATGATTTCCTGTGATAAAGATAATATAGCTTCAAGACAAACGATAATTAGTTGTGGCGGGATATTAACGGGAGAAAATTATTTTAAAGATGAAGAACAACAAATATTTTGGATTAACCTCGCTAAAGGGGATTACCTTTGTTAACAACCTTTTACAACTGTCAGTCACCAAAAACATGAGATGTCATATATAAAAATAAGAAATGAGGTACCACAAATGAAGCTTATTATTATCCGCCATGCAGACCCGGACTATTCTATTGACTCCCTTACCGGGAAAGGGTGGAAAGAAGCTAGGTTTTTATCTGATAGGATATCTAAAATGGATGTAAAGGCATTTTATGTATCACCATTGGGCAGGGCGAAGGACACGGCATCTGTTACGTTGAAAAAGATGAACCGGGAAGCGGAGGTTCTGCCATGGTTAAAGGAATTTCATGTCCCAATTATTGATGTGGGGACAGGAAAGGAGCGGATTCCCTGGGACTGGCTTCCGTCCGATTGGACCCAGGTAGAAGAGTTTTATGACAGGAATCTTTGGCATACAGTTCCGGTGATGCAGGCAGGACGGGTGCTTGAGGAAGCCAGGTTCGTATATTCCGGCCTTGATGAGCTACTGAAGGAGCATGGATATGAGCACACGGGAAACCTATACCGTGCAGTCAGGTCTAACAATGATACCATTGTCTTGTTCTGCCACTTTGGAGTAGAATGCGTCATGCTGGGGCATCTGCTCGGCATTTCACCCATGGTCTTATGGCATGGGTTTTGTGCTGCACCTTCCTCAGTGACAACCCTTATTACGGAGGAACGCAGAGAGAAAACCGCTTATTTCCGTATGTGTTCTTTTGGAGATATTTCACATCTGTATGCTGCCGGGGAACCGCCGGCATTTGCGGCAAGGTTTTGTGAGACGTTTGGGAATATGGAAGAACGTCATGATTAGTACAGTCAGCCAATACAGCTATAAACAGTCAGCCAATACAGCTATAATAGGAGGTCGAATAACATGAAAAAGATATGGGTTAGCCTGATGGTGTTTCTTTTCTTTGTAGCTTTCTCGGCATGTAACAACCATCGTGATACAACTACAGTAAAGAATGGAACTTATAAATTAGGGCAGACAGAAACGGATGCTGTAGTATCTCCATATATCACTATTTCAGATGAGAATATTTCGTTTTCGTATGATGCGCTGAGCAGTTATTGGCCATATGGTACCTATACGGTAGAAGATGGTGTCTTAACGATGACGACCTATGATGAAAGGTACAAATATGTATTTCGATTAGATGATGATAAACTTATTTTTCAAAAAAAGGAGTCCTCATCGGTAAGAGTGATAGATAGCAGATTTGGGGCGGAAATAACAGATAATGCGGAATTCATTTTAGAGGATAATGAAAATGAAAACTAAGAGAAAAGTATAAAGAGTATTAATATTTAGTTCTTATCTCTAAACCCATGAAAACAACGGGGAATACTACCCGGGAAGGAAGAATATCATGCAGTTTGGTATGCCTACACTGATTGAAAATAAAGATCTGGAAGAGACAGCTTTGATATGCCGGGAACTGGGGTTGGATTTTATTGAGTTAAACATGAACCTTCCCCAGTATCAGGTTGAATGCCTTAGCAAAACGGATGAATTTCTAAAGATTGCAGAAAAATACGGAATTTTCTATACAATACACCTGGATGAGAACCTGAATTTCTGTGATTTTAACAGAGCAGTTTCTAAAGCTTATTCCGATACGGTAAAAAGAACGATAGATATTGCAAAAAGACTGGGCGTACCGGTACTGAATATGCACATGAATAAGGGGGTATATTTCACGTTACCGGATAAAAAAATCTATCTGTTTGATAAGTATAATACAAATTATATGGCCGATATAAAGGCATTCAAAGAGCTTTGCAGTGAGGCAATTGGAGATGGGGATATTAAGATATCAATAGAAAACACGGATGGGTATATGGAATATGAAAAAACAGCAATAGAATGTCTTTTACAAAGTGAGGTTTTTACATTAACCTGGGATATCGGGCATTCACATACTGTTAAAAATATGGATGAGCCATTCATTCTAAAGCATGCAGAAAGATTAATGCATTTTCACCTGCATGATGCCGCCGGTAAGAGAAACCACTTAACTCTTGGAAGCGGTGAGATCGATTTGAATGAGAGGTTAACTATAGCCCAAAAATATGGCTGCAGATGTGTTATTGAGACAAAAACAGTAGAGGCATTAAAAGAATCAGTGCAGTATATGGAAAGTGGCAAAGGGCTACATATTCGGATGCGTGCGTGAATAAATCATGTGGATTTTGAGCCTCAGTAGTTTACATAAGAAAGGATGGGGAAACAGGATGATATATTTACGGAGCTTTACCTTCCCGAATGCTGACAGGGAATTTGACTTTATCCTGGACATCAAAAGAACCTGCTATGATTCATTTTATCCCTTTAAGATACTATCAAACCATGATCTTGACAGGTTGGATTTTGATACAGTCACCATATTATATGGAGGGAATGGTTCAGGGAAATCCACAGCATTGAATGTTATTGCGGAGAAAACAGGAATCCGCCGGGGATTCCGTCTATAATAAATCGAATTTTTTTCCTGACTATGTCGCATTGTGCAACATGAATGAGGAAGAAGACATCCCGGAAAGCAGCAGGATCATCACCAGTGACGATGTATTTGATTATATGCTGAATATCCGTAACCTGAATGAAGGGATCGACTGGAAAAGGGAAAAGCTGTTTGATGAATACCTGGATGCAAAGTATTCGAATTTTCAGATGAAATCAATGGAGGATTATGAACAGCTGAAAAAAGTGAATAACGCCAGGCGTAAAACCCAGTCCCGCTTTGTAAGGGGTGAATTGATTGATAATGTACGGGAATATTCCAATGGGGAAAGCGCATTTTTTTACTTTACTGAAAAAATCGGTGAAAATGGACTGTATTTATTAGACGAGCCGGAAAACAGCCTTTCTCCTAAACTCCAAATTGAATTGATGGGCTTCCTTGAGGATTCTGCCAGGTTTTTCGGATGCCAATTTATCATATCCACACATTCACCGTTCCTGCTTTCCATGAAGGGCGCAAGGATCTATAACCTTGATGAAAATCCTGTCACCATAAAGAGGTGGACGGAGTTGGAAAATGTACGTACTTATTATGAGTTTTTTAAAACCCATGGGAAGGAATTTTTATAGGAGCTGTAAGCTTTTTTGATAACAGTAAAGAAATGAGGCTGTTTTATGAAATTAATTATTTGTAAGGATCAGAATAGAAGAAGGAAAGGAACTTAATCTGTTAGAAAAGGTTCCTTTTTTGTTGTGCATAATGTTTAACTAAAAATCTAATTTATCAATATATATGTGCAAGATTTTAAACATTTTAGAACAAGTAAACATCTTTTTGTTTATAGCGCTGTGTTGTATTATGATTTTATCAAATGATTATTGGAATTTGATGAATCTGATTGATTAGAAGGAGGATAAGCTATGAAAAAAAGATTGGCAGCATTGTTATTATGCATAACAATGGCAGCTGGGCTTTTAGCAGGCTGCGGGAAGGGGAATACCGGTTCCCAGGACACAGGAGGTTCCGGAAGTGTGGATGCAGAGGGGAAAAAACAGGGCGGAGAGCTGACAGCCATGTGTGTAGGTACGGAATCGGATACCTATTTGCCGGCCTATAAAGCTATTGTGGACGAGTTTAACAAAACTAATGAATATGGCGTAACCGTTAATATGGGATTTTATGAAAATGAACAATATAAGACAAAGCTGACGACGCTGATGGCCTCCAACGCGGTGCCGGATATTTTCTTTACCTGGGAGTTGGCTTACCTGGAGCCCTTCGTATCCGGCGGTAAGGTAACGGATATTACCTCTTACCTGGAGGGGGATCAGGAGTGGAAGAACAGCTTCTCCGGCGGGACCTTAGATCTGCTGTCCTATGATGACAAGATATATGCCATACCGACCCAGAAGAGCCTTTGCGTTATGTTCTATAACAAAAAGATTTTTAAGGATAACAACATTGCCGTTCCTACTACCTATGAGGATTTCTTAAAGGCCTGCGATACACTCAAGACCGCAGGAGTAATACCGATGGCTATGTGCGGAACGGATGCATGGATCCCAGCTCAGTTCGTACAGCAGATCTCTAACGGTATTGCGGGTATGGACCTGTATAACGGTATCAGTGAAGGAACAAGGAAATGGAATGATGCCGCCCATGTTGAAGCAGCTGGGGAACTGCAGAAAATGGTAGATGCGGGATATTTCCAGAATGGTTATATCGGCATGTCACCGGAGGAATCTACTGCATTGTTTACCTCCGGCAAAGCTGCCATGTATTTTATGGGTGCCTGGGACAGCTCCAAGGTGTCGGAAGCCTTGAAGGAGGATGGGGGAGCCTTTATCCTGCCTGCCAAGAATCCAGAGTACAATAATGTTTCCGTAGGCTCCGTAGATACATGCTTTGCAGTTTCTGCAAA
Source organism: Clostridiales bacterium (assembly GCA_012839295.1). Taxonomy (GTDB): domain Bacteria; phylum Bacillota; class Clostridia; order Lachnospirales; family Lachnospiraceae; genus Mobilitalea. The sequence continues at coordinate 124,083 of DUNO01000009.1, forward strand.
TTGTAAGAACAAGGATGCAGCTGTTGCCTTTTTGAAATTCTGGACCTCCCAGGTCAATGAAGAGAAGCTGCTATATGACCAGGGAAGAATGCCAGCAGGAAATTTTGAAATTGACAGCTCCAAGCTAAACAGCTTATTTGCCGAGGTTGTTAACCTGTCCAAGCAGCAGAAGGGGCTGACCCCCTGGTGGGATAGAGCCTTTGGCGCCGGGGAAGGAGTGGAATTTAATAATACCTGTGTAGCTGTCTGCGGCGGAGAGGAGCCCCAGAAGGCCTTTGATTCCTTACAGCAGTTTGCTGAGGATAATGCAGACCGATAAAAATATGCCTATGCCAGGCTTATAGGAAAGGATTCTCCCCCGGAACCGGATGTTCTGGGGGAGAATCTTTACCAGGATGGTTCCCTGTACAATAAAATCCGTCCTGATAAAAGGGGAGTACCCCAAGAGGGGGAATTAAAAGGAGGAATTGGATGAAGAAGGTTTTTGGCAATAAGATAAATATCGCGGTTTTTGTGCTTCCTGCATTTTTGCTTTACGCGGTTTTTGCACTGGTTCCAATAGGCTATAATGTGTATTTGAGCTTTTTCCAGACGGATATGATGAGCCCGGCAAAATTCGTGGGCCTAAAGAATTACATTAATTTATTTAATGATGGAACCTTTACCAGAGCTTTAAGAAACAATATTTTTATGGTAATGGGTTCTCTTATTGCCCATTTGCCCCTGGCATTGCTCTTTGGCAATATCCTGTTCCAGAAGATAAAGGGCAGCCATTTCTTCCAGACCGTATTTTTCCTGCCCTGTGTCATCTGCGGGGTGGCGGTGGGTCTGACCTGGTCCTTTGTATATAATTCAGAGTTTGGCCTGTTAAATAAGCTGCTGGAAATCATCGGTCTTGGAAGCTTGAAGCAGGCCTGGCTGGCGAACAAAAACCTGGCGTTGTTCTGCGTTATTATCGTAGTTATGTGGCAGTTTGTGGGATACCATATGATTATCCAGATTGCCGCCATGAAGAATATACCGGGCTCCCTTTATGAGGCTGCAGGCCTTGACGGAGCCAGCAAATGGAAGCAGTTCACCGCCATAACCTTCCCCCTGATTAAGCCCATTTTAAAGGTGGATGCGGTTTTAATCATCACCGGCTCATTAAAATACTACGATCTGGTAGCGGTTATGACGGGCGGGGGACCAAACCACGCTACGGAGTTAATGTCAACCTATATGTTTTATCAGGGCTTCCGTACCCTGAAATACGGTTATTCCTCTGCTATCGGTGTGATTTTACTGCTGCTTTGCATTTGTTCCGTGTTGCTGTCCAATCTGGTTTTCCGCTCGGAAGCCGTTGAATATTAGGGGGGTGGAGTTCATGAAGACATCATTAAAAGACAGGCTCCTGCTGGTCATTAAATATGTGATCCTGGCTGCGTTCACCCTGCTGTGCCTCTATCCCATCTTCTGGCTGATTTTAAGCTCCTTTAAAACGAATGAGGAGCTTTACACCAATCCCTGGGGCCTGCCGGCAGTTTTTCGGATCGCCAATTACGCCCAGGCCATTGTGCAGGGACATATACTAAGGTATTTTGGAAATTCAGTTATTATTGCCTTAAGTGCCGTGGTAATCAGTGTGATTTTAAGCAGTATGGTTTCCTATGCCATCACCAGAATGGACTGGAAATTATCCAAGCTGACCTTAAACATTTTTATTATCGGAATGATGATCCCTGTATATGCCATGATTATTCCTCTTTTTTCCATGTTCAATAAAATGGGGCTTCTCAACTCCTATCTTTCGGTCATCATTCCCCAGATTGCCATCAGCTTCCCCATGTCGATTTTTATTATGACGGGGTTTATGGGATCCATACCAAGGGAATTGGAGGAGGCAGCCGTTATGGACGGATGCAATATTTACCAGATCTTCTGGAGAATCATAACTCCCATATCCAAGTCTTCAATTGTCACCGTGGGTGTGGTATCATTTATTAATGTATGGAATGACCTTCTTCTGCCGCAGATTTTCCTGACAGATTCCTCCAAGATGACCCTGCCGGTGGGTTTGACGGAATTTCAGGGCCAGTATTCCACGGATTATGTTACTATGATTGCCGCAGTCATTATAACTATTATCCCGAGCGTTGTTGTATACATACTGCTGCACAGGAATATCATGGAGGGCATGGTGGCGGGAGCTGTGAAAGGATGAGCGGGGAAGCGCCTTCAACCTATGCGCATAGGATATGCGCAGAAACGGGGGAAAAAATGAAGCTGTTGATCGCAGACGATGAAATATTGATCCGAAAGGGTCTATTGTCCCTTCCCTGGGACAGTATCGGCATTACGGAGGTGTACTTTGCTGAAAATGGACTGGAAGCAAAAAATATTCTTTTGCAAGATCATGTGGACATCCTGTTGAGCGATATCCGGATGCCGGGGATGACGGGGCTGGAGGTGGCCAGCTTTGTATGCCAGTATTCCCTGGATACGGCGGTGATTCTCCTGACAGGCTTTTCGGAATTTGAATATGCCAGGGAGGCCATCAAATGCAGTGTTTATGATTATATTTTAAAGCCCTTAAGGCCAAAGGATATTCTGGCCACGGTGGCGAGGACCAGGGAAAGGCTGGAGCGTCAGCGTTACCAGAACCAGGTAGTGCGCAAGCATGAAGAAAAGATGGGGATTTTTGATACCCTGACCCAGATCCAGAATTGCTTTGAGGACTGCAACCCACAGGTAAAGGAAATGCTGGATTACATCGGAAATAATTTTGACCAGGACATCACCTTAAACTGCCTGGCAGAACGGTACCATTTTTCTGTTACCTATGTTTCCAAGCTTTTTAAGAAGGAAACCGGCTATGCCTTCAGTGACATCCTGACGGGAATCCGCCTGATGAATGCGGTGGAAATGCTGCTTATGGACCGGGTAAAGATCTGCATTATCTGTGATAAGATAGGCTTTAAGGACCAGAGGTACTTCAGCCAGGTATTCCGTAAGGTGTTTGGATGCACACCGGGAGAATACAAGAAGAATCCAAAGCGCACCAAGCTAAAGGAAATATTGGAGTTTATGTAATCTAGGGAAGGGACAGGGCGGTCATGGGAAAGCTATTTAAGGTTTTTTTTACAAGCATCAGACAAAAGATAATAGTTCTGTGTGCGGTACTCATCATCTTATCGGCAGTGGGAATTGCCCTCTCCTCAGTCCTTGTATATAAGCGTTCATTTTATAACAGGTTTGAAAGCTATGTTGGGGATATCACCAAGCAGACTACCTATAATATGGAGGTCAATATTGATTATATTGAGCGGTTGAGCCGGGATATGCTGGTGAATACGGTGGTCCAGTCCAACCTGCAGGAGGTAAACCGGAAAAGGCTGACAGGCTATGAGCTCCGACGGATCCATAAGCAGGTGGAAAAGGAGCTGGAGCCGGATGCCCTATATGATTCATACGTCATCTCCTTTAGCGTGATAGCGGATAAGGGAGAGGAATTTACGGTGCAAAAAGTGGTGGGAAGCAAGCTCCGGCAGGCCTACAGCAAGGAGGAAATTTATGCTGCCAACGGAAGCACGGTGTGGGGGCTGCTGGAGGGGAATGACATCTGTATCTCCCGGGCCATCTTAAATTTAAAAACCATGAAGCCCATCGGCTATATCAATATCGTCCTGGAAGGTGAATATTTCGGGGATATTATCGCTGACACCTCTACTTCTTATACCAGCGGCTCCTATGTGGTGGATGGGGAGGGGATCATTGTATGCAGCAATAACCTCAAATATATCGGAAGTAGATTTCCTGTGGACATAGGGACCATAAGAACCTCGAGGAATACTTATTATAATGCCATTGATTCGGAAAAAGCCTACTATTATAAGGGGAAGGTCATGAGCAACGGCTGGCAGATGGTCACAACCATACCGGTGAATGAATTTGACAGGGATATCCGCCAGTTTACCCATATCACCCTGATTATCTGCGTGACAGCTATTTTGCTGGCCTTTATGGGAAGCGTTATTTTTGCGGACCGGATTACCAAGCCCACAAAACGGCTGCTGGAGAGCATGAAGCTCTTTGGCCGGGGGGATTTCTCACAGCGGGTGGAAATAACCTCGAGGGATGAGATCGGCCAGATCAGCAGGGAATATAATTCTATGGCCGGCAATATTGAAGAGCTGGTGGAGCGGATACTGAATATGGAGATCAGCCAAAAGCAGGCAGAGATCGAATTTTTAAAGATGCAGATTAACCCACATTTTTTATATAACACACTGGATACCATAAGCTGGCTGGGAACCATGGCAGGCAACCAGGATGTTTCAGAGATAGCTATTGCCCTTGGGAACCTGCTCCGTGCCATGATTAAGAGTGAAAGCATTATTACGGTACGGCAGGAGCTGGAAAGCGTAAGAAATTATCTTTTCATCCAGGGCTACCGGTTTGGGGATAAGATGCAGGTGACCTACCAGGTGGACGAGGCTGCCCTGGATTACGTCCTGCCTAATTTTATCCTCCAGCCCCTCATTGAAAATTCCATTATCCATGGCCTGGAGCCCAAGATTGGGGCGGGGCATCTGCTCATACGGATTCAGACCCTTTCCGGGATGCTGAGCTTTTGCATTTTGGATGACGGTATCGGCATGGATGAGAAGGAAGTACAGCTCCTGTACCGGCAATGCCAGGTAGAAAAAGACAGGAGCTCCATTGGGATAAAAAATGTGTACCGCAGGCTGCTCCTCTACTACGGGGATATCTGCGGATTTTCCATAGAGAGCCGGAAGAACCAGGGAATGAAGGTGAGCTTTTGCATTCCCCTGGAGCTGGAGCATAAAAACAATCAGAAGTAGAAGGGAGAAGGAACATGAACAGGAAACAAAATTATCAATGGGAGAAGCTGTCCCTGGGTGTCTGTTATTATCCGGAGCACTGGAGCCGGGAGCTGTGGAAGGAGGATTTAAACCGGATGCTTTCTGCCGGTATTAAGACCGTCCGGATTGCGGAATTTGCCTGGAGCAAGTTTGAGCCTACGGAAGGGGAGTTTACCTTTGAATTCTTTGACAGCTTTCTGGAGACGGTGAAGGAAGCGGGAATGAAGGTGATCTTCGGGACTCCTACGGCAACACCTCCTGCCTGGCTGACGGAAAAATATCCCGAGGTGCTCAATCAGACAAAGGATGGGGTGATCCTGCGCCATGGAGCCAGAAGGCACTATAACTACAATTCACCGAAATACCAGGAGCTGTGCGCCCGGATTGTAGAGAAGCTGGGTGAACATTATGGGATGCATCCAAGCATATGTGGCTGGCAGATCGACAATGAGCTCAACTGTGAGGTGGCAGAGTTTTATTCTGAAAGCGATACTCTGGCCTTCCGGAAATTCCTGCAGGAGAAATATAAGACCCTGGAGGAATTAAACAGAGCCTGGGGCACCGTCTTCTGGAACCAGACCTATACCGCCTGGGAAGAGGTGTATGTGCCAAGGCATACCATCAGCGATTCCACCAATCCCCATGAGGTGCTGGATTATACCCGGTTTATCTCGGAGAGCGCTATCCGCTTCTGCAAGATGCAGAGCGACATTTTAAGGAAATACATAGCCCCGGGAGTATTTATCACTACTAACGGCATGTTCCCCAACCTGGACAACCACCGGATGGAAAAGGAATGCCTGGATGTCTATACCTACGATTCTTACCCTAATTTTGCCTATTGCCTGAGTGAGGATCCGAAAAACAACAGGGAATTAAATGACCGGAAGTGGAGTGACAAGCTTACGGAGGTACGTTCCATCTGCCCCCATTTCGGAATCATGGAGCAGCAATCAGGAGCCAACGGTTGGAACACCAGAATGGAGGCGCCGGCACCAAAGCCTGGGCAGATGGCTCTTTGGGCAATGCAAAGCATAGCGCACGGGGCGGACTACGTCAGCTTTTTCCGCTGGAGGACCTGTACCATGGGTACGGAGATTTACTGGCACGGTATTCTGGATTATGATAACCGGGATAACAGGAAGCTGGCAGAGGTAAGGGAAATCCACGAATGGACAAGGAAGCTGAAGCCCGTCACAGGAGCAGAATATGTGGCAAAGGTGGGCGTGTTAAAGGATTACAGCAATGTATTTGACGCACAGCTGGATAAATGGCATGGGAGGCTGGATAAAAGCAGCTATAAGGAGCTTTTCATCGCTTCCCAGCTGACCCATACACCCATGGATTATGTTTATTTGCAGGAGGATAGTGAAGTGGAGGAGCTGGCGGCATATCCGGTGCTGTTCTATCCCCATCCCCTGATTTTATCGGAGGGGAAGATGGAGCTTTTGACGGCCTATGTAGAGCAGGGAGGCTGTCTGGTACTGGGCTGTAGGACAGGGCAGAAGGATGAGAACGGCCAGTGCCCCATGACGGCAATGCCGGGACTGGCGGCGGAGCTGGTGGGAGCTACCGTATCGGATTTTACCTTTGTGGGGCCGGGGGATGAGGATATGTTCATTGTTTTTGGCGGGAAGAAAATCGAAGCCCCCGTTTTTAACGACATCCTGGAGGTAGTGAAGGAGGATGTGAAGGTACTTGGTACCTACGAAGGAAATTATTATGACGGAAAGCCTGCCTTTGTGGAGCGCGCCTGTGGAAAAGGAAAGGTATTATACTTTGGCGCCACCTTTACCAGGGAGAATGCGAAAGTAATCCTGGAATATGTCAATGCGCTCTCCCCTTATGAGGCTGTGGTCCATTTGCCGGAGGAATGTGAGTTAAGTGTACGTAGGAAGGAGGGAAAAACCTACCTCTTCGTATTAAATTTTGCACATAAGGCTGTGGGGATTTCCTTAAAGCAGCCTGTGACGGACTTAAAGACCGGGCAACAGGTCAAGGGAGAGCTGGAATTAAAGGCCTATGAGCCCAGGGTATTTTTGCTGTAGCAGCTATTGATCCATTAATCCCAGGCTGAATTTCCATTCAAGAATCCGCAGTACGGCTGCATCAATGTTTTCTGGTGGGAGTGTTTTGTCCTCTACGGCCGCAATTACTGCAGGGATTTGGATCCCATAGTCAGAAGCGATGAGCAGGTCATTTCCTGCCAGCACTGCCAATACGGCGGCATTTTCATTGTTGGTATATTTTTTTATGGCGTCCATGCTAAGATCATCCGTCATGATTACACCGGTGAATTCAAGGTCATTTCTTAAGATATTGTGAACCTTTGGCGATAGGGAAGCAGGATACCCTTCGTCAAAGGCTTTCACAATATTATGCGATACGAGGATACTCCCTGCCCCGGCGTGAATGCCTGCTTCAAAGGGCAGGAAATCGTTGGCATAAAATTGTCCGCTGCTTCGCTCATCAATAGCAATTCCGGTATGGGTGTCTATATTATTTCCATAGCCAGGGAAATGCTTCAGGGTACATCCGATCCCTTGCTCATTCATTGTGGTAACGACTGTTTTCACATACTCAGAGGTCGCCCCTGCATCCTGCCCAAAGGAACGTTGGTTGATAAAATCCTTTGAATTTGTAGAAACATCGCATACGGGAGCGAGATTTATATTAATACCCAAGCTTTTCAGGAGCTTGGCTTTTTCTATTGTATCACTTACAATAAGGTCAAAGCCGCCCAATTGATACAGCTCCTGGGGGGCCTTAAAGGGTACCTTGCGGAAAGCAGTATATTTACTGACTCTGTTAACGGTACCGCCTTCCTCATCAACCCCAATTAGTAAGGGGATGCCAGAAGCGGACTGATAGCCTGCCAAGGCGTCTTTTATGCCTGACTTGGTTTGCTGGGAAAAAGCATCCGAGAACAGGATAAAGCCACCCAAATGGTATTTTTCCAGGTCATCAAGGGCAGTCTCCCTATTATAGCGTACAAAAAACATTTGCCCGACCTTTTCCTCCAGGCTCATCTGGTTTAATAATTGTAATGCTGCTTGTCCATATTCGGAGCTGGGAGTAATGCTTCCGGTAATGGAAGGCTCTGTTGGAGCAGGAGTGGTTGTCAGTGACGGCAGCCTTGTTGGTATGTCTGTCGGGGAATTGGTGGAAGGGGAGGCTCCAATTGAGGGCTCCGGTTCTTGCGTAGGAGGGGAATTATTATCTTTCCGGCTGCTACAGCCACTTATGAAAAGAGCAATAATTACTAAAAATAATAAAAAATTTAAATGTTTCATCAAAGGCTCACCTCGCTAAAGCAGTTTAATATTCGATCTGTCCTTATAGTTATCGTCAGATTTCTATTAAGTATACCAAAAAATTTTTATATTGAAAATGTATATAGGGATTAATATAATGTTATTAGGATACGATATGGTTTTATTACGAGGAGGTATCCCTCTTTTTATTAAAAGGGGACTTAAATTTACCTAATGGCGGAAATATGGTCTACAGCAGGAGAAAAAGGTGTGATATATCCAGTGTTAAAGACAAATAAAGAGGACATAAAAGATATGCATATTGATGAGATAGAGAGGGAATATATAAGGATTGACGCAAATTGGCTGCAGCTGCATTATAAAACATCAATTATGCTGGCTGTATTTGCGTTCCTTGTGGAATGTGCCATGGGGATTTATCTGGTAAACTCCGATATGCTGTCAACTACTCCGGGAAGATTTTTCTGGAAGTTCATGGTTGTTCCCGGAAGCCTTAATCTCCTGCTCATTATAGCTGATACAATCATCATGAAGTCAAAGCACTGTTCGCAGAAGGTGAAGATTTATTCTATCTCCCTTATCTTTGTCGGCAGCTGTTTCATAGTTTTTACCGTACATAGTGCATTCGAGGCCACTTACTATATTTTTGCGATAGCGATTATGCTGACGACGGTATATGCAAACTACCGGGTGACCGGTACCACTGCATTGGCAGGTATCCTGGCTATGGTTTTTTCGGAGCTATTTATTGTATGGGATCTGGATAAGGTCAGCATTTTTCAGAGTACCCATCGGTTCAGCGAGTTTATAATTGCTCTTTTTGTATTGATTGCTTTTTCTGTGACCTGTATGATTACAATCCGATTTGAGAAGGAGAAAAATGCAGCCAGCATCCAGAAGGAAATAGAGCGGCAGCAGCTTCAGCACAGCCTTCACATAGATGAGTTGACCGGTATATATAACCGTAGGGCGCTGCATGCCGCGTTGAAGGATGTGGATGAGGATAATGTATCAGACGGGAAATACATATTGGCAATCGTGGACATTGATAAATTCAAGGATATCAATGACACCTGGGGACATCATGTCGGAGATCTCTGCCTGGCAGAGTTTGCAAAAATCCTGAAGCGGGAAAGTAAGAGGTTTATACCGTTCCGTTATGGAGGCGATGAATTCTGCATATTATTCAGGAACCTGGATATGGAGGAGGCAGAAGCTGTTTGCAGGCAGATTCTGATGAAGCTGAATGCCGTTACCTTTCCGGAATATCCAACACTGAGACTGACAGCCAGCTTTGGATTGGCGGCATGCAGGGGGCAGATTGACGCGGTAAGGCTTTTTATCAATGCGGACCATGCTTTGTACGAGGCGAAGAAGGGACGTAATACGGTGTATATTTTCTAAACCAAGAAATAAGAAAAGACATGAAAAATAAAACGAGAAAAAATATGAAAAATATAGTTGACTTTTTTGCTCTTTTATTAGATAATATCTAATGCAGTGCTTGGCTGACAGGCATTGTATTAAGGTGAAGAACCGTAATATAATATGTTTATCGAGGCGTGGCTCAGTTTGGTAGAGCGCTGCGTTCGGGACGCAGAGGCCGTGGGTTCGAGTCCCGTCGCCTCGACTATAAGAGCCTTGATTTATCAGGGCTCTTTTGAATTGTGTTGTTTTTCGTGTTGTATAAAAGCCTTGAATTTTTTCGTTGATTCTTCATTTTCAGTTTTTTCATATAGCGTTAACCTAATAGTTTCCCCATGCTTGCACGGCAGTTGGCATCGTAAAAACGGTCATTTATATCCCTCATGGTATGGAGGGAGAATGCATTTTTCACGGCGGGACCGGCTTCATGGATACTTGACTAAGACTAAAAATTCCGTTATAATAATTTTTTGAAAGGATGGTGTACTTGTAGTGGATGATTCTTCCGGCCCTGAGGCAGAGCCGCCTAATCGACGATGTAAAAAAATAGATTCTAATAAATCCCCAAGCAAGTTTTTAATACACATAGCAGAGGGCAATCTTGTATTGTCCCTATTTCTATGTGTTTTTTTATTGCGGTAGCCTAATACCTTAGAGTCACTGCAAACATTTTATTGAACAAAATTTTAGGAGGTTATTATTTTGTCGGATAGTCCTTTATTCTGGTTGCTTTTGCTCCAACTCATATTTATATGTCTCAATGCAATTTTCGCCTGTGCAGAAATTGCCGTTATCACTATGAATGATAACAAGCTGGCAAAACTCTCTGCTGCCGGGGATAAGCGTGCCTTACGCCTTACCAAGCTCACGGAACAGCCCGCAGGTTTTCTTGCAACCATTCAGGTTGGTATTACTTTGGTCAATCTTTTAAGCAGTGCCGTCGCTACGGAAAACTTTTCTGACCGATTGGTAGGATGGTTTGCCAGTATAGGAGTTAATATACCTGTGTCCATAATTAACATTATATCAGTGGCTATTATTACAGTTGTGCTAACATATTTCACCGTACTCCTGGGTGAACTGATTCCTAAACGACTTGCCATGAAAAAGGCTGAACAAATCGCGCTTGGTATGTCTGGACTTATCTACACAGTTTCAAAAATATTCACTCCGGCAGTTTGGCTTTTCACCGTATCCACCAACGGCCTTTTGCGGCTATTAGGTGTTGATCCAAACAGTGAGGATGAAGAAAATGCGGAAGAAGAAATCCGCATGATATTGGACGCCGGTAAGCAAAAAGGAACCATACAGTCTGACGAACGGGATATGATTCAAAACATATTCGAGTTTGATGATACTTTCGCAGGGGAAATCATGACCCATCGTACAGAGGTTTCTCTTTTATGGCTCGATGAAACCGATGAAGAATGGGAGCAGACTATTAACGAAAGCAGGCATTCTATCTATCCGGTCTGCTCGGATAATACGGATGATATCGTTGGGGTATTATATGCAAAGGACTACCTCAGGCTTAAAAACAAAGCCCGCGACGAGGTAATGAAAAGCGCTGTAAAACCCGCCTACTTTGTCCCGGAATCTGTTCGGGCAGATGTCTTGTTCCGTAATATGAAAAAGTACAGGAACCATTTTGCGGTTGTTGTAGACGAATACGGTGGCATGAGCGGGATCATCACCATGAATGATCTGCTGGAAGAATTAGTTGGCGACCTTGAAGATGACATTTCAATCCCTGCGGAATCACCACTCATTGAACGTACAGATTCAAAGACTTGGCGCATACAGGGCACTGCACCACTGGACGAGGTATCAAAGCAGCTTGGTGTACTGCTTCCCGATGAAGATTACGATACCTTTGGCGGCTTGGTCTTTGGGCTTTTAGGAACTGTTCCAAATGACGGAAGCACGCCGGAGCTTGAAGAATATGGGCTGACAATAAAGGTAAAAAAGATTAAGGAACGCAGGCTGGAAAGTGCGGTGGTTTGCTTGTCAGATGTTAAACCAGGCGATATTATCTGTTAAGCGAAAAGGGGAATGGCTCTAAAACAAATATACTGTCAATATACCCCAACCTGAATTGGACTTTTGAGCTATTAATCCGATAGGTTTTGCTTGGTGACCCATGACATTCATCACTATTGCGACGGAAAGACTCTGGATATAATATAAGTATGTATTGGGCAAACACATACTCTTATTAACGGAGGTGTCTATATGACAGTAGCAAATATGAAGGATGTGATCAAGCGTTTCGGGAATGTGCAGGCGCTGGATCATGTGAGCTTTGAAATTCAAGAAGGAGAAGTCTTGGGACTGTTGGGTCCGAATGGTGCTGGTAAAACCACCGCGATTCGGGCGCTGGCAGGGCTGATCGGCTCGGATTCCGGAGAAATTATGCTCTTTGGAGAAAAGCAGGAGGTGAACAACATCCGGCTGAAACAGCACTTGGGGTTGATAACTCAGGAAGTGACTGTATTTGAGGAACTGACCGCCGAGGAGAATTTACGCTTTTTCGGCGGATTGTATGGCGTTAAAGGAGATAAACTGCGCCAGCGCGTAAAGGAAACCTTGGAATTTGTAGGATTATCCGAGCACTCAAAAAAAGCGCCGGGCAAATTCTCGGGCGGCATGCAGCGCAGGCTCAACATCGCCTGTGCGCTGGTGCATTCCCCGAAACTCCTCTTTGGAGCCGTTGACGCCTCGTGAGAAAGATGTTTTGGATCTTGTGACATGTCTTAGAAAAGAAAACCGAATGAAAGCGGACAGCCGCAGCTGTCCGCTTAAAATTATTTAAAGCATTTTTTACATGGTGTCAGACCCAAGGACTCCGCTTTCTTTAGGGTGACCTTGTAATAGGTTCCGTTACCGCACTTTTTAATGTGGTACTTTTTGCCCGTCTTTGTCATTAAAACATTTTTTGTCTTGGCCTGGACCTGAGTAACGGCGGGCATATGGAGCTGTAGAGTAATGAAGTCAGGTGCTACTGTAGTCAATGACAGGGAGAGAAGAAGAGTTATAAACAATTTTTTTGCTCGTTTCATATTGACCTCCATCCAGCCGCTCCCGGCGGCATGTAATACAGAATGAAATGGTTCTGCATATAACTTAATTGCCTCTTAAAAACAGTATACCATAATATGGTGGATTATCCAGCGTTTATTTAAAAGAGTAGGAAGACAGGGGAAAAGCCAGCTTCATCAGCTGGCTTTATAGGGGGAGAATTATGAAAAAAATCTATGTTAATTTTCTTGTACGCTTTATTTAACTTCATGAGTACATTATAAATCTAAAATGTGAAGAAATTATTTTCAAATCGTGAAAGAAATATGAACTTATGGTTAAGAAGAAGTGAATCATACAAAAAACCACCCAAAATGAGTGGTTAAATTCGCTTAAGGTTACTGCAAATATTGATTTTACAATATTTCTGTAAAAGCTGGAAATGGGATTTGAACCCACGACTTCCTCATTACGAGTGAGGTACTCTACCGGCTGAGTTATTCCAGCATATATTGTGTCTGTGTCCCCCATCGGGAGAAGCTACTCAACTATTCTATTATAAATGCTTTTAAATTTCAAGGCTTTTTTATAAGTAAAATGAAATTTTTTTGTCCTATTATGTAAACAAGGGCGACAGCAAAGGCGGGTAAGGCATTTACTGTCGCCGATTTTTAATCTGGCAATCTGTCAATAAGTCATAGACAGCCTATTTCTTTTCTCCCAAATAGCAAATTCCCAATGCACCAGGGCCGGAGTGGGCACCGATGCTTGGACTTACATAATTAACAATAACCGGCTTGTTTGGCAGCTTTTCTTTAATCAGTCCTTCCACATATCGTGCATCCTCGGGACTATCGCCATGTACGACGCAGATGGGATCATCCGTGTCCGCATATTTTCCGAGGCTGTCCAGCATGTTGTTGAAGATGGTATGTAGGGATTTCTTGCGTCCTCTTGCAGAAGAATGTGCCACCAGCTGACCCTCGTCGTTTACCGTAAGAATGGGCTTGATGTTAATCATGGTACCCAGGATGGCGGTTGTCTTGGAGATCCTGCCGCCGCGGTGCAGATGGTTAAGATCATCCACCGTGAAAAAGACACAGAAATCCTGCTTGTGCTCCTCCAGCCAGGTTACGATTTCATCAAAGGTTTTTCCTTCTTCCTTCATTTGGACGGCCTTCATGATAAATAAACCTTCCCCCATGGATGCATTCAGGGTATCGATTACGACAATCCGGGCACCGGGATTCTCTTCACAGATTTCCTGGGCACCTGTAACGACATTGCTGCAGCCGCCGCTAAGCGCGGAAGAAAAACTGATATGCAGTACATCCAGACCCTGGCCGACATAGTCTCCAAAGGTTTTTCGGATCACTTCAGGATTGCTTGCCATGGTTGTCGGCATCAGGCCGGAACGCATTTTATCATAGAAATCCTTTGGGGTGAGGTTGATTTCATCACCATAGGTAATTCCCTCAAGGTCGTAGTAATGTGGTATGATGCCGATATGCTTTTCTTTGATGTAGCTTTCCAATAAGTCGGAATTGGAGTCGGCAGTGATAACAAAATCTTTCATCCCTTGTATCCTCCCAGATATTATTTGTCATATAAGTTATGAGAAGTTGTACTTTAACTTCTCATAAAAGGTGCGGTCTTTTCGCACCGTGCATCGCGATTATTGAATCATGGTTTTGATTCAATAATATAAGTTATGAGAAGTTGTACTTTAACTTCTCATAAAAGGTGCGGTCTTTTCGCACCGTGCAAAGTGTACCCCAAGGTGCGCACCGATTATAGGAAGATGAATTTGCTTCCTACAATATGATTTTACTAAACAAAACAGCATTTAGCAATAAAAGAATAGATATTCTTTATTTTTGGGTTATAAAAATTTTATAATTAGGAACAAATAAGCTGGATCTTTGGGTATTTCATTTTGATATATTTTACGCAGTGACTGCGTATCTTACGCAGGACGTGGACTATCTTACATAGGGATGTGGCAGGCCTTGATGGAATCCAGGGGGATAATGCGGTCGGACAGCCGTCTGGCTTCCTCCATATTGCCGGTTGCAAGGAGTACCGTTTTCTTCTCCTTGCGGAGTAATTGGAACATATCCTCCGAAACCTCTGCCCGGGTTTTCTCATCCAGGTTAGCAAAGGGTTCGTCCAGAAGAAGGAGGTCGGGCTCAGTCAGCAGGGAACGCAGAAAGGTGATCCTCTGCCTTGCGCAGGTAGCCTCTTTGTTTGGATAAGTACCGATAAAGGTTATCATGCCATAGGTCTTGGCATATCCATTGATCTGGACATAGGTGTTTCCTGGGGACTCTGGCTGCTCCTGGGGACAGTCACTGTTCCCAGATCCATTTTTGCAGGAATCGCAAACATTGTCCTTTTGCATCATATACCCAATGCTTTTCCCGGAGGCTTTAAGATCCTTGCCGCATATATGGATGGAGCCGCTGTCCGGGGTGTGTATGCCCGCAATCAATGATAAGAGAGTTGATTTGCCGCAGCCGCTTTTACCTACAATGGATACAATCTCGCCCTCCATTACGTGAAAAGAAACATCGAGTAATACCGGTGTTTCCCTTCCATTATTATGACAGGTATAGCTTAGGTGATCTATTTTCAGCAATTCGCTCATATTAGCCCCTCCTATTACTGTTGAGCACTCTCAGGGTTTCAATAATATTATATGACCGGAAATCCCAGAAGTTACATAAATAAGACAAAACCAGGAAATCATGGACGGACCTAAATTCAGGCTTTAAAATTATCCGCTCCCGCACATTCCTTTGGTTGACTTTCCGGGATCCGGTGAATATAATAGAGATATGATCGGATGAAGAATCTGGGAGAGACCTCACCAGTGTGCTGACCCTTGATACCCAGGAGGGCAGGACACCGAACAGAAGGAGGCGCCGAAGGGGAATGCGGAAACTCTCAGGCAAAAGGACCAGGTTTGGACGATACTCTGGAAAGCGATTTGTCACCGAAGAAGCAATTCCTTGGAGCTGCTAAAGCATCAGGGGAGAATCTTTCAGGTAAACATACAGAGGCGTATTGATTTTTTCAGTACGTCTTTTTTGCGTGCAAAAATATGGGAAATGCATATATTTCGTTAAAAAGGCGTACTTCTAAATTATAGCCATCCAGGATATGCCGGAAAACTCATTGGGCCCGGCGCAGGCAGTTTTCCGGCACATCCTGGAAGTGGTTAATGAATGAGGAGGTAAAAAACTCCTCAGAAGGAGGTCTGGGAAGATGGATAAGAAAACTCCGCTTTATGAATGCCATGTGAAAGCAGGAGGAAAGCTGGTTTCCTTCGCGGGCTATCTGTTGCCCGTACAGTATGAAACCGGGGTGATTAAGGAGCATATGGCTGTCCGTACCGCAGCCGGCTTATTTGATGTATCCCATATGGGAGAGGTAATGCTCAAAGGAAGGGATGCGTTGGAGAATATCCAAAGGCTGGTCACCAATGACTGCAGCCGTATGTATGACGGACAGGTAAAATACAGCCCCATGTGCAATGAAAAAGGGGGCGTGGTGGACGACCTGCTGGTATACAGAAAAAAAGAGGATGAGTATCTGATTGTTGTCAATGCTTCCAACCGGTCAAAGGATGTTGCCTGGATACAGCAGCATCTGGAGGGTGAGGTGGAGCTGCAGGATATTTCCGATGACATTGCCCAGCTGGCCCTCCAGGGACCTGGGGCGAAGGAAATCCTATGCAAGCTTTCCGAAGAGGCAAAGCTCCCCATAAAATACTATAGCTTTTCTGAAAATGTACCCGTGGCTGGAATTTCCTGCCTGGTATCAAGAACCGGATATACGGGTGAGGATGGATATGAGATATATTGCAGCAGCGGGGAAGGCCCTAAGCTATGGAAAGCGATCCTGGAGGCCGGGAATTATACCGGAAGTCCCGCCGGGGATCCTGCGGAGGGAGAGAACCTGGTCATACCCTGTGGACTGGGGGCAAGGGATACCCTCCGCCTGGAAGCAGCCATGCCCTTATATGGGCATGAGATGGATGAGGAGATATCACCGCTGGAGACCGGACTTGGCTTTGCCGTTAAGCTGGAGAAGCCGGATTTCATAGGCAAGGACGGAATTTTATCCAGAGGAACACCGGAGGTATCAAGGGCCGGGCTTCATGTCACAGGCAGGGGAATTGCCCGGGAGGCTTGTCCGGTATATTTCGGTGATGAGCTGGTAGGAAGGACCACCTCAGGTACACATTGTCCCTTCCTTGGCCGCCCTTTGGCAATGGCACTGCTGTCCACCACCCATAGCGAAGCCGGTACCAAGGTCGAGGTTGAGGTGAGGGGAAGAAGGATTGAAGCTGAAATTGTGCCCCTGCCCTTCTATAAAAGAAATACAAAGTAAGTTGTCAATGGAAAGATCTGATATGAATAAACTTAATGAATAATCAAAATCAGGAGGAAATTATACTATGAAGGAATATTTGTATACCAAATCACATGAATGGGTTCAGTTTTTAGATGAGAAGACGGCGAGAATCGGCATTTCCGATTATGCACAGGGGGAGCTTGGTGACCTGGTATTCATCAACCTGCCGGAAGTAGGGGACGAATTAGTGGCAGGGGAGGAATTTGCAGACGTGGAATCCGTTAAGGCAGTTTCTAATATATACAGCCCGGTCACCGGTACCGTAAGGGCAATTAATGAGGAGCTGCTGGATCATCCTGAGCTGGTAAATGCGGATGCGGCAGAGGCGTGGTTTGTGGAAGTCGGTGATATTGTGGGTCAGGTGGATTTACTGACAGAAGACCAGTATAAGGCCGAACTGTAGGAGGGCAGACTATGGGAACCTATGTACCAAATACCAGGGAGGAGCAGCAGGAGATGCTAAGAGAGATCGGCGTCCATGACCTGCAGGAGCTGTTTCATGCAATTCCAAGGGAGGTCTGCCTGGATGGACCCTTAAAGCTTCCCTCTGGCCTGCCTGAGCTGTCCGTGTATCGGAAAATGTCCGGGCTTGCCGGGAGGAATAAAGTGTTTCAGAGTATTTTCCGGGGAGCAGGGGCTTACCGCCACTACATTCCCTCCATTGTAAAGCAGATTACCTCCAAGGAGGAGTTTGTGACGGCTTATACCCCCTATCAGGCGGAGATCAGCCAGGGAATTTTGCAATCTATTTTTGAATATCAGACGATGATCTGTGAACTGACGGGGATGGATGTATCGAATGCTTCTGTCTATGATGGTGCGACTGCGGCAGCGGAAGCAGTGATTATGTGCAAGGAGAGAAAGAGGACGAAGGCACTCGTATCAGAAACTGTCCACCCGGAGACGATCCAAACAATCCAGACCTACTGCAGCGGAACGGATATGGAAGTAATCCTTGTTCCGGCGAAGGAAGGGCATACGGATATGGAGGCGCTGCAGCAGTTATTGGATGAGGAAACCGCCTCTGTCCTCCTACAACAGCCCAATTATTACGGAATTTTAGAGGATGCGGAACCTGCCGGCATCCTGACCCATGAAAAGGATGCAAAATTTATAATGGCCTGTAACCCCATATCTTTAGGGCTCCTAAAGGCTCCCTCCGAGTATGGTGCGGATATTGCCGTGGGAGAAGGACAGCCACTGGGCATACCACTGTCCTACGGCGGACCCTACCTGGGCTTTATGGCATCCACGGAGAAGCTGATGCGAAGGCTACCGGGACGTATTGTGGGCGAGACAAAGGACACCAGGGGAGAGAGGGCGTTTGTACTGACCTTGCAGGCAAGGGAGCAGCATATTCGCCGGGAAAAGGCTTCCAGTAACATATGCTCCAACCAGGCTCTTTGTGCAATGACGGCAGCAGTATACCTGGATGCAATGGGGGCACGGGGCTTAAGGCAGGCGGCGGAAAGCTCCATGTCAAAGGCCCACTATCTTGCGGGAGAGCTTTGCAAGCTTCCGGGCTTTGCATTGGTTTATCCCGGTGAGTTCTTCCACGAATTCGTGACTACCTGTAGGGGAAATGTGGATAAGGTGTTAAGAGCCTTGGAGGACCGTGGAATTCTTGGCGGATATCCTCTATCCGGGAAGGATGCGGGGCATCTGCTCTGGTGCGCTACGGAAATGAATACGAAGGAAGAGATGGATACCCTGGTCAGTATCTTGGAAGAGGTAACAAGAGCTTGAGAGAAATGTCAAAAATAGATGAGAGGGGGACCGGATCCATGCTGGCACTTTCATGGCGATTTGTGCAGGATAGGGGCAATACCCGAAGTGACGGGCATGGACATGAGCATGAAATTAATTTTTGAAAAAAGTATAGCAGGAAGAGGCTGTGACCTTCTCCCGGAATGCGATGTTCCCGTCGCAGCCGTAGGGAATAAATTTATCAGAAACAGTGAAATCCATCTCCCGGAGGTTTCCGAAACGGAGCTTAGCAGGCATTATACAGAGCTGATGAAGCGGACCTTTGGTGTAAATGACGGCTTCTATCCCTTGGGCTCCTGTACGATGAAATATAACCCGAAGGTGAATGATGAGGTAGCAGGGCTCCCTGGCTTTGCGGAAATTCATCCTTTGCAGCCCGTCGGAACGGTCCAGGGCTGCCTGGAGGTAATGAAACTGGCGGAGGAGTATCTATGCGAGATTACAGGCATGGAGGCCATGGATTTCCAACCGGCGGCGGGAGCACACGGGGAATTCACCGGATTAAAATTAATTGCGGCATATCATAAAGAACGCAAGGATACTAAAAGGACGAAGATTATTGTCCCTGATTCAGCGCATGGGACGAATCCGGCAAGTGCTGCAATGTCAGGATTTTCGGTAGTTAATGTGGCCTCCACCAAGGAAGGGTATGTAGACCCGGAGGAATTAAGGAAGGTGGTTGGGGAGGATACGGCCGGCTTTATGCTGACGAATCCCAATACCGTAGGGATGTTTGATGAGAATATCCTGGAGCTTACCAAGATCATCCATGACGCCGGCGGCTTAAATTACTATGACGGTGCTAATTTAAATGCCATCATGGGCTTGGTGCGCCCGGGTGATATGGGCTTTGACGTGGTCCACCTGAACCTGCATAAGACCTTTTCGACTCCCCATGGAGGCGGCGGACCTGGAAGCGGGCCTGTGGGCTGCAAGGAAAGGCTGGTCAGATACCTGCCAACACCAAGGATTATTTTAAAGGACGGACGGTATGAATTTGCAGAGAAGCCCCTAGAAAGTATTGGCCGGGTAAAAGCCTTTTATGGGAACTTCCGGGTAGTTGTACGTGCATTGGCCTATATCCTTACCTTAGGAGGGGAAGGATTAAGGAATGCGTCAGAAAATGCGGTATTGAATGCAAACTATATGATGCAGAAGCTCCAGGGGATTTTTGATATGCCATTCTCAGGGCATTGCATGCATGAATTTGTCATATCCCTTGAGCAGCTGAAGCAGGAGAAGGGGGTTAGCGCCCTGGATTTTGCAAAAACCCTGCTGGATTATGGCATGCATCCGCCGACAATGTATTTCCCCTTAATTGTCCATGAAGCGCTGATGGTGGAACCGACGGAGACAGAGACGAAGGAAAACTTAGAGCTTGCAGTTGAAGTATATAAAGCGGTATTGGAACAGGCAAGGAAGGAGCCGGAGATGCTTCACCAGTCGCCTGCCAAGACGGTAATCGGGCGCCCGGATGAGGTTATGGCAGCAAGGAATCCGGTATTACGTTATCAATTTTGAGAATGTGAATGGAGAATAACTGTTGATAAGAAAGATAAAGTATGTCATCACAAAAGAGACGAATCCATACAAGAATCTTGCCCTGGAAGCATATTTGCTGAATACGGTAGAGGAGGATGAATGCATTCTCTACCTGTGGCAGAATGAACGGACTGTTGTTATCGGGAAAAATCAAAATCCCTGGAGGGAATGTAAGGTAGCCGAGCTGGAGGAGGCCGGCGGCAACCTGGTGCGCCGGCTGTCAGGAGGAGGGGCTGTATTCCATGATCTGGGCAATTTGAATTTCACCTTTTTAGTGACAAAGAATAATTATGATGTGGAACGGCAATTGCAGGTAATCCTGGAGGCCGTGAGGCAGAGGGGAATTCCGGCAGAGAAGACGGGAAGAAATGACATCTCCGTAGAAGGAAAGAAGTTCTCCGGAAATGCGTATTTCTCAGACGGGCTCCACTGCTACCACCATGGCACCATACTGGTGAAGGCGGATATGGAGATGCTGTCCCATTACCTCAATGTATCCAGGGAGAAGCTGGTATCAAAAGGGGTGGAATCAGTCCGTTCCAGAGTTACTAATCTTACAGAGTACTGTCCGGATTTAAGCATTGATATGGTAAGGGGAGATTTGGTTAAAGCATTTCAGGAAGTTTACGGCTTGGTGCCGGAGCAGGTTGGGCCATCGGAATTGCCAATACAGGAGCTGAACAAGCTTGAGGATAAGTTTTCCTCCTGGGTATGGATTTATGGAAAGAAGATAAATTTCAACTACTGTGCCGGCAGAAGGTTCCCTTGGGGTGGTGTGGAGCTGGCATTTGAGGTGGAGTCAGGGATTGTTAAGGATTGCCTGGTATTTTCCGATTCCCTGGAGACGGAGATCTTTGAACGGATAGCGGACAGGCTATGCGGGCTTAAATTTTCCTCCCATGAGATGGCGGAAGACTTAAGCCAGGTTCCGGTACAGGAAGGAACTGCCGGCATCTTAACGGATATCATCGGCTTCCTCCGGGAAGAGAAGCTGTAGTTTATTTGGATGAAATGCAATGGAGGTCAATGTGGATAATAGATATGATTTAATCGTGATTGGTTCAGGGCCGGGGGGATATGTTGCTGCCATCAGGGCAGCAAAGCTGGGAATGAAGACGGCTATTGTGGAACAGGGAGAGATTGGCGGCACATGCCTTAACCGGGGATGTATTCCCACAAAGACATTAATGCACAGCTCCCACCTGTTTTATGAAGCGAAGCATCTTCATGCGGCAGGGCTGCATTTCGAGGGGCTGTCCTTTGATATGGAGGAGATCCAGGCAAGAAAGGACGAAATCATCTTAAAGGTAAGACAGGGCATTGTCTCCCTTCTTGAGGCAAATGGAGTGACGATTCTTCAAGGAACAGCAACCATACAGAAAGAGAACCGGGTTGTGCTCAGAAGGGCAGCAACTGCGGAGGAGCTGGAGCTTTCGGCAAAGAATATACTGGTTGCTACGGGATCCGTCCCGCTGGTTCCAGAGATAGAAGGCTCCACGTTACCCAATGTGGTTACCAGTGATGATCTTCTATCCAAAAGCACCCTATACCCTAAGCTGTTAATTATTGGCGGAGGGGTTATTGGAGTCGAATTCGCATCAATTTATAGTGAATTAGGCTGTGAGGTTGAGATAGTAGAAGCGATGGACCGAATTCTTCCTGCCATGGATAAGGAAATCTCCCAAAGTGTAGCTATGAGCCTTAAGAAAAAGGGAGTAGCTATCCACACTAAGGCCAGGGTTATAAGAATTCTCCAGGGAGAGGCCGGTGGACTGGTTTGCGAATATGAGGAGAAGGATAATGTAAAGCAGGCAAATGCATCCGGTATTTTGATTGCAGTTGGCCGGAGAGCGAATACAAAGGATTTATTTGCTCCTGGGGTAGAGGTCGAATATGACGGGGCTAATTTAAAAGTGAACGATGCCTTTGAAACCAGTACTCCGAACCTTTATGCCATCGGGGATGTGATCCGCGGAAAGCAGCTGGCACATGCAGCCTCCGCACAGGGAGTTGCAGCTGTGGAACAGATGTGTGGGGAGAAGATGAGTATTGATCTTACTGTAATTCCTTCCTGTGTTTATACTTCGCCGGAGATTGCTGCTGTCGGCATGAGCGAGGAAGAGGCCCTCCGGGAAGGACACTCCGTAAGAACAGGCAAATACCCGATGTTAGGTAACTGCAAGACCATGATCTCCATGGGTGAGCGGGGCTTCATTAAAGTGATAGCCGATGCTGATACGGATAAGATATTAGGAGCACAATTAATGTGCGAAAGGGCAACAGATATTGTCGGTGAATTTTCAACGGCAATTGTTAATGGACTTACGGTAAAGGATTTAGCCTCAGTGGTCCGCCCCCATCCAACCTACGGTGAGGCAGTCACCGAAGCGGTAGAGGATACTCTGGGAATGGCAATCCATTTGATGCCGAAGAGAAAATAATAAGCTTTCCAGCATAGGCCCACACATTTGATTCCTTATGTGGCCCTATGCTGTTTTCCTTGAAAGCCCAGGCCTTGGATGCTATAATCTATTTACGCCCAAGGGAAATGGGCAGATAGGATAATCGACCTTGGTAAGGAGGAATAATCATGCGAATTATAGCGGAGGATACCCTGGCGTTGATCGTAGATTTTCAGGAACGCTTGGTGCCGGCAATCAATAATCAGGAAATGCTTCTCCATAACACGGAAATATTAATAAAGGGTCTCCGGGCTTTAAAGGTACCTATGCTTGTAACACAGCAATACACAAAGGGAATCGGAATGACAGTTCCGGTTCTGGCGGATGCAATAGGGGAAGAATTCAATTACCTGGATAAAATCACCTTCAGCTGTGCAGAAGACAGGGCGATATATCAAAAAATCAAAGAAAGCGGCAAGGGCAACATTATCATATGCGGCATTGAGGCACATATCTGTGTCCTTCAGACAGTAGTGGATTTAAAGGCCAAGGGCTTTAACGTTATCCTGGTAGAGGACTGTGTAGGCTCCAGGAAAGAGAGCGACCGCCAGGTTGGCATCAAAAGGGCTCTTCAGGAAGGAGCAGTTCCAACCTCCTATGAATCCATTTTATTTGAGCTGGCCAGAGTGGCCAGGACGGACGTATTCAAGGAAATCTCAAAGCTAATCAAATAATTCACCCACCCACCTAGTCAATAAAATAATTCTCAGGTAAATACACCTTAATAAAAGGATAGTGCTCCGAATAAACAGCCCTGTATTCGTATTGGTAGGCTATGGTCTCGATTGACTGGATAAACTCATCCGTGTTTGTGATAATATGTGCCGTCAGAGGGGTACCATAGGAATTTACAGGAACGATGCCCTTCGGGAAATCGCATTGGATGTTACCGCCGTCAATTGTGATGTGCTGTGGCATGTTTGTGGCGGGACAGCTTGGGGAGGAGACAAGCTTGATGGCTAATAACCCTCCCTTGATCCGTATGGAACTCATATTGAAATGGTCACCTAGGCCCATAAGCTCACTGCCTTCGCCTGAAATTACAAGCTCACCGTCCTCCAGGCAAATAGTATACTTTCCCTGGGGTGCCCCGACCCCGGTTCCTATAGGGGCGTTGACCATTAAGTCCAGGGTTCCTCCCTTGATATGGACCAGGCCGGTGGATTCTTCAATGGAACCGATGGCTGTGGAGATTTTGCCCTCACATTTAATGTTAATATCCCCAAAGCTGGTTATCTCTGCGGAGCCGATGATGGAGCCGATACCGGCTGTGGTGGTTCCCTCTGCCTGTATATTAATATTGGCAGCACCGATATAGATCTTGGCATTGCCCATAAAGCTGCCGATACCAAGAGCCTGGTAACCGCCTGCATTTACGATAATCCTTCCGGAGAGCAGGCGGATTGTAGAATTTGCCGGATTACGGCCGCCACCGATACCGACAGATAAATTGGAGCCGGTGACAACCTTGATTGTCCCCTCCCCGGCAAAGGTTATATTGCCGTAGGATTGGGAAGCCGACCCTCCGATTCCTATCCTTCTGTTCCGGTTTGCATGGACCGTCAAATTTCCGTCACCTATAATCTGTAAGTCAGCTTTTTCAACAACGCGGATCCCGCTGTTTAAGAAATCATTATCACCTTCCAGCTGTAAAACAACAGAGCTGCCCACGCCGAGAATCAGACCCGGACGGTCACTTCCGCAGATCAGCAGGTTGTTTAAGGTGATTTCACATTTATGGTTATCGGGAACTACCAGGGATATTTTGGCATGCTTGTCCGAGGAACCGGTAAGGGTAATCTTATCTTCCCTGATTAAAATGGTTGAGTAGGCCTTTGCGGCAAGGCTGCAGGGATCCAATACGGAATCGCCCCTTGTTTCATAAATTTTCTGGGCCGGCATCTCCAACGGCTTGCTATAGTTTAATTTCTGGATGGTTTCGAACATTTCCCTGGAAATGGCAGTTATTAAGGAGGCCTCCGGTTTTGCTATTAAATTCCCCTGGATATAATCTATATCCAGGTTGATTATATACTCCAGCTCTTCATAGCGCTCGATTCCCGTGACGATTATCTTAATATTTTTTAATCTGGCAAAGCTTATGATATTTGATAAGAGCTGCTGCTTCTTTGGATTAAGCTCAATAAAACGGGTGATTGAACGGTCTATTTTTATATAATCGGCACAGGAATTAATCAGTTCAATGATATGGGTTTCATCAGTGCCATAATCGGAATAAGCAAACTGGAAATTTGCTTTCTGCAGTCTTACCTTCAATACCTCCGTAAGGGTTTCATTCATATAAGAAATATCGTTAAGCTGAATTACAGCCTTTTCCAACAGGCTGCCATAGCGGGCGAGCAGAGCCGAGAAATCCTCCTCTGTCAGATGGTGGTTTAAAATACAATTAATAAACAGCTTTTTTGTCAGGAATTTATCCGGTTGCCGCCGGATAAATTCCATGCTGTTTTGGAGGGTTAATTTTTCAATGTCATAGAGACGGTTTTCTTTGGCGGCAAGCTCCAGAATCTCCCCATGGGATAATTCCAGCAGGTTGGATTTATAACTCATTAGGGTTTCATATGCAAAGATTTCACCGGTCCTGGCATTTAAGATGGGCCGAAAATGGTATTCAAGCTGGTTTTTGTCCAATAATTTATGGAATTGCTGTAACCGCAGCTTGTCAGTTCCATGGTAGGCATTAAACAGAGAGTCTTCCAGGTCATCTATGATTAATGAATTTTTATAGGCGGATATTGCAGTAAACATGATGGATACAACATTAATAGATAGAATAACTATGAGCAGTGGGCGGAGGGAAGGGTCATCGGCCAGCACAAGAACGAAAGAAAGGATTAATAAAAAAATGTCAAAGCAAAATAACAGGACCAGTGGCAGATTCTGCCTCTTATAATCTTGAAATTGGTAATGGCCTTTGTGCATAATAACTCCTAAATTGTATGTAAAATAATACTCAG
This sequence comes from Clostridiales bacterium, assembly GCA_012839295.1. Taxonomy (GTDB): domain Bacteria; phylum Bacillota; class Clostridia; order Lachnospirales; family Lachnospiraceae; genus Mobilitalea. The sequence goes on from DUNO01000009.1 coordinate 149,834, forward strand.
GTGTGGAATGTTAAAATAATTAAAGTTTTAAATGTATATGCTCTTTTGTAGTATACGATCACATGCAAAATATGTCAATCATGTATTAGGACTTTTTTACTATTGAATTATGGAGTCTGGGATCTTTTTACTATGTATTGGGTGGATAAGCCTTTGGATGCCTGTTAAAAACAGAACAAATGTTTGAATATGACATTGACAAGGGAAAGAGAATTTGTTACTATAGATATAACAAGAACAGGTGTTTGTATTTTGGGAAAAAGGAGCTTTGTATGGTTGTCCAGGAAAGTATGTCAGTACAGAAAAAGCTTGAGATACTGTCAGATGCGGCAAAATATGATGTTGCATGTACTTCAAGCGGTATAAACAGGAAGGGGAACGGAAAAGGAATGGGCAACAGCATTGCTGCCGGGATTTGCCATACCTTCTCGGCGGATGGCAGATGTGTTTCACTGCTCAAGGTTCTATACACGAATGAGTGTATTTTTGATTGTAAATATTGCATTAACCGTTCTTCCAATGATATCGTGAGAGCCTCCTTTACACCTCAGGAAATCGCAGAATTGACGATGGAGTTTTACCGCCGTAATTATATTGAAGGATTATTCTTAAGCTCAGGGATTATAATAAGCCCGAACCACACCATGGAGCTGCTTCTGGAGGCACTGAGGCTGCTGCGCGAGGTACACCATTTTAATGGATACATCCACTGCAAAGCAATCCCGGGAGCCGATCCTGTGCTGATTGAGCTGTTAGGCTGGTATACGGACAGGATGAGCGTCAACCTTGAATTGCCTACGGCAGAGAGCCTGAAGGATCTGGCACCCCATAAGAACCGTAAGAATATTTTAAAGCCGATCCGCCAGATCCAGCTTGGCAGAAGGGGACACCGCGAATTCCTGGGTCTGCCTGATTACAAGATACAGCAGCCCAGGCTGTCCGGACCGGAGGCAGGGGACAGTGACATTACGGAGATCATAGCCTCGGACGGGAGGATGATACCCTTTAGGAACCGGTCACCGGTTAAGAGGAACTTTGTCCCTGCAGGGCAAAGCACGCAGATGATTATCGGAGCCACCAAGGAAAGTGATTACCAGATCATGAGTGTGGCGGAGGCGCTCTATGATAATTTTGATTTAAAGAGGGTATTTTATTCCGCATTTACAAATGTTAACCGGGATGAGAGGCTGCCGTCCACGGAAGCGGGGCCGCCGCTGCTGCGTGAACACCGGTTATACCAGGCGGATTGGCTGATCCGTTTTTATGGCTTTAAAACCATGGAATTATTGGACGAGCAGAGGCCGAATTTTAATGTAGTGCTGGATCCAAAGTGTGATTGGGCACTTCGTCACCTGGAGCTGTTTCCCGTTGAGGTTAACCGTGCAGATTACTATACCTTACTCCGTGTCCCGGGAATCGGGACTAATTCGGCCGGGAGGATTATTATGGCGAGAAAAAGTGCGGTGATTGATTTTAACGATTTAAAGCGGCTGGGAGTTGTACTAAAGAGGGCGGTCTATTTTATTACCTGCAGTGGCAGGACCATGTATCCAATCAGGCTGGAGGAGGATTTTATTACAAGGCAGCTGGTGGCCTTGAAGGATCAGGTTCCTCAGGGGATCGACAGAGGAGTTACTTACCGGCAGCTGTCCCTGTTTGACGATGTGAATTTTCAGCCGGACAGCAGGATTAAGATGCAGCAGGCTTTTGTATAGCTGTCTTATGCGGGAAAGGATCCTTTGAAAAAAATTTATTTTCAAAGGGCAGATTGTGCAGCTGCCGGAATCCAAGCAGCGGCTGCATGGAGGGTTAAATAATGAAGCATATTTATCTTTGCGATAATAGTATTGATGGAATTTTTACCGCGATTTATCAGGCTTGGGCTTCAAGATATGGGCATACTAATATAAAAATTGAAGAAAAAAGCGAAGGCAGCAGCTATTCGAATATGGAACTGTTTGCGGAGTATATCCCTGTCATCACGGAGCCTTCCCTTGCAAAAAAGGTGGCAAAATCAATTAAGGAAAAGATATCCGCGGAAACCTTTGAAATGGTCTGCAGAGTGGCTCTGTCAGATTTTGAGGGAAAGGCGGACCTGATCTACCGGTTTTTAATTTTGGGCTTTGCAGCAGGATGCGGCATTACGGAGCAGATCAGTAATGTGGTAGTGAACCGGATGTTTAGGATCAATAAGAATGTGAATAATGAGGCGCACCATTTGCTGGGCTTTATCAGGTTCTCGGAACAAAGCAATGGGCTATTGATTTCCGTAATCCATCCCAGGAATAATGTGCTTACCATAGTTACGCCCCATTTTGCCGACCGCCTGCCAAATGAAAAATTTATGATTTATGATGAGAACCGTAAGCTGGCAGCTTTTCACATTCCGGGGAATTCCTGGGTCATTGCCCAGGTACCTGAGCTGGAACGGAAAACTCTAGAGGAATTCCCAGCTTATGAGGATGAATACCGGGCTTTGTGGCAAACCTTTTTTGAACACATTGCAATCAAGGAAAGGATAAATCCCAGATTGCAGCGAGGTAACCTGCCTTTGAGGTTTCGGGGCGATATGACAGAATTTCATAATGTCAGGTGACGTATAATTGGCTTAAATGGAGAGATACTAACCTTGTAATTGTAATAAAACTATATAGGAGGAGTATCGATGAAAAGAAGATTGGCTGTTTTGATAAGTATATGCGCAGTATCCATGTTTGTTTTCAGTGCTTGTGCCGCCGGAACAAACAATGGTAAGGGTACCGGAACCGGAACAGGAACAGGTGTCACAAATGGCGCTACAAACAATAATGTTGATGATAACTTAGGAGACATTACTTCACCGGTAACGAATGGTACAGGAACTACAGGTACTGGAACAGGTACAGGAACCGGGACTACAGGTACTGGAACAAATGGAACAGCAGGCACAGGAACCGGAACAGGAACAACAGGTGCTGGTACGGGAACAGGTGCTGGAACAGCGCAGTAGCCTGATCAAGTAAGGTCTGTTTCAAGCCGTAGGGTATGGCTTAGAAACAGACCTTTTTGTTTGATTTCATTTATGGTTTTTACTGCCTGATTTTGCACAGTCCTTACATATTCCGCTGATTTGTATTTGATGGTCTTTAATAATAAAGCCCTCTTCGCCCATGGCATCCTCAAGGGCATGGATCGGACAGGCGGGAAGGTCGAAGATCCGTTTGCAATCATCACAGATAACGAAGTGCTTATGATCATGGCGGTCTGCCCTGATCCGATAAAAAATCTCGTTGTCATTAAAATGATATTTATCAATAAGATTCTGGTCAAGAAGGGAATCGATATTCCTGTATATGGTAGATTTTGCTATTTTAGGTAGTTGCTGTACCATCAGGGAATATATTTCATTGATGGACAAGGGACGGCCCGCTTCCTTCATAATAGCTAATAATACCTGTTTTTGTTTTGTGTTTCTTTGGACTTCCATACCAGACTCCTTTCGTAGCTTACCCGCATAGCAGCGAACCTGTGATTTCATATTTATAACAAGCACGCCGGTTTCTTAAGCAGGCTCCGGCCCGCTGCATTCCTACCTGTTCTGCGAGATGAATGGAACGTATATTTTCTTTATCGATGACGGCAACGATCCGGGGAAGCCTTAGTTCACGGAAGCCATAGTTTAATACCCCGGTAACAAATTCTCTTGCATAGCCGAGACCCTGGTAAGGCTTTGCAAGCAGATAGCCTATTTCATATATTTCCTCGGAACCAAGCTGCTTATATTCAATTCCACAGCGGCCGACCAGCTGGTTGGTTTCTTTCAGGAAGACACCCCACAGGCCAAACCCATAGAAATGATATACATTTCTTATATAGGCTTCCTGCTTTTCCATCTCGACGGCAAGGGAATCATTGAAATCATCTACGTATGGCCGTACCGAGGGTTCATTGCAAATAAGATATAGTTCCCGGACGTCATCTACGGATAACTCCCGGATGATGAAGTTATGGGTGGTTGCTATAGTCACAGGATGCATATGGTCATATTGGTATACCCTGTCTATAAAAGAAAAATCAACTTCCTCAAAGCCTTCTACAAGGAAAGAGGCTTTATAAAGATCCTGTGGGGTGATATCCGGGTTATGATAACCGATACAGGTTACGCTGGCGTTCCTGGCGGATAACAATCCCCAATATGTATCGGTAATAGCTACACATTCCCCGGGATGGACCTGAAGCTGCTTCTGCAAAGCAGAGTAGGAAGAAGCTCTGTCACAGGAATTACCGGCTATGGAGGCTATATCAGCTATTTGGAGACCATTCTTTTGCAAATCAGCCTTTAACTGGTCAAGGTACGGGATCGGCACTTTTGGCTGTGGGGTATTGTTACAAGAAATTCCATTTAAATCAAAGATAACCGCCTTTAACAAAAATCATACCTCCCTGCCCCAGATACTCTATCATGATATTCCTTAAAATCTTTCTGCTGCCCATGGAACAGTATACAACTTTTTGGCTGTCCTTTCAAGCGGACAAGGGCTTAGGTTTATTAGTTTTGTCAGGGGGCAAAAGCATTCTTGCTTCCTTGATAAAGAGGATTGCAGAGGAGGTTGGATATTGCTATAATTACGGTTGGATATTGCTATAAATAAGGATGATATTGATATAATTAAGATTGGATATTGATATAATTTACAAAGAAGGGAAAAGGTTTTGGTAAAGTCCCTGACATAAGAAAAAAGCGGAAGAAAGAACCTCTCCGCTATTTTCTGCTTAATATCCGTTCGAAAAAGAGCCCTGCTAAGAACCAGGCAGGAGCATAATCTAACCGGATAACACCTTTGTAATTATATTTTGCTTTGCTATAATCCCAGGGACATGCATTATATTTTTTTAAGAGAACACCGGTAGTGTACTCGGTCACATAAATTAAAAGGGCATAGACACCTCCTCGAAGCAATGCATTTCTGTTCTTTAGCTTATTGCAAATAGGATTTAAGCAAGCGGCCATCCCGTAGATCGGAAACATCCATATGGAGGTATGGCAGGATAAGGTTTTGTCTGTACGTGAACGCAGGGAACCAAGTCCCGTCCACAGACATTCCATACACCAGCCACAAAGGCCGCAGATTAAGAAATTGTTAAAAAAGCATTTTTTTTTCATGGCGTTAGTATGTGCAGAAGCAGGCTTAGTATGCAGAGCGGGCAGAAAAGTATTTCTTATTAATATGTTGGAAACATTTGATATGCAGGAAATATTTAATTGTGAAAAACACTTAACATGCAGGCAACATGTCAGATAATTGTAGAAAAATATTTTTATTATATTTAAGAGAGGAAGAAGATAATGGAAATAGAGAGAAAGTATAAGATTATTAAGATCCCTGGTGAACTGTCCGGTTACCAGCATAAAAAAATTGAGCAGGGATATCTGTGCCATAATCCAACGGTCAGGATCCGTAAATCGAATGAGGATTACATCCTAACCTATAAATCGAAATTTGGTATTGAAAAAAAGAGTGGGAGCAGCGCATTAATTAATAATGAGGTTGAGCTGCCCTTAACGGAGGAAGCGTATCAGGTTTTAAGGGTGAAGACAGAGGGAAGAATGATCTATAAAACAAGATATCTGATTCCCCTTCAGGAAGGCCTTATAGCAGAGCTGGATATATTTGAGCAGCAGCTTGAGGGACTTATATTTGTTGAAGTGGAATTTCCGGACGAGAAGTCCGCAGATGAATTCATTATTCCAGACTGGTTTGGGGAGGAATTATCCCAGGATAAGAGATTTTCAAATTATAACCTGTCAAAGCTTGCCGGATTGGAAGAGCTTGGCATTTGAGAGGGCGAAAAGGAAAACTCCATAATGATGGAAGTATTTATCCCAAGAACTGGGACTAAGCCTTACAAAGGAAGGAATTAGATACTTCAAGATGGAGCCACATACTGTAAAAATAGCACTGTTTATTGACAGTGCTATTTTACGTTGTTACACTTGTTATACTCAGAAGAATGATAGAATTTTATATAAATACGACTCTGTAAAAAGGAATGATAAGAGATGAAAAAAATGTTTTCAAAAGTGCATAAATCTTATTATAGGAAAATTGTATTGCTGATGCTGATGTTTGTGCTGGTAGTGGTATTGCCCTTTACTGCCTTGCTGTACCGGAATGCCCAGGCAAACATGATTGACAATATTAATCAGTCCAACGAGCAGGTGTTGAATCAGATGAAGTTTAATTATACTTATTTCTCTGAAAATATATCAGCACTCTGCCTGTCTACCTATTTCCGCTATGATGTAAATGCCCTAATGTACAATGGGGATATTGACTATAATGAACTTTATCTGACAATTAAAAACCTGAAGGATAATGTTCTGCAGTCCCAGCCTTCCCTCACTTCTATTGATATTTACAATGCCAAACAAAAAGTTTGGTATTCTACGGATAATTCAGATACATCTGCCGGGGAGGATTTGAATCTGTATTTGAATCTATATATGAAAGAACAGGAGGCAATACCAAAACTAAGCCCGGTGCTTAGAAAGATACAGGCAAAGAATGGCCAGGTGGATAGTAGCCAGTACGTATTTTCTTATTTTATGTATGAATATGCCAATCCCGCTGACGGGCAGAACAGCTGTATCGTCCTTAACCAGAGTGCAAACTGGTTTTTAGACAACCTGACAGGAGCGGTGTCCCGGAAAGTACCGGCATCCGTCTACCTGGCAGGGAAATCAGGGGAAATTTACAGCTATAAAAAAGAAAAGAATTCCAAAATGGAAGAAACCCTGGTAAAGAACTGCATCTGGAATTACACCGGTAAAGATACGGAGGGTTCGGGGCAGGGATATTACATCGATCATTATAAGGGGAAAAAATATCTGGTTACCTATATTGATTTGGAGGACAGGGGTAACTGCATCATTATGATACAGGAATATGAAAAAATCTTTGATAATCTCATCAAGTTGAAAAATAATTTCTTAATGCTGTCTGCAACCTTTGGTATTATTGGTACTTTCACGCTCATACAGCTTTCCAGAAAAATCTACCGGCCGGTAAACACTCTGGTGGATTATGTATCCGAGCTGGATGGAGAAGATAGGAACAGGCCGGAAGAGCATGGTGTGGATGAATTTGAGCACCTGCGGGTCATTTATCAGAAAGTAAATGACGTAAATAAAGAGCTTCTTTACGAAAAACAGTCCACAGAGGAAACCCTCAGGAAGTTCCTGCTTTTGAACATGTTAGAAGACAGTACCGAAGAAAATTGGGAAAAGTATTACAAAAGTATGCCGGATGCACCCCTGTCCCGGATTGAGGAATATAATTTGATGGTAGTAAACCTCCACCTGAACAGCTTCCGGGTAAACCGTTACGGATTTGTGGAAGAGGATAGTGATCTGCTGCTTGCCAGCATCTCCAATGTAATCAGTGAGCTTATGGAAGGCTATATTACGGAGGCAGTAAAGAAAGAGGGCAATGAGCTGGTAGTGATTATAGATTGCCCGGAAAAGGGTACGGATCAGGAACAGGTGAAAATGCGAATACGGAAAATGCAGGAATTTATCAAAGAACATTTTGATATTACGGTTTCTGCGGCCTACAGCCGTTTCAGCCGGGAGGCTAAAAACCTTGCAGAATTATATGAGGAAACGGTTAAGCTTGCCAGGTACCGGATCGTATATGGGGGAAATACCTTACTGGGAGAAGCAGAATGCCGGGATAATGTCTGTAATTTGGAAACTTCTTATTCCAGGGAATTAAAGAAACGTCTGGAAGAGAAGCTAAAACTGGGCAACCTTGAGCAAATCCAGGAGACGCTCTCCAGAATCCAGGAGGCTGTCAGCGGCTTATCCTATGAAAATATAATAATCAGCATGATGTCCCTGGTGACAGAGGTTAATATGATCATGAATGAAATTAACATGGCGAAAAATAATCCCGTTACTATCAATTTCAGCGATATGTATAAAAAAGTAATTGAGGTTGATTATATTGATCAAGTTTTTAAGGAATTGTCCGAATATATCAGTTCTATCCTGTCAGATACCTATCAGGAGAAAGAAAAGGAAAATGACAGGGAGAAGCTGTTTGTACAGACAGTCCTTGAGTTTGTGAATAAGAATTATACGGATGTAAACCTTTCTTCCCAGTCTATTGCAGACTACATGAATATGTCGGGACGTTATATAATGAAGAAATTCAAACAGTGCACCGGGATATCCCTCAATGAGTATATTCTGGATATACGAATGAAACAGGCGGTATATCTTTTGACCCATTCTGACCTGCCTATTAATAAAGTGGCGGAAAATATAGGAATAGAAAATGAAAACTACTTTTACCGGCTTTTTAAAAAAGTTTATGGGTGTACGCCCAGGAATTTTTGTAACAGGAACTGGTAGATGCAGTTTGAAACCACACTGTAAAATAGGCACATTACCACTTTTTATGCAGTGAATGTCCATATCCTTCAGTAGCCAGAACCTCTGAAAACCTGCTAGAATCCTGATATCAGCCAGGGAGGCTGGTGAAAATATATAGAGGAGAAAGTGAGGATTTCAGAATGAAGCTTTTAAAGAAAGTGGCGGTATTAGGGCTAGCAGGTGTGTTGGCAGCCAGCACTATGATAGGCTGTAGCAAATCATCAACAGAAAATGGCGGGAACAAAGAAACAAATGTGACAAACGGTACATCCTCCGGGGATACATCTTCAAAAGAAACAGATCCCGGAGAAACCATTCCGATCAGATGGTATCTGGCAGGTTCGGGTCCGCAGGCGGATGTAGAGGCAGTACAGAAGGAAATTGATAAGTATCTGCTGGATACATATAACATGAATATTGACTTGCAGATTATTGCATCAGATTATGCAAGCTATACTCAGAAAATGCAGATGGTTATTTCTTCTGGTGAGGAGTATGATATCTGTTGGACTGCCAGCTGGAATAACAATTACTATGACAATGTAAATAAAAATGCATTTATGGAGTTGGACGAGCTTCTCGTTTCTGATGCACCAGAATTATTAGAATCCATGGATACAAGCATTTGGGAGGGCACCAGGGTTAATGGGAAGATCTATGGAGTACCATCACAGCAAATTTTCCCGAAACAGAATTATATAGTGATTGATAAGGCTTACGTAGACAAGTATAAGCTGGATACGAATAAAGTTAAGAAGCTGAGTGATTTAGAAGATTTCTTTTTGCAGGTGAAAGCAGATAATCCGGACATTTATCCATTTGCAGCTTCCAGTAACGGTTTAATGGGAAAATTGAATCTGGCTATTGGCTATGAGCCTATTGCAGGTGTAAAGCTTCCCGGAGTTATTGCTACGGACGGAACAGATTACAAGGTTTTGAATCAGTATACGGATTTACCTTCCCTGAAGGAATTCTATGATTTAATGTACAAATGGCAAAAGGAGGGGCTTGTCCGCCAGGATGCTGCAACAGTTTCTGACAATGCAGTTCCGGATATAAAGGCAGGAAAACATATTGCGGCAGTTAATGCAACATTTAAGCCGGGTATAGAAGCAACAGAGCAGAGTAATTTCGGAGGACGTGAAGTGGTATTCATTATGCTTTCGGATTCCTATATGGCCACAGACAGCCTTGTATCCAGCCTTAATGCAATCAGCAGAACGTCAAAGCACCCGGAAGTGGCTATGAAGTTCCTGAACCTGGTGAATACAGATAAAACATTATATAATTTACTATGCTTTGGTGTGGAAGGAGTTCACTATACACTCAATGATGAAGGCAAAGTAATATCCGATAACAACAAAGGCTATAATCCGAATATTGACTGGATGTTGGGCAATCAATTCAATGGGCTGCTTCGGGAAGGGCAGGCGGATGATGTTTGGGAGGAGACAAAGGAAATCAATGCATCTGCGACAAAATCCAGAGTCTTAGGATTTGCATTTGATTCCACCAAGGTCACAAATGAAATAGCAGCTGTAAATGCTGCAATTGACCAATATGCACTTCCGCTGGAAACGGGTGCAGTGGATCCGGATACCGTATTGTCTGAATTTACCGATAAGCTTAAGGCCGCAGGAAGTGATAAAATTATCGCAGAGATGCAGACACAGCTAGATGCCTGGGTAGCCGCAAATAAATAAACCGATTGCTGTTATGCAAGGGTAAATATTGCAGGATATCCGGTGTTATCGGATATCCTGCCTTAGGATTAAGAGAGGAGAATATAATGGCATCTAAGATAAAAAAACCAGTATTGGCTAGCAAGGGCAGGAAAAAGAATCGGATGAATTGGGGGTTGTTTCTGTTGGCGATTCCAGGTCTCTTCTTTTTAGTAGGTTACTATTACATTCCGTTATTTGGGCTTATTATCCCCTTTAAAAAGATGGATGTTGCAAAAGGGATTTTTAGAAGTGATTGGTGTGGATTTGATAATTTTAAATTTTTCTTCCAATCTCCGGATGTGTGGACTGTTACACGTAATACGATTGGATTAAATGTCCTGTTTATTGTAATAACCTTGACTGTATCCGTATTGGTGGCACTTGGACTTTATGAAATGTCGAAAAAGAAAGTGAAATTATTTCAAACCTGTTTTTTTGTACCGTATTTTATTTCCTGGGTTGTAGCCAGCTATATTGTATATGCCTTGCTAAGTCCGGATCTGGGAGTAATTCCAAACATTCTGGAAAAGCTGGGGATGTCTGTTCCGAATTTTTATAATGAACCAAAGTATTGGACAGCTATTTTAATACTGTCCTACATATGGAAGCATGTGGGATATAATGCATTGATTTTTTATGCAACGTTAGTTGGTATGGATTCTGCGCTTCACGAGGCGGCGGCAATTGACGGTGCTTCAAAATTCCAAAGAATTAAATATATTTGCCTGCCATATCTGATGCCTATTATTGTGTTAATGGGCGTACTAATGATTGGAAAGATATTCTATGCAGACTTTGGAATGTTCTACTTCCTTCCAAGAAATTCAGGAACTTTGTATCCGGTAACGGATGTTATTGATACCTATGTCTTCCGTATGCTTCGCGTTATGGGTAATATTGGTATGTCTTCTGCAGTTGGATTATATCAGTCTGCAGTCGGCTTCATATTGGTGCTGATTACAAACATGATTGTGAAGAAGCGCAATGAAGATTATGCGTTATTTTAGAAGGGAGAATGGATATGATTCAAAGCAGAAAAGAAAAAATAGCCAGCAATATCATTACGTTGATTTTTATTATTCTCGCGTTATTCTGTGTGGTTCCGATTTTTTATATTCTTGCGGCTTCATTATCAGATGAGATTACTTTGTCTAGGGAAGGTTACTCCTTGCTGCCGAGAGGATTTTCATTGGAAGCTTTCCGATTTGTCCTGGAAAGTCCCAAAGCAATCTTAAATGCCTATGCTGTGACGATCTTTGTTACTATTGTAGGTACAGTAGTGAGTCTGCTGTTTACAGCAATGTTTGCTTATGTAATTGCGAGAAAAGATTTTAGTTTGAGTCGGATATTTTCGTTCATGGTGTTTTTTTCCATGCTATTTAATGGGGGACTTGTACCGACTTATATCATGATGACACAATATTATAATGTGAAAGATACGGTTTTGGCTCTGATTATACCTTATATTATAATGCCTTGGCATGTATTTCTGATGAAAGGGTTTCTGGCAGATATTCCGGTTTCTTTGATTGAGGCTGCTAAAATTGACGGTGCCAGTGAAATCAAGACGTTCTTTAAAATTGTGCTTCCGATTACCAAGCCGGCACTGGCAACTGTCGGATTGTTTATTGCATTTACGTATTGGAATGATTGGTATCAGTCCATGCTGTATATAGATAAGGCATTATTGAATTCACTTCAATTTTATTTGTACCGAATTATGAATAATATCCAGTATCTAAGCTCCTCAATGATGGCTGGTAATATATCAATTGACACGTCAAGTATGCCAAGTGAGACAGCGCGTATGGTATTGTGCGTCCTGGCTGCGGGCCCGATGCTGGTAATATTCCCGTTCTTCCAAAAATATTTTGTAAAGGGTCTTACGGTCGGAGCGGTTAAAGGATAAGTGCGCCTAAATATGTAAGGGAATTGTGGGTAGTAAAGGTATAATTCTATATGTTGCGGTGGCACCTGTTTTCAATTATAATAATTATAATTGAAAACAGGTGATTTTATTATGTAACAGGACATTGGGGAAGCAGGAAGATAGTATGAAAAAAATGGGGTTTAGGAGTAGGGTACGTCAGAGTATATTGCTTAGCGCCTGGATTTTGCTTTTGGGCTGTACGGCATGTCAGAAAACAGCCGGAAAAGAAACTGGCCCGGAAGAGAATGCCATACCGATTAAGTGGTATCTGTGCAGTACCGGGGTACAGGCGGATGTGAAAAGGGTAGAAGAGGCAGTGGAGAAATACCTGGCGGATACTTATGGCATGAATATTTCACTGGATCTGGTGATGTATGATTTTGCCAAATATGGGGACAAGATGAGGATGATACTTGCTTCGGATGCGGATTATGATATCTGCTATACTTCCAGTTGGAGCAATAACTACTTTTATTATGCGGGTATAGGAGAATTTCTCCCGTTAAACGAATGGCTTTTGGGTGAAGAGAAATTAAAGGACAGTATCCTGCCGGAAGTATGGGAAGGAATTAAGGTAAAGGGGGAGATTTACGGGATACCATCCAATCAGATTTACTCCAAACAGAATTATGTGACTATTGTAAAGGAATATGCGGATGCCTATGGCCTGGATGTGGCCAAAGTCCATCAATTGAAGGATCTGGATGATTTCTTCCACCGGGTGAAGGCAGATCATCCGGGTATCTATCCATTGGCACTTTCTGAAGCAGGTGCCATGGGAAAGATTCAGTTTTCAATCGGATTTGAGAATCTCACTGGAGAATACCTGCCGGGAGCAATACGCCTTGGGGATGAAAGCCTTACGGTAGTCAACCAATATGAGATGGAGGAAGTGAAGGAGTACTACGAGATGATGCACCGGTGGTCAGAGGACGGCATCGTCAGGCTGGATGCAGCGTTGACTCCCAATAATGGTCTGGCAGGGATGAAGTCGGGGGAAAATATTGCATGTGTAAATCCTACCTTTAAACCTGGGGCTGATGTTACGGAAAGATCAAATTTCGGAGGAAAAGAAGTGGTATTTGCCATGCTTTCGGATGCCTGGATGACCACGGAAAGCATTAGCTCCAGTCAGAATGCCATTAACAGGAATACGGATCATCCTGAAACGGCATTTCAGCTGCTGAAACTTGTTAATACGGATCCGGTATTATATAATTTGCTATGCTTTGGAATCGAAGGAAAACATTATGAGAGGAATCCGGATGGTACTGTACATCTATTGGAGGCGGGAGGGTATAACCCCCAGGCGGACTGGGCATTTGGGAGCCAGTTTCTGGCAATGCCGAGAGAAGGACAGGATAAGGATATCTGGGAACAAACCAGGAGAGAAAATCAGAGGGCACAAAGGTCTCCTGTTCTGGGATTTTCCTTTGATACAAATGGGGTCATCAGGCAGATAGCGGCGGTGAACGCCGTTCTGGATCAGTACAGAATCCTTTTGGACACCGGAACCGCAGATCCGAAGAAAGAATATCCCTTGTTTCTTAAGAAATTAAAAGAAGCAGGAAGTGAAGATATTGTACAGGAGATGGAAAGACAGCTGAAAGTATGGGCAAGGGATACCGGAAGCCCATAGTCAGAATTTGCACCATACTGTAAAAAAGACATCCGTTTACTTTTTAATACCAAAGTAAACGGATGTCTTTTTTTTGGAGTAGAAAACGGGCTGTACTTTGGATAAGATTGAATTAAATCATAGGTAATTGTAAAACTATATAGTTTCTGGATATATATACAAATTAATTGCCTATAATTTAATCAAACAGAGAGGTGAAAGATTGGATGAAAAATGACCAATTTGCAAACATAGCGGCGGGAGGTGTTCTGACTGCAGGAAAAGGGCTTAAGGCACCGGTTCCGGAAAATGTAGATAAGCAGGTGTGGCATTCCGATAATTATGGAAAGAAAATGATATTTCCTCCTAAGATGTGCACAAAAGAAGAGCTATATAAAGAACTGGACGAATGGAAATTAAGATACGGCCCATTTCTTCAAAGGTTGGCACCGGAACTTAATAAAACGGGAAAAAGCCAGGAACTTAAGGAATTTTTCTGGAGGATAGAAACGTCACAGGACCGGCAGGACTATAGGGAGGTTATGGAAGGCAGGGGGGAATGGGAGAAAGTGACGATTCCCCATTACGGTGGCCCTCTGGGAAATGCGGTAACCTGCTACCGGACGGAATTCACGGCTTTTTGGGGAGAAGAAGAGGCAGTATTCCTAAATTTTGAAGGTGTTGATTATATTGCGCGGATCTTTGTTAACGGGTCCTATGCCGGTGGGCATGAAGGATTTTTTGCTCCTTTTCATCTGGATGTGACCGGATATGCAAAACAGGGAAAGAATACCCTTGTGGTGCGGGTGGAAAATGACTTTGTACATAAAAGGAATGAGAGGGAACTTCGCGGTACCATGTATGGAGGGGATAAGATCTATGCTGCTACAGGACCCGGATTTGATGATCCGGAGCTGGGGTGGCACCACTGCCCTCCGGGAATGGGTATCTGGCAGAGTGTTTTCGTGGAAGTAAAAAACAGGTGCTTTATTCATGATGTGTATGTGAGACCGCTTACAGAGGAAAACAGGGCGGAGGCCTGGCTGGAGATTTATAAATGCGATCCGGGATATGAGGATGTACATGTCAATCTTTCTCTCTTTGGGCGTAATTTTAAAGAGACGGTATTTGAAGACCTGGAGTATATACCGGTTACAGGGTGTGCCATCGGATTAGGCGACAGTTTTACCGAAGCTGTTCTCACCGCCTCAGGGGCTAAAGAAAGACCGGTACCTCTGTTCATGGAAAAAGGAATGAATTATCTGAAAATTCCTTTTTCCATGGAAGCCTTCCGATGGTGGACCCAGGAAGCCCCTTATCTGTATGAACTTCAGGTATCTCTGATGGATCAAAGTGGCCAGATTTTGCACCAAAAAGCCCAGAGCTTTGGTATGCGTAGCTTTCGGATGGACACGGAGGGTGTTCCTAAAGGAAGTTTTTATCTGAACGGACATCAGATCCGCCTGCGGGGCGCAAATACCATGGGACATGAACAGCAGTGTGTTATGAAAGGGGATATGGAAAAGCTTCTGGAGGATATTTTACTGGCACGTATCTGCAATATGAATTTTCTCCGGCTGACACAGCGCCCGGTGCAGGAAAAGGTATATGAATACTGTGATATGCTGGGAATGCTCACCCAGACGGATCTGCCTTTATTCGGAGTGCTGCGTATCAATCAATTTACCGAGGCACTCCGCCAGACAGAGGAAATGGAAAAGCTGGTGAGGAAACACCCCTGTAATATACTGGTATCCTACATCAACGAGCCCTTCCCCAACGCCTATAATCAGCCCCACAGGCACCTTTTAAGGGAGGATTTAATGAAGTTCTTTGACTGCGCGGATGCGGTGGTGAAGATGAATAATCCGGAAAGAGTAACCAAGCACGTGGACGGGGATTATGATCCGCCGAGTAAGACCTTGCCGGATAATCACTGCTATACCCTCTGGTATAATGGATGCGGTGTGGATGCCGGGGCTCTGCACAAAGGATATTGGCTGCCAGTGAAAGAGGGCTGGAACTACGGATGCGGAGAGTTTGGAGCGGAGGGTCTGGACTGTCTGGAAACCATGGAAAAGTATTATCCGAAGGAATGGCTGCCGGCGGATAAAAAAGAAGAGGAGAGCTGGTCTCCGGCAAATATTATTGCTTCCCAGACCGGGAATTTCCATTATTTCTTTTATGACACCGGAGAAAGTGTGGAAGAGTGGATACAGTATTCCCAGGAGCATCAGGCATGGGCAACCAAATGGATGACGGAGGCATTCCGCCGAAATAAACGTATGGTTTCCACAGCGATACACCTGTTTATCGACGCTTTCCCAGCCGGATGGATGAAGACTATCATGGATGTGGACCGGAATCCAAAGCCCGCTTATTTTGCTTATCGGGATGCGCTGACTCCGGTTATGGTCAGCTTGCGTACGGACCGTTTTTGCTATCATCCCGGGGAGACAGCCTCCGTCGAAGTATGGGGCTGTAATGATGAGGACCGTTACTATGATAAAATAAGGGCGGAATATCAGATAGAGGGCTGTAATGAAAAAGGAATATATGAGCTGATTGGCCAGGGAGAGCAGTGGGTAGCTCTGGACAAGTGCAGCTCCAGGTATCTGGGGAATGTGGAATTTTCTATTCCGGAAAGGCGGCAGAGTATTAGGATAACCGTTGGTATACGGAAAGAGGATGGGGAACTTCTCCATTATAATGAGATGGTATTGGACGTGAAGGCAGACGCCGCCCTGCCTGATTTTATACGGGGATGCATCATCGGAGGGAAAGGGCCGGGCAGAAGCCTGGCAGAGGAGCTGCACTTAAAAACAAGGACTATTCCTGCGATGGAACCGGGAGATGTATTCCTGATTGATGACTGGAAAGCTTATGAGGAAAGCAGGGAAGAGATAGAAAACGCAGTACGCGGGGGAGCAAAAGCCATTTTTCTGGAGTTGAATGCAGGTGACTACCGGATTGGAGAGACAGAATTAACAATAAAAGAGAGCAGTATGCTGCCTATGATTTTTGTTTCCAGGAAGACCGGGCATCCTTTGGTTAGGGGTTTTAAAGAATTTGATTTCAGAAATTGGTATGATAAGGAGGCTGACAGAATTACACCGATTCTTGAGAGTACCTTTACCGGCAAGAATTTTACTCCAGTGCTGTTAAGCGGGAATACGGATGCGGGTGGTAACTGGGGGCCGGCGGCAGCAGTCGGAGAGTGCCGCCTTGGAAAAGGTCTGGTATATATTTGCCAGTTAAAGCTTGCCAGGAGGTTAAATGAGAATCCGGCAGCAAAGGAATTTGCAGTAAGAATGCTTATAAGAGAAGCAGAAGGAATTTAGATGGTTACAAAATAAAAAGGAGTTATTTCAATGATGGGATGATTATTGAAATAACTCCTTTTTGATCGGATATAAAGGATATCCATGGCAAATCTCTGGTTTGGCGAATCAAATCATTTAAGGAAGGAATAGGACGCAATATATTTTGAAACAGCACATCAAATGGAATGGATCAGAAAAATGAGGTTAAAATATATATTGCGAATAATCTTTTAATAATATTAAGAAGATATTTTTAATGATTTGCGGTATTATGGAAAGGAGGCTCGAATACGGTGCCAAAGGACAGTCAGCCTGATAATAAGCGGGCAAGAGTAAAAAAATCTAATGGACAGACAACCATCACGGATGAAGAGGCAAAGAATAAAAACAGGACCGCCAAGAAGCAATCCATAAAGCATAATGATGTATGAACAGGAGGGACAGTAAATGGCTAAGGCTGGTATGAGAAGACCGGATGTGGAGGCGCCTCATGGAACGGAAGGGTCGCAGCGGCTGAATTTGCAGAAAAATGACGCACCACCGGTGCCGGAGATCCAGGGAAAGGCAAAGGCAGGGCATGAGAAGGCCAATCCCTATGAAAAGCCCACCCATAAGCCAAAGGGCTGACATAAGGGAAATATGTCTGGGAGAAAGCTAAGGAATAAGGTTGAAAGAAATAAAGCAGATAAACGAAGGGAGGGCCGGGTCCATGCCGGCACTTTTATGGCATTTTGTGAGGTAAAGGCATGGACATAATTATGGAAATAGGATCTGAATTATTTAATACCATAACAGAATACCTGACGTTTAATGAAAAGCCTTCTGATGACCTAAACCAGTTATTTGATTCAGAGGCTTTCAAGCAATGGCCTTTTTCCATGCTAAGGAGGCTGAAGGAGACAAAGCAATCAAAAATCCACCATCCTGAGGGTGATGTCTGGAACCATACCATGCTGGTATTGGATGAAGCCGCGGCAGTGAGAAAAGACAGCAGTGATCCAAGGGCATTTATGTGGGCTGCCTTGCTGCATGATATAGGGAAGCCGGATACCACCAGAATAAAAGGAGAAAAGATAACTGCCTACAATCACGATAATGTTGGGGCGGATTTATCAAAAGAATTTTTGGAGGCGGTTACCTCTGAACAGGATTTCATCGAAAGGGTATACCTGCTGGTTAAATATCACATGCATATGCTGTATATTTTGAAGAATCTTCCTTTTAGTGATAAGAAGGGATTGATTTCAAGCGTTGACATTAAGGATATAGCCTTATTGGGGCTATGTGACCGGTTAGGCCGGAAGGCGGTTAACCGTGATGAGGTCACGGAGGAATACCGGAGATTTTATTCCTTGCTGGAAACTATGGGAAAAAAATATGGAAATAAGGTGTAAAAAAAGGTGAGATGATACATCCTTAAGAACTGGAGGGGCGTATCCAATGGCGGTTGTAGGCTTGTACATCCAAAATGTGAGTGAAAAGCATTTTGGATATAATTCTACAATAATTTCATTGGTATACGCCCCTTAACAAAAAATTAACTGGATTTTTTGGAGTATGTACCGTATAATGAGAAGAAATATTTAAAGTTTTATCAGTGATTTTATCAAAAGAAAGAGGTTTAGTCGAATGGCAGGAAATTATAGTTACACTATTACGAAAAAGGAAAAGCTTTCAAATGCTATTTATCTGATGGACGTAAAAGCGCCAAGAGTAGCTAAAAATTGCTACCCTGGACAATTCGTCATTGTTAAGATGGACGAAAAGGGCGAAAGAATTCCTTTGACGATATGTGATTACGACAGAGAAGCTGGGACTGTAACGATTGTATTCCAGGCGCTTGGGGCATCAACACAATTAATGGCCGGATATGAAGAAGGAGAGGCCTTCCGTGATTTTACGGGACCTTTGGGGCATAAGTCTGAATTAATTGACATGCCAAGGGAAGAATTATCCAAGCTGAAGATTTTATTCGTTGCAGGTGGTGTAGGGGCTGCTCCCGTATATCCCCAGGTAAAATGGATGAAGGAAAACGGCTACGATGTAGATTGTATCATTGGTGCAAGAAATAAAGACCTGATCATCCTGGAAGATAGAATGAAAGAGATGGTAGAAAACCTTTACATAACCACAGACGATGGTTCTTATGGTTTTAAAGGGAATGTTAATGACTGCATCAAGGATTTAGTAAATAATCAAGGGAAGCAGTATGACCTGGTCATTGCCATCGGTCCAATGATCATGATGAAATTCGTATGCATCCTTACAAAGGAATTGGGAATTAGAACCATTGTAAGCATGAATCCGGTTATGGTTGATGGTACAGGAATGTGCGGCGCCTGTCGGTTGACCATAGGTAATGAAGTTAAATTTGCTTGCGTGGATGGGCCTGAGTTCGACGGACATCTGGTTAATTTTGACGAAGCGATGAAGAGACTCCAGATGTATAAGACGGAAGAGGGTAAAGTGACCCTGCGCCAGAGGGAAGGGGCTACCCACCACCATCCTGGCTGTGGATGCCATGATGAAAATGAAGAGAAATAGCAAAGATATCCGGTTTTATAGGGGATCCGTGCAATTAGAGAGATGATTTCAGGGTTTTTGATATAGTTTAGGAGGAACAGAAATGGACGTTTTAAAGAAGGTTCCCGTTAGGGAGCAGGAGCCAAAGGTTCGTGCGACTAACTTTGAGGAAGTTTGTTATGGTTATAATTTAGAGGAGGCGATGGAGGAGGCTACCCGCTGTATCCAGTGTAAGAATCCAAAATGTGTTCAGGGATGTCCGGTATCCATTGATATCCCGGGCTTTATTAAAGCAGTCACTGACAATGATATAGAAGCAGCATTCCAGGTGATCAGCAAATATTCAGCATTACCGGCTGTTTGCGGAAGGGTATGCCCCCAGGAAACCCAGTGTGAGGAAAGATGTATCCGGGGAATCAAGGGCGATCCGGTTTCTATCGGTAAATTGGAGCGCTTTGTAGCTGATTGGGCAAGGGAGCATAATATTAAGCCGGAGCCTCCGAAGGAAAGAAACGGCAAGAAGGTTGCCGTAATCGGAGCTGGCCCTGCAGGACTTACCTGTGCCGGGGATCTGGCAAAAATGGGCTATGATGTGACGATCTTTGAGGCACTTCATGAACCGGGCGGCGTACTGGTATACGGTATTCCGGAATTCAGGCTTCCGAAAGAGACTGTAGTAAAAAAAGAGATTGAGAATGTTATCTCCCTTGGAGTTAAAATTGAAACAAATGTCGTAATCGGAAAATCCACCACAATCGATGAACTGATGGATGAGGAAGGCTTTGATGCAGTATTTATCGGCTCAGGAGCAGGGCTTCCCAAGTTCATGGGTATTCCGGGAGAAAACGCCAACGGCGTATTTTCAGCCAATGAGTACCTGACACGCAGCAATCTGATGAAGGCCTTTGATAAGGACTATGATACGCCGATCATTGCCGGAAAGAAGGTTGGTGTTGTCGGCGGCGGCAATGTTGCCATGGATGCGGCAAGAACAGCCTTAAGGCTGGGAGCTGAGGTTTACATCGTATACCGCCGTGGTGAAGAGGAATTACCGGCCCGTGTGGAAGAAGTGCACCATGCAAAAGAGGAAGGCATCATCTTTAAGCTGCTGACCAACCCCAAGGAAATTCTTGTGAATGAGAACGGATGGGTATCCGGTATGCGCTGCGTAGAGATGGAGCTCGGGGAGCCGGATCAGTCAGGCAGGAGAAGACCTGTAGAAAAGCCGGATTCAGAGTTTGTTTTGGAACTGGATACGGTTATCATGTCGCTTGGTACAAGCCCTAATCCATTGATTTCATCAACGACCAATGGGCTTGAAACGAACAAGTATAAATGTATTGTTGCGGATGAAGAGACTGGCTTAACCTCAAGGGAAGGCGTATTTGCCGGTGGAGATGCGGTAACAGGGGCAGCAACCGTAATTCTTGCGATGGGGGCAGGAAAAGCTGCAGCTGCGGGAATTGATAAATATTTAAAATCAAAATAACGAAAGAGATACGTAAGGGGGAAACGTATTGGAGGATTTATGGGATATTTTGTGATTGACCGATCAATCGGAATTGCCATGATTGCAGCCTTAGTAATTGTTACAGTATTATTCGTTATATACGCCATCCGGTTCAAAAGGGCGAAAACCCTGCAAAAAAAAGCCTTCCAGGAAAATATGCAATGGAAGGAAAGGGTTAAGGCCTTGGAGGAAAGCTACCATTCATCGCTGTCCTCCCTGAACGAACTGACCGGCAAATATGAGGAACTGAGTAAAAACAGGGAAAGCATGAAAAAGCTGGCATATACGGACTATTTGACAGAATTGCCCAACCGAACTGCATTTACGGAAATGCTGGATAATATAATGTTAACCCTGCGCAGTGAAGAAACCATCGCATTAATGGACATTGATATTGATAATTTTAAGAATATCAACGATTCCCTTGGGCATTCCTATGGTGATGAGCTGTTGATTGACGTAACCTACCGTTTAAAGCAGGTACTTGATGAAAATGATTATCTGGCCCGGATTGGCGGGGATGAATTTATCGTTCTGACCCAAAACCTGCAGGATACCTTAGTTTTTGAGGATAAGATAAAAAAGATAAAGAATGTCTTTAGTTACCCTTTTATACTTTCAACAAAGGAATACTTTGTAACAGTGAGCATAGGTATCGCCCTGGCACCGAAGGACGGCAAGACCTCCCAGACATTGATTAAAAACGCGGACTCCGCAATGTATGTGGCAAAGGAAAACGGAAAAAATACCCATGCGTATTTTGATTATTCCTTTAACCAGAAGCTCACGGAAAAAATTGAGATACAATCCCAGCTGCGCAAGGCTTTGGAACGCAATGAGTTTGTCCTTTATTATCAGGCGCAGATGAACCTTGAAACGAAGAAGACGGTGGGTTTTGAAGCATTGATCCGCTGGAACCATCCGACGAGGGGAATTGTCTATCCGGACGAATTCATTTACCTGGCGGAAGAGACGGGGCTCATTGTCCCAATCGGGCAGTGGGTTTTGAAGACGGCCTGCCAGCAGTTAAAGCTATGGTCGGAGGAATATCCCGACATTACAATGGCGGTCAATCTTTCTGCAAGGCAATTTAAGGACCGGGATTTCGTGAAGCAGGTTTATGATGCAATTGACGAGACAGGTATTAATCCGAAGAATCTGGAATTGGAGATTACGGAGACCATTGCCCTGGATGACATTGAGTATACGATTGCGACGATCCAGGAGCTGAAAAAAATCGGCGTGAATTTCTCGCTGGACGATTTTGGCACCGGCTATTCCTCCATGAATTATCTTAAGAGGCTGCCGGTGAGCAACCTAAAGATTGATAAGAGCTTTTTGGATACCGTAATGGAGGATAAAAGCGACCAGAAGATTATCCAGACAATCATCACCCTGGCGAGGAACCTGGATCTATTTGTCATCGCGGAGGGCGTGGAAAATTTTGACCAGGAGCTGTTCTTAAAGGAATCCAACTGTGATAAGGCACAGGGCTTCTTATATAGTAAGCCTGTCCCAAAAGAAATGGCAGCTGATTTTTTGAAAAACACAGATATTCAGATTGATTAGCAGGGAGATTGTGGCATGGAATTGCAACCAGGCAAAGGGAGAATGGTATTTATAATCCTTCAGGTCATGATGTACGCGGCATTTCTTGTCCTGGACCTTACCGGTGGCAATGCTGCTATATCCAGCTATATTAAATTTGCAATAATAATATTATGCTTTTGCTATGCGCTCCCTGCAAAAAGGAGCGCTGGCAAAGGCATTCTTTTTTTGATGAAAACAGCACTATTCTTCACGGTAGTATCCGACCTGCTGATATTAATATTGGACTATTATTTCTATGGGGTGCTAACCTTCCTTGTAGTTCAGCAGGCATACGGCATGCGCATCAGCATGGAGAAGCATTTCCTCCGGCAGGAGGATAAAAGAAGAAGTTGTCTAGGCAACCTTTTTAGGGGCTTCCTGCCCAGGCTGCTTTTGCAGACGGCGGCAGCCGGCACAGTCTGTGGCATTTTGGCTTATTCCGGCATTGAGCTGGAACCTTTGCTGGTAGCAAGTATTTTTTATTTTATTAATATTGTCATGAATACCTTTGGGGCAGTAAGAGCCGCAGTATTGTTTCCCGGCCGCAGGAGCCTGGTAATGTTCGCGGCAGGGCTGGTAATGTTCCTGCTGTGCGATGTTAATGTGGGCTTATTTAACCTCTCAGGGTTTATCAGCATGCCCCCAGGCATAGATTCAACAATTTACGGAATGTCGTCCATCTTAATGTGGACGTTTTATGCACCATCCCAGGTATTGATAGCGTTGAGCGTAAAAGCCGGCAATCAGTAGAAACACCCGGTTAAAATCAGGCATAAAAATGTAATAAATAACAAAATCTGTCATAATGTACAAAAAAATGAAAAATATTTATGTAAAAATATGTATTGTAAAAGCTTGCTATTTAAGGGCTTTTTTGTTAATATTTTTCTATCGAACTTATTCTTTTATATCTGAGCATCAATGTAGGATTCTAGTCTATCGCACAATTATAAATCCATTACTCAAGTTTTACAGATATCTTACTGCCCATAATGATAAGGATCGAGTATACAATTATCGTAAAACACAATTTTATAAGGAGGAAGTATTTTTATGCTGGAGGTACTAAATGAAACTGACTGCAGCTATCAGTCGTTTGTGGCTACTATTGTGGAAATGGTGAAGGCAAAGATGGGGGAAGACTATACGGTCCAGGTTTATAAAGTGATCAAGAATAATTCCTTGGAGCTGGATAGCCTGATATTACTTATGGAAGGCAGGAGCTTTGCCCCGAACATTTATCTGCAGCCCTATTATGAAGCCTATCTTGATGGCATCAGTATGGAAGAAATTGCGGACCGGTTGTGCTGCGTATACCGGGATTGTCCGCCGCCTGTGACCGGCGGGGATTTTGATTACACCTTTGAGGCAGTCAAGAAAAATATTGTTTACCGGTTAATTAATTATGAGAAGAACCAAAAGCTTCTTGAGAAAGTCCCGTATCTTCAATTTCTTGATTTTGCAATAACCTTCCATTGCCTGGTTCATTATGGGCAGGATGGTATCGGTACCATAAGAATAACAAATGAGCATATTTCCCATTGGAAGGTGTCACTGGAGGAGCTGAAGGAGCTGGCGGCTGAGAATACAAGGAATCAATTCCCGCCGATGATCCGGAGCATGGATGAGGTCCTCCGAAGAATGATGGATGACAGTGATGGACAGGATGGAGAAAAAGAGGTTTTCCGGAAAACTTCTTTGGAAGCGCCCCGGGAAGCTTCTATGGATGAAATTCTTGATGAATTGGTCAGGAATAAGGAAGGGTCAAAAAAGATGTATATACTGACAAATTCTCAGGGGATCAATGGCGCTACCTGTTTGTTGTATGGCGATATACTTAAGAATTTCTCAAATCATCTAAAATCAGATCTGTTCATTCTTCCCAGCAGTATTCATGAGATAATCCTTGTTCCCGATGATTGTTCGGTTAGTAAGGAACGATTACGTGATATGGTTATTGACGTGAATCAGAATCAGGTGGCGAAAGAAGAAGTGTTATCGGATCAGGTATATTATTATTCAAGAGAAAAGGATGCAATTTCCTTTGCATAAGGTATACATATTACTTTTCATGTAATAAAATGTATTTTTTGAGACGGATATTTGTATAATGGGTTGAAAAAATACTTTTAGGCAGTTTAACTAACAATTTTTTTAAAGTTTTTTATAAGATTAGGCATTTTTTTGTTCCCAAAATTTTTACCATGTGTTATAATAATGAATTGACGAATAAAAACATATATCGATTCTCATCAATTTGGTTTATTATAACAACCAGTTTCTTACATAGCAGGAAATTTTGTATATAACGTGTGGAGAGGCTTTTTTGTTTTGCCTTGTGTTTGCAATGTGAGAAATTTTGTTGTTTAGGTGAATAAAGTACCCCACGTACAAGGTGAATACAGCGAGTACTGCTTTACGCAAAGCAGTACTCGGTATGATAATTTTTTAACATGAACCCTATTGTATTCACTTTGTCCGTGTGATACTTTATCACAGAAACCAGGTTAAAATTTTAAGGAGGACATTTCAAATGGCAAGGAAAATGAAAACAATGGATGGTAATAATGCAGCGGCACATGTTTCATATGCATTTACCGATGTTGCAGCTATCTATCCTATCACTCCCAGCTCCGTTATGGCTGAAGTAACTGACAAGTGGTCAGCTGAAGGCAGAAAGAATATTTTCGGACAGGAAGTTAAGGTAGTTGAGATGCAGTCTGAAGCAGGAGCAGCAGGTACGGTTCACGGCTCTTTGGCAGCAGGTGCTTTGACAACTACTTTTACAGCATCACAAGGTTTATTACTCATGATTCCAAATATGTATAAGATCGCAGGCGAGTTGCTTCCGGGCGTTATCAACGTATCTGCCCGTGCATTGGCAAGCCATGCATTATCCATCTTTGGTGATCACTCTGATATTTATGCATGTCGTCAAACTGGTTTTGCTTTCCTGGCAAGCAGTAATCCCCAGGAGGTTATGGACTTAGGTGCAGTAGCCCATCTGGCAGCAATTAAGGGCAGGGTTCCTTTCCTGCATTTCTTCGATGGTTTTAGGACCTCCCATGAAATCCAGAAGATAGAAACATGGGATTACGAGGATCTTAAGGAAATGGTTGATATGGATGCAGTTGACGCATTCCGCCGCAACGCATTAAATCCTGAGCATCCGGTACTCAGAGGTTCTGCACAGAACCCTGACGTATTCTTCCAGGCAAGGGAAGCTTGTAATACATACTACGATGCAGTTCCGGCTATCGTAGAAGAATACATGGCAAAGGTTAATGCAAAGATTGGTACGAACTACCAGTTATTCAACTACTACGGCGCAGATGACGCTGAGCAGATTATCGTAGCTATGGGTTCTGTAAATGATACAATCGAAGAAACTATTGATTTCATGAATGCAAACGGCGCTAAGGTTGGTCTTGTAAAGGTTCGTTTATACCGTCCTTTCAGTGCAAAGCATTTAATTGATGCAATTCCTGCAACAGTTAAGAAAATCACTGTATTAGACAGAACAAAGGAGCCGGGAGCACTTGGTGAGCCTTTATACTTAGATGTTGTTGCAGCACTGAAGGATTCCCAGTATGCTAACATTCCGGTATTTAACGGCCGTTATGGTTTAGGCTCCAAGAATACTACCCCTGCACAGATTATTGCAGTATATAAGAACACAGAAAAGAAGACCTTCACCATCGGTATCAAGGATGACGTTACAAACTTATCCCTTGAAGTGGAAGCTGCTCCTTCAACCACACCGGAAGGTACAATCAGCTGTAAATTCTGGGGTCTTGGCGCAGATGGTACCGTAGGTGCCAACAAAAACTCCATTAAGATCATTGGTGACCATACGAATATGTATGCCCAGGCTTATTTTGATTATGACTCCAAGAAATCCGGCGGTGTTACAATGTCCCACTTAAGATTCGGTAAGAAGCCTATCAAGTCTACTTACTTAATCACAGAGGCTGACTTCGTAGCTTGCCACAATCCTTCCTATGTAAGAAAGTACAACATGGTTCAGGAAATTAAGAAGGGCGGTACCTTCCTGCTGAACTGCGGTTGGAACATGGAAGAGATCGAGCAGCATTTACCTGGACAGGTTAAGAGGTACATGGCTGAAAACAACATCAAATTCTACACAATTGATGGTATCAGCATTGGTAAGGAAATCGGCTTAGGCGGACGTATTAACACAGTTCTTCAGGCTGCATTCTTCAAATTAGCTAACATTATTCCTGTAGAGGAAGCTGTTAAATACATGAAGGACGCTGCTACAGCTTCTTATGGCAAGAAGGGTGAGGCAGTTGTTAAAATGAACCATGACGCAATCGACCGTGGTCTCACAGGCCTTAAGGAAATTGCTGTTCCTGAGAGCTGGAAGGATGCACAGGATGAGGACTTCCTTGGCAAGGCTACAGAGGGCAGAAAGGAAGTTGTTGACTTTGTTAATAACATCTTAACACCTGTGAACGCACAGCAGGGTAATGAGCTTCCTGTATCTGCATTTGTAGAGCAGGCTAACGGTACCCTTCCCCAGGGTTCAGCAGCATACGAGAAGCGCGGTATCGCAGTAGACGTTCCGGAATGGAATCCGGAGAACTGTATCCAGTGTAATTTCTGTTCCTATGTATGTCCTCATGCTGTAATCCGTCCTGTTGCAATGACAGCAGAAGAATCAGCTAAGGCTCCGGAAGGCATGAAGAAATTACCTATGACAGGTCTTGCCGGTATGGAATTTGCTATGACCGTATCTGCACTTGACTGTATGGGCTGTGGCTCCTGTGCTAATGTATGCCCTGGTAAGAAGGGTAACAAAGCACTTATAATGAAGCCACTTGAGACACAGTTAGCTGAGCAGGAGGTATTCGAATTCGGCCTTAATCTGGAAGAGAAGCCAGAGGTTGCTGAGAAATTCAAGGATATCACAGTTAAGGGCAGCCAGTTCAATCAGCCATTGCTCGAATTCTCCGGCGCATGTGCTGGTTGTGGCGAGACACCTTACGCTAAATTAGTAACACAGTTATTTGGTGACAGAATGTACATCGCAAATGCGACAGGCTGTTCCTCTATCTGGGGCGGTTCCATGCCATCCACACCTTACACTGTAAACAAGAAGGGACAGGGTCCTGCTTGGGCGAACTCCTTATTCGAGGACAATGCAGAGTTCGGTTATGGTATGTCACTGGCACAGGAGGCTTTAAGGGATAGGGCAAAGGCTAAAATTGAAGCTTTAGCAGCAGGCACTTCGAATGAAGAAGTGAAGGCAGCAGCCCAGAGATACCTTGACACCTATGTAAACGGCCGTGAAAATGCCGGTGCAACTACTGCACTTGTTAGAGCTTTAGAGGCTTGCGGCTGCACTGAAGGAAAAGAGATCTTAAAGGATAAGGACTTCTTATCTAAGAAATCCCAGTGGATCTTCGGCGGTGACGGCTGGGCATACGATATAGGTTTCGGCGGCTTAGACCATGTAATCGCTTCCGGCCAGGATGTTAATATCTTAGTATTCGATACTGAGATCTACTCCAACACAGGCGGTCAGTCCTCCAAGGCTACACCTACCGGTGCAATCGCACAGTTTGCGGCAGCTGGTAAGGAAGTTAAGAAGAAGGATTTAGCAGCTATCGCTATGAGCTATGGTTATGTGTATGTTGCCCAGATCGCTATGGGCGCTGATTACAACCAGACCATCAAAGCGCTGATCGAGGCTGAAAGCTACAACGGACCTTCCATCGTTATTGCTTACGCTCCATGTATCAACCATGGTATCAAGGGCGGTATGGGCGTTTCCCAGACGGAAGAGAAGAACGCCGTATTATCCGGTTACTGGAATAACTTCCGCTTCGATCCTCGTCTTGGAGCAGAAGGAAAGAATCCATTCCAGTTAGACAGCAAGGAGCCTACAGCAAGCTATCAGGAATTCTTAAAGAATGAGGTTCGTTACAGCTCCTTAATCCGTCAGAACCCTGAGAGGGCAGAAGCGTTATTTGCTAATGCAGAGAAGAATGCTAAGGCTAAATATGAGCACTTGGTAAAGCTTTCCAACCTCTATGGCAATGAATAAGTTTGAATAATTGATTTACCAATAGACAGAAAGACAGGTCCGGTACTTAGTAGGTACCGGATCTGTCTTTCTATTTTGGGACAGCTGCTAATTTTGGGACAGCTGCTAATTTTGAATGGCGGCTAATATGGCGGCTAATATAAAGCGTATTCAATAAAAAATGTTGGACGTATGTTTTACATACTCCAACATTAGTGTAGAACCTAAAAAAACTGCACCTAACTGGATTCGAACCAGCGGCCTTTCGCTCCGGAGGCGAACGCTCTATCCACTGAGCTACAGGTGCAAAAAGTATGCTTTTGGCATACTTCGTACGAAAAACTGTTCCTGCCAGTTTTTTCGGACTATGTTATTATATAATATATAGTTTCTAAAGTAAAGTAAGAAATCATAAAATTTATTAAATCAGGACGATAACCCAGAATGATAACCCTCAGGATGATAGTTTTTTACCCAGGTACCTCTTTTTATATTTTATACGGGCATAGCTGCTGATCTTATTTATGATATTATAATTGACAACTCCGCCGATAGCTCCAACAACGGGGATTCCCTGTATGAATTTAGCAGTAAGGAGGGTTTCGGAAAATAGGTCGGAGGTGATGCGCATCTGTTCATCAAAATTAATATCGTCCACGATGTCAAGGTCAATCTGGTTGCCAAGCTCTTCTACCTTCCGGTTGTATTCCTTCTGTTTTTCCCCTTTGGATATGGCACCGCAGATTAACAGGAGGGTATAGGTTTTTTCCTCCTCCGTCTCATAATTGAAGCCATAGCTTAGGGCGATCTCATTCAAGGTTCTTATGATCACTGCAAGAAATAGGGGGATGTCCGGGATTCCCACTCCCAAAAAGCCGAGTATGCCGCCCTCAGCCACGGAAAAAGAGGTATTGACCAGCCTTGATTGGGTGGAGGCTTTGTCCAGGCGCCGCATATGGCGTTGGTTCAGCTTTTTGTCCAGGGCGTAATTGTTGACATCAAAATCCAGGGACAGCTTTTCCTTGTCATAGGTTTTTTCGATATAGGCATTGCCTTTTTCAAAGATTAACTGGAAGCCCTTATAAAAGGCAGCATTTAAGGTGGATTTGAGCTGCTTTGGGATCAGGCCTTCTATTTTTTCTTTCATTGGTGTTATCGTTGTCTTCATCAGACTGCTTTCCGGTTTATTTAGCAGTTTGTTTTCCTGCCGGTCCAGGTGCTTCATATGCTGCTCAAATGAATTCTTCATACGGCTCAAGTTCCTTTCTAAAGAGATTAATGGTCAAATATTAATATCTATTATACATTTTACAGAAGGATTTGTATAATTATAATCGTATTAAAAAATTTAATTTAAATCAGGAAGATAAATGTATTTTTATAGAAAATTCAGGATAAAATATTACAAAAATATTAAATGATATTACAAATTAATTAAAAATAAATAGTTGCATTTCTGTTAAAATTTTGATAGAATAGAAGAAACTGATTAATTATTGTTATAGTTTGGCATTAGGCTGGATTATAATAATTAGTTCAAGCATAAAGAAGTTTTATAAAAACCTCCCGGGAAGTTTTTATAAAAACCTTTTAAGAAATTTGAGGAGATTCAATGAAGCTTAAATATAAAAAAGCTATATTAATAACGACAATGAGCACTATGGGGATTGGAATCCTGACACTTTCCCTAAGCCAGAGTAAGACGAATGCCGAGGAAAATACGAATAGCAAATTAGCAAAGACTGCCGTAATGGCAATGGATACAACTGTAGAAAAGGGAGGAAGCGATGCCGCTTCATTGTCAGCCGAACCGTCGGTCTCCCCGGAGCCTACCCTGGCGCCTACGCCAACTCCGCTTCCTGTCTATGCTGTTAAGGAGGACGGATATCCTAAGATTCTGAAGATGTTTAAGGAATATTACACGGCAAAGGGCAACTGTGATGTTGCCGGTATCAAAAAGCTTTTAAGTGATCCGTCCAAGGTGGAAACCCAGGAAGAGCTTCAGGAAAAGACAAAGTACATTGAGAAATATGAAAAGGTGAAGGCATATGTTAAGGATAGCTTTGAAAAAGGAAGCTATGTCGTATATGTTTATCATGAGATTAAATTTACCAATATCCGCACCACGATTCCGGGACTTTCAAGGTTCTATGTGGTTACGGATGCCGACGGAAATTTAAAGATCTTTTCTGGAGATATGGATGCGACCACAAAGGCCTATTATGATGAGAGAATGCAGGATAAGGATGTCCTTGCATTATTTGATATGACAAATGAAAAGAGCGAAGAGGCCATGAAGAAGGATGAAGACCTGCAGAACTTTGTCAAGAAGATAAAGGAAGCAGCCGGTAAAGCTGAAGCTTCGAAATCAGATTCTTCAAAGACCGATTCCTCAAAGACAAAGACACCTACAGCCAAGCCTGAAGCAACAAAAACGGCTTCTTAAATAACAGGCGGCTCAGCTGCACCAGGCAGTATGAACTGAATAAATTAAAAGGAACTCCTTATACTAAGAAAAAAGTATAAGGAGTATTTTTATGATTGGAAATGTGGATTTGGACTTATTGGAAAAAACCTATCAGAATGCGTCTATTGGCATTACTGCAATTAAAGCCGTATTGGATAAGACGGAAAATAAAACGCTGAATAATGAGCTCCATAAGCAATTAAAGGATTATCAGGAGCTGGCGGATAAATCAAAGGAGCAGCTTTTGAAGAATGGGGCGAAGGTAAAGAAGCAATCCCTGTATGTACGGGCCATGATGAAGGGGAATGTTAAAATGAATATTTTGATGAAGCCCTCGGACAGCCGAATCGCCCAGATGGTGATACAGGGAAGTACCATGGGTGTAACACAGATGACAAAGCTGATTCATGCAAAACCGAATGCGGACGGCACCAGCAAGGAGCTTGCACAGGAGTTTGTTAAAAAGGAAGAAGAAAATATTGAGGTTATGAAGGGCTATTTATAGAGGCTGGTATAGAAAAATATGGGACGGTTTAAAGATGCCGGATATTGGGCTGCTGTTTAATGACTTTGATTTCTGATAGCAGCCTAATATCCGGCATCTTCAGGTTGGTTTGTCCTACAGTATTTTCCCTGAATAATAACAGGGGGTTATCGTTAAGCAGAGGAGGGAAAACAGTGGACTTAAAGTTATAAATCAAGTATAATTATGTGGTGGCAGAGACTGGAACTTAAGCCATTTTTATATAGGAAAGGTATAGGTAGCATATGGCGAAACGAACAAAAAAATTGACGTCCCAAGGGGATGAAAAGGATGAAATCAGAATAAATAAATTCCTAAGTGATGCGGGAATTTGCTCCAGGCGGGAAGCGGATCGCTATATTACGGAGGGCAAGGTTAAGATAGACGGCGAGATTGCACAGATGGGCTCCAAGGTAACAAAGGACAGTGTGGTTACCTTTTTGGATCAGCCGGTCAGGAAGGAAGAGAAGCTGGTCCTGATTGCATTTAATAAGCCGGAGGGGATTGTATGTACTACGGATCAAAGAGAGCCGGACAACATCATCGATTTTATCAACTATGGCATGCGTATCTATCCGGTCGGGAGGTTGGATAAGGATTCGGAGGGCCTGATTTTACTGACAAATGACGGAGATATTGTAAATAAAATTTTACGTGCGGAGCACCAGCATGAGAAGGAATACATTGTTCACGTAAATAAGGAAATTACAGCGGATTTTATTCAGGAGATGTCTGCTGGGGTACCAATCCTTGATACGGTTACGAACCCGTGTAAGGTGACACAATTGGACAAGTATACCTTTAATATTATCCTTACCCAGGGATTAAACAGGCAGATCAGGCGTATGTGTGAATATTTAGGATACCGGGTAGTGGGCTTGACCAGAATCCGTATTATGAATATCCAGCTGGGAAGGCTTAAGGTAGGGGATTACCGCAATGTAACAGAAAAAGAGATTGAAGAGCTGAATCAGGCATTTGAGCAGCAGAAGGAAAAAAAGGCAGAGAAGGGAACCGAGGCAAAAAGAGAACAGGGCAGAAGAGAGCCAGGTAAGAAGGAACAGGGCAGGAGAGAGCCAGGTAAGAAGGAACAGGGCAGGAGAGAGCCAGGTAAGAAGGAACAGGGCAGGAGAGAGCCAGGTAAGAAGGAACAGGACAGGGGAGAGCCAGGTAAGAAGGAACAGGACAGAAGAGAACAAGGGAAAAGTGGAGCCGAAAAGATAAGTGTAAGCTCATTAGGTAAAAGGGATAGGAGTAATCCGCCCAAGGTGATGCATAGCGCGCTGCCAAAAGAGCACAATGATAGAAGAAATTCTAGGCCT
The DNA here is from genome assembly GCA_012839295.1 of Clostridiales bacterium. Taxonomy (GTDB): domain Bacteria; phylum Bacillota; class Clostridia; order Lachnospirales; family Lachnospiraceae; genus Mobilitalea. The sequence goes on from DUNO01000009.1 coordinate 182,829, forward strand.
ACCGGGAAAAAAAGCGGAGCGGATAAGTTTTCAGACCATGAGAAATTTTCAAATAGTGAAAATAGAAGAACCCCGGGCAAATATTCAGATAAAGGGAAAAGAAGCCCAGGCAGCAAGAAAGCAAAATTCAGGTAATGAGGAAGGTATAGAGAGACCATGGATATCAAGCAGGAAATTGAAAAATTACGCGAGCAGCTGAAATACCATAATGACAGATATTATAATCAAGATGACCCGGAGATTTCCGATTATGAATATGACCAGCTGTCCCTTCAGTTACGAAAGCTTGAACAGGAGCATCCAGAGTATGCCAGTGCAGATTCACCGACCCGGAAAGTCGGTGGGACGGCAAAAAGGGAAGCGGGCGTATTGGTAAGGCATAATGTTCCGATGCTAAGCCTGCAGGATGCATTTGAAAAAGAAGAGGTTATCAGTTTTGTTGAGAAAATCCAAAAAGAGCGCCCGGATACGGTATTCATTGTAGAGAAAAAGATAGATGGGCTTTCCATAGCCCTGAGATATACGGATGGAGCTTTAACGCTGGGGATAACCCGCGGGGATGGGATTAACCAGGGCGAGGATGTGACAGAGAATGTAAAGATGATTAAAGACGTGGTCACTAAGCTGAAGGAGCCTGTCCCCTATCTGGAGGTCCGCGGCGAGGTCCATATGAAGAATGAAGACTTTGAGGCGGTAAATGAGCGGCTGGAAGCGGCAGGCAAGAAGCTCTTTGCTAACCCCCGGAATTGTTCTGCCGGAACGTTACGGCAATTAGACCCGGAAGTCGTAAAGGAGCGCAAGCTGTCCCTGTTTGTCTTTAATGTTCAGGAAGCAAGAGGAATTAGCTTCAGGTCCCACTCGGAAAGCCTTGAATGGATGAAGCGCCAGGGAATTAAGATTGTTGAGGGATACCGTAAGTGCCGGACTGCCGAGGAGGTATGGGATGCGATTACTGAAATCGGGGAGGCAAGGGGAAGCTTAAACTATGATATTGACGGTGCGGTGGTAAAGGTGGACAGCCTTGAGGACAGGGAGTATTTTGGTGCAACCTCGAAGGTTCCGAGGTGGGCCATTGCTTATAAATATCCCCCGGAGCAAAAAGAGACAGTAGTAAAAGAAATCCGCCTGACGGTAGGAAGGACAGGGCGGATTACCCCAACGGCAATCTTTGAGCCGATCCGGTTATGCGGCACGAATGTAGAAAGGGCAACGCTCCATAACCAGGACCGTATCAATGAACTGGATGTGAGAATCGGGGATACCATAGTGGTGCGCAAAGCAGGAGAAATTATCCCGGAGGTATTATCCGTCGTTAAATCAAAACGTCCGGAAGGTACGGTTCCTTTCAACCTCCCTGCCACCTGTCCAAGCTGTGGGGCACCTACCTCAAGGGATGAGAATACGGCTGATACCAAGTGTACCAATATCAACTGCCCGGCCCAGCTGAGCCAGCATATCATGAATTTCGTCGGCCGCAATGCGATGGATATCAAAGGCTTTGGGGATGCTTATGTGGAAGTGTTGATAAAAGAGGGATATTTAAAGGATATTGCGGATATCTATTACCTGAAAAACTACAGGGATGAATTGATTGAGAAGGGTCTGATCGGAAAAGAGAAGAACACCGATAAGCTGCTGAAGGCGATTGAGGATAGTAAGGAGAATGACATCGACCGGCTGATTACCGGATTTGGAATAAAGAATATCGGAAGACAGGCCGGTGCTGAGTTGAAAAAGAATTTTAAATCCCTCCATGACCTGGCGAAAGCTTCCTATGAAGAATTGATTGCAATTAATGATGTGGGAGATATCAGTGCCAAGGCCATTGTGGATTTCTTTTCCCTGGAGGAAAACCAGTCGATCCTGTCCCGTCTGGAGCAGGCAGGCATGAATTTCGAAAGTAAGGAAAGTGCTTCCGGAGGCGATGAACGCTTCTCCGGGAAGACCTTTGTAATTACAGGAACATTGCCTACGATGGGAAGAGGCGAGATGGAGGAGCTGATTAAGCGGTATGGTGGAAAGGTATCCGGCAGTGTATCGAAGAAAACGAGCTATGTGGTAGCAGGCGAGAACGCAGGCAGCAAGCTGACTAAGGCCCAGGAGCTTGGAACCACGGTACTTACAGAAGAGGAAGTCCTGGAGATGATAAGGAATGATGAACCGTGACAGGGGTAGTAAGCCTTTTTGCGGGGATTGATTGAACGGCAGATTACTGAAAAGGTAGTTTTCTGTAATTTTGTTTTTGCGAAAATTGATTCTTTATTGATTTATCTGGGAAAGCGTGCTATCATAGTCAATAATTAAAAATGTGGAATACTTGGGGTGTCGGAATAAGCAGGTCTTAGAACAACACCCCAATAAAATAAATAGAAATAATAGAGAAAATGGTGATGAAGAATGCCGATTAAAATTCAAAGTGATTTACCCGCAAAAAAAGTTCTTGAGGATGAGAACATATTCGTAATGGATGAGACCAGGGCGATCCACCAGGACATTCGTCCGCTGAGGATAGCAATCCTAAACCTGATGCCGGTCAAAGAGGATACTGAGGTCCAGCTGCTGCGCAGCTTATCGAATACGCCCCTTCAGGTGGATGTTACATTTTTAACGACAGGAACCTATGTTGGAACACATACACCGACCAGCCATTTGGATCAGTTCTACCAAACCTTTGAAGAGGTAAAAAACCGCAGATATGACGGTCTGATCATCACGGGTGCCCCGGTAGAGCAGATGGAATTCGAGGAGGTTACATATTGGGATGAGCTTGCCAGGATTATGGAATGGTCTAAAACAAATGTAACCTCAACACTGCACATCTGCTGGGGGGCACAAGCCGGTTTATATTATCATTACGGAATCAAGAAGGCGGCTCTTGACAATAAGATGTTTGGTATCTTTGAACACAAGGTATTGGAAAAAAGGGTACCCTTTGTCAGGGGCTTCGATGACGTATTCTATGCACCCCATTCCAGATATACCACCGTCTCCAGGGAAGAGATTAAAAAATGCAAGGATCTGACCATACTGGCTGAATCGGATGAGGCTGGCGTATTCATTGTGATGGCGCAGGATGGAAAGCAGATATTCGTAACGGGGCATCCCGAATATGACCGGGTATCCCTGGATAAGGAATACAAGAGGGACATTGAAAAAGGAATTAAGATTGAGCTTCCAAAGAACTATTATCCTGACAACCAGCCGGAATATAGGCCGAACCTGGTGTGGAGGGCGCATGCAAACGCCATGTATACGAATTGGCTCAATTATTACGTCTATCAGGTCACCCCTTACGAGCTTTAGGAAAAAGCGCGAAAATGCTGGGTTTCAGGGCATTTGCCGTGGTTTAATAACAATAATAGAATTTAAACTTTAGCATAAGGGCATTACTGTAGCAGGTGGTGTCCTTATTTTAGAAAGGCGGTGCATTATTGGATGAATACGAATAGCTCCGTAATGTCATTCAGTTCAATACGGGAAATATTTAGTGTATACTGGAGAGATGAGAAAGTGGCAGATGTTGACTATACGCCAAGCAAAACAACGGCAAAAGTGTATACAAAAGATCCAGGTAAGATTCCCTTTATAGATGGCGCTGATAGTTATCAAATCGCACTGTTTATTGAGTCAAGATGCTGGGGCAAGGACGGGCTGATCTAAAGGAATTACTTTCTTTTATTGGGCTAGACGAGTATAATATATGGGACATTGTAAAGAAAACGCATAGGACTGATTATGATAATTTATTATGGATAAAATGGGAACTTGACATGGGGGGATGTGAGACCAAGATGAAAGAAGTAAATCTAGAAAAAGACTTTATCATGTTTAAAGGCTCAACATCGAAAGGCACACAGGTGAAATATTTTTATGATGGCCGTTGGTATAAAAGAGCTTAAGTTAACAAACTAGTCTGGCAAGTGTCCAAGATGTAATAAATAGTAAATTATTATCTACGGGCTTGCACCAATTTGAATTGTAATTAAAAACAAAATATACTGTACTATGAAGTGATGCTAATACAAAAGTGGCATCACTTCTTTTTTATGCAGGGAAGGATTGCAGATGTCTTATCAAATAAAGAAGCATAGCTAAGAAAAGAAATGTTCATAAATTAGATGTAGTATTCCACGATAAGACCGGCATAGATTAAATATAAGTGATTAAAACAGAATTGCGGATGAATCACAGAGTAAGGCCGCAAGGCCAGGAGCCTGCAGTGAGGAAGCATAGCAGACAGAAACCGGTATAACCTTTTAAGGAGGAACAGGAATATGTATAGTCTTAAAAACGTCAGGAGAATCATTCTTGGTAGTGTACTATTTATCTGTATCATTATACTGTTCGCTAACTTAGATGTTATACTTGAACAATTGACCTCTAAAGAGAGCCAAAGTGATGGAACCCCAACCTCTGAACCAACGGCTACACAAGCTCCCGGACCAGAAGCATCGTATACATCACCCGGTACCTTCCAAAGGATTGCTTATGTAAAAGAATTTGGTGCATACGGTGATGGCATCAATGATGATACCCAGGCGGTGATTCGGGCGCTTAACAGCGGAGCCGATGCTGTGGTTTTTGAAAAAGGTGCAGTATATAAGATAAGGGACTACATCATAATGGAGAGAGCTGGAGTTACTGTATTAGGAAGGGGAGCTACTTTATTTACGGATAATGATTATAGAGCCAGGGAGGATTATCACGAATTTTTCCTCCATATTATGGCAGATGATATCAGAATTGAAGAATTAAATATAGAAGCAAGAGAAACCATACTGGTTGGATATAAAACCCAGGTCGGAATACAGCATGCATCCGACATTACGATTGATAGGTGCAGCTTTACGATTCCCGCAACCGTATTGTCCGGCGGAGCCACCCATGATATAGAGTACAATAATCTGGACCTTTTCACCGGGTGGCATAATGTAGTAATAAAAAATTCAGTTTTGACCAACCTGGCAGATGCGAATGCAGGTGTATGTGCAGAATTCCGTGATCTGCATGACAACGGTGCAGGCGGTCTGGTCTTTACGAATAATACCTGCACCTCCAACTGTCACGACGAGATCATTGCAATGTTCTCCGGGACAAAGACTACGATTAGAAATGTAAATATTACAAACAACAGCATCAATGCTATCGCCGGCACAGTATCAAAGCCGAGGGTAATCGGGATTAGCCTCGGTTATGATGAATATGGCTTAAAGGATATTACATTTACAGGGAATACAGTAAACATCTACTCGGAATTTGCAGGTGTTTTTATGGGAGGATCAAAAAATATCACAATAAATAATAACTCAATTAAGTATACAGCCCTGCCCTCCGCAGTTTCAGCATCTTTATTCAGAGGCACGGACAAGAAAAAAAATATTAATGTTATGGGTAACCATATAACTCTCAAGAATAATGCTTTGATGGATTTTGTCGGGATTTCCGATGGAAAGATATACTTTGGCCCCAATTACATTACAGGGGATATAAGTATATCGGATGAAATATTCGTGGATTAAATTATATTCTTTGAGGAAACTCTGCAGGGCTTTAGTCAACAGCATAACCGGTATTAGGCCATAAATACAGGATAAATTGCGTTATTCGACCTTTAAACAGGAATAAAAATGCTGGACAAACATGGCATAAATAGTATATAATATCCAATAATTACCAATTTGAAACGGTGTGTTATGTTGGGGGGAAGGTATGAATAAAGAAATCAATATTGATCTGAGAAGATGCCTGAAAGCGATTTTGAAGAAATGGTGGTTGATTATTATTGTTGGGGGCGTATGCTTTGGTGCGGCGTATCTGATAACCCTTAACAATTTGAAGCAGGACGAGTATACGGCAGAAACAACGGTCTATAGTGTTGTTTTTAATGATTATTCGGCACTTACCTTGTATTCAGATCTTTTGACAAGTACGAAGATTTGCCGGAAAGCGGCGGAGGAATCGGGAATTCCTGGTATCACTGCGGATAAAGTAAAGAAAATGATTTCAATTAAGTACTCTTCCACAGGCACGGTGTTAGGAATCTGCGCTACATCGACGGATAAGGCTATTGCCATAAGGATGGCGAATTTGGTGGCAGATACCTTTATAGGAGAAATTAATAATATTACTTCGAGTGATTCAGTCCGCCTGTTGGATCAGGCCACAAAGGCAGAATTATCCTATAATAGAAGCCTGGAGCAGCTGAAGATTAGGATTTTAGCTTTGTGTGGGGGAGTTATACTGATGTGCTTTTGGATTGCGCTACACGAAATATTTACCCATAAAATTTATAATCTATATGATGCGGGTTTAGAAGGTGAGATCGATATTATTGGCATTGTTCCATTGTTTCAATTGAAAATAGAAGGAGATAAAGGCTGAAAGAAATAAAAGTGATAGACGAAGGGAGGACCGGGTCCATGCCAGCATTTTCATGGCGATTTCTGTGGTAAAGGCATGGGCATAATAATAGCATGAAAAAACGGATTGATATTTACCGCAATACGAACCAGTATGTCAACGATGCGATTGACCGGATTATCGTAGGGATTCATCTAAAAAAGCAAAAAGGTGGCTATAAGATGATAATGTTTAGTGGTTGTGAACCGGGAGTTGGAACAACGACTATTTCGATCAGTTTAGCTATTTCCATGGCAAATACAGGCTGGAAGACTATTTTGATTGATGGGGATCTGCGTAAAATGGCAAAGTATAAGAGGTTAAACCTGGGAGCTGAAACCGGCTTGTCGGAATTTTTATCAAATAAATGCTCCTATGACGAAATTATTTATGATACAAACCATGATAACCTGTCCTATATTTCGAGCGGAAGAGGGGCGTCAAATCCCGTAAGTCTGTTATGCTCGGCCAGGATGGAAGAGTTAATAGAAAAATTGAATGAAGGCTATGATTATATTGTTATAGATATGCCCTCCGTGACCACATCAATTGATGCTAATGTATTGGCCAATAAGGTGGACGGTATCATCCTGGTATCCGCATATGCAAAAACGGATAAAACCAGCATCAGGGAATCGAAAGACATCCTGACCAGTTCAGGGGGTAACATTATGGGAATCATATTAAATAAAATGGAAGCCTCTACCTATGGAAATATTCTTAAGAATTTTGACTATTATAAAAACCAGAGATATGTGAGCAAACGTACAAGGTCAAAAGCAAAATATAGCTAGGATATATAAAAAATATATATGACAATATATATAAAGAACCTATATCAATGAAGACGTATAAAAGGGTTGGGTCAGTTTTTATGGAAGTAACGGTAACCCGACTGCGAAAGGAAGCGTTATGAAAATACTGATGGTAAATAAATTCCTATACGCAAGAGGGGGAGCTGAAACATATTTTTTGAAAATAGGAAGCTACCTGGAAAGGCTGGGGCACCAGGTTGAATATTTTGGAATGTATGATGAAAAAAATATGGTTTCAAACAGTGCCAATGAATATACCTCCCACCTGGATTTTCACAGGGCAGGGATAAAACGCATTCTTTATCCAATTCGTATTATATATTCCTTCCAGGCCAGGAAAAGGGTTAGAAAGGTTATCCGGAAATTTGAGCCGGATATTGTCCATTTAAACAATATAAATTTCCAATTAACTCCCTCTGTCATAGAGGAGATACACTGGCATAATATCCCAATGATCCAAACGGTACATGATTCCCAAATGATCTGTCCCAACCATATAATGTTTAACCTTTTTACGAAAAAGCCGTGCGACCGATGCTTGAAGGGAAGTAAATGGAATTGTGCCAGATATCATTGCATTCACGCATCAAGGGTAAAAAGCGTAATTGGTTCCATAGAAGCGTTGTTATACGTAAAGCGGAAAACCTATGGGCTGGTTGATTTATTCATATGTCCAAGCTATTTCATGGAAGAGAAATTGCGGCAGGCAAAGCATTTTTCAGGGAAAACAGCAGTGCTACATAATTTTATAGAATTGGGAAACCGGGAGGGGACGGATAAGAAGGAGGATTATATCCTCTATTTCGGCCGGTTGTCAGAGGAAAAAGGGGTTGGGATGTTCCTTAACTGCTGCAGAAAATTGCCCCATATTAAGGTTAAGATCGCGGGGACAGGACCTCTTGAGCATATGTGTACAGGTATCCCAAATGTAGAATTTGTTGGTTTTAAAACAGGGAACGAATTAGATACATTAATTAAAAAAGCAAAATTTTCGGTTTATCCTTCGATCTGCTATGAAAATTGTCCCCTCTCCGTGCTTGAATCCGAATCCCTGGGAACACCGGTAATTGCAAGTAAGCTGGGAGGAATTCCTGAATTAATTGAGGACAATGAAACAGGAATCCTTATAGAGGATATAAACGAAGATAATTTTACAAAAGAAATAGATGCATTGTATAAGGATGACAGGAAGATTCAGATGATGTCAGAGAAATGCATTGCAAAAAGAACACATATGGTTTCCATAGAAGACTATGGAAATAAGATGATTGAAATATACAGTCAATATATAAACAGACGCAAGGATGAAACCGGGATACATTCTACTCCAATTGAATGGGCAGTGGATAAGAGGATTTAATGGGAAAGGGGAACGCTGTTCATTGGATGGCAATACGTAGAATGAAAATAGCGATGATCGGTCATAAAAGGATTCCCTCCCGGGAAGGGGGAATCGAGATTGTGGTTGAAGAATTGTCAAAGCGTCTTGTTAAAAGCGGACATGAAGTGGTGGCCTATAACCGGAAAGAGGGGAGGGCAAAGAACGGTAAGCTGATGAAATCGGGCAGGCAATATTATGAGGGAATAAAGGTGGTAACAGTCCCAACCGTTTGCAGGAAAAGCCTGGATGCATTCGTATATTCGTTCCTGGCAACAATGAGGGCATTATTTGGGAGGTATGATGTGATTCATTACCATGCAGAGGGGCCAAGCGTTATGCTGTTCATCCCACATCTTTTTAAGATTAAAACAATGGTAACAATACATGGGCTGGACTGGCAGAGGGCAAAATGGGGTGGCCTGGCAAGGCGATACCTCCTATTAGGTGAAAAAATTGCTGCAAAATATGCGGATGAGGTTATTGTATTGTCCTCCAACCTGCAGGACTACTTTTTAAAAACCTACCACCGGCAGACCCAGTATATTCCGAACGGTATCAACGCAGCGCAACCGGTGGAGGCTGATATCATAAAGAAAAAATTTGGATTAGAAAAAAATAGTTATCTCCTGTTTTTGGCCAGAATAGTACCGGAAAAGGGGCTTCATTACTTGATTAAAGCCTATCAAAGTATAGACACGGAGATAAAATTGGTAGCGGCAGGTGCCAGCAGTTATTCGGATGAATATAGGAAGGAAATAGAGGCATTGGCGGCTAAGGATGCCAGAATTATATTGACGGGTGCAGTTTATGGAAAAGAGCTGGAAGAGCTCTTTAGCAATTGCAGGGCCTATATCCTGCCAAGTGATATAGAGGGAATGCCCCTAAGCCTGCTGGAGGCTATGAGCTATAAGCGGAAATGCATTGTAAGTGATATCCCTGAGAACCTTGAGGTGACAAAGCATCCGGAGCTATCCTTTCGGAAAGGGGATATTGCTTCGCTTAGGGAAGTCCTTGAAAGAAATATTACAGATACAAATTGTGGGGAATCAGGAGATGCTGGTGAATTTATGGAATATGATTTATCGGAATATGATTGGGATGTCATTGCGGATCAGCATGCAAGGCTGTATGGAGGTATCAAAGAAGGGGATAAAGAGGAGGAAGTATGGAGGTTCCAAGGACAATAACGGTATTAACGCCAACATATAACCGTGCTTATTTGCTGGAGCAGCTTTATTCTTCTTTAATTGTGCAAACGAGCCATGATTTCCAGTGGTTTGTGATGGATGACGGAAGTACGGACCATACCGGTGAAATTGTGGAAGGCTTTATGAAAGAAGAAAAAATAAAAATCATTTATTCGTATCAGGATAACGGGGGCAAGCATAAAGCATTAAATACAGCCCTAAAACAAATAACCACGGAATTGGTATTCATCGTAGACAGTGATGACTACCTTACAGAGGATGCCTGTGAGGTTATCTTAAATTATCATAAGAAATACAGGGGAAATAAACTATTGTGCGGCTATAGCTTCCTGAGGAAATATCCGGATGGAAAAATTAACAATGCAGAGTTTCCTGAGGATGAACTGCTGGAAAACTATATTGAATGCCGGGTTAACCGGTCCATTGGCGGAGATAAGGCTGAGGTATTCCTGACTGGCTGCCTGAGGGAGTTCCCATTCCCGGAATTTCCGGGTGAAAGATTCTTAAATGAAGATGTTGTATGGATTAAGATGGCCGGGAAATACCGCATGGTACACATCAATAGGGCAATTTACATTGGGAATTACCTAAAAGATGGTATTACAAGGAAGGGAAAGAGGCTGAAAGCAGAAAATCCGCTGGGAGGCATGGAGCGTGGCAAAGCAATGATGTCACCGGAGTGCAAGCTAAGCATCCGCATTAAGGGAGCCCTACAGTATGCGGTTTTTGGCTGGTTTGCAAAAAGAAAAACAGCGGATATAGTGGGGAGCACGGTCAACAGGCAGCTGACATTACTGTGCCTGCCCTTTGCGTATGCCATATATACATACTATAGGATTTGTTTTTACAGCAGGGGTGCCAATGGGTAGTGTAGTCCTTTTTTGATATGAGGTGGAGGCTTATGGAAAGGGAACCTTTAGTCACGGTTATATTACCAATGTATAATGCGGAGACTTTTTTGCCAAGGTGTATGGAATCAGTTTTAAACCAAACCTATCAGAATTTTATTCTTTTAATCATTGATGATGGTTCTACGGATGAAAGCAAGGGGATAATCAATACGTATGTCCAAAAGGATCCAAGAATAAGATATGTCCGTAAAGAGAATGAGGGGGTAGCAATTGCGAGAAACTTGGGTATCGAGATTGTCCAAAATACATACAGTGATTCGAAATATACATATTTTATAGACGCGGATGACTGCATTGCCCTAAATATGATAGAAACCTTAGTAAGGGAGGCAGAAGAAAGCAATGCCGGGCTGGTAATGTGCAATTTCTATTACTGGTATGAGTATGGGACAAGGAAAAATAAAGCCTTTGACAGGGATGAGAGAATGGGGCATATGCAATATGCCTTAAGAATACTGAAAAAGCCGATGAGCTTCTATTATGGCGTCCTGTGGAACAAGCTATACAGGACAAAGGATATTTGCGGGATCCGGTTTACAACAGCCGTTGCTTTGGGGGAGGATTTTATTTTTAACCTGAAGCTGATCCCGGGCTTGAAAAGGGTTTCCATTATCTCAAAGCCCTTGTATTACTATAGAAAATTTGGTAATCCCGGTGCATTAACGGCCAGGGGAAGGGATTTAACCCAGGCCTTTAATAACCGGCTGGTAATGTTCGCGGAATACAAGCAATTATATCAGGACCTGGGGCTTTATGAGCTTAACAGGAACAGGATTTTAGATTATATGGTGGCAAGCATTTATGACCTGAAGTTTTTTGAGGAAGTTTATTTTAAGGAAAACAAGGAACAAGTAGAGCAGTACAGGGAGCATTTAAGCAGGCTAAAAATAAGGGAGAGCTATCTGAAGGAGATGCCAATGGCTATGTTTCTGCTTCGTTCAGGATATTATTATATAAAAAAGCAGCTATTAATTATAAGGCATTACTATAGAATGCTCCGGGCCGGAATGGCCAGGAGGACCCAGGGTGGTGAAGGCCTTTTACAATGATTAGTGCTAAAGCAAAGGAATGGAACAAATGGAGGACTTAATCAGTATCATCGTACCGGTTTATAAGGTGGAGCAGCTGCTAGAGCGCTGCGTAATGAGTATTATGAACCAAACCTACAATAATATAGAGATCATCCTGGTTGATGACGGTTCCCCTGACCGTTGCCCGGAAATCTGCGATGAATTATCAAGGAGGGATGATAGGATTATTGTCCTTCACCAATTGAATAGAGGATTATCCGGGGCAAGAAATTCAGGACTTGAAATTGCGAAAGGCGAATATATCGGATTTGTTGATTCTGATGATTTTATACACCCACGGATGTATGAAATTCTTTACCAGTATATAAAGGAAACAGATTCCATGCTGGCAGTATGTAATTATATTCCGGTGGATGAACATGATCCAGGGCTGGGGAACCTGGATGTGGAGCGTCCGGATTACAAGCTATATGATGCGGAGGCATTGCTATGTAAGATGTATGATCCGGGCTATTATTATATCGTAATGGCATGGAATAAATTGTATAGAAGGGAATTGTTTGACGGGCTGCGCTATGCTGAGGGAAAGATTCATGAAGATGAATTTGCGGTTCATCGTGTGCTGGCGGGATGTGACAGAATCCTGGTGGTACAGGCTGCATTGTATTTCTATTATCGCCGGCCTGGGAGCATCATGGGAGAAGGCTTTAATTTAAGGACGCTGAACAGGCTGGAAGCTTACGAAGACCGTCTGGACCATCTGAAGGGTATGGATATGAAGTATGCACTGGAAAGTACCTTTATGCAATATTTTAGTGAATTAATCAGAATGTATTTCTTAGTCAAGAGACGCTATCCGGGGCACAGCCTGGTCCGGGGTTTAAGAGAAAAAATTATGGAGAATTACCGTAAGCTCAGATTAAAAACCATTATAAAATACAGGGGGCATATTTACCACTGGGGCAGAAGATATGTAAAATTCATGCTCTTCAAATTATATTTTAGATGTCCATTTGGTATGAATCCAATTAATCTGCTGGATAGACGTGATAGTTAAATTTAAATATTTTGCTTTGAACTGGAATGGTCGGGGAGGATAAATTGCTAAAATTATCATTAAATAAAGTAGTACTGGCCTGTATGCTGTTTTTTCCTATCACAACGATATTGCAGGGGATGCCGATATTCAACCTTATCAATAAGACGGTGATATTTTTAATGGTTTTACTGATATTGATTGGATGTTTTATCGATAAGATAGAAGTGGTTGACTTGGGTTTAGTAATTCTGGCGCTGGGACTTTCCATCTATACCTTCGTTATATCCCAAGGGGATTTTTATAACCCCAATATGGTAATTTATTTGGGGTTTTGGGTTATTTTTTTTGTTTACATCAAGAATCAATATGCATCCATAATGGATGTGCTTGAAAAGAATATTTTTTTGCTTGAAGCTGCAGTGGTTGTGTGGAATATACTGGTTTTTATATCATTTTTTGTAGAGAGCTCCTATGTTTCTACCTGGGGAGGCCGGTATTTCCAGTCTTTTTCCAATGGAGAGCACCGGTTTGCCAGCACATGTCTTCTTGCGTTTTGTCTGGGGTGGATTTTATATAAAAAAAGGAACCGAAGGAGATATTTACTGCTGCTGGTTATCCCGTTTATAGGGTTTTTTATATGTGGTGCAAGGACATATATAGGGGTCATAATTATTTACATATTGGCACTATGCTTTATTGAACTCCGGAATAAAAAGGTATTTCTGTTTGCAGGCGCTTTTTTGTTGGCTCTTGCAGGGTGGCTGATTCCGTTAACCCCCACCGGCAGCAAATTTCTGTATACCTATTCCCAGGCCGTGGAAAGCCTGGATTTTTGGGCAGCCATAACAAATGGAAGAAATCTTTTTTGGGCGGTTGACTTAGATGCTTACTCAAAACTGGGAAGTATAGATAAATTTTTGGGAAAGGGAATTAACTATGTATATGAAATTAATTATTACTCGGGGCATGGGCTGATCTGGGCACATAACGATTTTATCAACCTGCTGTTAACCAGTGGATTGGCAGGGTTATTCCTATATCTCTATGTATTTTATCTATTCATAAAAGTAGGGGTGGAAAAAGAAAGGGATAAAGCGGAAAAAGGAAGCAGCGCTATAAAGCTCACCCTGTTCTTCTTTCTCGCGATATGGGGGATTAATGCAATGTTTAATATGGTATATACCTATACCTGCTCTGTATTGGCTGTTCCCTTTATATTCTATACCCTAACAAGAAAAGATAAGGATGGGCATTATGAAATACGAGAAAATGATTAGTATCATCATACCCGTATATAATTCGGGAAGGTATATTGAACAATGTATTACGAGTATTACCCGGCAGGAGCAGGACGGGTGCGAAATTATTCTTGTCGATGATGGGTCGAATGACAAGAGCCGGGACATCTGTGAAAGGTATGCGCAGCAATACGAGCATATCACCCTGATCCGCAAAGAAAATGGGGGAGTATCCTCCGCCAGAAATGCCGGTATGGACAAAGCCAGAGGGAAATATATCATGTTTATTGACAGTGATGATTATTTAGAGCCTATTGCATTGGAAAGCATCCGAAGTATTATCGCCGGGAAGGAATATGACTTTGTCATTTACAATTATTATACAGTCCACGGGAACGAAAAAAAGGCAGCAAGCTTTTTAAACGGCCTATATTCGCCTAAGGAATTATTCCGGCACTATGACATATACATCAAGCACATGTATTATAATTCGATATTTAATAAGCTGTATAAGAAGGAAATCCTCGATAAAAACGGTGTTACATTTGAACCGGGGGCGACTATGGGGGAGGATTTGCTGTTTAATCTGAGATATGCCGAATCCGTCCAGGAAATATATATTTATCAATGCCCCCTGTATAATTACAGGAGCGATAACCAGGATTCGTTAATGCATAAATATTATAGTGATTTTAATTCTATACAAAGGAAATTAATCTTAAGTGAAATCGGATATTTTAGAAAGCTGGACATCGCTTGGAATCCAAACTTTGACAGGGCCATTTACATGAAAATTATTGATGCATGCAAACACTATCTGGCGGCAGATCTTCCCAGGGATGTGAAGAAGAGCAGGGTCAGGGAGACACTGCAAATGTTTCAGGACATACGGCAGGGGAGCCTTAGTAAAGAAAAAGTTTTAATCAGGACAAGCCAGCTATTTGGAACCGGTCTGTTGATTGAGCTGTATGTTAAGCTGAAGGAATTGGAAGCAGCTGTCCGGGCGGGAAAGGATCAGGTCCCAGGAGGAGTTAAAGGAGTGGAGGAATGCAAAGGATAGAGTTTACCGCCAAGAATTTTTTTTGGTCAACAATAAGTTCTGTTGTATCCGCTGTGTTGGGATTTGTATCCAGAACCATATTTTTAAGTTCGCTGGGCATTGAATACCTTGGGCTAAACAGCCTCTTTATCAATGTCATTGCAATGCTGTCCTTAAGTGAGCTTGGGATCGGTGTTGCCATAAACTATAGCCTGTATAAACCAATTGCTGAAAATGATATAGAAAGAATAAAATCCCTGATGCATTTTTATAAACGGGCATACCGGTATATAGGCTGCATCGTGACAGGCATTGGGTTAGGCGTTATGCTGTTTTTGCCCTATATCGTAAAGGATAGCGGCGGCATCCGGAACCTGTATGTAATTTACCTGATATTCCTTTTCAATGCCGCCTACTCTTACCTATTCAGCTATAAGCGGACCTTGCTTGCGGCGGACCAAAAGACCTACAGGCTGACGATGATAGATATGGTTGTCAATATGGCTACAGCTACTTTACAGATGCTGATGCTTTTATTATTCAAAAGATACCTTATTTACCTGTTGATATCGGTGGGTATCGGTATCATACAGAATATTTATATTAACCGGTACATAAATAAGACCTATCCGTATTTACTGGATAAGCAAATTGCCAGGCTGTCCAAGAAAGACAGATCCGGCCTGATGAAAAATATTAAGGCTTTAATGCTGCATAAAATAGGGGATTTATGTGTTTTCCAGACCGACAGTATTATTATATCCTCCTTCATTAATATCACAATGGTAGGGGTGATATCAAATTATACCTTGCTGATCAATACCGTTAACAGATTTGTGTCCAATGCCATTAATGCGGCCAACGCAAGCCTTGGAAATATTATTGCAGTAGAAAATAGTGAAAAGCAAAAAGCCATATTCCGTAAATATGATTTTCTTGCATTTTGGATATACAGTTGGTCTGCCCTATGCTTTTATTTTCTGATCAATCCCTTTATTACCTTATGGCTTGGGAACTCAATGGTTTTAGACCAGAGGACAGTGGGGATGGCACTGATAAATTTTTATATATTGGGAAGAAGATTGCCGATTGATAATATCAAATCAGCGGCCGGTGCGTACCGGCAGGATAAGTATGTACCAATGATAGAATCCCTGATAAATCTGGTAAGCTCAATTATTGCAGTGAGGTATCTGGGGGTATTTGGGGTATACCTGGGCACCTTTTTAAGCAGCATACTGCCGGCAGTATATAAGCCTATGGTTGTGTACAGGCATGTTTTTCATTCGGATGTGAGGGAATACTTTCTTTCCTATATGAAGTATGCATTAGTGCTGATGGCAAATGTGCTGGTTGTATCCCTGTTTATACGGTTTTTGGTTCCGGCAGAGGTTACGGTGGCCTCCTTCGTTGTGAGGGGGCTGACCTGCCTGGTACTTCCTAATTTATTTATGTATGCCATTTACCGGAGGACGGAGGAATTTAAATACATCATTAATCTGCTTACTATAATAACGCTGAAAAGAAGGTCACCAGGATTAAATGGGTAACCTTAATATTTCTTGTGCCATGCTTTTATTGGAAGATATTACTGAAAGGAACTGGGAAAATGAAAAAGCCTTTATTTGAGTATTTTGTATTGACATGTTTTGTTCTTTTTCTGATCGGCCTTAAGGGTGGATATGTGCAGGGTAATGCGGCTGTAGCAGAGGAGGAGTCCAATGTAATATGGGAAGATGATTTTAATACGTCGTCTATAAATAGGGCAAAATGGGACTTTGAATATGGGTACGTACGTAATTTTGAGTTACAGGAATATGGTGACAGCCCCCAGAATGCATTTATCCGCGATGGGACGCTGGTGATCAGGGCAACCAGGGATGACCAGGGAAAATGGGCTTCGGCCTGCCTCATGACCAACAATAAATTTGAGGTCGGGAATGCAAGGATTGAGGCCAGGATAAAAATACCAAAGAAGAATGGAGCCTTTCCCGCATTTTGGATGTTGGGAGCAGGTTATGAAATAGATTATAAAAAGCAGGTAGAGCTGGGTGATTCCTGGCTGGCTGCAAGAGAAATAGATATTATGGAGTCCTTTGGAAAAGGTATGAATGTACAGGGAGGTGTATTTTTTCAGGAAACCTCCGAAGCTACCGCCCTAAGCCATTATTTTGCAACCTCACAAGAGATAGACATAACACAATTCCATATCTATGCAATTGAAAAGAGTGACCATAAAATGGACTTTTATTGTGATGGCAACCTGTATTATTCCTATGAAATAAAAGACAAGGGCTTGAGGGATCCCTTTTATCTTTTGCTTAACCTGGCCGTGGGATCGGCAGGGGGTACACCGGATCCAAAAACCACAGAAATGGAAATGGTAGTTGATTATGTAAGAGTTACCACACTGGATGGAGGGCCTGCGACAGAGCTTAGCTCCATTTCTTTGGAGAAGGCTGCAATTTATGGCAGGGCCGGCGATATTAAAAAAATTGGATTAAAATTATCCCCTTTGAAGGCGCAAAATAAAACGGTGGTCTGGAAATCATCAGATTCAAGGGTAGCATCTGTCTATGGCGGGTTCGTGCATATGAAAAAAGCGGGAACCTGTACCATCACTGCAACTACTTACAATGGATTAAGTGTCACCTGCAGAGTGGTATGTAGATCAAATAAGGAATAGTAAAATATGATTTTAATAGGAGGCTAAGATGGTAGACAATTCTTATAAAGATAATGTGAAAAGGAGGGGGATATTTTTTACAAGCAGTAATGAAAATTCTTTTGGCATATCCTTATATTTTAAGCTATTATTTTTAATTTCTGCTTTAAGCATGACAGCATTATTTTCGACAATCTGGAGTTGGAAATATGCAGCAATCGGTGTTCTTTGCTCCTCTATAATTTTGTGGTGGCTGATTTTCCGGGCTGATATATTGGATAAAATCCTCCTGCATAATATGAATAAACCTCAAATGCTGATATCAGTTGCTTTAACGTTTGTTTCCATGCAGCAATTTATAAAGGCGCTCTATGACAGTAAGAAGATTACTGATGTGTTTTTGTTCCGCCAGGTTCCCTTGGAATATCATCAAATGATAAATAAAGGGACAGCAATTGCCATAGGATGTGCCGCGATACCGGCTATCATTGTTCTTATGTATTGTCTGGTACAGCGCGTTTACATAATATTGGCTGACTTTATAACAACAATGGACAGGGTAGAGAAGTACTATCTGGTGATTGCAGGAGCTTTAATGGCAGTTGCCGTGTTTATCATTTTTGGTTTGACAAATGTTTTTTACGTACCTTTTAATGGGAGGGAAATAGCGCCTTATGACGTAATCTATACTACGGACTCGACACCGATCGTTATGACAAATTCCTATATTAATATTGGTTCTATCAACAATGATTCCAAGCAACCGTTATTTGGGATATTTGCGTTACCCTTTGGCGCAGCAGCGATGCTGGTCTCAAAAATAACCTTTTTTATTCCCAATGCGTATACATTAATAATTAATATCATGCAAGTAATTATCCTGTTCAGTATCAATATTATGGTAGCACGTATGCTTCAGGCTAAAAGCTCTACCAAGGCAATACTTTTGGCTGCTGCAACGGCGCTGTATCCGACGCTGATCTTTTCATTGGCAATGGAGCAGTATATTTTTTCAACCTTTTGGCTGGTTCTTATGCTTTATTCTTATTTGTCGCATAAGGAGGATTTGGAATTCTATTACGTTGCCGCGGCGGGTTCCTTGGTGACGAGCTATGCTGCTATTCCCGTACTGTACCAGAAGAAGCCTTGGAAAGAGTGGTTCCGGGATAATTTACGTGTGGGAGCACCCCTATTGGCGGGAATCATAATAGCGGGCAGGATGCCCCTATATTATGACCTTGTTACGGAATTTAGGGTATATATGCAGTTCGCCGGAGGCAAGCTTCTCTTTAAGGACAGGCTGCTCCAATTCATAAATTTTATTGCCACTTGCTTCGTCAGGCCGGAGGGCGGTATAGATACAAAGAACTTCGCAGCTATTTCATATCAGATGGATACCGTAACAAAATTAAACTACTTAGGTGTGGTAATGTTGGGTTTGGTGGTATTGGGCTTTGCTTTAAATTATAAGAATAGATTTGCCCGGATATGTTTTTATTGGATTATCTTCTCGTTTATTATACTTTGTCTTGTTGGTTGGGGAACGGCTGAAAATGGATTGATTTTATACTCGCTTTATTTTTATTGGGCATTTTATGCATTGGTGTTCTTGTTTTTCGAAAAACTGCTTTCGAAATATTTTGTGTTGAAGCATGTGGTGTATGCGGCGCTTATAATTTTGTTGCTGGCTGTCAACCTGAAGGAGATTTATGGGATAATCGGCTTTGGTATAGAATATTATCCGGCGGGGTAGATTCATAGCCTTTGGCAGGAGGGAGGAATAGAATGAAAAAGTATTTTAAGTTAATGAGGGTAAAGCATTACATAAAGAATGTGATTATTATGCTGCCGTTGATTTTTAGCGGGAAGTTTTTTGATATCAGCTTGCTATGGAGGACCCTGGTGGGAGTAATAGCATTTTCCCTGGTATCTTCTGTAATTTATATTATTAATGATATCCGGGATGCGGAAAGTGACCGTAAGCATCCGACCAAATGCAAAAGACCGGTAGCAAGCGGTGAGGTTTCTGTAAAATCGGCCCGTGTCTTTGCGCTTGTACTGTTCGTAGCCTCCTTAATAGTAAACTATTATATTAACAGGAATGCATGGGCGGGCTGGGTCTTTTTTGCCCTGTATTTTATGCTTAACATAGCCTATAGCCTTGGTTTAAAGAATATACCCATCGTGGATGTCGCCATCCTTGTATCGGGATTTCTCCTCCGCTTGCTTTTCGGATCAGCCATTACGGGGATAGAAATTTCAAAATGGCTGTACCTTACGGTTATCTCCCTCTCTTTTTACCTTGGGCTTGGCAAGAGGAGGAATGAGGGCGGAAAACAAGCGGACGGAAATACCAGAAAAGTCCTGAAGTTTTATAACTATAATTTTCTAGATAAAAATATGTATATGTGCATGGCTTTGGCAATTGCATTCTATTCCTTATGGAGTGTGGATAACGTAACCGTATACAGGGTAGGAAGCTCCAATTTAATCTGGACTGTTCCCCTGTTAATCCTGGTATGCATGAAATATAGCTCAATAGTCGAAGGGAATTCGGATGGGGATCCGGTTGAGGTTGTTTTCCAAAATAAGATGCTGCTAGGATTAGTTGTCCTATTCGGGTTAACTACAATGGGGATCATATATTTATGATAGTTTATGACTTTGATAAAACAATATATAACGGAGACTGTACGCTGGATTTTTACTTTTATTGTATCAGGAAGGAGCTGTCCTTAATACGGTTCCTACCGGTACAATTGATGGCATTTATAAAATATGTGCTTGGGCTTCAGAGTAAAACATTATTCAAAGAAGGCTTTTATTCGTTTTTAAAAGGGATAAGGGACATTGATTTATACATTGAGGAATTCTGGGGGCTTAACAGGCATAAAATAAAGAACTGGTATTTGGAAAAGAGAAGTGCGGATGATATTATTATAACAGCTTCCCCGGAATTCTTGCTAAAGCCGATATGTGCATCCTTGGAAATTGACCATTTGATTGCATCCTGTGTTGACAAAAGTTCAGGAAGATACACAGGAAAGAACTGCCATGGTGAGGAGAAGGTGGCCAGATTTAGTCAGATATTCGGCAGCCTGTCCATCCATGAGTTTTACTCAGACTCCCTGACGGACACCCCCTTGGCCTCCTTATCGGAAAAAAGCTTTATTGTTTGTAAAGATGAAATTATTCCCTGGGACAGCTATGTACCGCCGAGATGGTTGCAGGTCATACGTACATTTTTGAACAGGGAGTTTATATTGTTTTTAATGATCGGGACAGTCAATGCGGCGGACGGCATACTCTTTTCCTATTTGTTTTCTTCCCTTTTTAACGTTAACCTGGCATTGGTTTTCGGCTATAGCATAAGCCTGACGATTTCCTATTTTCTAAACAGCATCCTTGCATTCAGGGAAAAGCTGGGAATCATGAAATATATCAAGTTTTGTGTCTCTTATCTGCCAAACTTTTTGATACAAAACGTTACCGTACTTGTCCTATGCAATATATTGGGCGTACATAAGCTGATTGGCTACAGTGTGGCGGCAATCCTTGGCATCCCGGTGACATTTTTATTGGTAAAACTATTTACATTTAAAAAATAGGTATAAGGAAACCTTCAGATTGATGTAAGATAAAGCTGCTCAATTTGAAGGTTTTGAAATTTTATGCAGCTTAACAGCTTGGTAACTTTATCACGGATAGTATACAAGAATAGGTTAAAATGATAGAATAGGGTCATAAGACGGATTCTATATCAGATTAACCCCATCATGTAAAGGAGGACGATAACGGCTTATGGATGGAATTTTATCAATAGGTAATATTAGTTTTATTTTAGTGTTTTTGGAGGGTATCCTATCTTTTTTCTCCCCCTGTGTCATACCGCTGATTCCGGTATACATGGGATATTTGGCTGGCAGCGGTAAAAAGGTGGAAGAGGATGGGTCGATTAGATATGATAGAAATAAGGTATTTCTGCATACTATATTCTTTGCGGTGGGTATTTCCTTTGCTTTCTTTATCTTAGGAATGTCCTTTACTGCCCTGGGCAGCTTTTTCAACCAGCATAAGCTGTTATTTACCAGGGTTGGAGGTATTCTGATCGTGGTATTGGGCTTATTCCAGCTTGGAATTTTAGATCTCTCTTTTTTGCAGAGGGAACGCAAAATACGGTTTTCTTTAGATGAGAAAAAGATGAACCCGCTGTTGGCGCTCGTAATGGGCTTTACCTTCAGCTTTGCCTGGACGCCCTGCATTGGTCCTGCCCTTTCCTCAGTCCTTATTATGGCTTCCGGGGCGGGGTCAGCATTTACCGGAAATCTTCTTGTATCCGTATATGCCCTTGGCTTCTTGATCCCCTTTCTGATCTTGGGTCTCTTTACAACCCAGGCCCTCAATTTCCTGAAATCAAAGCAGAAGCTCTTAAGGTATGCAATTAAGCTTGGCGGAGTAATTCTGATCCTTATGGGAATTATGACCTTTACCGGCTGGATGAACAGCGTATCCGGTTATTTGAATTCCTTTACCATTGGGCAGCAGGAAGCAAAAGACAGCGGCCAGGAAAAGGTTCCGGATCTGCCTGACACAGGGAATGATGCCCTAAAGGGAGAAGCAGGCACAAACAATGAGACAGGTACAAACAATGAGACAGGTACAAATAATGAGACAGGTACAAATAATGAAACAGGTACAAATAATGAAACCGATGCAAACAATGGAGCAGTTACAGGCCAGGACAGCGGCTCCTCCAAAAAGACAATTCCAGCCTTTGATTTCACCCTGACGGATCAATACGGGAATGAACATACCCTTTCAGATTATAAGGGAAAGGTGGTCTTCCTCAACTTTTGGGCGACCTGGTGTCCTCCCTGCAAAAAGGAATTACCGGATATCGAAGAGCTATACCAGGAATATAACTTAAACAAGGACGAAATAATTATTCTTGGGGTAACGAATCCAGCCAGCACCGAATATCCGGATAACTCAGACGTAAGCATGGATGAGATCAAGGCTTTTATGGACGAGAACGGATATACCTTCCCCGTGATGTTCGACGAGACAGGTGAGGTTTTGAAGGACTATATGATATCAGCCTTCCCAACTACCTTTATGATCGATAAGGAGGGCAATATCTTTGGGTATGTGCCGGGTATGATGACAAAGGATATCATGGTTAGTATTATTAATGAGACCCTGGCGGTAACAAAATAAAACAGCAAACTGGCGTTCCCCATAACGGGCAAATGGTTGATTTCTGGATTTTGTTATGCTATATTGATTTTAAGCTTTATTATAGCTTCATGAACGGAAGGTAATCAAAATAGCATGTGATAAGCATGGAAGTTAGGGGAAAATAGTATGAACCTGATAAAAGATTTGCAGAGCAAGCCTGCTGTATTACTGACCCTTGTAGTTATCCTCATAAGTATCTGTATTATTGTTGTGGTACTGATCCTGCTCTACCGTCTTGAAAACGAGAAGAGGGTGGCAAGGGCCGCATTGGAGCTAAAAAGGATCACGAACAGTATCCGGGCGGGGCTGGTCCACTTTATTCTGGAAGACCATTGCCGGATCCTGTACGCGAGTAATGGTTTTTATGAAATTCTGGGCTATGACAAGGCGGCGGCAAAGGCCGGGAACAAGACCTCGCTTTACGATTTTATCGATCCCCAGGACGTAACCTTTGTCCAGGATATAGAGCAGCAGCTGGGAAATGAAACGATCCGCCGGGAGGTCAGGATGCTGACCAGGGATAATAATCTCCTGTATTTTCTGATGAATGGAAACAGCACCCTCGGTAAGGACGGAAGGCATACTCTTTCCGTGGTCTTTGTAGATATCAGTGAAATGAAGTGTATGCAGGAACTGATTCTTTTGGAAGGGGAACGATACCGGATTGCAACGGAATTGTCGAATGACATACTTTTTGAATACCACATCAGGACGGATAAGATGGTCCATGCGGATAAGATTGGGGAGTTATTTGGAATCAGCCCTACCATACCGGATTTTAGAAAGAACTGTGAGGAGCGCAGGGGGTACATACATCCCGATGACTGGGGGATTTTTCTGGAGTTTTGCCAGAGCATTGCCAGTGGCAGCAGTATCATCGAATCCCAATACCGGATGAAAAACCGATTGGGTGAATTTATCTGGTGCCAGATTATGGGGAAAACCATCTATGATGATAATAAGAACCCGGTCCGCGTAATCGGTAAGATAGTCAATGTGGATTCGCAAAAAAGGGAGCTGGAGGCGCTGGAATTTAAGGCGACCAGGGATCCCCTGACTGGTGTCTATAACAAGGAAGTAACCATTAAGAAAATAGATAAATTTATTTCAGGCAATAAGGACAGGACCCATATGCTCATGCTGGTTGACTTGGATGATTTTAAGCGCATTAATGATACCTATGGACACCTGCAGGGAGATAAGGTATTAACCTATGTCATCACCCGCATTAAGGAGGTTTTCTCGGAGGGTGAGATCATAGGGCGCATCGGAGGGGATGAATTCGTTGTCTTTGCCGGCAATATCACCAATGTGGAGGAAGTGCTGGACAAAGCTGCCATTTTAAAGCAGGCATTGGACCTCGTCTATAGGAATGGGCCCACTTCCATTAAAATCTCGGGCAGCATCGGTGTTGCGATCTATCCGGAAGCAGGCATTCACTATGAACAGCTGATGGAGCATGCAGACCAGGCCTTATACCAGGTTAAGGAGAGGGGAAAGAATGATTTCATGCTCTATTCCCCCACCGCTAATTAAAATCCTTTTTTGTAATGGCGCCGGTAATCAATAAAAGAATTAAGCAAATGACACACAATACGAAGCAGCAGGCCAGTAAAAAGACCACTTCGTTGACCTGTGTCATTTTTTTTAGATATTCATAGCAGGCATTCACTAAATTGCCGGCAAAGGCCACGATAATTCCAGGCTTGACGATGGAATTGACTGCATCCATCTGAAAGGATACATGGCGTATTACGGCAAAGATATCTAAGCCGGTGATGATTAATTGGCCGATTAATAAGGCAATCAGATAGCCTGTGATCCCTTTGGAGGGAATTAGCACGACAATTAATATGATCTTACACAGGGTACCAAGGATGGAATTGATAAAGGTGATATGTGCTTTCCCAAGGCCGTTGATAATGCTGCCTAAGGTGGTGGTAAGGTACATAAAAGGGCAGAGCCAGGCCAATATAATAAGGTATTCACCGCAGGCGGCATTGTGAAAAACGGTATTGCCAAGATCCCTTCCAAAGATAATAAAGATGCCTGTACTGATAATACCGATGATCATGCTGTACTTTACGGATACGGCGGTGGTTTTTCCGATTAATTTGTCATTGCCCACTGCCTGGGCCTCCGATATGGCTGGAAGGAGGAGGACTGCAAGTGCATTTACCAGGGCGGTCGGGAACATGATAAAGGGGATGGACATGCCGTTTAAGACCCCGAAGGCAGCCAGGGAGGCCTGGGTATTCAGGCCGGACCTCCGCAGCATTGCCGGGATCAGGACAGATTCTATGCTATGTAAAATACTTAACAGCAGGCGGTTTGCTGATAATGGGATACTTAAGGACATTAAATCCTTGAAGATTATTTTCCTACGGGTGGTCTTTGCCTCCGGGTCCGGCTCGGACACCATTGTTTTGGCAGGGGACTTGGTAAGGAACATGGATGCAACATTATATAAACAGGAAGCAATTTCTCCTGCAACGACGCCGATGACCGCGATTTCACAGGTAACAGAGATGTTTCCCCCGCCCAGGTACAGGGCAATCACGTAGACGACCATAACGCGGATTACCTGCTCCAGCAGCTGGGTACAGGCAGGAACGCCTGCCTGCTTCAAGCCATAATAATACCCGTTAATGCAGGCGGTGATTCCGCAGAACGGGAATACGGCAGCCAGGATTTTCAGCGAGCCGGTACTGCGTATTTCTAAAAGAAAGCGGACTGCGATCAGATCAGCATATACGTAGACTAATATGGATAAAATGGCTGCTAAAATAACCGAGACAAGGATGCCAAGCCGGAGTATTTTATACACATTTTTCGTATTCCGTTTTGCAAGCTCCGCCGCTACCAGCCTGGAGATGGAGGTCTGGATCCCGGTGGCGAAGATGGTAAAGCATATTGCGTAAACAGGAAAAATCAATTGATAGATTCCCATTAACTCTGCGCCCATTGTATTTGAAAGGAAGATGCGGTAGAAGAATCCGATAAATCTTGTAATAAACCCTGCAATGGTGAGGATGAAGGTTCCCCTCACAATGCTGCTTCCCTTTATGCGTTGTACCTGTTGTATGGTTAGCGGTTTCGCCATAATAATGTCCATGCCTTCACTATGGGCATTGCCCTTATACTGCACCAATCGCCATGAAAGTACAGCATGGATCCGGTCCCCCCTTCGTTCATTAATTTTATTTTTTTAACTTTCATGCCACGCTGCCCCGGGCAGCACGGACAATCAGTGAGAAGAGCGTTGTTCAATGCCTTTCTATGTATGTATATTTCCGACGGGAGTGACTTATGTTATAAAAAAGAAAAGCCTAAATTGATTTAAACCAGATTTCCCAAGAATTGTGAGGAGCCTTTCTTCGTATTTTGACAGGAAATGTTTTCAAAGTATCTTGACAGAAACAGGAAAAAGGTTTACAATAGATTTATGCAAACGGTTGCATAAAAAGACGGAGGATAAAATGGCGGTTACAATTAAAGATATTGCAAAGAAGGTGGGGGTATCCCCTTCCACTGTATCACGGGTGGTAAATGGAAACGCCCTGATATCAAAAGAAACGAGGGATAAGATTTTTGCAGCGATGAAGGAGATGGACTATCATCCAAACAGCCTTGCGAGGAATTTGGCGAACGGCAGTACCTATGCAATCGGACTGGTGATTGACGCACGGGATGATAATACATTTTCCAATGCTTTTTTTAATCGGAGTGTATATGCAATCGAAACAGTTCTACAGCAACATGGGTATAACCTATTAATTACCAATGACAGGGAGGACGAAAATTGTTCTCCGGTAGAAAAATTAATTTTGGAAAAAAGAGTGGACGGAGTTATATTGCCAAGCTCCAGTGTGACGCAAAAGCTCATTAATTTGCTCCGGAAAAATGACTTTCCCTTCATTATCCTGGGAGAACCAGAGATTGAAAAGGATGAAACCAGCTGGGTGGATGTCGACAATCTGTTGGGAGGTGAAATGGCGGTAAAACATTTGCTGGGCCAGGGATATCGGTCGATTGCCTTTATTCTGGAGAACCAGGCTACGGTATTTGCCAGGAACCGTGTGCAGGGATATAGGAAAGCCCTGGGTGAGAATGGCTGCGGGGTAAATACGGACTATATCATTGATTGCAAAGGAAATTGCGAGGCAGCCTATGGGGCAGTCAGGGAATTAGCGTCCTCACAGGACAAACCGGAGGCGGTTTTATGCGCAAATAATGTGATTGCCTATCAGGTATTGCGTGCACTCCGGGATAGCTTGATGTCGGTGCCTGAGGATATGGCAGTTATGTCCTTTGATAATTATCCCTTTGCGGAATATATGGATCCCCCTCTTTCTGTGGTGGATGTGGATACCTTCCGCTTGGGTGAACAGGCTGCAACGGATCTGATAAAAAAGATCCAGAATGCAGATTATGAAAATCAACAAACCATGATTGCAACCGAATTAATCCTCAGGGAATCCACGAAAAGGAAAAAATAAGGATGTAAAGAAGGGGAAAGACATGTTAAAAGAAGCAATTTCTCATGAAAATACCATACGCTTTGTACATGCAAAATCAAGGGAGTGCTTAAACTTCCGTATCCGGGTCGGAAGGCAGGGTATGAAACGATGCCAGCTCATATATTTTTCAAGGACTAACCCGAAGGGAAAAAAGCGGGTAGATATGGCCTGGAGGTACCGGGACCGGTGGTTTGATTACTATGAGGCGGAGATTTGTTTTAAGAAGGTTGCAAGGTACCAAAAATATTATTTCCGCCTAGAAGACAGAAGCGGTGGAGTGGAGTACCTGGGCGTGAATGGTTTTAGCAGCAGGGAACCGGTGGATGGGCTGTTTGAATTCCTCTATGCGAATGAAGGAGATATTTATGCGGTTCCAGGTTGGGCAAAGGGACAGATTTTCTACCAGATCTTTCCGGAACGCTTTGCCAATGGCAGGAAGGACAATGACCCGGAGGGCTGCGTGCCCTGGGGCAGCACTCCGACCAGGGAAAATTACATGGGAGGAGATATTGCGGGAGTTCACCAGCATCTGGATTATCTAAAGGAGCTGGGGGTCGGGTGCATTTATTTCAATCCTATCTTCCAGGGTGACTTTAACCATAAATATGCTACTACGGATTATTATAAGATTGATCCCATGTTTGGGACGGAGGAAGAATTCCGGGAGCTGGTATCAGCCTGCCATGAAAGAGAAATCAAGGTAATATTGGATGGGGTTTTTAACCACACCGGGATTCATTTCGAGCCCTTCCAAGATATTTTAAAGCATCAGGAAGCCTCCAGGTATAAGGAGTGGTTTTATATCACGGAATACCCGGTCAGTATTTCCCATCACAATTATGAGTGCGTGGGAGCCTACAAATGGATGCCAAA
Source organism: Clostridiales bacterium (assembly GCA_012839295.1). Lineage (GTDB taxonomy): Bacteria > Bacillota > Clostridia > Lachnospirales > Lachnospiraceae > Mobilitalea. Next base: position 211,186 of record DUNO01000009.1, read on the forward strand.
GCTAAATACCTCTAACCTGGAGGTGGCGGAGTACATATTAGAAGTGATGGAGTACTGGATCCGGGAGTACCAGATTGACGGATGGCGCCTGGATGTAGCCGATGAGGTGGATAAGAGGGTCTGGCAAAGAGCAAGAGCCTGCCTAAAAGCAAAATATCCTGATTGCCTTTTGCTGGGGGAAACCTGGGGATATGGGCTTAACATGATGCTGGGGGACCAGATGGACAGCGTGATGAACTATGTGTTCCGTGACTTTACCAGAGATTTTTTTGCATATGAATCCATTGGTGCCAGGGAGCTTGACCACCGGATAAACCAGATGCTTTCCGCTTATTTTGGGGAAGCGAAGCATGGGCTGTATAATCTTCTGGACAGCCATGATACGGAGCGGTTCTTGACTATGGGCAAGGAAGAAAAGCGGAGGTTGAAGCTTGCCGCTGCGTTCCAATTTTTATTTCCGGGAGCCCCGGCCATTTATTATGGAGATGAGATCGGCATGACGGGGGAAAATGATCCTGATTGCCGGAAAGCAATGAGGTGGGAGCCGGGAGAGCAGGATGGGGAGCTTTATGGCTGGTACCGCCGGATGGCGGCACTCAGGAAGAAAGAGAGGTGCATCCGGGAAGGAAATTACGCGACAAACCTGTGCGGAGAAAAAGAAGGGGTGTTCGGGTTCCTCCGCTTTGATGAAAAGGACAGCATCTATGTCGTTTTTAACCGCAGTGAAGAAGAAAACCGGAGCTATATTCCTGTCAGGGAAATGGGGAGCTACGAGGACCTGGTTACCGGCGAGGAAGCTGTATCTGAGGAAATCCTTAAGGGGGAACATTTTTACAACGGGGATGTTATGGCGTATGGGGGAAAGATAGAAATGTGCCTGGAACCGTATGCCGTGAAGATCATAAAAAAAATTAATGGAGGTAGGTAATATGAAGAGAGGGAAAAAAATACTGGTAATTATAATGGCAGCTGTAATAGGCTTGGCGGCACTCACAGCCTGCAAAAAATCACCAGTAATATCTGAAACTGGCCAGACGACCAAAGAATCAGCAGAAACAAAAAAAGCAGAACAAAAAACAGTGACAATTAACTTTTGGCACCATTACAGTGCCCAATCGGCAGAAAATGCAACCCTTGAAAAGGTTTTGATTCCCAAGTTTGAAGAGGAGAATCCAGGGATAAAGGTAAACCCGGTATCCCATGAATGGGCAGATTTGCACGAAAAAATATTGATCAGTGCAAAATCAAATACACTGCCGGATGTCGCAAGGCTTGACAGCGCGTGGATTCCTGAATTCCATAAGATGGGCATCCTTGTCCCATTGGATGAAGAAATGAGCGATTTTTCATCCGTGGCAGATGGATTATTGGAAAGCGCCATGGCTACGGCAAACATAGGCGGGCATGCATATGGGCTGGCATTAAATACAAATACAAAAATCTTATTCTATAATGCAGAAGCCTTCCGGAAGGCAGGGCTGGATGCGCCCAAGACTATGGAAGACTTTGTGAATGCAATAAAGGCATTATCCGGTACGAACGAAAACGGGCAAACCGTATGGGGTTATAATGAACCGGCACTTGCAGGCTGGAATCTTTGCCCCTTTATCTGGAGCTTCGGCGGTGAGCTGACCAACCCGGAACAGACAAAGGCCAGCGGATATATCAATAGCGATAAAACCGTTGCAGCAATCCAGACGCTTGCCGATCTTTATAAGGCCGGGGCGATTACCGGATGGAACAGCGGGGATATCCCGATGACCGATGGGTTTGGTACCGGCCGGTATATGATGCTGCTGGAAGGCCCGTGGAAAATCGCAGAGCTGGCAGGAGCATATCCGGATCTGGAGTATGCGACTGTTGATATGCCGGCCGGCGATGGGGGTTCACACTCCGTACTCGGAGGTGAGGATATTTCTATGTTTAACTCGGCCAATAAAGAGGCCGCCTGGAAATTCATGCAATTTATGACGAGTGAATATGCCCAGACAGAGATGGCAAAGTGCGGACAGATTCCTGTAAATAAAAAGGCATTGGAAAACGATACCGTAAAGAAGGCCGACTTTGCTCCATTCCTGGAGGCAATTAAAAATGCAAAATCACGTCCTACCGTTGCAAGCTGGTCTGAAATCGACAATGAATTGTCCGTTGCAGTCACAGCCGTTATGAACGGGGAGAAAACCGCAAAGGAAGCAATGGATGAACTTGCCGTGAAAGTGGATGCATTGCTTGCCGCTGAATGAACATGAGAGTTTTCTCATTTCATTATACTATGATAAAAACCTCAAGTCAATGTGAAATGGAACAAACATAAGGGCAGACGTAAGGGCAGAGAAGAAACGAAAGTAGCAAAGCAGAGGGAGCAATAAGCATAGATAGACTGGATGAAAGAGGCAGAACGGATGCAACAGACAGAACAGGGCAGTAAGTAAAACTGATGCATAAGAAATGGAGAAGGATAAAATATGAATAAGACAGCGAAGGGGAAGCAGTGGCAGATTGGAATGCTGCTCCTTCCCGGGCTCTTGGTTTTTGGGGTGTTTACAGCATATCCCCTCATAAAGCTTTTTATCATGAGTTTTTTTAAATGGGACTTCGGTTCCATGCTGGAGCAGCAATTTATCGGGGTACAGAATTATAAAGAGGTTATATCGGATCCCTATTTTCGCATTTCCTTTGTGAATACGCTGGTATATACCCTTGTAACTGTACCGGCACAGATGGCGCTCGGTCTTTTGGTAGCACTTTGTATCAATAGCATTACGCACCTAAAGGTGAGCTTTCGGGTTCTTTATTATTTGCCGGTCATTACCTCCTGGGTAATTGCGTCCCTGGTATTTAAATATATTTTCAATACCGAAGGCATGCTTAACTATATCCTATTTCATGTCCTGCATCTTACGGACCATAATATCCGGTGGCTGGACAGCAGGTGGGGAGGGCTGGGCGTTGCCATGCTGCTCGGGACCTGGAAAGGAATCGGCTGGAATATGGTGGTTTTTCTGGCGGCCTTACAGACCGTTCCCACAGAGCTTTACGAGGTTTCAGGAATCGACGGCGCAGGAGCTGTTAAAAAATTTTTTCATGTGACCATTCCATGTATCAGGGGAACCATATTGTTTGCCCTGGTCATGCTGACCATTGGAGGTTTTAACGTGTTTACCTCCATTAAGATGATAACCGGGGGCGAACCGGGGCATCAGACCGACACCATACTTACCTGGATGTATTACAAAGCCTTCAGCACCGGTAAGTTTGGCTATTCGGCGGCACTTTCCTTCATTGTTGCGGTTTGCCTTGCGATTTTAGCGGCAGTTCAGTTCCGTTTAATGAAGAACAGGGAAGAGGGGTAAGGGAAGAAAGATGAAAAAAAGGTTAAAACGAAAAATAGCAAAAGAGACCCTCCTCCTTCTTTTTCTGACGGCGGGACTCTATATCGTTGTGATGCCGATGGTATATATGATCAGCACCTCCTTAAAGCCAAATGGGGCTTTATATGAATTTCCCCCGCGGTTTTTCCCGAGGCTCCAGGAGGTAACCGTTGAAAATTATCAGTATATTATCGGAGAAGGAAAATTCTACATGAATTTTGTGAACAGCATTGTTGTTTCGGTCACGACGGTGGCGGCAGCAGCTTTGGTGGCAGCAGCCTTAGGATTTTGCATCGCCCGGTTTAATTTTTTAGGGAAGAACCTGTTGTTTGTATTCATCATGCTGACGATGATTATTCCCGGCATGACACTGATTGTTCCCCAATATGAATTGGCTGTCTGGCTCAAGGTAATAGGTAAGCTTACGGGGCTGATTCCCTTTTATATTGCGTGGGTGATCCCTTATTCCACATTTATGATTAAAGGATTTGTTGAAACTGTACCGAGGGAGCTGGATGAAGCCATTTATATTGATGGAGGGTCGGTTTTTACGGTGTTCTTCCGGATTATACTGCCCTTGGCAAAACCGGGGATTGCCTCCGTATCCATCTTCAACTTTTTAACAGCCTGGGAGGAGTTTCCCTGGGCAAATACGGTGATCAATGATAATGCAAAGCGGACATTGCCTATTGCGATTTCAGGTTTCTTTGGGCAGCATCAATTTACCCAATGGGGATATGTTTTTGCTCTTTCTGTTCTCAGCTTAATTCCAATTTTGATGGTTTTTATCTTTTGCCAAAAGTTTTTTGTCGCCGGACTCACAACCGGCAGTGTAAAAGGGTAACGTATAATCCGCAGCAGAGCTGCGGGCCAGGGAGAATCCCATATTTGGGTGGAAAGGAGCTTTTATGAACTTAAGGAAAAGAATATCAGCAGTTTTAATGGTAGCGGTACTTTTATTGTCGTCCTTGCTTGTTAATCCTTTACCGATCAATACAGCAGCGGGAGGCGGGGTCGTATCCGCACAGACCTTAGGAGTTACCGACAGCAGTGCTTTAAATGAGACAGATATTGTTTACATGGTTTTAACGGACCGTTTTTATGATGGGAACGCAGCCAACAATGGAACACTGAATGCAGAATACCGCCCGGGTGAGTTAAAATATACCCAGGGAGGTGACTGGGTAGGGTTACGGTCAAAGCTTAACTATATCAAGAATCTTGGGGTGACAGCGATCTGGATTTCACCGCCATCCCAAAATGAGCTGCTAAGCCGGGACGGAAGCGAATCCGGTTACCATGGATATTTTACCAAGGATTATTACAGCCCGGATCCTCATTACGGGACGAAACAGGATCTGATTGCCCTGGTGGATGCAGCACATAATTTAGGACTTAAGGTGATTTTAGACGTGGTGCCAAACCATACGGCGGATTATCTGGAGCCTTATGCCTCTTCTTATTCCTCACCGAGCTATCAGCCCGCGGCACCCTTTAACAACCCTTCCTGGTTCCATCAAAACGGGGACATCCTGGACTGGAACAATGAATGGCAGGTACAGAATTGTGATTTGGGAGGCCTTGATGACGTCGACCATTCTAATCCGGCTGCAAGGGCAGCAATTAAAGATGTGTATAAGATGTGGGTTGATGACACAGGCGTGGACGGCGTCAGGGTAGATGCTGCCCGCTCAGTGGACAAGAACTTCCTGAGGGAATTTGAGGAATACCTGGGAGTTCCAAGCTTCGGCGAAATCTTTGTGGGAGATGTTGACTATGTCAGCGATTATCAGAATTATGAATGGGGCGTGCTCGATTTCCCTCTGTTCTTCCAGGCCAGGGAAGTATTTGCAAATGATGCAAGCTTTTATAATGTAAAGTCTATTTTAGACCAGGATTACAAGTATAATAATGTAAACCGTTTAGTAACGTTCATTGATAACCATGACAGGGATCGTTTCTTATGCCTTGCAAATGATAATTACCAGAAGCTCCGTCTGGCCCTGACCTTCTTATTTACCGTAAGGGGAATCCCGGATGTATATTACGGCACGGAGCAGGAGTGCTACGGCGGAGGCAAGCCGACGGAATGGGCTGGAATCGCAAATAAAGAAAACAGGGAGGTCATGCCGGGCTTTTCAGAGGACGGGGAAATGTTTAAGTATATCCAGAAGCTGACAAGCATCAGGAAGGACTACGCCTGCTTAAGCAACGGAACCCAAAGGGAGATGTGGGTGGAAAATAACATCTATGCATATTCCAGAAGGGATGACAGTACCGGGCAGGAGATTATCACCGTAATTAATAATGGGACAAGCAATGAGACAAGAAACATTCCGATCCGGGCAGAAAGCTCCATTTCCATCGGAACAAAGCTTACCAATCTTTTGGATACCGCTGTAACAACAAATGTAATAAGCGGCTCTGTTACCGGAAAGCAGATTTCATTAACCATCCCGGCCAAAACAGCCTATGTATTTACTACGGACAATGTATCACCCTATACACCGCCGGCAAAAACAGTCACAACCATCCGCGTGCATTATGATGTTGGCCTTGGCAACACGATGTACCTTAGAGGAGGCAGCTATCCTCTATGGTGGGATCAGGGCAGGTCCATGCTCAATGTTTCTTCGGACGTGTGGGTTTATGAAATTGAGCGTTACGCTGCAGGGGAGGTCTTTGAATTCAAGCCATTGATCAATGATACCACCTGGTCGAGCGGAAACAATTTCATTGGTGTCGGCGGACAAACTATTGATATTTATCCGAATTTCTAAGGTATGGATGAAGCACAATGGGGCATCTGTGCAAAGGACAAAGTAAAATGCAGGACAGAAAAAAATGAATAAATAACAGCAGCTTATAAATACTATATCTTAAAAAGCCGTTTCACATTAGTTTGAAGCGGCTTTTTATAATGAATCCCTGTATTTTGGAATGCTGCCTTGCCGGAATATGACGGAGTATAGCTCTTGAAGCATTATGAAAAATTAATCTTAGAAAAGCGCCAGGAAAACGTCTTCACAGGGGAATTCAAAAGGATTTTACAGGAAGGGCTGGGAAAATTCATAGGGAATACTGATAAAAATTATTGACAAGGTTTAGACGAAGTGCTATAGTATAACCAAGTAATTTAATAGGAATTAAAAAAGTAGGAATTGAAGTAATAGGAATTAATTTAACGGAATTAATTCATCAGGAAATAAGGCTATAAAGAGGTGGGAAGTAATATCCTCATAGGCGAAGGAGGTAGTGGGACATGAAGTTATCTACCAAGGGCAGGTATGGTTTACGCGCGGTTTTAGATCTTGCGGTTCATGCTGACGACGAAGCCATGGCTCTTAGTCAGATTGCTGAACGACAAAGTATATCGATGAACTATTTGGAACAGCTGATTGCCAAACTGAAAAAAGCAGGAATTGTGACAAGCATCCGGGGAGCGCAGGGTGGTTATAAGCTCGCCCTTCCGGCGGAGGAGATTTCCGTTGGGGATATCCTGAGGGCGCTTGAGGGCGACTTAAGTCCTGTGGATTGCTCCTTGGTAACCAGCAATGAAGGTATTTGCAGCAATGCGGATTCCTGTGTAACAAAATATGTTTGGAAGCGTATAAGTGATAGTATAAATGACGCAGTGGATACAATAAAGCTTTCCGAACTGGTGGCCGAGAGCAGGAAGGTTCAAGCTGGAATAGGCACGACAGACACCAAGGCGAAACAAACATGTGGAAATAGTGTGAAATGAAGATCATTTCACATCCGCCATTGAGTGACCTAACGGTCAAATGTTCGTTAGTGTGAAATGAAGATCATTTCACATCCGACATTGAGTGACCTAACGGTCAAATGTTCGTTA
>DUNO01000074.1 GCA_012839295.1 Clostridiales bacterium
AGAATCAAATCGGTTTCGGGAGTAGTGTCTGTCGCATACTCGAGTCCCTCGTAATCGATAGCGTCGAGCGAATAGCAGTGGTAGCGCTCCTTGCGGGCGAGATTGCTCTCCTCGCGTCGAGATGCTGTTATGTAGTTGCCGATTTCCTCGTTGACTTCAACTTCTGATGTGGTTCCGTCTGCAAATTTCCATTGAATTTTCATTATTCGACTCCTTCGTTTTTCAAAAATAGATTTGAAATCCGCCGGAGTCGCTAAATCCGCCATAAACAGAAGAAGACGACAGGAGGCCCAGTTATCCTGATGGATAATTAAGCCCGCTCTGTCGTCTCAGCGCTCTGGCGGATAACATTTATTTAGCTATAATTGCGATTGGAATAGGTATTGGAACATTCTCGATTTTTAACGTCCCGTCTGGGTTTGCTGTTATTCGGGTTAAGCACCCCTTTTGCACGATTTCGATAACACGTCTATCTTGACTAATGTCACATACTCGCTTCCCATTTAGATTACGAACTTCTTCTATAGACCACTCCTCCTCTAGCAATTGAACTCATAAGCATCATCCTCTCTTTATGATATTACCAATAGGTTCAAGTAAGGGTAAAAAATATGCGCCGTATGAAAATAATCATTTCGCGTTACGACACATGATTGAACCTATAGGTTCAATTGTATTATAGTAATATTTTACAGGCTTGTCAACAGCTAATTGCACCTATAGGAAAAATAATTTTCAAAATGTATTGCTTTTAGGTTCAATGCATGATATAATACACTTGACGCTAAATAATGAGGTGAGATTTATGACTTTAGGTGATTTCATAAAAACCAGAAGAACAGAACTCGGAATGAGTCGTAATGCATTAGGAACAAAAGCAAATATAAGCCACACTGAAATATATCGTATAGAAACCAACGAACGGAAACAGCCTTCCTTGAAAGTGTTGTGCCAATTGGCGGAAGCGCTTTCTCTACCACAGGAAGAATTGTTGAAGGTCGCTGGTTATACTCCCTCTGACGATACCCCAGCAGTCGAGCGTGTCTTCCCGGGTCTACGGACAGCGAAGCAGAGAGAAACCGTTGAGAGAATTGCTGACGGCCTTTCCCGCAATGCCGATCTTAAAGATGAAGATTTAGATGACTTGTATCGTCAGGTGGAGGTATTCATTGAGTACACAAAGAGAAAACAGGATTCCAACTGAGCCGAGATTTAACTTCGTCACAGAAAAGGCATATAGTTTTATCCTTGAATATGGGTATAACAGGTTCCCAATTTATCCGTTTAAAGTATTAGAAGATTTATCAGATTATGTTGTTTGTCTACCGTGGTCGGAAGCCAAAAAGATTCTTAAATCTTCTGATCCTTTTCACTTACGGGAAACGAAAGCGGAAGCTAGAACAATTCGTCCCAGAGCAGATGGAAAATACTATATTGTATATGACGATGTTGAAGTGAACAGCGATGCCCGAATCGCATGGACTATCATGCACGAAATCGGACATATTGTTTTGGGACACCTTACTGATTTTGGGGAGACTGCACTTGATAGAGGTGGTCTTACTCAAAAAAAGTATGGGGTTCTTGAGGTAGAAGCGCATTATTTTGCTGCAGAGTTTTTAATGCCGACAGCTCTATTGAAATACTTCTCTGATATAAGCATTGAGGAAATAGCACTATTGTTTGGTGTGTCGGAAGAAGCCGCTAAGAAAAAGCATAAGAGGGTATTTGACACTTCATATATGCCACGATCCTCATACGATGAGCTACTAATACGCAATTTTTTCGATTTCCTTGATAACGATATCGATGGGACAATCTATAGAAATATTTATGGCACATGGGGAATTCCGAACAAATCAAAGTATGTAACTTTATGTCGGAAGTGTCCTGATTGTTTAACGTATATCGCTGATAGAAACGCTGTTTATTGTTTCTATTGTGGTGCTGACATAGAAAAGAAAAAAGCATATTCAAATATGTTTGCAAGACTGAGCGAACAACAGAAATTTGCAAAGGTACCTGGCGTCTCTCGCCCACAACTTCCGTATATTGAGGTAGAGCTGATAGCTGGACAGAAATCGCAGCGTGTGAAGTTTTGTCCCAATTGCTTGAGCCATGATGTAAACAATGGCGCAGTATATTGCAAAATCTGTGGCAGCCCACTTTATAATGTATGCAGTAACTGTGGTAAGTCATTAAGTGTCAATGAGTGCTTTTGCGTTGAATGTGGCACTGAATCCGCTATTAGTAAACTTTATTGCGCCTCCGAAGAACGCCTGAATAAAATAAAAGATTGCTCATCACAACCACAGTTTTCCGAGGAATGGTTTGTATATCCTTATTGGGGTTATGTAAGAATGAGGCTTAGCTCAAACCGTGAGGAAGCAAACGATGATTTAAAAACGGCATTGCTCTACAGCATGGCATATGTCGGAGATGATGACGCTTTTATTGTCTATGCTGATACGTTGTCTGCATCTGCAGTGATTTTTGATAATCAGGGAACCATCCTTGATTTTATACGGCGAGTTGATAATGTAGATTATACGCGTATGGAGGTGTACATATTTCAATGATATATGATGATGGCTTTGCTATGGATGTAAATCTTAGAGTTACACAGTGCCCAAAATGCGGAAATGAGCAATTTAGCAATGAAGCGGAATTTTGTCGTATCTGCGGTGTTTCATTATATAACCTCTGTGAAGGCGAAGATATCTATGATTACAATGGAAAGTTTGACCATCATGAGGAACATAAGAATAGTGGAAATGCAAGATTCTGCGAAAAATGTGGTCGACCGACATATTTTTTTAAGGAGGCTTTCTTGTTGCCATATGACGATGTTAGAGAAGAATATGTCGAGCGCTATCTGAAAGCAAACCCAACTGCGATATCTGGAAACACAGTAATGGTACTTACTGGAGTTTCAGACGATAACGATGATCTGCCATTTTGATTAGGAGAGGGTGAGTATGTATGGCAAAGAAAAACAATGATTTTTTTATTGAGAAGAAGGCATGGTCTGTTGTTAAAGATGAACTGCTTGGATGTTATTTCAAGCCATATGTCTCGAAAATTCTCCATACATACAAGCCGCTAGTGTATGTTGATTGCTTTGCTGGCAAAGGAAAATTCGAGGATGGCAATCTGGGCTCACCGTTAATTGCTCTTGATATAATCAGCAAATGCCAGGCAAGCACAAAGATTGAGAGTACAAGCATTGAGGCAGTATTTATTGATCTCAACTATGCTGATGATTTGCATGAAAATTTAAAAGCATTTCCTTGGGTAAAAATCATTTCTGGAAAATATGAAGATAATATTGGCAGTGTCTTAAGAGGGAAAAATGGCTACAATGTGTTCCTTTATATTGATCCATATGGTATCAAGGCATTGCAATGTTCTATGTTTGATGGATTTGCAAAAGGTAGGTTTAATTCGATTGAATTACTTATTAATATGAACTCCTTTGGATTTATACGTGAAGCATGTCATGCTATGGGCACATGTTTTGAAGACAAAGAAATCTTTGATGATCTCGTAGAATACGAGTCAACAAAGATGGATGCTTCCGATAAATCCATAAAAGAGCTAAATTATATAGCTGGCGGTGAGTATTGGCAATCAATTATTGCTTCTTATAAAAAACATGAAATTAACGGATACGAAGCGGAATCACAGTTTGCTGAACAGTATTGCATGCGACTTATGGAAAGTTATACATATGTTCTAAATATGCCGCTTCGTATAAAAAAAGGTCAGCGCCCAAAATATAGATTGATTCATGCCACTAATCATCGTGATGGTTGTCTCCTCATGGTAGATAATATTCGTAAACGTTGGGACCTCCTTCAGGATATACAAACCGGTGGACAGATGCAGTTGTTTACTGAAACTCCAGAAAACGAAATTATCGATGAGGACGATATCCGGCAGAAGACGATAGAACATTTTTCACAGTGCAAAAACTGGACTTCATTACATGATGCGTTAGCGATATTTTTCATTAAACACGGTCCAATATGTGCTACTGGAGATGTTAAAAAAATACTTCTTCAGCTTCAGAAAGAAGGTAGTCTTGGTATTATGCGCAATCCAGATGCAACAACTTACGGGACGCCTACCAAGTTCATGTCTGAGAATAACAAGCAAACTGTATCTGTGAGGTGGCAAAAATGACACAGCAGAACACGCAACAGTTTGGCGGTAATTGGACTGAGGAAAAGCTCAATATTTTTACAGAATATTTAACTGCATATCTTACTGCTCTCCAAAATCAGAATTTTGGAAAGGTTTATATAGATGCTTTTGCAGGAACCGGTGAAATAGTCACTAATGATGGAGAGCAACACCTTGTAGGTTCGGCAAAACGGGCGCTTTCATCATATTTAAAATTTGATCGTTATTATTTTATAGAAGAAAACAAGAAAAAAGCAGCTGAACTTCAAAGAATGGTTGATGCGGAATATCCCCACCTTGCTGACCGCGTAACTATTTACTGCGGTGATGCTAATGCAAGACTGTCAGAAATAATCAATCAGATAGATTGGAGATTTAATAGAGGACTACTATTTTTAGACCCTTGTGCCACAGAAGTGAATTGGACTACGCTTACAATGATAGCCGAAACAAAATCAATCGATATGTGGTACCTTTTTCCTTTTTCTGCGCTCAATAGAATGCTAACAAAGGACGGAAATATGGATCCTACATGGGCGGCATGTATAGATCGGCTTCTTGGCGACAGCGGCTGGAGAATTGAGTTTTATAAGAAAGACCCGCAAATATCATTATTTGATTTTGAATCAGGTAGTGGCGAGAGAGATCGTCTGATAAAGGATGCAAATCCAGAGCGTATCAAAGAATATATAATAGGTCGTTTGCAGTCTACATTCCCTTGTGTCTCGAAACATCCGCGCATTTTCAAAAACAAGAACAATTCGCCACTATTCCTGTTTTGCTTTGCGATCTCTAATGATAGTGAAAAAGCACAGGGACTAGCATTGAAAATTGCAAATCACATACTTAAGCCCAAAACGAACCAAGGATGGTGATATCTTGAAAACTATAACTCGTAAAACTATGCTTTATAAGACAGGCGTTGAATACGGCGATTATACAATGAACCATGTCCTTGGCTGCGCTCATGGTTGCAAATATCCATGCTATGCGTTTTTACAAAAAAAGCGTTTTGGACAGATAGCTACATATGATGAATGGCTGGAGCCATTTCTGGTCAGCAATACACTTGAAATACTCGACAGAGAAATCCCACGTCTTAAGGCAAAGATAAAATCTGTGCAGTTATGCTTTACAACTGATCCATTTATGTATGGATATGATGATATAAAGCAGATGACTTTAGCTACCATAAAAAAATTGAATGATGCCGGAATAAAATGCACAGTTCTCACGAAAGGACTACTTCCAACTGAACTTGCTGAATACTCAAAGGATAATGAATACGGGATAACACTTGTTTCACTTGATGAGGGCTACAGAGAACGCATCGAGCCTGGAGCGGCTCCTTATGTTCAGCGATTGGCATCCCTAAGAGCATTGCACGAGTCCGGATTTAAAACATGGGTAAGTATTGAACCATATCCGACACCTAACCTCGTTGAACAGAATATTGGCGATTTGCTTAGCGCCGTAGCGTTTACTGACAAAATAATATTTGGGCGCACTAACTATAACAAAGATGTTACTTCTTACACAGGACATCGCAATTTTTATAACGAGCAAGCAAAAACCGTGATTAAATTTTGTGAAGAACACGGAATTGCTTATCACATAAAGAAAGGTACAATCACAGAGTAACTCGGTTTATCAAGAAAAAAACCTGCCGAACTCGGCAGGCTGTATCTCTCTTATGAGAATAACTTATTGTGAACGCAAATTGAAATATAACAGTGGAGGATCTATCAAAAAATAGAAAGGAGAGATTAAAGGAAAATTGCATATTACATTTTTGGCCGTCCATGCGGGAAAGAAATTATCTAGTAAGAACGGGGCTCGAGACGAGGCTGCATGACGTCACTTTAAACGCTAATATGAGCAATTAAGATAACGCAACTATAAGCTAGCATTTGAGTGACAGAAAAATTCAATGAGGAAGGAAGAAAAGCACCATGATATATGACAATTTTGATGAACTTGGAAAAAGCAATATTAAAACTACGAGAACAGATTTTACAAGCACTACAGGTGTTGATGGAATGAAGGACATAATTCGAAAAGTTCTTTTAGGTGGTAATGTCCGAGATATTACGGAATTTATTACACAAAGAAGACTTCTCAGTTCCTATGCTGCTACGCTTGATTTGTTTGTTAACGCATTAAAAGATAAAACTCATGATATCCAGGAATTCACTGATTTTGTAGCATATGATTTGAGACATGCAAGAAATAGCGAACAGAAAACTTTGAACCTATGGTTAATGGGATTAACAAAAAAAGGCCTCGATAATATTGTGCGGGATGAGTCTAATTTAGCAATCTATAAAGATAGTTTTGCGGTATCTATAATGGAGACAATCGCTGATCTTCAAGAAAAGTTTGGTGACCTGTCCGGAAAGCTTAGCCTTAATGGTGTTGAAATTGACTTAAATTGGAATGTTTTTTCTCTATTGTGTATAGCTTTAGGCTCACAGACTTTGTCTATCAGGGGCTCGGCAAAATCCATGAATGGAAAACTATTTGAAAAACTGATACTTGGCAGCTTATTGACCATTATTGGGTTTAGATATTGTGAAGTGCCACCAGCAGATATACAGAGAATGGATAAATTGTTTTGGCTCTCAAATATGGATGAGAATGAGAGAGAGATTGACGCAACCGTGGTGCATAATGGAAAAGCTATAAGTATTGATATAGGATTTATTGGAAAAGGTAATCCTGAAATATCGTTGGACAAGGTTACCCGCTTCAATCGCTACAAACAGATAGCGGGCATGGGCCATGAGATGAAGACCATCATCATTGTTGATACTGTAGCAGAAAACAGTGACTTATTTAACAAAGCAGAACGCGTTGATGGTATTGTTCTTCAAATGAGCCAGAACGATTGGGCTATTGATTTTTCAAAAGCTGTGTGCAAAATATTTTCAATTCAACATCCCTTGAGCTCACTCAGAGTTAACCAATTGGATTCTTATCTAAGACGGGAGATGGAGAATGTTAACATAAGCGCTTTTATTGAATAACACAAAAGCCTCTCTTGCTTTTGTGTTAAAGAGAGGCTTAGTTTTTTTTCTTTAGTCCGTACAGGAGAGCATCATACAATTCATCCTTTGAGTGCCCTTCACGGAGCAGACGATGTACGAGGTGCTCAAACGATTTAAATTCTTCGTTTTCTGACTCTTTTGAAAGATCTTTGTAGACAATTTTTCTGCCGTTGAACATGTCTATTAGGTTAACTTCAAGCTCGTTAATTGTATGTTGAATGTAATCATCAGATACTTCTATTGTACAAAACCTTCTACCCAGTTTTTTAGCTGCTTTTGCCGTTGTTCCTATACCACCAAAAGGATCAAGTACTACATCATCTACAAAGGAATAATACTTGATTACTTTTTCAGCCAGTTCAGCAGGGAAAATCGCCGGGTGGCGTTTATCTCTTGCCGGAGATATGTACCATACATTTGTCTTTTCGTAACCGTCTTCAATTTTTGATGCTTGAATAATAGCTTGATTTGGGTTGTCTCTTATAAAGTGGTCTATTAATACACAAGGTTTTTTTCTATAAACCATTACATATTCTGTAACCGGGACAGCCTTATATTGCATAGGGTTTCTATCTGCAGAAAAACGACGACCTCGTCCGCTTGCCCATCCAGCACCTTCGGGCTTTTGCCAAATGATGTCATCGACAAATTCAAAGCCTTCTTCAATAAAAATCTGATGAATGTCAAAAGGAACAGCTATTCTTGTAGAAGACTCGTTTCGGCTATTTCGAGGGATAAGAACATGTGATGTGTTGATAACAAAGAACTTTCCATCAATTAGTACGCGCCGACACTCACGTATTACCTTGCGCATAAGAAGCAGATAATCATCGTAGGATTCATATTCTGAATACTGTTTGCGGGCATTGTAATAGGGTGGTGACGTAAATATCAGGTCTATGGACTGCTCGGGAAGTGTTTTTAGAGCCAGTTCGGAGCGCCCTTTGATTATCATATTATCCAAATTCGATACAACGAACTCCTTCTTGCTTCTTTTCTTTTTTGTCTTTGTCACTGTTCGCTGTGAAAAGCTTGCTTGAATGGCAATTATCCTATTCCTTATTATTGGGATCTCTGATGATAATTTCTTATCGATTTCTTTTGAATAGGCATCGACAACAATATCACCTACTGCTTCTTTTGTATATAAAAGCGGTACTTTCCAGATGTTATATCGGTCATTTATTTCCGGAAGACCGAAATCTATTTCATACTCCGAAAGTTCCGTATTTTTCAGATAATCAATAACAATTTGTTTTGCATCTTCGGTTGTGTGCACCTTATAATTGCGACGCTCAGCAACCATCATCTTTTCTTCAGTCATGTTGTTCCTCCTGAATAGGCCGTACAAAACCCATAATATCTTCAATTCTACAATCCAATGCAGTACAAATTTTTTCGATTGTATCAAGAGACACAGTTTCGTTTTTACTGAGCTTTGCTACAGCATTAGTGCTTATATGCGCAGCTCTACGCAAATCTGATTTATTCATTTTTTTATCGATCAGCAATTTCCATAAATTTGAATA
Source organism: Clostridiales bacterium (assembly GCA_012839295.1). Classification (GTDB taxonomy): domain Bacteria; phylum Bacillota; class Clostridia; order Lachnospirales; family Lachnospiraceae; genus Mobilitalea. The sequence goes on from DUNO01000074.1 coordinate 8,762, forward strand.
GTCGACCGCCATTGTGTACCTCCTTAAGCTGCAGAGTTGTAACATGTCGATATTATAGCACACTTTAATATAATTATCAAGATTATTTAGAGATATATCAATTAATATTTGATATATATACATTCAAGATATTATTCGATATTCACCGTGAACCATACAAACCTCTTGCAAAGCATAGGAAAGCGGTGATCCATTCACATTGTATCTATATCGACTTATTCCCTCAAACCTACAGAAAATGTTGACCTGTTTCCGCTAACAGATAATAACTATAAAGACCTGCTCGACCTATTCCCGCGAACGTAAAGAATAAAAAATACATACCAGACATCAACCTGATAACCTCGTGCCATGTAGAGACCGCGGTAATTCTGAGCAAGAATAATGCGAGTGCGAGGAACTGTGTGGAGATAGACGTTGGTGTTGAAGATTATTGCAAACACGGGAATCTTTGATTTCCTGCTGAATGAGAATAGTTGGAGTCTTTAGTATTTTTAGGGAACATCTCTGAGATGTCGCAACGATTTGAAAGGATTACATAATGGTAATTTTAGTGATTCGACATGGTGAATCTGAAGCGGATATTCTTGATGTCCACGAGGGAAGAGCCGATTTTGAACTGACGAAAAGGGGGCATATGCAGGCCGCTGCCTTGGCGAGATTTGTAGCGGATAATTTTAAACTCACACGAATCTATACAAGCACCCTTAAAAGGGCAGCTCAGACTGCGAAGCGTCTGTCAGAGGAAACCGGAATTCAGATTGAGTTTGATTCAGATCTGATGGAATTCAACAACGGGCTGTTAGCCGGTCTTTCCCGTGAAGAGGCGGATCGGCTCTATCCTAAAGTGGAGAACACTCCAATCGATAAAGCGGTTTACGGCCAGGAATCAAAAGTGGAATTTCGTAACAGGGCTGTAAGCGTACTGAATAGGATTCTTAAGGAAAATGATCCGGAAGCCGTCATCGCCATTGTGACGCATGGCGGGATGGTGAACCAACTGTACGGCGCTTTGTTTCATACGCCGGTCGGAGAGAACGCTTTCTTTTGCACAGACGATACCGGAATCCACATTTGGAAAATCACGAATCATGGCAGTTATGTTTTGAAGGCTAACTTAGATGACCATACACGGGGAATATAATATTCAAGTTTATCAAAGTGGTTGTTGTCCACATATTTGCTCGGTAGATAATTAATGCTTGAGAGTTTTGTTATCCAATGAGTACGACATCGAGATAGTTATTTTGATATGTCAAGTCGTGATTTGACAATAGACTTGTTGCTAGCGAGGCAATTAGGAATTTGCGGTTGCAATGATATGAGAAATGAGGTGTGCGATTTGCCCATGAAAATCGATTATTTGGGACATAGCGGTTTTTTCGTTGAGACGGACAGCGTGTTGCTCCTGTTTGATTATTATTCTGGAGATCTTTCGTTTATAGGGCAGAAACCGGACGATAAAGCCGCTGATTCTCTCAGTCCTGCGTCCGCGGTATGTGCTGCCTATGCACTTCTGGGAAGACAAGGGTATTGTGGATCGGTTTAGAGAGCTTCCCGCTTCACTGGAAGCGGAGACGATCCTGCTAGATACGACTAAAGAAACCCATTGAGAAATATAGCAGAGGAGGAATATATTATGAAATTTAAAACGGTGCATGAAAACTATAGTGCTGTATTTTTAAGCTCTTTTCTTTTTTTCGGTGCATAATTGACTAAGAATGTACCAAGTGATATCAATAGCAAAGCGACTAACATGCGCCAATTCCATATATCTTCGCTCAATAAGATCCAACTAAAAAATGCACCGAAAACAGGGTTAAAGGACAGAAAGATTACTACTTGACTCGTAGGCTTAATTTTTAAAAGTAACGACCATATGCCGTATGCAAAAGACGCGATAGACATCAAAACTAGCATGACTATTATGCCTCGAATATCCGGCACACCTATCTTTCCATCCATCAAAACGGCAAAAACAACCAAAGACAAACCACCAAGGAGAAATTGATATCCTGTTAGGGCCATAGGATTGTGCTTTTTACTGAATTTGCTCATAAAAATATTTGCCAGAGCGCTCATCAAAGTCGACATCAGTACTGTGGTTTCACCGATTAGACGAAATTGCATACTAAAATTCTCATCAATCGTGAGCATGATTACCCCGGCAAGTCCCAACACAGTCGCCAAAAGCTTTCTATTCGTAAAGGTTTCGGTTTTGAAAATCACGGTTGCGAATATGACGGTAAAGAACACACCTGTAGATGTAAGCATAGCGCCCACCGATGCGGGTACTATTGCCAAGCTTAAGTACAAGAAAACATATTGGGCTGCTGTCTGAACGATTGCCAAAATAATGATCGGCTTTGCCATGCTTTTATTTAGCGTGGGGTTCTCATCTGTCAACGACTTAGTCAGAAGTAAGGTGATAATACCTGCTCCTACAAATCGTATACCCGCAAACAAAATAATATTGTAGGGCACCGACGTATCTACAGGAAAAAGCTCGTAGCCGAACTTAATCGTCGGAGTAGCTGCTCCCCAGAGCATCGTACATAGAAGTGCGCCCAAAATCCATCCATGATTTTTGAAAAAATGTTTCATTATATCTCTCTGTGAAAATTACAGTACACATGATTATACAGCAAAAGAATTATATAGTCTGCTTTGGAAATTGTAATATCATCCTTATATCGTCTGTATAATAAAAACAAGTCATTTGCCTGTATTATGGGTTGAAGCCATTGAACGAGGAATAATGAAGAAAGAGGGAGAATATGAAGGTACTTGTCTTG
>DUNO01000010.1 GCA_012839295.1 Clostridiales bacterium
AAGAAAGTCACTTTCAAACTATTTATTAAGGCCTATTCACTTTTTGGGTAGGTCATCAAAAAATGAAAGGCACGGGTGTAGGTATGGCAAAGAATAATGATATTTCCGGTACCCAGAAGGCGGCAATCCTGCTGATTTCACTTGGGCCGGAGCGTTCTGCCAGCATTTTTAAGCATTTAAAAGAAGAAGAAATAGAGACCATGACGTTGGAAATAGCCAACACCAGAAGTATTTCACCAGCCACCAAGGATCAGGTGCTGGATGAATTTTATGAGATCTGCCTGGCACAGCAATACATTGCAGAGGGCGGTATTGCCTATGCGAAGGAGCTGCTGGAAAAGGCGCTTGGTGCCGATAAGGCAAGGGATGTGATCGGTAAGCTGACGGCTTCCCTGCAGGTTCGTCCCTTTGAATTTGTGCGCAAGACGGATGCGTCCCAGTTGTTAAACTTTATCCAGGATGAGCATCCACAGACAATCGCCTTGATTCTGTCTTATTTATCACCGGCGCAGGCTTCTACGATTGTTTCCTCCCTGGCTCCCGATAAGCAGGCGGATGTGGCGAAGCGTATTGCCCAGATGGACCGTACGTCACCGGATGTCATCAAGGAGGTTGAGAAGGTGCTGGAAAGAAAGCTGGCTTCCCTGGTAAACCAGGATTATACGATTGTCGGCGGTGTGGATTCTATCGTAGAGATCCTCAATACTGTTGACCGCGGCACAGAAAAACACATCATGGAAACCTTGGAAATTGAAGAGCCTGAGTTGGCAGATGAAATCCGTAGAAAGATGTTCGTATTCGAGGATATCCTCAGCCTGGATGATAAATCCATCCAGAGAGTTCTCCGTGAGGTTGACAATAATGAGCTGGCAGTCGCTTTGAAGGGCTCCAACGAAGAGGTGCAAAATGTTATCTTTAACAACCTGTCAAAGCGTTTGGCTGCTATGATCAGGGAGGATATGGAATATATGGGACCTGTCCGTCTTAAGGATGTGGAAGAAGCACAGCAGAAGATTGTTAATATTATCCGTAAACTGGAAGATTCCTCAGAGATTATTATATCGAGAGGCGGAGGTGACGAGATCGTTGTCTAATGTAATAAAGGCCTATGCCGTCCGTTATGATGATGGAACGAAGAGGAGGCTGGAGTCCCACCTAAGAATAGATAAAGAACTGGAAAGCAGGAGGAGCCTTGCGGCTCAGCTGGCCTTATCCCAGGAGGGCTTTCAGGAAGGCTTTGTGGAAGGGCTTCAGGCGGTGGCCGTGGAGACCCTGCCGGAGGAGGAAGCAGGTGAGGAGCTATCGGAACGCGCTTCTAAAATCCTTGAGGAAGCAAGGGCGGAAGCGGAGCGGCTCTTAGAAGAGGCAAAAAGGGAAGCGGAAAAATTAAAGGCAGATACCCTGGCCCAGGCCAGCAGGAAGGGCTATGAAGAGGGCATGCTTAAGGTAAAGGAAGAAGCCAGGAAGCTCCAGGCGGAGTATGAGGCCAGATATAAGCAGCTGCAGGATGAGCAGGAGGAAATGTTAAATAATCTGGAGCCCCAGATGGCTGGTATCATCGCTGCCCTGGTTGAAAAAATAACAGGAATCCTGGTTGAGGATAAGGAAGAGGTAATACTGAACCTGGTCAGCAGGGCAATCCGGAATATGGATAAGAGCGATGAATATAATATCAGGGTATCCAAGGAGGATTTTAAATATATTTCCATGAGGAAGAACCTTCTGCTGACTGCCATAGGCAGGGAAGTGCCTCTTTTTATAACAGAGGATGGGGATATGAAGAAGAACCAGTGTATCATCGAGACGGACAGTAAGGTGGTCAATTGCAGTCTTGATGTACAGCTGAATAATCTGATTACCGATTTAAAATTGCTCGGCAGTATTTAGGGTAAATGGTCTAGAAAAAAATACGGGCGTTAGTAAGAGGGCAGAAAAATGATGTTGTCCATTGATTTTGATAAATATAGACAGCTGCTGAACAAATCCTATGAACAGGAAATTGGGAAAGTAGTTAAGCTGGTAGGACTTACCATTGAGGCCTCCGGGCCAAATTCGAATCTCAATGATGTATGCTACATAACCGGTGGGGAACAGAAGGATAGGAAAGTAGCGGAGGTGGTCGGCTTCCGTGAGAACCGGATTTTGCTGATGCCCTATGACAATATGACCGGCGTAGGTATCGGCAGCCTGGTGGAAAACTCAGGGACGGCCTTTAAGGTACCCGTCGGTGAGGAGCTTCTTGGAAAAACCCTGGATGGAATGGGGTATCCGTTGGAGCAATCTGAACCGGAAGGGAAAGCTTTTCCCCTGGTGAAAGCCTTTTACCCGGCCGAGGCACCGCCCCCGGATCCGCTGAAGAGGAAGCTCATTGATGAGATACTGCCCCTCGGGGTGAAGGCTGTAGATTCCATGCTGACGGTGGGCAAGGGCCAGAGGATCGGCATTTTTGCCGGAAGCGGTGTTGGTAAGAGTACGCTGCTCGGTATGTTTGCACGGAATACAAAGGCGGATATCAATGTAATCGCCTTAATCGGTGAGCGTGGCAGGGAGGTACGTGAATTTATTGAACGTGACCTTGGGGAGGAAGGCTTAAAAAGATCAGTTCTTGTAGTAGCTACCTCCGATAAGCCGGCCCTGATCCGAAAAAAAGCCGCCCAGACGGCTACGGCCATAGCGGAATATTTTAGGGACCAGGGGAAGGATGTACTGCTCATGATGGACTCCCTGACCCGTTTTTCCATGGCACAGAGGGAAATCGGGCTAGCCTCAGGCGAGCCTCCCGTATCCCGCGGTTATCCGCCCAGCGTTTATTCGGAGATGCCAAAGCTCCTGGAGCGGGCAGGTAATTCGGAGCATGGCTCAATTACAGGGCTGTATACGGTACTGGTAGATGGGGATGATTTTAATGAACCGATTACGGATACGGCACGAAGCATTCTGGACGGCCATATCATGCTATCCAGGAAGCTTGGACATAAGAACCACTATCCGGCAATCGATATCCTGCAAAGCATTTCGAGGTGTATGAGTTCAATCATCACCAGGGAGCATAAGGTAGCCTCAGGCAGGCTGAAAAATGTCCTGGCCACCTACCAGGAGGCAGAGGATCTGATTAATATTGGTGCCTATAAAAATGGCTCCAACCCGGACATTGATTATGCCATCTCAAAAATCAAAGAGGTCAATGCATTCCTACAGCAGGATGTTAATGATAAATATGAACTCGAGGAAGAAATAGCAATGCTGATGGAGATTTTTAACGAAGGATGAAGAAGTTTAGATATTCCATGGAAAGTGTGCTCCAAATCAAATTGAAGCTGGAGAACCAGGCAAAGATAGCCTATAGCAATGCCAGGATGAAGCTCACAAAGGAAGAAGAGAAGCTGGAGCAGTTAAAACATAGAAGGCTTTCCCTGGAAGAGGAGCTCCGGCGTTTAAGCACAGGAAGGCTGGACCTGTTCCAGATCCAGCAGTGTGAGCAGGCGGTCCAGTTCACTGACGCCAGAATTAAGCAGCAGGAAACAGTGGTGCGAAACGCAGCCCACCGGCTGGAGGTAGCGCGTATCCGGTTAAGTGATGCGATGATCGGGCGCAAAACACAGGAACGGCTGAAGGAAAAAGCATTTGAAGAATATATACAGGAATTTGACGCTGAGGAACGGAAGGAAGTCGACGAGCTGAACAGCTTCAGCTATAACAGTCCGGCGCTTTCCGGGGAGGATGGATAAATGGCTAAGAAAGAAAAGGCAGCAAATAGTGAGGACAAGCAGACAGGGAACAAGATATTAACAATACTTATTGCGCTTTTAATTGTAATTATATGGCTGGCTATATTCGGGGCATTAATTAAGCTGGATATTGGAGGCTTTGGTTCCGGGGTCTTGCGGCCAATCTTAAAGGATGTGCCGGTTGTCAACCTGATTCTCCCGGGGGAGATGGAGACAAGGGTAACGGAGGGAGAAAACAGCTACGGATATAAATCCATGGCAGAAGCAGTTGCAAAGATCCAGGAGCTGGAGGCGGCCCTTGCCGATATGGAGAACGGCAAGGTAAATGAGAGCCAGTCGGTTCAGGAGCTCCAGGCGGAAGTGAACCGCTTAAAGGCATTCGAGGAGGAGCAGAAGGCCTTTGAGGAAAGGGTCAGGGAATTCGACAAGAATGTAATATTTGCAGATGCTGCCCCGGATATTGAGGAATACAAAAAATATTATGAGCAGATCAACCCTACCACTGCGGAGGAGCTTTACCGCCAGGTTATTGAGCAGCTGCAATATTCGGATGCAATTAAAGCAAAGGCAGATATCTATAGAAATATGGATCCGGGGGCGGCGGCACAGATCCTTGAGACAATGACTGCCGATGTAGGAGCTGTAGCCGAGATATTATTAAGCATGAGGCCGAGGGAGAGCGCCGCTATTTTAGCTGAGATGGACCAGGTGGTGGCTGCCAAGATAACAAAGAAGATGCTTGATATGGATGAGGAAAAGCTAAGTGCTTCTAAATAGTGTATTATGAATGTAGAATAATGCCGATATATGTTATTGAGAGGAAAAAGCAACAGAAAACACATCATTGGTAATAGGAAGTTTTGCTTCTTATTATAGATATCTTGAAAGGTACGCGTCCTTTTTCACAAAAGGAGAGGCAGGCCTTGACGAAAGGAGGAATACCATATGACGACGCAAAGCGTTATGACCCAGGCGGTAAACCTGTTTGGGGGCTCTGCCGGCGGTTCTGCTTTGAAAGGAAATAAAATGGGCGGAGGCTTTAACCAGGTAATGGACAGCAATCTAAAATCCTTACAGACTGCGGCTGCCAGGAATGATGCCCCGGCGGATAAGGCTTCTGCACAGAATACGGACACCGGCAGGGAAGCTGCAAAGGAAGCTGTGACGGATACAGCCGGGACAGCGGATACCGGGCAGGCAAAGCCGGTCAGGGAAACAAAAGGCAGGGACGCCGCAGGGACAACGGACGGTGTAGGCCGGGAGAGCGCAGCCTACCGGAAGCAGACGGAGGATTTGGGACTGGTAACAGAGGATGATCCTGAGGTCTCCCAGCAGGCCGTAGCACAGATGGTGGCAATGCTTGGATCCATCCAGGAGCTGGTAATGCAGCAGCTTAACCTGACCCCAGAGGAATTTGAACAGCTGCTTTCAGGGCAAGGTATGGAGCTTACGGATTTACTACAGCCCGATGGGCTGCAGCAGTTTATTCTGGCAGCCAACGGACAGACGGACATCTCGGCAGTATTAACGGATGAGAAGCTGGCCGCCATGATGAAGTCTTTAATGGACGGTGCCCAGGAGCTGACGGCAGGGACTGGACTTACGCCGGAGCAGCTGCAACAGCTATTACAGCAGGCCGGTTCCGGGAAGGAAAACTCAGGAGAGCTTTTAGATGCAGAGCTTCAAGGGCAGCTTTCAGGGGAAGATGTGAATCTGAAGGGAAATCTTTTTGCCGCCGCGGAAGTAACTGCAGAGGATGGGGCAGATAAAGAAAGCTCCCAGATAGCCAATACCGATAACGGAAATGGTGAAACCGTAGCAGTAGCTGCTGCTGTGGATGAAACCAGGGAAGGTCTGGCAAATACCCGGGAAGATGCAAGGCAGAAGGAACAGGGGGAATTAAAGGCGGCGGATCAGTTCCAAGCCTTTATCGACAATCTGGCAAAAGCGTCCCAGGATCCGCAGGTTGGATTTGATGGGAACCTGGCACGGACTGCGGAGCTCAGGGATATTGTGAATCAGATTCTGGACCGGATTAAGGTATCCGTTACGACTGACCAGGCTTCTATGGAGCTACAGCTGAATCCGGAAAATCTGGGCAAGGTGAACCTGACGGTACAGTCAAAAAACGGGATCATGACAGCGCAGTTCCTGGTCCAGAACGAGCTTAGCAAGGAAGCCATTGAAAGCCAGCTGCATGTACTCCGTGAAAGCTTAAATTCACAGGGGGTTAAGGTGGAGGCTATTGAAGTAGCCGTAGCTTCTTACTCCTTTGACCAAAAGGCAGGACAGGAGACAGGGTACCAGCAGGAGAGCGGAAAAAGCACTGCGGCTAAGAAGCTATCCTTAGAGGATGCCCTGGCAATGTCGGAGGATCAGGAAGAGTTGAATCCGGTATCAGGGGAAGCCCTGGGATTAAGCGGCAGCCAGATTGATTATACCGCATAGGCCAAGGCTAAATGAAAGAAATTTCAAGCTTAAAAATTAGGGAAAGGAGACAGTGATGAGTGAATTAATACAAAGTGTAAAAGACGGTAAGATCCAGGAAACCGGCAATTCCGAGTCAAAAACCACCAAAAAAGTGGGCGGTGAACTTGGAAAGGATGCCTTTATGAAGCTGCTGGTTACACAGATGCAGTATCAGGATCCCCTAAATCCGAACAGCAACACGGAATACATAGCACAGCTTACAACCTTCTCGCAGCTGGAACAGATGCAGAATGTTGCGAAGACAACGACAAACTCCCAGGCCTTTAGCTTGGTCGGCAAGACAGTAACCGTTAAGACGGACAGCACCACAAAGGACACACCAAGGTATGTTACCGGCAAGGTTGATTTTGTATATGTATCCGGTTCGTCCACCAAGCTTTCCATCGACGGTAAGCTTTATTCCGTTGAGCAGCTGGATACGGTTATGGATGACGATTATGCCTCGGCGAATAGCAGCGATTCCACAAATGGTGCGTCAGGCAGCACGGCAGGCGGTTCAACGGCAGGCAGTACCACGGATAATTCCGCAGGCGGCACAGCAGCGGGAGGCACCACGGATAATTCCGCAGGTAATACAGCGGGAGGAAGTAATTAAGATAATTCCGCAAGCAGTACAGCAATTGGCAATAGACAGAGTGGACCGGCTTCAAGTACTGGGTAAAGCCGGATGAGTAAAAACAGAAAATGATACATGGAGGTATGGCTTCAAGAAGCCCTTTGGTTTAAAGAAGCCAGGACAAGACCGCAGGAGGCGGTGGAATGGAGGAAATAATGAACATTCCTGTGAATCAATACCCTTCCATAGAGCAGATGACGCAGCAGCTGAATGCTGTAAAGAACAGCTCCACAGCGGCAGGCAGGCAGATTACGACCCCCTTCAGTGAAATATTAAAGACAAAGCAGGCGGCTGAAGCAAACGAGCTAAAATTCTCAAAGCATGCAAATGAGCGTTTGGCAAGCCGGAATATTGACCTGACGGATGAGCAGCTGGAACGGCTGGAAAACGGGGCGAAAAGAGCCAGTGAGAAGGGGATCAATGAATCCTTAGTAATGGTAGATGACCTTGCCTTTATCGTAAATGTTAAAAACAATACGGTAATTACCGCAGTGAAGGACGGGGAGGACAAGGTATTTACAAACATTGACGGAGCGGTAATCATGTAGGAGCCGGACCTAAGGGAAGCTTAAGTATCCATGACTGACAGATTGGATACCGGGGTGTATCTACAGATACATCCGAATGAACCGCAGAATATGGAGGTCAAAAGTTATGATGAGAGCACTCTTTTCTGGTGTATCAGGCCTTAAAGTACACCAGACAAAAATGGACGTTATTGGTAACAATATTTCAAATGTTAACACCATCGGTTTTAAATCAAGTTCCGTGACTTTTTCCGATGTGTTTTATCAGACAACCCAAAGCGCTTCCGGACCCAATGCGACGACGGGAACCACGGGACGTAATGCAATGCAGGTCGGCTTGGGCTCCAATGTGGCATCGATTGTTTCGTCGATCACGACAACCGGCGCGTCACAGAGGACGGATAACCCCTTCGATGTCATGATTGAGGGCGACAGCTTTTTTATTGTGAACAGGGGCGGTTCAAACTATTTTACAAAAGCAGGCTCCTTTAATGTGGACGCACAGGGTACCTTATGCACTGCCTATGGCGCTTCCGTTATGGGATGGCAGGTGGATAAGGAGGATCCTACCAAGACAGAAGCGGCAGCGGTGACACCCTTAAGGATCATGTCCCCGGAGAATTTGTATGCGGAGCCTGAAGCAACCAAGGAAGTCTATATTTCGGGGAATATTGACAGCAAGGACACGCAGCTTGCAAGCACGGCAGGCAAGGCAGTCAATGTAACCTTCTTCGATAAGCTGGGCAACAGCTATACGGCTGATATGAGGATATGGCAGGATGACGATGATCAGACCACGAGTGAATTCCGGGTTGGCATTACGGACATAAAGGACAGCTCCGGCCAATCCATCTTTGTAACGAAGCAAGTGGATCCGGATACGGGGAAGATCACCTACGTAGCGTCCCCGATCACGAGTTTTGCCCTTGGGGGTAATGATTTTTCCGTGGGTGATATAGATGAGGAGACCGGTGAGGTAACCATTGACAATACAGACCTTGTTGCCCTAAGGTTTAATGGGGCAACAGGCGAATTCCTCAGTGTCGGTGAAACTACCGGCGATGAGGAAAACCCGAAAAGTATTGCCTTTACCGTCGGTGGCACTACGACCACCGGTGATTCGGTATTTGAAACTATTAATATAGACTTTTCCACCATCACAATGTACGCCAGCAGCGGTTCTTCCTCCCTGGAGGCAACCAAGGGAAGCCTGGAGGGTATCGGAGCGGGCAGGAAGGTCGGAAATATGACGGGCATAAGCATTGACGGCTCAGGTAAGATTTACGGCAAGTATGATAACGGTGAGAGCAGGCTGCTTGGGCAGATTGCAGTTGCAAGCTTCGCAAACCCGGCCGGACTGGAAGCAGTCGGTAACAGCATGTATGCGGCAACACAGAACTCCGGCGATTTTGACGGCATCGGACAGGATCCTACAATGGGCGGAGGAAGCCTGACCACAGGCGTGGTGGAGATGTCCAATGTGGACCTGGCCCAGCAGTTTACAGACATGATTACAACACAGAGAGGCTACCAGGCCAACTCCAGAATAATAACAACATCTGACTCCTTATTGGAAGAACTGATTAATTTGAAAAGATAACATAAGGCTGATGTATGAATAGGAGCCATACACCGGCGTAAGGTGGGGTGGCAAGGATAAGTCCACCCCATCTTAAAGAATGTTGCAGCTATAGGGCAGAAGGGAGCAGCCATGATTGAGGTAACAAGGTTAAATGATTCGAAGGTAATTATTAATGCGGAGTTAATTGAAAAGGTAGAAGAGGCTCCTGATACAATTATCACACTAACTTCTGGGAATAAATTAATAGTAAAAGAAAGTAGACAAGAAGTGAGAAATCTTGTAATATTATACAAAAAAGAAATATATCGCCAGGATTTATGACGAAAATTAAAGAGAATTGGAAGCCGGTAACTGAGGAATGCAGAAACTGGATCCATGCCATTATCATATGGCACTTTGTAGTACCTGCAGGACATGGATGGAATAATGGAAGTACAAAATATTTAGGATAAGAGGTGGCAGTATTGGATTTAGCGTCCGTAGTTGGCTTGGTAGCATGTTTGATAATAGTTTTAGTTGGTATTATATGGGGGCAGGCGGATCCTGTTGCTATATTAGGCGGTTTTTATGATTTAGCATCTATCTTTATTACAATTGGGGGGACTCTTTTTTGTACGTTGATTATGTCACCGAGCTTTAAAGGGTTTGTGGAAAATATTAGCAGCATTAAAATGGCCTTAAGAACAATCCCTTCCAATGATGAGGAGACCATCCGTTCCATCATAGAATTATCCAACGTGGCGCGGAAAGAGGGGCTGCTGGCACTGGAAGAAGCGGCAAACAATGTGGAGGATGATTTCCTGAAAAAAGGGATACTGCTCATTGTAGACGGAACCGACCCGGAGCTGGTGAGGAACATATTGGAGACGGAATTGAACTGTATTGAAGGCAGGCATATATCGAAAGCAGCCTTTTGGGAATCCATGTCTGCTATGGGGCCGGCCTGGGGTATGATCGGTACCCTGATTGGTCTGATTAATATGTTAAAAAAGCTGGACGACGTTAGCACCATAGGCCCCAATATGGCGGTGGCCTTGATTACCACCTTCTATGGAGCCATGATTGCAAACTGGATCTGTATCCCGGTCGCAACAAAATTAAAGCAGAACAGCGCAAAAGAAATTATGGTGAAAGAGGTTATGGTAGAAGGCCTGCTGTCCATACAGGCCGGTGAAAATCCAAGAGTCATTGAAGAAAAATTAAAATCCTTCTTATCCCCTACCCGTAGGGTGGAGATGGAAGAAGAAAGTGGTGAAGCAGTTGGCTAGAAGAAAGAAGGATAGCGGAGGAGGCGGCGGGAATGCGCCCTGGCTCAACACCTTTGCTGATCTGATGAACCTGTTGCTGTGTTTTTTTGTCCTACTATTTTCCATGTCAACAGTAAGCGAGCAAAAGTTTGAGGATGTTTCTATTTCCTTTGCCAATGCCCTCGGGGTTTTTGAGGGGGGCGGCAGCTCCATCACCGGAGAGGGTAGGATGATATCCGCAGGTATTTCACAGCTGAATGAATTGGATGTATTTCTAAATTCTATGGGAGAAACAACGAAGGGAAGCAATACTTCGAAGAATAATACGAATTCCAGCAATAATGGGGCGAACAACTCCTCAGGCTCCCAGGAAGTTCTGGATATGGAAGCTAATGAGGAAGGGGTCCAGGAGGGTGCCATGGGCTCAGATTCCCCGTTGGAAAATGATAAAAACTCCCTTCAGAAAGCGTTATCCGTACTGCAATCAGCAATGCAGGAGGAAACCAGGGAAATGTATGATAAGGCCTCGGATCTGACAGAGAAGTACAATATAAAGGATGATGCCACGCTGAGTTTGGATTCGAATTACCAATACGTGCAGCTGACATTAAAAGGCTCGGTCTTCTTTGACTCGGGTAGTGCGGAGATCAAAAAGGAAGCGTATAGGATCTTGAATAATCTGGGCAAGATATTGGAGAATTTTAAAGGGCATCATGTTGAAATTATCGGACACACGGATAACGTTCCGATAACCAGCTCTGTTTACAGGGACAATAACTGGCTTTCTTCTGCCAGGGCCTTGAACGCCGCAGATTATTTAATTGAAAAATGCGGTGTGGATCCTGATTACCTGAAGTATTCCGGAAGAGGGGAATATGATCCCATTGCCAGTAATTCGACGGCGGAGGGAAGGGGCAGGAACAGAAGGATTGAGATAAAGATATATAACAGCTATTATAACAATTAAAGTTTACTACGAGGATTAAGGGGGAACCTGATGAAGAAGAATATCTTGACAATTATTATCATGGCAATCACGCTCATCAATACCGTTTTGCTGGCAATACTTATATTTGTCATTGTCCCGTCCTCCAACAGGACAAACCAGCTGGTTGCGAAAGTGGCTTCCATTGTTAATCTGGAGCTGGAAAATCCGGAGGAAGCAGAGGTGTCGGTATCGGATATCGTTACCCAGAAAATTGATGAGAAGCTTACGATCAAGCTAAAGAACAGCGGAGGGCAGCAAATAAACAACGGCAACGAAGAACAGCCGCATTATGCAATTTTGTATGTATCCCTGGCAATGAATAGTAAAAATAAGGATTATGAGACGTTGAAGGATAAAATCGTGGAAAATGAGGGGCCAATTACGGAAATCGTAAATGAGGAATTCGCAAAGTACACCATTGATAATGTGCAGGACAACAAAGAGACAATCCGAAAGAAGGTGCTGGAGAGGATCCACGACCTGTTCCAATCAGACTTTATTATCAATGTATCCTTCGGAAATATAGTGTATAATTAGTTGTGGAAAAATGGGAATGAATATTGCGGGAAGAAACGGAAAATTGATACTTGGACAAGAAATATGGTGATTTTATGAAGATTCTATGTTATCATGTTACTAAGTATGACGGGAGGTAATGACAATGGGCGATGTCCTATCCCAAAGTGAGATAGATAATCTGCTTGCGGCGCTTTCAAGCGGTGAACTAGATGCGGATGATTATAAAGAGACGACGGAAAAGCAGGTTAAGAATTACGATTTCGCCAGACCATCAAAGTTTTCCAAAGAACATTTACGTACGCTGAACATTATTTTTGAACATTACGGAAGATTGTTGTCTACAAATCTTCCCGCATATTTAAGAAAGAATGTTCAAGTTGAAGTGATAAACTCTGAAGCGGTCCAATATTCTGAATTTACCAATGCCCTATCGAATCCGGTATTGTTGGGGATTATTGATTTTTCCCCGTTGGAGGGCAATATCATTATCGAGCTGGCGGATAATTTAGGATATTCAATCGTGGACAGGATGCTGGGAGGCGGCGGATATCCGCTGGAAAAGGCAAGGGATTTTTCGGAGATTGAATTATCGATCATGGAACGTATTTTCAATATATGCACAAATCTGCTGCGGGAACCCTGGGCGAATGTAATACAGCTTCAGCCCCGGCTGCTGCGGATTGAGACAAATTCACAGTTTGCCCAGATTATTTCTCCAAGTGAGATGATTTCTATCGTAACCTTGAATATAAAAATCGGTAATATTGAAGGAATGATGAATATTTGCCTTCCTTATGTATGTTTGGAAAAAGTAATTGACAAGCTGAACACCAAGTATTGGTATTCGACGATGCAGCTTTCCGATGACAAGTCCTACCAGGAGGTCATTGAAACAACAATTTCGAAAGCGCGGATACCGATCAGGGCGGTGCTCGGCAAAAGCACCATATCCGTTAACGACTTTATGAATATGCAAAAGGGTGACATAATAAAGTTAAATTCAAAAACAGAGGATGAATTGGCCGTCTATGTTGGCAACTTACATAAATTTACCGCGCTTCCTGGTGCATCCTCGGGTTCTTATGCGGTAAAGATTTCATCTATTATCAGAGGAGAGGAGTAACGGACTTATGGATGGAATGTTATCTCAAGAAGAGATAAATGCCCTGCTTAACGGCATGGGCTCAGATGATTCGGGATCCAGCGGTGCGAGGGAACAACTGACTGCCGCCGAAAAGGATGCAATTGGTGAGATATCAAATATCAGCATGGGAACGGCAGCGACTACACTGTTTTCCCTGGTGAACCAGAGAGTTAATATTACGACACCGGTTGTGGAATATGCAACCTGGAAGGATGTCGTAAACAGCTATGATAAGCCCGCTGTATTTATACAGATTTATTATGAGGATGGCTTGGATGGGAACAACATCCTGATTCTGAAGGAGAAGGATGTTAAAATCATCACTGACTTAATGATGGGAGGGGATGGAACCAATACAGATGGGGAGCTGACGGAGCTGCATTTGAGCGCGATCAGTGAGGCTATGAACCAGATGATGGGTTCTGCTGCGACCTCCATATCCTCCATGCTGGAAAAGAGGGTGGATATCAGCCCTCCGACTGCCTCTGTGGTAGACCTTTATGAACATATCAACGGGGAGAATATCGCTGATTTCCTAAAAGGAGAATTTGTCAGGGTATCCTTCCATATGGAGATCGGGGAGCTGGTTGACAGCGTATTAATGCAGCTGTATCCCTTTGAGTTTGCCAGGGATTTATATAGTCAGTTCATCCAGGCAACCTCCATGGAACCGGATGTTCCGACGAGGCCAGCGGCTGCTGACACTGCTCCAAAGAAGGCCGCGCCGCCCCAGATGGAACAAGCACAGCAGGTGCAGATGCAGGCACCACCGCCACAGTATAATCCATACCAGCAGATGGCTCCGGGTCAGATACCCTATATGCCAGGCCAGATGCCATATATGGCGGGGCAGCCCATGCCGCCGGTACAGGATGTCAATGTGCAGCCGGTACAATTTACACCGTTTTCTCCGCTTACGGGAGGGGTGGTGCAGCCGGAAAACATCGACCTTTTAATGGACGTGCCCCTGGAGGTTACGGTCGAGCTTGGCAGGACCAGCAAGTCAATTAAGGAAATACTGGATTTTACGCCGGGTACGATTATTGAATTAAACCGTTTGGCCGGTGAACCGATTGATGTCCTGGTAAATGGCAAATTTGTCGCAAAGGGTGAGGTTGTAGTAATGGAAGAAGCCTTTGGTATCCGGGTAACGGAAATTATAAAGCAAAAATAAGTTAAATTAAGAAATTTTTATAACTCAAGAAGATGGGAGAAATTAGTATGGCGAAGAGTATATTAATATGTGATGATGCGGCTTTTATGAGGATGATGATTAAGGATATCCTGACAAAAAACGGCTATAACATTGCAGGAGAAGCAGAAAATGGATTGAAGGCGGTCGATAAGTACCAGGAAACAAAGCCGGACCTGGTTATGATGGATATCACCATGCCGGAGATGGATGGGATCCAGGCCTTAAAGAAAATCAAGGCAGCAGATCCAAGTGCCAATGTTATTATGTGCTCTGCCATGGGACAGCAGGCGATGGTTATCGAATCAATCCAGTCCGGGGCTAAGGACTTTATCGTAAAGCCTTTCCAGGCAGACAGGGTATTGGAAGCGGTCAAGAAAGCAGTGGGTTGATAAAAGAATGCATCAAAAAACGATTGTCATTTTAGAGGGTATTTTGTCCAAGCTGAAGACGACGCCGACACCGGCTGCAGGGGAAAACCAGGACAGCTTTGTTTCCGGAGCGGCGGGATCAATGTCCCCATGGGATAACTTTATCCAGATGCTGGGTCTTATCATCCTGCTGGTCATAATACTGGTAGCAGCTTATTATACCACCAGATTTGTTGGTAGTATCCGGCAGGGACAGCTAAAGCATAGCAATTTCCAGGTGATTGATGCCTACCGCATTGGTCCGAATAAGGTAATTGAGATCGTAAAAATTGCCAATAAATACATTGTTATTGCAATAGGAAAGGATACGGTCAATTACATTACGGAGCTGGATGAGGCAGAGGTGTCGGTCAGGGAAGAACAGGGGAAAGAGTTACAGTCCTTCGCACAGACCCTTGATAAGTTAAAAAAAAGGATGAATAAGTAAAGGTTGGTATTCATGAACACTAATGCGAAAAAACTTTTAAGCAGAAAGCCGGCAGTAATTGTGGTACTTCTTGTGATCTGCCTTTTGGCAATGTTTAAGGGCAGTACGGCTTATGCAACGACTGTGAAGGACACGGTAACAGATTCTACAAATGACAATGGCAATAATCTTTCCGGGGCTCTGGGGCCACTTGAATTTACCTTGAATACGGACGAGGATGCAAATTCCCTGTCCTCCACGCTCCAGATGCTGATGGTGCTGACAGTAATCAGCCTGGCTCCATCCATATTAATCATGGTAACCTCTTTTACCAGGATTATTATTGTTTTACATTTTGTCAGGTCGGCCCTAGGGCTGCAGACGACACCTCCGAACCAGGTTATCATTGGTTTGTCCTTGTTTTTGACATTTTTCATTATGTCACCTATATTCACAAAGGTAAATAATGATGCAATACAGCCCCTTTCCAAGGGGGCGATTACCCAGGAAGAGGCGTGGGATGCGGGAGTAGAGCCCTTTCGGACCTTTATGCTGGAGCAGACAAGGCCGAAGGATTTAAAGCTGTTTTTGGATATTGCAGGCATTAGCACAGATGGCTTGGAATCCCTGAACGAGATTCCGATTACGGTTATCATACCATCCTTTATTATCAGCGAATTACAGAAAGCCTTTATCATCGGCTTTGTTATTTACATACCATTTATCGTCATCGACATGGTCGTGGCTTCCACTTTGATGTCCATGGGTATGATGATGCTGCCGCCGACTACAATTTCAACACCGTTTAAAATATTATTATTTATTATGGCGGACGGCTGGAACCTGGTGATCGGCGAGGTTGTTAAAACCTTCTACAGGTGACGGGACAGGGATTTAAAGCAGCCGGACTTTTCCGGGCGGTATCGCCGGGATCCGCCGGTTTGCGACGGACAGGAGGATTATTATGAATGAGGTTATCGTAATTGATATTGTCAGGCAGGCATTGTATATTGTCTTAAAGACAGCTTCCCCCATGCTGCTGGTGTCACTTGCAGTAGGCTTGGTAGTCAGTATCCTTCAGACGGTCACTTCGATTCAGGAGCAAACCCTCACATTTGTTCCTAAATTAGTTGCAATCTTTTTGGTTCTCATGCTGTTTGGGAGCTGGATATTAAATGAGCTGAGAGGCTATACTGTGGAGTTGTTTTCCAACTTCAGTTATTACATTAATAATCTATGACATTTACAATCGAGAATTTTGAAGCTTTTGTGTTAATATTTGTGAGGCTCACCGGATTTGTTTTTACGGCTCCCTTTTTTTCCTTAAGGAATATACCGCGCCGGGTCAAAGCTGGTTTATCCATTTTTATGACGGCCATCGTATTTTATAACGTGCCGTATGCACCCCTGGAATATGCAAGTGTAATTGAGTATTCCGCTATTATCATCAAGGAAGCCCTTGCAGGAGCAATTATGGGCTTTTTTGCAAATATAGCCTATCAGGTGGTTTCCTTTGCAGGGCAGATGATAGATACGGAGATCGGGTTTTCCATGGTAAATGAGATTGATCCGACTTCCCAGGTACAGACTACAATCACCGCCAATTTATATGGATATGCAGTACTGTTAATTATGCTGGTAACGAACCTGCACCATTATTTCATCCGTGCCATCAGCGATTCCTTCCAGATTATCCCCCTGGGCAGGGCAACGATAGACCCTAATATCTATGAGCTGATGAAAATGTTTGTCAAGGAATATTTTATCATTGGATTTCGCATCGTATTGCCGGTGTTTGCAGCTATTCTTGTAGTGAACGCCATATTGGCCATCCTATCAAAAATTGCGCCGCAGATGAATATGTTTGTAATTGGTATGCAGCTTAAGATTTTTGTCGGGCTCTTTGTTATGGTTTTAATTATTGATATGATTCCTTCTGTTGCAGACTTTATATTTAATGAGATGAAGAGGCTGCTGGAAGCATCATTTGGGTATTTGTATTAAAGCAGCAGGCTAAAGCCTGCAGTAGTAGATTATTTAAAGGGATTTCGATGATGAGGCAGTCTTTGGGAAAGCGGGAACAACATATGATACAGATCAGGGACATTCAGTATGCTTCCTACCGGCTTCCCTATAAGCTCCAGTATTTTGCAGAAGGGGCGGATAAGACGGAGGAGCCTACTGCGAAAAAGCTGTCGGATGCCCGTAATGAAGGGCAGGTTGCCCGGAGCACTGAATTGACCACGGCATCCGGACTGGCAGTGTTATTTATATCATTAAAGCTTTTTTCCGGTTATATCGGTACCCGGTTTATCGAGGTATACGTAAAGAGCTTTCAAAGCATTGACAAATATGTGGAGGACGAGTTCTCCATAGCTATTATCAGTGCCATATTAGGGCGGGCTCTTTTGGATATTTTGATTATTTGTCTCCCAGTCATGGTTTTGGCTGTTCTGGTAACCTTTGTAGTAGTATTGTTCCAGGTAAAATGGAAAATTTCAGGAAAAACCATAACGCCGAAGTTTAGTAAGATAAACCCTGTAAGCGGGTTTAAAAAGCTTCTTTCAAAGGACAAAATTGTCCAGGTACTTATTGAAGTAATTAAGATCATTGTAATTTCGTACATCGCCTACGGAACCTTAAAGGATGAGTGGGCAATGCTGTTCCGGCTCTATGACATGAAGCTGGAGCAGGCGATTCTTTTAATAGGAAATCTTGTCATCGACCTTGGACTGGAAATAAGTCTTATTTTCCTGGTCATTGGGGTTGGAGATTTAATATATCAAAAGCTGAAATTCCGGAAAGAGATGAGGATGTCAAAGCAGGAAGTAAAGGATGAGTTTAAGAACAGCGAAGGCGATCCCCAGATCAAAGGAAAAATCAAGCAAAGGATGCGTGAAGCATCCATGCGCCGTATGATGCAGAACCTGCCAAAGGCGGACGTCGTCATAACGAACCCGACGCATCTGGCAGCTGCCATCCAGTATGACAGGGATGCAAGCATGGCTCCGGTGCTGCTGGCCAAGGGTGCTGACCATCTTGCGGAAAAGATCAAGGAAATTGCCAGGGAGAACCAGATTGAGATAGTGGAGAATAAGCCCCTGGCGAGAATGCTGTATTATAACGTAGAGATCGGGGAGGAGATCCCCCCGGAGCTTTATCAGATGACAGCGGAAGTGTTGGCTTATGTATACGGTCTTAAGAATAAGGCTGTATAGCCAGAAGGGCATTTTGCTTGGAGAAAGAAAACCGGCTCGCTGGTTTATCTTATTTTTGTGACTGATCAGGAGGATTGAGGTATGAGACGGAACGATATGATAGTTGGTTTATTCATATTGTCAGCGGTTATTTTTTTGATAATACCAATGCCCTCTATATTGCTTGATGTATTGTTGGCGTTAAATATATCAATTGCCATGGTCGTGTTATTCAATGCAATGTTTGTGAAGGAAGTGCTCAGTATGTCCGCGTTTCCGACCATATTGCTGTTTACGACCATATTCCGCATTTCCTTAAATGTATCCAGTACAAGGTTAATCCTGTCTACTGGTGAACCGGGAAACGTAATTGCAACCTTCGGACAGTTCGTAGGCGGCGGAAATCTTGTTATCGGTATTATTATTTTCATTATCTTAATTATGGTACAGTTTATGGTAATCAATAAGGGCTCCGAGCGTGTGGCAGAGGTTACGGCCCGTTTTACCCTGGATGCGATGCCGGGTAAGCAGATGGCCATTGACGCGGACTTAAACACGGGAGCCATTAACGATGCGGAGGCAATGGCCCGCCGCGGGAAGATCCAGGAGGAAGCAGCATTCTTTGGTTCCATGGACGGTGCCACCAAGTATGTTAAGGGTGATGCAATTGCCGGCCTGATTATCACAATCATTAATATGGTCGGCGGAACCGTGATGGGAGTGATGTACCTTGGCTACTCGGGAATGGATGCCTTCCAGCATTTCGCCATCATGACCATCGGTGACGGCCTGGTAAGCCAGATTCCTTCCCTTATGATCTCCCTGGCAACGGGTATCCTCGTTACAAAGGCGTCAAAGGAAGCGGATTTTGGGGATATGCTGATGAACCAGCTGTTCTCCATCCCGAGGGTATTGTATCTGGTTGGCGGGAGCATGATCGGGCTCGGTATTGTTACGCCTTTAAATACCCTGTTATTCTTAGCTTATGGCATGATCTTTATTATCTCCGGCAGGGTGATTGCCGGTAAGCTGGAGGAGGTACAGATCGAGCAGGAGGTATCCACGGACGAGGCTTCTGCAAATGAGATCAGGAAGCCGGAAAATGTGGTATCCTTATTGCAGGTAGATCCCATCGAGCTGGAATTTGGCTATGGAATCATCCCCCTTGCGGATACGAACCAGGGC
Organism: Clostridiales bacterium; assembly: GCA_012839295.1. Taxonomy (GTDB): domain Bacteria; phylum Bacillota; class Clostridia; order Lachnospirales; family Lachnospiraceae; genus Mobilitalea. The sequence continues at coordinate 19,253 of DUNO01000010.1, forward strand.
GGAGACCTGCTGGACCGTGTTGTATTAATTAGAAGGCAGATTGCTTTGGAGCTTGGATGCGTGGTTCCCATGATCCGTTTGCGGGATAACATCCAGTTGAATCCAAATCAGTATATTATAAAAATAAAAGGAATACAGGTGAGTGAGGGAGAGATCCTTTTCGACCATTATATGGCCATGAATCCGGGATACGTGGAGGAAGAAATTACGGGTATCCCCACCTTTGAACCCTCCTTCCATCTGCCGGCCATCTGGATTACGGAAGGCCAGAGGGAAAGGGCGGAAACCCTGGGCTATACGGTGGTGGATCCTCCGTCCATCATAGCAACCCATCTGACGGAGGTAATCCGTGCACATATCTTTGAACTGCTCACCAGGCAGGATGTACAGCATCTGGTGGACAATATCAAGGATTCCCATTCCACCCTGGTTGGGGAGCTTGTACCGAAGCTCCTTAGCATTGGTGAGATCCAGAAGGTGCTCCAGAACCTGCTGCGGGAGGGAGTGTCCATCAGGGATTTGATAACTATCTTTGAAACCCTTGCAGATTATGCACCTACTACCCGTGACACGGATGTGCTTACGGAGTATGCAAGGCAGAGCTTAAAGCGTGCGATTTCCAATAAATATTTCCCGCCGAATGAGATGACCAGCGTTGTTACCCTGGATCCTAAGGTGGAGCAGGAGATCATGGGCTCCGTAAAGCAGTCGGAACAGGGAGCATTTTTGACCCTCGATCCAAATGTGACCAGGGAAATCATGGAGTCAGTCCAGACGGAGGTACATAAGCTGGAGGAGCTTGGCAAGAATCCGATTATCATAACCTCTCCCATTGTGCGTATGTACTTTAAGCGTTTAACCCAGGATTATTTTAAGGATTTAATAGTTGTATCATACAATGAGATAGACTCCAATGTCGAATTACAGTCAGTAGGGATGGTGACAGTTTAGTGATTATCAAAAAATTTCAAGCAAATACGGAGACGGAAGCAATCCTGAGTGCCAGGGAGGAACTTGGTAAGGATGCTATTGTCATGAACATAAAGACGATCTCCCCTAAGGGCATCTATAAGCTGTTTCGTAAACCTCTGGTTGAAATTACAGCTGCTATTGATGAGAATATTACCTATAAGAATGATAAAGTGAGAAATGCTGCGCCGGCTCCCATGGCACCCCAGAGGAAAATACGGAGGCCGGACATCATTTATGACGAACCGCAGGAGGGCGCCGGCCGACAGCCGGAAGCCGACATTCCGGCGGCTTCCTCCGCTATTGAGCTAAAGCTCAATAACCTGCAAAGCTTGCTCGAAAAGCAGATGGTGGAGAAGGAAAGGGAGCTGAAGGAAAAGCAGGAGTCTAAGACAGAGGTAAATAAAAATCTGGCATGCATCCAATTAATCTATAACCAGCTGGTTGCCAATGAGGTGGATGAAAAGTATGCCAACCAGATCATTACGGAAATAGAGGGTACCTTAAAGAAGGATGCTTCCATGGATAATATCCTTGCAAGCATTTACCAGAAGATCATCCTTAAGCTGGGGCAGCCAAAGACCATCAGCACCGGGGGCGGGACAGCGAAGTTTATCTTCTTTATCGGTCCCACGGGCGTGGGCAAGACCACCACGATTGCGAAAATTGCTTCAAGGTTTAAGGTGGCTGAGAAGGCAAAGGTAGCATTTTTAACCGCGGATACCTACCGTGTTGCTGCCGTGGAACAGCTGAGGACCTACGCAAACATATTGGGGATTCCCCTGAAGGTAATTTATTCCGAGGACGAGATGAAGCTGGCAAGGGAAGAGTTTTCTGACTATGACCTGGTGTTCGTTGATACGGCAGGGCGTTCCCACCGCAGTAAGGAGCAGAGGGACGATATGGAGCTCCTGGTTAATGCCATCCCGGAGGAGGAGCGTGAGGTCTATCTGGTCCTGAGCGCTACTACAAAATACCGGGATCTGGTTAAGATAACAGAGGCTTATTCTGAAATAATGAATTACAATCTCATTTTTACAAAGCTGGATGAGACGGGAACCATTGGGAACCTGTTCAATATCCGCATGCTGACTGAGGCACCGCTGTCCTATGCTACCTTTGGGCAGAACGTACCGGATGATATCTCACGGGTGGATACCCAGAATATTGCAAAACAGTTACTGAAGGGACAGTAGGAAATGTAAAAATCCCACACGGTAAGAGGTATAATGTACTTTGATTATAGGATGCCGTACTATGGTGTCATGGAGGCTTATTATGGATCAGGCTGAAAAGTTAAGGAAGATGGTTAGGGAACAAGCCCAGCCAAGAAGGGTTGCCCGGGTAATTACAGTAACCAGCGGCAAGGGCGGAGTAGGAAAATCAAGCATATCGGTAAATCTTGCAATTGCATTAAGCCGTTTAGGCAATAGAGTGGTCATATTGGATGCGGACTTTGGCTTGGCTAATGTGGAGGTCATGCTTGGGATAAGGCCCCAGTATAATCTTGCCGATCTTATGTTCAGGGGAAAAGGGCTGTCCGATATCATAACGGAGGGTCCGGAGAATATCGGGTTTATTTCCGGCGGCTCGGGAATTCAGGAGCTGGCGAACCTGACACGTGACCAGATCGTATTTTTGATCCAGAAGCTGGTGGAGCTGGATGAAAGGGCGGACATCATCATTGTTGATACCGGTGCCGGTATCTCGGATTCCGTACTGGAATTCGTGGCTGCCAGCTCGGAGGTGCTGCTGGTGGCTACGCCTGAGCCTACATCGATTACGGATGCATATGCCTTATTAAAAACCTTAAACAGGAAAACGGATGTGTCCCTGGCGGAGACGGTAATAAAGGTCATAGCAAACCGGGTCGATTCCCATGAGGATGGGAAGGAATTATATGACAAGCTCAGCCTGGTGGTCGGGAAATTCCTGAACCTTAAGCTGGAGTTCATGGGCTCAGTGCCCCAGGATACGTCTGTGACCAAAGCGGTCATGAAGCAAAAGCCGGCAGTGATGCTTTATCCAAATACGAGCTTTGCTGCTTCGTTAACCTCGTTTGCCCACAGCCTGAGTGAGCATACCAATGAGGAAGCACCAAGTAAAATGGGAATTGCGCAGCTTTTTACTAATTTACTCAGGTCAAGGATCAGAAAGTAAACAGGCAAGGGGACTGTCCACAGCTAGTTATGATAGGACAGTATAATAGTATAGTGTAATAGGATAGTATAATAGGATAATTAATAGGATAATGCAATAGGGCAGTACAATTTAAGAAGGGTTGATAATCCTGTGGGAGGGAAAACATGCTGCGTGAGGTATTAAATTACGGTGATAAAATAAATATCAAACCACTGGATGAATCCGGACACGAAGTACGTAATGCAAGGACTTTTGTCAGCCAATTAATTGATTTTGTAGATTTAGACATTATCAGCATCGCTGATCCGATTGTCTATGGCAGAACGTTGGTTTTAAAGGTTGGAGCTTATTATAACCTGTGCTTTTATACCGGCAAGGGTTTATATCAGGGTAACTGTATCGTATTAAGCAACCATAAAGAAAATAATATGCTGTTTTCCAATGTCAGGATTATAACTGATTTGGAAAAGGTCCAAAGAAGACAATATTACCGGTTCGAATGTATCCATGAGATTGATTATAGGCGGGTTACATTGGATGAGGAATTACTTGATAGAAAGCTTAAGGCGGATGAGTTTGTAAGCGATAAGGAACGCGAAGAGTGCAAGCAGAGGCTAAGCCAGTTTGATAAGGATTGGATCCGTGCAGATATTATCGATATCAGCGGGGGCGGGGCAAAGTTCTACTCCAAGAGCCTGCATCAGCCGGGGGATAAGCTGCGGATCAGGATAGAGGTCCAGGTTGGCAGCCGGGTCATAAAAATGGAACTGGGAGCAAAGATCGTCGCCTCCTATAAAATTGAAAACAGGGCTGGTTTTTATGAGCACCGGGTTCAATTCGTTGATATCCGTCCAAGGGACAGGGAAAACCTGATTCGGTTTATCTTTGAGCAGGAACGGCGTCTTAGAAGAAAGGAAAAAGAAAGGTAAAGTCGAAAAATGAAGAAAAATATTTTGGTAATAGATGACTCTGCACTCATGAGAAGGGTGATATCTGATATAATAAATGCGGACGAGAGATTCCAGGTTACAGAGGTGGCGGTTAATGGTCTGGATGGATTAAATATACTCCTTACCAGGGGAAAAGAGTTTGATGCGGTCCTGCTTGATATCAACATGCCCAGGATGAATGGGCTAGAGATGCTGGAAGAGCTGAAAAAGCAGGGTGTGAAGGCGAAGGTCATTATTGTCAGCACCATTGCAACAAAGGATGCTAAGGAGACGATTTATGCGCTGGAGCTTGGTGCCTTTGATTTTGTAACAAAGCCGGAGAGCTATCTGGAGGTTAAAAGTAACCAGTTTTCAGGCAATATTTTAGCCTGTCTGGAGACCGCTACCCAGGCTGAGGCAAAAGTTGACCGGCAGGTGGAGGAAACCAAGGCAGAGATCCTCAGGACCGTAAGACAGCCGGTACAAAGAAGGAGCCTTGCACAATTATCACAGAACGCTTCCAGGCTTGTAGCCCTGGCCTGTTCCACCGGAGGGCCAAAAGCATTGCATACCGTAATCCCAAGCCTGCCAAAGAACCTGGATGCCAGCGTACTGATCGTGCAGCATATGCCGGGAGGCTTTACAAAATCCCTTGCGGACCGGCTGAATGAGCTTAGCAAGGTAGAGGTAAAGGAAGCGGAGGACGGCGAGCCCCTTCGGAAGGGAACCGTATATATTGCGAAGGGCGGCTATCAGATGCGGCTGAAGAAGCAGGCGGACGGGCAGTATTATCTTGCTGTAACAAAGGAGCCGGCAAGGCATGGACTTCTACCCTGTGCGGATATTATGTATGAATCGCTGCTGGACACGGATTTCGACCAAATTACCTGCGTAGTGCTGACAGGCATGGGCGGTGACGGAACTGCCGGAATATCACAACTCTATAAAAAACAAAATATACATGTAATCGCACAGAATGAAGAGACAAGCATTGTCTATGGAATGCCCAAGGTAATTAAGGAGGCGGGTCTTGTGGACGAAGTGGTTCCCTTGAATGAGGTGTCTGATGCCATTACAAGAAATGTGGGGGTGCGTTAAATGGACGTAAGTCAATATCTTGAGATTTTTATCGAAGAAGCAAAGGAGCATTTACAAAATTTAAATGAACACTTATTAGTATTAGAACGGGAACCGGAAAATGAAAATACGATTAATGAGATTTTCCGCGCGGCCCACTCCTTAAAGGGAATGTCCGGAACCATGGGCTATAAAAGAATGCAGCGCCTGACCCATGACATGGAAAATGTCTTCTCAGAGATCCGCAACAGTAAAATGAAGGTAACCTCCAGCCTGGTGGATGTATTGTTTAAGGGGCTGGATGCCTTGGAAGCATACCTTGCCAACATCCAGACGGAAGCAAATGAGGGTGAGGAGGACAATGAAGATATTATCAATGCATTGAATGATATCTTAAATGAGGGTCTTGGTAAAGCAGCTGCCAAGTCAGATGCCCAAGGGGCTGACACGGCAATTGCTTATAACGGGGCAGTAAAGGCCGCCGAGGTAAAACCGGCTGGGGCTGACCAGAGCCTGGCTCATGGCAAGCTGAAATTCCTGGATATTAAGATTGAGGAGCATGAAAAAAAGGCAATGGTAAAGGCCTTAAGCCTTGGACTGAATGTGGTCGGGCTGACGGTATACATCCAGGAATACTGCGTATTAAAGGGAGCAAGGGCCTTCATGGTAAACCGTGCCCTGGAGGAATTCGGCGAGATCATTAAGCTGTATCCCAGCGCCCAGGACCTGGAGGATGAAAAATACGATTTTGAATACTCTGCTTTTATGATTACAAGGGAAACACCGGACAAGCTGATGAGGCTTGCGGCAAATGTTTCCGAGGTAAAGGAGATTGCCGCAGATTATTTCAAGCTCTCCGAGGCTGATGTTGCCTTATATTCCAAGCAGATTACCCAGGACGAGGCAAAGGCTGCCCAGACACAGATAAATGAAGCGGCTTCCCTAAAGTCAGGCTCTGCCGCAGCAGCTGCAAAGCAGCCTGCGAAGCCTGTAGCAAACCGTTCTGTCCGGGTTGATATCGAGAAATTGGATGTTTTAATGAACCTGGTCAGCGAGCTGATTATTGCCAAGAACGGTCTTGTATCCATCAGTGACTCCAGTGATTCTGCCCTGGATAATTCCTTCCACGAGCAGATTGAGTACCTGGAGCGGGTTACGACAAACCTGCATGAATCCGTGATGAAGACCAGGATGGTTCCCATTGAAAGCGTAGTGAACCGTTTCCCGAGAATGATCCGTGACCTGTCCAAGAAATTAGGCAAGGAAATGGAATTATATATGACCGGTGAGGAAACAGAGCTTGACCGTACGGTCATCGATGAAATTGGTGATCCGTTGATGCATTTGCTCCGCAACGCAGCAGACCATGGCCTTGAGAGCAATGCGGACAGGGCAAAGGCGGGCAAAAATCCGGTGGGCTCCATCTATCTGGATGCATATCAGGATGGTAATAACGTAGTGATTGAGGTACGTGATGACGGTGCCGGAATCAATACGGAAAAGATAAAGCAAAAGGCAATAGAAAAGGGCAGGATTACGGAGGAGCAGGCTGCGAGGATGACGGATAAGGACGTTATTGATGTCCTGTTCCAGCCAAGCTTTTCAACGGCGGAGACAGTGACGGACGTATCCGGCCGCGGCGTAGGCCTTGATGTGGTTAAGACAAAGATTGAAGCCCTTGGCGGAGAGATTGAAGCCAAGACTAAGCTTGGCGGAGGCTCCAACTTTATTATCCGGCTGCCGCTGACATTGGCGATTATCCAGGCTCTGATGGTCATCATCGGAAATGAAAAATACGCCCTTCCGTTGGGCAGCATCCAGACAGTAGAAGACATACCAAGCACTGAATTTAAGGACATACAGGGAAAAGAGGTTATCAATTTAAGGGGTAGCGTCGTTCCGATTGTACGTCTTGGCACAATCCTGGGCTGCCAGAAGCCGGAGAAGGAACCGGAGGAGCACCTTGTCGTCATCGTAAAGAAGGGCGAAAGACTGGCCGGTATGGTAGTGGACGAGCTGATAGGGCAGCAGGAGATCGTTATTAAGTCAATTGGTAAATATATCAAGAATCATAAGATCATCAGTGGTGCTACCATTCTTGGCAATGGTGAGGTGGCTTTAATTCTAGATGTCAATTCATTAGTGTAGGGGGGATCATGATGGCAGCTTTAGATTCAAAACAATATATTATAGCATATCTTAATCAACAGCCATTTGGCATAGACATTAAGTACATAGACAATATCATCGTACTGCAGGGCATTACCAGGGTGCCGAAGGCCCAAGCTTATTTTAAGGGCGTCATCAACCTGCGTGGGGAGATCGTTCCGGTTATGAGCCTCAGGGGACGCCTGGAGCTTCCGGAGTCAGAGTACACCTCGAAGGCAAGAATTATCATTGTAAGGCCGGAGCCCCAGTCTGCTCCCGTTGGAATCATCGTGGACGAGGTAAAGGAAGTTATAACCCTGGAAGCGGATGCAATTGAAAAAATGAATTATGATGAAAGCGATATTAAGGGCAGCTTCAGTACCGGGGTCGGAAAGTATGGCAGCGAATTAATCAACCTTTTAAACATTCCGGCAATTATTGCGGATAAGGGAAGCAACGAATTAGTTTAAGGCTATGGAACTGATAAAAATATTATTAAGTGTGAGGTGTGAGTGGTGTCCCAGATTGATTTAAACCAAATTGATAATATGCAATATGATGTACTGAAGGAAATAGGAAATATTGGTGCAGGGAATGCCACAACAGCTCTCTCGCAGATGATCAATTCAAAGATTGATATGAAGGTTCCGAAGGTGGATTTATTGGAATTCAAGGAGCTTTCAGATATCGTCGGTGGTGCAGAGAATATTGTAGTTGGTATCTTATTTACCTTGGAAGGACAAATTGATGGCATGATGATGTTTATGATGGACATGGGGGCCGCCAGGCACTTGGTTAATCTATTGCTTGGCGGTGCCTATGGGTCGGATTCCGGTGAGTTTTCAGAAATGGAACGCTCTGCCCTGAATGAAATCGGAAACATCATTGCAGGCGCGTACCTGTCATCACTTTCTTCCCTGACCAATTTATTGATTACATCCAGTATTCCCTATATGGCAATTGATATGTCGGGTGCGATCCTAAGCGTACCCGCCATTGAATTTGGAAAAATCGGTGATAAAGCATTGCTGATTGAGACGGAATTCGGAGATGCGGACAATGCAGTCAACGGATTTTTCATATTAATTCCGACAATTGATTCATATAAAGCTATATTATCATCATTAGGATTATAGGTGAATACATGAACGAAATGATAAAGGTAGGTATGGCGGACTCTAATGTGTGCGTATCGCCTAATGCAATCACTACACTGGGGCTTGGCTCCTGTGTAGGTATTGTGTTATACGACCCGGTCAGGAAAATTGCCGGTATGGTCCACGTTATGCTGCCAGACAGTACAAAGATAATAAACAATAGTAACAAAGCGAAATTTGCTGACACAGGGATCGATTTATTAATCAGCCAGATGCTTGCCATCGGGGCGGACAGGAGGAACCTGGTGGCAAAGATAGCCGGGGGAGCCCAGATGTTCGCCTTCGGGGCCAACAGTGACATGATGCGGATTGGAGACCGCAATGTAGAAGCGACTAAGAGCAAATTAAAGCAGTTAGGAATTAGCTTAAAGGCAGAGGATACGGGAGCCAATTACGGAAGGACGATTGAATTTTATCCTGACAACGGCATGTTACTGATTAAATCTGTCGGAAAAGAGAAAAAGATGATATAGGCAGCATAGGACTTATATATGGATTCTATAGTGGGGGAATAAAGTTGAGGGAACGGTACATAGCGCCATTCATAACGCTGGTAGCAGCGGTTATTACAAGCATAATTAACATAATAAATGAAGTGGAAATTGTTACAGCCTTAAAACGTTTACTTCTGGTAATTATCATTTTTTATATTTTAGGACTAATTGTAAACAAAGTGGTGAAGGTGGCACTCATGAAATTTGACGGGGCAGAACAGACCGGGGAAGAAAAGGCGGGAGAGGACGAAGGGCAGCCGGAGGAAGAGCAAAGGCAGCAAGGTAACAGGCAGCAGGCAGCCAAACAACAGGCATCCGGAGAAAAACAGGAATAACTTCTGTGTAAACAGTTGGGTGGATTTCAGGAGGGGCTATGAACGCAGATTACAAACAAAAGCTCTGGGAAGATTATACCAGAAAAAGAACTCCAGAACTTCAGGAAAAGATAATAATTGAATATGCAGGGTTAGTAAAATTGGTAGCAGGCCGGCTCAGCATGTACTTGGGGTACAACGTCGAATACGACGATCTGGTTGGTTATGGTACCTTTGGCTTGATTGATGCCATAGATAAATTTGATCATATGAAGGGTGTCAAGTTTGAGACCTATGCCTCGCTGAGGATCCGGGGCGCAATTCTGGACCAGATCCGGAAGATGGACTGGATTCCCAGAAGCATCCGGCAAAAACAGAGGAAGATAGACCTGGCCTACCATAATTTAGAGGTAAAATATGGGCGCATGGCCAATGAAGAGGAAGTTGCCACCGAGCTGGAGATATCGGTGGATGAGCTGGAGAGCTGGCAAAGCCAGACAAAGGTTGCTAACATCATTTCCCTGGATGAATTTATGGACCAGGGCTCCGAAGCAAAGGTAGAGCAAAGCCTGCAGGCTGATTATGACCAGCCGGACAGGATACTGGAGAAGCAGGAATTAAAGGAAATTTTGGCGAAGGCCTTGGAAACATTAACGGAAAAAGAAAAAAAAGTAATAGTTCTTTATTACTATGAGGAATTGACATTAAAGGAAATCAGCCGTATCCTTGAGGTATCGGAATCCAGGATCTCACAGCTGCATACAAAGGCCTTGCAGAAGATGAAGCAGCGGCTGGGGAATAACATGGAACTTTTCGCAGGAATTTAAAGCACTGATATCGCTTTTAATATAAATGTAGCTGCCGTTTTGGGGGCGGAAGCGGGGGATGAACACGTAGGAGGAGAAATATGAGCGGGAAGAATGGTTACTTTCAGTTGATGACAAAAGAGGATGGAACTTACTTAAGGCTCTATGGTCCGGAGGAAGGCGGGGTGCCGGTTCTTTATGATGAGGTCAGCAATTATCTGATGGACCAGAACGTGTATGACTTTGATAAGCTCGTTGTCGGAAGGGCTTTGAATACGCCTGAGGGAACTGCTGAGGTTAAGATATCATCCTTTTTAATGCCAAAGACAGATGAATCTGTTTGGGTTGAAATTTTGGAGGAGCGCATGTATGCCAGGGCGAGATTTTATCCCCCTGCAAACAATGGGATGCTGCTGTCCAAGGATGATATCATCAATGCGCTGGTCCGCAGAGGTGTAAAGTATGGGGTTGATGAAGAGGAGATCGGGAAATTCCTGAAGGAAAGAAGATACTGTACGGACTATATCCTGGCCAGGGCTACCGCCCCGGTGCAGGGCAGGGATGCCAAGATTACATACCATTTTAATACTGACCTGACCTTAAAGCCCAAGAGAAATGAAGACGGCTCGGTGGATTTCCACCAGCTTGACATGATCAGCCATTGCAAAAAAGGAGGGCTGCTTGCAACCCTTACCCCCATGGAGCCTGGTAAACCGGGGATTGATGTATGCGGAAATATTATCCGTCCCCTGAAGGTAAACAATAAAGTGCTGCGCCACGGTAAGAATATCCAGCTGTCCCCGGATGGACGGCAGATGTTTTCACTGGTGGACGGCCATGTGACCCTGACGGATGGCAGGGTATTTGTATCCGATACCTTCGAGGTGGGTGCAGACGTGGATGCCTCCACGGGGGATATCGTTTATGAAGGAAATGTAGTAGTCAAAGGGAATGTTATTACAGGCTATTCCATCCATGCAAGGGGCGACATCGAGGTAAATGGCGTAGTGGAAGGAGCCTACATTGAAGCGGGAGGACAAATTGTCTTAAAGCGCGGCATGCAGGGGATGAACAAGGGCGTCCTGAAGGCGGGCGGCAATGTTATTTCAAAATTTCTTGAAAACGCTGAGGTAATCTCCGGCGGATATGTCTCCACAGAATCCATATTACATTGTAAGATTTCTGCCCAAGGTGATGTTATTGTCGGAGGAAAAAGAGGCTTTGTCACCGGCGGGGAAATACGTTCCGCCTCTATGATTTCAGTTCGGACGGCAGGCTCCATGATGGGGACTGTGACTTTATTAGAGGTTGGGATTGACCCGAAAATAATAGAGGAATTCAGGGAGCTTGAGAAAAAAATCGCCGTAATGATGGCTGATAAGGAAAAGCTTGCCCAGGCCCTGGCTTTATTTAGGAAAAAGCTTTCCATGGGTGCACAGATTTCCGATGAAAAGAAGGAATATTTAAAGCAGGTTACCCAGAACAATATCATGCTGGAGGCACAGATCAGGGAAGCCAGAAAGCGCTATGAGGATCTGAAAATCCAGGTGGATAACAATACTTCAGGGATAATCAAGGTGTCTGACATAGTTTATCCTGGAACGAAGCTTACGATATCGAATGTGAATTATTTTGTCCGTGATGAGGTCCATCACAGCAAATTTGTACGGGACCGTGCAGATATCAAGGTAATGCCACTGTAAAACAGTGCAGATAATACCGCGGCAGCGGAGATGGAGGGAATATGTCCGTTAAACCCATTGACCTTATGAAGCTGCAGGAGGCGTCGCAGTATAAGCATATGGAAATCCAAAGGCAGCAGCATGCCCAGGAGGCATCCAGCCAGAATTTCCAGAGCATGATTGCCAACCAGCATAAAAAGCCCCAGGAAACCACAAAGTCGGAGAATCTGGAGCTTCATTATGATGCAAAGGAAAAGGGGAGCAATGAATATGTGGGTTCCCGCGGCCAGAAAAGGAAGGGGAAAAAGGAAGATAAGAAGGATAAGGAGCCTCCGAAAAGGGGAGGCTTTGATGTGTTAATTTGATGGTGAATATTTTTAGAATGGAGATATAGATGAGTCCGTTGGAAATTGTTTTAATTATTGCAGGTATCATTGTGATTATTATTAGCTGCAGGCTTGTGGATAAGAATGGAAGGAGCGATGGGAAAAATACGGTCATTCCATTTTCTTTTGAGGAAAATGTGTCTGAGGAGGACAAGAAGAGGCTGATGGAGAAGCTTAGGGAGCGTTTGGACGATATCAGCGAGGAAATGATTATCAGGGCTGATGACACCCTGGGCAGGATATCGAATGAAAAAATAATTGCAGTGAATGAATTTTCTGACCAGATCCTTGAAAAGATAAAGCGTAACCATGAAGAAGTGGTATTTCTATATAATATGTTAAATGACAAAGAAAAGGAAATGAAAGCCGCCATGAAGGAAATCGACCTCTCGAAAAAGAAGGTCCAGGAGATTATCGAAAGTAAGGCGGTGATTGAAAGGCTACAGACGGCAAAGGGTACAAAAACAGCCGAGCTGGACCAGACTGTGGCAAGGTCTCAGCCCAAGCCTGTGCAGGAGCTGTTAAGGGATGTCCAGACAGCCCTGGAAACGGAGGAGCCCTCAGGCGGCAGCTTAAATTCCAACCATAATACACAAATCCTTAATCTATATTCCCAAGGCAAATCAGTGATGGAGATTTCAAGGCTCCTGGGAATGGGACAGGGGGAAGTGAAATTGGTGATTGATTTGTTCAAAGGGAGAAAGTCCATTACCATCGACTGAAAGCCGGTAAGGATGGGGCAGGGAGCTAATAGAAATGGTTGAGGCTGTGGGATGAATGCAAGCAAATCTTGATTGGCAGAAGGGCCATCTTGATTGACTTTGGTAAGGGAAGGCTTGGTAGAGGATGAAATTGAAATATTATATGAGGGGTCTGGGGATAGGGATTATTCTTACGACCCTTATATTGACCATAGGAAATAGGACGATTCCGGACGAGGAGGTCATAAGACGTGCATCTGCACTCGGCATGGCCTTTAAGGACGAAGAGGATGACAAATTAAATAAAATGCTTGAGGGTAAAAGGGTGACACTGACGCCTGCATTAACCCCGGCGCTGACAGCGGCACCGTCACAGACACCAGCAGATGGATCAAAGGATGGGCAGGAGGAGCAGCTGACAATCACTCCGGCCATAACAACGGCACCGGAACCAACTGTAGTTCAGGAGCCGTCGGTTACACCTGAGGCGGATTCAGAACGGGAGCCGGTGGCAGCGTCTGAGGCGGAGGGCGAAGCTGGGAATGAAATAACCTTTTCGATTGAAAGGGGCATGAGCTCCGGGCAGGCAGCCGAGGTGTTAAAACAAGCCGGGCTTATTCAGGATGCGGAGGCCTTTAACAGGTATGTCATGGAGGAAGGAAAAGCAGGCGTTATTAAGGTAGGCGAGTTCAAGGTGAAAAAGGGTGCCAGCTATGATGAAATTATTAAGATCATAACCTCGGAATAATTAGGCCGGCCTTAAGGGCTTGGGAGCACCGCTTCAAAATAATATCCATATCCGCAATAGTATGTGGAGGTATCATTTTAAAATAGTACTTGCTATCATTAATTTGATATGGTATAATCTTGTAGTCAAATTACACGCATATTGATTTCAGCAGTGGTGCCAACGAGCAGTGGTCTGTGGGAAATGTGATGTATGCGGAAGAAAACAACCAAATGGAGGTAAATTATGAGCGTTATTTCAATGAAGCAGTTATTGGAAGCGGGTGTACATTTTGGACACCAGACAAGAAGATGGAACCCTAAGATGGCGGAGTACATCTACACAGAGAGAAACGGTATCTATATCATCGACTTACAGAAGTCTGTAGGTAAGGTTGACGAAGCCTATACAGCGATCAAGAACATTGTTGCTGACGGCGGATCCGTATTATTCGTTGGTACAAAGAAGCAGGCACAGGATGCTGTTAAATCAGAGGCTGAGCGTTGCGGCATGTACTATGTAAATGAGAGATGGTTGGGCGGTATGTTAACTAACTTCAAGACCATCAAGAGCAGAATTGACAGGTTAAGGGAAATTGAGAAAATGGCTGAGGACGGTACTTTTGAAGTACTGCCTAAGAAAGAAGTTATCCAGTTAAAGAAGGAATGGGAAAAGCTTGAGAAGAACCTTGGCGGTATCAAGAACATGAAGAAGGCTCCCGATGCTATCTTCGTTGTAGATCCCAAGAAGGAAAGAATCTGTATCCAGGAAGCACATACCCTTGGTATTCCTTTGATCGGTATTGCCGATACTAACTGTGACCCGGAAGAATTAGATTTTGTTATTCCTGGTAACGATGATGCCATCAGGGCAGTTAAATTAATCGTATCCAAGATGGCTGATGCTGTTATTGAAGCAAACCAGGGTGTTCAGTTAACGGATTCCTCCAGTAACGAAGCAGCTGGGGAAGAAGCCGGGCTGGCTGAGGCAATTGCTGAATAATCCAGAGTTTTCATTATGAACCAGGAAATGGTTCAATGATAGAGAATTGTAAGTACCCTGCCGGTAAATCATATGATATATCGGGCAGGGACACAAAAATGGAGGTTTAATAATGGAAGTTACAGCTAAAATGGTAAAAGATTTGAGAGAAATGACCGGCGCCGGAATGATGGATTGTAAGAAGGCTCTTGCAGCAACAGAAGGCGATATGGATAAAGCAGTAGAGTTCTTAAGAGAAAAAGGACTTGCAGCAGCTGAGAAAAAGGCTGGAAGAATCGCGGCAGAAGGTATGGTTGATGTTAATGTAAGCGCTGATGCCAAGGTGGCAGCCATCGTTGAGGTTAACTCCGAGACAGACTTTGTTGCCAAGAATGAAAAGTTCAGGGATTTTGTTGCAGCAGTAGCAGCACAGGCAGCTAAGAGCTCCGCAGCAGATATCGATGCTTTCCTCGCAGAGGCATGGGCACTTGATTCCTCCAAGACAGTTAAAGAAGAATTGGCATCTATGATTGCGATCATCGGTGAGAATATGACAATCAGAAGATTCGAGAAGGTTGTTGCTGGGAACGGTTTTGTAGTATCCTATATCCATGGCGGCGGAAGGATCGGTATCCTTGTAGACGTGGATTGCGCAGTAAATAATGAAGCAACACAGGAGGCTGCTAAGAATGTAGCTATGCAGATCGCAGCTTTATCTCCTAAATATGTTGACCAGTCTGAGATTTCTGCTGAGTTCATCGCTCATGAGAGAGAGATTTTAAAGGCTCAGATCATGAATGACCCTGCTAACTCCAAGAAGCCGGAGAACATCATCGAGAAGATGTTAGAGGGACGTTTACAGAAGGAATTAAAGGAATTCTGCCTTGTTGACCAGGCATATGTAAAAGACGGTGACCTGTCTGTCGGACAGTATCTTGCTAACGTTTCCAAGGAAGTTGGAGCAGATATGAAGATCAGACGCTTCGTTCGTTTTGAGACAGGCGAAGGTATTGAGAAGAAGGAAGAGAACTTCGCTGAAGAAGTTGCAAAGCAGATGGGACAGTAATTTCGTAATTAAAATAATGTTTAACCGCCAGGAACCCAGTGTTTCCGGCGGTTTTTCTATATCTGGAGAAGTGACTTAAATTATCGTAGACTTTCTGGGGAAAAACGGTAAAAGCTTAGGTGAAAATAAGCAAAAATATAATGATATAATAATTTTATATATGTTTATTGTAACAAGAAATATTAAGGATTATGAAAATTCCTTGGTTAGAGCAGTAGAGCCAAAAGAATTCCTTCAACAAAGAAATAGTTAGAAGAGGTTATTCACGAGTGGATAGATATATAATTGAGAATTATGTGGCATCTAGTATTTAATACCTAACCTCCCGGTACAAATTTGTCCTGGGAGGTCTTTTTTTATGGGGGTAAGGGGATTTTAAGGTACTTAAAAAATTATCTCAGTAATACAGCTAAAGCCTTTGCGTATTGTCCACATTTGTGGTAGAATGGGTTAGAGAATTTTAACTAGAGGTGAGTTTTTGCGAAGTAATAATGACATGGATACGATAGATAAAAGCTTGAAGTACAGGAGCGCTGAATATAGAAGGAGGAGAGTTAACCTCATTAAGAAGATAATTGTAACTGTAGCGGTAATCCTATTAGTCCTGCCAACAACCATATGTGTTGTCTTGGGCATACAGGTCAACCGGCTGCAGAAGCAGATAGAGGAGCTGTCGGAGGACGATGAAGGATATGGACCGTCTGGGGATGCGGATAATGAAACACATGTATCAGCCGCTGAGATACCGGATCAATCCGATGCCGGAGGGGATTCCTCTGGGAAAGGTGATTCTTCTGGAAATGAAAACCCGGATACAAAAGAAAACCCAGCTGTGACAGGAAAGCCGTCCGTGACGGAGAAACCGGCCGTAACAGGGGTACCGTCCACTGAGGATCCGGACAGCAATACGGATAAGGCGGGAAGCAGCCAGGACCAGACGGATAAAACTACAAAGGAAGATCAGATTTATAAAGGGAAAAAGGTATACCTGACCTTTGATGACGGGCCGAGCATTTATACGGATGAGATTCTGGACATCCTGGCAAAATACCAGGTTAAGGCAACCTTTTTTGTAATTGGGAAGACGGATGAAAAATCAAAGGCAAGATATAAGCGGATCGTAGAGGAGGGACATACCCTCGGCATGCATTCCTATTCCCACAAATACAATAAGATATATAATTCCTTGGAAGATTTTGATAAGGACTTTACAAAACTAAGGAAATTGTTATATGATACTACTGGGTATAAGCCCATGATTTACCGGTTCCCGGGTGGCAGTAACAATATGGTGAATAAGCATGGGATGGATGAGTTCATCCGGTATTTGAATAAGAAATCAATTGCTTATTATGATTGGAATGTCGTAAATGGGGATGCCACCGGAGTGGAGTATACAAAGCAGCAGCTTATAAAAAATGTTCTGGACGGGGTAACAACGAAGAACACCTCCATCGTGCTTATGCATGATTCGGCGGCAAAGAGGGCGACGGTAGATTCACTTCCTAAGCTTTTGAAGGAGCTGACTGAAAAGGGGGCGGAGATCCTGCCCATTGATGAAGAAGTTAAACCAATCCAAATGATAAAGGCCGATTCCATAAAATAAACCAATATAGGGAGGTATTTGTATGGGCTTTTTTAAAGAGCTTAAAGATGATTTATCCCAGGCCATGAATGAATTATTGCCGGAGGAGGAGCAGGAATCCGGGGAAGAGCTGGTAAATACCCTTGATCCGGAAGAGGATGAGCAGAAACCGGAGGATGACTATGGCAATAAGGAGCTGGAGGAATGGCTGGGGGAGTATGAAGGGGAGGATGGAAACGTTGCAGCCGCCCTTTTAGAAGACGAGCTTTTGCCAGAGGACACAGAAATGCCAGAAACACATTCAAAAGACTTAAAGGAAGAAGAGGAAGACGATATGGAAGAAAATATTGATTTGGAATTGCTGGAAGAAATGAGCAAAGCCTCCATGGAGGAGTCTTTGGAGGAAACAGGGGAAGCTTCCCTCATGGAGACATTGGAAGGGATGAACCTGGAAGGGGACAAGGATGCGGAGGATGAAAAAGAGCAATCTGCGTCAAAGTTAAAAAGCAGTTCGTCAGTAATTGATGATGAAGTCACGGTTATCTCCAAGGGGACAACCATCAATGGAAGTATCTCTTCGGATGGTTCCCTGGATATCATGGGTAACATCACCGGTGATGTTGAGTGCTTGGGCAAATTATCCATCACGGGCAGGATAAAGGGGAATTCCTCTGCCTCTGAGGTATACGTTAATACGGAACGTCTTGAGGGCAGCATTTCCAGTGAAGGAAGTATTAAAATCGGTTTAGGTACGGTTGTCATTGGTGACATCATGGCTACCTCAGGCGTAATTGCAGGTGCGGTTAAGGGTGAGATCGATGTAAACGGGCCGATTGTGATTGATTCTACTGCCATCATCAAGGGCAACATTAAGGCTAAATCCGTGCAGATTAATAATGGTGCGGTAATCGAAGGCTTCTGCTCCTTAAGCTACTCTGCAGTTGACGTGGATAATATATTTGAATAACAGGGTGGCTACGCGCCCTGGGTTTTGTGGAGGCAAATTTATCAGTATGGAAGCATTTGAAAGAGTACTACTCAAATTAAGCGGTGAGGCTCTGGCGGGCCAGAAGCAGGCCGCCTTCTGTGAAGAGACCTGTACCGGTGTTGCGCGCCAGGTGAAGCAGTTGGTGGAAGACGGGATCCAGGTCAGCATTGTAATCGGCGGAGGCAATTTTTGGAGGGGCAGGACCAGTGAGACCATCGACAGGACAAAAGCAGACCAGATCGGTATGCTGGCGACGGTGATGAACTGTATCTATGTATCTGAGATTTTCCGCCACGTCGGGATCCCGACTGAGGTATACACCCCATTTGCCTGCGGGAGCATGACAAAGCTCTTTTCGAAGGATGAGGTCATAGCCTGCATGAAGCAGGGAGGGGTTGCATTTTTAGCCGGAGGTACGGGGCATCCGTATTTTTCAACGGATACGGCCACCATTCTCAGGGCGGTTGAACTGGATTGCGATATCGTACTGAATGCCAAGGCCATTGATGGTGTGTACGACAGTGACCCTAAGACGAACCCGGAGGCTAAGAAATATGACCGGATCTCTGCGAAGGAGGTTCTGGACCAGAGGCTTGGAGTTATCGACCTGACGGCTACCGTATTATGCATGGAAAATAAAATGCCGGTGCTTTTATTTGGTTTAAACGAAGAGAACAGCATAGTGGATGCTGCACATGGTAAATCAAACGGTACGACAATGACCGTATAAATATAATAAATGGAGGCTGCAAGTCAGGCTTTCATTACTGTTACGATTATTATTGGAGGGATGAGAAAATGGATGCAAAATTAGAGCAATTCAGTAACAAGATGGAGAAGACCATTGCGAATTTAAAGGAAGAATATTCAACGATCCGTGCAGGAAGGGCTAATCCGCATCTTTTAGATAAACTTAGGGTGGATTATTACGGCCAGCCATCTTCATTCCAGTCGGTGGCAAATATTTCTGTGCCGGAGCCGAGAGTGATTCAGATCCAGCCATGGGAGAGTAAATTGATCAAGGATATCGAGAAGGCGATCATTAATTCCGACCTGGGCTTAAATCCAAGCAATGATGGTAAGGTAGTACGCCTCGTATTTCCTGAATTAACGGAGGAAAGAAGAAAAGAGCTGGTTAAGGATGTGAAGAAAAAGGCGGAAAATGCTAAGGTGGCAGTCAGGAATATCAGGCGTGATGCCAATGAAATGTTTAAGAAGCAGAATAAGGCAAGTGAGATTTCTGAGGATGAATTCAAGCATTTAGAGGATGAGGTCCAGAAAATCACGGACCGCTATATCAGTGAAATTGACAAGGTAATGGATGAGAAGTCGAAGGAAATTCTCACGGTATAATATTAAATAATTAATCAGGGGTGGATTAAAAGGACTATTCAAAAATTTGTATGAAACAAATTGAATACACTTTTGAGACACCCTTTACCGGTTTTATGAACCTGGAGCACTTTCGGAAATTCCTTCTGTGGCTTTCAAAGCCTAGGAAAGGGCTTTTGGGAGTGCTCCAGATAAGAATGGAGAAGCTTCATGAAAGACAGTGAATTAAATGTTCCAAAGCACGTGGCCATCATCCTGGATGGGAACGGGAGATGGGCAAAGAAGAAAATGATGCCGCGTAATTACGGGCATGCCCAGGGAAGTAAAAACGTAGAAAAGATCTGTGAGCTGGCTTATAAAATGGGAATTGAATATCTGACCGTATATGCATTTTCAACAGAAAACTGGAGGCGTCCCCAGGATGAGGTGGAGGCCTTGATGAAGCTGCTGCAGAATTATCTGTCGACCAGTATAAAGACGAGTATGAAAAACAATATGTGTATCCGTGTGATTGGTGACACGAGAAAGCTGCCGGAGGAAATCAGGAGAAGTATCCGGGAGCTTGAGGAGGCCTCAAGGAATAATACGGGTCTGAAGTTCCAGGTGGCCATTAATTATGGAAGCAGGGATGAGATCCTCCGTGCGGTCAAAGCCTTGGCTCTTGACGTGAAAGAGAATAAAACAGACATTGATCATATAGATGAAGAAACCCTTGGACAATATCTGGATACCAGGGGAATTCCGGATCCGGATTTATTAATAAGGACGAGCGGGGAGCAAAGGTTATCTAATTTCCTGCTATGGCAGTCGGCATACACGGAATTTTATTTTACGGATGTACTATGGCCTGATTTTAATGAGAAGGAATTGCAAAAGGCAGTAGAGTACTATAGTGGAAGGACTAGAAAATTTGGGGCTGTGTTATCCTAAGCCCATAGGGTGGAGGCAAAGCCTCCCCAAAAAGTAAAATACAGGGGGATAAAACCTCCTAAAATACAGGAGGCCAAAGCCTCCTAAGATACGGAGGCTTGTTATGTTTCGGACCAGGTTGCTTAGCGGTGTTATTTTATTTCTGATAACTGTAGTTGTTGTGGTTTTTGGGGGCAAGGTATTGTTTGCCGTCTTACTTACCATTTCCTTAATTGGGATGATGGAGCTGTACCGTGTGGTAAAGGTCAACCGGTCCCTTATGGGGATGATTGGGTTCCTGGCAGGGCTTGTGTATTACCTGCTGCTTTATTTTAACCTGCACCAGTATCAGCTGATGCTGGTGGTCCTGTTCCTGATGGTACTGATGGGCGCCTATGTATTCAGCTTTCCAAAATACAGTACGGAGCAGATTGCAGTGACCTTTTTGGGGCTGTTTTATGTGCCCTTGATGCTATCCTATATCTACCAGGTACGGATGCTGGAAAGCGGTGCCTGGATTGTCTGGCTGATCTTTATTGGTGCATGGGGATCCGATACCTGTGCCTACTCCGTCGGAGTATTATTTGGGAAGCATAAATTTGCTCCCAAGCTAAGCCCAAAGAAATCCATCGAGGGCTGTATCGGGGGTATCGCCGGTGCAGCTTTGATTGGGGCTGTTTACGCTGCTGTCATCAAAGACAGGATTGTCGGCTTTGAGAATCCGGTAATTGCGTTTGCTGTGATTGGCGCGGCCTCCAGCATCCTTTCCCAGATTGGGGATCTGGCAGCCTCCGCGATCAAGAGAAACCACGATATTAAGGATTATGGAAGCCTGATCCCAGGGCATGGTGGAATCCTGGACCGTTTTGACAGCATCATCTTTACCGCCCCCGTAGTGTATTTTTTGGGAATGCTGCTTAACTAAGGCATATTTTATGGAGGTATTCAAATGAAGAAAATTGCAGTTCTTGGGTCGACGGGCTCCATTGGGACCCAGACCCTGGAGATTGTAAGGGAACATAGAGATTTATTGCAGGTAACAGCGCTGGCGGCAGGAAGCAATGTGGAGCTGTTAGAGGAACAGGTCCGTGAGTTTATGCCCTCCATTGTCTGTTTATACCAGGAAGAAAAAGCAAGGCTTTTGAAGGAAAGGGTGAAGGATCTTAAGGTTAAGATAGTCACCGGTATGGAAGGCCTGATCGAATGTGCCGCAGAGCCTGCTTCTGACATGGTGCTTACAGCCATGGTTGGAATGATTGGGATACAGCCCACCATTGAAGCCATCAAAGCGGGGAAGGATATAGCGCTTGCCAATAAGGAGACCCTGGTTACGGCAGGCCATATCATCATGCCTTTAATTAAAGAAAAAAATGTTGCATTACTTCCGGTAGACAGTGAACATTCTGCAATATTCCAGTCCTTAAATGGAGAGAATAAGAAACAGGTAAATAAAATCATATTAACTGCTTCCGGCGGACCCTTCCGCGGCAAGAAGCTGTGTGAGCTTGAAAATAAAAAGCCTGAGGATGCCTTAAAGCATCCAAATTGGGCGATGGGACAGAAGATTACCATAGATTCTGCAACCATGGTGAATAAAGGGCTGGAGGTTATGGAAGCAGCCTGGCTTTTTGATGTCGGAATTGACCAGATCCAGGTGGTAGTCCATCCGCAAAGCGTGATACATTCCATGGTCGAATATGTGGATGGCAGTATCCTGGCGCAGATGGGTGTCCCGGATATGAGGCTGCCGATCCAGTATGCCCTCTTTTATCCGGACCGGCTGCCCTTGGATGGAGGCCGTGTGGACTTTTTCCAGCTGAAACAGCTGGCCTTTGAGGAACCTGACCTGGAAACCTTTTATGGGCTAGCCCTTGGCTTTCAGGCCGGAAGGCTTGGCGGCAGCATGCCCACAGTCTATAATGCGGCGAATGAATGGGCCGTAGCGGCATTCCTAAGGGGAGAGATAGAATTTCTTGCAATTCCAAGACTGATCAGGGCAGCAATGGATCAGCATAAAGTTATTGCGAATCCCTCCCTGGTTGAAATTCTGAATATTGAGCAGCAGACATATGATTTTGTAAGGGATTTTATTGAGAAAGGATTTTTTTCAGCATGAATATAATTGTGGCTTTATTGATACTGGGTGTGATTGTGCTTATTCACGAATTGGGGCACTTCTTACTTGCAAAGGCGAATGGGGTAACAGTAACGGAGTTCTCCATCGGTATGGGTCCAAGGCTGGCAAGCGTTGAACACAAAGGAACCAAGTATTCCCTGAAGGTGCTTCCAATTGGCGGCTCCTGCATGATGCTCGGGGAAGATGAATCAATTGATGATGAAGGAGCTTTTAATAAGAAGGGAGTTTGGGCGCGGTTTTCCGTAATCTTTGCCGGGGCGTTTTTTAATTTTATCCTGGCCTACGTGCTTTCCCTTATTTTTATTGGGAATGTCGGTGTCGATAAACCTATAGTAACTGGGACAGTGACGGACGGTGCATCGGAGGGGATATTTCAGGAGGGCGATGAGATTACGGCAATCAATGGGTCGCCCATCCATTTTTCCAGGGAAATCAACTATTATTTTTACTTTAATCCAATATCAGAAAAGCCCGTTGAGATAACCTATAACCGGGACGGGGCCAAGAAAAAAGCAACGATTGTCCCGAAGTGGATGGATTCCTATATGCTGGGCTGCAACTATACCGGGTCGAGTGCGGCGGCTAAAATGGAAACTGTCCTGGAGGGCTATCCCTTGGCAGAGGCAGGATTAAAGGTTGGTGATGTCATCGTTAATATCAACGGAACGGAGATTGACTCTGGAAAAGCTCTTGCGGCTTATCTGGATGCGAACCCGTTAACGGGAGAAAAATTATCAATTTCTTATGTCCGTAATGGACATGTGGAGAATCCTGTAACGACCATAGTGGTGCCCAAATTGGTTGACAGCAGCTATAGCATTGGGTGGAAGTATAATTCTTCTTTTGAAAAGGGATCTGCCTTGGAGGTGGTTAAGTATAGCTTCTATGAGGTTAAGCTTAACATTGTCAATACCTTAAAGGGCGTCCTTTATCTGGTGACCGGTAAGGCGCGCCTGAATGAAATTGCCGGACCGGTGGGTATCGTGAATTATGTGGATGATATCGTGACGGAGACAAAGAGTTACGGTGTTGGTATTATGGTGCTTTCCTTGATTGAATTCAGCATTATGATCAGTGCGAACCTGGGTGTGATGAATTTGCTGCCTTTTCCTGCCCTTGATGGCGGGCGGCTGGTGTTTATCCTGATTGAGGCGGTTTTCCGTAAGCCGGTTCCTAAGGAGAAGGAAGCTATGGTGCATATGGTTGGTATGGCGCTGTTGATGGCGTTGATGGTGTTTGTGTTGTTTAATGATGTGCGGAATATCTTTGGGTAGAGAGAGGCCTATTTAAGGTTAACTAAGATTTAAGCTGTGTTCATCTTCCAGGGCGTCCCCCACCCGTTTAGACTGCGCCTTTACCTCCTTTCGGGATGCTTCTTACAAGCCTCAGGGCGTGTAATAATGCTGTCCAGTGGAACAGCATTATTACACTGAGTCTTGACGGAGCATGGACACCCTCGGGAGGCCGGTCTTGCTAAAACGGGTGGGGGACGCCCTGGAAGATGGGATGCAGGTAATTGTTATGAAGTGACATGGAATGTTCCGGATACTAAATAAGCTATGGTATTAAGTGAAAGGACGAGGGAAAGATATTAATTCTCAAAAGATATTATGATTTATATAAGATGTAAATATTGAACAAATACAATATGAACCCAAAAAAAGCGGGATGTGCTGTTCAGTTGCTTAATAAGATATAAAACAGGAGAAAAGAGCCAACTTTAAAAAATAATATGATAAGATGAAAATATTAAACAGATACATATGAGGTTTTATGAGAGTTGGTTTACGAAAGGATGTGGTTGTGTGGTTCGTGAGAATACAAAGGTTATTAGGATTGGTAACCGGGTAATTGGTGGTGGGAATCCGGTTTTGATCCAGTCTATGACGAATACGAGGACGGAGGATGTGGAGGCTACGGTGGAGCAGATCCATCGTTTGACGGAGGCGGGCTGTGATATTGTGCGTTGTACGGTTCCCAGCCAGGAGGCCGCGGTTGCTTTGGCAGAGATTAAGAAGAATATAAAGATTCCATTGGTGGCTGATATACATTTTGATTATCGTCTGGCGGTTGCGGCGATGGAGCATGGTGTGGATAAGATCCGGATTAATCCTGGTAATATTGGGAATGATGAGAGGCTGAAGGCGGTTGTCACGGCTGCCAAGGAGCGGAAGGTTCCGATCAGGGTTGGTGTAAACAGCGGTTCACTGGAGAAGGATATTATTGCAAAGTATGGCAGGGTTACTGCGGAAGGCTTGGTGGAAAGCGCCCTTGAGAAGGTGAAGCGTATTGAGGATATGGACTATGACCAGTTGGTCATTAGTATTAAGTCCTCGGATGTTATGATGTGTATCAGGGCACATGAGCTGATTGCTTCCCGGACAAGATACCCCCTGCATGTGGGGATTACGGAGGCGGGGACTGTAAATGCCGGTAATATTAAGTCAGCCCTGGGGCTGGGAGTTATATTATACCAGGGGATTGGGGATACAATCCGGGTATCCCTTACGGGAGATCCGGTGGAAGAGATCCGTTCCGCGAGGATCATATTAAAAACCCTTGGGCTTCGTAAGGGAGGGGTTGAGGTAGTGTCCTGTCCGACCTGCGGCAGAACCCAGATTGACCTGATTAAGCTTGCTACAGATGTAGAAGAAATGGTTTCGGAGCTGGAGCTTGATATTAAGGTGGCGGTTATGGGCTGTGTCGTAAACGGACCCGGAGAAGCCAGGGAGGCGGATATCGGGATTGCCGGAGGAAGAGGGGAAGGCCTTTTGATCAAAAAAGGCGAGGTTATCCGCAAGGTGCCGGAAGATCAGTTGCTGGGAGTATTAAGGGAAGAGCTGTTGAATTGGAAATATTAAAAGAAACCCCTTTGATGCCCGGAGCAAATAAGGGCGTTTTTGGAAACTGGATTTTGGAAACTGGATTAAGATTAGGACTGGTAAGTATCCGTTCGAAAGGAGAATGGGTTATGCTATTTTTTGATACATTTGAATTAACTGCTGACCAGGAGCTGCAGAAGCTTTATGGTGAAGTGGATGTGCTAAAGGTTCTGGCATCAAGGCAGAATAATAATCTGTATATCTGCGTCCGCAGCACACGGTTAATCAGCAGGGCTTATATCAGAAGGATGGAAGAACTGCTGAACCGGCAGCTCTTTTTACATACAGGGAAGAGGGCGGTCATTAAGCCCCAGTTTGAGCTATCGGCCCAGTATACGCTGGAGAACCTTTTCCCTATTTACCGTGAAAGTATTTTAGAGGAGCTGAAGGAAGAGAGCGTTGTCACGCACCATATCTTTTCCAGTGCGGAGGTGCTGGTGGAGGAGACTACGATCAGGATCCGCGTCACGGACAGCTGTGTTGCCAAGGAGAAAATGTCTAAGCTTAAGGATTACCTGGAAACGCTGTTCCAGGAGCGCTTTGACTATACGGTAAGGGTGACTCTGGATTATATCGAACCGGAAGAATCAAAAGAAGACCATGAGGAGGAATACCGAAGACAGATGCTCAGGGTGTCGGCAAAGGAAGCTGAGGAGGAAGGCTTTGCGGCTTCTTCGCCGGAAGGGGATAATGCCGGTGGATACAGCAGTGCCCCGGGCGGTGCAGAGGCTCTGGATGGTTCAGGTGTTTCGACTGCTTCAGGTGCGCTAGGCAGTTCGGGTATTTCGGACGGTTCAGGTACGTTAAACGGTTCCGGTATTCCGACTGCTTCAGGTTCATTAGGCGGTTCGGGAGGTTCGGATGGTCCGGGGCTTTCAGGTGGTCCAAATGGCTCAAATGGTTTAAGGACAGCCACGGCAAATGCAGGCAGCCAGACAGACCAGGGGCCGAGTATGAAACAAGGCAATGCTCCTGCAGCACGGGCCAATGGAGGATCTACAGGTGTAGACAGTGGCGCCGCGGCAAAACCTGCCGCTGTGAAGGCTGGCAATGGGTCAAAGCCGGCTGCACCGGCAAGGGGCGGAAAAAGTGCATATGATAAAGCAAGATCCGGCTACCGGAAGCTTCCCGCGGATCCCTCCATTGTCTATGGGCGCAGCTTTGAGGGCAGTTCCATGCCGATCTGTGACATCATCGGAGAGATTGGTGAGGTTGTGATCCGGGGCAAGCTGATTAAGCCGGATTCCAGGACCATTGGCAATGAGAAGAGCATTATTACCTTTGTCATGACGGATTTTACTGATTCCATAAAGATAAAGCTATATGCCAAGACCGTGGAGGTAGAGGAGATCACCTCCGTGCTAAAGCCGGGAAGCTTCTATCTGCTGAAGGGCATCGCCCAGATGGATACCTATGAGAGGGATGTTACCATTGGCTCGGTGGTCGGCATCAAGGCAATCAGTGATTTTACCGCCACCAGGAGTGACAATGCCCCGGTGAAGCGGGTAGAGCTCCATGCCCATACGATGATGAGTGACATGGACTCCGTAGTGGATGTGAAGGCGTTAATTAAACGTGCCTTCAAATGGGGGCATAAGGCAGTTGCCATCACCGACCACGGCGTAGTGCAGGCCTTCCCGGAAGCAAACCACACCTTAAGTCCCAGGGACTTTAAGGATGAGGAGGAGCAGAAAAGGGCAAAGGAATTCAAGATCATTTACGGAATGGAAGCCTATCTGGTGGACGATATCAAGGAAGTGGTAACAAATCCGAAGGACCAGGAGCTTGATGATCCCTTCGTGGTATTTGACATAGAGACGACGGGCTTTAGCCAGAATAAGGACAGAATTATTGAAATTGGTGCGGTGAAGGTTATCAATGGGCAGGTTGCTGACAAATACAGCACCTTCATCAACCCGGAGGTACCAATCCCCTATGAGATTGAGCAATTGACACACATCAACGATGATATGGTAATTGGGGCTCCTAAGATAGAGGAGATCCTGCCGCAGTTTTTAGAATTTTGCGGGGGCTGCAGCCTGGTAGCGCATAATGCTTCCTTTGATGTGGGCTTCATCCAGAAAAATGCTGAGCACCTGGGAATTGAGACCTGCTTTACTGTTATAGATACAGTGGGTCTGGCCAGGATCCTGCTTCCGGACTTAAGCCGCTATAAGCTGAACACGGTTGCAAAGGCACTGGGGGTATCCCTGGAGAACCATCACCGTGCGGTGGATGATGCCGGGGCGACCTCGGAAATATTCATTAAAATGTGTGCCATGCTAAAGGAGCGGGAGATTACCAAGGTAAATGAAATAGATAAACTGGGACGGCTGTCCAAGGAGGCAATCCGCAAGCTGCCTGCCTACCACGCCATTCTACTGGCGCAGAATGACGCGGGACGCGTGAATCTGTATAAGATGGTATCCCTGTCCCACATTGAGTATTTCAACAAGCGTCCCAAGATACCGAAGAGCCTGCTTATGGAATGCAGGGAGGGTATCCTGCTGGGGTCCGCCTGTGAAGCAGGGGAGGTGTTCCAGGCAATCCTTGGCAATAAGTCCCATGACCAGCTGGCAAGGCTGGTGAATTTCTATGATTACCTGGAGATCCAGCCGCTAACCAATAATGAATTCATGATCCGCAGTGAGAAGGAAAGGGATATTAATACACAGGAAGACCTGATGGAATTAAACCGGAAGGTGGTTGCACTTGGCGAAGAATACAATAAGCCGGTGGTAGCAACCTGTGACGTGCATTTCCTGGATCCGGAGGATGAGATTTACAGACGGATTATCCTGGCGGGCAAGGGCTTTAAGGATGCGGATGAACAGGCAGCCCTGTATTTGCGTACCACGGAGGAGATGCTGGAGGAGTTCTCCTATCTGGGAAAGGCCAAGGCGGAGGAGGTCGTTATCACAAATCCGAACCTGATTGCCGACATGATCCTGAAAATCTCCCCGGTACGGCCGGATAAATGCCCGCCTGTGCTGCCGAATTCGGATGAAGACCTGCGCAGCATATGCTATGAGAAAGCCCATTCCATGTACGGCAAGCCCCTGCCAAAGCCGGTGGAAGAGCGTCTGGAGCATGAATTAAAATCCATCATCAGCAATGGCTTTGCGGTTATGTACATCATAGCCCAGAAGCTGGTGTGGAAGTCAAATGAGGACGGTTACCTGGTGGGCTCCCGTGGCTCCGTAGGTTCCTCCTTCGTGGCGACGATGGCAGGTATCACGGAAGTAAATCCCCTGGCACCCCATTATTACTGCACGAACTGCCATTTCTCAGACTTTGATTCGGAAGAGGTCAAAAAATACGGCGGCAGCTCCGGTTGTGACATGCCTGACCGCTTATGCCCGGAATGCGGGCAGCCCTTGTGTAAGGATGGGCATGATATCCCATTTGAAACCTTCCTGGGCTTCTATGGGGACAAGGAGCCGGATATCGACCTTAATTTCTCCGGTGAATACCAGAGTAAGGCCCATGAATATACGGAGGTCCTCTTCGGAAAAGGGCATACCTTCCGCGCAGGAACCATCGGTACCCTGGCGGACAAAACGGCCTTTGGCTATGTAAAAAATTATTTTGAAGAGCGGGGAATACATAAACGGAATGTAGAAATCGACCGTATCGTAGGCGGACTGGTAGGTGTCCGCAGGACCACCGGGCAGCATCCGGGAGGAATCGTGGTTATGCCCCATGGCGAGAATATCTATTCCTTCACCCCGGTCCAGCGTCCGGCCAATGATATGACAACGAGCACGGTTACAACCCATTTTGATTACCATTCCATTGACCATAACCTGCTCAAGCTGGATATCCTGGGACACGACGATCCGACCATGATCCGCAAGCTGGAGGACATCACCGGGCTGGATGCAAAAAAGATCCGGCTGGACGACCAGAAGGTACTCAGCCTGTTCCATGACACCAGCGCCCTTGGCGTAACCCCGAAGGAGCTGGACGGCTGTGAGCTGGGCTGCCTCGGCATTCCGGAGTTCGGTACGGATTTCGTAATGCAGATGGTAAAGGATACGAAGCCGAAGTCATTTTCCGACCTGGTACGTATCTCGGGACTATCCCACGGTACCGACGTATGGCTGAACAACGCCCAGACCCTGATCCAGAACGGAAACTGTACCCTGACCACGGCGATCTGTACCCGTGACGATATCATGACCTACCTGATTGCTACAGGAGTAGAACCAGGCCAGGCCTTCAAGATCATGGAGAGCGTCCGTAAGGGAAAAGGCCTGACGCCCGAGATGGAAGCTGCCATGACGGCAGCAGGGGTACCGGATTGGTACATATGGTCCTGTAAGCAGATCAAATACATGTTCCCCAAGGCACACGCGGCGGCTTATGTCATGATGGCCTTCCGTATCGCCTATTTTAAGGTATACCATCCGCTGGCCTACTATGCGGCCTATTTTTCCATCCGGGCATCGGCCTTCAATTATGAGCTGATGTGCCTCGGCAAGGAAAAGCTGGAGCAGCATATAGCGGACTACAAACGCAGGAGCAATATGTTAACGAAGAAGGAGCAGGATACCTTCAAGGACATGCGCATTGTCCAGGAAATGTACGCCCGTGGCTTTACCTTCCTGCCCATCGACATCTATAGGGCAAAGGCCCATGATTTCCAGATCATTGATGAAAAATTAATGCCGTCCCTGAGCACGATTGACGGCCTGGGTGACAAGGCGGCGGATGCGGTGGTAGAAGCGGCAAAGCAGGGCGCGTTCCTGTCAAGGGATGATTTTAAAATCCGCTGCAAGGTCAGCTCAACGGTAGTGGACAGTATGGCGAAAATGGGGCTGTTTGGCGACCTGCCGGCCTCCAACCAGATGTCGCTGATGGACTTTTTAAGCTGAGCCATATGCCTGTACGCGGGTTCCTGGAGAAGCCATTGAGGATTATTATTGTGAAAACGGTGAATCATAGTTGTGAAAAACGGTGAATTTTACGTCTTGATTATGGGACTTTTTTGGTGTATAATTCAATCAGTTGTGCAAAGGAAAAACGGAATCCATAAATTTGTAACCTATGCATAGTGCGAATTGGACTGATACTGATTTGTTGTCGGAACAGGTATTTAGCCCCGATAATGTAACAGTTTATAAAATTGATGGGAAGGGAAATACATGATAAAGTACAAATATCATATAACCGGCATTAACCTGGCCGGAAAGCAATTTGAATCGGAATGTATAGACTATGACTTGATATATGCTGTCCAGAAATACAGAAAGCTGGTCTATTCCATAGACACGGCTGTCAAGAAGGAACAGGTGCAGCATGATGCAAAAGTAGGAATTGTGGATATGCAAATATTAAAGCCTCAATAGGGCGGGACTGCGCTCTAAAGCGGTTTTGGGAACCAGAAAGGGCGGTGGGTTTATGTTGATAACTCCACCGCCCTTTCTGGCCGCCATGGCTGATGGGCTTGCTTAGGGTATTTCTTCGACACGTTCTTTAAGCTTGCCCACTGCATTTTCGAGGGACTTGATGCGGAGTGATAAGATTTCCTTTTCGTTTCCGGCCTTCAGCATGTCATTAAGTTTCCTGCTTAGCTCTGAATGCCCTTCTGCAATTAAGTTGATATTTTTGTTAGTTTCGTTTTCCAGGGTTAACTGTAAGTCGCCCACTTGTTTTTTCAGGCTTTGCATATCTTCGTAGATGGCTTTTATTAATTCGCTGTCCGACATGTCTTTCTCCTTTTTTGCTTGCGCGGTGATTGGAAGTTAATAAGGCTATTATACATTATATTGGAAGTAATATCGAGCAGAAATGAAGCTGGTATTTCGATATAATATTTTATGCTGCATTTTGGTAATCCCTACAGTATATTTCAAAAATGTGTTAATTGATAAAACAATTTAAAAAATATAAAAAAAAGACTTGATTTTTGTTTTCGGATGGTGTATTATAGATATTGTTCTTGATGGCTCGTTGGTCAAGGGGTCAAGACGCCGCCCTCTCACGGCGGAAACACGGGTTCGATTCCCGTACGAGCTGCTATATGAAAAATGATTTATAGAATGTTGGAGTATGTAAAACATACGTCCAACATTTTTGCTTTTCTGGATTTTTATCAAAAGGCTTTTTCAAAGGTTAGTGTTGGTTGGAGCCATTATAGTTGCTTCACCATAAATAAAATGATAAGATTAAGCTGATAATCCATCACAAAAAACGATTACACAGGAAGGAAGTTAGCCATGGATATTCAAAGGATACTAGAGCAGGTTAAGACAGGGGAGCTTGGGATAGAGGAAGCCGGCGAGCTGTTAAAGAAATTACCATACGAAGACCTGGGCTTTGCCAAGCTGGACCATCACAGGGAGCTGCGCTCCGGCTTTGGCGAGGTTATCTTCTGCCAAGGAAAGGATATAACCCACCTTCAAAAAATATATAAGAATTTTTACGAGCATGACCGGAATGTGCTGGGAACAAGGGCGACACAGGAGCAGTACGAGAAGGTAAAAGAAATACTGCCAATGGCAGCATATGATCCGCTTTCAAGAATCCTATCGATTCAGACAAAGGAGGTAGCGAAGGTTGGCTGCATTGCAGTATGTACGGGAGGTACCGCGGATATCCCGGTAGCAGAGGAAGCGGCGCAGACCGCCGAATTCTTCGGCAGCAGGGTAGAACGGATCTATGATGTAGGAGTAGCGGGAATCCACCGGCTGGTATCCAAGCTTGAGACAATCCGTGGGGCAAATTGTGTCATAGCGGTTGCAGGCATGGAGGGAGCCCTTGGAAGCGTCGTAGCCGGCCTTGTCGATAAGCCGGTAATTGCAGTTCCCACCTCTGTCGGCTATGGAGCCAGCTTTGGCGGGATTTCTGCACTGCTTACCATGCTTAATTCCTGTGCGGAGGGTCTTGCGGTGGTCAATATTGATAACGGCTTTGGTGCAGGATACATCAGTACCCAGATTAACCGGCTGGCATGCCATACTAAAGATTAGCTTTTGCCAAGCTTTTAATTAGCTCGTATATGGACTGGTAATCCTGGCCGGAGGATAGTGCAAGAGCTTTCACGTTTTCGTATTCCGGATAATAGAAAGTATGTCCCTCATAGTGGCATACCTTAACCCTGGCTTCACCATAAGGGGTCATAATTGTCTGAATCTCACGGGGAAGGATGGTTCGGGCAGCCTCGGATTTTCGGATCCCGATGGTTGTGGTGTGGGTAAAGAGGACATTTTCCATAGCCGGAATATGCTCTTTGCTGCAAATGACACCGATCAAATAAGCCGGACGGTTCTTCTTCATGAAAATGGGGGTATAATAGACATCCTTAGCCCCCTTCTGGAATAGCAGCTCCATGGCAAATGCCAGGGCTTCACCGGTACAGTCGTCTACGTTGGCTTCAAGGACCCATACCTGGTCTGAGGAAGCAGGAGTATCCGCAGCCTCTATCAGCATGGCACGCAGAATTCCGCTGGCACCGGAATAATTTCTCTTTCCGGCTCCCAGGCCTATCTTTTTAATCTGAAAATCCTTTGGTAAAGCATCCCTTGTCTTGATGGCGGCAACAATGGCTGCACCTGTAGGTGTAACAAGCTCGCCTTTAACGTCAGTAATATGGAGGCGTAATTGGTGTGCTGCGGAGATGTTCACGACTGCCGGTACAGGAATAGGAAGAAGCCCATGCTGGCACATGATCTGGCCGGTTCCTTCATATAGCTCGGATACGATGACGTCAGTGATGTTTAAATTATCGAGGCAGATGGCAGTAGCTACAATGTCCACAATAGAATCGATGGCTCCGACCTCATGGAAATGAACCTCATCCAGTGGCTTGGCATGTGCCTTGGCCTCCGCTTCGGCAATGATGAGGAAAATGTGCTTGGCCAGCTGCTTTGCCCGGGCGGAAATGGAGGAATGGTCTATGATGTCATTGATTTCGGTTAGGTTGCGGTGCTCATGATGTCCCAGGACAAGATGGGGGTGGGAGGATTTGGATAAGGCTGGGCTGCTGTGGTGGTGATGTTTGTGGAGATGGTCATGGTGATCATGATCGTTGTGATCATGGTCGTTATGATTGTGGTCATTATGATCGTGGTCATTATGATCGTGGTCATGGTCACTATGCGCATGATTGTGGTATTTATGGTCATAGTCGTGCCCGGGGTGATGGGTAGAGTCGTGATTGTGGTTATGATCATGGTTATGTTCGTGATCATGGGTAGATCCATGAATGTGATCTTCTGTTTGGGTTAGAATTACATCAAAATCACAGGCGTCAATGCTGTTTTTAGCTCTGCGTCCGAGTTTGATTTGGTAGCCATCTACCTTAAGGCTTTGTAAACCTTCTAATAGTATTTTTTCATCTGCTCCAAGGTCGAGAAGGGCTGCGACTGTCATGTCGCCGCTGATACCGGAATAGCATTCTAGATATAGTGCTTGTTCTTTCATGTGAGATCTCGCTTTCATTTTATGGTTTGTAATGTTATTATAATTGATTTTCTAGCTTAACTTGATTATTTGTGAGAAGAAGGAGTGTAATTGCTTACAATGGATTGAATTTGTGATTTTGGTTTTAACCAGAGGATTCAAATAAAAATGAAGCATATTTACAAAACCTTATATATTGTGAATGAAATTTGTTCTCCGGCTCTGAACAGCATTCTAAAGCAGGTCTAAGCCCCTCATTGCGCTTGCTGCCATATATTATAGCACATAAGATCGGGCTTAAGCAATTTGTAGTAACAAATAGTTTTTGGATACGTTTTTTGGATAGTTTGTATTCAGTAACTGTCAGCAAAATAGTAGCATTTGTAAATAAAATACAGATAAAAAAGCAAATTTCGAGCATTTGGTATTTACATTCTAACCCAGATGTAGTATAATGGCATTAATTTTAGAACTACATAGAGAGGGGAAATATAGCTTGCTAAAGATTTATATTTGTCCGGAATGTTATAACTATAGAATGGTTTCACGTAAACCGGACGCCATTTGCCTTCATTGCGGGGAGCGGTTAGAGCAATGTGATTTTGATTATGGAGTATATATCAATATGACTGAAAATGAGCGGAACGAGTATAGAGAGAATTATAAGAAGAGAATGTTGGCTTATGGTGAGAAAGTTCTCGAAGTGAAATCAAAAGAAACCTCAGAAGGAACCTTTTTATAGAAGTCGTTATTCTATATAGAGGTTCTTTTCATGTCATTTAATAACATTACATATGTAATTAGATGATCGGAAAAGGAAGGAAAAAGAGTAGTACAGCCATCGGGTACAGGAAGTTAGCAGGTATTTGTGGGCTTAGTAGGGGTGTGAAATCAAGAAATAAATCCAACCAGTGAAAAATGATGTATAGGATATTACCATTGGATTAAGATTTTCATGAGTTTATACACATGTGGCCATATTTGCTGCATGGAGTTTATAATTATTATGTTTTATAATGAAGGAAAGTATGATGCAGATATCAGTAGTAATGACAACCTATAATGGAGAAGCATTTATAAATCAGCAATTAGATTCGATCATAAAGCAGACTTTATTGCCTGATGAGATTCTGGTATGTGATGACTATTCAAATGATAGCACTTGGGGCATATTGGAATCCTATCAGATAAAATATCCGGAATTAATACATATATGCAAAAATGAAAAGAATATTGGATTTGAACATAATTTTCTTAATTTACTTAAGAAAGCAGAAGGGGACATTATTTTTTTATCAGATCAGGATGATGTATGGTATTCAAATAAGATCAAAAGTATGTATCAAATGTTTGAGCGAAATCCTAATATATTAGCATTATCAACGGCTTATGATTTGATAGATGAATATAACAGTACCTATCGGGATATTCGCAGTGTCGTTTTTAACAATAATAAAAGATTAAAAAAAATCAGTTGGAAAGATTTTGTGATACATCCCAAATATCCGGGGATGGCAATGGCGGTTCGGAAATCTTTGTTGAATCAGGTCTCCTGGATTGAATTGTCAAAAGTACCGGCACATGACTGGTTGCTGAACTTATTTGCATCAATACATGACGGGATGTATCTTTGGGATAATATACTTACCAGCTACAGGCAACATAAGTCCAACGTGATAGGTTCGTCTGCTAATAAGCATATATCTGATGCAAGAGCAATGCGTATCTCTACAACTGTTAGTTTATTAAAAACCTATGAACTGTTCTTGGAAATATGTGAGAAACAGAAATATGATAATAATAAAATAGAATTAGGCGAGCGATTGACTCGTATTTGTAAAAAACGCATGGAATTAATTGAAAGCGAGCGCTTATGGGCTTTGATACGTTGGGATATTTCAAATTATAATTATCTAACCCTTCGTACTTTTTTAGGGGATGTGTATATGGGATTAAAGATAAAGCTGGAAAAGGGGTAATGTTGTGATTCATATTATAATGGCGACATATAATGGAGAATTATATATTGAAGAGCAATTAAACTCTATTATAGCTCAAACATACACGGAATGGAAGTTATGGATTCATGATGATGGCTCAACAGATAACACAGTCGCTATCCTGCAGGATTATCAGCAAGTATATCCGGATAAAATTGTGATAATAGAATCTGATAATAAACATCTAGGTGCAAAGAAGAATTACGCATATCTTTATGAGCATGTCCCTATTGCTGATTATTATGCATTCTGTGACCAGGATGATATCTGGTCACAGGATAAATTAGACGTACTCATGTCATTTGCCGAAGAAAGTGATCAAACCAGACCAGCGTTGATTTACCATGATATAAA
Source organism: Clostridiales bacterium (assembly GCA_012839295.1). GTDB lineage: Bacteria > Bacillota > Clostridia > Lachnospirales > Lachnospiraceae > Mobilitalea. The sequence goes on from DUNO01000010.1 coordinate 55,425, forward strand.
TATTCTTCTATAATTACTGGAAGGCTGGCCAAAGCCTATAAATAAATTACAAAATAGAAGCAAAAGCGAGGGATACAAGATGAAAGGAATTATATTGGCAGGAGGATCCGGAACAAGATTATATCCGCTGACAATGGTTACATCGAAGCAGCTGCTACCTGTTTATGATAAACCGATGATATATTATCCGCTATCTACGTTAATGTTGGCGGGAATTCAAGATATTTTAATCATATCTACTCCACATGATCTTCCTAATTTTAAGGAGCTATTAGGGGATGGTTCAAATTATGGAATCAATCTCAGTTACGCAGAGCAGCCTTCTCCGGATGGATTGGCTCAGGCATTTTTGATTGGGGAAGAGTTTATTAATGGGGGTTCCTGTGCAATGATATTAGGGGATAATATATTCCATGGCAGTGGTTTGACAAAACATCTGAAAGCAGCAGTAGCCAGGGAGAACGGTGCAACTGTATTCGGTTATTATGTAGATGATCCGGAGCGCTTTGGTATTGTTGAATTCGATCAGACTGGAAAGGCTATCTCTATAGAAGAAAAACCAAGAAATCCAAAATCTAACTATTGTGTGACTGGATTATATTTTTATGATAAAAGAGTCGTTGATTTAGCAAAGCGAGTTAAGTTTTCTGCAAGAGGAGAGCTTGAAATAACAGACCTTAACAGAATGTATCTGGAGGAGGGCTCTCTGAATGTTGTTACCTTGGGGCGTGGTTATGCTTGGCTGGATACGGGAACCATGGATGCTTTGAGTGAAGCGGCTGAATTCGTTAAGGTTGTTGAGAAGAGGCAGGGGATTCAAATTGCGGCAATTGAGGAAATCGCATATAAGAACGGTTGGATATCCAGAGAAAAATTATTGGAAGCTGCTGAGGTTTATGGCAAATCAAACTATGGCGCTCATTTAAAGAGGGTTGTAGAAGGGAAGGTATTGTATTAAAATTATTAGACAAGGTACCTAATTTGATGCCATATAAAATACGGGTTAAAATGAAGGGAAATGAAGATGAAAATAATTAAAACAGAAGTTTTAGATGTATACATATTAGAACCAAGAGTATTTGGGGACAGTAGGGGCTGGTTTATGGAAAGCTGGTCAGACAGGGAACTAAAGAATGCGGGGATATCTTACGATTTTGTACAGGACAACCATTCCTTTTCTGCACAGAAAGGAACTTTAAGAGGCCTCCATTATCAAAAAGGAGACGCAGCTCAGGCAAAGTTAGTAAGGTGTACGAAAGGAGCAGTCTTAGATGTAGCAGTAGATATGCGGCAAGGCTCCCCCACTTATAAAAAATGGGTATCGGTAGAGCTTTCTGCTGATAATAAATGCCAGCTAGTGATTCCAAGAGGTTTTTTGCACGGATTTATCACTTTGACTGACGATGTGGAATTTTTATATAAGGCTGATAATTTTTATAATTATGAGGCCGATAGGAATATTATCTGGAACGACCCTGAACTCAGTATTGATTGGGGCACTGAAGCGCCAGTTTTATCTGATAAGGATGCAATGGCACCAATGCTGAAGGATAGCGACGTGGATTTTAAATATGAGAAAACAGTAGAAATGTAGAATGAAGATTGGTGGGGATTTTGTTCATCTTATGGTGGATAAGCATCCGCGGCACAGGAAACTGTGAATTGTAAAGAGATAGTTGGATAATCGATGAAAGGAGGATGTTGATGAAGAAAATTTTAATAACGGGCATTAATAGTTATATAGGGACATCCTTTGAACATTGGGTTCGTGGCCGCCAGGGAGAATATCAGATCAATACGATTAGCTTAAAGACGTCAGAATGGAAAGAACAGAGCTTTGCATCTTATGATATAATCTTTCATGTAGCAGGAATTGCGCACGTGGACGCCAACGATAGCACCCAGGAGGAGCAGGATACTTATTACCGGGTGAATCGCGATTTAACTATAGAATTGGCGCGAAAGGCAAAGGAAGAAGGAGTGAAGCAATTAATATTCATGAGTAGTATTATCGTCTATGGTGATAATACCAATCTTGGGGATACGAGGATTATAACCAGGCATACCAAGCCTACCCCTTCAAATTGCTATGGAGACAGTAAATTGCAAGCAGAACAGGCCATCTTACCGTTGCAATCCGATGAATTTCATGTAGCTATTCTTCGAGCACCCATGATCTATGGAAAAGGCTCTAAAGGGAACTACTCCAGACTGGCAGGTTTAGCAACGAAAACAAGAATTTTCCCCAAGATTCAAAACCAAAGAAGCATGTTGCATATTGATAATCTTTGTGAATTCATCCGCCTGATTATAGATAATGACGACAGTGGAATCTTCTATCCTCAAAATGAAGAGTATATTTGTACCTCCGAATTGGTCCGTCAAATAGCCGCCGCTCATGGTAAAATCCTGCACTTGACATCTGCCTTTAATTCATTGCTGTTTCTGTTTGTTCCAAGACGAATCACCAATAAAATGTTTGGAACCTTGATCTATGATAAGAGCATGTCACAATATAAAGATAAATATTGCGTTCGTTCGTATGAAGAAACAATTCAATTAACTGAAAGCTAGAAGAGGATTGTATAATGAAGAGAGTTTTGATGGTAGCTTCCGTAGCTTCAATGATAGATCAATTCAATATGGATAATATCGGGATTTTACAAGGTCTTGGATATGAAGTATATGTGGCGGCGAATTTTCTTAACGGGAACACCAGCTCAAAGCAAAGACTGAATGAATTTATTCAGGAATTAGAAGCTCGAGGTGTTATGCATCATCAAATTGACTTTGCAAGAAGTGTTACTCATCTATTATCTAATTATAAAGCCTACAAGCAGTTGAGAAGGTTGATTCAAAGCATGGATTTTCAATTTATCCATTGCCATTCCCCCATTGGTGGAGTATGTGCCAGGTTATTGGCCCATAAGAATAGGGTCAAGGTAATATATACTGCCCATGGATTTCATTTTTATAAAGGTGCATCGCCTATGAAGTGGCTGCTATACTATCCGGTGGAACGATGGTTATCCAGATATACGGATGTATTGATCACCGTTAATGAGGAGGATTATGTTATTGCTCAGTCACTTCATGCAAAGGAGGTTGTAAAAATTCCTGGAATCGGTATTGATTTAAAGAGCTATGAGAATGTGGCTGTGGATATTGGGGGTAAGAAAAGAGAACTTGGCATTCCGGAAGGAAGCTTCATCGTTCTATCGGTTGGTGAATTAAGCAAGAGAAAAAATCATGAGATTGTAATAAAGGCCTTAGCAGAATCGAAGCTATCCAATGTCATTTATCTGATCTGTGGCTTGGGAGATAAGGAAGAGTATCTTAGAGGTTTAGCTTCGAGCTTAGGCGTTGATGTGAAATTTCTTGGCTATCGTAGTGATATAAGGGATATCTATAAGGTTGCCGATTTATTTGTATTCCCATCCTTACAGGAGGGGCTTCCGGTGGCATTGATGGAGGCTATGGCAGTAGGGACTCCAGTTATATGCTCCGACATTAGGGGCAACCGCGACTTAATTGATGAACGTATTGGAGAGCAGCGATTAAATCCACGTGATGACAAAGGTTTTTCAAATGCAATAAGTAATCTTTATTCTGATAAGATGATGCGAAAAAGCAAAGCTGTGTATAATAGAATGAAAATAAAAGGCTTTAGTAAAGATAAAGTAAATGATATAATGACAGAGATATATACCAATTTAAGATAATTTATTTAATATAATCTTATATGAATCTACTGGAGAGATAGCTATTGAACATTATATTATTGAGATTAAATGAAGAAGATACAGATATTAATGTCTACATATAATGGTGAAAACATCTAGATGAACAAATTGAGAGCATCCTACAACAAGACTACCCAGACCTTTCTCTTTTAATTTGGGATGATGGTTCGACTGATGGTACTTTAGATGCAGCTAAAAGATATGCAGAACAAGATAATCGTATACAGTAATTCGTAGGGGAGAACATAGGCGCAAAGAATAGTTTTTTTGATTTGATAAACAAAGTTGACCTCCTGGTAGATTACTATGCTTTCTCAGATCAAGATGATATATGACTAGCTAATTAAACTGAATTCAGCAATCAATAATATTGTATTTGATGGTCCGTGAAGGTATCTGTTCGCTAAAGAAAAGGTAATAGATATTGAAGAGTAGAGACATAGTATTAAAGAATTGAGGAGATAAAATGAGTGAAGTAGAGGATAGTAAAACTCTTGGCAGCCCACTTGTATCTGTTATTATCAGAACGTGTGGAAGACCACATATATTAAAAAACGCTATTGAAAGTGTAGTCAATCAAGACTATGCAAATATTGAAATTGTTGTGGTTGAGGATGGTTCGAGCACCTCGGAGCACGTAGTAAGAGAATGTTGTAAAAAAGTAAGTTTTCAATATTATCACACGGCAGAGAAAGTCGGTAGAACAGTTGTGGGAAATTTGGGTTTACAAAGAGCTAAAGGTGAGTATTTTAATTTTTTAGATGATGATGATATACTATTTCACCAGCATATAGATGTTTTGGTAAGTGAGGCAGTTAAACACAATAAATTAGTTGTATATGCTATTGCTGAAGAGCATCAAATTAAAGAAGGTGGTAAGACATCCTATCCTTATAAGGTGAAGAGAAAATTAGTCAAATTTGCTCAGCAATATAATAAGTTATTACTATGCTATAAAAATTATTTACCGATACAAAGCGTTATATTTCATCGGTCTTTGTTTGAACAATACGGAGGATTCGACGAAAGTCTTGACTATATGGAGGACTGGGATATGTGGGTTCGCTATTCGTCAGTTTGTGATTTCTTTTTTGTGCCTCAGATTACTTCAATTTATTATACACCCTATAAAAATAGAAAAAAACAGGAACGTGACATTTTAATGAAAGAAGCGAGAAGAAAAATCATTTTAAAGCATTCAAATTATGATGTACATATAAATGCAGAACAAATCAACAATGATATGGAGTATATACTTAATGTTTATACAAAAACAGGACTTTTCTTTTATATGAAAAAAATCAGAGACTTATTATTATATAAGGATACGTAAGGTGGACAATGAAAGATAAAATTAGTAAAAAAACGAGTGAGATTATATTTATTTGGCAATTTGCTATGGATGATTTTAAAGCAAAATATGCTGGGTCGGCATTAGGGGGAACGTGGGCTTTTTTGCAGCCTATAATTACGATTGTTCTTTATTGGTTTGTATTTCAATTGGGATTTAAAACACAGTCCGTAGGAGATTTTCCTTTTATTTTATGGCTATTATCTGGACTTATACCATGGTTCTTTTTTAGTGATGCAATATCAAATGCAACTGCCAGCATGATGGAATATAATTATTTAGTAAAAAAAGTGTTATTCAATGTAAATATTCTTCCTTTGGCCAAAATAGTATCTTCTTTATTGGTTCATTGCGTGATGATTCTTTTAACAATTATTATATATATGTTTTTTGGATATTGGCCTAATGAGTATTACCTTCAAATACCGATGTATGTGATATATACTGTTATATTGGTATCGGGAATTGTATATATTACTGCAACCTTATACGTTTTTTTCAAAGATACAATTCAAATTGTGTCAATTGTTTTGCAAGTCATATTTTGGCTGACGCCTATAGTATGGCAATTTGATGTAATGCCAGCAGTAACAAGAAAAATACTGATATTTAATCCAGTATATTATATTGTAAATGGTTATAGAACTATTTTTATATATAAGCAATGGATTGGGCAAAATGCTTGGATGACAGTGTATTATTGGGTGATTGCTCTTTTGTTACTAATTGTGGGTCTAAGGTTGTTTGCTAAATGCAGAGAACACTTTGCAGATGTATTATAGAGGTAGATATGGAAGAAAATAATGTAATTATTATAGAAAATATAGTGAAAAAATATAATTTATATGCTAAACCTCAAGATAGATTTCGAGAAGCGATGGGATTAAAAAAGAAGTCGTTTCATAGTGAATTTTATGCATTGAACGATATTAGTTTTTATGTAAAGAGGGGAGAGACGGTAGGCATTATTGGGACTAACGGTTCTGGAAAATCCACCTTATTAAAAATTATAACTGGGGTGTTAGTGCCTTCGCAAGGAAACGTCCATGTGCATGGACGTGTATCAGCATTATTGGAGTTAGGAGCTGGTTTTAATCAGGAATATACAGGCCTTGAAAATATATATTTAAATGGTAGGATGATGGGATATTCAAGGAAGGAAATGGAGAAAAAAGTAGATGCTATCGTTGAATTTGCAGAAATTGGTGAATTTATAAATCAACCAGTGAAAACATATTCAAGTGGAATGTTTGCTAGGTTAGCATTTGCGGTTGCTATTAATGTTGAACCGGATATTTTAATTGTGGATGAAGCTCTTAGTGTTGGTGACTTGTTTTTTCAGAATAAATGCTTTAAGAAGTTTGAGGAATTAAAAAGTAGGAATGTTACAATTCTGTTTGTTTCGCACGATATAGCTAGTGTGCGCCAAATGTGTTCACGTGTATTGTGGATAGAAAAAGGGAAACAAATTATTTTTGATCAGAGTGATAAAGTCTGTGATATGTATATGGATATGAAACGGAAAGATATGAATAAAGCTTTTACAGGAGAGATGAATGAAGAAAGTAAATATCTCGAGTGCAAAGATAGACATGGAGTTGCAATGTTCCCTAAAATTGTATGGAAAGAATCTTCAATATACTCAGATAAGTTACAAATTGAATCAGCATTCATTACAGATCGTAAAGGTGTAGTAAATGTACTTGAAATAGATAATAGCTATACGATCCATGTGGTAGTGAGATTAAATGAGGATATAGATAAACTCATAGTTGGAGTTGTGGTGGAAAATAATAAAGGTATTCCTTTATACGATCTTAATAACTATATTAACACTGGAAAGGTAATAAGAGGTAATCGTGGTCAGATTATAGAAGTAGAATTTAGATTTAGGTTACCACGAATTATGAAAGGACAATATCTTATGTCAGCAGCTGTTGCTAAGGGTACACAAGAGCAGCATATTATGTTGACTTGGCTACATGGAATACAGACAATAGAAATTATTAATAATGGTTATAATTCATCCTATATTGAAATACCTTCGGTAGTTGAATGCAATATATATGATGAAGAAAAAGTAAAATTTGTAGGATAAGGAGACAGTAATGAGCGGGCATTATAATGGAGAGAGATTTCTACCAGATGAATCTACTGGAGAGATAGCTATTGAACATTACCAAAGATACCAATTGGCTATAAATTTTGTGGCTGGAAAGAAAGTTTTAGATGCTGCTTGTGGAGAAGGATATGGAAGTAATTTACTTGCAGAGACAGCGTGTCAAGTGATTGGTCTGGATATAGATATAGATACGGTTGAAAGGGCAAACGAAAAATACGGAACCTCCAAGTTATCTTATGTCCAGGGCAACATTGAGAAGTTGCCTTTTGATGATGAAGTATTTGATGTGGTTATTTCTTATGAAACGATTGAGCATGTAGATGGCGTAGCACAAAATAATTTCTTAAAAGAGATTTGCCGAGTTTTAAAATCAAATGGTATCCTTATTATGTCAACACCAAATAAGGCGGTATATACAGATTTGGTCAGAGGAGAAAATAAGTTTCATATAAAAGAATTTTATGTAAATGATTATCTTGAATTTTTGAACAACTTCTTTTGTAATATAGATATCTTCTGCCAATATCCTAAAACAGGATATTTTATTACTCAAGAAGGTGAAGAAAATAATATCATTTATAAAGGAATAAGAAAAGAAGACAGTAGATATATTATAGCTATATGTTCAAATTGTGACTTAAAATATGAAATAGATACGGCTAGGTTCACTTATTTTGATAGTAAAATGTATTATTTTTTACATGCCCATACACATAGGTTAGAGTCTGAAATTATAGAAATGAAGATTGATATAGATGATTTTGAGAAAAAACAAAATGGAACAATCGAAGAGCAGAAGAACTATGTTGTGCACTTAGAAAATGATTTAAAAGAAATAAAAAGGTATAATGAAATTTTAGAGAGTGATAGAGGAAAACAACATAAATATATTATTCAACTGGAAAATTATTTGAAGGAGCACAAAGAATATATTAACAAATTGGAAAATGATATAAAGGATGTAAAAGAATATAATGGAGTTTTAGAAAATGATAGAGGAAAACAAAATGAGTATGTTATGCAATTGGAAAGTGATTTGGAAAAACAAAAGGAATATATAACTCGTTTAGAAAAAGATATAAAGGAAAATAATGTTTTTTTACGTAAGAAAAAAAAATAGATTGGCTTATATAGAATATATGGAAGAACAGGAGAGAAAAGATGGATTTAATATATGTCTCATATAATTCTGAAAAATGGATAGACAAGTGTTTTTCTTCAATCATGCGTTCAGAATATGATTTGAAAGCAGTATCAATTTATGTAATTGATAATAAATCAACAGATAATTCCCTGAAGAAGTTGAAGGAAAATAGAAGTGCATATAAAAACGATCTTAAGGATTTCGTTATTATTGAAGCTAAAGAAAATTTAGGATTTGGTAAAGCCAATAACTTAGGTTTCAAGCAAGGAAAAGATGACATAGCATGTTTCTTTAACATTGATACAGAATTATATCCAGATACTCTAAAGAATTTAGAGAGGGATATTATAGAGTCTGATGAAATGATTGCTCTATGGGAGCTTAGACAGTTCCCGTATGAGCATCCTAAAATGTATGATCCTTTAACACATGAGACAACATGGTGTAGCGGGGCAGCATTTGCTATAAGAAGGGATATTTTTGAACAAATACACGGATTTGATGATGCGATTTTTATGTACGCAGAAGATGTAGATTTAAGTTGGAGGATTCGATCATTTGGTTATAAATTAAAATATGTTCCAAATGCTGTGATTATGCACTATTCATATCAAGAGGCAGGAGAAATAAAACCTAACCAATATGTAAACAGCATTATTAATAATATTTTGCTGAGATATAGATTTGGTGGAATACGAACAATATTAAAAGGATATTTATTTTTTTGGGGTTGTCTATTAAGACCACCTGTTTTCGTGAACTCAAAAAAGGTATTGATAAAAGCTTTTATTAGACACTTTTGGAAGATCCCTCACTTTTTGAGAGGTAAGTATTGCGGATCACAAAAAAGAATCGTTCCATGTTTTACAGGATTTGATTATGCACCCATAAGAGATGGGGCATTTTATATTAATGAATTTTCTGAACAGCAGCCTTTGGTTTCAGTAATAGTGAGGACCTGTGGTAGACCAGAAGTACTTAGAGAGACTTTGATATCATTAAAAAATCAAACATATCCGAATATTGAAGTTATTGTTGTTGAAGATGGACAAGAAGTAGCAGAATATATGATTAAAAATGATTTTAAGGATTTAAATATTCGCTATTATGCTACCGGGAAAAAGGTTGGAAGGTCGAAAGCTGGTAATATAGCCATGGAAATGGCGAGTGGAAAATATCTAAACTTTTTGGACGATGATGATTTGTTTTATGCAGAGCATATAGAAGTGTTGGTTAAGACATTAGAAAAATCAAAAAATAAGGCAGCATACGCATTTGCTTTTGAGACACCGATTGAAATACATAGTAAAGAACCGTATGTTTATACAATCTATAATTATTATGGAGTTCATAAACAGAAATTTGATAAAATAAAACTATGTTATCATAATTATATACCAATTCAGACCATTATGTTTGAAAAAAGTCTGTTTGAAAATTATGGGGGTTTAGATGAGAGTTTAGAGGCACTTGAAGATTGGGATTTATGGGTGAGATATTCGCTGCATACTGAATTTGATTGCGTAGAAAAAACAACATCAATCTATCGGGTTCCTAGAAATAAAAGTGTGAATAATAAAAGACAAAAAGAATTGGATAATGCTTTGACCGTTGTACGAAATAAACATAAATCTTATATGCAGACAGTTAGTGTATATGATGTTGCAATGATGTATCAGAATCAGATGTAATGAATAAGGAATTTGATAAATGAACAAATTAAGCATGGCACAATTTATTCAAGGTAAGGAGTAGAATTGACATAAAAACCGCAAAATCTTCGGGTAATAAAACTTTTGACTATACATTTAAAAAAAATTATATTTTTTGGAGGAAGCATGAATATCTCAGAAGCATTGAAAAATAAAAGAAACAACTTTGATTTGATTCGGCTTATAGCAGCAGTAATGGTTATTTATTCTCATTCATATGCTTTGTGTGGTAAAACTGACCCAGGCCCTTCGTTTTATCAGCAGACATATGGTGGATTAGGAGTTGCTATTTTTCTTATGATTAGTGGATTCCTTGTGACTTTAAGTTGGTTTAAATCTGAGAATTTGAGCGTGTTTCTCAAGGCACGTTGTTTGAGGATATTTCCAGCGTTGATTTTTGTCATATTTATAACTACATTTATTTTGGGACCTATTGTAACATCATTACCATTACCACAATATTTTAGCAATCCTGATACATATAGATACTTAAAAACAATAACCTTATTTGATGTGCGCTATTATTTACCAGGGGTTTTTACCGACAATGTATACCAATATGCCGTAAACGGATCTTTGTGGTCACTGGTATATGAATTTATTTTCTATCTGATAGTAGCATTTTTTGGAGTTACAGGTTTGCTGAAAAGAAAGTCAGTTACTATTTTTTTATTTGCGATAACCTTAACGTTATCTTCATTGAATGCATTTCCGACATTTCATATATACACGATATATTTTTCTCAATTTTTACCGCTTTTTACGTACTTTACTGCGGGAATGTTATTTTACATTTTTAAGGATCATATACCATTAAGTAAAAGTTTTGCGGCTATAAGTATTTTAGTTCTAATATTAGCATCATTTTTTTCGGGATTAAATATTAGCTTATTTATTATTTTTGGTACTTATTTAATCTTTTTTATAGCTTTATCACCAGATATTAAGCTTCCGCAAATATCAAAGGTTGGTGATTTTTCTTATGGACTATATATTTATGCCTTTCCAGTACAGCAGTTTGTAGTGTGGATTTATGGAAATAAAATAAGCCCAATAAATAATTTTATGTTATCGACAATTATTGCTCTGTTTTTTTCTGCTTTTTCCTGGCATATTATAGAAAAAAATTTTTTGAAATTAAAAAACCATGCAATTATGCCTACATTAATGAAAATTAATCCGTTTAAAGTTAATGACTAAACTATCGATGTTGTGAGGCGGCATCTTATTTTACAATAAATCTCCTGAATCATAGAAGTGCTTATAGAAAATTTAATCGCATTATTAGGCGAGACATATTCCAATGTCGAAACTAAAAGTTTTTAATATGATGGAAAACTATGGAATTTATGGTTGGATTTATTTTAATTTTAAGTATCAATTGTCATTTTGCAGAAGAAAAACTGGAAAGTTAGAATGTATGAAGAAACATTAAAAAGCCATAGGAGTTTGTAGCGATTAAAGTGAATTATTAATTGGAGGGTTGCATATGTTATATTTGATTTCTGCAGTGATTTTAATTATCGCATTAATGATTTATCCCAAAAGTGAAAAAAAACATAATATTTTACAGTGGCTACCTGTAGTAGTTATTGCTTATGAATGTTGGACATGTTTTCTAACGGGATTAATGACAATTATTCATATTGATGTAAATATGTATACAGTGGCTATATGTAATATTATTCTTAGCGTTTTTCTTATAATAAGAATATTTAAGTGCAAAATAATTCAAAAGTACTATATAAAAATTGAGGATATAGTTTTTTTTGCTATCTATATATGTGTGATATGGTTAGTGTGGATAAATAGATATACTACTGATTTGCTCATTAGATTCGAAACAAGTGATCCAGGAACCCATTTAAAATTTGCGATGGATTTTATTAATAATCAAGCGGTAAATGGTATGTATTTAGGACAAGTGACAAATGGGTTGTTTATAGAAGGGCTATTTAAATTTTTTTCAGGAGCCTATGTGTATAAGACATTTATAATTAAGTATGGAATTAATTTTTTTATAGCCGGATTAATGTTTTATGCTGCCACTATAGGTTATGCTGATAAATTTTATAAAAAATTTATTGTATATGCAGTAACTATGATATATATTTTAGGGTATCCATACAATGATATGATTTTTGGCTTTGTTTATTTGCAAATGACAATAACAATTGTATCTTATCTATTATTGGTAACATATTTCTATTTAGAAGCTGAAAAAAATAATTATATATATATGATATTAATTTCGCTAGGATGTTTAGGTGTTGGAATCGGATATACTTTATTTGCACCTATTACATTTATTGCAATTTTAATAGTTGTAATTTATAAGGCAAATAAAGAAAAGTGGTTGATTGGAAAAAGATTTTTACATAAAGAATTTATAAAAGTAGGATTAGAGATATTTTTAATTCCATCATTATTCACAATATGGTTTTTGATAATTCAGCCATTAATTGAAAAAGATTATATCAGTTATGCTAGTAGTTTAAATATAGAAGGTTATATATATAGAAACTTGTATTCGGATTTCTTATTATTCATTGTTTTTTCAATATATGGTATTATAGTTACTTTAAAAAATAAGAAAATAAATTTGAATTCAATACTTTTAATATTAAGTACATTTTTTTACGTATTTTTCTATATAATGATGATTGATAAAAAAGTGTCAACTTATTATTTTTATAAAATTAATTACTTATTATGGTTGTTAATTTTAGTAAGCTTTACAATTGGAATTTTAGAAATGATCGATAAAGAAAAAAAATTTGTAATAAGCTATCTAGTGGTTATATTAATGCTTTTTACAGTGAGATTTACGGATTTTGAACAGACTTATAATGCTAAAAATGTAAACTATATTCCATTTAGTGATTCGGAATCATTTTTTCACATATACACAACAAATAAAGTTCTTAATGAACGAAAATCTGAAGTAAAGATTGACTTGGTTAATATTAGTAATGAAGTAAATAAATCATATAAAGATGGAAGATGTGTATTTGTTGGCAATTGGCTGGAATGCTTTTGGTATGAAGCATTGACAAATCAACGATTTGAATCTGGTTATGTACAGAAACCGGTAGATAAATTAATGGAGGAATTCTATTATGGACAAAGTGGAAAATATATTGTGATACTCAAAGAGAGTGAGGAGTATTTAAATAATCAGTCATTATTTGAAAAGCTAGAGAAGGTATATGAAAATGATTATGCTATTATTGGCATTAAGTAGTTGTACTAAAATAAGTGATTCACATGGCGAAAAAATGGGCCAATTTTACTTATGCATGGTTGACCATTTATGCTATTAAGAAATATTCACATATGAAGAGGGGGTTAAGCATGAAGACACTAATTATTATTCCTGCATATAATGAAGAGAAAAATATTGAAAATGTAGTAAACAGTATAATGAAATATCCAAAATATGACTACATAATAGTGAATGATTGTTCTAAGGATAAAACGGTTGATATTTGCAAAAAGAATAATTATAATTATATTTCATTGCCAAGTAATTTGGGGATCGGTGGAGGAGTACAAGCCGGGTATCTTTTTGCTGTAGAAAGAGGCTATGATATTACAGTTCAATTTGATGGTGATGGACAACATAATGCAGAGTATATAGAAAAGATGATTAACACTTTGCAAAATGAACAATTTGATATGGTTATTGGCTCGCGTTTTATAGAAAAGAATGGATTTCAATCATCGGGAATGCGAAGATTAGGTATTAATCTGATACGTTTTGTGATTAAAGGATGTTGTAACAAAGATATTACTGATGCGACAAGTGGATTTAGGGCATGTTCAAAAAGGATGACAGAATTCTTTTCAACTAATTATGCGCAAGATTATCCTGAACCAGAAGCAATTGTATCCGCTGTATTAAGTGGGTATAATGTAAAAGAAATACCTGTAGTAATGAATGAAAGATCAGGGGGGATATCTTCGATTAATCTGACACGATCTATCTATTATATGATAAAGGTGAGTTTATCTCTTATGATATATCGTTTGAGTATACGAAAGAGGGAAGAGGTTAGAATATATGAGCATTAGACTAGAGTTTTCATTATTAATAGGTATATTTTTCTTTCTTGCTATAATTATATCATTATTAAAAAAGAAAAAATTGAATTTAAAGTATACCTTAGTTTGGCTTTTGGCTGTAGTGGGTATGTTATTTGCAGCGCTTTGTCCTAGTCTTATTGGTAAGATAGCAAATTTTATTGGAATAGTGACTCCGATTAATTTTGTTTTTATGCTAGAAGGAGTATTTGTATTATTTATTATTTTGTCGCTAACAGTTATCGTATCTCATCAAAATGAAAGAATATATCGGTTGGTACAAACATTGGCAATTTTAGAGAAAAGGGTTCGTGAATTAGAAAAGAAAGATATAATAGAAAATGAAGAAAGTGAATAAATTCAATTAGAATTTAAATTAGCATGGAGGATAAAGGTATTTCATTAAAAAAAAATATATTATGGAATTCAATTGGAAATATAACATATTTATTTTTACAATGGCTTATAACTATTGTTATTGTTAGGGTAACAACATATCGTGAAGCAGGCATTTATTCTTTGGCTATTTCACTGACCAATGTCTTATCTTGTATTGCGCTATGGGGAGTTAGAAATTATCAAGTATCTGATATAAGTAATAAATATTCAGATGGTGAATATGTTATTGCCAGATATATAACATGTTTTATAACATTCATAGCTTGTATCAGCGTTGTACTAATTAATTCCTATAATTTGGAACAAAGTGCAGTTATTATAGTGTATATGATCTTTCGTATAGGTGAAGCTTTTGTAGATGTATTACATGGAATTGATCAAAAGGAATATAGAATGGATTACATAGGAAGATCATTTATATTAAGGGGCGTATTAAGTTTTTTAGTTTTTTCATTTGCTTTAATTTTTACAAGGAATTTAATTGTAAGTATATTATTTATGACGATAGCGACATTTGCAGTTATTATTTTTTATGATTATATTGTAGTTCGTAAGGTAAATAATACAATAAAAGTTTATAAGAAAAAGAATGTTTATAAACTGCTGAAGGAAGGAATTATTCTTGTGGTTTATATGATTGCTATAACTGCAATACCTACTGTACCAAGATATTTCTTAGAAAAAATGTATGGACAAAATATGTTTGGCATTTATGCAACTATTGCAACACCGGCAGTGCTTATTCAAGCAGCAATTAGTTATATAATAAGTCCTCTTATTGGGCCGATTTCGGAATATTTTGAAAACGGTAACAAAAAGAAAATTTTATATTATATTACGGTTCCAATTATAGGGATTTTTGTTTTTTTGTTATTTTGTTTAATAGCAGTGAATTTTATTGGAGATTTTTGCTTGGAATTTTTATTTGGAGAGGAAATTTTAGCATATTCCTATTTACTTGCTCCAGCCTTAGTTGCAACGGCAGCCACGGCTATTTCATTATTTGTGAATACCTTATTAACTATTTTTAGAAACTTTAAAGGATTATTATTTAGCAACTTAAGTGGATTATATTGTAGTATTATTTTTTCAAAATTGCTAATATCTAACTTCAGTTTGAATGGTACAAGTTTTACACATATTATTTCTATGATAGTACAAGTTATAATAGGTAGTATTTTTATATTTTTTACAATTAAACATATGAGTATTAAGAAGAAAAATTAATAAAGGGTGAAATAAAAGAGGTGGTTTTCTCATTTATAAGAGGAATGTTATACTTTCCTATTCCAATATAAACGGATAAAAAAATATATACAATTTCAGTAGAAACAATGAAAAGAAGTACTAATTATTTATAGGAGGAAATATGCAATATACAAGTAAAGATCATACTTTTGTGGTTTGTGCATACAAAGAAAGTGAGTTTTTGGAAAAATGTATAATTTCCGTTTTAAACCAAAATGTTAAAAGTAATGTCATATTATCGACATCTACACCAAATGAATTTATAATGAAGATAGCAAACAAATATAATTTAAAAGTACATATTAATAATGGTATTGGTGATCAAGCTGATAATTTTAATTTCGCATATTCTCAGGTTGAAACTGAGTTGGTTACAATTTGTCACCAGGATGATTACTATTCAGAGTTTTATTTAGAAAATGCGTTTAGGTTAATAAATAAAGCTAGAAAACCATTAATATTTTTTACTAATTATATCGAGGATAGAGGTAATGAAGTAGTTAAGTCAAATACGATACTAAAAGTTAAAAGATTTCTTCTTTTTCCATTAAGATTTTGGGTTTTATGGGGGAATGTCTTTATAAGAACATTAATTTTATCTTTAGGGGATCCAATATGCTGTCCTTCAGTAACTTTTGTAAAAAGTAACATCTCAGCACCTATTTTTAATTCAATATATAAAGGAACCTTGGATTGGAGAGCATGGATAAAGATTTCTAAAAAACAAGGACAATTTATTTATTCTCCAAAAACATTAACAGTTCATAGAATACATAATGAGAGTGGAACTACTGAAATTATAATAAATAACATAAGATCAAAAGAAGAATTAGAAATCTTCAAACTTTTTTGGCCTGATTGGATAGCGAAAAAGCTTAGTAGAATCTATGCTTCCAGTCAGAACAGTAATAATATATAATTTGGATAATGAATGCTGATTTGTCAGAAAACTTTATCAATGATTCAGTTTATTTTATTTAGGTCTATAAAGAAACGATTAAAGATCACGGAGGAATGATGAATGAAAGTGGTTATACTAGCTGGAGGATATGGAACAAGAATTAGTGAGGAATCTCATTTAAAACCTAAGCCAATGATTGAAATTGGAGGACAACCCATATTGTGGCATATTATGAAATCATACTCACATTATGGATTTAATGAATTTATTATTTGCGCTGGTTATAAGCAACATATTATAAAAGAATACTTTGCGGACTATTATTTACATCGATCGGATATTACTTTTGATTTTGCAAATGATAACACAATTACAATACATAACAATGTTGCAGAGCCGTGGAAAGTCACTGTAGTAGATACAGGACTGAATACATTGACCGGCGGAAGAATTAAGAGAGTTAAAAATTATATTAAAAATGAAACGTTTATGCTTACATATGGGGATGGAGTATGTGACGTCAATATACAAGAAGTGTTAAAATATCATAAATTAAAAAATAAAATTGCAACTATGACCGCAATTCAACCAGGAGGAAGATTTGGGACATTAGAGATAATGAGCGATAACGTTATAAAACGTTTTGCGGAAAAACGAAAAGAAGATGGCGGATGGATAAATGGAGGCTATATGGTTTTAGAACCCCGGATTCTTGATTATATTGCAAGTGATATGACGACATTTGAGAAAGAACCTTTAGAAAGATTATCTGAGGAAGGTCAATTAGTAGCATATAAATATGATGGTTTTTGGCAGTGTATGGATACATTAAGAGATAAATTGTATTTAGAAGAATTATTAGAAAAAAGGCAGGCACCTTGGAAAGTGTGGGAAGAGTAATGGACATGACATTTTATAATGGAAAAACCGTTTTAGTCACAGGACACACAGGGTTTAAAGGAACTTGGATGTGCAAAGTATTAACTATGCACGGGGCACATGTTATTGGATATTCCTTATCTCCACCTACGACGCCATGTCTTTTCGAAGTAACTGAAATGGCGAAAAATATTACATCCATTATCGGTGATATCAGGGATTTAAATTCACTTGTTGAGTGTATGAATAAATATCGACCGGAAATTGTAATTCATATGGCTGCGCAGCCGATCGTCCGTGAATCGTACATAAATCCCGTGTATACGTATGAAACAAATGTTATAGGGACTGTTAATGTTATGGAGGCAATTCGTTTATGCAATAGTGTGAAATCTTTTGTTAATGTTACAACGGATAAAGTATACAAAAATAATGAATGGGAATGGGGGTATAGGGAAAATGATAATCTTGATGGATTTGACCCATATTCTAATTCTAAATCTTGTTCCGAATTAGTTACGAGTTCATATAAAAATTCCTTTTTTCATAAAAGAGATATTGCAATTTCTACTTGCAGAGCTGGTAATGTAATAGGAGGGGGAGATTTTGCAAGTGATAGAATCATACCCGATTGTATTAGAGCAGTCCAGAATAACAAAGAAATTATCGTGCGTAATCCATATTCCACAAGACCATATCAGCATGTGTTAGAGCCAGTATGTGCTTATCTTATACTATCAGAAAGGCAATTTGAGGATAAATCAATAGCAGGGTGCTATAATGTGGGTCCAGACGACATAGATTGTATTACTACTGGGGAAGTGGTGGAGTTATTTTGTGATTTCTGGGGTGATTCGGTAAAATGGAAAAGTATTTCCGAGAATAATGCGCCTCATGAAGCTAATTTTTTGAAGTTGGATTGTTCAAAGATTAAAAATAAACTTAATTGGTATCCTAGGTGGCATATTGGTAATGCGATTGAAAAAACTGTAGAATGGACCAAAGTATATATGGAAAACGGGGATATTAATAAGATTATGGATAAACAAATTAAAGAATATCTTAATTAAGTGCTCTCTGTACTAAAATATAGAAAGGCTTGAAAAATATGGAGAAAGTAATAGTAACTGGTGCAAATGGATTTATTGGATCTGCTGTTGTTAGAGAATTAATATATCATAATATTAACGTGACTGCAATTTGTAGAAATCTATGTGATAATATAGTTGCTAATGAAAATCTAAACATTAGAAAGTTTAGTTTAGAAAACATCGTAGATTTGGAACAAGAGATTATCAATGAAAGATATGATACTTTTTACCATTTTGCTTGGGCGGGTTCGGCGGGCTCGACACGAACCAACACAGAGTTACAATTAAAAAATGCTCAATGGACAATAGATTGCTTAAGACTGGCCAAAAAACTTGGGTGTAGAAGATTTGTATGTGCAGGAAGTATTATGGAAATAGAAACGATTGCGGCTGCTTATGCACAAGAAAATAAACCTGGCTTAGGATATATATATGGAAGTGGTAAGTTGGTAGCTCATACAATGGCAAAATGTGTGGCGGCTGATATTGGGATTGAATTATTGTGGGCTGAGATTACGAATGCATATGGTGAAGGGGAAGTATCACCACGCTTTGTGAATACTACAATTCGTAAAATAATCAATAATGAACCACTGCAATTTACAGCAGCAACACAAAACTATGATTTTGTTCATATTTCGGATGTAGCAAGAGCTTTTTATTTGATTGGTAAAAATGGAAAGCCATTTTGTAACTATTTAATTGGAAGCTCGACAGCAAGACCATTAAAAGAGTTTATAACTGAACTTAGAAATGCCATAGCACCTGAAAAGGAATTGTTTTTTGGAGATATCCCATTTACAGGGATTAATTTATCGCTTGATAAATTTGATACTTCAAAAACGGAGAAGGATACTGGGTTTAAGGCAGAGGTAACATTTTACGAAGGAGTTAGAAGAACAAGGGATTGGTTAGTTAAGGAGGTAAAGTAATGTTACAGAAATTTTCGTTCGAAAAAACAGAAATTAAAGGAGTATTATTAATTAAGCCATTTGTGGCTTATGATGAACGTGGATACTTCTTAAAAGATTATTCTGCTGAAGTGTTTAGAGAAAATGGTATTGAACATGAATTAAAAGAAGTGTTTTATACCAAATCTTATAAAGGTGTTATCAGGGCGATTCATTTTCAAAGAGAAAAGCAACAAGCTAAATTAGTAAGATGTGTTATGGGCAGAGTATATGATATTTGTGTTGATTTAAGAAAGGATTCCAAAACTTTTGGCAGGTGGGTTGGATATGAATTGTCCGAAGAAAATAAGAATCAGTTATTAATTCCGGAAGGATGTGGGCATGGATATTTAGTACTTGAAAATTCTATTGTTTCTTATAAATGCGATGAAAAGTTTTATGGTGAATATGACGATGGAATAATATGGAGTGATAAAGATATAAATATTACTTGGCCATTATCAGAAGTTGAAGAATTAATTATTTCTGATAAAGATAAGAAGCTACAGACATTTTCTACATTTATAACTAGATATGGTGGGTTTTAATTATGGAGGATTGCATTGTCATTGGATGTGGTTTTGCAGGTAGTGTAATTGCAAGACATTTAGCAGAGAAAAATAAAAAAGTATTAATAATAGAACGTCGCAATCATATCGCTGGAAATATGTATGATTTTAGAGATGAAAATGGAATATTAGTCCAAAAGTATGGACCGCATACATTTCACACTACAAATAAAAAATTATATGATTATATAAATCGATTTGCTGAATGGGTGCCTTTTGAGTTAAAATGTATGACTTATATTGATGGGAAATTTACACCAACGCCGTTTAATTTTCAAACAATTGATGATTATTATACATTTGAGGAGGCATACTTACTAAAAAAAAGAATTAAAGAATATTATAATGGTCAAGACAAAACTACTATAGTGGAAATGCTTGATTGTGAAGATGAAACAATAAGAAGTTATGCTCAATTCTTATATGATAAAGATTATAGTTTATACACAGCAAAACAATGGGGGATTTCTCCAAAGGATATTGATATAAGTGTTTTAAAACGTGTTCCAGTTCGTTTATCATATAAAAATGGATATTTTGATGATGAGTATCAAGTTATGCCGAAAATAAGTTTTGTGAACTTTTTTGAAAATATATTGAGTCATCCTAATATAGAAATAAGATTAAATACAGAGGCAAAAGATGTTTTGGAAATAAATACAAATAGTAAATTTGTCAAGTTTGATGGTAAGCAAGTTGATATACCTGTAATTTATACTGGGGCTTTAGATCAACTGTTAGATTATAAATATGGTGAGCTTCCATACAGGTCTTTAAGATTTGAATATCATACAATAAATATGACTAGTTATCAGGAGGCTCCTGTAGTTGCATATCCTCAAGAAAAAGAGTTTACTAGAATCACAGAATATACAAAACTACCGGTGCAAATGAAAAATATTACAAAGATAGCTATAGAGTATCCACTTCAGCATAATTTGGCTGAGAAAACAGAGCCTTATTACCCAATATTAACAGATAATAGTATTGGGGAATTTGGAAAATATCGTGCAGATCTATCAGATATAGAAAATTTATTTTTATGTGGAAGACTTGCGGATTTTAAGTATTATAACATGGATCAAATACTTGAAAAAGCTATGGCAATGTGCGATATTATAGATGAGTGGTTGGGAGGACATTAATGACTGAGGTTGTATTATAATTTAGGTGATGAGAAGGTTTCCTATTGCAATAACTGCTAAAAATATTTGGTTATTAAGCTTTTCTATAGGAAATTATATCTGCTATTTGCTTGATTATAAAAGGATTATTTCTCAAATACGATTCGTTGGATTTTTGTTTTTCGATTGGTATCTTCATTATATTTTATTGTAATTACAATTATTTTTAGTTAATCTATATATTTATTACATTCTGTTCCGAATGCATTACCAACGGAGTATCACAGATTTTGTTCCGGAGAGTTTGGATATTAGACTATAAGACAAGGCTCTATATGCTTGTTATATTAATTATTTCTTCTACTACTGTTGTAATTAAGATAAAAATGTTTGTAAATTGCATCACTGCATTAATCCCGATGCTTGTATAAGTCTATCAATGGTATTTGGGATATCGACTTCAATACCTCCAATTATAGATATCTCTTAGTGGATTATGCTTTATGGTATGTGTTTTTAGTAACATTGATTTTCTGTATTATTAAGAGTGATGGAGAGGGGGATTGTATACTAAGAGGAGAAGGTTCCGGGACAAGCTAGGAATATTATAAACACAGAAGTTCATGCCATGTTTGCGTTGATAATCACACCGTGGCTCGACACATGGTATCCATATCGAATTTGCTCTTTGATTCCTTGATAAGTTTTCAACTCTACTACAGTTACAGTATTATTACCAAAACAATAGTACAAATATAATAGTTTATATAATTAAATAAAATTGATGCACGAACAAGGCTAAGTAAAGATAAGTAGGGTTGTATATTAATTTTAATAAAATTTGCAGAATTCTTTTCATCGGGTCTAATAAAAGATGAATATCATTATATACAAAGGTATATGGTACTATTGTTTGCTATATTTGCCTTTTGGGTAAGCAAGTAATCAGCTTTTAAGGGGTAATAACAAACTGTCAATTAAAGCGGTGGTTACTGATTAGAAGTTTATATGATTTTTTGAGAGGTTATATCGATATGAAGAAAATATTGATAGCAGGAGCTAATAGCTATATAGGGACATCTTTTGATATATGGTTACGGCAGTGGCCTGATCAATACAAGGTCGATACAATTGATATGTTATCTGCAGATTGGAAGGATAAGGATTTTTCAGTCTATGATGTGGTTTTTCATGTCGCGGGTATTGCACATGTCGACACGAAAAAAGCATCTGCTGAAACCCGGAAGCTATATTATAAAATTAACAGGGATCTTACGCTGGAAGTAGCAAAAAAGGCAAAAAAGAGTGGAGTTAAGCAATTTATTTTTATGAGCAGCATAATCATATACGGTGACAGCAGCCTGATTGGAAAGAAAAGAATTATTACGAAGAATACTATTCCAACTCCGTCTAATTTTTATGCAGACAGTAAGCTGCAAGCGGAGCAGTGTATCTTGCCATTGCAGTCGGATCAGTTTAATGTGGTGATATTAAGGCCGCCGATGATCTATGGAAGAGGATCAAAAGGCAATTATCCTAAGCTGGCATATTTAGCAAGGAAATTACCAGTTTTCCCGGATATTCATAATGAAAGAAGTATGCTTCATATCGGTAATTTATGTGAATTTATACGGATGATGATTGATTATGAGGAAAAGGGAATCTTCTTCCCCCAGAATAAAGAATATGTTAAGACATCTGAGATGGTGGAGATGATGGCCAGGTTATACGGCAATAAGATACACTTGACCAGGAAATTTAACTCCATAATCAAACTATTCGGATTGAGAAGTAAAAATATATGTAAGCTATTTGGTAGTTTAGTTTATGATAAAAGCATGTCTGAATATAAAGAAGAATATTGTGTATTTAGCTTTGAAGAAACCTTAAGAATGACGTGTTTCCGTCAGGAGATGTGTAAGTGAATGGCAGTGAGTCTTGAAAAAATATCAGAAATAGCATATAATAACCTTGTCACATATTTCAATAGAGCATGGAGAGGAGTGGCCATGTATAAAAAATATATTAAACGATTGGTTGATTTTTCTATATCTTTAATATCGCTGATTCTCTTTGCCTGGTTGTTGCTAATTATTATGATTCTAATTAAAAGTATATCAAAAGGTTCCGTTTTTTTCCTACAAAAGCGGATTGGAATTGGAAAAAAAGATTTTTATATCATAAAGTTCCGGACCATGCGTGCTGATACACCGAAAGATGCGCCAACACATTTATTGGAAAATCCGGAGCAATACATCACCCCAATTGGAAAGTTCCTTAGACTGACTAGCCTAGATGAACTTCCGCAGCTAATCAATATTCTCAAAGGAGACATGTCCTTTGTTGGACCAAGGCCTGCTTTATGGAATCAATATGATTTAATTGAAGAGCGTGACAGATATGGTGCGAATGATATCAAGCCGGGTTTAACAGGGTGGGCACAGGTGAATGGAAGGGATGAATTACCAATTCCGGTGAAAGCTAGGTTCGATGGAGAATATGTCGAAAAGCTGGGATTTCTCTTTGATATAAAATGCATCCTTAAAACCTTTGGATGCGTATTGCTTAGGGACGGAATTAAAGAAGGTACCCAGGATACATAGAACTGGTCAGATGATTACATACAACGAAATCAGACAATACAAAGGTGGATACGGTGAAGAAATTTATTAACGACAGAAAATTATTTATACGGCGGCTTTTTCTGATTATCTTAGATGTTATGTTAATCAACATAGCATCTTTTTCTGCACTTTTCGTTCGGTTTGATTTTAAATTAAGTACGATTCCTGTATACTTTACAGACGCAGTACTATCCTATGTTTTAATAAACACAATAACCACAATAATAATATTCTCCCTATTCCGCCTATACAACAGCCTATGGAAATACGCCGGAATCGATGAACTTGTGAACATCCTCTTCGCAGGCGCAGCCTCCGGCATACTACAACTAATCGGAATGCATTTTATCATGCACATCCATGTCCCCAGAAGCTATTACCCCCTCAGCATGGTCTTCAATGTCTTATTCATCGCGGCCAGCAGATTTATCTACCGGTATGCAAGAAGAGTATCCCGCAGAAGATTTATCGGCAGCCAGTGCAGAATCATGATCATAGGTGCCGGGGAGGCCGGTAGCGCTATCATACGTGAAATTTCGGTCAGTGATTATGTCAAGGGAACAGTCGTATGTGTCATTGATGATAATAAAAATAAAATCGGAAGTTATATTCATGGCATTAAAGTAGTTGGTGACCGTACCTGCATTGTCGAAGAAGCCTTCAGACGTGAGATTACAGACATTTTTATCGCAATCCCCTCCGCTTCCAGAAAAGATATCAAAGAAATCCTGGAACTATGTAAGCAGACGAACTGTACGCTAAAAATCCTTCCAGGAATGTACCAATTAATCAATGAAGAAGTAAGTGTCACACGTCTTAGAAATGTTGAAATTGAAGATTTGCTAGGCCGGGAGCCGGTAAAGATTGATGCTGGCGAGGTCGGCAGTTATCTTAAAAATAAGGTTGTCCTGGTAACTGGCGGTGGTGGCTCCATTGGCAGCGAGCTATGCAGGCAGATTGCTAAGCATGAGCCGAAGCAATTAGTTATCGTTGATATCTATGAAAATAATGCATATTTCATCCAACAGGAATTAAAAAATGATTTCCCCGATTTGGACTTGGTGGTCTTGATTGCATCTGTCCGGAATACGAACCGGGTGAATTGGATCATGGAGCAGTACAGGCCAAATGTGGTATACCATGCGGCTGCCCATAAACATGTACCTCTTATGGAGGACAGCCCCAACGAGGCAATCAAGAATAATGTAGGGGGAACCTATAAGATGGCTCTTGCAGCAGAGAGGTATAAGGTTGAAAAATTTATTCTCATTTCCTCGGACAAGGCTGTTAACCCGACGAATATCATGGGAGCCTCCAAGCGCATCTGTGAGATGATCATTCAGGCATTTAATAAGCGGTCGGATACAGAATTTGTGGCGGTTCGTTTTGGGAATGTCCTTGGCAGCAACGGAAGCGTAATCCCCTTATTCAAGGAGCAGATATTAAGGGGCGGCCCGGTTACTGTTACCCATCCGGATATTATCAGATATTTTATGACGATTCCTGAGGCTGTTTCCCTGGTTCTGCAGGCAGGAGCCTATGCAAAAGGCGGAGAAATCTTTATCCTTGATATGGGAGAGCCGGTGAAGATTGCGGAGCTGGCAGAGAACCTGATAAGGCTGTCCGGTTATGAGCCTGGTAGGGATATTGAGATTGAGTACACAGGCCTGCGTCCGGGAGAAAAGCTTTATGAGGAATTATTGATGGAAGAGGAAGGGCTGTCTGATACCAATAATAAATTAATCCATGTGGGAAAACCGATCGAGCTGGATGAAGATGCTTTTCTGAAGGAAGTGGAGCTGCTGGACGAAAGGGCAAAGAACGAGGATTCGGATATAAGGGGCTATGTGAAGGCCCTGGTACCTACATATCGGCTGGAGGAAAAGAGGGTTATTAAGAAATAAAAACATTAATGATAGAGAAATAAAGGATTGAGCCCGTTACTTTGTGATATCTGGCACTATGTTAAAGCTGTGTCAATAAAAGAGATATGAAGTAAAGGGGCTTTTTCTCTTGTATAATCATAAAGCAGATGATAGACTATAGGTAGCAAAATATAATTGCAGATTGTACACGATTGGATTAACGATTAGCATAAAAGATAAAGAGGATGGAAAAAAAAGAATGGCAAAAATTTTGTCTATTGATGGTGGGGGAATTAAAGGCATATTTGCTGCCAGCCTATTAGCTGAGGTGGAAAGTAAGTGTAATGTAAGAATATGTGATTATTTTGATATGATTGCCGGGACATCTACGGGAGGAATTATAGCGTCAGCGCTGGCAATTGGAATTCCGGCCAGGCAGATATTGGATTTATATATGAATAAAGCAAGAATTATTTTTCCTGAAAAAAGAGGGATATGGCGACGTATTATGGGATCGAAATACAATACGGAGCCTCTACAATTGGAATTAACTGGGATATTTGGAGATTTGAAAATCAAAGATTGCTTGACTAGATTAGTAATGCCTACATATAATTTGGAGAATCAGAGCGTGCATGTATTTAAAACACCCCATGCAGAGGATTTGCTCTTTGATAAGGAATTAAAAATAGTTGATTGCTTACTCGCAACAACGGCTGCTCCTACCTATTTAAGACCACATCAAATGCATGGAGGGGTTTTTATTGATGGAGGTATAGGGGCAAATAACCCTTCTTTAATAGCTGTTATTGAGGGGATAACAAGATGTGAATGGAAAAGGGAGGACATAAAGGTATTAAGTATTGGTGGCATAAATGAAGCGGATGGAGCAACAAATGGAATGGAACGAATGGGAGCAGTTGATGCCGCTAAGATATTAAAGTGTTTTATGAATGCTGAAAGTCAATATGCAGAGAATATTTCAAGGTTACTAATAACAAAAGATAATTTAGTTAGAATTAATTATAACTCATTCAGTAATCAAGTATCGATAGATAAAACTAGTAAAAACAGCTTAATCTTATTAAAAGACTGGGGAATGAATCAGGCTCAAGATAACATATGGAAAATCAAGAACATGTTTTTACAGGAGACCAAGAGTGAATTTAACCTATATAATTGTTGAGGATTATGTGAAATGAGATATCTGGGATCGAAAACATTGCTTTTAAATAATATTAAGCAGATTGCAATGGAGTATAAAGAACAGGGGTGTTTTTGTGATCCCTTTGGGGGGATTGGAACGGTTGGAAGCTTTATGAAAAGCCTGGGTTACTCTGTAATAACGGGAGATATATTAAATTTTGCCCATTATTTTCAAATTTCATTAATTCAAAACAATAAACTTCCTGATTTTAATAACCTTATGAATTTAACAAACACTAAGAGCCATGAAGAACTGGAAGCTTATCTATCACGTATCACGAAGGATGAGGGATGGTTCATTAAGGAGTATTCTGTTGAGAGGGGATATTTTACAGAAAATAATGCGAAACATATTCAGGCATGCATCGATAGCATTTGGAAATGGAAAGACGAAGGAGTAATAGATGAAAATAGTTATGCCGTATTAATAGCATCCTTAATCCAATCGTTGGATAAGGTTGCTAATACAGCAGGTACCTATTATGCGTATTTAAAAGAATATTATCGGAAATCTAAAAAGGCCTTTAAATTCAGATTTTTAATGCCAACAATAGGGCAGTCTGATGGTAAATCAGTATTGATGAATGCAAATGATCTGGTAAAGAAGTGTAAGTGTGATATTTTATACTTGGATCCTCCATATAATGAACGGAATTACGGAAGGTACTATCATCTTCCGGAAACAATAGCCGTTGGAAAGATACCAATTCCGAAAGGAAAATCAGGCGTATATGTTTCTGAAAGTAAACCGTCACAATATAATAATAAAAGGGAGGCAACGGTAGCTTTTGAAAATTTAGTACATAACAGCACAGCCGGATGCATAATATTTCATTATACGGATAATGGATTGATAAATACTGCTGATACTAGGGATATTTTAAATCAGCTTGGTGAAGTGGAGGAGTTCTATTTTGACAGTAGGGGGTATAATACTACATCACATGCAAATCAGTGCCAACATCATATATTTAGGGTGATAAGATGAAAGGATTACCGGATAAAAATAGTAAATTAGAAGATTATGAAATATTTGCGGATGTTGATCTTATTATTACCGACTTGGACGGAACGCTAATCAAAGGCTCTGAACCTGTCCTCGGCCAGATAAAAAAATGTATCAATTATCTGCGTAGAAAAAAGACCCAGATTACAATTGCTACAGGAAGAACATATTTTGGGGCAAAATCATTAATGGATGATATTGAGATTAAGTTAGGAATGCCAATCACTCTTTATAATGGTGGGATTGTATTGGAGTATGGAACGAATAACGTACTGTTTGCCAGCTTGATCCCTGGTGAAATTGTAGAAGATATCAAACAAATTTTAGATCTTAATAGGACTGTATTTTATTTGTATACATTTTCAATATCAGATAATGGCTTGCAAGGGAATAGCGATACTTTTATTCAGGAAGATGTATATGCTTATGGAAATGGTACAAATAAAAAGGATATCAATGAACGAGATATCATATGGCTGGACCAGAATTACAAATTTGATTTGCCGCCGACTGCAATATTGATTGAAAAGGAAAAATTGAGCGTGAAAGAAAAAGAAAAGATAATTCTTTTTCTAGAAAGCAATGAAAAGGTATCGTTTACCGACAGTGGTAATGGATTTATAGAAATTAAGGGATGTGGATTAGATAAAGGCATAATTTTTGATATCCTTAAAGCTCAGCCACGGTATAAAATAAATAAAATTTTAGCAATAGGTGACAATGACAATGATAAAGAGCTATTTCAGTGTGCGGATATTAGTGTGGCAGTTGCTAATTCGTCTGAACTTGCTATCGAAAATGCAGACTATATATGTGAACATGAAAGTGCGTGGGGCTTTTTGGATATGCTGAATGTTTTAAAAACAGCAAAAAAATACTATATAGATAAGAGGAATATTTATGAATAGTATAGAGAGCGCATTGGAAGTATTAGATAGATATGTAATTACCGGAGAAGAGTTTAATGAGTTAATCAGTAATATGATTCAAAGCAGCGATGGTTCAATTGAAGCAATCCATTATACATTGGAACATTTTAAGTCTGATACTGGCAGGGGACATACCTTCGATTATGGGCTGCCGGGCAAGGGTACCGCAACTAGTATGAAATCATTTCAACTTGAAAATCAATTATCTTTAAAAATTTCTTTATGGTATCGTGATAATGGTATAAATGAAGAGAATGCCGAAAAGATATTTAGGGAATTCTGGAATTCTGAAGATAGTAATGCTTCGTCAGGACTTCCCTCCAGGGATAAAAAGAGATTTGCGGATAAATGTAACCGAACCTTATCTAAATTACAAAATGAAAATAAAAATATTGCTGTTTTTATGATGGATTTAGATCATTTTAGGGATGTCAATAATAAATACAACCATGATGTGGGATCAGCTGTTATACGTGAATTTGCAAATGTTTTATTACAGGTTAATAGGAATAAGGGGATAATTATTCATCAGAGTGGGGATGAATTTAATTTGCTGCTTTCTTATAATAATCCGGAAGAGATAGTTGCTCTTGCTAAAGAAATGAGATTTGCAGTTAAAAAGCATACCTTTGAGAATGTACCAGATGTTGCTTTGACTATGGCTATGGGGATACGAATAGTCAATCATGAGAAAATTGATTTTACTGGTGCGGTAAAGGCTTCTGAAGGCTTATATAATCCCAAAATTAAAAATATGCCAAAACAAAGGGATTCAGTTAGGATTGACAAGCTTGAAAACCGTGTATGCAGGGGCGAGGATAGCGTAAAATTAGCTGTTTGCAGAATAATAAGTAATATCTTTGATAAGGGTATACTTGGTAATATTTATTTGGAGTATTTCTCAGCTTTGATAAGTGAAATGGCAATAAGTGATACTTTTCAGGAGGATATTAATGATGTAATAAGCTGGATAAATCCCCACTGGGTTGAAGGAATCAGGTGCACGAAGGTTGGCAAATCATGGGATACAAAAGAAGAGTTTTCTGTAAAGGAAATAGGATTGGCCTTAATGCATGGTTTATTAAGAAATAAGAATATTAGTGGTAAACAGTTGAAAATTGATTTTGGAAAAAATCAAAACAATAATTTAAGCATATTTATTGGGGATAAGATAATATATCAATCTGATAAAAAAATTGAATATGATCAATTCTCTTACCAAATGACGATACCCAAATTTAATATGAATCCTTTGATTATTAAACGGGTTGTTTTAGTACAGGCTGGATATGAAAGAGAAAATATACCGGAAGATATTTTTTATAATATTATCAGGGTGGATAATAGACCGTTTATAGGAGGCGGCTTGCCGGATTTTTGGGCGGCTGCTTTATGCGAATTGATAACTGACATGAATTGCAACGAGAATTTTACGGATATAGTTATTTATGGAGATACAGATAATACAAGAAAGATTGAGCAATATTTAAAAAATATTAATAAGTGGGGAAAGAATGGCTTAGAATATGGGTTTGATTATATTTCAAAGAAAACTTATAAGTCAAATCAAGATATTATTAAATTCAAAGAAAAATTTACAGGACATGTTTGCCATGTAAAGACAAAGGATGAATTGATAGACCATATTTATAATATTTATAATGACAATAAAATGAATTGGGACGCAGAGATTATTGAAAAACCGTTTTCTTCCAGGAGGTTTTTGGATAGGCAGCTGGCTTATAATGATATTAGGCTTGATCTGTATGACGGCTGTAAAGCAAAGTCCATTTCAGATGCATTCCCTATCGTATTGGAGATATTAAGAAATAGTAATCGTACAAAAGAAAACTCAATAATTGATCAGGCAGGGCGGGAGCTTTTAGAATTAACAAATTTTAAAATAACCTTAAGTACCCCAAAAAGTAATGATTTGCCGGATTATTATAGCTTTGATATAGCGGAATTGGAGAAATATTATAATGCGACTTTTGCTTATGATGAAAGCTTGTTTCGAAAGCGCATGCTGATAGATAATCAATTTGATGTTATGTTACAACATGTTGTATCTGCCATATCAAATAAAGAAAAGAGATATGCAACAAGAAGGGCAGTATTAGTTGTTCCAAATAAAGTGGAAAATGAAAGCAATTATTCTCCGCTAGGCCTGGTATCTATTTGGTTAGCACCCAGGTTTATTTCTGATAAAGTGGTTATTGATTTTAGTTATACATGGAGAACTGTTGAAGCATTAGTCGGCTTACCATTAAGTATGTATGCATCCGTTAAGTTTGCAGAAGAAATCACAGAAAGCATTTCTAAAAAAGTATTTGATGAAGGAGAAAATTGTATCATTAAATTGGGACAAGTTTCATATATAGCACATAGTCTACATATGTTTTTGGATACGGAAAGCGTGAATATTGTTAGGGGTATAGTTAATGAAGCGTCTTTTTGATAGGAAGGATATGCTAATATTATCATACGGGCGTTTAGAAAACGAGCAGAATTTAGTGTTTCAAGTAAATGTCCGGAGGATATCAATCTATATATTAGAAGAGGGGACAATATTAGATGAATTTATTAAAAATAAAAATGTGATTCAATACTTGGACCACTTTATTATTTTTTTGCCTGAAAAAAAAGAATTTCAAAATCTGTTTTGGAAAGAGTTTTATAGTATATTTGGAAAGGATTATGAAAAAATTATAAATACTTCCAATAATATTTTTTGCATGAATGAAATGATACATTATATGAAAGAAAATGCGAATATAGGTAATCAAAGTATGCTATTGGATTACGGATGTGGTAGTGGGTTATCCTTGTACACTGATTACATAGGACGGCTGGTTGGTTATGAGCCTGTTTATACTATGCGGCAGCAGGCTCTAAAAAGGGGTATGCATGTTTTAGGGAGCCATGCTTTTAATATGCTGCCGGATGATTATTTCGATGCTGCCTTTGCGTGTTATGTATTTCATCTGTCGATTCAAGAAAAGAGTATATATCAATTGTCCCAGAAGATGAAAAAAGAAGCAGTGTTAGTGGCTAATTTTTATAAGGATATTGATGTGGTAAGAATAAACCGAATTTTTGATAAGTTGAATTATCGTGTTATGAAGATTACGGATATACAGGAGAGGTTTGGAAGTATTTATGAGTACGTTAAACGCTAATGAAAAAGAGTTGCTTAAGCATTTTATCACGGTGGATGAAGCAGTTATTGAATTGAAGAATGAATTAAAAGAAAAATTCAATGAGGATTTATTTTATCGGTTTCTAAATAAATTTTTAATAATACCGGTCACAAGGGATGATACCACATACATATACAGGCATGATATGATCCTGTGTAATAAATTAATGCGGTTAAATTATAACATTACGGATCAAGAGATCATCAAATATGGTTATAATGGGAGCTTTTTAGTTAGTAGGATTAAAATTTCTAAGGGCACCTTTTTAATTTATGATGAATGTGATAATAAAAGTGCAGTGCCGGTATTTGTTAGAAATATTTTGTATGATTTTAGTGAAAACCAGGAAGAACAATGTGAACTATGCCAGATGGATTTACTGGGGACGACGATTGTTACAACTGATTTAGGAATAAGAAGATATATTGAAAATGCAATCTTTAGAAAACATCAATTAGATAAAATAAAGCATTCTAATTTTGCTAATTCAAGCTCTTATATGGGATCGAAAAAGAAAATTGTAGGATTTGTCCTGGAATCAATCCTTCCCCATTTAACAGATGAAAGTGTGTTTTTAGATATTATGTGCGGCTCCGGCGCAGTTTCTAATGCGCTTGCACAAATGGGCAATGTATATGCTTCAGATGCACAGGATTTTTGCAGATTACTTGCAAAAATTCAGGGAAAAGGCTTTAATTCTGATAAAGCGAAATTGTTGTTAAAGAATATTTATAAAGACTATAATGATAATCTGAATGAATTGCAGCATGAGTGCGGTAGTGCGTTAGAAGCGGAAGACAGTATCTTTCATATGGATTTAAATCACAGGCAGCATGTTTTGGAAAGCTATCAGGATTTTATTAATAATTTTGAATTGTACTCATCAACAGATGTTAATTCAAAGAAAATATTAGACAAAATATATC
>DUNO01000011.1 GCA_012839295.1 Clostridiales bacterium
AACATCCCATGCTTGCCAAGTGCAGGCAATCACGGGATGCCCGGTCTGCGCCCAGATGGATGGATAGACACTCATTTTTACCGCGTTAGTATTTAGTATAAAGCCTTTTGTTGGGCTATTTACTTATTATATTTGGAGGATTTTATATGGTATTGGAGATGAAGAAGGATGTTATTTACCGCTGCATCGGCAGTGATTTTACAAATGGAATTATTGCCTGCGGTTATATGACAAAGCCCTTGAAGGAGCATTCACAGTATAATTTTTTAATTGATTATTATAGCTGCTTTTTATTGTTGTCTGGAAATGGCTCATACTACGGTGAAGAGGGGAAAAGGTATCCCCTTGAACCTGGGACCGTGGTGCAGCGCCTCCCTGGACTGGTTCATTCCACGGAGGTAACACCGGATGGAAGCTGGTTGGAATTCTTTATCAGCTTCGGCCGTTCTACCTATGATTACTTGTGCAGTTTAAAGCTTCTGCCCATTGCTTCCCCTGTTATAAGGACTGATTTTGATGACAGCCTCCTATCCAGCTTTTCCAGGTTGCTGGATCAAATGAAGAAGGCCGATGACACGGAGTTACCCTTTCTCTCCTTAAAGGCACAGAAATTAGTACTTACCCTTCTCCAGCCCCAAATAAAAAGCTCCAATGCCGATTCCATGAAAGAGGCCATGGAGGAGGCCTGCCGCTACCTTTCCCCGGAAATCGGTTCCTCCCTTTCCTTAGAGGATATCGCCGCCAGACTCGGCATGAGCTATGAAAATTTCAGGAAGCAATTCCGGAAATATACGGGAAGCTCCCCGGCGCAGTACCGGACGATGCAGAGGATGAAGCATGCCAAGCTCATGCTGCTCTCCGGCATCTCCATCAAGGAAACTGCCGCCCTGACAGGCTACAGTGATACCTATTCCTTTACAAAGCAATTCACCCACACCGTAGGCATGCCTCCGGGCAGATACAGGAAGGAAAGCCTGGGTTAAGATAACTGGTAAGCTGGAGGCTGCCCTGCTTATTTATGCAGCCTCCAGCTTCTTGGTGTCATCCCATACTGTTTCTTGAAGGCCTTCTGGAAATGGCTCTGGCTGGAAAAACATAGTATGGCTGCAATTTCGCTGATAGCCACATCCGTATGCCGCAGCAATACGTCCGCCTCCTTTAAACGGCATTTCAAGCCATACTCCGTAATTGTCATTCCCGTTACCTTTTTGAACTTCTGGCTTAAATAGGAGGGATTGTAACCCACCAGCTCTGATAATATCTTCATATCATAATGGCTCTCTGTATGGGTTTCGATATATTCGGTACAGATTCTTATCTTATCCTTGGGACGCTTGTACCTTGATTCCAGGCATAATTTCCGGTAGTCACCATAGGCCTGGGAGAATATTTTCTCCAGAGCCGCCTGTGTTTTACACTGCCTGATCCTTTCAATATAATAATCTGTGATGACGGATGCCTGGCGCTCCGGCACCCCGAGCTCTACAGAAAAATATTCGATCACGCCAAGTATCTTCACTATATCCTCTTTTATACTGTCCATTTCTTTAAACTGTGCATCATGGGGTGTTTCCTTCGCCATTTTTTCCAGCTCCGCAAGATTCTTGCCGTCCTCCGAGGCCAGATTATATACCAGGGTCTGAACCATACCATGGGGCAGCCTTTCATTAAACTGATATTCCTGGTACCCCCTTTTCTCCTGGCTTCTCCACCTCCCCCGGGGTTCTATTTTCTGCTGGGCTTCTACTCTCTGTTGGTTTTCTATACCCTGCTGGTTTTCCTCTCTCTGCCGGCCTTCCTCTCTCTGCCGGCCTTCCTCTCTCTGCTGGCTTTCCTCTCTCTGCTGGCCTTCCTCTCTCTGCTGGTTTTCCTCTCTCTGCTGGCCTTCCTCTCTCTGCTGGTTTTCCTCTTTCTGCGGAATTCCTGTTTTCTGTTTTTTTCTTTCTATTGCTCTCCCCTCCTTCTCTTCTGATGCAATTACGTTCATACAAAGCCGCTTTCTGTTTAAGCTTCCTTCATTCCCCCTTGCACTCACATCGGAGCTTTCACATAAGTTACTGGAAAGTTGTATTTGCTTCCTAAATCTAATTATAATACATAAATATCTAATCTGGATACAATATATTCATTTTTCCTTTTGTTATAATTTAATAGACACAGACATGATTCGCCCGGCAAAAGAGGGTTTAATACTAACGCGGCGAATATGAGTGTATCTATATCCACCTGGGCGCAGACCGGGCCTCCCGCGATTGCCTGCACTTGGCGATCACGGGATGTTAAAGGCAAGCCCAGGTGGATATAGATATACTTATATTCGCCTCACAACCTACCCCCTCCATTCCCCCTCGAATCATAGATATAACCAACAAACAAAACCAGAAAAAACAGGAGGTAATCATGAGTAAATTTCCAAGTAATTTCTTAATCGGAGCCTCTACTGCAGCACACCAGGTAGAAGGCAATAATATCCACAGTGATTTTTGGGCTATGGAGCAGATGGAGAATTCCACCTTCGACGAGCCTTCCTTAGACGCCGTCGACCACTACAACCGATACCGGGAAGATATCGGCCTTATGGCAGGTGCAGGCTTGAATGCCTACCGTTTTTCCATTGAATGGGCACGAATTGAACCGGAAAAGGGTTCTTATGATGAGAAAGAAATTGAACACTACAGGGATGTGCTTGCCTATTGCCACCAGAAGGGTGTTAAGCCTATCGTGACCATGCATCATTTTTCCTCCCCAAAATGGCTCATCAGTGAAGGGGGCTGGGAAAATGAAGCTACCATCAACGCCTTTGCAGATTATTGCTCCCACGTCGTAAGTAAGCTTGGGAACCAACTGGAATATGTCTGCACCATTAATGAAGCCAATATGGGCCTGCAGCTTGCGGCACTGATCAAACGCTATATGAGGCAGGCGCAGGCAGACGTACAGGTCGGAATCAATGTTGAGAACGGCGGTTCCTTTGCCGAGAAGATGAAAGCCCAGGCGGGAGAAAATATCAAGGTATTCGGGACACCAAAGCTGGAGACCTTTTTATCCATGCGCAGCCCTGAGGGTGACCTGCTGATTTTACGTGCCCATGAGGCTGCCCGTGATGCCATGAAAAAGGTAAAGCCGGAATTAAAGGTTGGGGTTACCCTTTCCCTGCATGACATGCAGCCCCTCGAAGGCGGCGAAGAATTAGCCGCACAGGAATGGGAGGAAGAATTCACCCACTACTTACCCTATATGCAGAAGGATGATTTCATCGGGGTTCAGAACTATACCCGTAAAATCATCGGCCCCGAGGGTGTATGCCCGATTCCTGAAGGCGCAGAGCGTACCCAGATGGACTATGAATTCTATCCGAAGGCATTGGCTAATGTGATCCGCGCCGTATATAAGGATCTTCCTATTCCGATTCTGGTTACAGAAAACGGCCTGGGAACCTCCGATGATACCCGCCGCGTCGCCTTCATTAAAGAAGCCACTGCAGGAATTCTAGACTGTATCAATGAAGGAATCCCGGTGCTCGGCTATCTGCACTGGTCCCTCTTAGATAATTTTGAATGGCATAAGGGCTTTTCAAAAACCTTTGGCCTCATCGCAGTGGACAGGGCTACGCAGAAGCGCTATCCAAAGGAAAGCTTATCAGTTCTCGGACAAATCGTAAAATAAACAATCCCATTTTCTTGGCATAAACGGGAACGCCAGACGCAATCCAAGTGTCTGGCGTCCATCTCCCCGGAAATACCGGCATCAGAGCCGCAAAAACATTTAAAAAGCCGTAGGAGTTAAAATCCTACGGCAAATCTCAAAAACCGAAAGTATCCTTATTTACAAAAGGTATTATTCCTTCCGTCTTATGATATCATAACTATCCATCCCTGTTCCCAGATCCACATAAATGATCTGCTGCGGATGCGGACAGCTTTCCATATCCACTCCGTCCTTATCGGTAATTCTCTTTACTGTGGTGCAGGTGGTATCCCCATTCGGCTTCATGACTTCTACGGTTTCCCCAACGCTGAACTTGTTCTTTTGTTCCAGCTCATACAGGCCATCCTTTTCACCGGAGATTGTTCCAAGGTACGTATATGCCTTCTCATAGGTGTTATGGTCATAGATCTGCTCCTCATGGGTAGGCTTATGGAAGAAGAAGCCGGTGGTGAACTGTCTGTTTACGCCTTTTCTGATTTCTTCCATATACCAGGCTTTATTAGCTTCATATGTTTCCGGGTCTTCAAAGAAATCATCGATTGCCCTGCGATAGGTTCTTGCTACAGTAGCAACGTATAAGGCAGTCTTCATCCTTCCTTCCACCTTTAGGCTATCGATACCAGCCTTCACAAGCTCCGGGATATACTCGATCATACATAAATCCTTGGAATTAAAGATATAGGTTCCCCGTTCATTTTCTTCAATGGGAAGGTATTCTCCAGGTCTTGTCTCTTCGACGATGCGGTATTTCCACCGGCAGGAATGGGTGCAGGCGCCCATATTGGCATCCCTTCCTGTGAAATAATTGCTTAAGAGGCATCTGCCGGAATAAGCAATACACATGGCACCATGGACAAAGGTCTCAATCTCCATCTCCGGCGGAATCTTTGCCCTCAGCTCTACCAGCTCTGCCAAAGACAGCTCCCTCGCAGATACGACCCTGGTTGCCCCCAGCTTGTGCCAGAACCGGTAGGTTTCATAATTGGTATTATTGGCCTGGGTACTGACGTGCACGTCTATCTCAGGGATTATCTCCATCGCTATGCTGAACACACCGGGATCAGATATGATTAATGCATCCGGCCTGGCTTCATCAAATTCCTTTAATTCCTTAAAATATTTCCGGATTCCTTCAAGATCCTGGTTGTGGGCGGTAATATTGGCAGTAACATATACCTTCTTCCCCTGCCCATGGGCAAATTTAATCCCTTCCTTCATTTCCTCCATGGAAAAATTCTTTGCCTTCGCCCGGAGGCCGTACATATCCCCGCCAATATAGACTGCATCTGCACCATACATTATGGCTGTCTTCAAATTTTCTAAATTACCTGCCGGTATTAATAATTCCGGCTTCTTTATTTCATCAAGCATGTTGTTCTCCATTCTTATGTCCATGCCCTGTACCGCAGAAAACGCCATGAAAGTGCTGGCATGGATCCGGTCCTCCCTTCGCTTATCCGCTTTATTTCTTTCAACCTATACACCTCCCAGATAGGAGGAAGCAAAACAGACCGGAATTCCGGTCTTTCCTTTATCCTTGCTTATGGCTGATTGCAATTCCATCCCCAACGGGAAGAATAACCGTAGACAGCTCCTCCATATGGGTTATGGTATAAAGATATTCCCGCATCCTGGAATGGATGGTTCGATCCCTCCGTGTGATGCTGTACCTGGAATTCGTTACGGTGCCATCCTGAAGCACATTATCCGTCAGCAGCATTCCACTGCCGCACAGAAGCTTCATTAACTCCGGCAGGAAGCTCATATATTGGGCCTTTGCTGCATCAAGAAAGATAAAATCAAAGCTCTCCTTCCCAGCTACCAGCTCTTTTAACACTTCTAAAGCTTCCCCCTTGCAAAGTCTGATCTTGTCCCTATGGGGAAACCTGCTGTCTGACAGGTTCTTCTCGGCCTCCACCAGCCTCATTGCAACCTTTTCTATTGTGGTAATCTTACACTCGCTGCTGCTATATTCACTCATAAAGAGGGCGGAAAAGCCAATGGCTGTTCCGACCTCTAGAATTCGTTTTGGTTGCTGCAGGCGGAGTAAAAACTTAAGCACTCCCTGGGTTTCTTTCTTTATGATTGGCACATGGTTTTCAAGCGCCTCCCTTTCCAGAAAGGAAAGCTCCGGCGGCAGCTCCGGCTCCAGGGAATTGATATAAGCCGTTATTCTTTCGTCAACGATCATGTTAATCCGACCCCTTTTCCGAATTTTTCTCCGAATGGATAGAATTGGAATAATCCGTGATCACACCAAGGATTTCACTGTAAGTCATGTCGGTAGAAAGCTCATAGGCTCCGGGCATAATAACATGGTTGCCCAGCTTCGTCTTCAAATAAAAGGCATATTTATTTTTTATCAACCGGCTCACCTCTAGTTTACTGGCAACATCCATCGTGGATTCCCCTTTGTCAATACTAAATACAACCGAGGTTCCTTCCCCTTCTGCCGAAACCGTCACCGGCCCATAAAGCTGATAGGTAAAGTCATAGACCAGCTTGCTGAAATTGATAATCAAGACTACTACCAGGGTATAAAATGCTACATTCAGCAGTATTCTCGCAATAAAGCTAGTTACCTTTAATGTTAATTTCATTGTTGCGGACTTATTTGCCATTCTGACCTCCATGCTGCCTGGGATCTGTTTGAAAACTCATAGTGGGGCATCAGCCCGGCACAAGCAGCTTTCAAACACACCCTGATAGGCGCTAACGCAAAAACCTAAACTTCCATAATAATAGGCAGTATCATCGGATTTCTCTTGGTCTTCTTCCAGATAAAATCACTTAAGGAATCCTTGATTTCATTCTTCATCTTACCCCAATCCGTATTATTACGGCTTAAGCACTTGTCCAGGGCCTTTTCAACTACTACCCGGGCCTCTTCCATCAGATTCTCTGATTCCCTTACATATACAAAGCCCCGGGATACAATATCCGGGCCGGAAAGCACCTGGTTGCTGTATTTCTCCAAGGAAATGACAACAATGATTAATCCATTCTCGGACAGCAGCTGTCTGTCACGGAGTACAATATTACCCACATCACCAACGCCAAGCCCATCCACAAGGATGCCCTGTGCCTGAACCTCTCCCGTAACCGCTGCCCTTTCCTCTGACAGAGTCAATACCTTACCGGAGGAGAGAACAAAGACGTTTTCCTTTGGTACACCAAGGGTCTGGGCTAATTCCGCATGGCGGATCAAATGCTTATATTCCCCATGTACCGGAACCGCATATTTGGGCTTCGTCAATGTATATATCAATTTGATCTCTTCCTGGCAGGCATGGCCGGATACATGGGTATCCTGGTAAATCACCTTTGCCCCCCTCATGGACAGATCATTAATAACTTTTGAGACTGCCTTTTCATTGCCGGGAATCGGGGTTGAGCTTAGAATAACCACATCCCCTGGCTTAATTGTAACCTTTTTATGGATGGAAGCCGCCATACGTGGCAGGGCCGCCATGGTCTCACCCTGGCTTCCCGTTGTAATTAATACCAGCTGGTCATCCGTATAATTCTTCATCTGCTCCACGTCAATCAGCATATTATCCGGCATTTTTAAATATCCAAGCTCACTGGCTACGCCAATAATATTTACCATGCTGCGGCCTTCCACCACGATTTTACGGCCATGTTTTGCAGCGGCATTGATGATCTGCTGTACGCGGTCTACATTGGATGCGAAGGTTGCAACTATAATCCTCTGCTTCGCATAATCTGCAAAAATCGCATCAAAGGTCTTGCCGACGGTGCTTTCCGACATGGTGTAGCCGGGCCGTTCCACATTCGTACTGTCACATAATAATGCCAGCACACCCTTCTTACCAATCTCACCGATACGCTGAAGGTCAATCGGCTGTCCATAAACAGGGGTGTAATCGACCTTAAAGTCCCCCGTATGGAAAATGATCCCTGCCGGAGTAAAGATTGCCAGCATGGCCGCATCTGCAATGCTGTGGTTTGTCCTGATAAATTCAATACGGAAGCATCCTAAATTGATGGACTGCCCATATTTAATTACTTTCCTTTTCGTATTCTTAAGCAAGCCATGTTCCTTAAGCTTATTTTCAATAATTGCCGTTGTCAGCTTTGTTGCATAGACCGGCACATTGACTTCCTTTAAGATATAAGGAAGGGATCCGATATGGTCTTCATGTCCATGGGTTATAATAAAGCCCTTTACTTTATCAATGTTTTCTTTCAGATAAGTTACATCCGGAATTACCAGATCTATCCCAAGCATCTCATCCCCTGGGAAGGATAATCCACAATCTATGACGATAATGCTGTCTTCATATTCAATCGCAGTTATATTCATACCAACCTGTTCTAATCCACCAAGGGGAATAATCTTAACTCCCTTCAGATCCGGCTGCCTGACGATTGCTCTTTCCTGCTGCTCCGGCTGTTTCACAGCTGCTTTTTCCTTCAATTCCGTGGGCTGCTTCATAAGCGCCCTTTCCTTCGACTGTACCGGCTGCTGCTTCGTGGCCGTTTTTTGCCTTAGATCTGCCGGTTGCCTCATGGCCGCTCTTTGCTTCATCTGTGCCGACTGCTTCATAACTGTTTTTTCTTGCATGCCATTCTGCTGTTTTGTAATTGTTCTTTCCTTTAATTCTGTCTGTTTTGTTGTAGTTGTTTCTTTCAAATAATTGCACCTCCAATGGTTATTATGTACTGTTTATCCATTTACTAAGTGCACGATATTACAAATGAAGCTTCTTCATCTGTTATGATATAGATTCGATAGACTTACTTGCCAAGGCATTTTTTACAATGTCCATAAAGCTTTACCTCATGGTCAACCACGGCAAAGCCCATAGACTCCTTAATCCGTTCTTCCAAAGTCTCCAACAGATCATCCTGAAAAGCGAAGATTGCTCCGCAATCCAGGCATATTAAATGATGATGATGGTGGGAGGATTCTTCCTTGCCCTTCTTGCTAATCTCATAGCGCACATAACCATCATCCAGATTTAATTTATCAATCAGATTCAGCTCTGATAACATTTGAATCGTACGGTATACAGTAGCTATTCCTATCTCGGGATATTTCTTCCTGACACAATCATAGATCTCTTCTGCTGTCAAGTGCTTTCCCGGCCTGCTATCCAATACCTCCAATATGGCTACTCTCTGTGTAGTGACCTTCAGTCCGTTCTGTTTCAATAAACTTTTGAATTGTTCTTGATTTTCAGGCATTCGCTCACCTATTCTCGTCTTATCATATATCTTGCATTTAATATAAGTTTTCAAATAAAATTGTTAAAAATTAATTTGTATAAAATGATTAAAGCATCAAAAGCACCGAAGGTGCTTTCCAGATACAAGATATTGCTATGCAAGCTTGCTTGTGATAGCAATATCTTGTATCTGGAAAAGTGCGCAGCACCTTTTGAGGCTTTAATCATAATTTTTTTAATATAGCTCTATATCATCTAATAATTCTCTGAAGATCCCAGCAACAAGCTCCAGTTCCTGGTCGTCCTCCACAATATCATAGATTGCTTCCTCATCCGTATCCTTTGATACGTCCTTCATGATAAGTGCCTCAGCATCTTCCTCATCATCCGTGGTACTAACTAAAATATAGTTCACTCCGCCGAGTCTGGTCTGTTCTAATACATAGAAGCTGACTTCTTCCCCGTCCTCTGTAATAAATTTAATTTCTTCCTGTTTACCTTCCATTCCGAGCCTCCTGCTTTTGGAGGCTTTGGCCTCCAGTTACTCATGCCCTGCCGATTACAGGGTATCCCGACAGACGACTACTCGATTACCCCTGCTCCTTCAAAAAGTTCAACTGATCCAGATAACCCTGCAGAATAAGTACAGCCGCAAGCTTATCTACAACCTTTGCTTTCTCTTCGTGCTTTAATTTCGTCTGCGACAGCACTTGATGTGCTGCAACCGTTGTTAATCTTTCATCCCAGAGAACCACTTCCAGTCCAGTCCGTATCCTAAGCTTTTCGGCAAACTCCTCTGACTTTATGGCACGTTCCCCTATCGTATTGTTTAAATGCTTCGGATACCCTATGACAATCCTTCCCACCTGATATTCGGTGATCAACTGCTCAATTCTTGCCAAGGTCTGGCGAAGCTTATTTTCTTGTTTACGGTGGATAACCTCCACTCCCTGCGCCGTAAGCAGCAATGCATCACTTATAGCCACTCCGACTGTAACAGAGCCATAATCCAGCCCCATAATCCGTTCCATCTTAACCTCTGTCTGCTTTCCT
The DNA here is from genome assembly GCA_012839295.1 of Clostridiales bacterium. Classification (GTDB taxonomy): domain Bacteria; phylum Bacillota; class Clostridia; order Lachnospirales; family Lachnospiraceae; genus Mobilitalea. The sequence goes on from DUNO01000011.1 coordinate 9,954, forward strand.
GCTTCAAATCAGAAATCCCTGATATGATACAAATTCCAGCCCTCCCTATTACGCTGCCCTCCGGCATCCAGACCACCAAAGCCCTGATGTCTGCCGGAAAACCCTGGGACGGCCAAACATTACAAAAAGCACGATATCGTACACATAGCACCGTAATGTGCCCCTGCACAATAATGTGCTTATACAAAAGTAAAATTATAAATGAATAATTTTCTTTGGAAATGTAATAAGTCACCTGTGTTTCAATATGCTATTTCTCGTTCCTAATTATTTCTTGTTCTGGGTTGATTCCTTGTCAATGTAAAAACGCAGCAATTCCTCAATAATTTCATCACGTTCAACCTTCATAATTAAGCTTCTAGCCCCTTTATGGCTCGTTATGTAGGTTGGATCTCCGGACATAATATATCCTACGATCTGATTAACAGGGTTGTATCCCTTCTCAGTCAAAGCGGAATATACGGTTCGAATAACCTCACTGACAATAACTTCCGTTTCTTTTTTTACATTAAAATATTGAGTATTGTTTAATTTCTGCATTATATCACTTCCTCTTCCAAGAAATTCAATTAGCCTCACCAGGAATAACCCATGTATATTATCCTGATCAGCCCATTATCTGCCACGGACTGTATAATACTTCCCAATATTTGATATATGATCCAAAAATCACGATGTATTATATGTTTTACTTATATCTTAATATATTTAGTAAGAAATATCAATTAAATATTTCACAAAGCATAATTTCTTCCGTCAAATCCCCACATATCCTTACTGATTTCATCTGATTTGACAGATCTTCCTTACTTTCCAGGGCCAATTTCAAATATCTTTCATTATGCCCGACCTGATAAGTCCTGCCTTCAACCTGAATTTCTTCTTCAAATAGAACTTTCTCTATTCTACCCAAGAAATTAGCTTTGTATTCCTTTGCCATCACTTCGGCACCTGTTATTAATTCATCACTTCTCCGGCTCTTGATTTCCTCGGAAACCTGGTCCGGCATCTGAGCTGCCTTTGTACCTGCCCTTTTCGAGTATTTGAATACATGGATATGGGAAAACCCTACCTTGCCGACAAAGTCCAGGGTCTCTGCATATTCCTCAGGTGTTTCCCCCGGAAAGCCTACAATCACATCCGTGGTAAAGGCCGGTAAATCAAAGTATTTTTTAATGAGCCGGACTCTGTCCAGATATTCCTGGGCAGTATACTTACGGTTCATCCTCCTTAAGACGCTATCACTTCCGCTCTGCAGCGACAGATGAAAATGCGGGCAAAATTGCGGGATCCCCGAAATCACCTGTAAAAATTCCTCCGTAATAATTCTTGGCTCCAAAGAACCCAGCCGTATCCTTTCAACCCCTGGGATTTGGGATATGCTTTTAATCAGGGACGCCAGGGGCATATCAGCTTCCTTTTGTTCCTGTTCTATGTCATGATCCCTGTCCGTATCATAATCCATATCATGGGTTTTGTCTATACCATGTCCCTTATCCATGCCATGGGCCTTATCCGTACTATGATCCCTGTCCGTGCCATAGGAAGAGATATGGATTCCGGTCAGGACCACCTCCTGGTACCCTTTTTTTACAAGCTCTGTTATTTCTGCTATGATTTCTGCTTCCTTCCTGCTGCGTACCCTGCCTCTGACATAGGGGATAATGCAGTAAGAGCAGAAACGGTTGCAGCCATCCTGGATCTTAACTACTGCCCTTGTTTTTTCCATGGTGGTTAGGATATTCATCTCCTCATACTCCTGCTCTGAAGCAATGTCTATGACAAGCTCTTCCTTCCTCTGGCTGCTCCTGCAGCGTTCCACCATCTGGACAATATCTGATTTTTTATTATTTCCAACTACCAGGTCCACCGCACTGTCCTCCAGAAGGACCTCTTCTGCCGCCTGTACGTAGCATCCGACAGCGGCTATGACTGCGTCCGGATTTCTCTTTTTTGCCTGGTGGAGCATCTGTCTGGACTTGCGGTCTGCAATATTGGTGACAGTGCAGGTGTTTACCACATAGACATCCGCCCTATCCTTAAAATCCACAATATCATATCCCGCATTTTCAAACATCCCCCGCATGGCCTCGGTTTCATAGGAATTCACTTTACATCCCAGGCTGAGAAATGCTGCTGTTTTTTTCATGTGTTCAAAATCCTTTCTACCTATACAACTTTTCCTCTTTTTTTTATGAACTTTGTATATTGACTTTTAATTTGCTAAATTATAGTATATACATATACTTGAAGAAGGAGGAATTAGCGATGAAGACAGTGAAAATATCTTTGAATTCTATTGATAAGGTAAAAGCTTTCGTAAATGACGTGACAAAATTTGATTCCGATTTTGATTTGGTTTCCGGCAGATACGTTATAGATGCAAAATCCATTATGGGCATTTTCAGTCTCGACTTATCAAAAGTGATTGACTTAAATATCCATAGTGAGGAGAATATGGAAAATATCCTTGCAGTCTTAAAGCCTTACATTGTAGAGTAGTCATCCCAAGAGGTTGTCGTTTACGGCAACCTCTTTTTTATGGATCCTATCCAACCTCAACTACTTCTACCGTATTTAATGCAATTTCTATCATTTGTTCAATCTTTTCTTCCAGCTTTTTCTCAGAATTCCTGATTACCTTTGTACTTGGCTTCGTCACCGGGTGCTTTGCCACAAAGATGGTGCAGCAGTCCTCAAAGGGCTGGATCGAAGTCTCAAAGGTATCAATTTCTTTCGCTACCTCTACAATGTCCTTTTTGTCAAAGGCAATTAACGGGCGGTAAACGGGCATGCTGCATACCTCATTGGTAGCTGCAAGGCTGTGCATTGTCTGGCTGGCAACCTGTCCGATGCTTTCTCCGGTAACAAGCCCAAGACAGCCCTCCTGCTCTGCCAGCTTTTCCGCAATTTTCATCATGTACCTGCGCATAATGATGGTCAATTCCTCGTGGGGACACTGGTCATAAATATATAATTGGATATCGGTGAAATTTACGACGAAAAGCTTCATTTTTCCCGTATATTTGGAGATTTTCTCCGCCAGGTCGACCACCTTTTGCTTCGCCCTGTCGCTGGTATATGGCGGTGCATGAAAATAGGTCGCCGCCATGGATACGCCACGCTTCGAAATCATGTAGCCGGCTACGGGGCTGTCGATGCCACCGGACAATAACAGCATTGCTTTTCCATTGCAGCCTACCGGCATACCGCCCAAGCCTGGGATTATGATGGAATATACATAGCATTTGGTACGGATCTCTACCGTTACCCTCACAGAGGGTCCATGTACATCCACCTTCATCTCCGGGAACCTCTTTAACAGATACGCCCCCATTTCTATACAGATTTCCGGTGAGGTCAAAAAGTAATTTTTGTCCGCCCGCTTCGCCTCTACCTTAAAGGTAAAATGGCGGTCCTCATACATCTTCTCCACATAATCGCCCACACCCTTGGTCAGCTCTTCCCATTCGGAGCTTTCAATTACTGCTACGGGACAGATGGAAGAAATACCAAACACTTTTTTCAGTGCATCAACGGTCTCTTCATAATCATAGCCTTCCGGGCATTCCACAAAGATTCTTCCCTGCTCCTTACTGACCACATATTCACCCAACCGGTTCAGGGCTTCCTTGATCCGGTCACGTAGGGCATTTTCAAAAATGTAGCGGTTGTTCCCCTTCAGACCGATCTCAGCATACTTAATTAAAAACGCTTTAAACATTCCAATACTCCTTTGCTTTTTAAGGAGGATTTGTACTCCTTTGCTTTTTGAGGAATCTATACCCCTTTTCTCTCTTAGGAGGCTTCATTCCCCTCTACTTTTTCAGGAGACCATCTTCTCCTTTGTTATTTACGGCGATATCTCCGGAGCATCGGCAGAATTTCCTTCACCTGCTCCAGGGTATAATCAATCTCTTCCTTCGTTGTCAGCTCCGACATGGAAAAACGCAGTGTGGACTCCATCAAATCCTTTGGCAGGCCAATAGCCGTCAAGGCTGCGCTCGGGGTAGTGTGGTGGGCGCTGCAGGCGGAGCCGGAGGACACAAAGATGCCCTTATCCTCCAAAGCATGTAAAAACACCTCACTCCGCACCCCCTGGAAATTCACGCTCATGATGTGGGGCGCCGTCTTCCTGAGCTGTTCCATTTCAAAGGCCTCCGTACATTCGGGAGGCAGGCCATTTATTGTAACACCCTCCAGCTTACTCACCTCTTGGAGGAAACGCTGCTTTAATTCATACATGGTATCTATCTTACGGTCAAAGTCAATATAAAGCTCCTTCACAGCCTGTCCAAGACCGGCTATGCCCGGCACGTTTTCCGTTCCGGAACGTATTCCCCTTTGGTGTCCGCCACCGAAAACCGTGGGATTTATCTTTATTTTGTCATTTACATATAATGCCCCGATTCCCTTTGGCCCATGTATCTTGTGCCCGGAAAAGGATAACAGGTCAATCCCTTCCCTTTTCGGGTAAATACGGTATTTTCCAAAGGCCTGTACCGCATCCACATGGAAAATAATATCCTTCTTTATTTTTTTCAGCTCAAGGGATATCTCATTAATATCCTGCACCGATCCGATCTCATTATTCACATACATCATGGATACCATCAGGGTATTCTCATCAATCAGCTCATACAGCCTTTGCTTTATAAGCCTCCCGGCGGAATCAACCGGAAGGAAGCTGACCTTAAAGCCCTGCTCCTCCAGCTGCACCATAGGCTGGTGCACGGAAGGATGCTCTATCCTTGTCGTCAGGATATGCTTCGCCCTGCGTTTATTAGCCATTGCAGTACCGATCAAGGCCAAATTATTAGCCTCCGTACCTCCCGAGGTATAGATAATTTCCTTGGGCTCGACCTTTAGGGTACTGGCAATGATTGCCGTTGCTTCCTTGATGTATTGCTCCGCCTTTACCCCCATGCGGTGCAGGGAGGAGGGATTGCCATAATCCTCCCTCAGGGTCTGCAGCATCTTGCCTGATACCCCCTGGGCCGGCTGGGTCGTGGCCGAGTTATCCAAATACACTTCCATTTGTACCTCCATTTTACTGCTGGTGTGGACTGATACCAATCTCCCTTATCAGAAGATTAATACTTCAGGGACACATACTAAAGCAGATTATACCTCATATCATGATTTTTAGCAAAGTATAATTTTTAATCTTAAACTTCACCAAAAACCCTTCCACCTAAAGTATGTGACATTTGTTTTATTGATAATCGTAATAGGTCCGATATTTCTCAAGAATTTTTAATATCCAAAATGGGTTAACACTTACTTCTTTGTCGCCGGAATTCAAATAAATCCCCAAGTGGAGGTGGACGTCAAACTGACCCACAGTGCCTTCCTTCCCATAGCCGCTGTCACCCATAAACCCAAGGAGCTGTCCGGCGATGACATTGTCACCCTGCTTAATGCCAGGCGTATAGGAGTAGAGATGGGCATAGTAATAATAGGCTCCTGATTCGCAGCGGATCCCAATCCGGTAACCCCCTTGCTCCAGCCAGCCCATCTTTTCTACAATTCCGTCCGTCATGCTGATAACGGGAAAGTAGCCCCGCTGGTTATTCGATGCCATCAGGTCCGTTCCTTCATGCTTACGCTTTCCGCCATAGTTTCTGGGCTCGTACCAGGTATTATCATAGGATATTTCGGCTCCCTCCATCCTGGGAACCGGAAAATATTCTAGATCGTTTAATACCGCTTTGTAATCTGAATACAGTTTCTGGAAGTCTTTCTCATGCACCAATCTGCCTATGCCCCGGAGAAAGGTCTGCTCATCCACCGGTTCCTGCTTTACCAAATCATAATCCTTTAGCAGCATGCTTACGGTCAAATAGCCGTATTCATCCACCATCGGAACATTTTTAAGCCCCGGATTGCGTTTGAGCAGATGCTCCGTCCTGGTTTTGACCAGCCGGAATGCATCTTCATCCAGCTTCATTTCCCGGAAGGCTTCATAATTGATGCCTTCCTGCACCACCTTCTGTACCAGGAGATGGGTATTCAGAAGCTTTAGGCAGTAGCCGGTTATGATGGCCGCAACGGCGCATAGGATGAGCAAGTAAAGAGATTGCCTTAGCAATTCCTTCCGTAATCCCTTATCCAATCCCTTCTTTGACTGCCCAAACAATTCCCTCCGTGACTCCTTATGCAAAGCGGCACCGGCAGGCTCCCGGAGCCCAAGCCTGCGGTAGTAAGCTGCATTTCTTTTATTTGGATCATGCCTAAATTGTCCCATAACAAGATACCTCAAGACTTTTTAACATTTAATCATATGTTTGTCTTAGGCATAACATTCGTTGTATCCTCAAATCAAAGCCAAAAAGAGAACACAAGTGCATCTGGAGCATGAGGTTCCTGATGCACTCGATTCTTTTTTATTATTGCACGCTGCCGCCCTGGGTAACCGGAGCTGCTCCCGGGGTCAGCTGTGCCCCTGTATTTTCCTCTCCGAATATAAAGCTATGGAGGGCTTTAATATTCGCTTCATAGTCAGGAATGAGCACTGCCATACCACGTACTTTCCCATCGTCCTGGAAGGTTCCGTCAACCGGGATCCTGTTCTGCTCGATGTCTACGTCTCCCATCTCTATGTAGGCATTAAGGAGCATCTGGAAGGCTTTGCTGTCAATATCCGTAGTGATCATAGGAAGATATTTCAGCATAAGGTTCGCCAGCTCTGCCTTATTTTTCGTTTTGTATTTTTCAAATATGGCATTTAAAATGATACGGTGTCTGTCCGTTCTGCCATAATCATTGTTATTTCCTGTAATTGTTGATCTCTTACGTACACGGGCATAGCCCAGCACCTGGTTACCGTTTAAAAGCTGTTTGCCGGCTACCACATGCCTGTTTGCCGGGTCTGAGATATAGTTGGTCGTATTCAGGTACTTTGCTTCACCCGCCGTCAGGGTTATCTCAAGCCCGCCCATCTCATCAATAATTTTTTCAAAATTTTCAAAGTTAACCATAACGCAGCCATCCAGCTTCAGGTCAAAATTCAGCGCTATGGTCTCGTACAACAGGTCAAGGCCGCCTTCTTCATAGGCCACATTCAGCTTGTTATCCTTAAATCCGGGAATCCGCACCAGCGTGTCCCTCAGCAGGGAGGTCAGCTTTAAGGATTTGGTAAGGGTATTAACGGTGGCAACCACCATTACATCCGTCCTCCCCCTTGCACTTCCACTGCCAATGGCCTCTTCTCCCAGCACAAGTATATTATAAACCCCTTCTTCATGGCGTCCTATTCCCGAGGTATTCGGCCAGGGGATCGTGATAGTGTTAACCTCCTCGCCCTCTGCTTTCAGATCCTCGTCCTCCACGTAATCAATATCAACTGCTGCGTCCTCGCCCTCATCAAAGTCACCTGTCCAAACAGCCCAAATGGTGCCGCCCAGGTTAACCCCCATGCTAAGCAGCAGATTATTGCCCGGTTTCGTAAATGCCAGAAAGAATAAGATACCGATGACCGACAATATGGCCAGGACAACACCGCTATGGATTTTCATCCACCAACCCTTTTTTTGTGGATCTAATGCCCGTTTTTCCTTTGTGGTTTCTTCCAAAGAATTCACCATGGCAAATTCCTTGGATATATTATCCATCTCATCGCTTATGCTTTTTGCCAGGTCAGCGTTAATGCTGGCCAATTGCTCCAGGGCATCATCTTCCACGCCAATATCCTTTGAAAAATCTGCCTGGACCAGTGTGTCCTCGTTATTCTCCTTTGCAGGATTTACTCTTTCTTCTTCCATCATCTCTTCTCCTGTTATTCGAGCTTACTATACCGTGGAAACTAAGCTCCAATTTTCTCACTTAATATTTTCTCAAGAAATTGATATACACGGATGGTAGATGAAATACTCATCCTTTCCTCTATTGTGTGTACGCTGCTGATGTCAGGGCCGATTGACACAATGTCAATCCCCGGCATTTTCTCAGCAATCAAGCCGCATTCCAGGCCTGCATGGATCGCTTCTACTTTCATTTCTTTCCCATAGAATTCACGGCTGATTTTCTGGAAATGCTCCTGGAGCCTGGAATCCTTCTTAAATTCCCAAGCCGGATATTCCCAGCGAACTACATAATCACCGCCCAAAAAGCTGGTCATGTAGTTTAGTTTATTGCTGATGAAATACTTATAATTGCTGATGGAGCTGCGTACCGAGGTAAGCATCTCTACCTTATCCGCCTCTGTATGGAAGATGCCCATATTCAAGGAGCTTTCCACCAATCCCTCAATATTGGAGCTCATCACCTGGACGCCCTCCGGCATATTAATTAACATAAACAGCATTTTTTCGAAGGATACGGGATGGATGACCTGGAAGGTTCCCTCTCCCAGCTCCTCCAGCTGGTAATTCAAGCCCGGCTCGCTTGCCGCTAATTCTTTCCGGTAAATCTCCATAATCGCTTCAATGTTCTTCTTTACATGCTCCAAACCACCGGACGGAGCTTCCTGCACCAGAAGCTCCGCATGGGCTTCCCTTGGGATTACGTTATCCTTAAAGCCCCCCAGCATATCAATCAGTCCATAGGCGCTGGTCTCGCGGAGGTCAAAGAGCAGTCTGCCCAGCAGTTTCGTAGCATTGGTCCGGTTTTTGCCGATATCAATACCGGAATGCCCGCCAATCAGCCCTCCGATGCTGACCTTCAGCTTCCTTCCCGAAGCCTCCATTCTCTTTAAAGGAAAGGTGCTGGTTCCCGTCAGACCTCCGGCGCAGCTGCAAAGCAGATACCCTTCCTCCTCAGAATCCAGATTGATCATATATTTTCCCTGGAGCTTTGATAGGTCAAGAGCCTTTGCCCCATGCATGCCGACCTCTTCGTCCGTCGTTATGATTGCTTCAATTCTTGGATGGCACAGGGTTTTGTCGGAAAGCACCGCCATGATATAAGCAACCGCAACACCATTGTCTGCCCCCAGCGTAGTGCCGTCTGCGTGGATGTAATCTCCATCAACAACCAGCTTGATCCCATCCTTTAAAAAGTCGTGGGTACCTTCCTTCCGCTTTTCACAGACCATATCCATATGTCCCTGGAGGATGATGGCCGGTTCATTTTCATATCCGGGAGTTGCCGGTTTAATTATAACCACATTCTTCGCCTCATCCTGCGTACACTCCAGCTGACGGGCTTTTGCAAAGGCTACCAGATAATCACTGACCGCCTGTTCATTTCCCGACCCCCGGGGTATCGCCGAAATCTCACTAAAATATTGCAATATTCCCTTATAATCTAACTGCTCCAAGCTCTTCTCCATGTCATTGCCCTCCATAGCATTCATCACATATGCCTTTCTATTTTAATCAATGTCTAAAGTCAATGCCTATTTGCTTAAGCATATAGGCATTGACTTTGTGCATGAAGAACCGGGAATCAATCCATCTGTGTTACCTGTTTCATAACATTAGACGATAAAAATCCCGACTCTGTTCAAGTTAATTTTTTACAATGTTATTCTAATACTTTATTCCATAAATATACATCAAAACGGATATAAATTTCAATAGTTTTCTCAAAATCAGACCTGACAGCCTTGGATTAATTTTTAAAGCTATGGATCGGAGCCGGAATCCTGCCGCCGCGGTTTATGAAATCCGCACAGCTAAAGGGGCTCACCTTCATTACCGGAGCATAGCCGAGCAGCCCGCCAAACTCTACGCGGTCACCCACGTTCTTGCCAATTACCGGGATGATACGGACAGCCGTCGTTTTCTGGTTAATCATACCGATTGCCATTTCATCCGCAATCAGACCTGAGATAGTGGCAGCCTCTGTGGCTCCTGGAATTGCTATCATATCAAGGCCGACGGAGCAAACACAGGTCATTGCCTCCAGCTTCTCAAGGGTTAAGGCACCGGCCTCTACCGCATCAATCATGCCCTGGTCTTCGCTGACAGGGATAAATGCGCCGCTAAGTCCGCCCACATAGGAGGACGCCATAACACCGCCCTTCTTCACCTGGTCATTTAACAGTGCCAGCGCCGCTGTGGTACCCGGAGCACCGACGTATTCCAGTCCGATTTCTTCCAGGATTTCCGCTACGCTGTCACCCACTGCCGGGGTTGGTGCCAGGGACAGGTCAATAATACCAAATGGGATGTCCATCAGCCTGGAAGCCTCCTGCGCCACAAGCTGCCCAACACGGGTTATTTTAAAGGCCGTCTTTTTGATTGTTTCGCATAGGGTCTCAAAGTCTGCCCCGCGGACACTTTCCAATGCCTTCTTTACTACACCGGGACCGCTGACACCCACATTGATGACCGCATCCCCTTCCGTCACTCCATGGAAGGCTCCTGCCATGAAAGGATTGTCATCCGGTGCATTACAAAATACCACCAGCTTGGCACATCCGATGGAATCCCTATCCTTCGTATGCTCTGCCGTACTGAGGATTATTTCCCCAAGGAGCTTAACGGCGTTCATGTCAATTCCGGTTTTCGTGGAGCCCACATTTACGGAACTGCATACACGCTCAGTCTGGCTAAGGGCCAAGGGTATCGATTTTATTAAAAGCTCATCGCTCTGGGTCATTGCCTTGCTTACCAGGGCGGAGTATCCGCCGATAAAGTTTACGCCTACAGTCTTTGCTGCCTTGTCCAGCGTATTCGCAATCGTCACATAGTCCTCCGGTGTCTTGCAGGCCGCAGCACCCACTAAGGAAATCGGCGTTACGGATATCCTCTTATTTACAATGGGAATACCGTATTCCCTCTGGATCTTATTACCGGTTGCCACCAGCTCCTTTGCAACCCTGGTAATCTTATCATATATTTTACGGTTCAGTTCCTTAAGATCCGGGTCTGCACAGTCCAAAAGACTGATACCCAGTGTAATCGTCCGGACATCAAGATTTTCCTGTTCAATCATCTTATTGGTTTCGATGACTTCATATATATTAATCATAAGCCTACCTGCCTCCCTGAAAACCTATATCCTGTGCATCATATCGAAAATGTCTTCCCTCTGGGCCTTAATGATAACCCCGATCTCCTTACCCAGCTTCTCCAGCTCCTCGGAAATAGCATCGAATTCCATTGCAGTATCGGTCATGTCAACAATCATCATCATATTGAAATATCCTGATACAATGGTCTGGGAAATATCCAATATATTGATCCTGTTCTCCGCAAGATAGGTACAAACCTTTGCTATAATCCCTACGGTATCCTTGCCAACTACGGTAATCACTGTTTTTTTCATATGAATTGCCTCCTAATCCCCTTATTAAGGATTTTCCCACTGGTCTATCCCTCTAGGTACTAAAATAATCCTTGATATGTATTCCTCTTAATATGCTTTTCTATCCTTGAACCACAACGATTCCGGAGGGCTGTTCCCGATGTGCAACGCTAATCTGCTCTGCCGGGAAAGCACATCCCCTGCTTTGCAGCTCATAGCATACGGTTTCATATGCCAGCTCCTCATAATTATTTTCCTTGCTTAAATGTGCCAGCATAACCGACTGCAGCCTTGGGTGAATTAATCTGCTGATCAAATCCGCGGAGGTATCATTTGACAGATGCCCACGGTTACCCAGGATCCTCTGCTTTAGGTAATAGGGGTATTTACCCACCATAAGCATATTTACATCATGGTTCGCCTCAATATACAAAATCTCAGAGCCTTCCAGCTTAGATAGGATATAGTCATCATACATTCCCAGGTCTGTAGCGATTCCAACCTTATGGCCTTCCGCCTTCAGGGTATAGCATGCGGGACCTGCCGCATCATGGGAAATGGAAAATGGCTCTACCATGATATCGTTGATATAAAACTCCTCATCCGGCCTGACGCAGCGATATAAGTCCTTATCCACCGCACCCAGGCTCTTCATCCCCTGGAGTGCCAATACGGTCTCATAGGTCGCGTAAATCGGAATATGGTACTTCCGCGCCAGCACACCAAGCCCTGCGATATGGTCCGAATGCTCATGTGTAACCAGGATTCCCTGGAGCGTATCCGGCTTAATTTCGATCTCATCCAGCCCGCACTCAATACGCTTCGCACTGATCCCCGCATCCACTAATAGATTGGTATTCCCGCTTCCTACATAGATGCAGTTTCCACTGCTGCCGCTTGCAATACTGCATAATTTCATAGTAAACTCTCCGTCATACCGTAATACGGTATCTATTCCAATGCTAATCAATATCTAAATGAGTATCTCTCATTTTCCCTCTTTTGTCAAGGAAAAATCCTTAACAGCCTCCCGGTCCGGGGCATTATCCTCCCCAAGCCTGCCTCCCTTCCTCTTGGATAATCTGCTTTTACAACAAAAAAGCACTACCGTCCAGCGATAATGCTTTTTGATGCAAAATTATTGTTTTTCCCATTTTTCTCTCAAATAAGGTTCCAACATATTTATTATTTTTTCTGCCTTTTCTAATTGTTCCTGCCCCTGTTCTTTTGATATGATAACAAAATCCTGATAACCGCCTTCTCCCGAAGCCGGAACGCTGTATCAATCATTTTTGATATGCTCTTGTCAAAAATCCCCTCTTTGACGTAATTCCGGTTAAAATAAGAAATCACTCCTGAATGCTTACTCGAATCGACTTGATTCAGCGTCGTTACGGAGCGTAGAGCATGAAAGATCGCATAATACGAACGGTTGACGGATGCCTTAAACTTTCCGTCTTTTTAACAGTACGCGCGCGGCTTCCAGATCCTCTTTCGCATTTACATAGCGATATTTTGACAAATCAATTACGCTGCCTTCCATAATACAACTCCCTCCCGGGTTACGTTCTGGTAAAACGGTGTAACTTTTTCCCACTTACGAAAATTATCGTAATCAATATCAATCACAGAAAACACCTTGTCATATTTCAAATTCATATCAACGATGAACTCAGATAGTTTTTCTTCCGTATCTTTGTCTAAGCTTCCCCATATCAAAAGAGCCACATCCACATCGGATTCCTCTGTATTGGTTCCTCTTGCAACTGAGCCATACAAAATAATGCTTACTACCTTATGCTCCATAATCGCAAGAATTCCATCCACTAATTCCTTTAGTATATTCTTATCCATAGGCAGCCTCCTTCCTATATAAGCATTATACCTATTTGTAGTACCCTTTTCAATACCTCAGGATGCCTTGAATACTCATCATCTCTTTTCAAATAGAACCCCTATCTCTTTGGCCTTCTTAACGCTATTTTCTACATCCTCTTGATTCATACTCAAGCAGGGCTGCTACCTGTGCTTCTACAAGCCTGGCATCCCCAGCATTTTCAATCACCTTTGAAAAGGTCTTACGGAAGGCCTCCTCCTTCATCTGGTTTTGAAAGATGGAATCGATCTTCTCATCGGAATAATTCCGGTCGCGCTTCAACCGTTTCCTTCTCTCTTCCTCCGGCGCATACACATACCAGACTTCATCACAGATATAATCATAACCCGCTTCAATCATCAGCGCTGTTTCCACCACAAGATAGGGAACAGTTCCTTCATCCCTTAACTCCTGGATTTTGTCCTGCACCTCTTCCAATACCTTTGGATGGGTAATCCCATTAATTTTAAGCCGCTTTTCCATATCATCAAATATGATGGACGCAAGCCTGGCACGATTAATCCTTCCATCCGGGTCCAAAACCTGATCCCCAATATAAGCAACCACTTCCTGATAACTGGCACCTCCCGGCTCCATCTGAGCCTTCGCGATGCTATCCGTATCCAGAATATAAGCCTTATACTTATCCCTTAATATATGGGCAACAAGGGATTTGCCACCGCCAATCCCTCCTGTTAAACCTATCACCTTCATGCGTACCCTCCTTCACATAAATACCGGACGAATCCGCCTGCAATTCATTTATCATAAATATCATCATAAATATTGTCATCTCATTTTGCCTCGAACCAGTTGATGCCCTCCTTGACCTCTGCCTCCAACAGCACTGACAGCTCGGCTGCACCCTGCATCTCTTCTACCATGATTTTCGCCACCTGCTCCACTTCATCCTTGTGTGCCTCTACTAACAATTCATCATGCACCTGCAGGATCAGCCTTGAACGCAGCTTCTCCTCCTTCAGCTTCTCATTGACTCGGATCATGGCAATCTTAATGATATCGGCTGCCGTCCCCTGAATCGGGGCATTCATCGCAACCCTTTCCCCAAAGGAACGGGTCATGAAGTTACTGTTTGCAAGCTCCGGAATCGGCCTTCTTCTGCCGAATAAGGTAGACGAATATCCTTTTTCCTTAGCTTCCTTGACCAAACGGTCCAGATATTCCTTTACCTTTGGATAGGTTTCAAAATATTTTTCAATATAGCGTTCCGCTTCCTTCCTTGTAATGTTCAGGTCCTGGCCCAAGCCAAAGGAGCTGATACCGTATACAATGCCGAAGTTAACGGCCTTCGCACTGCTTCTTTGGAAAGGAGTAACCTCTTCAAAGGGGATATGGAATACCTCGGAGGCGGTGATACGGTGAATATCCTTTGCCTCCCGGTAAGCGTTAATCAGCCTCTCATCACCCGACATATGGGCAAGCACACGAAGCTCAATCTGGGAATAATCCGCATCCAGGAAGACATAGCCCTCCTCCGGGATAAAGACCTTCCGGATCTGCCTCCCAAGCTCCATACGGATCGGGATGTTCTGCAGGTTGGGATCCGTGCTGCTAATCCTTCCTGTTGCCGCTATGGTCTGATGGAAACGGCCATGGATGCGGTTGTCATCCCGGATATAGACAGCCAGGCCATCTGCATAGGTTGATTTTAATTTCGTCAGCTGACGGTATTCCAGGATCATTCTAACCACCGGATGCTCGGACTCCAGCTTTTCCAAAATATCGGCTGAGGTGGAATACCCCGTCTTTGTCTTCTTGCCAAAGGGCAGGCGCAGCTTCTCAAATAAAATCACTCCCAATTGCTTTGGCGAGTTAATATTGAACTCCTCACCCACCAGGCCGTATATGTCCTTTTCCAGCTTTATGATGCCGGTCTGGAGGTTATCACCATATTCCTTTAACGCTTCCCTGTTTACACGGATCCCCCTGACCTCCATATCATAGAGGGTATAAATCAAAGGCATCTCAATATTTTCGAACAACTGCTGCATTCCCGCATCCTGCAATAAATTCCGGAGCTTTTCCTCCGCCAGGAAAGCAATGTAGGCGCTATAGCATACATAATGCAAAAAGGCTTCCGGTTTCTCTTCCAGCGCCTTCTCCAGGGTATCCTTCCCTAACAGGTCTTCCCTGGATGGAAGGGTCATGTCAAGGTAATCCCTTGCAATGTCATCGTAGTGATAGGTATCCGTAAGTGGGTTTAGCAGATATGCCGCAATCGCAGTATCAAAAATACTCTCCTTTTCAGTTACGGATAGAAAGGGAAGCTGTTCCTTAAGCCCGATTACGGACACACAATGCCCATTCTTTACAACCTGCGAGGCTTTATCCTTCAGGTAGTCACAGGTCATGAAGCCTCCGCACTTAATAAAGCTGGCTTGTCCTTCCTCTTTGCAGACAGCTACACCAAGAAGCTTGCCATTCTCCTGTACCATCTGAAGCCCTATTACATGGGTATCCTTTTCGGACATGCCTGCAAAAATCTGCTCCGCAGCGCCAAAATCCTCCACCAGCCGGAAGCCTTCCTCTACACCGGTGGAATGCTTCATTTCCGTGGAATTCTTTGCTTCCATGGCCTGGAACCTGGAAAGCAGGTTCTTAAATTCCAGACGCTTAAACAGCTGATACACCTCTTCGTTATATAAATTATCTATCGTCGCCTCTTCTATCTTAAACTCAAGCTCACAGTCCACACAGATGGTAGCAAGCTTCTTAGACAGAAATGCAAGATGCTTATTATCCTTCAGTGTATTCGTCACCTTACCGGGCGCCATCTCATCAATATGTTCATAAATATTTTCAATTGATTTGTAGGCATCAATTAATTTACTTGCCGTCTTCTCCCCGATTCCCGGTACTCCCGGGATATTATCCGAGGTATCCCCCATCAGTCCCTTTAAATCAATAAACTGTGCAGGAGTTACTTGATATTTCTCCAGCACATCCTTCGCCAGATAATCTTCAATCTCAGTTCCGGTCCGCTTCGTCTTTGGGATACGGATCTTGATCTTCTCCGAAGCCAGCTGCAACAGATCCCTGTCCCCGGAAACCAGGGATACATAGTTTCCTTCCTTTTCCGCCCGGGTAGCTAGGGTTCCTAAAATATCATCCGCCTCAAAGCCCTGCTTTTCAAGAACAGTGACATTCATCGCCTTAAGCACTTCCTTCATCAGGGGAACCTGTTCCCTTAACTCCTCCGGCATCCCTTTGCGGGTACCCTTATATTCTGTAAACATCTCATGGCGGAAGGTAGGGTGGTGCAGGTCAAAAGCGACCGTAAGGTAATCCGGCTTCTCCTCCTCCAGTATCTTCATCATGATATTGATAAATCCAAGAACCGCATTCGTATGCTCCCCCTTCGAGGTTGTCAGGTCAGGCAGCCCATAGAACGCCCTGTTTAATATGCTGTGTCCATCAATTAATACTATCTTCTTATCCATATACTTTCTCCGCAGTAAAGCCAATCAAATGACTGGCTCCGGCTAAGCTGCGGAGCCTCCTTTCAATCTATTCTTCCGGCAGTCCGGCTTAGTCATTCAGATATAATTCCAACTGGTAATCGATCCAATCATTATTTCCATGCTTAAATTCATTCCTGATCTTGAATTTACTCTTTGAAACACCAGGATCTACATTAATACTTCTACTAGCATAACCTAAACCAATAAAAATTGCCATAAAAATCATAGCTAAAATCAGTATCACTTTCTTTCGGTAATATACATACTTGACATGAAGTATCTTCTCCTGCGCCCGCTCAATCTTGTTTTTTAGGTCCAGGCTAAAATCATCAGAAAGGTTCCGGTCCTCATTCAGCTGTTTCATAGCCGTAAGCAGGGCATAGTAAACCTCAAGCTCTTCGTGGCATTCGTGGCAGGAACTCACATGGTCTATGAATTCCTCAAGCTCCTCAAGCTTTAATTTATTATCAATAAATGGTGTTATCATACTTTGCGCAGTGCGGCAATCCATTCTGACCAACTCCTTTGTGTGTTGCCTAAAGCTTACTATATGAATAATATCAGTTCCCTGAGGTTTCATTTACCCTCCGGGAAAAGGCGCTGCCTTTTGCGCCGTGCCTCCCGATTATCCAAATATGATTTGTTCTGATAATATAATATACACTTTCAACCAATTATACAAGGATTAATCCATTTTTACTTTCTATTTGAAGATAGATTTTTCTATTTTTTATGAAATCAGTCTTGCATTCCCAGGACAATTATGTTAGAATAATCCTCGTCGTTAACGCGGATGTGGCGGAATGGCAGACGCAGCAGACTCAAAATCTGCCGGGCTAACACTCGTGAGGGTTCGAGTCCCTCCATCCGCACTGCTGAGATTGTCCTCAGAGCCTTTATTTTCAAGGCTTTGGGGATTTTCTTTTTTATGGCAGGATTATCTCTTCTTTTCTCTCATACAAAACATATAATATTATAAATATATGCCAGAGGTTGTTATGGAAATATATGTAGTTCAACCAGGAGATACCATCCAGTTAATAGCTGAAAAATTTGGCCTAACTGTTGAGAAGCTAATACAAGATAATGGCCTTGACCCCTCTGAATATTTAGTTATCGGACAATCAATCGTAATAGCATATCCCCAACAGGTTTATACCGTTAAAGAAGGCGATACATTAAGTGGCATAGCAAATTCCTTTAACGTATCTACTATCCAGCTGTTAGCAAGCAATCCATACCTTTCAGACAGAGAGTACCTCTATCCGGGCGATACCATCATTATCTCATATAACAAGAAGGGCAAAATTATTACACATGGAAATACAGTCCCTTATATCCATAGAGATATTTTAAAAAAAACATTACCCCATTTAACCTATTTGTCGGTATTAAATTTTACTGCCTCAACAGAGGGTGAAATCATATCCTATTATGATGATACGGAAATAATTCAACTAGCAAAAGCTTATGGTGTAGCACCATTAATGTTATTAACGACATTGACTATTACGGGAGAAACTAATTTTAGAGTTGCATTTGATATACTTTTAAACGAAGAATATCAAAACAGCCATATAGAGAATATACTAAACATTTTAAAAACGAAAGGCTATTATGGCTTGAATTTTTCTCTGGAATACATCAGTATATCAAATTTAAAGTTTTACGAAAGCTTTTTTGCTAAGGTTGCAAATCGTTTAAATGGAGAAGGATATCCTGTATTTTTGACGGTGAATCCCCAACCGCCCATGGACAATAATAATGTAAATTACGAAGAAATTGATTACTCTATATTAAACCAATGGGCCCAAAACATTATTTTTATGAGTTATGAATGGGCGGCCAGAATAACTCCACCATCTCCGGTCAGCTCTATCAATTCCATCGAAAGGTTTTTGAATTATGCTCTTAGGTATATCCCGGCAGATAAAATAACAATAGGCATTGCTACAATAGGCTATGATTGGGAATTACCTTTTGTCCTTGGAACTTCGAATGTAGGCAGCATGGCTTTAGAACAGGCTTACAATTTAGCACGTGACACTGGTGCAACAATAAAATATGATGAGGCATCCCAAACACCTTATTTTTTTTACACACTGAATGGTAATATTCAGCATTTAGTATGGTTTATTAATTCAAAAAGCATCAATGCCACTTTGGAATTAGTTTCAAAGTATAATCTGGCCGGGATCAGTGTTTGGAATATAACTATATTTAATCCTGAATTATGGTTAATAATAGACTCTCAATATGAAGTAAATAAAGTCATTTAAATAATAAAATGGATTAACAGGACCGGAGCTGCTCAAAAAGATTTGCTCCGGTCTCTTTAGTCCACGACAAGCGGATCCGCTTGCCAGGCTTAACTTATTTGTGTAAAATCAAAATATCCTTTTGCATCCATTCATGATAGAATGCAATGAATTCATCAACCGGCACCGGCTTACTAAAATAATATCCCTGTAATTCGTCACAGTCCTTTTCTGCCAGCATCTTCGCCTGATCCCGGGTTTCCACGCCTTCTGCCAGGGTTTTCAGGTTTAGTATCTTTGCCATGGATATAATTGAATATGTAAGGTACTTGTTTTGGATATCATCCAGCCCGCTGACAAAGGATTGGTCAATTTTCAGGTAATCAATCGGTAATTTCGTCAAATAACTCAGGGAAGAATAGCCTGTTCCAAAATCATCCAGGGCTATGCTGATACCTAAGGCCTTGATTTCCCTCAGATAATCAATCGCCCGGTCCAGGTCATCAATAAACATGCTCTCTGTTATTTCTATAATCAGGCGGATATCCTGCCCGGCATGCTCCGAAATCATCTGCTGCAAAAGCCTGACCAGCTCCATACCTTCAAATTGCTTCACGGATACATTGATGGCAAGCTTAATGTTTATTCCACATTCCTTTAAAAGCCTGTCAATGCGGAAAATATCCTTAATAATCCAGTTACTTATAGGCAAAATAAGGCCGTTTTCCTCTGATACCGGTATAAACCTGGAGGGTGGTATGATTACCCCATCCTTGTTCCAGCGGATCAGCGCTTCTGCACCCACAATGTTATACCGGTTCTCCGTAAATTCCATCTGGGGCTGCAGGAACAATTCAAATTCCTCATTCTGGAGGGCATCCTTTAACCTGACCAACAGCTCCAACTGCTCCTGGTTCCGTTTCTCAATCTCCTCGGAAGAGAATACATACTGCCCTCCCCCTAATTCCTTGGAATGGTACATGGCACTATCCGCTTTTCTGAGGACGCCCTCCAGGGTGCCGTCATCATAGGGTGAAACCGCTATGCCGATGCTAATCCCGACAGAAACCGCCTTATCCTTTAGTATAAAGGGCTTTTTCATCTGTTCCAGGATATTTTCAGCCACACTGGAAGCGCTCTCCAGGCAATTGTCATCTTCCATCAGCAGGGCAAATTCATCTCCTCCCATCCTGGAAAGCATGTCTTCCTTGCGGATTGCCGACTGGATTCTTTTCGCAGCCTCAACAAGCAGCATGTCGCCAACATCATGGCCTAAGGAATCATTGATCAGCTTAAACCGGTCAATATCCATATAAAACACTGCTACATTGGAGCCACTCCGCTTCATCCTTGCCAGGGCCATGTTAAGACGGTCGTAAAACAACGTCCTGTTTGGCAGCCCGGACAAGGAGTCATAGTAGGCCAGAAGATGGATATCCTGCTCTGCCTTTTTCATCTTAGTCATATCTGAGGATATTCCGATATAATTGATTACGCCGCCTTCCGGATGCTTTATTACGGTAATGGTCATCCATTTCGGGTAAATCTCACCTGTTTTCCTTTTGTCCCAGATTTCCCCCTCCCAGAACCCCTTTGTAACGATTTGTTCCCACATCTGCCGGTAAAACAGCTCATCATGGTAATCTGATTTAAAGAGCCTCGGGTTATTCCCGATCAGCTCCTCCCTTGTGTAACCGGACATTTTCACCATTGACTCATTCACACGGATAATTTTATTGTCCTCATCCGTTATAATAATTCCCTCAATAGCTTCATTTATGATTTTATCCGAGACCGTCAGCTCCCCATTCAGCTTCATCAGGCTGTTCAACTGTTCCTTAATCTCGGTTATGTCATGCAGCAGATAAAGTTTTCCAATCTTACACCGGTCTGCGTCATAGATTTCTTCTTCATTGATATTATAATAAAAGCTCCGCCCCTCCTCCTGCAAAACGATGGTGCCCTCTTCCCCTGTATCCAAGGGTAAGGATAAACCCTCGGCTCCAGGGATGTGTTTAACCACATCATATATACTCATGCCAATTAATTTCGAAACATGATCCTGCTTCTTTAACTTCTCATCCGCATTCTTCCAGAGGAATTCCATCCCCCTCGGATTTATGTCGATAATACACTCATCATTATCCAGGACAAACAGCATATCCCTTATATTCTCTATTACCATGTCCCGGGCATAGGGTACGATCACCGCTTTGGGCAGCTGGTATATTCCCCAGTAAAATACCGATAATGTTATTAATATCAGCACCGGTGTTGTATCGATGGGAGGAATGAATACCTGCTGGGTAACAAACAGCACATTAATGATGAAGGATACCAGGCATCCAAAGAAAACAAATATACTCTGCTTACGGTAAATCCTCGGCGATTCCAATGCTCTGGTTAAGAGCAAATAGCAGGAAATGAGAATCAGCGTATAGGAATAAAATGTGTTCACCAAAAATCCGATATCCTTTGTATATGTAAACACCGGTACCCCATTATTGAAATAGATTTCGGGATTTGTTAAAAACACATAGGGTATACACCCCGTAACAATAGATACGAGGGAGAGAAAAGGTATGATATAGATTAGAATTTTATGCGACGGCCTGATCCGCTGATACCTTTTGCTGAAAAGGAGTACCGTAACCAACAGCACCGGGGGTACCAGGGCCACCCCTATATATTTTAGTTTCTGGAACACCAAAGCCCATTCCACCGGTGCGACAAAGCTGAGTAGCTCCATCAGAATCCAAAATGACACCAATAAGGACATTGCCAAAAGTCTTTTTGTTATATCCGCCTTACTGCCCTTCAATAAAAAAATAATTAAAATTATACTTAGGATAAAACTTATGAGATAAACCGCTCCAAATATCATTTGTCTACTTTACAATAACCTTTCCTCTTTATGTAATCTATTCCTGCTTATGTAACCCATTCCCTCTGCTTCATTGTCCCCCGGCTTCCCGGAAGCTCTTTTTACCCATGCAGGCAAATATAAAAGGGGCTGCTTCTTATACTTTTCTTACAAACTTCTTAGCTAATCATACCATTCTTAGAAAATTATATCAATGAATATCTGGTCATGCCCACAGAAAAAGGACTGCCGCAACCTAATGCCCAGTCCCTTGTCATATGCGCCTGGCGGGCGCTAAAAATACTTCTTATTACCCCAGAGGTTACTTTTCTTCAAATCCATATACTCGTTGTAAGCCCGTTCCAAAATCTGCTTTTCATTCGCGAATTTCAACATATGATAAGCCTCATGGAATTTATAGTAACCCGAGTCCATAAAATACTCTTCCCTTTGTGGTTTACTGTAATAGCTATCAGACATCATCAAATACCAATGAACATCCTTTAATACTGTATTCTGTGGTGTGCTAAAAGAATATTGGCTTTTCCCGATATACTTGATGATGGAAGCACTCGTTCCCGCTTCCTCTAACACCTCGCGTATAGCGGTTTCTTTATATTCCTCTCCTTCTTCAACAGTTCCTTTTGGTAGCACCCACCCTTCATACTTATTTTTATAATTTTTATACAGTAATAAAATCTTTCCTCTGAATATCACTACACCACCACAGCTCGTTGCTTCAACCATCGCAATGCCTCCTGCCTTTGGTGTACCATCTTTATCTGATAAAAGTATACATCAATGCAAGCCGATATTCAATACAATATTTAGACTACTTTTTCTGGTACAGCCTTCTTTCAGGAACGTTATACCGGTGCGCCGTCCCACTTATCTTTAGGCAGCGCTGTTTATCTTTATGCAGTACTGTTTGTCTAATTATGGGTGAAACAGCTCATTCGTCCTTGAAATATGCTTTAAATACCTTCTTTGCAATCGGGACTGCGTAATCACTTCCGGTGCCCACGCTTTCTACGATCACGCTCACTACGATCTGGGGCTCCTCATAGGGCGCATAGCCGATAAACCAGGCATGGGCCGGCTCGTTTTCCTTATGGTCTGCCGAGCCTGTCTTTCCGGCAACCTTAACGGATAAGCTGTCTAATTTTTCTGCTGTGCCATCCGTGACGACGGACCGCATCATCTTTGCGAGGATGCCCGCTTCCCACTGGGTTATGGGCTTTGCCACGGTTTGGGGGGAATACCTTTTGACAATCCCGCCGTTCACGTTTTCAATATGGTCTACCACATAGGGCTTCATCATTTCCCCCTGGTTGGCAATTGCTGCCGTTATCATCGCATTATGGAGGGGGGTAACCACTGTCTTCCCCTGGCCAATCGCTGTCTGCATGACAGTATTTACGCCAGCTCCTTCCCGCAGGACAAATCTACTCTGTATGCTTTCCATGGTGATAGGAAGCCGCTGGTTAAATAAAAAGGATTCACACAGCTCACGGAAGCTTTTCAAATCCAATTCCCTCCCGATATTCGCAAAGGAGGTATTACAGGATTTTGCAAAGGATTTATTCAAATCCTCCTCCCCATGGACCTTATTATTATAGCAATGTATGGTCATACTATCATACACCGTCTTCCCCTCACAATTGAAATGGTAATCCGGGTAATCCGGGTTTTCCCTGACATATTCCAGGGCGGTTAATACCTTAAAGGTTGAGCCGGGAGGGTAAAAGCCCTGGGTTGCCCGGTTAAGCAGCGGGGCATCTGTCTCCTCTTCCTCATCAGAGGTAAGCTCCTCCCAGATTTCATCGATCTTATTCGGATCATAGGAGGGCTTGGAAACCATGGCAAGAATTTTCCCTGTGGAAGGCTCCATTACCACTACGGCACCCCTATAATCCCCAAGGGCGTCATAGGCTACCTTCTGCAGGCCCGCATCCAAGGTTGTCACCACATTATCTCCAGGGCTTTTTTCCCCGGTCAGATCCGAATAGGTCAGCTCAAAGACATTAATATTGGAGGTCAGCAGCCGGATATTTTCCGCCTCCTCGATCCCGGTCTTCCCCTTGGAATACCTGCCCACCACATGGGCAAACACCTTTCCAAAAGGATACTCCCTGGTTTCCTTCCCTTCCCCATCCGTTACCGTCTGTGCCAGCACCTCCCCGTCAGCCGAGAGGATGCTCCCTCTTACGACCCTTTGGGACAGGATGTCCTGGCGTTTATTATAAGCGTTGTTGATTACCTCATCGCTTCTTACCACAAGAAAATAAGCGAAATAGCCTACCATAAGAACAGTCAGTCCAACAAAGATGTAAATAAGGTTATAGATCGGCTTTTTTGGATCTTCATGTGTAAACCATCTCATATGCTACCTCCCCAATCCGCTTCTAGAGCGGATTTGTCCGCTTCTAGAGTAGATTTATCTGCTCCATAAGTGGCTTTGTCCGCTCCTGGAGCATATTCTTCCATCATTGTAAGGTTTTCCGCATCTATTTTCCCTACATTTTTTTCCTTGGTTTCCTTCTTCCTGTTCTTCTTATTACCAATGTCCCTGTTCCTTTTTTTCTCCTTCATTGCAATCCCCTGCAGTATCATAAACATCACTATCGTCGCGAAGACAGAGCTTCCGCCCTGGCTGATCAAAGGCAACGTAACGCCGGTGGAAGGAATGAATTTGATGACACCGCCAATGGATAAGAATACCTGAAAGATAAACATAACCGCAAAGCCCACCGCCGTCAAACGGTAGAACAGCACCTCCTGCTCCAGGGCAATATTAATAAACATGACAAAGCAGCTCACATAGATCAGGATAATACAGATAACAAAAAGGCCTCCAAACTCCTCTGATATGGCCGAGAAGATAAAGTCACTCTCAACTACGGGAATAGACGTGGGCAAACCACGGTTTAGCCCCATGCCAAACCAACCGCCGGTCCCAATGGCAAACAGGGATTGGGTAATCTGGTATCCTTCCTTGTCAATATAAGCAAATGGATTCTGCCATGCCATTACCCTGACCCTGACATGATAAAACAACCGGTAAGCTACCATGGCTGCCCCGCTGCCTCCCAGCAGTCCGGCAAATAAATACAGGGGGTTTGCCGAAGCAATATATAGTATGAACAAATAGGTCACAAAGAAAATTAATGCCCCTCCCAAATCCGTCTGGGCTACCAAAAGCAGCACATGTACAGCCGCAAGAAACGTAACGGCACAGACTCTCCGAAAGCTCGTCTGCTCCTTAAACAGGGCCGCAACACATAGTACAAAAAGCAGCTTCACAAATTCTGAGGGCTGTACGCTGAAGCCTGCTATGGAAATCCAATTTGTAGCTCCCAGCTTCGTTGTCCCTACCAACAAAACCAGGGACAGAACCCCTATTCCGGCAAAGCCATAGAACCAGCCAAACCGCCTTAAATTCATCCTTGACCGCATCACCAGAGGTACGAGCAGGCACGCCAGGAAGGAAAAGGCCACAATAATTACCTGCTTTACAGCCATGTCATAATTCAGCCTTGCCAGCATAATAAAGCTAACTACCAAAAGCATCAGCATATTCCTTAGCAGCAGTCTTGGCATCTTCGGGTAGATCAGCTGATATAAGCCCAGCACCAGGGTCAGCAGCAGCATTTCCCCTCCATACAAAACCAACAGCTTCATACTGGGAATCTGCAGGAACAGGGTTGCATACCCGACAAAATGTAAAAGAAAAATCAGCATGGTCAAAGTGATATAAATCCGCTTCTGATATCTTTTACTCTTAGAACGGAACACAGTAAAGCTATAATAAGAATAGATCCCCATCAATAAAATCATCAGATATTTAGTTAATTGAACGATTAAACTCATAGCAACCTCCCAATCTGGCCTATTCTATTCCGCGCTTAAAATGTCCCGTCGTATAATCCGACAACTCCTCCACATCCTGACCGCTGCAGAAAAACCGGTCATAAAACAAACGTAAGACCTGGCATGCCTCGTTGAAGGACTCTTTCGTAAAATCAATCCTGATATTTCTCGGGTTTAATCTAATAATGTCCGCGGCATGCTTATGGAGCGCCAAGGGCTGTCCATTGTAAATGGTATTATAGCAGGTGGTGCAGTTAGTCTTTACATAAAAGCTTTTCCCCAGCCGGTCAGTCAAACGTCCCTGGATATTATTTTTACCCGCCCTTGCACAACCCACCGTGTTTTCAAACAGGCACTGGGCAGAGACCATCAGCAGGAGATGACCATATACAACCATGTCACAGTCGCTGATTCCTAGCTCCCTCAGCTCCTGGTAATTTAATTCTATGGGGGCGGTAAAATGCTCCAGCTGATGTTCCTGCCAGAACAATTTTGCCTCCTTATTATAAGTATACATATTATAATTAAGAATTATTTGCTTTTCTGCCATCTTTTCATTCAATAACGACTGCAGCAGGGCAACTTCTTCAAGATTCTTCAGGATAAAGCCTGTCAGCTCCGGGAGGTTGATTAATTCTTCTAAATCCTGCTTCAAATTCCCATATACTTTTTTTCTGCAGATCTGGGGAAGTGACAGATAAAAGTCCTTTATCTCCCGGTCCGCCCTTCTTGCCAAACGCTTCAGCGCCTTTATGTCAAAGCAGTCATACTCTGCATAGATGGCAGTAACCTCTAAAAAATTCATGGCTGCTTCAAATTGCAATTCCGTCTGTACGGATACGCTGATACCAAAATTCCCTGCCCCTGTTTTACCGTCAGGAGCAGACATCACAGCTTGCTTTCTGCCCTGATGCCCATCCAGATTCCGATCCCCATCCAGATTTCTATGATATTTCCCTGCCAGCGCCTCTTGCAGCCGGGAAATTCCAGCCCTCCTCAGCTCATTTAACCAGGCCACCGGAACGAAGATATCCTCATCCGAATCAATGGACAGCTCTTCAAAATAAAAAAGTGTCTCTCCTGTCTTTTCCAGGGCCGCGGCAAGCTTTTCTTTTGTCATGGGTTGCTTGATTGCCGGCTGGGCCTCATTATGGAAGACCGTAACCTCCACCTCTTCCGATTCATAGGGCTTTCCTCCGCACCGTGAGGATAACCCTCCGCACCGTGAGGATAACCCTCCGCACCGGAGGGTTAGGGACAGCCTGTCACCGGTATGGGCCACCAAAACACCTGTCATGCCTCTTTGGGCGTCCTTTTCGATATATTCCCTGGAAAACTCCTCTAATAAAGCGTTATTCTTGGTACGATAGACCTGTGCACCTTTCTTAATCCGGGTGCCTGCAGCCTTCATCTGTCCATAGTTCGGCGTTTTCTTTACTTCCGCAGCCGGGCTTGGCCTCTTCCCCGCAGTAGTCCTCAGGATTACCCCTGCCTCATGGGGCTCCTTAACCGTGAATTCATGGACGGCTTCATGGCCAACACGGATTTCCAGAATATCCTGGGCATTCAACCTTTCCTTCAGTAAAATCCCTACCTGGCTGCCCTGTACCTCCTTCACTTCACCCACAAATACCCCTCCATGGTTCGGACGGTACAGGGACATCATCGATTTCCCATGGTATGTCCTGGCATATCCTTCTGAAAAACCACCCCGGTTATAGATATCCTGGAGCTGGAGCATATCCTCACGAAACTCCTCACCGGATACCAGCTTATCATAAGCCGCCTTTCCCTTATCCAGATAATAGTCAACGTATTTCCGGTAAAGCCTTGCCGTCGCCGCCGAATATTCCGGACGCTTCATCCTTCCTTCAATTTTAAAGGAATCAATGCCCGCTTCCACCAGCTCCGGAATAATTGCCAGGGTATTGATATCCTTAGGGCTGAGTAAATACTTCTCCTGTTCCCCTGACAATCTGCCATAGTCGTCCCAAAGCTGGTACGGCATACGGCAGGGCTGGGCACAGCGTCCACGGTTCCCGCTGCGCCCGCCGATCATGCTGCTCATCAGGCACTGCCCGGAATAGCAATAGCACAGGGCTCCATGAACAAAGGTCTCTATCTCCAGACTGGTGTTTTCACGGATGCTCCTGATTTCCTCCAAATCCAATTCCCTTGAGGTAACTAACCTGGTAACCCCATACTCCTTCAGGAGGTTTGCCCCCTCCGCCATGGTCAGGGTCATCTGGGTGCTTGCGTGAACCGGAAGTCCGGGAAACTGCTCATGGATAAAATGCAATACCCCCACATCCTGGACAATAGCCGCATCCAATCCCTGCAAATAGTATTTTTCCAGATAGGAATAGAGCTGCTTTGCATGTTCCTTTTCTTTTAACAGGGTATTTACCGTAAGGTACAGCTTCTTACCCCTGATATGCGCTTCATCAATTGCCTGTAACAGGGCGGCCTCATCCAGATTGTTGGCATATGCCCTGGCGCCAAAGCTGCTTCCCCCGATATATATGGCATCACAGCCTGCATTCATGGCCGCCCGCATCCCTTCATAGGAGCCGGCGGGCGCCAAAATTTCTATCTGTCTTTTCATCTTTTCCTCATTTCTATGCTTTTCTCCTGTCCCGGTTACAGGCTGTGCCCGAAGGCCTAGGTACACACCCGCCGAAAATAGAAAAAGCTGCCCTGATTAAGGATATCCACAGGATGGACACACCCTGTAATACCACTTATTCATGACAAGTGAATTAGCGCCCTAATTCATCTTGTATGGACAGCCTGCCTGATATACATTTATCTTCGAATATCGTTTCGTTCGGTTTCTAATCTGACCATCTTCCTCTGCGTCTCATAAAGCTCTTTTTTCAGTTCCTCCACTTCCTTCTGGGTAGAACTAAGCTTTTCCTGCGCAGCTACCAGCTCATGCTTCAAATCAAAAATCTCATTGCTCTTTTGCTCATCTTCCTTCTCAAGCTCTTGTAATCTGTCCTTCATTTTATAATAATCATCCGCAATATTAATCTGCATTAAGATATTTTTCAAGTCAGAGTCCAAGAATTTATAAGCATCCTTGTTGCGGAACTCCGTATGCTTTCCATTGATGTAGGAAGCAATTTTATGCAAATATTCCTCACTTTCGTATCCACTTAAGGTATATCTCTTGTTATTTATAATAACTTCAATATCGTGATACTGATTCATAGGCCATCCTCCACACGTAATTCCATGCTCTGACAAGACAATTATACCTGATGTTATTTTTCCTGGCAAGCCGTGATTGTAAATATATGCAGGGCACAGGCATACGCCCTGCACCACAGGCAGTGAGACAGGCTTCCGGCAATGGGTATCACAACAAGCCGATATGCCTGTAAGCCAGCTCCGAGGCGACCCTTCCCCTCGGTGTACGCAGGATCAGGCCATTTTGTACAAGGTAGGGCTCATACACCTCTTCTACAGTTCCCGGATCTTCTCCGATGGTCGTTGCAATTGCTTCCACCCCTACAGGCCCCCCGCTAAACTTCTCTATCATGGTGACCAGGATGGCACGGTCAATATTATCCAGCCCCAGCTTATCCACCTCTAATAAATCAAGGGCAAAGCCTGCAACCTCCTTCGTGATCCTGCCATCATATTTCACCTGGGCAAAATCACGTACCCTCTTTAACAGCCGGTTTGCCAGGCGCGGAGTTCCTCTCGACCTCCTGGCCAGCTCTGTTGCACCCTCCCCGTCAATTTCCACCTGCAGGACCTCTGCCGACCGGAGGATGATTTCCTTAAGCTCCTCTACCGTATAAAATTCCAGCCTGTTTACCACGCCAAAACGGTCCCTGAGGGGCGGCGTCAGCATGCCTGCCCTCGTCGTTGCACCGACCAAGGTAAACTTCGGCAGGTCAATGCGGATGGATTTGGCGGCTGACCCCTTCCCGATGATAATGTCTATCACATAATCCTCCATGGCCGGGTATAATAATTCCTCCACCTGCCGGTTCAAACGGTGGATCTCATCGACGAACAGCACATCTCCCTCCTGGAGGTTATTCAGGATAGCTGCCATCTCGCCAGGCTTTTCAATGGCCGGACCCGAGGTAATCTTAATGCTTACCCCCATTTCATTTGCAATAATTCCTGCCAGGGTAGTCTTTCCCAGTCCCGGAGGCCCGAAAAACAACACATGGTCCAAGGATTCGTTCCTCTGCTTTGCTGCCTCTATGTAAACCTTTAGATTTTCTTTTACTTTTTCCTGACCGATATAATTGGATAATAATTGGGGTCTTAAGGAACCCTCAATCTTTTTATCCTCTTCTGTAAAATCGGTAGTGATAATACGCTTTGCCATAATATCTCTCCAATTGCATTTTTCTTATATTAACCTAACAATCATTTGGCTGCAAAGCCACCAGGCCACTCAATGTCGGATGTGAAATATTCTGTATTTCACACTACACCCTCTTTAAACACATTTTCAAAATTTCCTCAGAGGTCATATCTTCCTTTATGTCCACCTGGTTCACAATCTTAAGCGCTTCCGAAGCGGAATATCCAAGAACCGTAAGCGCCTGGACAGCCTCTTCCCGTTTCCCAAAAATTCCTGAGCCTGAAAGCTGTTCTTCCTGATTAATAAAACGTTGCTCAAAAGCAGTCTCCAGCTTAAACTTATCCTTTAATTCAAGTATCAGCTTACCTGCCGTTTTATTTCCAACCCCGGGAGCCTTTGCAATTAGCTTCGTATCCTCCGCAAGAACCGCAAAGCGGATATCATCCGCCGAAATCGCGGAAAGAATCCCCAATGCCCCCTTAGGGCCAATTCCATTTACCGTAATCAACAGCTTAAACATCTCAAGGTCGTCCTTCGTTAAAAAACCAAAGAGTCCAATAGCATCCTCCCTGACATGAAGATAGGTATACACCTTGATATCGCTGCCCCTGGAAGGCAATTTCATAATAGAGGAACCCGGCAGATAGACCTCATACCCGATATTTCCCACCTCTACAACCACATAATTCTCCTTAACTTCCGCCAACTCGCCCTTCAGATAACTAATCATGATACACCTCTATATTTTTATTAAGCTTTTGTATTAAATTTTAGTCAGGCAGCCTCTCAAAGCTCCCTCTCGAAATATTTAACCGTCCCTCCTTCAAGTAATTCAACACCTCAAAGGCCGTAATCCCTAAGGCTTCCGAAATTTGCAATGCATTGCTGTTCGGATACTCCTTCAGGTACGCCTCAATATCATCAAACTGGTCAGCGTCGATTTGCTTGCAGTCCTCACAGGTATAGGCTTTAAACCTTGAACGAAATACTTTTTGGCAATGCCGGCACACATTGGTATACATAGACCAATCCTCCTTCCTAAAGGATGCTCCGCCTCCCTCTATAAGGAGGATTAACCTCCTTCTTTGTGCTGCCGCAGGTTACATTAAGGTCGAAAAAACATTTAAAATCCTTTGGTAAGCTTTGATATGGAAAGGTCTGTTCTTCCATTCATCATAGGTCACCTCATGGCATTGCTCCATCGTCTTGACCAGATCCTGATGGATGGTCCGGATCGTCTCCTTATCACAGATCCATACGCCGCACTCATAGTGCAGGTAGAAGCTGCGGTAATCCATATTGATTGTTCCTACAATACCGCTGTCCTCCGTAATAATCGTCTTGGCATGGATAAACCCGGGGGAATATTCATAGATCTTGACCCCGGCCTCCAGCAGCTTGCCATAATTATAGTTCGTAAGGATTTTAACATTCTTCTTATCCGGGATAAACGGCGTGATAATCCGGACATCAATTCCGCTGACAGCCGCAGTAACCAACGCATCCCGCATATCTTCTTCAATTATAAGGTAAGGTGTTGTAATGTACAATACCTTCTTGGCATAATATATCATCTGTTTATAGATGTTTTCCACCGGATTTCTCGGATTATTGGCGGGCCCGTCGGAAATCACCTGGCAATACACCTCATTTTCCTCAAACTGCCTGGTAGGGCGGAATGGATTATAGTCCATTGGAGCCCCGGAACCTGAAACCTCCCACATCTGTAAAAAGGTTACCGTCAGCCCCCATACCGCATCCCCTTCGACGCGGATAGCATTATCCTTCCAGGTTCCGAACCGCTGGACCAGGTTTACATACTCATCAGCCAGATTCATGCCTCCCGTAAATCCTACGTTCCCGTCCACCACAATAATCTTTTGATGGGACCGGAAATTCAGGTACAGCTTATCCGTATACCGGTGGATCGGATTAAATACACGGACCTCCATCCCTTCATTTTCAAGGCTTCTCCTAAAGCTGCTCGGCGTGCGCAGCATTCCGCCAAAATCATCATAAAGGAACATGACCCGGACGCCCTCATCCAGCTTCCTCTTGAGCAGCTCATGCATCCTATCCCATAAAGCCCCTTCCGCCACAATAAAGAAATTAATCAGGACAAATTTCTCAGCCCCTTCAATCTCCTGGAAGATCGCCTCAAATACATCCTCACCCATGGGATAATAATCCACCTTATTATTCTTAAATAATGGAAAGGAATTATATTCCAGGTATTTCGTCATCCGGCTCTTGGTGGGATACCTCTCCGCAAATTGTCTGGTTACCTCCGGGTTATATTCCAGGAATTCGGCGCCCCGATGGAGCTTGACCTGTATTCCATGGTCGATTCTGCTCCTTCTCCCCTTTCCCCAAAGCATGAACATAATATGGCCGGTAATCGGTAAAGCCGTAATAATGCAAATCCAGCCGATCTTATAGGAGGTATTGCGGTTGTCATTGATTAATCCGACAATAACGATGATACTCAGCACCTGGATGGCTGAATAAATATAGATCGTATAGCCTCTGAGCAGGATGGACAGATAGATAATCAGCCCCATCTGTGCAAGGACCAGGATTCCCACCAGTACAGCCTTAAGAATCCCGCTCAAATTACCTTTGATGGTTCCCTTTACCTCTTCCTTGAACTCCTTTCCTATTTCGCGGACAGTTTTCTTATTTATCTTTTCACGTAAATCGTGCAGTGCATTTTCTCGGAGCTTGCCTACCTTCATGGATGGAAAGGCCTTTAATAAGCGGATATGGTTCCTCAGGGCCTTGATATTCTGGTAGCGCCCGAAGAATTCCTTTAATTTTGCTTCTATTTCCGGCTTTAGCTCCTTCAGCTCGGTTTTACCGTTTGCTACAATGCTTTTCTGGTTATTTACCCATTCATCAATAGAGCTTCTGGCCTCCGTAAACAGACCCAGCAGCCGTAAATCATCAAATCTGGCCTTCCAGCCCTCTCCTGTAGCAAATACCTTCTTGGTTCCGAAGTACTCCAGCATATCATTACGCAGTCCGTTAAGCCTGGTAAGGATCTGTTCAAATTTTAAGGTTGATATTACTGTGGTCGTGAAATCTGCTAAAAGTAAGGGAACCAGTATATAGCCAAGGATTTCTCCCATCCTTCTTGGTATGAGGCCAATGATGGTATTGATTCCCGGCTGGAAAATACGTATCATCAAAACAGAAAGCACACCCCAGAACAAGGATACAAACAGGCTGATCCGGCCATTGATATTAAGGGGATGCGTACTATAATCCCACCATCTGGTGTGGAAAACCAGCTCCATGACCAGTGAGGTAAGAAATTCCAGAGCCGTTGCCAACAGCATTCCCCCAAAAAACACAAACCATAAATTGCTTTGTACCTCCCAAAGCACCATATATACCACCAATGCGCCGCAGCCGTAGATCGGAATGACTGGGCCTATCAAAAAGCCTCGGTTAACCAGGGCTCTCTTTTGGATTGAAACAAGGGTGCTTTCATAAATCCAACCGAAAACGCTATACAAAAAGAATATGTAAAACAGATAGTAGAATTCATCACCTAATATTTTAATACTCCACATAATGTTATAGCTCCTCCAGATATTGTTCAGATGTATTAATAGTTACCGGTGCCTTCATGCAAGTCTTCCGGGATTGGTTAAACATGCACGGGTATGGTTGGGCCATACCTCCCCACATATATCGTATGATATCACATCATTTTAGAAAATTCAGTAAGTTTTTTCATTAACTTCATTAAAATTTCATTAGACAACGCCCAAAAACACACTCTTTCCTTACTTTTTATTCTATGATAAAATAAAATCAGATCAAGGGAGGGATCATAGGAATGATAACAAGACAATTTACATTGCAGCAGGGACCGGCTTATCCCTTCGAAAGGGAGTATGACCTTAATAAAATTTTATATTTTGATATCGAGACAACCGGCTTCTCCGCCGAATCCACCTATCTTTACTTGATCGGCTGCGCCTATTACAGGGACTCCTCCTTCCATATCCTCCAGTGGTTTTCAGAAGACATCAGGGAAGAGGGCGAATTATTGGCCGCCTTCTTTGAATTCCTGAGATCCTATGAGGTTCTGGTCCATTACAATGGCACAGGCTTTGATATTCCCTACCTGCAGCGGAAAATAAAATTACTGGGATTAGATTACTCCTTTGACCATGTGGTGAGCCTGGATATTTATAAAAGGCTGACTCCCTATAAAAAGCTGTTCCAATTAAAAAACTTCAAACTAAAAACCATCGAGAAATTTCTGGGCATCCGCCGCCAGGATATGCTGGATGGCGGTGATTTAATCCAGGTCTATCAAAGCTATCTTGGCAAGAAGCACTATGAGGAGCTGTGGAAAAAGCGGAACCCCGGACTTTCCCTGCCAGCCCTCTCTGAAGCTGAACAGCTGTTACAGCTGCTGCTATTGCATAATTCAGACGACATCCAGGGTCTGGTCCGCCTGTCCCCCATCCTATATTACGCAGATTTATTTGAAAAACCAATCCGCATCCAGGAAACATACATTAGGGACAGGGAATTCGTCATTTGCTTTGAAATCACTGCTGACCTTCCTGTCCGCATCACTTACGGCAATGGCTTTGCTCATTTGGACGCCTTTGGAAATACCGCTAATTTAACCATATCTGTCTATGAGGGCGAATTAAAGTATTTTTACAGCAACTATAAGGATTATTATTATCTTCCTGCGGAGGATTATGCAATCCACAAAAGCATCGCCAGCTATGTTGACAAGGATTACCGGAAAAAAGCCACTCCTTCTAATTGTTATACCAGAAAGCAAGGCATCTTTGCTCCCCAGCATGAGCCGCTGATCACTCCCTGCTTCAAGATGAACCATGCTGATAAATTGTCATTTCTGGAAATACATACTGATTTTCTCCTCCAGGAGGAAAACCTGGAACGATATGTAGTACATATGCTGCAGAACCTTCTCTCCAGCTAGCCCTCTATCTACGAATAAGTTAATGCCCGCAGGATAATTTAAATGCTAATAATTAATTATTTAACATATAATATAATTAATTAATCAGCTTGAGGATTATCATGGACATTTATGTAGTACAACCAGGTGATACAATAATCTCCATTGCAGAAAAATTCGGTGTTTCCCTCTATCAATTAATACAGGACAATGGGCTTGGAAATTCCTTCCACTTAGCCAATGGCCAGGCTATTGTCATCGTCTATCCTACTAGAACCCATATCGTCGAAGAAGGTGACTCCCTGCAGTCGATTGCAGAGGCTTATAATACCACATTGCTCCAATTATTAAGAAACAATTCCTTTCTTTCTGATAGAGAATATATTTATCCCGGTGAAACCCTGGTGATCAGTTATGATACCCGGGGCAAGCTTATAACAAACGGCTATGCTTATCCTTTTATTAACCAGGGCTCACTCATGAAAGTGTTGCCCTATCTTACTTATCTGTCTATTTTTAATTACAGGATCATGGATGCCGGTGAAGTAACCAAATACAATGATGATACCCAGCTGATACAAACCGCAATAACCTTTGGTACCATACCGCTCCTGATGATATCCGCCATGTCTCCCCTGGGGGAATCAGATGCAGAAGTCGTATATAAATTACTGATCAACGAAGAGTTTCAAACCCATCTTATTTCAAATATCCTTGAGATCCTCCGCTCCACAGATTATCATGGCGTCAATATCATGATCAGTACCATGAACGAGGTAAACCAGGAGCTTTATTTTACTTTTTTAACAAGATTTTCCGACCAGCTATCCCAGGAGGGGTATCTGATTTTTTATACGGTTAATCCCAACCTCCGATATGAAGACAATGAAATTAAATTCGAGAGGATCGACTATTTAAGGATCAGCCAAAAGATTAACGGCTTTACCTTCTTCCAGTATGCCTGGGGTAAGAAAACGGATCCTCCTTCCCCGGTAAGCTCAGCAGAATTAATCAACGCCTTCCTGGAATATATCGTTACGGTTATTCCGGCGGAATTAGTCTCCGTCGGAGAACCCCTCATCGGCTATGATTGGGAGCTTCCCTTTATCCCAAACCGTTCCAGCGTCAACTCCGTTACTATCAATACAGCCATTAAAATTGCTTATGATTCTGCCGCCACCATAGAATTTGATCCCATATCCCAGACCCCGTTTTTCACCTATCAATTCTCTTTTTCCGCTAAGCCCATCGATCATATCGTATGGTTTATTGATCCCAGAAGCATCAACGCTTTAAATGGCCTGATTGATAAATACGGTCTGCAGGGTTCCGGCATCTGGAATATCATGATTTACTATCAGCCGCTGTGGACAATCTTAAATTCACAGTACGAGCTTGTAAAGATGATACCTGACCGAATAGTGTGAAATGAAGATCATTTCACATCCGACACCCCGTGACCTGACGGTCAAATGATCGTTAGTGTAAAAAATGCCACAAAAAAACCTGTAAACCATTGATTCAAGGCTTACAGGTTTTCATTCAATTATTCAGCTGTGATTATTTCCTTTTTATTGTAGGACCCGCAAGCCTTACACACTCTATGGGGAACCATGAGCTCTCCGCACTTGCTGCATTTTACTAAGTTAGGAGCAGTCATTTTCCAGTTAGCTCTACGGCTATCTCTTCTTGCTTTAGAATGTTTACCCTTCGGACAAATAGACATCTGTCACACCTCCTTAAAATTGTTAAAAATATCTCGGATTACTGACATTCTGGGATCATAATGCTGCGTATCGCAGTCACAGGTATTCTCATTTAGATTTATCCCACACTTTTCGCAGAGTCCTTTACAGTCCTCCCTGCACAAAAGCTTCATAGGGAAATCAATTAAGATTTCTTCATAAATCAATGTGTCTACATCCAGATTGTATCCAATAATATAATTTGTTTCGTCCAGACCTTCTGTACGCTCCTCCTCAGAAAGCTTAAAATCAACCTCTTTCTGAAATCTGATCTCCATAGGATGTACTATTTCCTTCAGGCATCTGCCACAGTACAGGGTCAAAGAAATATCCGTTCCGCCCTCAATCAATACAACCTTGTCACCAAGATTTGTTATTGTGAGCTCTACCGGTTCCTTATGGGCGAATCCATAAGAAGTACCCTGGTATTCAACACTCTCAAGTTCAAGGGGGGCATCGATCTTCGCTACCTTATCCTTCGTAGTCATTATTTCTGACAAAGATATCAGCATTGTAATCTCTCCGAATATTCACTGCTTACAAGAATTTAAATATAAACTCTCTTTTACGCGCTTCTTGTATTATACCCAGTGAAATACTATTTGTCAATCAAAAAATGTTATTTCTTACTTACCTATCCTTAACCTCTT
Organism: Clostridiales bacterium; assembly: GCA_012839295.1. GTDB lineage: Bacteria > Bacillota > Clostridia > Lachnospirales > Lachnospiraceae > Mobilitalea. The sequence goes on from DUNO01000011.1 coordinate 47,175, forward strand.
AACCTAATATGCCCTACCATACTTACTTATTTGAGCAGTTCTACAGTTTCCCTTGCAATTGCCAGCTCTTCATTGGTGGGCACAATGCAAACCTTAGTCCTTGATTCAGGAGTTGTCAGCATAAGGAGCTTGCTCTTGGTATTATTTAATTCCAGATCAATCTTAACGCCAAGATATCCCAGGTATTCGCATACCCATTCCCTTACTCTCCAGTCATTCTCACCAACACCTGCCGTAAATGCGATCGCATCCACGCCGTTCATTGCTGCTACATAGCCTCCGATGTATTTTGCTACATTATAGCAGAATACTTCAAATGCAATAGTAGCTAATTCGTTACCTGCATCAACAGCATCATTCAGGTCACGGAAGTCACTGGATACCTCAGACATACCCTGAAGTCCGGATTCCTTATTCAGAAGGCTCATAACCTGGTCAAGGGACTTTCCTTCCTTCTTAGCGATGAACTCGATAATGGAAGGATCGATGTCGCCGCATCTGGTACCCATAACAAGGCCTGCAAGAGGAGTGAAGCCCATGCTGGTATCGATGGATTTACCGTTTAATACTGCGGAAATACTGGAGCCATTTCCAAGGTGGCAAACGATGATTTTGGAATTGTTAATATCTAAGCCGCAGAATTCAGCCGTTTTCTTGGATACAAAGCTATGGCTTGTACCATGGAAACCGTATTTACGGATCTTATATTTTTTGTAATATTCGTGAGGGATGCCGTATAAATAAGCTTTCGGAGGCATTGTCTGATGGAATGCAGTATCAAACACACCAACCTGGGGTTTGCCGGGCATTAACTTCTCGCATGCATGGATCCCTATTAAGTTTGCCGGATTATGGAGGGGTGCCAATTCGCTGCATTCTTCCAGGGCTTCAATTACCGCCTCATTGATTACAGTTGAGCTGGCAAACTTCTCACCGCCATGTACTACCCTGTGCCCTATCGCACCGATCTCATCCAGGGATTTGATCACGCCATGCTTCTCATCCGTCAGGGCATGAAGCACCATCTGGACTGCAACCTCATGATTCTTCATGTCATTCGTTTCAATTACTATCTTGTCCTGGCCCTCCGGTGTGTGTTTCAGCTGGCTCAACTCTTGTCCAATACGCTCACAAATACCGACTGCCAATACTCGTTCCGTATCAGAATCGATCAGCTGATACTTTAATGAAGAACTGCCGCAATTAATAACTAATACTTTCATTTACACATACCTCACTTTTTTATTATAAATATGTTTTATATGTTTTACCATAATTATACTTTATCATAACTATATCTTACCATAAATATGCTTTATTATAAACATGTTTTGTCCTGATATCCGGATTTTAATATAAAATACTGCGAAAAGCGAAGCATCTCACCACTTCGCTTCTTTGCGTATCCTATGCTTCTGCCGCCTGAACTGCTGTGATTGCAATAACGCCCACAATATCATCTGCGGAGCAGCCTCTTGACAAATCATTTACAGGCTTTGCGATACCTTGCGTTATAGGTCCGTAGGCTTCAGCCTTCGCAAGTCTTTGGACTAATTTATAACCAATATTGCCTGCATCCAGATCCGGGAAGATCAGTACATTTGCCTTGCCTGCAATATCGCTGCCCGGTGCCTTGGAAGCACCTACGCTGGGTACAATCGCTGCATCTAACTGGAACTCTCCGTCAATTTTATATTCCGGATATAATTCCTTTGCGATTTTCGTTGCTTCAACCACCTTATCCACATCAGGATGCTTTGCGCTACCCTTGGTAGAATGGGATAACATTGCCACAACGGGCTCTTTACCAACTAAGGATCCAAAGCTTTTCGCACTGCTGCCTGCAATCGCAGCAAGCTCCTCAGCATTCGGGTTCTGGTTAAGGCCAGCATCAGAGAAAATGAAGGTTCCTTCCTCTCCAAATTCACAGTTTGGAACTACTATAACGAAAAATGCTGACACAAGCTTAGTTCCCGGTGCGGTTTTTAATATCTGTAAGGATGGACGAAGTGTATCTGCGGTGGAATGTACTGCACCTGATACCATGCCGTCAGCATCACCTGCTTTTACCATAGTTACTGCAAAGTACAGATAATCCTTTGTCAACAGTTCCTTCGCCTGCTCCGGTGTCATACCTTTGCTTTTTCTGACTTCAACAAGGATATCAATATATTCCTGAAGCTTTTCTGTGTTGTCCGGGTCAATGATTATTGCCTTGGAAATATCCAGGGAAGGCTCGCCTTCCTTGCCTTTGGCACCTTTTTCGATTGCCGCTTTATTGCCTACTAAAACAATGTTAGCGACACCCTCAGCTAAGATCTTACTTGCAGCCTCCAAGGTTCTCCTGTCATCGGACTCCGGCAGTACAATAGTTTTCATGTTCTTTTTTGCTCTTTCCTTGATTCCATCAATGAAGCTCATGATGTATCTCCTTCCTTGCCATCAAATAATAGTTATCAGGTGTGTATAATTTCTGATAAAGGCGCTGCTTTTGCGTCGTGTAAAGTGTACCCTAAAGGGCACGCCGATTACAGGAAGATGATTTTACTTCCTGTAAAATAAAATTAGTGTATATAAAAATAAGTAAAAACCATAACTTTGATTATAAGACAAAATACATTTTGATACAAGTATATTTTGTAGAAAAAGGTGGGATTCTTTAAACAAAATTAATGGTAAAAATAATATATTTTTGTGAAATACTACGAAAGCCATATGTATAATTTATATTAGGATAAATTTGGATTTAGATTCTAATAAGTAGAATTTTAGTTTTTTGGTTTTTATTCAGCCCACTTCATATCGCTTGGATTGTTGTCATTGACGGTACCCGGCAGAAATGTTATATTGGAACCACATATTAGTATGTATTAAAACTATGTATTAGTATGCATTAAAACCACGTAATAACATGCATTGAACCCACGTATTATATCGTATATTGAGACCATGTGGCAACATGCGTTATTGAATAAAAAACACCCCATGACAGGAGATAGCAGATGAAGGTTGTAGGATTAATTACTGAATATAATCCATTCCATAACGGCCACAAATACCATATCGAAGAGGCCAAAAGGCTGACGGGCGCAGATTATGCCATCGCCGCGATGAGCGGTAATTTTGTACAGCGGGGAACTCCCGCCGTCATAGACAAGTACAGCCGTACCGAAATGGCTTTAAATAATGGCATTGACCTGGTCCTGGAGTTACCGGTATGCTATGCCACCGGCAGTGCGGAATATTTTGCCCATGGGGCTGTCTCCTTGCTGGACAGGTTAGGAATCGTAGATTACCTCTGCTTTGGAAGCGAGTGCGGTGACCTGGCTCTTCTGGAGGAAGCCGCAGGGTTCCTGCTTGATCCCCCTCCATCCTTTGATGAAACGCTCCATGCGTACCTCAAAGAAGGCTTTACCTATCCGGCTGCCCGCGGCAGGGCAATGCAGCACCTCCTTGAAGACCAGCAGCCAGGCTATAGCACCTCCTTAACCAAGCTCCTCACGGAACCGAATAATATCCTGGGCATTGAGTACATGAAGGCACTGCGCCGCCTGGATTCTAAGATTGCCCCCAGGACAGTACAGCGGATTTTGGCACAATATCACGACCCGGATTTATCAAAAGGGGAGGCAGCCAGCCCCGCAATCAGTTCCGCTACCGCGATCCGCCGTGCTATTTTCAGCAAAGGACCGGAGGCCGGCAATTATTTTGGGGAAATCAGCCATAGTGTCCCCCCGGATGTATACCATATCCTTAAGAAATACCACCGGGTAAGATATCCCATCTCAGAGGAGGACTTTTCCCAGGTGATAAGGTATAAGCTGCTTTATGAAAGCAGGCAGTCCCTCGCCGGGTATCTGGATATTTCTGAGGATTTAGCAGACCGTTTAAAAAATCTTTCCACCATTTGCTCCCACCGGGCTATTTCTGAACTGGCACAGGAGATTAAGACAAAGAACCTCACCTTAACACGCATCAACCGGGCCATCCTCCACATGCTGCTAAATATTAAAGCCGAAACCGTTCAGGAATATAACCGGAATGGCTATACCCAATATGCCCGGGTGCTCGGAATAAAAAAGGAATCCTCCCATCTGCTCCGTAAAATCGAAAAGCATGGAAGAATCCCTATTATAATGAAAGTATCAAAAGCGGAGCAGCAGCTCCCTCCTCCTGCCCTACGCATGCTGCAGGAAGATATTTTAGCGGCTCATTTGTATATACAAGCGGTATACGAAAAGTATGGTACTATCATTCCCAATGAATACAGGCATGGGATTATTCTTTATCCGTAAATTGATCAATGTGGGAGATCCGTGTGGATTTCCCGCATTATTTTAATCCCTTGACATTACATATCATGTAACGTTATAATATATGTATTGTATAATTAACAGTATATTAATCCATTTTATTAGCTACAGGAGGGGTATCCTATGCCTAAACAAATAACCTTAACCACCAGAAAGCAGCTGGATATCTATATGAATCCCCAGCGGCAGCGTCTTTTAAAAGCCATGGACATCCACGCAGCTCCAATGACCCCGAAGCAATTGTCCAGCCACCTGGGCATCTCAGCTTCCTCTGTTTCCCACCATTTAAAGAAGCTGGAAGAGCTGGATCTTGTTGGCCTTGACCATACGGAATCCATCCGTGGAATCCAGGCTAAATATTACAAGCGCCTTCCCGTCGTAATCAACCTGGGAAGTGACAAGGACGATGACCTCAAAGAGGAACGTACCCTGCTCTCGGATTATTGTATGAATGAAACCTGGAAGAGCTTTAAGGAGCATATGGAGCAGCTAAATGACCGCACTAACCCGTTGGAGACAGGTGACGTCATGAATGGTATTCTTTATTTGACACAAGAAGAGGCAGAACAGCTGAAAGCACTGATACTGGGCTTTTACTCCAGACATATGGAACCTGCTCCCGGCACTGTCCCATGGGAAACCGCCATCATCGCTTTTCCCCATAAAGCTTACCCTGCCGAAAAAACCATACCAAAGAACGCGGAGGATTGACATGAAGTTAAGCCATAAACTAATCTTTTTTATAAGTCCCTTTTGTATAGGAATCACAGCGCCTGTGTTTTCCCTGGTTCTGCTCTCACACGGCGCAACGCTGGAATCATTATCCATCTGTGTCGGCATTTTTGCAGCCACGGTGGTGCTTCTGGAGCTTCCCAGCGGAATACTCACTGACCTTATCGGGAGGAAACGTACCTTCCTGATTTCCCAATGCTTTATGCTGTGCTATTTCCTATTGGTTCTCTTTAGCCGCAATGTCCTCCTGCTAGCCATTGCATGTGCCATTCAGGGAATTGGCAGGGCTTTCAGCTCCGGTTCCCTGGAAGCCTTAGAGATTGAGGCCTATATGAAGGAAAAGGGGACAGAGGGACTTTCCAAAATTAACAGCACCCTGGCGGTCATCACAAGTGCGGGATTAGCCTCCGGTTCTCTTTGCGGAGGTCTTTTCGGATATTTAGACCCTACATATACGCTGCTTCTGGCTGTCTGTATTCTCCTGGAAGCATTCCTTTTAATCCTTACACTTCTTTTCGTGAAGGAGCGCTGGGAAAAAACATCGGATGCAACGTCTATGATCCAGCTAAAAAATCAGGTACATAACCTTTTCTCTTCCCTAAAGCGCTCCAAAATTATCATAACCATACTTGCCATGTCCGTCATGCTGGGACTTGGACTTAGCACCATCGAGGTCTATTGGCAGCCTGCGCTAAAACTTTTTCTGCCGGAGCACTTGGGCTGGATCTTTGGCATCATTAATTGCCTGGGATATTTGGGCATGAGCCTTGGCAACAAAGGGGCTGAACGGATATGGAGGCATTGGCATTTATCAGAAAATGTTAAACGGCCTATGATGTGTTACTGGCCCCTGCGGCTCCTGCTCCCATTCACCATCCTTCTATTAGGGTTATGCGGGAATATACCTGTCTTCATTTTCTTGTTCATCCTGACCTATTTTGTTCTGGGAGCCGGGAACTTATTTGAAGATACCATATTCCATTCCTCCATCGATAACAGCCAGCGCGCCAGTATGATGTCCTTATCCTCCCTGTTCTTAAGAAGCGGTGGGATCCTCACCTCCATCCTGGGCAGCCTGATTCTGACAGGCTTCTCCCTGCCCTACGTCTGGATTCTGCTTTCAGCTGCCACAGGTGCCGGGATTCTGCTCTTGATGGTTCTGTATCGAAGAAGATAAATCATAATCACCGGCTATAAAATGAACCCATTTTGTCAGACAAAAATAAGCCTAATGAAAGGGGGGGCATTAATCTGGATGCAAAAAATAAGCTCTTTCCTTAATGACTATATATCACTTAGGAAAGGGCTTACCTTTATTTATAAATAATATTAATTTGTTTTGCTTCTTTCTGCAATATACTTATTGACCTCCTGATAGAATAACCTTGCATTTTGTATCTGTTTTTCCGTTTCTTCTCTCGATGCAATAAACATATCATCATAGTCTGATGCATTTCTAATTTCAGATGCCTGTCCAATAATAGAGGACAGCTGTTCATTAAAAACACCCGATTTTATATAAGACTTCCTAAACTCAGCAATTATTCCGCTATGTTTTTTACTATCATATCCATCAAAAGCAAGTACAGCCCGCATTGCATGAAATATGGAGTAATATGCCCTATTATTTGCTACACGCAAATGGTTATCTTCTAACATCATTATGGCAATATCTAAATCCTCCTTAGATCTTTCAATCCGGTATCCAGCGTATTCCATTCTCACTTTAAATGTTTCATCCAACAATTACTCCCTCCTTTTCAATGTTTTTATAAAATCCAGAAGCCTCTTTGTATTCTTTAAAGATGTCATAATTCTGGAATACTGCCGAGATGACAACATCATATTTTAGATCCAGTTTGTCAGCCGTTGGTCTCATTGTATTTCTTGCTTCTGACAATTTCTCAGGATGGATGGCGAGCAAAACCAATAAATCTATATCACTTTCCTTGTCAAAATCTCCCCTGGCACATGAACCAAATAAAATGACCGCTTTCAGGGAAGTTCCAAATTGTCTTTTTGCTTCTAAAATGTATTCACTTATAACCTTTTGTACCTTTTGTTTTGTCATAGCTTCCCTCCTAACTTACCTAAATCCTAACGATTAATCCCTAATACTATTATAATTGTGCCCCGCATCTTAATCAACAACTTAATGAATTTTAAGGATGATTATTAAAAATCCCAGAAACGCCCTTTATTTTAATTTACGCATTTCTGGGATTCCAGTATCATTTGTTGTTTTGTTTATTATTTTATCTACATCTGTTATTTCATCAGCTCTTCCATTTGCCCAAGCAGCTCCTCAAACAGCTTCAATGCCTGGTGGACCGGCTCCTTCGTGCCCATATCCACTCCTGCTGCCTTGAGAAGCTCAATCGGATAATTGGAGCTTCCCCCGCTTAAGAAGCGGATGTAATCCTCCACCGCAGGGGCTCCTTCCTTCAGGATCCGCCTTGATAAGGCAATTGCTGCTGAATAGCCCGTTGCATACTGGTAAACATAAAATGCATTGTAGAAATGGGGAATCCTCGACCATTCCATATCAATTTCCGGGTCTATGATAATGCCATCCCCAAAGTATTTTACATTCAGGTCATGGTAGATCCTGCACAGGGTATCCGCCGTCAGGCTCTCCCCATCCTCCACCAGCTTGTGGGTGATCATCTCAAATTCCGCGAACATGGTCTGGCGGAACAAGGTGCCCTTGAATTTCTCAAGAAAATGGTTGATTAAATACGCCTTCTGCTTCTTGTCCCCGGTGCTTTTCAGCATATGGTCAATTAGCAGGGATTCATTGCAGGTAGATGCAACCTCCGCAACAAAGATCTTATACCCGGCATAGACATATGGCTGGGTTTTATCGGAATAATAGCTGTGGATCGCATGCCCCATCTCATGGGCCAGGGTATATACATTATCCAGGGTATCGTTATAATTTAACAGGACGTAGGGATGGGTTCCATAGGCTCCCCAGGAATAGGCTCCGCTCCGTTTGTTTTCATTCTCATAAATGTCAATCCAACGGTTGTTAAAGCCCTCCTGCAAAATCCCCTGGTATTCCTCCCCCAGGGGCTCCAGGCCTTTTGCAACAATAGTTTTTGCCTCCTCAAAGGGAACCTCCATCTTCATATCTGCAACCAGCGGAGCATACAAATCATACATATGAAGCTCCGGAAGCCCCAGCAGCTTTTTGCGCAGGGCTACATAGCGGTGCATCAGGTGCAGGTTTTCATGCACTGCCTCTATCAGGTTCGTATAAACCTCTGTGGGGATATTTCCTCCATCCAACGCCCTCTCTAAGGTTGAATTATATTTCCTGGCCTTGGCAAAGAATACCTCCTGCTTTACATTTGCACTAAAGGAGGCCGCCAGAGTATTCCGGTAGCTTTTATAGGTAGAATATACGCCCTGGAAGGCTTCCCTTCTTACTCTTTGATCCGGGCTTTCCAACAGCTGCCCGTAACGGCCATGGGTGATTTGGATCCGTTCCCCATCTTCACCCTCGATTTCAGGGAACTTAATGTCCGCATTGTTAAACATGGAGAAAATATTGCTGGCACCATCCGCTATTTCTCCTGCATCCGCAAGCAGCACCTCCATCTCAGCGGATAACACATGGGGCTTAAGCCGGAGAATGTCCTTCAGGTAAAAATCATATTCCATCAGCCCCTTCGTTTCCCTAAGGAAACGGTTAATGGTTTCCTCCGGTATGGTCAGGATTTCCGGGGTTGCAAAGGACAGGGCACTGTTTACCTGTACCGATAGGGCATTTGCTTTTGCCGCCAGATCCTGATAGGTGGGATTTGCAGTGTCCTCATGGCTCTTCTGGCCCGCATATACATAGACCCGCTCCATCAGCTTGCCAATTTCATCTGACAGCCGCAAAAACCCCAGCAGCAGCTCCCCTGATTCTCCCAGCCTGCCCTGGTACCCTGGGATGTCCCCCAGCATTTCCTTAAGTCTATTAAATTCTGCCTGCCATTGCCCATCCGAGCCATATAAATCCTCAATTGCCCAGGTATATCTCTTATCCACTTCACTTCTTTTCGGTAAGGTTTTGTTCTGTGCCATAAACATATCTCTCCTATCATTATATTCTTGAATAAAAAATGCTTCATTTCAATAAATTATAATAAACCTGTCACTTGTCTTCAAGGAGTATTTCCATGAAATTTTTTAAATCGCGAAAAAGTACCCTGGTCAAATTGGCCATTCTTCTGTTTTTGGTAACCATGCTCCTATTCCCGGGCTGCGCCTTCCGTGGTGCCAGCTCCGGGTTGCTTTTGTGGTTTAACAATGTATTGCCCAGCCTGCTGCCCTTCATCATTGTGTCAAACCTGATCGTCCGTTTAAATATCACCAGGCATATCAGCAGGGTTTTTTATCCGGTCTTCGGGAAGATCTTCGGCATCAGCAGGGAGGGCTGTTATCCGGTGGTCATAGGCTTTCTGTCCGGGATTCCCATGGGGGCCAAAGCCGCCGCAGACCTGGAAGCAGACCGCCGTATCTCCATGGAGGAAGGGCAGTTCCTGATGTCCATGTGCAATAACGCCAGTCCCATGTTTATCATAGGTTACATATCCATCACCCAGTTAGAGCTCCCGGAAATAAAATATGCCCTGTTTGCCATCATCTTTGGCTCTGCAATTATAGGTGCATTTATTTACCGCCTGCTTGTTTTCCTAAGAAAACCCCGCAGAGGGAAGCTGCAGGCTGCCTCACTTACCAGGCAGGAAGCCTCTATGGACACAGCCGCCCCACTTCCTGGAAAAGCTCCCCGTCCTGGCTCCTTCCGCTTTGAAATGCTCGACAGCTCCATCATGAACGGTTTTGAAATTGTGACAAGGATCGGCGGTTATATCATATTATTTTCTATTCTGGCCCAAATTATGAAAGAAAGCCTGCCCTCTTCCGGCATCGTGAAAGCTTTTGCCATGGGGATTCTTGAAATCACCACCGGCATCAGCCAGATCTGCTCTACTGCTGCCGGGATAAAGACAAAAATAGTCCTGATCGCTGCTCTCACCTCCTTTGGCGGCTTATCCGGTATTGCCCAGACCAAAAGTGTTTTGCAGGGATCAAGACTATCCATCCGTTCTTATCTATATGCCAGGGTTATCGTGGCAATCGTCGCTTTTTTACTTGCTGTAATTTATGTAAATACCCTTTTTACTGCTGGATATCATTGATAAAGGTATCTTCATCAAAATCAAAGTCCTCATCAGCATAAGCCTCCGGCGCCGCTGTGGTGCTTTGGCTGTTATTCTGGGGATAGAGCTGTTCACTTAATTCCCTTTTATTACTGCTCACAATCTCCAGGCTGTTCTTTAAGGTACCAATGAAACCATCATATTTTGAGACGGCTGAGTCATAAGCATTGGAAAGTACACGCTCTACCTCTGTCAGTACGTCATTGGAATATGCCAGTGTGCCGGCCCTGATCTGATCTGCTTCTTCTGCTGCCTCCCTGCGGAGCCTGTCCGCTTCCTCGGAGGCCTGCATGATCATTTCATTTGCCTGATAGTAGGCCTGCTGCATAATTTCATGCTCATTTAATAAATCCTTCGCTTTTTCCCTTGTCTGGCGAAGAATGTTTTCCGCTTTCTCTTCCGCATCCGCGATGATGGCATCCCGGTTTGCAATGATTTTCTGGTAACGCTTAATTTCATCCGGTGTCCTAAGACGAAGCTCGTCCAATAAATCATACAGCTCATCCTTCGGTACAATTACCTTGGTGCTGGATAAGGGCTGCATTCTGCAACTTTCAACAAATTCATAAATATCCTCGATTAACTGCTCTATTCTGCTTGCTCCCATTCCCAAACACTCCTTATATTTTATATTTATCGTAGATAGGCTGAACGATATTTGCCGGTACAAATTGCCTGATGTCTCCGCCAAAGGCTGCTATCTCCTTGATTGCGCTGGAACTTAAGTAGGAATATTCCACACTTGTAGTAAAAAATACGGTATCTACCTTTTCATCCAATTTGTGGTTCATCTGTGCAATCTGCAGTTCATATTCAAAATCAGTAATAGCACGAAGTCCCCTTACGATAATTGCTGCCTTCTGCTCCCTGGCAAAATCAATCAAAAGTCCGTCAAAAGCTATCACCTTCGTTGTCTTAATATCCGTATATTCCTCAATCACTTTCTCTATCATCATAACCCGTTCTTCCGTAGAAAACAAAGGTTTTTTCGCTTTATTCTGTAAAACACCGATAATCAGCTGATCCACTAATTTAGAAGCACGAACGATAATGTCCAAATGTCCTAATGTAATTGGGTCAAAGCTGCCGGGATAAATACCGACCTTCATCCATACCTCCTAAGCTGTCGTCTGCACCGCAGGACTATTTTACCTCAATAAAGACATGTTGATTTGTCTTATATTCCTTTTTCTTATAAATACGGAACCTTGTATCCTCTAAATAATCAAAATTCGTCCTTAAGGCGGCCTCAATCACGATAATTGTATCACAATATATAATATTCGAGTTCTGAAGGGTGAGGAGTACATCCTTCTCAAATTGGTTGTTATATGGTGGATCCATAAAGATCACGTCAAAAACCTTCCCCTTTACCTCCAGGATGCGGATGGCTTCCACTGCACTATAAGCAACTACCTCCGCTCTCTCCTCCAATTTGGTAGTCCGAAGGTTTACACGGATGCATTCCACTGCCGCTTTATTATTTTCCACAAAAGCAGCATATCTGGCTCCTCTTGATAAGGCCTCAATGCCTATGGCTCCGCTTCCGGCAAACAAATCCAAAAAATCAGAATCCGCCAGATACGGGTTCAGGATATTAAACAATGTTTCCTTTGTCCTATCCGTCGTCGGCCTGGTTTCCATTCCCTCCGGCGTCTTTAGCTGTAATCTTCTTGCTTTCCCCGCTATTACTCTCATACCAACTCTCCATTTCCCAAAGGATTATCTTTCAAATCTCAAAGGATTGTTTTTTAATCCTTGCCTTTGGAGCGAAAAATCTCCTGGACTGGATATTTTCCGGTCTTTTGGACTAAACATCCCCAGTCTCCCGGGCTGGATACCTTCCAGCCTTCTATCCTGGACATTTCACTGCTGTTAATGGTCTCAAATTATATTTTAGTATATTATGAATATTTGTCAACTTTTTTTATTGTCAGTTTATCCTATAAGTTTATCCTATCCGGCCCAATATTTCAATAAGTTATTAGGACTAACCACCTAAAAAATACGGTTGCCAATCACTTGACAACCGTATCATTAATTAAAATCACTTTAATCCTTTATTATTTGCCTGCCATTCTGTTTTCATAATCTGCGATCATTTTCTTAACCATATAACCGCCTACAGAACCATTCTGCTTTGAAGTTAAGTCCCCATTGTATCCCTGCTTTAAAGGAACACCGATTTCATTAGCGACTTCATATTTAAAACGATTTAATGCTTCCTTTGCTTCTGGAACTTCTACTCTGTTTCTACTTGCCATATAAACTCCTCCATTTCATATTTTGATTTACTCAAAATAGTTTGTGTTGTTGTTTACCACCCAAAGAAATATACCTTCAAAATATTTCTTTAAGTTGTTACAGTCATAGTATGTGCAGATAGAGTCGAAGTATGCTAGAATTTATTTCTTTTTTTAAAGCAAATTTTAGCAATTGATTTTAAAGTTTGCCTGCTTTAAGCATTAATTTTAATGCTCACCTTTAGCGGCTGATTTTGAAGCCTGCCTAAAATTATTCGGATGTCCGCTGGTCAAGGGGAATATAACCCGTTCTCTTACAGATACTTTCATAGGCCGGACGGATAATCTTTCCAGCATTATTTAATTCTTCCAAACGATGGGCGCTCCAGCCTGCAATTCTGGCTATGGCAAAAATCGGGGTGTACAGCTCCTTCGGAAGATCCAGCATATGATAAACAAAGCCGCTGTAGAAGTCCACATTTGCACTGACTCCCTTGTACATCCTTCTTTCCTTTCCTATAATCTCAGGAGCAAGACGCTCTACCTTTTCATATAAGCCGAATTCCTTCATCAGACCCTTTTCTTCTGACAGGCTTCTTACATAGCGCTTCAGGACATTGGCCCTTGGATCGGAGATGGAGTAAACGGCATGTCCCATACCATAGATCAATCCCATCTTATCAAAGGCTTTTTTATTTAATATATCAGAAAGATAAGCACTGATTTCCTCTTCATCCTCCCAATCCTTGATCTTTTCCTTCATGTCGTCAAACATCTGCATAACCTTAATGTTGGCACCGCCGTGCTTTGGACCCTTCAAGGAACCCAGGGAAGCAGCCACAGAGGAGTATGTATCTGTGCCTGAGGAAGTTACCACATGGGTGGTAAAGGAGCTGTTATTACCGCCGCCATGCTCCGCATGGAGTACCAGCGCCACATCCAGGATCTTTGCTTCCAGCTCCGTGTATTTCTTATTGGGGCGGAGCATATATAAAAGGTTTTCCGCTGTCGACAGCCCTTCCTTCGGGGGATGGATGACTAAGCTTTTATTATGGTGGTAATGGCCGTAAGCCTGATAACCATATACAGATAATAATGGAAATAATGCTATCAGCTGGAGGCTCTGTCTCAGGACATTCTCCATTGAGGTATTATCAGCCATATCATCATAGGAATAAAGCGTAAGCACGCTTCTTGACAAGGTATTCATCATATCCTTACTTGGAGCCTTCATAATAATGTCCCTGACAAAGCTGGAGGGCAGCTCCCTGTAATTTTCTAATAAGTTAACAAAACGATCCAGCTGTTCCTTTGCCGGAAGATTACCAAATAACAGAAGATAAGCGGCTTCCTCGAAGCCGAACCTCTTTTCCTCCATATATCCTGCAATAAATTCCTCCACGTCAACACCGCGGTAATATAATTTACCCTCACAAGGCAACACTTCGCCCTCTACCTTTTTATGAGATACAATTTCACAGATGTCGGTAAGTCCCGCCAACACACCTTTTCCATTGATATCTCTTAAACCACGTTTTACATCGTATACCGTATATAGTTCAGGGTCTATCATCGTATTCTTCTTGCATAACTCAGTTAATTCAATAATTTCTGGGGTGATTTCGGAATACTTATTCATGAATTCTCCTTTCGATTGTGAGAAAGGAGAATTTTTCTCCTTTCTATTGTCCAAGCTTTTTGGATCAACGTTGGTTTATTGGTTGCCTTATTTTCCCATTTTATTACTATAAGTAATATTGGTATAATTATACCATAGATCGGATTGTATGCAATCCCCAAAATAATACCTTATAAAAATATAATATTTTTTATAATAATTTAAGTTCTCAGAAGTTGTCTTTTTAACTTCTGGGAAAAGGCGCCGTATTTGCGCCGTACATCCCGATTACAGGAACATGGTCTATGCTCCTGTAATTTAATGATAATGGATTACTACGTCCGCGGTGGCTGTATTCCCCGCTTCATCCGTGGCTTTGACCGTAATCCGGCAATCATTATTCTCTCCACCGGCAATATCCGCTTCCAGAATAACAGCGCCATCCTCTGAATAATTATCAACTACGGTTACGCCGGACAGGACACTGTCTGCACTTGGAACCTCTCCTGACGCCAGATCCAGCTCCGGAACATTTAAGAAAACCGGTGCCGTTGTATCAACCACTACATCAGCATGCTCTTCCGCCAGGATTTTATCCTTCCGAAGCACCTGATAGGTTAAGAAATAATTTCCTTCTTCCAGTTTTTCAATAATTACCTTTAATTTTGACTGGTCTAATTTTTTTCCGTCCTGATATGCCTCCACGCCATCCAGGGCAAGCTCCCTTGTTATTAATGCCTCGTCCTTGACTACCCTGTCGCGTATTCCTGCAAATTCCACCGGAGCATCACTTTCCTCCACCGTAACCAGGATTGTTTTATCCGTGGCCATACCCAGGGTATCCTTTACCGTATATGTAATTTCATATTTACCGGGCGTGTTTACATCAACCTTGCCCTTAACCTTAACCTGCTTCGTTATATTGCTGCCTGTGGCAGATACAGCTGTAATCCCGGACAGCAGATTTAATTTTTTCCCCTGGACGACTGTCAGGTCCTTTGCTCCTTTAATTTCAGGTGCCTTTGCCAGATAAGGATTCTTTGGGTCCGGGTCTGTAGGATCCCAGCCATTTGCGGCCGTGATTTTGAGGGCTTTTGGCTTTCCCAGGGGTCCCGGATTCTTTTTATCATCATAAACAACCACTGTCGTACCTATGGGACAGTTATCATAAATCCATTTTGCATCCGCAACATTTACCCTTATACAGCCGTGGGACGCCGCAGTGCCCAGCTTATTATATTGTTTGACGGATAAGGAGGCCGGATTATTATTTTCATAATAATATACGGAATGGAACAGGATTCCTTTCACAATCCGGGTTGCATATTGCCCATATACATCACCCATCAGTAATTTCCAACGGTATTTTGCTTTCGTCTGGAAGGTGCCCGTAATGGTCAGGTTGCCTGTCCCTACGGAGCAGAGCATCGCTTTGACAGGAACCGTATAAGCACCCTTTTTATCTTTTTCATAAACTGTGATTGTGTTACAGGCCCGGTTCACCTTAATCAGATATGCCTGTTCGGCTGCAGATACAGCCTTATTACCGGCTGCAAGAAATAAAATGCTGATACCAAGGGCTAATAAGAAAATCCGCCGCCTAAATAACCTTGTATAAAATCTGTTCATAACAAATCTCCGTTCTGCCACTTTTTTCGTGGCCTATTATGCAAGATATTCTGCCGTTCATGCATGAAGAAGGCGCTTGCTGCTTCTTCCGGGGTGAAGAGTATTTCTAAGAAATACTTTTCACCCTATTTTATGCATTCTGTCCGTTTCGTCTTTCATAATTATTTTATCCGAACGATGTAGGTTTCATAGTCTTTGGTTTCATCTGCCGGGCTCAGGAAAACAACCTCCCCCAGGCTCTTTAGCATCTCATGGTTAATCGTCGTATATTTATCCTGTTCCAGCTTGCCCACATAGATATAGGACACCTGGTATTTGTCCAATAAGCTTCTTATATACCCCTCATCCGTTCCGGTATATATCTTCTCAATGTCCGAGGTACGTGCATCCAGAAGTGACAGTTCCCCCTTCCAAAGCCATTCATGGGTATGCCATCCAAGTATGGTCGGCAGCCCCGTCATCACCGATACCCTTTCATAATCCGTATAGCTGTCGCCCGGCGCTTCCAGGACCACCGGCATACCTGTTACATTTTCATTCAGCCAGTTAATTGCCAGGTCGTCGTCCGGCATTGTCGTCTCCATGAAGGCCGTCGCATCCAGCCCTTCATAGCCTGACAGTTTAAAAATATTCCCATACCAGGAATTCACCGCATTTTGTATATAACATACCGTCATAAGGAAGAGAACCAGCCCCGTTGCTGCAACCCTCTTTTGCCGCGCTGTATTGCCATAGCAAAGCAGGCGCAGGAAAATATATCCCATGCCAAGCCCAAACATGATATAGGCCTGGTAGGTAAGCTTAAACATGGTATTGGCCCTTTTATAGTCTCCGGAATATATATCCTGGACATAGACCAGCTCCGGAATCAGAACCAGGCCTATGGCACAGAGCCCGATAATAATAACGAACAGATCAGAGGCTGTCAGATTCCTTAGGATATCAGAAAACCTTATTTCAAAAGCCTTTTTAGTTTTTTGGGTCTTGCCCTCCTTTTGAACCTTGATTTCGGCTCCAGCCCTTCCTCCTGCCTGGATCTTTTCTTCTATTTGGGTCTCCGGCTGCTCCTGGGCTTCCTCCACGTATTCCCGGATTTTCCTTTTTCCTATATCCGATACCATGAAGCAAAGAAAAGCGACCACCAGAAAGACGGGCAGCCCCCATAGGATAATAAGCTGGTTTAAGGGGGTATGGGCCACAGCCAGGCAGATATTCGTGGAAATCTGGTCAAATTTCAAGGTGAAGGGCAACGCCACCAGCTCAGACACACCGATAATAAAGATTCCCTGAAGGGCAGTCAGCACCGTAACAGTTTTTATCCTAAAATGGTTTACGATAAGGTTCGTAAATAAAATTACGGCTCCTGAAACAACGAAATAGATCGGATAGTCCCAGAAATTCGTAGTATGGAACAGCCCGATAAAAAATGCAACCAGCAGGAAGGCCGGATTAATGATATCCTTCCAGAAGGGAATATCCCTTCTCTTTTTGTGCCTGCGGTAGCAGGTCCAGGCGAATAAAACTCCCAATACGGTGAGCACAAACATGATATTGACCACATGGGCATGGAGATCCCCCAGGACAAAGGAATATGCGGGAAACTCATGTATTGTCTTATCATTTGTCTCCGGGTGGTATCCGATAAACCTGGTTGAATCCGGGAACCAATAATCCTCCGTGCCCGGTTCCATACCAAAGAATTTACGGACCCATCCCTCAAACCATTGATAGGTTGGATAATGCATATTGCCGGCAAAACAGACCGAGGTTCCACCTAAGAGCCCGCTTAGGAAGGGGAGCCATTCCCTTTGCTTCCCCTGCCCTTTCATAAAATGTGCTGCCAGATTATATACCAGGGAATAGGACAGCCCAAAGGTGAGGGCGCCTACCATCATCAGCATAAGATTATATCCATGGAATACCTTTACAAAGGATAATTTTGTCAGGAAGGTGGCCAAATACTGGCCTACATAATAATAATTCAAGCTGGTACCGGAAAACCAAAAATCCTGGGGCGGCATATAATCGCTCCTCATCATGCTGGTCATGAAGCCATAGTCCATGAATTTTTCCGTACCGTAGGCCTCCGGCTTAAAGCCCCTGATATAGACGAATAATAGAAAAAGGCCAAAGAATAACAGCTCTTCACCCAATATGGTATCGAGCAGCTTTTCCATCGCCAAAAACCTTTCCCTGCGGTTCCCGGCCATGGCCGTTTTAGGATTCCTGTATTTCCTGCGAAGCCCCAGGATAACCCCATTTGCCACAAGACCGATTCCTGCACAGATGAGGCAGGCCTGCGCCGTGAATTTCATCAGCTGCAGGGAGGATAAAAGCCACATCAGGTAGCCTGTAACCGCCAGGCCAACCGGCTTGGCAAAGAGATAGCCTTTGTCATGGAATTTATCAAATACCAGGGTTGTGACAGGTAAAAAGATGATCCCTATACAGGCAACCGTAGCCCACCATTGCAGGAAGGGGCTAAAATCCGACTTTAACAGTATATTCCCTGACACATACAATATGATTGCAATTAATAGATAGCTTGCTTTTTTTAGCATAGTAACCCCCTACGAGTTCACTCATCGAGTGTTGAATTAAGCGAAATTTGCATGCCCTAATCCCGGCCAAGGCTCTGGTTGATCCTTTTAAAATCCCTCCAGGCCTGCCTTCCGATTTTCATAATCCGTCCCATATTAATAGAGTTCACTCCGCCCTGTCTTTTCCGGAAGGTGACAGGAAGATATTTCACCTCCAGCTTTTTCCTGGCATAGATCACCGCTATCATTACATTGGAAAGATTAAAATTGTCCGGTATCAGGCCTATATGCTCCTTTAATACCGAGGCCTTCATCAGGCGGAAGGGCGTATTGGCATCTGCTAATTTCACCCTGAAGCTAAGGTATAGGACCAGCTTCAGGATTTTTGTGACAAAAATACGGGACAATCCGTCCTGGCGCTTCCTCCGGTTGCCAATTACCATGTCGTAGCTATCACGGAGCTTCCAGAAGGGCCAGAATTCAAAGGGAATCGTCTGCCCGTCGGAATCCGTCTGGAAAATATAATCCGCCCCGGCCTGGATCGCATGCCGGTAGCCATATAATAAGGTTGCACCATGTCCGCTGTTGGGCTTTGTCATCGGTTCAAGGGCCGGAAGGTTCTTCGCCATATCCTGAAGGATCTTATAGGTTGAATCCTTGCTCCCATCATCTATTACGACAAGCTTGCTCCCGTTCCCGATCTGCTCCACAATTGGATACCAGTCCTTTATTACATTAACCACATTTGCCTCTTCATTATAGGCAGGCATTATAATGTACAGCTTATCCAACTTAAATACCCTCCATTCTCCTCATCAGAGGACTTCTCTCCTTCTAAGGAGCCTCTCCGTCCCATTCTTATCTTAGGGCCTCAAAGGCATCCAATGCCCTCCTGACGACTGCATCCATATTATAATAACGGTATTCCGCAAGCCGTCCAATGAAGATGACCTTGCTTTCCTTTTTCATTTCCTCCTCATACAGTGCAAACTGAGCCTTGCAGTCCTTCGTAGGGAAGGGATAATAGGGCTCTCCCTCCCCGCTGGGGAATTCCTTGCCTATGGTGGTCTTCTTATGCTCCTGCCAGGTCAGCTTCTTATATTCCGTGATCCGGGTAAAATCATAGTCGTTTGGATAGTTGACCACCGGAGCCTCCTGGTATTCCTCCTTGTCAAAGGTCTCAAATACAAAGTTTACGCTGCGGTATGCCAGCTTTCCGTGCTTATAGCCATAAAATTCATCCGTCGCACCGGTGTAGATTAAGGTCTCATGCTTAATATCCCCGATTACCTCTTTATAATCAGTATTCAGAAGAATCTTGATATTTTTATTTGCCGCCATATTCTCACACATTTTCGTATAACCGCGCTTTGGCATGCCCTGGTATTTATCTGCAAAGTATCTGGTGTCACGGTTTAAACGGATCGGGATTCTTGAGATAACGGAGGTATCAAGCTCCCCCGGATCCACTCCCCACTGCTTCCTTGTATAGGTTTCAAAGATTTTCTCATAAATATCCTTGCCAACCTTGCTTAAGGCAACATCCTTGCTTGTCTTGACCTCACTGATTGGCACTGCCTGTTTTTTTAAGAATTCCTCAACCTCGGAGCAGTCCAGGTTCAGGTTGTACAGCTTATTGATTGTTTCCACCGTGATCGGCATTGGTACCGGGTTGCCGTCCACATAGGTCAGGACCCTGTGCCAGAAATCATTCCATTTTGTAAAGCGGGATAAATATTCATATACCCCCTTGTCATTGGTATGGAAAATATGGGGTCCGTAATTGTGGATTAATATCCCATCCTCATTATAGGAATCATAAACATTCCCGCCGATATGGTTCCTTTTTTCAATTACCAGTACCTTTTCATTTAATTCATTCGCAATGCGCTCCGCCATAGTTAATCCGGCTAATCCGGCGCCGACAATTACATATTTGTATTCCATCCTTACACCCGTACCTTTCATTTTTTGACGACCTATCCAAAAAGTGAATTGGTCTAATATAATAAAGCCCTAGTAAACCGGCTTCCATGTATCATAGATCGAGGTCCGGTAATCTCCTTCTCCCTCATAGTATACACATTCGTAGGTATTTTTTATGTTTTCTTCATTCACAATATAATCCTGGCTATTGCGGTTATCCTGGTCTACTACAATATATCGGATGCTGTTCTTCTTTACTAAAGCCTCCAGCTCCCCGGGAGTATCCGCCTCATACATCAGCTTGACCTGGGCCGTACGGTAATCCGTATCATATCCGGCAGACCAGGGGAAATACTGCCAGCCTTCGTACAGCATGGCTCCTCCAAGGACGATCTGGTTCACCGCATAATTAGACGTCAGGAACAGGTCTTTCGATTCACTGTGCTCCTCCACCCATTTTGTCAGGGGATCCTCCAAATCAAGTACCACCGCTGAGGAAGGCGTATTTTTTTTCAGCACTGTAATAAAATCATAGATGCCCGTGGCTGTTAAGCACAGAACCAGCAGAACACCGGCCATTCCCAGCAGGACATCCTTCCTTTCAAATAACCTTGCTACCAGCAAGGCCGCAAATATCCCTAACAGAATGCAGCTCATCATAATATATTTATGGTTCACCGTAACATCCACCGTCAGCGACACCGTAAAGGCAAGAACCAGCGGAGCCGAAAATGCGAGGATGAGGAAGCGTTCCACTCCCTTTT
The DNA here is from genome assembly GCA_012839295.1 of Clostridiales bacterium. GTDB lineage: Bacteria > Bacillota > Clostridia > Lachnospirales > Lachnospiraceae > Mobilitalea. The sequence continues at coordinate 68,153 of DUNO01000011.1, forward strand.
CCAGACAAAAGGCCGCCAGTAAAACAAAGGGCAGGATTCCAAGGAGGCGTTCCAGATAAGAGGCCACCCCAAATATAGTTTTATTCTCGGCGATAAAGCCAAAATAAAGCTCCGTCTTAACCACTGACCCGTTGATGAAAAAATGGGTCTGACATATGGTAAGCGCCAGGGTAATGGCTGCAACAATGATAAATTCGCAGCGCCGCTTTGACATGATTGCCATGACAAACAGTACGGACAGGCATCCGATTACCGCCGCCCCATGGAAGAAGCCCAGGCTTCCCAATAAAACGCCTGTGGCTATGGCTCTCCCCATATTTTCCGGAGCCCAGCCATCTTTCGTAAAAAAGGCTTCAGCCACTCTGGCCCAGCCCTTTTGCCGGCTGCCCTTCTGACCCTTTTTACCACCGGCCCCGGGGAAATTGTACTGCTTCAAGGCCTCAAACATCTCATATACATGGGGCATCAGCAAAATAATAACAAGAAAAATCACCGTCAGGCCAAAGGCCAGGTGTCTCTGGTTGCAATAGACATTCAGGTTCCATAGCCCCCAATCCTCATTGGGCGTATCTGACAAAAAGCTTGTATTATCCATAAGGGCCTGCAGGATATTAGTTCCCTCCGGCAGCCCTGCCAGGTACGTAAACAATGCCCCCGCACTGCGGAATGCGAAAAACAGGCAGGCCAATACTCCTGCCGGAGGCTTTCCGGTTATCTTGACCGCTAAAAGATACAGCAAAAAAAATGCGCCGGCAAAGCTCAGGATACTGGGAAGGTTAAAGGCATAGTCCAGGCGCATACCCAAATATTCCAGATTGCCAACCAGAAATTGGAACATAAAGTGATATTTTATATCCTCTCCCCCAAAGTGGGAATAGGAGGTAGGAAAATTATTTCCATAGGAAAAGGAACGGATCATCCCGATATGGGGTGAAAAATCGCTGAAGACGGACACACCGATGTAGAGCTTATCCCCTGAGACAAAAAATGTCGTCCACATAAGGATGCTGCCCAGCAATATAATCCCGGCGGCCAGGATGATTTCCAGCCAGGCCCTTTTCTTATCCTTAGTCAGCAGGAAGCTGCCGTTCTGCTTAACAGCCCTTGCTTTTCCCAGCACTCCAAGCACTGACAGCCCTGCCGCAAGGGGCATTACGATGAGATTGGCATAGTAAAGGGGCTCCGCCCTCGCCCCAAACAGATAGGCCACCAAATAGGTTGCCCAGGTAAGTGCTAAGGTTCCCGTCGCAAACCAGGCGGGAAAGAGCAGCAGAAAAGGGCTCACTGATATGTTCCTTTTTTTATAATCTTTTTCAACTATTTTACTAAGCCCCGGAAAAGCGTAGGTACAGATCACCCAGCCTGCCAAAAAGCAAAGTATCAGATAAACAAATCCCAACATATTTCCTCCGAGGTATCCTATGCCGGCAAACCAGACTCCTTGGCTAAGCTAGTTCCGGGCTTCTTCCTGATGGAATACACCGTATCCCATTTGTGAAGCATGGAAGTTGTTAGGCACCGTCTTTTGGTGCTTAACAACTTCTAAGTCTTACTGGTAAGACTTTCACACTTTTCTTTGGGAAGCTTCTTTGAACTAATGCACTTTGATACCAGGTATCTGGGTCTGCCCTTCACCTCTTTATATATTTTTGTAAGGTAAATCCCTATCATGCCGAGACTTACCATGATTGAGCTTCCTATAATCAGCTGTAGAAGGATCACTGTGGTGAAACCGCTGGTTGCCTGGCCGGAGAATTTCATGTACAGGGTCTGGATCCCCAGCGCCAATGCACCAAAGAACATGATAATGCCCAGCACCGTGATACAGTGTAACGGAACCGAGGTATAGGAAGTAATCGCATTGACCGCCAGCCGTACCAGCCGCAAAAAGGACCACTTTGTCTTACCGTTAACCCTGTCAGCAACATCAAATTTTATCTGCTTGCGGTCAAAGCCCAGCCAGGCCGACATTCCCCGAAAGAAGGTTGCACGCTCCGGCATTTCCTTCCAGGCATCCACCGCCCTCCGGTCCATTAATTTATAATCCGAAGCCTTTCCCAGGTTGATGTCCGAGGTCTTATATATAATGTAGTAAAAGAATTTTGCACAAGCCCGGTAGATGGGATTTTCCTTCCCCCTCGAGCTTTTTACCCCTTCAACCACATCAAAGCCCTCTTCCCTCCAGGCCCTTACCATCTCCGGTATCAACTCCGGAGGGTGCTGTAAATCCGAATCCATCACAAGCACCATATCGCCGTCCGCATATTCAAGTCCCGCACAAAGAGCCGACTCCTTGCCAAAATTACGGCTCAAACGAACCACGGTAACCCTCGGATTACTCTCTGCCATGCTTTTTAACCTGTCCCAGGTATTATCCCTTGACCCGTCATCCACCAGGATTATTTCATAATTTATCTGGTTCGTTATTAATACCTGCTCAATTACATGGACGGAACTGCTAATATGGCTTTCTTCCTGATAAACGGGTATCACTACGGACAGCTTGGAATCCTTTGTTCTCTCTTTATTCGTATCATAAAATAAGTTTCCCATAGCTATGTCCATGTCCTTCACCTCACAAATCGCCACGAAAGTGCCGACATGAACCCGGTCCTCCATTCGTTTTATTAATTTTAACACCCGTGCCTTTCAATTTTTTGATGAACCTTTCAAAAAATTGAATAGGCCTGAATAAGAAGGTTGAATATGTTCTTTTTTCAACCTACTTTCTACAACCTTTCCCTTCTTTATCATTTTTTACAAAACCGCTTTTATTATTATACATGAAGCAAAATTATTTTACCATGTTTTTGTAAAATTAGTGGACAATCTTTTTGTGAAAATAATGTGAATTCCCTGTATTTTTAACACATATCGACACATACCACCGAAATTGTCCTGCTTAAGCATAACTTCCCATAACTTATTATAACGTACTTGCGGTCCTATGCAGGATCCTGTCCTCCAGGTAAGGATTTCCTTCAAAGATAGCGTCCACTTCCTGGTCAGTCAATTTTTTTACAGCCTCCGCCGCTTCCTTTAAAACCCTGGCATCCGTGAAAATATCCCCCAGCTTAAAGTCCATGTCGCCGCTTTGGCGTATGCCGAAGATATCACCGGGTCCCCTGAGCTTTAGGTCTTCCCCTGCAATAAAGAATCCGTCATTTGACTTATTTAATATCTCAAGCCGTTCCCAGGCTTCCTTACTGCTGCTGCCACAGACGAAGATGCAGTAGGACTGGTGCTCCCCGCGCCCTACCCGTCCACGGAGCTGGTGGAGCTGTGCAAGGCCGAACCGCTCCGCATTCTCCACCATCATGACAGTTGCATTGGGCACATTTACCCCTACCTCAACTACGGTCGTTGAAACCAACACCTGTATCCCGCCATCGGCAAACCGCTCCATCACCTGGTTCTTTTCCTTTGGCTTCATTTTTCCATGGAGGTATTCCACCTTTATCCCGGGAGGAAGGGCTTCCCTGAGGCGTTCCGTATATTCCAGGACGTTCTCCGCTTCTATTTCCTCGCTTTCCTCTACCATAGGGCATATCACATAAGCCTGTCTCCCTAAAGCGGCCTGCTTCTCAATAAACCGGTATGCATTCGGGCGGTAATTCGTATCTACTACACAATTTTTAATTGGCAGCCTCCTGGCCGGAAGCTCATCCACAATGGATATATCCAGGTCCCCATACAGGATAATGGCTAAGGTTCTGGGAATGGGCGTAGCGCTCATGACGAGCACATGGGGATTTCCGCCCTTATTCATCAAAGCCTCCCTTTGCTTTACCCCAAACCGGTGCTGTTCATCCGTAACCACCAGGCCAAGCCTGTCATATTCTACCTTTTCCTGGATCAGTGCATGGGTACCTACCACAATATCCGCCTCATGGTTCCCAATCCGCTGGTAGGCTTCCCGCTTCTCCTTTGCAGTCATGGAACCCACCAAAAGGCAGACAGATACCCCGAAGGGTGACAGCAGCTCCGTCAGGGATTTCAGATGCTGTTTTGCCAAAACCTCCGTCGGTACCATCAGGCTGGCCTGATATCCGTTTTTCACCGCCAGGAACAGGGCCAATATGGCGAGGATGGTTTTACCGGAGCCAACATCACCCTGAACCAGACGGTTCATCACATACTCCCCTTGAAGGTCTGTCCGGATCTCCTTCCATACCCTAAGCTGTGCCTTTGTCAGCGGATAGGGAAGCGCATCAATCAATGCCCCCGTAGCTCCCTCCTCCTTCATGACATATTCCGATTTTACCAGCTGCCTCTTCTCCTTTAATTTCCGCAGTGCCAGGGAGTAGAGAAAGAACTCGTCAAATACAAGGCGCTCCCTGGCCTTTATCATGCTGCTGCGGTCCTTGGGGAAATGAACCTCCTTCATAGCCTTCGTCCGATCCAGCAGCCCATATTCCTTTGCCAGCTTCTTCGGGATATAATCCTTTGCCATGGTAAGCTCTGACAGCACCTGCTTCACTGCCTTAGATATCGTCGTGTTTGTAATGCCCTCCGTCAACGGATAGCTTGGCTGCAGTACTTTTATAAGCTTGGCATAATTCTCCCATTGATAGATTCCCGGCTGCTCCATAACCAGCACACCGTTTTTACGTATGACCTTGCCCCGGAAGATATAGCGGCTCCCGGTCCTTAAGGTCTTCTGCAGGAAGGGCATATTAAACCAGGTAAGGCTTATCGAGGCCGATGGATCCTTTACCTGGACATTTATAATCTGAAGGTTCCGTACCTTTTTTACTTTTGGGGATGCGGTTAAGGAGGCTTCTATGGAGGTTGTCATGCCCTCCGAAACTGCTGCAATAGGAACAGGGTGGTTAAATTCCTCATATCCTCTTGGAAAATGCTCCAGCAGATCCTGGACTGTCTCAATGCCCAGCTTACGAAAGGCCTTCTCCGTCTTCTCCCCAATGCCCTTAATTACCTTTATATTATCATTTGCTTCCACACCCGGCGCCTCCTAATCTTTAATTTATCCATTATACTGTGCCTGCAGGGGCACCTATTAGTACCACCTATTATAAACGATTAGGATTCGATTAAAAAGGAAAAATTTTAAAAAAGGCTATTGACATTTGTTTATTACGGCTGTATTATTGTATTAATCACTTAATACAGTGGTACACAAAGGGGAGAACCTCCTCCCTTTTCACACTTGAAAGGAGCGTTGCGGCAATGGAATGGGAACTTGATTCTGGACGGCCGGTTTACCTTCAGCTAATTGAACGGATCCAGGCCGGCATCATATCCGGATATTATAAACCCGGGGATAGGCTGCCCTCTGTCAGGGAATTGGCTGCGGAAGCCGCTGTAAATCCCAATACTATGCAGAAGGCATTAGCAGACCTGGAACGGACCGGATTATTATATACCAACCGGACCAGCGGCAGATTTATTACCTCGGATGAATCCATGATTAAAAAATTAAAAGAGCAATCTGCCTTGGAGTTAGTCCAGGAGTTTATCGAGCGGATGCAGCAGCATGGATTTGAGCCAAAAGAAACCCTGGCCTATGTAACTGATATCGTTAATAACAATAAGAAGGTTGAAAATTAGCAGCCAGGATTAAAGCATCTGATTTTTAAACAGCGTATAGGATTTTAGAAAGGCGCAAAGCGCCGTAATGGGAGGCTATCATGAATACAATTTTAGAGTGTAAATCACTAACCAAAAAGTTCTCAGGTCTTACTGCCCTGGATAATGTGAATCTCACTTTAGAGCGCGGCCGGATTATCGGTCTTTTAGGACCGAACGGCAGTGGTAAAACCACATTAATTAAATTAATCAATGGATTATTGGTTCCAAACGGCGGGGAACTTCTTATAGGCGGCAAATCCCCCAGCCCTGAGACGAAGGCAGTCGTATCCTATCTGCCCGAGAAAACCTATCTTCCTGAATGGATGCGTGTCTCAGATACCATCAGCTTTTTCAAGGATTTTTACAAGGATTTTGACGAACAGCGTGCCTATGATATGCTGCAGCGTCTCCAGCTTGATCCAAGCAAACGTTTGAAATCCCTGTCAAAGGGTACCAAGGAAAAGGTACAGCTGATTCTGGTCATGAGCCGCCAAGCCGATCTATACTGCCTGGATGAACCCATCGGCGGAGTTGATCCTGCTGCCAGGGATTACATCCTTAATACAATCATCTCCAACTACAATGAAAACGCTACTGTGCTTATTTCTACCCACTTAATTTCAGATATTGAAAAAGTGTTGGATGAAGTTGTATTTATAAAGAACGGCCATGTCACACTTCACGAAAGCGTTGACGATATCCGTTCCAAGGAAGGCAAATCCATTGATTCATTATTCAGGGAGGTATTTAAATGTTAGGAAAATTATTAAAGCATGAGCTAAAAGCGACCGGCAGGCTACTTCTTCCGCTATTTTTAATCCTTGCCGTATTAACAGTAATGAACCGTATCGTATCATATCTGGATATATTTAAAGGCGTGTTATCCGTAATACCGGGTCTTATCATCTTCGCATATACCATTTCAATCATTGCCGTATTTGTTGTTACCTCCGTATTGATTATTTACCGTTTTTATAAGAATTTAATGACGGATGAAGGGTACCTGATGTTCACCCTTCCTGCGAAGACCCGTGAGCTTATCGATTCCAAGCTTATCATATCCTTTTTATGGTCCCTGGTGTCCATCGCTGCCGTTATCCTGTCCCTCATCGTAGTCTTCTCCGGCTACAGCTATTATCCGGACATGAAGCATGCCCTTGCCATGTTATTTAGGGAACTTGCCTCCAGCCTCGGTAATTATGCAACTTTATTCTATGTGGAGCTCATAGTAATGACCCTGCTCAGTATCATTAACAGTACACTGATGATCTATGTCTCCATCGCCATTGGCCAACTGATAAACGGGCACAAGATCATCGGTTCCATAGGTGCATATATTGGATTAAGCACAGTACTGCAGGTTCTATCCGTTGCGCTCATGGCTATTGCCAATTTAGCCTTCGGCAATACCTTCCAGGATATAACTTCTGTTCCCCGGATCATATTCCCATTTTCACTCGCTTTCCAGCTGGTAACCAGCATTGCATTCTACCTGGGCACGGACTTCTTATTTAAACGGAAGCTGAATTTAGAATAGGGTGAATATCCTAAAAGGAGGGACTAAAATTTAATGAAAGTAAGAAAGCTTTTCCCCTTGCTGCTGGTCATTATCACCGTCCTGGGCCTAAGCGGCTGCACTAAGAGTTCCAGTGTAGAAATCGGTTCCTTAGAGAATAATACCAATGCCAGAACCTCTATGTCCTACACTTTATTTACCGGCACAAAAACCAGGGAAATTACAGTCGAAAAGGATAAACCAATTGATGTTGCAGTTGATATTGAAACAAAAAGCGGTTCCCTGGATTTAAGCATCACAAATGAAGCTGGGGAGTATAGTTATGAGGGCCATGATTTAGAAACGAATTCCTTTGTTGTCACATTATCCGACGCAGGTAATTATACAGTGCAAATAATAACAAAAAAGCATAAGGGTGGTTTCACCATAACCTGGGAATAGGATAACAAAATCAGGAGGGTGCTGCAAAGATCTTCTTTGCAGTACCCTCCCCCTATTTGTACACAAACCGGGAACTATGTAATCCCCTGCCGTAATTTTATTACCGCAGCCTGCGGTCCTCAAAACGGCTCATTGCCGTGAGGCAATTGGCTAATTCCTGGATTCTTGCCTCCAGCGGCCCTTCGTCCACAGTAAGGTCAAGGGCAACCGCCATATCGGTTATTATCCTGTCATCCAGATGCTTTTTATTTGTAAGTAAAACCTCTAATTTTTTACTGTAGGACTGTGCATCCAAAAAGGTTATTAATAAAGGGCTTACCTCTCCCGTATTCTCCTGTATATTAGGCTCCTGGGAACCGGACAAAGGCTCCTGCCTTCCCCCATCTTCTGCAGATCCTGCAATCACGGCCCGCTTTTCCCCCGCTGCTTCCTTCCCATTTCCATATAGGCTCTCCTCCTGGGTGCTCTTAAGCTCAAACCGGTATTTCTGCTTTACCTCAGGATATTTCACATGGTCCACCTCACTGACAAACATATCAAGAGGACGGACATAGGTCTTAAAATCCCCATAGAGAGCCTGATAGACCACCATAATCTGCCCTGTCTCTGAGTGGGCTGCCACTGTAATGACCTGATATTGCCTGTCCTTAAAATGCTTATATATTTCACCTGGTTTTGGCATTCTGTTTCCTTCCATTGATTATCCTCCCTGGATTAAAGATTTGAAAAACCGGTAGAACATGGTTTCTACCGGTTTATATACTCATGAAGCCCTATTCCACAGATAACACATAATAATAGATGGGCTGGCCGCCATAATGTACCTCAACATCCAAATCCGGATACTGCCCCATTATCTCTTCTGCCAGAGCATTTGCTTCTGCTTCTTTTACCTCTTCTCCGTAGTATAAGCTGATTAATTCGGAATCATCATCCGCCAGGCAGCGGATCAGCTCAAGGGCGGTAGCCGCTACCCCCTCACCAACAGCAAGGATCGTCTTATCGCCAATGCCCATGATATTCCCCTGCTTGATCTCTTTTCCGTCAAGGCTCGTGTCACGTACGGCATAAGTCACCTGACCGGATTTCACCTTCTGCATCTCCTCCGTCATCCTTGCGACATTCTCCTCCGGCGCCTTATCATAAACAAAGTTAATGATTGCCGTAATTCCCTGGGGAACCGTCTTGGAAGGAATAACATGTATATTCTTATCCTCTGTCAAATGCTTCGCCTGCTCTGCCGCAAGAATTATATTCCCGTTATTCGGTAATATAAATATATCATCCGCATTTACTTTACTGATTGCCGTCAGCATATCCTCCGTACTTGGATTCATAGTCTGTCCGCCCTTGATAATATAATCCACACCAAGTCCGGTAAATATTTCATCCAGGCCTTCACCCATGGATACGGCGATAAAGCCGGCCTTCTTCCTGGGCTTTTCTTCCACCGGCTTTTCCTCTGCCGGCTTCTTTACTTCCGCCTTCTGCTCCTGGGCAACCTTCTGGGCATCCTTTATCAATCTTTCATTATGCTCTTCACGCATGTTATCAATTTTCATTCTTGTTAATGAACCATACGTTAATGCCTTCTGGATAGCAAGTCCTGGGTCATTCGTATGTACGTGGACCTTCACGACATCATCATCCGATACAACGACAAGCGAATCACCGATTGATTCAAGGTATGCCTTGAACTCTTCCTCCGTCTGGGCATTATACACTTTAGGATTGTCTTGCAAATCCTTATCCAACATAATGATAAATTCGGTACAGTAGCCAAATTTGATATCATCCGTGGAGATAGGCTCCCTTACGGATACTGCGCTGGCTTCCTTGGCCGCAATATTGTCAAAGGATACTTCCTTACCGATTAGGGCATCATATGCGCCCTTCACGATCTCAAGAAGACCCTGTCCGCCGGAATCCACTACCCCTGCTTCCTTTAATACGGGCAACAGCTCCGGTGTGTTCTGCAGCACAACCTCCATATGGGCGATTACTTCCTTGCAGAAATATACCATATCTTCAGTTTCAGAAACTAATTCGGCCGCTTTTTCAGCAGCGCCCCTGGCTACTGTCAGGATAGTTCCTTCCTTTGGCTTCATAACAGCCCGGTATGCGGTTTCTACCCCTTTTTGCAAAGCATTGGCCATAACGGTAACATTTATTTCATTAAAATCCTTGATTTCTTTGGAAAAGCCACGGAACAGCTGGGATAAGATAACGCCGGAATTCCCCCGTGCACCCCTTAGGGAGCCTCCGGAAATAGCCTTGGCCAATTCCTCAATCGTCGGATTTTCAAGGGCATTCACTTCCTTAACAGCGGACATAATGGTAAGTGTCATATTTGTTCCGGTATCCCCGTCCGGAACGGGGAATACATTCAATTCATTAATGATTTCTTTCTTAGCTTCAATGCTGGCAGCTCCGGCAAGAAACATTTTCTTAAGGGTCTGCGCATCTATCGTTTTAGTAACCACTGGTTTTTCCTCCTTAAACGTTGTGCTCTCAGGATCAGTCAATTACTCTGACACCTTCAACAAAAATATTAATTTTTTTAACCTCAAATCCTGAGAACTCTTCAACATTATATTTCACGTTACTGATCAGGTTGTCAGCAACTGCAGAAATACTCACGCCATAGGAGACGATAATATGCAAGTCAATTGTAATTTTATTCTCTTCAATCTGGACACTGACACCGTGGCTCAGGCTGTCTCTCTTTAACAGCTTGGCAATACCGTCCTTCATATTAACGGACGCCATACCAACAACGCCAAAGCACTCCACTGCAGAGGCTCCCGCATATTTTGCCAGCACATCATTATCTACAACTATTTCACCGATTTGTGAACTCATATGTCCCTTCATATTAAACCTCCTATCAATTTATGCAACTAACCGAGATTGTCTTCACTTAATTATACCATTATTCCATGGATAAGCAAAGGTAGGAATTTATTTAAGTGGTTGAATACAACCACTTTTCTTAGTATTATAACCATTTTAATTGATGATACCTACACCATTTTCATGCGCGGAGATATTTTTCTTCTCATTTTTTACATATGGATAAGATTTTACATCCTTTTCATGCCGAATCTTTCTTTATGGATCTACTTTTTTTCCAATATTAGGCTAACCATAGGAACCCCTGCATACTATATTACAGGAAGTAAAATCATTTTCCTATACTCGGGATCTAAATTATTACCAATTATGATTGGAAGTGATAACTATGAAGAGAATGATCGGTTTTATCCTGTTCTGGATTGCCATCGGTATGACCATTATGCTATTCATCACGAATGGAATCTTAGCTATATGTATTATCATTTTATGCTTATTGCTTGGATATAATCTATTCTGTAACTAATTAACTTATTAAAAACTATCTAAAATTAAAATACCCTTATTTTTCAACAAAAAAAGAGGGTGTCAAGATCCCCTGACACCCATCGTTTCCCTTACGCGCGTTCTACTTTACCGGATCTAAGACAGGAAGTACAAACATACATCTTTCTTGCTGCACCGTTAACTTTAACCTTAACAGACTTTACGTTGGATTTCCACATCTTGTTAGATCTTCTATGAGAATGACTCACAGCGATTCCAAAGTGAGCACCTTTATCACATATTGAACATTTTGCCATCAAAAGCACCTCCTTAGGGAAAATATAGGCCCAAATTGACCCTACAAACATATTTATTCTAACAGAAGATGACATATAATGCAAGAACTTTTTTCTACCTCTGGCGCTTATTTCTGACCGCTTTATCTCTGACTGCCTTCTGCCTGCTTTTTAATTGCTTCCTCTACCTTTTCATCCACTTCACTTTTACCCTGTGACTTCTTCGTAAATTTATTAATGATATCCGGAACCATGTCAAGAATCTTGGTTACCGCATCCTGATCCTTAATATTGACCAGCTTGGAGCTGCCGTTCTGTATTACAAGCACTGAGCTGGGTGAGATCTTTCCCCCCATACCACCGCCTGCATTATTCTTATGGTCACCGGAGAAGGCTCCTGCCCCCACACCGAAGCTGACCTCTACCAATGGTAGGATAATTGTATTTTCATCTACCCTGACTGCCTCACCGACCACTGTTTTTGTTGTTATAAAGCTGTCCATACCTTTAAATAATGATTCGACTGTTGAATTAAAACTGTTCTCTGCCATCATAACGCCTCCTTCAAAATTACGATATTCTTTGTCAACTGCTTAAACCGTTTATCTAATAATAACTTAATTACTATTATGAGTATTGTAATTAATCTTATTCTCCCCCTTGCATAATGCCTGCCTTCCAATACTTTCTCCTCAAAATCGGGGGTGACTTGGATTTTATCCCCATAAATGCTATATAGAATTCCCATAGCTCCCAGGGCTTGTCCTGTGGAACAGGGATCGCCGGTGCCAAACCTTATTGTAGACCTTAATTCCTTCGGAAGCATATGCTTTAATATTTTTTTCAGGCTTTTAAAGGTCACCTGAAAGCCTTCCTTATTTATCTCCAGCCGTATAAAATCAAGGATCAAGTCCAGCTTCCCCTTGATATTATGAACCGATTCAAGGATTGCTTTTATCTTTTCTATAAAATTCCTGATAAAGGCTATTACCCTTTCCTTTATTTCTTTTATTTTCATATGGATACGCTTAAAAACTGATCCTTTTTCCTCTTCCTGGGATCCCTCCAAATCAGGTTCCATTTCCCAAACCGTCTCCGCTTCTGCCCGTGTTTCTGTTCCTGGCTTTGCTTCTGTCCCTGTATCATTCCCTGTTTCTTTCTCAACCAATACCGCTTTTTTATCCGATATCAGTTCCTTTTCATTTATTGTATCCCGCTTTTCGTCAGTTATGTCAAGCTGGCTCATTTCATTTTTCCCAGTTTTTAAAGGCTTAGCCTTTAGAGGCTTCTTTCCAGCTTTTGCATTTTTTTTGGTCCTGACCTGCTCCGCTTCTTTCTTAAGCTTCCCCGCCTTGGGCTTCCTCGGCTGCAGGTTATCATAAATTGTAAACCACAGTACCTTAACGAAGATATGGAATCCCCCGTCCGTATGTGATACCCTGGCCCGGACCAACTGGAACAGCCAGCCCACCTTACCCTCCAGGGTAAACAGTTCATGGCCGTGCTCTGCCCTTACCCTATAGCTGACCGGATCAAAAAGAATGATGAGGACGGCCAGCAAAAATAAGCCAAGCACGGCCAGCAGTAATATCCCTATTATTTTCAATATAAGCAGAATTACCAGGAGCATATATCCACATCAACCGCCAATCATCATCATTTTATTTTCTTATGTAAAGTAATTTCTTATGTAAAGTAACTTCTCACATCAAATTCCCCCGTATTGTGATAAACCTCCATTATCATTTCCCGGACAAGGCCGATCGCTTCCTCTCTTCCTTTGGCAAGTCCAATCACATGGATATTGGTTCTCTTATAATGGGGAAACAACAGTTCATTCGCCTCGAGGATATCAAATAAATTATTGGGATTTGAGGCAAGGGCAACAAGGTACACACCGTAAGCAGCCTCCCGGTTATTGATGGAAGCAATTACCCTTTCCTTCTTCCTTTCCAGCTTTTCACCGACATAAAGTCGTGAGGACCATAAAACCATAGAAAAATAATACCTCTTTCACTCAAAATTTAATATCCCCTGTTCGAATAAAGAACTGATTTACCTAATAGTATACCACATATTACCAGAAAAAATACAGTCCTATTCTGTCATTATCTCATTTATTATCTCTACACATGCGGCTTTTTCATATTCATCCGAGCAGCGCCCAAGGCTATAGAGGACATAATCCATGACCTCCTTATGGTCAACAAAGAATACGGGTATCTTATTCATCGTATTTGCCATGACCGCCCGGGTAACCATCCGGTCACTCCGCTCAAATAATGCTGACAGCTCTTTAATTAATGCCTTCTTTTCCTCATAGATCCTATCCTCATCCGCGATTTTCCCCGGAGCTTCCTGCTTATCAAAATCGATAAATAAGCTGCTGGACAATAAATCCTGGGAACAGAGCAGTACCTGCAGCAGCTGCTCCAGCATCAGGCCTGCAGTCAGGGGCTTCTGCCTTTCCTTCACCTCATACAGCGCATTCTCCAGAAGAGAGAGCTCATAGGAAATCGATTCCTGGACACCTTCCAGCTCTGTCAGCAGCTCCAGCAGTTCCCCGGAGGGGTTACTCTTTAACTTACTTTCAAACTGTTTGTTAATTTCACTGATGATACGGATTGCCGCCTCTTCGGCATGCTCCGTGCCGGATCCAGCCATGCCCGCATAGGGGGTGCATAAAAGAAGGGCATAGATCTCATTGGTAATCTCCTGAAGCCCGATATAAGCCGTGGTTTCCGTTTCCAGCATCAGGGTCGCAGCCTGCAATAAAACAAGGGCTTCCTTATAAGCCTCCTCGGTAATATCCTTAAAGGCTATACCGGATAAGCGGTGCTTTTTTTCCCACAGCTCCGGGTAAAGCCTCTCCAGCTCTTCCCCCGGATACAGCATAGCGGAGGTGCGCAGGATATATAAGAATGCCTCCAGCGAATTCGTGTCCGAACCCAAATAGGCATCGATACTGCCCTTAATCAACTCAAAATACTTCTGCTTTGTAACACGGACAGGCAGCTGCCCCAGCATCTCCTTGATCCTTTCGTTGATGATAACATTATCCCCTGAATCAAAGATATACCGGAGGATCTCCTTTGCAAGCTCCTCTTCGTCCACCGCTTCGACGGTTCCTTTAAACCGGTACTCCACCCTGTTAATTACATGCTCATATATCTGAAAAAGATCCGTGTAGGCTGTTAAAGCCTCTACATGTCCCGTATTATCCCTACGTATCCCATCTATGCTGCGGACCCACTTCTCCCTGGCTTCCCCGCTTTGCTTTTGTAAAATACCTTCCTTAATAATTGTATTTAACTGCTCCAGCGTCTCCAGGGCAGTCTTGCTCCAGGTATTCCCATCATCACAGAAGGCCTCATAGAAGGAAAAATAATGCATCGCAAGCCTGACCTTTGCATAAGCAAGGTACTGGTCTGAGAGCTGGTTAAATAGCTGGGGAATTGCCGCCTCTAATTGCTTCCCCTGCTGGATATCCTTACAAATACGTTTCGTGTTTTTATTCATTGTTTATACCATCCTGTTCTTCTCCATGTAAATTATGAGAAGTTACCTCTTGACTTCTCATTAAAGTCATTCTATATAATCATTTCTTCTTCGTTCTTATACTACTTATTATAACAGCAAACCACTCCAGGCACTAGACATATATTACATATTTCCTATGATTTTACCGCCACGGGCATTCCCTAAAATTCCAGGTATTAAGAAGTGCCTATTATAAATATAATAAGCACCTCGGTTTTCCAATTATTTAATTCTCCAGCCGAACTCAGCCGGCAATAGACCCATTTACTTTTTCGTCACATGCTCATGGGTAAACAGATGATCCATGCAATATTCATAATTGCCGTCACATTTGGAACAGAAGCGGAACTCCAAATTGTCACCGTCCAGCTCCGTCCTTCCGCAGACTGCACATTTATGCCTCGTTATTACATTCTTCCCGCGAAACTGCGTAACCGTCCCATGGTTCCTGGGATCCTGCATCTGCCTGCGGTAATCCGCCTTACGCTTGATTTCGCTTGGGGAAATCCTGCGGTAATTCCTGGTTCCGAAGAAGAACAGAAGGAAATTGCCAAAGGTTAATACCAGAGGAATGATTAATATTGCAGCGCCCTTTGAAATGTAATTGTAAATGTAATAGAGGTAAATAATACCCTCCAGGACCGCCATATATTTCGCCTTGACGGGAATCAGGAAGTAGATATAAAACTGTACGTTCGGATACAGCGCAGCAAAGGCAAAAAACATAGTGCTGCAGATCAAGCCCATGGAATCAAAGGCAGGAAAGCTGATCCCCGTAACCAGGTAAATAATCAGGTAGCCTATAATGTTTAGTATCACTCCTGAAAAGAAATACAGGTTTAACCGGAAGGCTCCCCAATTCTGCTCCAGGGAATTGCCGATCATATAATAAAAATAGGTTGATATGGCAAAAAAGATGATATTACGGATGTCACTATAGGGTATGATGAAGGTAACCAGCCTCCAGACCTGTCCCTGTAACACCTTCCCAAAATCCAGGGAAAGATACGTGACCAATACATCCGGCATAAAGGTACCAAGGATCAGACCCAGGCAAAATATGCCCACAATATATTTCATCAGGTTCGGGATCGCGTACCTCCCAAATTTTCTTTCCATTTTATTTATCAAATTCACGTCAACACCTGTACCTTTCAAATACAACTAGAATACCTTTTTCTTCCTGAAAATAAGCACGGTAATAGCAGCAATAACCAGTGCGGCACATACTGCTATAATAAACGCATAGGGATTATCCTGTCCGGGAATGTGCGAAAAATTCATTCCGTAAAAGCTAGCAATCATCGTGGGTATGGAAAGAACAATCGTAATAGCGGCTAAAAACTTCATAACAATATTCTGATTATTTGATATAATTGAAGCAAATGCATCCATCGTTCCACTCAAAATACCGCTATAAATATTCGCCATCTCAATGGCCTGCTTATTCTCAATAATCAGATCTTCCAATAGATCCTCATCCTCCGGATAGTGTTTGATATTCTCCAGCTTTAACATTTTTTCAAATACAACTTCATTGGAGCGTAGTGAGGTTGTGAAATATACCAAGCTTTTTTCCAATTCCAATAAATCAATCAGCTCACGATTCTGTGTTGAAATATGAAGCTTACGTTCAATTTCTTCACTTTTCCGGTCAATCGTACGCAGATCCTGAAGGAATGTTGAAGCATTCCGGTAAAGAATCTGGATGATAAACCTGGTCTTCTTATAAGTATAGAAATCTCTGACACGGCCATCAATAAAGCATTTTAGTACCGGCGTCTCCTCCAGGCATACTGTAATCATGTAATTATCAGCTACGATGATTCCAAGTGGAATTGTAACATAGCGGTCCTTATCATTTCTTCTCTCGAGTGCGGGAATATCTACTATGATCAAGGTATAATTATCCTCAACCTCAATTCTGGCCCGTTCTTCCTCATCCAAAGGGGCCCTAAGATGATCCACGTCAATTCCTGTTGCTTCAGCAATTTCCATTAACTCCGTTGCAGAGGGAGCGGTCATCGCAACCCAGCATCCTTCCGTAATTCCGGTCATTCTCTGCAATGAACCTTCTGCCGTTCTAAAAATATCAATCATAAATGCTCCTTCCACTGCCTATGAGCAGGTACACCCTCCGGGTATATATTCCTCCCGAAGTATATACAGGAAAACAGCACCCAGACCTAGCGAACCGGATTTTGGCCGGCTGTGCCCTTAACATATCCTCTACTACTCATAGCAGTCCCTATTAAATTTTGTTTTCGTATTGGATTCTGACTACTACCAGGGCCGGCTTCCATCCATACCACATCCTTTTTTCCTAAAATTTGTAAAACAATGGGCAATTTAATAGCCCATTCTATTTTTTATATTCTTCCGGGAACATGCCCCCCGTCGGGTGCAGTGAAAAAGATGAATTTCCGAGGGAATTCATCTTAATTCAGTAGCAGGTTTCTTTTTAACCTGAACTTATTATAAGTTTTTATCCTACCTTTGTCAAATAAAACAAAAATTAATAATATTTATAATTTCCTAAGAAAATTTTCTTATGCGGAGTATGGCCAATAAATGTTTTAAGGGGCGGCACATTATTTTTTGCATTTTTTGTTGCATTTTTTCCTAATATGGCATATAAATTTACTTAAGGGTATTTTTATTTCCATATAATCCCAACCAAAAATTAATGTGTTGAACTTAAGAATTTGTTGGCGTATAATAAAGAAAGTTGACTTTTATCTTTATATGTAGTAAACAGGGAGTGATTTAGAATGAAGAAGATCTATAGCCTCGGTATAGATATTGGTTCCACCACCGTTAAAATAGTGATTATCAATAATGACGGAACGCTGCTTTTTTCCGATTATGAGCGTCACTTTGCCAATATACAGGAGACCCTGGCCAGCTTAATTAAAAAGGCCCAGGAAAAGCTCGGGGATGTTGCCGTATCGCCTGTCATCACAGGTTCAGGCGGCTTAACCATCTCAAAGCACCTTGACATCCCCTTTGTCCAGGAGGTAGTCGCAGTATCGACCTCCCTGCAGGACTATGCTCCACATACCGATGTAGCCATCGAGCTGGGCGGTGAGGATGCGAAGATTATTTATTTTTCCAATGGAATCGAACAGCGTATGAACGGAATCTGTGCCGGAGGTACAGGCTCCTTTATTGACCAGATGGCAAGCCTCCTAAAGACAGATGCTTCGGGCCTTAACGAATATGCCAAAAGCTATCAGGCCATCTATCCCATTGCTGCACGCTGCGGTGTATTTGCAAAATCGGATATCCAGCCCTTAATTAATGAGGGTGCCACAAAGCCGGATCTTTCCGCTTCCATCTTCCAGGCTGTTGTCAACCAGACGATCAGCGGCCTGGCCTGTGGAAAGCCCATCCGCGGCAATGTGGCCTTTCTGGGCGGCCCCTTACATTTCCTTGGGGAATTAAAAAACGCTTTTATCCGTACCCTGAATTTAAAGGAGGACCAGGTCATTGCCCCCGAGCATTCCCATCTGTTCGCTGCCTTGGGTGCGGCAATGAACGCAAAGCAGGACTCCCAGGCTGACTTATCCGGCTTATATGAGAAGCTGTCCCATGGAATCAAAATGGACTTTGAAGTAAACCGGCTGCAGCCCCTATTTACAAGCGAAGATGATTACCAGGCCTTTATAGACAAGCATTCTGTACATACGGTCAAAAAAGGCGATTTAAATACTTATGAAGGAAACTGCTTCCTGGGCATTGATGCCGGCTCCACCACCACTAAGGTGGCCCTGGTGGGCGAGGACGGCTCCCTATTATACTCCTTCTACAGCAATAATAACGGCAGCCCCCTTAAAACCACCATACGGGCGGTCAAGGAAATCTACGACCTCCTGCCGGAAAACGCCAGGATCGTGCGCTCCTGCTCCACCGGTTACGGGGAAGCCCTGATCAAGGCCGCATTAATGCTTGATGAAGGCGAGGTAGAAACTGTGGCCCACTATCATGCTGCCGCCTTTTTCGAGCCTGAGGTGGACTGCATCCTGGATATCGGCGGACAGGACATGAAATGTATTAAGATCAAGAATGAATCTGTTGATAATGTCCTGTTAAATGAAGCCTGCTCCTCCGGCTGCGGCTCCTTTATCGAAACCTTTGCAAAATCCTTAAATTATGAAGTCCAGGATTTCGCCAAGGTTGCCCTGTATGCCGAAAATCCTATTGACCTGGGAACCCGTTGTACCGTATTCATGAATTCAAAGGTAAAGCAGGCCCAGAAGGAAGGGGCTACCGTTGCGGATATCTCCGCCGGCCTGGCTTATTCCGTTATTAAAAATGCATTATATAAGGTAATTAAAATTACCAATCCCCGGGATCTTGGTAAAAAGATGGTTGTCCAGGGCGGGACTTTTTATAATGATGCGGTTCTTCGGAGCTTTGAGACCATCTCCGGCTGCGAAGCCGTACGGCCTGATATTGCGGGCATTATGGGCGCCTTCGGAGCGGCTTTGATTGCACGGGAGCACTATGAAGGTGAAGCTACCTCCATGCTTTCCATTGATGCCATTAATGAGCTGAAATTTGAAACCGCACTGGCGCGCTGCAAGCGCTGTACCAACAGCTGCCTGCTCACCATTAATAAATTCACCGGGGGAAGGCAGTTCATCTCCGGAAACCGCTGTGAGCGGGGACTGGGCAAGGAAAAGAATGTTGATAATATCCCCAACCTTTTTGAATATAAGCTGAACCGCTATTTTGCATATGAGCCGCTGCCGGAGGCAGAGGCTGTGCGCGGCGTCGTTGGGATCCCCAGGGTACTGAACATGTACGAGAATTACCCCTTCTGGCACACCTTCTTTACCAAGCTGGGCTACCGGGTAGTGCTGTCGCCAACCTCCAGCCGGAAGATCTATGAGCTGGGAATCGAATCCATTCCCAGTGAATCCGAATGCTATCCGGCAAAACTGGTACACGGGCATGTGAAATGGTTAATTGACCAGGGGGTCCGCTATATCTTCTATCCCAGCATCCCCTATGAGCGAAAGGAGATCCCCGGCGCCAACAACCATTACAACTGCCCCATTGTAACCTCCTATCCTGAGAATATTAAGAACAATGTCGAGGAGCTTAAGGATTCTTCCATCCTCTTTGAAAGCCCCTTCCTGTCCTTTGAAAATATTGAAATTGCCGGCAACCGCCTGGTGGAATTGTTCGCCTGCAAGCCCGGTATCTCTGAAAAGGAAGTAAGGTCCGCCGTCACTGCGGCTTGGGCAGAGCTGTCTGTTGCAAGGGAGGATATGTGCAAAAAAGGCGAGGAGACCATTGCCTATCTGCAAGCTTCCGGCAGAAAGGGCATTGTACTGGCAGGCCGTCCCTACCATGTGGATCCCGAGATCCATCATGGTATACCGGAGCTAATCAACTCCTATGGTGTAGCCGTCCTTACAGAGGATGCTATCTCCCACCTCGGCGAAATCGACCGCCCTACCATTGTAGTGGATCAATGGATGTACCACTCCAGGCTATATGCTGCGGCCTCCTACGTCCGCACCCAGCCGAACCTGGAGCTCATCCAATTAAACTCCTTTGGCTGCGGCCTGGATGCGGTAACCACGGACCAGGTCAACGATATACTCTCAAAATCGGGTAAAATCTATACTGTATTGAAGATAGATGAAGTAAATAACCTGGGTGCAGCAAGGATCCGTATCCGTTCGCTCCTGTCTGCTGTCCGTGAACGTGAGACCAAGCACCTTAAGGCGAATGTAGTTTCCTCCGCCCACAACCGGGTAATATTTACGGAAGAAATGAGGGAAACCTATACGATTCTTGCCCCGCAGATGTCTCCGATCCATTTTGACCTATTGGAGCCTGCACTCAGAAGCGGCGGCTACAAGGTTGAGGTACTGCCAAATGACAACCGTCAGGCCGTGGATGTTGGTCTGCAATATGTAAATAACGATGCCTGCTATCCATCCCTAATGGTAGTAGGCCAGATCATGGACGCTCTGCTCTCGGGAAAATATGATTTAAACAAAGTGGCTGTCATGATTACCCAGACCGGCGGGGGCTGCCGTGCCACCAACTATATCGGCTTCATCCGGAGGGCTTTGGAAAAAGCCGGTATGTCACAGATTCCTGTAGTCTCCTTAAGCGCCTCAGGCCTTGAGAAAAACCCGGGTCTTAAGATTACGCCCCAGCTGCTGATTACGGCAATGCAGGCCTTGGTTTACGGTGATGTCTTCATGCGTGTATTGTACCGGACCCGGCCCTATGAAAAAATCCCCGGCTCCGCCAATGCCCTTCACCATAAATGGAGGGATATCTGTATCAAGAGCCTTGAAAACGGTGCAAAATGGGGCGAATATAAAAAGAACCTCCGGGGAATCATCCAGGATTTTGATACCCTCTTACTGGATGAAACCGTGAAAAAGCCCAGGGTAGGCATTGTTGGGGAAATCCTTGTTAAGTTCCTTCCTTCCGCCAACAATTACCTGGTAGAGCTTCTGGAAGCAGAAGGAGCTGAGGCCGTAATGCCTGATTTACTCGATTTCTTCATGTACAGCTCCTATAACAATAACTTTAAGGCCAGATACCTTGGAAAGAAGAAAACCTCCGCATACATTGGAAATACAGTAATCTGGGCATTGGAAAGGCTCCGTTCGACCTCAACGAAGGCCTTCGAAAACAGCAGGCGTTTTACCCCTCCTGTACCGATTAAAACCTTGGCTGATTATGCTGAGACCGTGGTCTCTACCGGCAACCAGACCGGTGAGGGTTGGTTCCTGACCGGTGAGATGCTGGAGCTGATCCACTCCGGTGTTAAAAACATTGTTTGTACCCAGCCTTTTGCCTGCCTGCCGAACCATATCGTAGGCAAGGGCGTTATCAAGGAAATACGCAGGCAATATCCGGAAGCTAACATCGTGGCTGTTGACTATGATCCGGGTGCCAGTGAGGTTAACCAATTAAACCGGATTAAGCTTATGCTGGCTACTGCGGTGAAGAATATGGATAAGAATGAGGTACCTGCCGAAAAGGTGCATATGGAAAGTGCTCAGGGTGAGCTGCAGTATGAATAGGGTATGAATGGGGCTGGATCTGGGTTGGGAATAAGGCTGGATTATGCTATTGGGTTTGGTCTTTGCGGGGGGTGTGAGTACACTTCCAGCATTAATATAGAATTTTATTTTAAAACAATAACAAGAAGAGGGTGTTTTCTTTTTGTAGCACCCTCTGCCTGTTATTATTTTTAAAGAGATGTTATAAGGAAGATTATTTATGATGTGTTACGGGAGCTTTTCTTGGTGTTTTGTTTCTTCGGGTTTCTAGTCATAGTTGTTCTGCCTGCTATCATCCTCATCCTTGCAGGGACAGTCACCAGCTTCTTTTGTGCCTGTTATTACTGTTTCCGGTTTCTTTTCATAATTTGTCTCTATTTTTCCGTCCCTGCTTATTTCTTCTGAGAATTCGTGTGCGAACTGGGCCTTAAGCTCTTTTCTGTTAAGGGACTTCTGACCCTTGTCCGGCTTTGCTTTCCTGGACCATTTCATAATCAGGTAGATTAGGGAAAAGGCTGCCGTCATCCCTATACCGGCAATTAATCCCGAGGTCTGCCCGGAGATAAAGGGCATGCTGGCGATTATGATGATAATACTGATTAAGGCGATCCAGGAGGTGAAGGGAAAGCCAGGCATTTGGCATTTTCCTTCCGGCGGACAGCCGTTGCATTTGCGGAAACGGATGTGGGTAGCCATAATTACCCCATAGGTCAGCAATGTGGCAAAGCCGCCGGAGCTGATTAAGAACAGATATACGCTTGGGAAAAATTGCCCGGCTCCCAGGGCGAGCAGCATGGCAAGCCCGGAGAACAGGATGCCCCGGTAAGGTACGTCCGTTGATTCCTTTAACCATTTTGGCGCATGCTCCTCATCTGCAAGGGTGCGTATCATCCTTCCCAGACCAAACATGGCGGCCAGCATGGTGGAAAGGATGGCCGTAACCAGGATAAAATTAATTGCAATGCCTGCCCAGGACATTCCCCAGCGCGTTAAAGCTGCAACCATCGGGCTGACATCCTCCCTCAATGCTCCTGTCGGTATCAGGGGCAGCAGGGCAATGGCGGACAGCACATACAGGCCTACCAGGGCTACAACCGTATAGAGGATTGCCCTCGGTATAGTCCTATGGGGATCCTTTGCTTCTGAAGAGGCCATCCCGATAATCTCAAAGCCGGCATAGGCAAATACAACGATCAGCATGCTGCCTGCAATACTCCTGATACCGCCGGGCAGCAGGGGCTCCCTTGCCAGTTCACCGATCCCGATGGCACCCACGCCCCTGATGGCTCCGGTAATCAACAACAGGGCCAGCACAATAAATGCCACCACTGCAAATACCTTTACAATAGCCAGGCTTGATTCCAGCTTACTTAGCTTACTTGCTCCCAGGAGGTTTAGCAGCGTCGTTGCAATTATAATGACACAGCCTGATATGGGTACCGATATGCCCGGATACCATTCCTTGATCAGGATGGATGCGGCTATTGCTTCACTGGACATCGCCAGCACCATGCCGGTCCAATATACCCATCCGATGACAAAGCCCGCACCGGGTCCAAAAACATTTGCCGTAAAGGTATAAAAAGAACCGGAAGCCGGATTTGCCACAATCATTTCCGATAATGCGAAAAGAATAAAATAAATTAAAATACCTCCTAATATATAGGATATAACAATTGCCGGTCCAGCCGCCTGTATTGCGACGGCGGAGCCCAGAAAAAAGGAACCCCCGACCACAGAGCCCATGGCCATCATCGTCAATTGCCAGGCGGATAAGCCTTTCTCATGCTGCTTCATCCTCATTTCCTCCAAACAGATTATTCATGTTCATGTTATTGTAATGATCCAAACCGAACCTATTTATACAAAACTAATATTTATGGTTATTATGCCTAGATTCTGAAATTACATTCGGTTTCCGGATTACATCCCAAAAATTGAAAACAAAAAAACAGCCCCCGCCGGAAAGCATATTGCAATCCCAAGGAGCTGCCATAATACAGCCTATATTATTTATTCTCAATCTGCCAGTCAATCGGGGATATCCCATTTTGCTGCAAAAATTCATTTGTCCTGCTAAAATGCCTGCAGCCGAAAAAGCCACGGTAGGCAGACAGGGGGCTCGGGTGGGGAGCCTCCAAGATCAAATGTTTCGGGTTATTCAGCATTGCTTTCTTTTGCTGGGCAGGCCTGCCCCATAATAAGAATACAATCGGACGGTCCTGGGCATTCACGGCCTGGATGACCGCGTCCGTAAAGAGCTCCCAGCCCTTTCCCTGATGGGAATTGGCTTGATGTGCCCGGACAGTCAAAACCGTGTTCAAAAGCAGGACACCCTGCTTCGCCCATTTTTCCAAATACCCGTTATTCGGTATATAGCATCCCAGGTCATCCTGAAGCTCCTGGTAGATATTGACCAGGGATGGAGGGATCTCCACATCCGGTTTTACGGAAAAACATAAGCCATGGGCCTGTCCTTCATTATGATAGGGATCCTGCCCCAGCACAACAACCTTGACCTGGCTTAAGGGTGTTAAATGGAACGCATTAAAAATATCATCCGCGTTGGGATAGATGGTATAATGCGTATATTCTGACTTTACAAATTGATATAGCTGTGAATAATAAGGCATCCGGAACTCCTTGCCAACCGCGTCCAGCCAATCATTACTAATCGCTCCCAAAGCTATTTCCCCTTTCCTCATAACCTCAATCTATAATTACAATCTGACACTAACTCCCTTTTCATGCAGATAGCGCTTAAGCTCCAGAACCTCCAGCTCCTTGTAGTGGAATAAGGATGCCGCCAGGGCCGCATCTGCCTTTCCCTCTGTCAGGGCATCATAAAAATGCTCCATATTCCCCGCACCACCGGAAGCAATCACGGGTACAGGCACATTTTCAGAAATGGTTCTCGTCAGCTCAAGGTCATAACCATCCTTAGTACCATCCTTGTCCATGCTGGTAAGCAAAATTTCACCGGCGCCAAGCTCACAGGCCTTCATTGCCCATTCCACGGCATCGATACCCATATCGACGCGCCCACCATTTTTATAGATATTCCAGCCGTTGCCATCGGGCCTCCGTTTTGCATCAATCGCCAGCACCACACACTGGCTTCCGAATTTATCCGCCGCTTCGCTTATAAGGCTGGGATTTAAAATTGCTGCCGTATTTACGGCAATCTTATCTGCGCCTTCCCGGAGGATCATCTTAAAATCATCTACGGTACGGATGCCTCCGCCAACGGTAAAGGGAATGAATACGGTCTCAGCCACTCTGCGGACCATATCGATTTTAATCGTCCTTGCATCCGAGGAAGCCGTAATATCGAGGAAAACCAGCTCATCAGCTCCCGCCTTGTCATAAGCCGCCCCCACCTCTACCGGGTCACCTGCATCCCTTAAATTAACAAAATTAATTCCCTTTACTACCCTGCCATTATGCACATCCAAACATGGAATAATTCTCTTTGTATACATGCCATCTCTCCTATCAATTCAAACAACGATCCCTACCTTTATAATGCCGCAAAATTCTTTAGTATTGCAAGACCCACATCCCCGCTTTTTTCGGGATGGAACTGGCAGGCAAATATATTGCCTTTTTCCACCGCAGCATGTATCAAAGTACTATAGAAGGTAGATGCAGCCACATCGGCCTCATGCTTCGCTTTTAAATAATAGGAATGCACGAAATAAACATAGGATCCGTCCGGGATCCCTTTGAATAATCTGGATTCCGGGCTAATGGCCAAGGAGTTCCAGCCCATGTGGGGGATCTTTAGCCCTTCACAGTCCGGAATACGGAGAATCTCCCCCTCCAGTATGGATAAGCCGTCCACACCGTCACACTCATCACTGCGTTCAAACAGCAGCTGCAGCCCTAAACATATCCCAAGCAACGGCGTGCCGCTTTTTGCAATTTCCTTAATCACATCCACCAATTGATAATGCTGCAGCTTCTCCATTGCGTCACCGAAATTGCCAACCCCGGGCAGTATCACCCTATCCGCCTTTAAAAGACTTTCCCTGTCCCTTGTTACAACAGCCTCTTCTCCCAGGTAAGCGAGAGCCTTCTCCACGCTTTTCAAATTACCAGCATCATAATCAATTATAGCTATCATTCTTATGCCCGTGCCTTTCCTTAACTGAAAACCCTTTTATATAGACCGGTCCAAGCAGGGCAAGTCTGAGGGTATTTTGTCCTCTCCTTTGCTTTACCGGTCTAATGCCAAGTCAAATATTCCTGTTAAATGTATCAGTTATTTATATTATTATCTACGACATCATACACTGCTAAACTATATTGCTTCATATTATCATAGGAGATAATTTCCATTGCCTGCTTTTCCGAAAGCTTGAATTCATTCTTTAATTCCGCCAGTATCTGCTCCCTGACATATTTTAAATCACTTTCAATCCCTAACAGTGTAGCAAGCTCTATGTACTTGTCATATCTTTTCAGGCCCTTTAACAAGGAATCTAGCGCCTGCGGATATTCTCCTATGGAATAAAAACTATTATAAGAGTTCAGCTGCTTATTAACAAACATAACCGTCATGATTTTATCGTATATGGCAATATCCTCATCCTTGATCTCCATACCGTATACCTCATTATAAGCATCCGTATACTTCTGCCCATCAAAATAATTGGTCGCTTTCTCTATGCTCAGAGTATAGGAAACCGCATTGGTTCCCACTATTATTAACGTCGCCAGCAATCCGAAGAAGATAAATACGATGGTGGCACCTAAACGGTTGATCCTTCCCTCATCCTCTTCGATGTCATCGATTACCTGGATGATTTCTCTGTTTTTCTTTTCTTTTTTCTCTTTTTTACGTTTAGCAGCTTTCCCTTTGCCGCTCTCTTCTTCTCCCTCCGCAGCTCCCTTTTTACTTTTTTTCGGTTTTTTACCGGCTCCGGCCTCTTCTGGCTCTTCGCCTGCCTTCCCCTTTGCTTTGCCTTTCTTGGGAGGGGCTGCCGCTAATTCATCCGCCTTGTCCGCTTCCGTTTCCAATGCGCCAGCCTTCTTTGGTTCCTTACTCTTTTTTACATTGCCAAACAAAAGCTGCAGAAGATTTTTCTTCGGCTTTTCACCATCTGCCGCCCCATCCTTTTTCTGTTTCTTTTCCTTTTTTGCTTTCTTCCCTTTTTTATCCGGTACCTTACTCAGGATCTCCTCTTCCTGCATTTCAAGGTCCGTTAAGGAAGATATTCCTTTTAAAGCGTCAGAAAACACTTCTCCTACATCGCTGGGTCCGCTATCCTTTGGTGGTTCCACTGCTTTACCCTGCAGCAGGTCATTAATTGCCCTCACATCCTCCGATACCGGGTCATCCGAAGCTATCTGACCCAGAAGACTTAAGAAATCATCCTCGTCTGCTTCGGTTTGATCCGTGTCTTCCGATACCCCCGAAACGGCATCCTGAAGCTCTAATTCCGGGTTTCCTGGCTCCTGGGACTTTAACTCTTGGGAGTTTAGCCCCTTGTCCCCAGCTTGTCCTTCCAGTTCATCCAGACCTTCCAGATCCACACGGTAATCATCCGGAACCGTATTAAGACTATCCAATAAAGCATTTAAATCCGGGTCAAAATCCTCCTCTTCCAATTCGGGAAGCTCCTCCAGAAGCTGATTCTCCTCTGACTGCGGATCCGCCTCCTTATCAGCTGCTCCATCATTAAACGCACCCGACAGCAGGTCTGCCAGATTATCTTGAAGCCCCTGATCCCCAAGGCCTTCTTCCTGAGCTTTCTCCTCCGGTGCCTGGCTGCTGCCAAATGCCTGTTCCTCAGAAGCTATACCAGCCAATGTCTCCGGCATTATCTCAGGCTCAATCATTGCTTCCGACGCTGTCCCAGTGGCTTTTGCCGTATTCCCGGTTCCGCCCGCCCCGGGCTCCTTCGCCGGCGCTTTCTCATGGTCATACAAAAGCTGGGAAATATCCTCTCCGAATAATTCCTCATCACTGATTACAGTTTCCATCCCTAAATCCCTTAAATCATCACCCAGGTCATAATTATCAAAATCCTCCAGGTCACTTAAATCTATGGGATACGACATATAGTCCTGCCAATCGTCTGCCGATTGACCCTCAGCAGCGATCCCAGGGCTATGTAACTTTTCCATATCATTCATGTCATCCAAGTTGTCTTGGACAAGCTGCAGGCTGCTTCGATTTCCACCTGACGAATTTGCAACACTTTTCTTCTTATAGATACTTTCTGCTGTTGGAGTAGTCATTTTAACCGAATTTAATAAGCTGTCAAGATAAGATTCATTTGACACCTTACTCCTCTTATCCTGGCAGTTCTCGCAATATTCTATCCCGTCTGGTATATTAGCTTTACATATCTTACATCTTGCCATCCATGCACCGTCCACTTTATTGTAAATAAAATTCTAACAAGCAAATCCCTCATTCATACCTGGCATTGATTAGCCAACATTAACATCGGAATTCAAGTTAGCTATGATTTTTCTTAGGTCGACTATTTCAATCATCCTATCCTCCGTTTCAAAAACCCCTATAATCACATTTTTCTGGTTTATTGAAAGTCTTTTATTCAATTCCTTTATCTCAGCCTTGGCAACCTTATGTATTCCGCTGACACTGTCCACATGGAATGCAACATGTAAATTATTAATATTCGCAATAATATTCATGTCGTTCCCATCGTCATTTGCGCTCTCCAGCCCAAAACATGCAGCTAAATTAACGATCGGAAGTACAACCTCCCTTGGTATAATAATTCCTTCAATATAAGCATGCGAATTTGGTACAGGTGTTGGTTCTTTGTCATAAGGAAGAATCTCCTTGATATCGTTGATATTAATCCCATATGGATTTTTACCAACCCTAAACTCCAAAATCTCAACCTCAGATGCCCCGCCCATGAATAAATCCATCTCCATACAATTACCTCCATATAAGTATCTATTTTGAAATTACTCTGGAAAAAATGACAAATAGTCCAAAAATTCATCATAATCTATTATAGTGTTAAAGTCACCTTTTGTAAAGGCACAAAACCGGGCTCCGGCCAGTGTCTGCCCCTCATTCCTATTATTTTAATCTAACACATATATATATCGGTAGGATTATGTAAATTATTTAGCTGATTTTCAAATTGATCCTAATAAAAATGCAAAACCTACATAACCTGCCATTTTTCCCCCCACTCCAAGACTCCCCCCCTGGTCATTCCCTTTGTCCGGCGCCTTCCAGGATTCCCATCTTCCATAGGGTAGTCCCTTCGATACTAAATAGACACCCGGGCATCAAAAAAGACATGCTAAAACAACATGTCTTCCGGGAGTTACTGCATTTGTAAATAAAAATGAGAGCTTCTGCCTAAAAAAACGAAGTAATCCCGTCAAAATCCTGATCCTTACTCTGTCAGGTAAGGTACTGTTGCCCCAATAGCTGTAGCAAATACTGCGTGAGGCGGTATAATAAAATTGATGGGGTATAATTTACCGACTTCCCCAAAAACGGTTTCAGCCTGGGGCAGGGTGGTTAAGGCGCCGATTAATACCACGTCGCGGATGGGAGTGTCCAAACAGGCAAATACAGCCAGCATTCCGATGGTCTGAAAGACCATATTGATAGTTCCAAGAGCCAGATCCGCCTTCGCAGCCTCACTTTTAATATGTCCGAAATTGGAAGCCGTAGTAAGGGGCGGAAGCTTTGGTATAAGATCCCTGCTTATATCCTGGATTGTTAAATCTACCTTTGTTAAATCCCCTTTTTCCGCAATGGCTGCAATTAATCCAATATCATTTTCATTAATTAATTTGGATGAGAGGCCCAGCAAAGAACCTCCGCCAACGCCGCTTCCTCCTATATGGGTGATCTGATCCTTTAATACCCTCACATAAGCCGAACCAGTCCCCATGCTGACCACCAGAGCCTGCTCCAGCTTGGACAGCATCGCTCCGCCAAGCCCAATAGCTTGAAATTCATCTACCTTAAAGGTCGGTATCCCATAGATATCATCATTGACAAAGGATGCGCCAACCCCTGTAATAACGATTTTAGAGACATCCTTTAATGATATTTTATATATATGTGTGAAATGCCCTATCGCACCGTATAAGGAGGTGATTTGGTCTGAAGCCCTTACCTGCAGGCTTCCCAGCATCTGATCCTTATTACGGAATGCTACTATTTTTGTTGTAGAACCCCCCACGTCAATTCCTAATATAATGCCCATAAGCCTCTCCTTTCGCTTCAGTATACCTGGCAGGCATTTGTGAAATAATATCCTGCCCATTATGTACCATTTGCTAATTTTATGACGCAGGCGTTATTTTGTCAACAAAAAATGGAGCAATAGAATTTTTAATTTCTATTTGCCCCATTATATCTTTAGGAATTACTATTATATTAATATTAAACTTCAATCACGGATGCGATCAACTGCTTCTTATCCATTTCCGGTGTGATTCCCTCAGGAAATGCCAGGTCGCCGACAAGAATATTATCAGCAGCTTTAGCATTGGATAAATCAAATTCTATCACATGGGGTATGTCCTGTGGCAGGCCTACTACAGGTATCACGTCAAAGAGACGGTTTAAAACCAATCTTTTCGCCTGCAGGAACTCAATCCCGGTATATCTTATTGCAACATCAGCCTTCACAGCGTCCGTGAAAAGCACCTTCTGAAAATCTACGTGCTGGTAATCATAATCCTTTGGATTTGTCTGGATCGCCTTTACCATTACCTCGAAGTCCTGCTGGTCTTCTCCTTCTAATTTTAATATACAATTCCGTCCATATTTTTTATAGACTTTTCTAAACTCCTCTTTCCTTACAGCAACCGCTACCGAATCAAGCCCCCTACAATTAACATTGCCTAATAAAAATCCTTCTTTTATAAGTCTCTTATTTTCATTCTTAGAATTTGAACGGGCTTCAAACTTTAACACTGCATCTACTGCCATTATGTACCTCCTTACAATTATAATTCATAATTCTGTCTACTGCTTTGACAAGAAAATAAATTTATAAACAACTTATTTTCTGATAAATAAATAGCGTACACAAAACCTAGTTCCATTCTATACAATTACAGATAAATGTCAAGCTTTAAACCGTTTTTTATATTAAATAATTTATTTTGTATTTATATTTCAAGACATATCAGTCTTTTTTTCATTATTTATCCTTTAAATCATATTTTTTTCTATTTCTTTGTATTTTTTAACTTCCATATGTTAATTTTTGAGTGTTCACATGGATTTAAAATAAGCCGCTTCTATAAAATTTTTCACATAAAAAAACTTAGAATATTACTATCCTAAGTTTAGATTTGCATATAATTGACTTAAAACTACACACGGGGTGACATGCACCCCAAAGGATAAGGAAGGTATTCCCCTCTCCTCCGAAAATGTTCCATCCATGGACCCTGCGGCCCTCTTACTGTAATAACCTTTTTAGGTCAAGCCCTCGGCCTATTAGTAACAGTCAGCTCCATGCGTTGCCGCACTTCCACCCCTGTCCTATCCACCTGGTCGTCTCCCAGGGGCCTTACTAGCTTATGCTATGGGATATCTCA